>NZ_JBIWFW010000003.1:33977-95587 GCF_044763235.1 Streptomyces sp. NPDC096152 | reverse complement strand
CCCGGCCGCTGTGGGTGCGTCGTCGTTCGGGGTTGGGGGGGGGGGGGGGGGGGGGGGTGGGGGCGGCGGGGGCCCACCCCGGGGGGGCGCCCCCCCCCCCCGCCACGCGCCCGCGCTGTGCGCGGGCCTTGAACCAGTAGGGAGAGTTTGAATCACGTCTGCCCCGCTGGTCGTTGACGATCTTCCTGGGGCTGATGGTCACTGGCTCGTGGTGTAGAACCCTGGGTATGGGGAGTGAACGGCGCGAGCGGATGAGGGTGCTTGGGGCACGTCTTCGCGCTCTACGTGCAGATGCCGGTCTGACGGGTGCTGCTCTGGCGCAGCGGGCCAGAGTGGGGCAGCCGACCGTCTCCAAGGTGGAGAACGGACGCATGGTTCCGAGTCTCGATGTGCTGGACCGGCTGTGTCGGGCGCTCGGGCTCGAAGAGTCTGCTGCTTGTGAGGTGCGCGGGCTGCTGACCGCGGTTGAGGCTGCGGGGGAGATCGATTCCGGCTCTGCTGAAAGTACTGTTGCGGGTGCCGTCGTAGATGAGGCGGTCCGCGGTGCTCGGCTGGTGCGCTCCTTTCAGTGTGTGATCCTGCCGGCCATGCTCCAGAGCGCCGAGTATGCCCGTCACGTCTTCCAGGCGTCGCCGGAGCTGGACGCTGAGGCAGTCGGCCGCGCCGTTGCTGCTCGGGTGGAACGGCAGAGCCTTTTGTACGAGCCGGGGCGCGAGTCGGTGTTCGTGTTGACCGAGGCGGTGTTGCGGACATGGCCTGGAACGCCATCGCTGATGCTCGCCCAGCTTGATCGGCTGCTGGCCATCGAGAGTCTGGATACGGTGCGGCTTGGGTTCATCCCGTGGCGCCGGCCGGTGCCGGTCTTGCCCCGCCACGGCTTCACACTCTGCGACCGGCGGAGCGTCGTGGTGGAGGCGTTTCCGGAGGAGCGAGTCTCGGTCGAGGAAGATGATCTCGCTCTGTACGAGGAGATGTTCAGCCGCTTCGAGGGGGCTGCCGTCTTCGGGGGTGAGGTGCGGGACCTGCTGTTGCAGGTGATGGGGG
The DNA here is from genome assembly GCF_044763235.1 of Streptomyces sp. NPDC096152. Lineage (NCBI taxonomy): Bacteria > Bacillati > Actinomycetota > Actinomycetes > Kitasatosporales > Streptomycetaceae > Streptomyces > Streptomyces sp. NPDC096152. Next base: position 94,543 of record NZ_JBIWFW010000003.1, on the reverse strand, counting down.
AGTTTCGTGACCTGGAGGCGGCCCGCGTCACTCGGTAGAGGAATAATTCCTCTACATGCCTAGAGCGGTGCGGCATGTAGGAATACTCTCTCCTCGTGCTGTCTAGCCCTCTAGACGAGGAGTGTCTACGTGCTGACCAAGTGGTGCCGCGCCTTCCCTGGCCTGCCGGAACAGGTTGCCGAAGCTCGTCACTTCGTAGCTGCCTTACTTGGGCACTGGTGTTGCGCCGACGAAGGAGTACTGGTCGTCGGGGAGTTGGCGGCCAACGCCGTGCGTCACACCTTGAGTGGCAAGCCTGGGGGGTGGTTCCTCGTAGTCGTCGGCTTCGGCGCGGACTTCGTGCGCATCGAGGTGATCGACCAGGGCGGCGACGGTGTGCCGGCAGTGCGAGAGGTGACCGGGCTGGATGAGGGTGGCCGCGGGCTGACGTTGGTGGCGGCCTGCGCTAAGGAGTGGGGGGCCAAGACTCTGCCGAAGGGCTCCTCGGTGTGGGCGGATCTGGTGTGGGAGGGAGCGTGAGCGCGTCCGGTGTGCTCGTCCTCGGCCGCCGCGTGGGCGGGTAGGGGTGAGTCCTCGGGGGGTGCCTCGGCGTCGCTCTGGTCTCTACGTGCTAGGTGTTCGTTCCGGACGGCGACTCCCGCCTGTTTCGTCTAGGGGCCTAGACTCCTGGGTGAGCCCAGGAGGTGAGGACATGTCGGACGAGTTGCAGCGGATCATGGCGATCGATGATCCGTACCTGCTCCTGCGTGAGGTCACGAATCGGTTGGCTGACGCGCAGCAGGAGGTCACGGAGCTCGCTCGGCTGCGGCGCCGTGTGGTGCAGGATCTTCACGCCCAGGGGCTGTCTTACGCGCAGATCGCGGCCAAGGCTGGCCTCAGTCGCGGACGCATCCACCAGATCCGCCACACCGGCCCAGCGCCCGAGGGGGCGTTCCTCGGAACCGGTGCCGTCGTCGTAGCGACTCCGCTGCGGCGGGACGACGAACGGGGGCGCACGGTCGTCGCCGTGGACGACGTCAGTTCCGGCAAGCGCCTGGAAGACCTGGCGCGGTCGTACGGGCTCGACGTCACCTCCGAACATGTGCCGGTGAGCGGAGAGATCGATCTGAACCGCAACGGCCTGGTCGTCGTCTGCGGGCCGCGCATGTCCCAGGACATGTGGGACACCTACGCGCAGGACCCCGTGTTGCACTGGGAGCGGGCGGAGGACGGGCCCTGGACGGTCGTGGACCGGCTCACCGGCACCGTGCACCGGTCGGGGCAGGACAGTGATCCGGCCCGACCATACGACCTCGGCTATCTTGGCCGCCTGCCGCGCCCGGACGGCAAGGGCTCGCTCCTCGCTATCGCCGGTATCCACACGCAAGGATCGCTCGGCGTCGTCCAGTTGCTTGCCTCTGATCTGAACTCACTGTGGGGGCAGGTGGGGGAGCACCGGTTCTCCACGCTGGTGGGCGTCGAGTACGACCCGGAGACCAGTGAGCCGCGGTCCGTCGAACTCGTCTGCCCGCTCTACCGGCACGACGAGGAGACGGCACCGTGAGGGTCACACTTGGCGCGTCCCCGGCCACGCCGGGCAGTGAGAACGAGGACTTCGCCGCTGCCGCCTCGGGTGCCGCAGTACTCCTCGACGGTGCCGGCGTGGCGGGTGCGGAAACGGGGTGCGTGCACGGCGTCGCCTGGTTCTCCGGAACGCTGGGAGCACTGCTGCTCAGAACCATCACCGCGCGCCCCGCCTGGTCGCTCGCCGAGTGCCTTGCCGACTCCATCCGTGTCGTCCGCTCGCTTCATGAGGACGTCTGCAACCTGGAATACAGGGCCAGTCCGACCAGTACGGTCATTGCGGTCCGGGCTCATGACGGGGTGCTAGAACACCTCGTGCTCGGTGACTCCTCGCTGCTCCTCGCGGAGCGGGGCGGAAGCACTGACGTGCTCACTGATCGGCGCCTGGACGAGGTTGGCGCGCGGCTACGCGGAGCGGTCAACGAGCTGCCCACCGGTTCGCCGGAACATGCCGCCGCTCTGGCCGAGTACCGGGACGCCCTGACGTCTCTTCGCAACCGGCCGGGCGGCTTCTGGATCGCCGGCCCCGATCCGCTCGCGGCCGAGCACGCGCTGACCGGGACGGCGCCGTTGGGCTCCCTGAGGTCCGTGACGCTGCTGAGCGACGGGGCGACCCGTTTGGTGGATCGCTTCGAACTCGTGTCGTGGGACGAGACCTTGGCGATTCTCAACTCCACAGGCCCAGATGAGCTGATCCGCCGGACCCGTGTAGCGGAGACCGGTGATGCCGACGGCCGACGCTGGCCGCGAAGTAAGGCGCACGACGACGCCACCGTGGTGCACTGGGAGCTCTCGTAGCGCGCTGACCGACTCCCGGCCGCACAACTCGTATACCCCCCTAGACAGTTGGGCGGGTCGCCCCTTTTGCTGTCTAGGGGGGTATCCAGTTCGGCTCGGCGTCCGCGACTGGGCGCCCGATCACGTGAGGTACACAATGCGCGTCATCCCTGTGGACACTTCGGCCGCCACTCTGCTGGTGACCAAGCTGCCCGAGATCAAGGTGAAGGACCGGCAGACGGGCGAAGTGGCCGTGGACCCGGTGACCAACGACCGGCTCATGGTCCTGGAGCTGGTGTTCATCGCCGAGGGCGGTTCGGACATGATCAAGGTCACCGTTCCTGAGAAGGGCATCGGGGAGGGCTTGGTCATGGGCACGCCGGTCTTCCTGACCGGCCTGGTGGCACGGCCGTGGGAGAGCGAGTTCGGCGGCCGCGCCCGGCACGGGATCGCCTACCGGGCCGACGCCGTCATGGTCGGCACTCCGGCGACTGCGAAGGGCTGAGCGTCATGACCGATGCCCTGTGGGTTCTGATGCTGTTACTGCTGACGGTGGCCGTGCTGGTCGTGGTGCGCCGTCGGCTGCCGGTCCTGTTCTGGTGGCTGGTCGGATATCCGGTCGTCATGCTGCGGGTGCTCTGCTCGTACCGGGCCACCATGGATGCCTGCGGTCTGACGGTGCCCGCCTCCCCCGTACGCCGGGCCACCGCCCGGATGATGGGGCGGCAGGCGGCTCCCGTACCGCCCCGCCGGTCGCTGCCGTGGCCAACCGGGTCCGGTCTCGTGATGCGGCTGCGCATGGCGACCGGGCAGGCGCCCGAGGACTTCACCGCCGCGGCCGACCGGCTGCGGCACGCCTGGGGCGCGCACGCTGTGCACGTCCGCCCCACCAAGCCGGGGCGGCTGGAACTGCGGCTCGTCGGCTGGGACGTCCTCGCCGACGTCCGGCCCGCTCGTCGGTGGCTGCAGACCGGTCCGCTGTCCCTGCCGCTGGCGCTGCGTGAGGACGGGCACCGGCACGTCCGGGACTTCCGCACCGTGCCGCACGAACTGATCCTCGGCGCCACGCAGTCGGGCAAGTCCGTGTATCTGCGCAACCTGCTGTGCGGGCTGGCCCGGCAGCCCGTCGCGCTCGTCGGTATCGACTGCAAGTGGGGTGTCGAACTGGCCCCGTTCGCGCCCCGTCTGTCGGCACTCGCCGATACCTCGGACCGTGCGAACGACCTCTTGGATGCCCTGGTGGAAGAGATGGAGGCGCGGTTCCGCCTGATCGGTGTGACGGGCGGGACCGGTCCGGACGCCGTGCTCACCTCGGACGTGTGGGGTCTGCCGGAGAAGCTGCGGCCGGTGCCGGTCGTGGTCGTTGTCGACGAGGTCGCCGAACTCTTCCTCGCCGCGAGCAAGGACGACGAGAAGCGGCGGGACGCCATGGTCACCAAGCTCATCCGGCTGGCCCAGCTCGGCCGCGCGGCCGGCATCTACCTGGAGGTGTGCGGGCAGCGCTTCGGCGCCGAACTCGGCAAAGGCGCCACCATGCTGCGCGCCCAGCTCACCGGGCGGGTCTGCCACCGCGTCAACGACGAGACCTCCGCCAACATGGCACTTGGTGACATCGCGCCCGAAGCGGCGCTCGCCGCGACCTCCATCCCGGCCGAACGGCCCGGCGTCGCGGTAGTCGGCGACTCCTCCGGCGGTTGGTCCCGCGTGCGCTCGCCTCACCTCACCCTCGACGACGCGGCGGCCGTCTGCCGAGACACTTCGGGCCTGGTCCCGGAACTGCCGCGACTCGACTCCTTCCGGCCCGTTGTCGCCATGAAGCCCGCCGGGCCTTCCCCTGCCGTGCCCACCGCTCGCCCGGTGACCGAGTAACGGCGCTTCTTCTCCCACGGTCGGCGTGACCGCCTCGCGCCACGTCCCTACCCCTCCCATGCCCGAAACCGGAAGGAAGCCGAGTCGATGCGAGCCCACCTGGCCCGAGTGGACGCCGTAGTCGTCCAGGCCGTCATCGCGGGCGCACTGTCCTTCTCCCACCTGCACGACCTCGCGGCAGCGGCCGGACAGGGCGGCTGGAAGGCGTGGGCCTACCCCGTGAGCGTCGACCTGCTGCTGGTCGCCGCCTGGCGCCGGATGGGCCAGCAGCAACGAGCGGGGCAGGCGGCCGGGGGAACGCGGCTGTGGTTCCTGGTGGCCCTGGCCGCATCCCTCGGTGCCAACGTCGCCACCGCCGGGCTCCTCGACCTGGGCCACGTACCGGCTTCGCTGCGCGTGGTCGTCGCGGGCTGGCCCGCAGTCGCCTTCTTCGGCGGAACGCTGCTGGCCCACGCTCCGCATGGTCCGCAGGCGCCGGCGGCCCCGGCCTTCTCCTCGACGGCGGACACGGATGCGGAGCCGCACCCCGCCCCGGTCGCCTTCGACGGGACCGACCGCGACGCGCTTCCGGCGCCCTCCACCAACCCCCAACCGGCTCCGGAGCCCACCGCCGAACCGTTCGCCACTCCGACCCCGGCACCCGCTCCCGCCGTCTCCCTGCCGCCCGTCCTCGTCGACCGGGTCCGGGCCCTGGCCGAGGAACACCGCTCGGCCACCGGCCACCCGGCCGACCCCGACGCCGTACGCGCTCGGCTCGGCCTGCCCCCGTCCATGACCCCGTCCGTCGCCGCGCACCTCTGAGAGGAGCACCACCGTGAACCGGCGCTTCCGCAACGTCCCCCGCATCGGCCCCGTCAACGTCGCCTCGTACGTCGACCGCGGCCGCAACCGCCACTTGGCCGCCTGCACCGCACCCCGCTGCGACTTCTCCGCCGAGTACGACAGCCGCGCCGCCGCCGAACTCGCCGCCCGTACCCACCGCTGCCCGGCCTGACAGGAGACCACCGCGATGGACGTTCCGCTCTGGCTCGCCCTGCTCGTCGTCGGCGTCCTCGGCGTCAAGCTCATCCGCCCGCCCTGGTGGCTCATCGCCGTCCTGCTCGTCGGCGGCTACCTCCTCGCCGACAGCCTGCTCGCCCCCCTCATCGACAACGTTCTCAAGTAACCCCAAGGGAGATCCGTTCATGCTCCGGCCGAAGATCCCGACCATGCCTCAACCCAGCGGCCTGGACACCCCGTCCGCCGTTGTCGAGCCCACCACCATCACGCCACGCGTCCCGGCTCCGCTACCGGCCACCGCAGCCCCGGCCCCGTCCCGCCCGGCCGTCCGGCTCACGCCCGGCGCCGTGCTCGCCGTCGTGGGCAGCGGCACCGCCGTAGTCCTGGTCGTCGGCGCCGTCCTGCTCAGCATGCTCCTCGCCGTCGCCATCACTGCCGCGTCCGTGGCCGTGTGCGCCCTCGTCATCTGCTCCGTCCTCAGCCGGCGCTGACTTCATCGCTTCACCCGCCCGGCCTACTCACGCTGTCTAGCCCCCTCGACAGGCCGGGCGTCTGCACCGCACGCCCCTCTCTTGCAAGGAGGAACCCGCACATGCGCCCTGCGGCTCCGACCGCAGCCATCCGCCAGCTGGCAGCACTCGCCCAGCATGGCGACCTCAGGTCCTACGCACGCCAGATCCACAGCCTCGGCGGCTGTGAGCGGCGCGTCCGGATGGAGGGCCGCCGGTTCGATGTCCACGCCACCACCGGTGAGATCGTCCGTGAGATCGCCGACCGGGACCTTCCGGCCGGGCAGCTCCTCATCCGCTGCAACAACCGCCGCGCCACCCGGTGCGCCTCCTGCGCCGAGATCTACCGCAAGGACACCTTCCACCTGGTCACCGCCGGCCTGAGCGGCGGCAAGGGCATCGGGTCGGCCGTCGCCCAACACCCGCGCGTCTTCGCCACGTTCACCGCTCCGTCCTTCGGCCCCGTCCACAACCGGCCCGGCGGCGGGCGGTGCCGTTGCGGGCGCCTCCACCCGGACGACGACCCCGCCCTCGGCACGCCCCTGGACCCGGACCGCTACGACTACCGCGCGGCTGTCCTGTGGAACGCGCACGCCGGGGCACTGTGGGGCCCCTTCACCACCTACCTGCGCCAGCAGCTCGCTTCCCGCGCGGGCCTCAGCCGTTCGGCACTGCGTCACTGCCTCAAGGTCTCCTACGCCAAGGTCGCCGAATACCAGAGGCGCGGTGCCGTCCACTTCCACGCGGTCATCCGCCTCGACGGCCCGGACGGCACCGAGGACGCCCCGCCCGCGTGGGCCACCACGGAACTGCTCACCGACGCCATCCGCTCGGCGACCAGGATGGCCGAGACCCCCGGCCCCGTCCTCGACGGCCGCGCGTACGCCTTCCGATTCGGCGAGCAACTCGACATCCGCCCCATCCGCTCCGCCGACTTCGCGGGTACCTCGGACTTGTCCAGCCGCGCCGTGGCCGCCTACATCGCCAAGTACGCCACCAAGGGAGCCGAGACCGCAGGCACCCTGGACCGACCTATCCGCAACCCCATCACGGACCTGATCGGTTCCGGCGTCACCGATCACGCCCGGCGGATGATCCTCACCTGCTGGCACCTTGGCGCCCTGCCCGGCCTCGAAGCCCTGCGCCTGCGCAAGTGGGCCCACATGCTCGGCTTCCGCGGCCACTTCTCCACCAAGTCCCGCGCCTACTCCGTCACCCTCGGCGCCCTCCGCCAGGAACGCGCCGACCACAACGAAGCCCTGGCCCGGGAACGCGCCGCCGAGGCCGGCCACCCGCTGCCCGACCCGGACACCGTCCTCGTCCTCTCGCACTGGGTCTTCGCCGGGACCGGACTGACTGCTGCGGAAGACCTCATCACTCATGGCGTCCCTTCGCCTGCAGCCCTAACAGACGACGACACGGAAGGAGTACCGACGTGGACCACCGACGCGACGAGCTGATGACCGTGCCCCAGATCCTCGACGAGCTGGGCGGTATCTCCCGGCGGACCTTCTACCGCTGGCGCGAGTTGGGCCATGGGCCGGCAGCTTTCAAGCTGCCCAACGGTGAGCTGCGAGTCTGGCGGAGCGACTTCACCACCTGGCTGCGGCAGTTGGAGGCAGCGGCGTGAAGTCACTCGACGTGAAGGTGTGGGGCGTGCGCAAGCGCGACACCAAAACGCCTTCGTACGGCGTCCGCTGGTCTGTGGCGGGCAACGTCTTCTCGGAATCCTTCCGCACCAAGGCACTCGCTGATCACTACCGCACGAAGCTCATGCGTGCGATGCGCGACGGCGAGGAGTTCGACACGGCACGCGGCCTCCCGGCCTCGATGGAGGAGCAGAAGTCGGTCGTGTCCTGGTACGACTTCGCCCTCAAGTACCTCGCGATGAAGTGGCCCCACGCCGCTCCCAACACACGGGATGGCATTAACGAGTCGCTCACCAGCGTAACCGTGGGGCTCCTCGGTGAGCGCGCCGGACGGCCGTCCGACGAGGCGATCCGCAAAGCGCTCCGTAACTGGGCTTTCGTACTGCCGGGACCCGATGACCGGGAAGTCCCGGACGACGTGCGGAACGTTCTCCACTGGGTGTCTAAGGCGTCCCGGCCGCTCGCCGATCTCGCTGAACCGGCCACGGCTCGCGCGGTCCTCGACTCGCTGAAGCTCAAGCTCGACGGCACGGCGGCAGCGGCGGAGACCGTGCGGCGCAAGCGTCGGACGCTCGTCAATGCCGCGAATTACGCCGTCGACCTGGGGGAGCTGCGTGAGAACCCCATCGCGGCTGTCCGCTGGCAGAAGCCGAAGGTGTCCAACCAGGTCGATCCTCGCGTCGTCGCCAACCCGGAGCAGGCTCGCAGTCTCCTGGCGGCCGTCTCCTACGTGGGCGGGTACCGGCGTGCTCGCGGGCGTCGCCTCGTGGGCCTGTTCGCCGCCATGTACTTCGGTGGCCTCCGGCCGGCTGAAGCGGTCGGCCTCGTCGAGACGGACCTCGTCTTACCCGAGCAGGGCTGGGGATCGGCTCTCCTCCACCGGACTCGCCCCTCTGTGGGCAAGCAATGGACCGATTCGGGGGAGACCCACGACGACCGCGGGTTGAAGAACCGACCGACCGAGGACGTCAGGCGGGTGCCTATCCCGCCTCACCTCGTCGCCGTGCTCCGTGAGCACCTGGCCACCTTCGGGACGGCCGACGACGGGCGGTTGTTCTTCAGTGAGAAAGGCTCGGTGGTCCCGTCCTCGACGTACTACCGCGTCTGGCAGGAAGCTCGGCTGCTCGCACTGCCGCCAGCCGTCGCGGCCTCGCCGCTCGCGAGCAGGCCGTACGACCTTCGGCACTCGGCGCTATCGACGTGGCTCAACGCCGGGGTTGATCCCACCGAAGTCGCCGAGCGTGCTGGCAACAGCGTTGAGGTCTTGCTGACCCGGTACGCGAAGTGCCTCGACGGTCGGCAGGACGTCGCCAACCGCCGCATCGAGGACCTGCTCCGCGAGTACGAGTAAGACAACCTGCACCCACCCCGAGGCCCTAGGCATGCCGCCTGGGGCCTCCCTCGTTTCGTGCCCTACCTGCGGCGACGCTTGATCCGGACAGAGCGAACTGAGCCGCGCCGTGTGCGCTGCGGTCTTGTGGCCTCGTCTCGCTTGCTGCTGGCATGTCGCCAACGTCAATGGGGGAGTACAGGGGGCCTTGTGGAGCTTCACGTCACACGCTGGAAGCGGTACGGACATGACCGTCTCTACGCCAACCTGCCCGATGGCACCGCGGTCGGTTGGGTGGACGTCACGACGGGGGACATCACGGTCTTGCGGGCCGAGTATCGCGACGACGTGATCGCCGTGCTCACACGGCACCTACAGAACCTCGCTGAGCCTGTCCCGCCAGACAGGGCGCCGGAGACTCAGGCGCGTCCGATGCTGCCACCTCTGACGCCGGCCGACGACCTGGCCATCAACCCTCCCGGACGGGCCTTACGTGACTTGCTCGACGAATCCGGCCCGGGGCTGATGGAGCGAGTCGTCTCACGGCTCCTGCGGCGGACCTCGGAATGGGACCGCTGGCGAAAGGGATTGGCGGGGGAGCGGCGAGTGGGAGCCGAGCTGAACCGTTTAGGGCGCCACGGTTGGCGTGTCCTGCACTCCATCCCATTGGCCAACAAAGTGGATGTCGATCACTTACTGATCGGGCCTGGTGGGGTGTTCAGCATCAATACGAAGCACCACCATAAGCGGGCCGTATGGGTGGGGGACGATTCCGTCATAGTCGATCACGGAAAGCCTGCGCCCTATGCACGCAAGAGCCGGGCGGAGGCCAAGCGGGTCGGCCGAGTGCTTGAGCGTTATTGCGACTTCCCGGTCCCGGTGGAGCCGGTGCTCGTCTTCGTGGGTGTCACCGAGCTGAAGGTGGTCGCTACGCAGCTCGATGTCCGGGTGTACCAGGAGCGCCAGGTATCGGCACTCGCTCCGCTCTCAGGCGTTCTCACGGCCGACCAGGTGGAGCAGGTGTACAGCGTGGCTCGCCATCGGCAAGCTTGGAACAATGCCTGATGCGCCTCAGCGAAGCGCCAGTTTGCCTCGGCCGCGTGTTGTGGCGCTGATCGGTGGCCGTGGTTCACGCGTCCCAGCGAGTGGTGATGGCTTCCGCGACGCTGAAGACCTCGTCGCACTCGGCGCACTGTGCTTTGCCGAAAACGTAAGTCAGCTTATGCGCGACATCGGTCTGGCCATCTGCCAGTGCGCGACTGTGGAGTCTTTGGGCCAGCCCCTCCAGGGTCGAGGCGTCCGCAGGCTGTAGCGGCACCTTCTTTGCCGCGGTGTCGTTCATGTACATGCTGTCCGTCGTCGAGAAGCAGCCGTACTCGCCGAAGGCTATGAAGTTCTCTGCACTGCACGAGGGGCAGGAGACTTCGTATTCGTCGTCGTTCAGGCCGTCGAGCTGTTCGCCCCAGATCTCGACGCCCTCGAAGCTGATGAGCGCGGCCAGCAAGTAGACGTAGTGCCGGGGTCGTCGCCCAGGGTCTGATCTCGAAGGGCTTCCTCTGTCAGTTGCGCCAGGTCGGACATCTCCGAGGCGTACGCCACGTGGGGATCTTGCTCACCGTATGGCTGATCAGTGCTGGCCGCGATGGCGCCGGCCAGCACGAGTGGCATCTGCCTGTCAGCGGGTGACCACTGGCGTGCCCTGTCTCGCAGGATTGGCAAGGCCGCGTGACTTGCTGAGTAGACGGTGCCCTGATGACACAGTCGGGACCAAAGTGCGGTCCAGCCTGAATCGTTTGCTGCCGGGCTCACTGCGTCGAGCAGGCCGGGAATGTCTTCTGCCGTGCCGTAGGCGTGGTGGAGTTGGGACCAGTCCGTCATGACAGCGATCTAAGCAGTCGGCACCGCAGGCTTCACGGCTGGGGCCGCGCCAGTTGTCCTGTCATCGAGGAAAGCCAAGCCGAGCGCCGGAAGGGGAAACGACCTGCGGCGATGCCCCAAGATCCCGTCCACGCCTCGTCCACGGACCCCGACATACGGCCGCTTCGGGCCGCACACGCCTGCACAAACGCGAAGACCCCGGCCTCAGCGTTTCCGCTGGTGACGGGGTCTTTGGGCACCTCATGAAGGGTGCCCCCGGCAGGATTCGAACCTGCGCACACGGCTCCGGAGGCCGTTGCTCTATCCCCTGAGCTACGGGGGCGTGTCGGGTGCGCTGTGTGCGCGGCGACGGGTAGAACACTACCAGCTCCGCCGGGGTGGTCATGAACGTTTTCCGCTCTGCTCGCCTCGGGGGTGTGTCGGTGCGGGGTGGTGTCCCTCGCGGGGGTTGGAAGTGGGGAAACGCCGGACGCGGTGGGCGGTCTGGACCTACTCTCGAGTTGTGCCAGGCGCTTCGGGGCGGGTGCTTGTTGTGGACGACAACAAGGTCATCCGGCAGCTGATCAGGGTCAATCTCGAGCTGGAGGGGCTCGAGGTCGTGACCGCGGCGGATGGTGCCGAGTGCCTTGATCTCGTGCACCAGGTGCGGCCCGATGTCGTCACCCTCGATGTCGTCATGCCGCGGCTCGACGGGCTTCGTACCGCCGCTCGGCTCCGTGCCGATCCACGGACCCGGGATCTTCCGCTCGCCATCGTCAGCGCCTGTACGCAGTACGAGGTCGAGGCCGGTCTCGACGTCGGGGTCGACGCCTTTCTCGGCAAGCCGTTCGATCCCTCCGAACTTGTGCGGACTGTTTGGGAGTTGATCGGTCGGCGGGGGAGGGGGATCGGAGCGGTTCCCGGCGGGGGGCCCGGGGCTGTCGGGGGTGCTGCGGGCGCTGGTGCCAGTGGGACGCCTGGGGAGTTCGCTTCAGGCCAGTTCGTTGCCGATTCCGCTCCCCTCACCCCCGGTCCCCTCGACTCCGGTGACAGCCATGAGGTCCAGGGCACTCATGGCACCCGTGACACCCATGACAGTCAAGAGGGTCACGACAGTCATGAGGCTTCGCACGCTCAGCAGGCCGGGCCTGTCGGCGGCTGACGCTCCCCCGGGTCGGCCGGCCAGTCGGTCAGTCGGCCAGTGGCTCCCGCGGTGGCGCCCTCTCGGCGTCGGCGTCACGCACCGACCACCCCCGGCCCCGCGTCAATCTTCATCCCGCACCCACCCTGGTCCCATGCCAACCCTCGTCCCGCACCGACCCTTGCCTCCGCCAGCCCCATCCGCAGCCCGCCCCGCGTCCACATCCGTCCACATAGCGGACCCTCCGCCAAATCGGCTCGCCCACCCACCCCCCTCCTCCCCTACGCTTGTCCCCGTGACCCCCGTCGAGCTCTCCCGTACCGTGCTGCGCGCGGTGCGTCGTGCTGTCGAGGACGGGGAGCTGAGTGTGGCCGTGCCGGAGCGGGCCCTCGTGACCGTTCCCGGGCCCGGTGGGTGCGGTGACTACGCCACCAATGTCGCCCTTCAGCTCGCCCGCCCGGCCGGACAGCCGCCTCTGCGGGTCGCCGAGATCCTCCGGACCCGCCTCGTCGGCCTCGGCGGCATCACCGACGTGACCGTCACCGGGCCCGGGTTCCTCAACATCAGCCTGGACCGTTCCGGGTCCGCTCCTCTCGTCGAGGAGATTCTGCGGCGCGGGCCTCGGTACGGACACGCCGACCAGCTCACCGGGCAGCTGTACCAGCTCCACTGTCCCCGGGACGTACGCGCCGTCGTCGTCACGGACGTGGTCGCGCGGCTGCTTCGTTCGCAGGGCGCCCTGCTGCGGAGCAGTTGCGAGGGCCCGCCGCTGCCGGCGTGGGAGGCCGTGCTCGGGGTCGATCTGGATCTCTGGAGGCGGAGCGGTGACCCGCCCTCCCCTCTCGACGTCAACATCCGTCCGGTTCCCGCCCCCGCCGATCCCGTTCCCCTCGGGCGGGACGCCGGGCGGTGGGCCCTGCTCCATCCCGCAGCCCACGACCGGCCGCGCATCGGCGACGAGCACCTCGTCCAGCGTGAGAGCAACCCTCTCTTCCGCGTCCGGTACGCCTGTGCCCGCACCCGGGCCCTCGGCCGCAACGCCGCCGACCTCGGCTTCTCCTCCCAGCCCGGCCCGCTGGTCTTCCGGGCGACGACCGACGAAACGACCTTCGAGTCGCGGGCTTCGTCCCCCGCCCGCGCCCCCTTCGACGTCTCCTCCGACACTCCCGCAGACGTCTCCTCCGACACCCCCTCCGAGCCCCCCGGCGCCCAAGCCGCCGCCGCGGTTCTTCTCACCGCCCTCGCCGACCATCCCCGGGTCCTGGCCCAGGCGGCTGCGCACCGGGCGCCCGACCGGCTCGCCCGGCATCTCGTGAGCGTCGCGGATGCCGTGCTGCCGTTCCTGCCCGGCGTGCTTCCGCTGGGGGAGGAGAAACCCTCGGCCGCCCACCGTGCCCGGCTCGCGCTTGCCGAAGCCGCCGGGGCGGTGCTCGCCGGTGGCCTGTCCCTGCTCGGCATCGACGCACCCGAACATCTCTGAGAGAGCGCACTACACGTCATGAGCCGTTCCGCACACCCCGCCGGGCCCCGTCACGCCGATGTCCTGCCCGAGGGCCACTACTCCGCCCCGCCCGCCGACCTCAACGCCCTCGACCCCAAGGTGTGGGCCCAGACCGTCGCCCGTGACGAGGACGGTGTCGCGACCGTCGGCGGACTTCCCGTCACGCGGCTGGCCGAGGAGTTCGGCACGCCCGCCTACCTCCTCGACGAGGTCGACTTCCGGGCCCGGGCGCGTGCCTGGCGCACCGCCTTCGGCCACGACGCCGACGTCTTCTACGCGGGCAAGGCGTTCCTGTCCCGCGCGGTCGTGCGGTGGCTGGACGAGGAGGGGCTCAACCTCGACGTCTGCTCCGGCGGCGAACTGGCCACCGCCCTGTCCGCCGGCCTGGACCCCGACCGCATCGCCTACCACGGCAACAACAAGTCCGAGCAGGAGATCCGGCGCGCGATCGAGGTCGGCGTCGGCCGGATCGTCCTCGACTCCTTCCAGGAGATCGTCCGGGTCGCGCACATCGCGCAGTCCCTCGGCAAGCGGCAGCGGGTGCAGATCCGGGTCACGGTCGGCGTCGAGGCGCACACCCACGAGTTCATCGCCACGGCCCACGAGGACCAGAAGTTCGGCATTCCGCTCGCCGGCGGCCGGGCCGCCGAGGCGGTGCGCCGCGCCCTCCAGCTCGACGGGCTCGAACTGATCGGCATCCACAGCCACATCGGATCGCAGATCTTCGACACCTCGGGCTTCGAGGTCGCGGCCCACCGGGTGGTGGGGCTGCTGAAGGACATCCGGGACGAGCACGGCGTCGAGCTGCCCGAGATCGACCTCGGCGGCGGCCTCGGCATCGCCTACACCAGCGACGACGATCCGCGCGAGCCGCACGAGATCGCCAAGGCGCTCAACGAGATCGTCTCCCGCGAGTGCGACGCGGCCCGGCTGCGCACCCCCCGCATCTCCGTCGAGCCCGGCCGCGCCATCGTCGGCCCGACCGCCTTCACGCTCTACGAGGTCGGCACCATCAAGCCCCTCGAGGGACTGCGCACCTACGTCTCCGTCGACGGCGGGATGTCCGACAACATCCGGACCGCGCTGTACGACGCCGCCTACAGCGTCGCCCTGGTCTCCCGTTCCTCCGACGCCGAGCCGATGCTCGTCCGGGTGGTCGGCAAGCACTGCGAGAGCGGCGACATCGTCGTGCGGGACGCGTTCCTGCCCGCGGACCTGGCGCCGGGCGACCTCATCGCCGTACCCGCCACCGGGGCGTACTGCCGTTCCATGGCGAGCAACTACAACCACGTGCCGCGCCCGCCGGTCGTCGCCGTCTCCGACGGTGCGGCCCGGGTGATCGTCCGCCGCGAGACGGAGGAGGACGTGCTGCGTCTCGACGTCGGGTGACCGCCCCGGTCGCGGCTCCATTCGGGTGGGGGCCCCGCTGGGGACCCCGGCCGGGCAGGGGGGTCCGGGAGAGAGGCGGGGACGGGGGAAACCGGAGAATTTCCCGTTCCGGAAGGTCCCGGAAGATCTCCTGTCGGGCGACCCTGCGAAAATGAAATAAACGTCTCACGATCCGGACAAAGGATAGAAACTCCGGTCCGGTGAGTGAGACTGGTCCAACCGTAGACGGTGAGAGGAAACGAGGTCGGATGATGCGTACGCGTCCGCTGAAGGTGGCGCTGCTGGGCTGTGGGGTTGTCGGCTCAGAGGTGGCGCGCATCATGACGACGCACGCCGACGACCTCGCCGCCCGTATCGGCGCCCCCGTGGAGCTCGCGGGGGTCGCCGTGCGCCGGCCCTCCAAGGTGCGCGAGGGAATCGACCCGGACCTCATCACCACCGACGCCACCGCCCTCGTCAAACGCGGCGACATCGACGTCGTGGTCGAGGTGATCGGCGGCATCGAGCCCGCCCGGACCCTCATCACCACCGCCTTCGAGCACGGTGCCTCCGTCGTCTCCGCCAACAAGGCCCTGCTCGCCCAGGACGGTGCCGCCCTGCACGCGGCGGCGCAGGAGCACGGCAAGGACCTCTACTACGAGGCCGCCGTCGCCGGTGCCATCCCGCTGATCCGGCCGCTGCGCGAGTCCCTCGCCGGCGACAAGGTGAACCGGGTGCTGGGCATCGTCAACGGCACCACCAACTTCATCCTCGACAAGATGGACTCCACGGGCGCCGGGTATCAGGAGGCCCTCGACGAGGCCACCGCCCTCGGGTACGCGGAGGCGGACCCCACCGCCGACGTCGAGGCCTTCGACGCCGCCGCCAAGGCCGCCATCCTGGCCGGCATCGCCTTCCACACGCGCGTCCGGCTCGACGACGTCTACCGCGAGGGCATGACCGAGGTCACCGCCGCCGACTTCGCCTCCGCCAGGGAGATGGGCTGCACCATCAAGCTGCTCGCCATCTGCGAGCGGGCGCGGGACGGCGCCTCCGTCACCGCGCGCGTGCATCCCGCGATGATTCCGCTCAGCCACCCGCTGGCCTCCGTGCGCGGCGCCTACAACGCGGTGTTCGTCGAGTCGGACGCCGCCGGACAGCTGATGTTCTACGGGCCCGGCGCCGGTGGTTCGCCCACCGCCTCCGCCGTGCTCGGCGACCTCGTCGCCGTCTGCCGCAACCGGCTCAGCGGCGCGACCGGCCCCGGCGACTCCGCGTACGCGGCCCTGCCCGTCTCGCCCATGGGCGACGCGGTCACGCGCTACCACATCAGTCTCGACGTCGCCGACAAGCCGGGCGTCCTCGCCCAGGTCGCCACCGTGTTCGCCGAGCACGGAGTGTCCATCGACACGGTCCGCCAGCAGGGCAAGGACGGCGAGGCCTCCCTCGTCGTCGTCACCCACCGTGCGTCCGACGCCTCCCTGAACGGGACCGTCGAGGCGCTGCGCAGTCTCGACACCGTGCGGGGTGTCGCCAGCATCATGCGGGTTGAAGGAGAGTAACCAGCAATGACCCACCAGTGGCGCGGAATCATCGAGGAGTACCGGGACCGGCTGCCGGTGTCCGACAGCACGCCGGTCGTGACGCTCCGTGAAGGCGGTACGCCCCTCGTCCCCGCTCAGGTGCTCTCCGAGCGCACCGGCTGCGAGGTCCACCTCAAGGTCGAGGGCGCCAACCCGACCGGCTCCTTCAAGGACCGGGGCATGACCATGGCCATCAGCCGGGCGAAGGAGGAGGGGGCCAAGGCCGTCATCTGCGCCTCCACCGGCAACACCTCCGCCTCCGCCGCCGCGTACGCGGTACGGGCCGGCATGGTCTCCGCCGTCCTCGTCCCGCAGGGCAAGATCGCGCTCGGCAAGATGGGCCAGGCCCTCGTGCACGGCGCCAAGATCCTCCAGGTCGACGGCAACTTCGACGACTGCCTCACGCTGGCCCGCTCCCTCAGCGACAACTACCCCGTCTCGCTGGTCAATTCGGTCAACCCGGTACGCATCGAGGGCCAGAAGACGGCCGCCTTCGAGATCGTCGACATGCTCGGCGACGCGCCCGACATCCACGTCCTGCCGGTCGGCAACGCGGGCAACATCACCGCCTACTGGAAGGGCTACCAGGAGTACGCCGCCGACGGCGTGTCCCGGCGCACGCCGCGCATGTGGGGCTTCCAGGCCTCCGGCAGCGCCCCGATCGTGCGCGGCGAGGTGGTCAAGGACCCCGCGACCATCGCCACCGCGATCCGGATCGGCAACCCGGCCTCGTGGACGTACGCCCTCGCGGCGCGCGACGAGTCGGGCGGCCTCATCGACGAGGTGACGGACCGTGAGATCCTGCGCGCCTACCGCCTGTTGGCCGCCCAGGAGGGCGTCTTCGTCGAGCCGGCGTCCGCCGCGTCCGTGGCCGGCCTGCTGAAGGCCGCGGAGCAGGGCAAGGTCGACCCGGGCCAGCGCATCGTGTGCACCGTTACCGGAAACGGCCTGAAGGACCCCGACTGGGCCGTCGCCGGCGCCCCGCAGCCGGTCACCGTCCCGGTCGACGCGGCGACGGCGGCCGAGCGCCTGGGCCTCGCCTGACCCGCGCGGTCCGGTCCGTCCGGAAACGCCCGGTCCGGGCCCCGCGGGCCGGAAACGCCCCGTCCGGACGGCCGGGCCTGAACGCCCGGTCAGTACGTCCCGCTCGCCCCGGCCGGTGAGGCCGGCCGCGCGGCCGGTGCGAACCGCCGATCCGCACGGCCGCTCCGTACGGTCGCGTTCGAACGGTCCGTGCTGGTCCGTGCCGGTCCGCGCGCCCGGTTCCGTCCGGTCGCGCGACCCCGTGACGTCCGGGGGCGGTCCTCTCCCGAGGACGCCCCGGCAGGGGTGCACGGGGGGCTTACGACACGCATCGTGCGCCTCCCGTGCGCCCTATGTCGCCACAGAACCTTCCTTCGATAGGCTGTACTGAACCCGCCCGCCGCATATGCCCTCGCAGGGCGTGCGGTCCCGCGCCGTCTGTGCGGTCCGAGGGTCCCCACACTCCCGTATCCATCGAATTTCATTCGACCGCAGCTCAAGGAGAGTCATCGAGCGATGGCCGGTCCAGCGTTCCGCGCCGCCGCCGTCCGGGTGCGCGTCCCCGCCACCAGCGCCAACCTCGGCCCGGGCTTCGACGCCCTCGGCCTCGCGCTGGGGCTCTACGACGACGTGGTCGTCCGGGTGGCCGACTCCGGGCTGCACATCGACATCGCGGGCGAGGGCAGCGAGACGCTGCCCCGCGACGAGCGGCACCTGCTCGTACGCTCCCTGCGCACCGCCTTCGACGTCCTCGGCGGGCAGCCGCGCGGCCTGGAGATCGTCTGCGCCAACCGCATCCCGCACGGCCGCGGCCTCGGCTCCTCCTCCGCCGCCATCTGCGCCGGCATCGTCGCCGCCCGCGCGGTGACCATAGGCGGCGAGGCCAGGCTCGACGACGCGGCCCTGCTCGAACTGGCCACCGAGATCGAGGGACACCCCGACAACGTCGCGGCCTGTCTGCTGGGCGGGTTCACCCTGTCCTGGATGGAGGGGGGAGCGGCCCGCGCCATCAGGATGGAGCCCTCCGATTCCATCGTTCCGGTGGTTTTCGTGCCCGGGAAGCCGGTGCTCACCGAGACCGCGCGCGGCCTGCTGCCGCGCACCGTGCCGCACGTCGACGCGGCCGTCAACGCGGGCCGCGCCGCCCTGCTCGTCGAGGCTCTCACCCACCGCCCCGAACTGCTGCTCCCGGCCACTGAGGACCGCCTCCACCAGGAGTACCGTGCCCCGGCCATGCCGGAGAGCACGGCGCTGGTGGAGCGGCTGCGGGCGGACGGCATCCCCGCGGTGATCTCCGGCGCCGGGCCCACGGTCATGGCGCTGGCCGACGCGGACACCGCCGACAAGGTGGAGCGCCTGGCGGGCGCGGACTGGGCCGCCAACCGGCTGAATCTCGACCTGCAGGGAGCCGGCGTGCTGCCGCTCACGGCTGCCGGCATGGATTGAAAAACGGCCGCTTGCCGGATTTCGAGAGGGGGAATGTTTGTTGGATCCGGTAGTGTTAACCTCAAGTCTGCACCCGACCCCACCATGGCGAGGTGCTTCGTGTCCCCGTCCGGGACAGACATTCTTCCGGGAGCCCCCCAAGCCGCACTGTGTGGTGTACCTCGTACCTGGGCAGTACGTCGTACGGCGACACTGAGCGGTCCGCCGGGCACGCTCCGGAATCGGTGCGACCACGCCACGTGACACCGGGTGCCACGGCTCGTCGGGGAAGCACCATCACCAGAAATCTCTTCCGCCGCTTTGGCGGACCACCGCCCCGGCACGGTCCACACACCAAGGACCGAAGCCGGACAGCACAACCGGTCGCCGAGCCAGACAGGCCGACGTCCGCTCCAGGGAAGGACCCTTCGTGAGCGACACCACCGATCTGATGGGCGCACGTGTCGAGGAGACCGCTGCCGCGCCCTCCACGGACGCCTCCGCGCCTGCCGGCGGTGCCGGCTCCCGGCGGCGCCGCGGTACCGGCCTCGAGGGCATGGTGCTGGCCGAGCTGCAGCAGGTCGCATCCGGCCTCGGCATCAGGGGCACCGCGCGGATGCGCAAGAGCCAGCTGATCGAGGTCATCAAGGAGGCGCAGGCGGGTGGGGGCGCCGCCCCCGCGAAGGCCGCGGCCCCCGCCGGGGAGGGCGAGACCAAGCCGAAGCGCCGGACCACCTCCCGCACCCGTACGGGCGACGAGGCCGCCGCGGAGAAGAAGAACGCGGCCGAGGCGTCCGCCGACAAGGCCGTGGCCCAGCAGCAGATCGAGATTCCCGGCCAGCCGGCCGGGGGCCCCACCCGCGCGGGCGAAGCCGAGCGCGGGGGAGACGACACGCCGGGCGAGCGCCGCCGGCGCCGCGCCACCGCCGAGGCGGGCAGCCCCGAGACCGTCGCTGCCGAGGCCAAGGGCGAGGCGAAGGCCGAGACGTCCGCGCAGCAGCAGGGCGACGCCGGTGAGGCGGGTGCCGAGGGCCGCCGCCGCGACCGCCGTGAGCGCGGACGTGACCGTGAGCGCGACCGTGAGCGTGGCGACCGCCGCGGCAAGGGCGACGACCAGCAGGGCCAGGGCGGCCAGCGCCAGCAGGGCCAGCAGCAGGGCGGCGGCCGTCAGGACCGCGGCGGACAGCAGGACGACGACGACTTCGAGGGCGGCCGCCGGGGCCGTCGCGGCCGTTACCGCGACCGCCGTGGCCGCCGTGGCCGCGACGAGGTCCAGGAGCCGCAGCTCACCGAGGACGACGTGCTGATCCCCGTCGCGGGCATTCTCGACATCCTCGACAACTACGCCTTCATCCGCACCTCCGGCTACCTGCCGGGCCCGAACGACGTGTACGTCTCCCTGGCCCAGGTCCGCAAGAACGGCCTGCGCAAGGGCGACCACATCACCGGTGCGGTCCGCCAGCCGAAGGAGGGCGAGCGCCGCGAGAAGTTCAACGCGCTGGTCCGTCTCGACTCCGTCAACGGCATGGCGCCCGAACACGGCCGCGGCCGACCGGAGTTCAACAAGCTGACCCCGCTCTACCCGCAGGACCGCCTCCGCCTGGAGACGGACCCGGGCGTGCTGACCACCCGGATCATCGACATGGTGTCGCCGATCGGCAAGGGCCAGCGCGGTCTGATCGTGGCCCCGCCGAAGACCGGCAAGACCATGATCATGCAGGCGGTCGCCAACGCGATCACCCACAACAACCCCGAGTGCCATCTGATGGTCGTCCTCGTCGACGAGCGTCCGGAAGAGGTCACCGACATGCAGCGGTCGGTCAAGGGCGAGGTCATCTCCTCGACCTTCGACCGCCCGGCCGAGGACCACACCACGGTCGCCGAGCTGGCCATCGAGCGCGCCAAGCGCCTCGTCGAGCTCGGCCACGACGTGGTCGTCCTGCTCGACTCGATCACCCGCCTGGGCCGCGCGTACAACCTCGCAGCCCCGGCCTCCGGCCGCATCCTGTCCGGTGGTGTCGACTCGACCGCGCTGTACCCGCCGAAGCGCTTCTTCGGTGCGGCCCGCAACATCGAGGACGGCGGCTCGCTGACCATCCTCGCCACCGCCCTGGTGGACACCGGGTCCCGCATGGACGAGGTGATCTTCGAGGAGTTCAAGGGCACCGGCAACATGGAGCTCAAGCTCGACCGGAAGCTCGCCGACAAGCGCATCTTCCCCGCGGTGGACGTCGACGCGTCCGGCACCCGCAAGGAGGAGATCCTGCTCGGCAACGAGGAGCTCGCCGTCGTCTGGAAGCTGCGCCGGGTGCTGCACGCGCTCGACCAGCAGCAGGCGATCGAGCTGCTGCTCGACAAGATGAAGCAGACCAAGTCGAACGGCGAGTTCCTGATGCAGATCCAGAAGACGACCCCGGCGCCGGGCAACGGCGACTGACGCTCGCGCTTCACCGGCATCGTCCGCGAGGGCCGCTCCCGCTGTGGGGGCGGCCCTTCGCCGTGCCGCGAGGGCCGTGAAACGTGCCGCGAGGCCCGTGAGACATGTTCGCGGGGTCCGTGCGGCGGCCGGGGAGCGGCTTCCCTCGTGCGGCAGGGTCGTGCCGCGTGGCCACGCGGCGGCGCCGGCCGTGCGAGACCTTCGCCACAGGCGGTGCGTCCGCCCCCGGCACTGAGCGTTTTCGGCCACCCCGGTGAAGCCGCAGGTGAACCCCGGAGGGCGCGCCGCGGGCGGCTGCGCGGCGTGCGTACCTCCTGACATGGCGGGCAGGGTGCGTTGTGCAACCCTTTCCCGAGTTCCCCCGTCTGACCGTACGAGCGACGATGGTGCGGTACGCCCGCGCGTCCACCAGGGGACCGGGGCCTGTCCCTGAAAGCAGGGGGTAAGAGGCCGTACACGAGAGTCTGAGGAGCACATGTCCGCCGAGAGCACGCCGGACCCCGCCATATCCGGGGACACCGGTTCCGCGAGCCCGTCCAGCCCCGCCGGGGGCCGTCGCAAGCCCCCCAGGGGGCGGCGCAAGGCCCTGCTGGTCACGGCCTGGACCGCGACGGGCATCGTCGTGCTCGGCGGCACCGGCGCCGGGTACGTCTACTTCAAGCTCAACGGCAACATCAAGAGCGTCGACATCAACCAGGCCCTCGGCGGCGACCGGCCGGCCAAGGTCGACAACGGCTCCGAGAACATCCTGGTCCTCGGCTCCGACACCCGCGCCGGCGGCAACAGGAAGCTGGGCGGAGGCGTCGACGACGGCAGCGCCCGCTCCGACACGGCGATGATCGTGCACGTCTACAAGGGCCACAAGAAGGCCAGCGTGGTCTCCATCCCGCGCGACACCCTCGTCGACCGCCCCGAGTGCACCGACGCCCACGGCACCACGCACCCCGCCACGCGGGGAGTGATGTTCAACGAGGCGTACTCCACCGGGGGCGCCACCTGCGCCGTGAAGTCCGTCGAGTCGCTGACCGGCGTCCGGATGGACCACTACCTGGAGGTCGACTTCCGGGGCTTCCAGAAGCTCATCGACGAGCTCGGCGGCGTACGGGTCACCACCAGCAAGGACATCGACGACCGGGAGAGCCACCTCAAGCTCGCGGCCGGCACCCACTCCCTCGACGGGCGGCAGGCGCTCGCCCTGGTGCGCACCCGGCACGGCGTCGGCGACGGCTCCGACCTCGGCCGCATCCAGCTCCAGCAGTCCTTCGTCAAGGCCCTGGTCGAGCAGGTCGGGCACATCGGCCTGTTCTCCGACCCGAAGAGGCTCTACGACCTCGCCGACACCGCCACCAAGTCCGTCACCACCGACTCCGACCTCGGCTCGGTGAACTCCCTGATGTCCTTCGCCGAGGGCCTCAAGCGCATCCAGTCCTCGGACATGAACATGGTCACGATGCCGGTGCAGTACGACAGCGCGAACGCCAACCGGGTCCTCATCGACAAGCCCAAGGCGGAGCAGGTGTGGGAGGCGCTCAGGAACGACCGGCCGATCCCGGAGAGCGCCACGAAGAACACCGCCACGGGCGAGGCCAAGGGTGTCGTGAGCGCGTCCTAGGCGCGGCCCGGCGGCGCGCGGGAATACCTCGCCCCGCCCCCCGGTTTTGGGGGATGGCGCCAGTCCTGGCAGACTGGTACGTCGGCTCCGGTTCACGCTTTCGCATCCCGCGGCTGCGACCCGGCGCCCTCCCGATCCTAGGAGACACCTTGAAGCGCGACATCCACCCCGAGTACGTCGAGACGCAGGTCAGCTGCACCTGCGGCGCGTCGTTCACCACCCGCAGCACGATCAACAGCGGCGCCATCCGCGCCGAGGTCTGCTCCGAGTGCCACCCGTTCTACACGGGCAAGCAGAAGATCCTCGACACCGGTGGCCGTGTGGCCCGCTTCGAGGCCCGCTTCGGCAAGGCTGCCGGCTCCAAGAAGTAGCGAGCCCCAAATCGCCGGTCCACGGCCGCGCCCCCACCGCGGGGGCGCGCCGGGACCGGCGTTTTTGGTCGCCCGCCTTCCCCTCACCCGCCGCGCAGTACAGGAGCCCCAAGATGTTCGAGGCCGTCGAGGAACTCGTCGCCGAGCACGCCGACCTGGAGAAGAAGCTCGCCGACCCGTCGGTCCACGCCGACCAGGCGAACGCGCGCAAGCTCAACAAGCGCTACGCCGAGCTCACCCCGATCGTCGCCACGTACCGTTCCTGGAAGCAGACCGGCGACGACATCGAGACCGCACGCGAACTCGCCGCCGACGACCCCGACTTCGCCGCCGAGGTCAAGGAGCTGGAGCGGCACCGCGAGGGGCTGACCGAGAAGCTGCGCCTCCTGCTGGTCCCGCGCGACCCCAGCGACGACAAGGACGTCATCCTGGAGATCAAGGCGGGCGCGGGCGGCGACGAGTCCGCCCTGTTCGCCGGCGACCTGCTGCGGATGTACCTGCGCTACGCCGAGCGCGTCGGCTGGAAGACCGAGATCATCGACGCCACCGAGTCCGAGCTCGGCGGTTACAAGGACGTCCAGGTCGCGGTGAAGGCCCGCGGGCAGATCGAGCCCGGCCAGGGCGTCTGGGCCCGGCTGAAGTACGAGGGCGGGGTGCACCGCGTGCAGCGCGTGCCCGCCACCGAGTCGCAGGGCCGCATCCACACCTCCGCCGCGGGCGTCCTCGTCACCCCCGAGGCCGAGGAGGTCGACGTCGAGATCAACCCGAACGACCTGCGGATCGACGTCTACCGTTCCTCCGGTCCCGGCGGCCAGTCCGTGAACACCACCGACTCCGCGGTGCGCATCACGCACCTCCCCACCGGAGTCGTCGCCTCCTGCCAGAACGAGAAGAGCCAGCTGCAGAACAAGGAGCAGGCGATGCGTATCCTGCGCTCCAGGCTGCTCGCCGCGGCGCAGGAGGAGGCGGAGAAGGAGGCCGCGGACGCCCGCCGCAGCCAGGTCCGCACCGTCGACCGCTCCGAGAAGATCCGCACCTACAACTTCCCGGAGAACCGCATCTCCGACCACCGCGTCGGCTTCAAGGCGTACAACCTGGACCAGGTCCTGGACGGCGACCTCGCTGCGGTGATCCAGGCCTGCGTCGACGCGGACTCGGCGGCCAAGCTCGCCGCCGCGTAGGGCGAGGGCCGTCACGGGCCGCACAGCGCTCACCAGAGGAAGTACCGAGGACCGGAGGACCGGCATGCAGCAAGAATTTGGGGGGCGGCCCCCAAGCCCCCGCAGCGTGCTGCTCGCGGAGGTGGCCCAGGCCACCCAGCGGCTGGCCGACGCGGGCGTGCCCTCGCCGCGCACCGACGCCGAGGAGCTCGCCGCGTTCGTGCACGGTGTCAAACGGGGCGAGCTGCACACCGTCAAGGACGCCGACTTCGACGCCCGTTACTGGGAGGTCATCGCGCGCCGCGAGCAGCGCGAGCCGCTCCAGCACATCACCGGGCGCGCCTACTTCCGGTACCTGGAGCTCCAGGTCGGCCCCGGGGTGTTCGTCCCCCGGCCGGAGACCGAGTCCGTGGTCGGCTGGGCCATAGACGCCGTGCGCGCCATGGACGTGGTCGAGCCGTGCATCGTCGACCTGTGCACCGGCTCGGGCGCCATCGCGCTCGCCCTCGCCCAGGAGGTGCCCCGCTCCCGGGTGCACGCCGTGGAGCTCAGCGAGGACGCGCTGCGCTGGACCCGCAGGAACATGGAGGGCTCCCGCGTCGACCTGCGCCAGGGCGACGCGCTGACCGCCTTCCCGGACCTCGACGGCCAGGTCGACCTGGTCATCTCCAACCCGCCGTACGTCCCGCTCACCGAATGGGAGTACGTCACCCCGGAGGCCCGCGACTACGACCCCGAACTCGCGTTGTTCTCCGGGGAGGACGGTCTCGACCTGATCCGCGGCATCGAGCGCACCGCGCACCGGCTGCTGCGCCCCGGCGGTGTCGTCGTGATCGAGCACTCCGACACCCAGGGCGGCCAGGTGCCGTGGATCTTCACCGAGGAGCGGGGCTGGGCCGACGCGGCCGACCACCCCGACCTCAACAACCGGCCGCGCTTCGCCACCGCCCGCAAGGCGATGCCGTGACCCCCACCAGGACTTCGACCGAGCAGTACGTGTACGAGGAGGCCCGCTGACAATGGCACGGCGATACGACACCAATGACGCGACCGACCGCGTGACGGGTCTGCGCGAGGCCGCGTCCGCCGTCCGCCGGGGCGAACTCGTGGTGCTGCCGACCGACACCGTGTACGGCATCGGCGCCGACGCTTTCTCCTCCGAGGCCGTGGCCGACCTGCTCGCCGCCAAGGGCCGGGGCCGCAACATGCCCACGCCCGTCCTCATCGGCTCCCCGAACACGCTGCACGGCCTCGTCACGGACTTCTCCGAGATGGCCTGGGAGCTCGTGGACGCGTTCTGGCCGGGCGCGCTGACCCTGGTCGCCCGGCACCAGCCGTCCCTGCAGTGGGACCTCGGGGACACCCGCGGCACGGTCGCCGTGCGGATGCCGCTGCACCCCGTCGCCATCGAACTGCTCACCGAGGTCGGCCCGATGGCCGTCTCCTCCGCCAACCTCACCGGTCACCCCGCGCCGGAGACCTGCGACGCCGCCCAGGACATGCTCGGCGACTCCGTCTCCGTCTACCTCGACGGCGGCCCGACTCCCGGCAACGTCCCGTCCTCCATCGTCGACGTCACCGGCCGGGTGCCGGTGCTGCTGCGCGAGGGCGCCCTGTCGCCGGAGGAGCTGCGGAAGGTCGTACCCGACCTCGAGGTGGCGAATTGACGGCGCCCGACTCCCCCAAGCTCTCGGCCGCGCTCGAGCAGGGGGTACCCCCATGCGTGGCATAGGGAACGGGGACGAGACGCGGGGCCCGGTGGAGCCGGGTCTTCCGCGCGACGCCTTCCGGATCCTCCACGTCAGCACCGGAAACGTGTGCCGCTCGCCGATCACCGAGCGGCTGACCCGCCATTTTCTGGCGGACCGGCTCGGCGACCCCTCGCTCGGCTCCGCCGGACGGCGCCTCGGCGGCGAGCTGATCGTGGAGAGCGCCGGCACCTGGGGCCACGAGGGCGCGCCCATGGAGGCCAACGCGGAGACCGTGCTGGCCGACTTCGGCGCGGACGCCACCGGCTTCACCGGCCGGGAGCTGCTGGACGAGCACGTCATCCGCGCCGACCTGGTCCTCACCGCGACCCGCGACCACCGCGCCCAGGTCATCTCCATGGGCCACTCGGCGGGCCTGCGCACCTTCACGCTGAAGGAGTTCACCCGCCTGGTGAAGGCGATAGACCCGGCCACGCTGCCCCCGCTGGAGGACGGCTTGGTCGAACGCGCCCGCGCCCTGGTGCGCGCGGCCGCCGCGCTGCGCGGGTGGCTGCTGGCCCCGACCGCCGAGGCGGACGAGGTGTACGACCCGTACGGGGCGCCGCTGCCCTTCTTCCGCTCGATCGGCGACGAGATACACCAGGCGCTGGACCCCGTCGTCACGGCGCTGACCGGCGTACCCACAAGGGCGTAACAGCCGCGCGCCCCACCCTCCCCGGGCCTACATTGGACGTACGTCACCGTCGACCGCCCGGAGCCCACCATGTCGGTCACCCCCGCGCTAGATGCCGATGTCCTGCGGCGGCAGGACCCCGAAGTGGCCGACATCCTGCTCGGGGAGCTCCGGCGGCAGTCGACGACGCTCCAGCTGATCGCGGCCGAGAACTTCACCTCGCCCGCGGTGCTCGCCGCGCTCGGCTCGCCGCTCGCCAACAAGTACGCCGAGGGCTATCCGGGCGCCCGCTTCCACGGCGGCTGCGAGATGGCCGACATGGCCGAGCGTCTCGCCGTGGAGCGGGCGCGGCAGCTGTTCGGCGCCGAGCACGCCAATGTGCAGCCGCACTCGGGCTCCTCGGCGGTGCTCGCCGCGTACGCCGCGCTGCTGCGCCCGGGCGACACCGTGCTCGCCCTCGGCCTGCCCTACGGCGGTCACCTCACGCACGGCTCGCCCGCGAACTTCTCTGGCCGCTGGTTCGACTTCGCCGGCTACGGGGTGGACGCGGAGACCGGGCTGATGGACCACCTCCAGGTGCGCACGCTGGCCCGGACGCACCGGCCCAAGGCGATCGTGTGCGGCTCCATCGCCTACCCGCGCCACATCGACTACGCCTTCTTCCGCGAGGTCGCCGACGAGGTGGGCGCGTATCTCATCGCGGACGCCGCGCACCCGATCGGGCTGGTCGCCGGGGGAGCGGCACCCAGTCCGGTGCCGTTCGCCGACGTGGTGTGCGCCACCACGCACAAGGTGCTGCGCGGGCCGCGCGGCGGGATGATCCTGTGCGGCGCCGAGCTGGCCGAGCGGGTCGACCGGGCCGTGTTCCCCTTCACCCAGGGCGGCGCGCAGATGCACACCATCGCCGCGAAGGCCGTCGCGTTCGGCGAGGCGGCGACCCCGGCCTTCGCCGCCTACGCCCATCAGGTCGTCGCCAACGCGCGGGTCCTGGCCGCCTGGCTGGCCGCCGAGGGCCTGGTGGTGACCACGGGCGGCACCGACACCCACCTGATCACCGCCGACCCGGCGCCGCTCGGCTGCGACGGGCGCACCGCGCGCGGGCGGCTCGCCGCCGCCGGCATCGTCCTCGACTGCTGTGCGCTTCCCCACGCCGACGTCCGCGGGCTGCGGCTGGGCACGGCCGCGGTGACCTCGCAGGGCATGGGGCAGGCGGAGATGGAGTGGATCGCCGTGCTGGTCGCGAAGGTGCTGCGTGGCGAGGCGGACGCGGCGAGGGCGCGTGCGGACGTGTGCGAGCTCACGGGTAGATTTCCGCCGTATCCCGGCTGAGCGGGGTAGGCGCTGCATCGTGCACGGCCACGCGTGCAACCATCGTCGCTACCCGGAAGTCCCCATACATATGCCTGCGTCGCTAGGCTGTGGGGCTGAGATGGCCAGCGAGACCTGTGGGGAAGCCTGTGCGTGAATACCTGCTGACGCTCTGCATCACGGCCGCGGTGACCTACCTGCTGACAGGGCCGGTACGGAAGTTCGCGATCGTGGCGGGCGCGATGCCGGAGATCCGGGCACGTGACGTGCACCGGGAGCCCACTCCGCGGCTCGGCGGGATCGCGATGTTCTTCGGCATGTGCGCGGGCCTGCTGGTCGCCGACCACCTCACCAACCTCAACGAGGTCTTCGAGAAGTCGAACGAGCCGCGGGCGCTGCTGTCCGGGGCCGCGCTGATCTGGCTGATCGGCGTCCTGGACGACAAGTTCGAGATCGACGCCCTGATCAAGCTGGGCGGTCAGATGATCGCCGCCGGTGTGATGGTCATGCAGGGTCTGACGATCCTGTGGCTGCCGGTGCCGGGCGTCGGCACGGTCGCGCTGACCCAGTGGCAGGGCACGCTGCTGACCGTGGCGCTGGTCGTCATCACCATCAACGCGGTCAACTTCGTCGACGGACTCGACGGGCTGGCCTCGGGCATGGTGTGCATCGCCGCGGCCGCGTTCTTCATGTACACGTACCGGATCTGGTACTCCTACGGCATCGAGGCCGCCGCCCCGGCCACGCTGTTCGCCGCCGTCCTCATGGGCATGTGCCTGGGCTTCCTTCCGCACAACATGCACCCGGCGCGGATCTTCATGGGCGACTCCGGCTCGATGCTGATCGGCCTGGTGCTGGCGGCTGGCGCGATCTCGGTGACGGGTCAGGTCGACCCGGACCTGATGAACCTGTTCACCGGCTCCGAGCGCAACTCCGTGCACCAGATGGTGCCGGTCTACATCCCGCTGCTGATGCCGCTGACCATCATCGCCATCCCGGCCGCCGACCTGGTGCTGGCCATCCTGCGGCGCACCTGGCGCGGCCAGTCGCCGTTCGCCGCCGACCGCGGCCATCTGCACCACCGGCTGCTGGAGATCGGCCACTCGCACAGCCGGGCCGTGCTGATCATGTACTTCTGGGCGGCGCTGATCGGCTTCGGGGCGCTGACCTACTCGGTCAACTCGGCGTCGATGTGGATCGTGCTCGGCGTGGTGTTCCTCAGCGCGATCGGTCTGGGGCTGCTCCTGCTGCCCCGTTTCACGCCGCGCGCCCCGCGCTGGGCCGAGCGCTTCGTGCCGCCGCGCTACCGCCGCCGGCGGGCCACGGCGCCGGGCGCCTCGACCCCGGCCACCGCGTCCGCGGAGAGCGCCGAGGCCGCGGCGCAGGGGGACGCGGGCCAGGCCTCCGAGCCCTCGGCACCCGTCACGCCCGTGGTGGCCGGTGTGGCGGGAGCCAACGGAGCGACCGCGCTGGGTGCCCGTTCGCGGCTTCTGGACGGACGTACGGCGGGGTCGTCGCGCTGACGCCCAAGGTAAGAATCTGACTAAAGCGTTGCCATCTCGTGGGGGTGCAAAGCGCCCCAATACCAGACATGTCGGCTCGGTTTCTGCACGTACGCGCGCGGTCACTCTCATGTGTGACAGCTGGCACATCCACCAGGTAAAGACCTCATCAAATAGTTTGTGATACGGTTCACGAGAACCCCCGGACAGAGCCGAAGGGCGCAAGTGCGCGACCCCTGGGCGTTGAGGTTCTCTCTCACGTCCGGGACTACGCTCGTCCATGACGACACCCCGAACCCCCTGCGAAAGCGGAGCTGCCGCCATGCCTGCCAATGACGTCCGGAGCCTGCTGCCGATCGCCGTCCCCACGGTGGCCGTCGGCGTGGTCGCGGTCGCCGTCAGCGGTGTGGTGGCCGGCGGCAGGGGAGCGGTCGGGGCGGCCGTGGGCGTGCTGCTGGCCGTCCTGTTCATGGGCGTCGGCCTGTACGTGCTCCAGTGGACCGCGAAAACGCTTCCGCAGCTGTTCCAGGCCATGGGGCTGATGCTCTACGTCGCCCAGCTCCTACTGCTCATGATCTTCGTGGCCCTCTTCAGGCACACCTCGCTCTTCGACCCGAAGGCGTTCGCGATCTCCCTGGTCGTGGCGACCGTCGTGTGGATGGCGGCGCAGGCCCGTGCGCACATGAAGGCCAAGATCTTCTACGTCGAACCCGAGCCCGGGAAGAGCGAGAGGCCCGAGAAGACGGGGCACTCCTCGTGAGGGGTAGGGCCGGGATAAAGACGTGCGAGATCTCCTGCTATCGTCCGGTGCCAACTGCGGCATCGCGGGCGCGGGCATCTGAGCTGACGCCTGCCCCTTCGCGAGGCTCGATGCCCCCCAGCCGCCCCCACATCCGTAACACCTGTCCGGTGCCGACCCGCGGCTGCGCGCCGCGCCGACACAACGAGGTTGCCGTACCTATGCGTCACGCCGAAGGAGCCCGCGGTGAGTGCTGACCAGACCCAGCTCGCCTTCGACTGGAGTTGTCGGATCATGTCCGACAACGGGTGTGGCTTCCCGGCTCCGGGCCTGCACTCGTTCCTCTTCGCGCCGATCGCCACGGTCGGCGGCTTCGAGTTCAACAAGGTGATGCTGCTCTCACTCATCACCACCGTCATCGTCGTCGGCTTCTTCTGGGCGGCCTTCGGCAAGGCGAAGCTGGTGCCGGGCAAGCTGCAGATGGTCGGCGAGGCCGGCTACGACTTCGTGCGCCGCGGCATCGTCTACGAGACGCTGGGCAAGCGCGAGGGCGAGAAGTACGTCCCGCTGATGGTCTCGCTCTTCTTCTTCATCTGGATCATGAACGTCTGGTCCGTGATCCCGGTCGCCCAGTTCCCGGTGTCGTCGATCATCGCGTTCCCCGCCGTGCTGGCCGCGATCGTCTACATCACGTGGCTGTCGATCACCTTCAAGAAGCACGGCTTCGCGGGCGGGTTCAAGAACCTCACCGGTTACGACAAGTCGCTCGGTGCGGTGCTGCCGCTCGTCGTGGTCATCGAGTTCTTCTCGAACGTCCTCGTCCGGCCCTTCACGCACGCGGTCCGACTCTTCGCCAACATGTTCGCCGGTCACCTGCTCCTGGTGATGTTCACCGTCGCCAGCTGGTACCTGCTGAACAGCTACATGGTCCCCGGCGCTGCCGTCTCCTTCGTGATGACCATCGTCATGATCATGTTCGAGCTCTTCGTCCAGGCCGTCCAGGCGTACGTGTTCGTGCTGCTGGCCTGCTCCTACGTTCAGGGCGCTCTCGCCGAGCACCACTGAGCAGCACCGTCCGCCCCACCCCACCAGTCGTCCGGTGGCCAACCCCCACCGGTCCGTGAAAGAGAAGGAAAATCAGCATGGCTGCCACTGAGACCCTCGCCGCCGTCTCCGGTTCCCTCGGCTCCATCGGTTACGGCCTTGCCGCCATCGGCCCCGGCATCGGTATCGGCATCATCTTCGGCAACGGCACCCAGGCGCTGGCCCGTCAGCCCGAGGCGGCCGGTCTGATCCGTGCCAACCAGATCCTCGGCTTCGCCTTCTGTGAGGCGCTCGCCCTCATCGGCATCGTTATGCCGTTCGTGTTCGGTCAGTAATCAGCTACTTACCGGCACGTATCGACGAAAGGCACTGATGTGATCGCCAACCTGGTTCAGCTGGCGGCTGAGGAGAAGCAGAATCCCCTCATCCCGCCCGGCCCCGAACTGCTCGTCGGCACCATCGCCTTCGCCATCGTGTTCTTCTTCTTCTGGAAGAAGCTGCTTCCGAACATCAACAAGGTTCTGGAGGAGCGCCGCGCGGCGATCGAAGGCGGTATCGAAGAGGCCGAGGCCATGAAGGTCGAGGCCCAGAGCGTTCTGGAGCAGTACAAGGCCCAGCTCGCCGAGGCCCGGCACGAGGCCGCGCGTCTGCGCCAGGAGGCGCAGGAGCAGGGCGCCGCGCTCATCGCCGAGATGCGGGCCGAGGGCCAGCGGCAGCGCGAGGAGATCGTCGCCGCCGGTCACGCCCAGATCGAGGCCGACCGCAAGGCCGCCTCGTCCGCGCTCCGCCAGGACGTCGGCAAGCTCGCCACCGACCTGGCCGGCAAGCTCGTCGGCGAGTCCCTCGAGGACTACGCCCGTCAGAGCCGCGTGATCGACCGCTTCCTCGACGACCTCGAGGAGAAGGCCGAGGCCGCGCGATGAACGGAGCGAGCCGCGAGGCCCTGGCAGCCGCACGCGAGCGTCTCGACGCGCTGACGGACTCCACGTCCGTGGACGCGGCGCGACTCGCGGACGAGCTGGCGGCCGTCACCGCGCTGCTCGACCGCGAGCCCGGCCTGCGCCGGGTCCTCACCGACCCGGCGCAGCCCGGCGAGGCCAAGGCCGAGCTGGTCCAGCGACTGCTCGGCGGCCAGGTCGGCGGCACCACGGTCGACCTCGTGGCCGGCATGGTGCGGTCCCGCTGGTCGCAGCCGCGCGACCTGGTGGACGCGCTGGAGGAGCTGGCGGACACCGCCGACCTCACCGCCGCCCAGCGGACCGGCGCGCTCGACGACGTCGAGGACGAGCTGTTCCGCTTCGGCCGGATCGTCTCCTCGAGCACCGAGCTGCGTGCGGCGCTGACCGACCGTGCCGCGAGCACCTCGGCCAAGACCGCGCTGCTGCACCGCCTTCTGGGCGGCCGGGCCGCGGTGACCACCGAGCGTCTGGTGACGCGCCTCGTCACCGCGCCGCGGGGACGTAGCCTGGAAGCGGGACTGGAGTCCCTGTCCAAGCTCGCCGCCGAGCGCCGGGACCGTATGGTCGCCGTCGTCACCTCGGCGGTTCCGCTGAGCGACACGCAGAAGCGGCGCCTCGGCGCGGCCCTCGCGAAGCTCTACGGCCGCCAGATGCACCTGAACCTGGACGTGGACCCCGAGGTTCTCGGCGGCATCAAGGTGCAGGTCGGCGACGAGGTCATCAACGGCTCTCTCGCGGACCGGCTCGACGAGGCCGCCCGCCGCATGGCGAGCTAGCAGCAACTCAACAACAAGACGTACACGACGGCCCTGGTTGGGCCGTGCAGAGGATTCACCTCTTATTGGGGGGAGTCCCCATACCCCCCAAGTGAAACTTCGGGCCCAACAAGGAGAGCAGGGAACCCAGATGGCGGAGCTCACGATCCGGCCGGAGGAGATCCGGGACGCGCTGGAGAACTTCGTCCAGTCGTACAAGCCGGACGCGGCCTCGCGCGAGGAGGTCGGTACGGTCACCCTTGCCGGCGACGGCATCGCGAAGGTCGAGGGCCTGCCCTCGGCCATGGCCAACGAACTGCTGAAGTTCGAGGACGGCACCCTCGGCCTCGCCCTCAACCTCGAGGAGCGCGAGATCGGTGCCATCGTCCTCGGTGAGTTCAGCGGCATCGAGGAGGGCCAGCCGGTCACCCGCACCGGCGAGGTCCTGTCCGTCGCCGTCGGCGAGGGCTACCTCGGCCGCGTGGTCGACCCCCTCGGCAACCCGATCGACGGCCTCGGCGAGGTCGAGACGTCCGGCCGCCGCGCCCTCGAGCTGCAGGCCCCCACGGTCATGCAGCGCAAGTCGGTGCACGAGCCGATGGAGACCGGCTACAAGGCCGTCGACGCCATGACCCCGATCGGCCGTGGTCAGCGCCAGCTGATCATCGGCGACCGCCAGACCGGCAAGACCGCCCTGGCCGTCGACACGATCATCAACCAGCGCGACAACTGGCGCACCGGCGACCCGAACAAGCAGGTCCGCTGCATCTACGTCGCCATCGGCCAGAAGGGCTCGACCATCGCGTCGGTCCGCCGCGCGCTGGAGGAGAACGGCGCGCTGGAGTACACGACCATCGTCGCCGCCCCGGCGTCCGACCCCGCCGGCTTCAAGTACCTGGCGCCGTACACGGGTTCGGCCATCGGCCAGCAGTGGATGTACGAGGGCAAGCACGTCCTCATCATCTTCGACGACCTCTCGAAGCAGGCCGACGCCTACCGCGCCGTGTCCCTGCTGCTGCGCCGCCCGCCGGGCCGCGAGGCCTACCCGGGTGACGTCTTCTACCTGCACTCCCGTCTGCTGGAGCGCTGCGCGAAGCTCTCCGACGAGATGGGCGCGGGTTCGATGACCGGTCTGCCGATCGTCGAGACCAAGGCCAACGACGTCTCGGCGTTCATCCCGACCAACGTCATCTCCATCACCGACGGCCAGTGCTTCCTGGAGTCGGACCTGTTCAACGCCGGTCAGCGCCCCGCGCTGAACGTCGGTATCTCCGTCTCCCGAGTCGGTGGTTCCGCGCAGCACAAGGCGATGCGCCAGGTGTCCGGTCGTCTCCGCGTGGACCTCGCCCAGTTCCGTGAGCTGGAGGCGTTCGCCGCCTTCGGTTCCGACCTGGACGCCGCGTCGAAGTCGCAGCTGGAGCGCGGTCAGCGCATGGTCGAGCTGCTCAAGCAGAACCAGTACCAGCCGATGGCCACCGAGGACCAGGTCGTCTCCATCTGGGCCGGCACCAACGGCCGTATGGACGACGTGCCGGTCGTCGACATCCGCCGCTTCGAGAAGGAGCTGCTGGAGTACCTGCACCGCAAGGAGCAGGGCCTCATGACCTCCATCAAGGAGGGCGCGAAGATGTCCGACGACACGATCCAGGCCATCGACGACGCGGTCGCCGCGTTCAAGAAGCAGTTCGAGACCTCCGACGGCAAGCTGCTCGGCGAGGACGCTCCGGCCGCTGCCGCCAAGTGACGTAAGGAAGGGACCTGACTCATGGGAGCCCAGCTCCGGGTCTACAAGCGTCGCATCCGATCCGTCACCGCGACCAAGAAGATCACCAAGGCGATGGAGATGATCGCCGCCTCGCGCGTCGTCAAGGCGCAGCGCAAGGTGGCGGCCTCCACGCCGTACGCGCAGGAACTGACCCGCGCGGTCACGGCGGTCGGCACCGGTTCGAACACCAAGCACCCGCTGACCACGGAGACGGAGAACCCGACCCGTGCCGCGGTCCTGCTCCTCACGAGCGACCGCGGTCTGGCCGGGGCCTTCAACTCCAACGCCATCAAGGCGGCGGAGCAGCTGACCGAGCGCCTGGAGCGTGAGGGCAAGCAGGTCGACACGTACATCGTCGGCCGGCGCGGTGTCGCCCACTACAACTTCCGTGAGCGCAAGATCTCGGAGTCGTGGACGGGCTTCACCGACGAGCCCTCCTACGCGGACGCCAAGACGGTGGCGGCGCCGCTGATCGAGGCCATCGAGAAGGAGACGGCGGACGGCGGCGTGGACGAACTCCACATCGTCTACACCGAGTTCGTCTCGATGATGACGCAGACGGCGATCGACTCCCGGCTGCTTCCGCTGCGCCTCGACGAGGTCGCCGCGCAGGCCGCGCCCAAGGGCGAGATCCTGCCGCTCTACGACTTCGAGCCCTCGGCGGAGGACGTCCTCGACGCCCTGCTGCCGCGCTACGTGGAGAGCCGCATCTACAACGCGATGCTCCAGTCGGCCGCTTCGAAGCACGCCGCCACGCGGCGCGCGATGAAGTCGGCCACCGACAACGCGGGCGAGCTGATCAACACGCTCTCCCGTCTTGCCAACGCGGCCCGCCAGGCCGAAATCACCCAGGAAATCAGCGAGATCGTCGGTGGCGCGAGCGCCCTGGCCGACGCGACCGCGGGGAGTGACCGATAAATGACCACCACTGTTGAGACCGCGGCGGCTACGGGCCGCGTCGCCCGGGTCATCGGCCCGGTCGTCGACGTGGAGTTCCCCGTCGACGCGATGCCGGAGATCTACAACGCCCTGCACGTGGACGTCGCCGACCCGGCGAACGCGGGCGCGAAGAAGACGCTGACCCTGGAGGTCGCCCAGCACCTGGGTGACGGCCTGGTCCGCACCATCTCCATGCAGCCCACCGACGGCCTGGTCCGCCAGGCCCCGGTGACCGACACCGGCACGGGCATCACCGTCCCGGTCGGCGACTTCACCAAGGGCAAGGTGTTCAACACCCTCGGTGAGGTGCTGAACGTCGACGAGCAGTACGAGGGCGAGCGCTGGACCATCCACCGCAAGGCGCCGAACTTCGACGAGCTCGAGTCGAAGACCGAGATGTTCGAGACCGGCGTCAAGGTCATCGACCTGCTGACCCCGTACGTCAAGGGCGGCAAGATCGGTCTGTTCGGCGGCGCCGGCGTCGGCAAGACGGTGCTCATCCAGGAGATGATCTACCGCGTCGCCAACAACCACGACGGTGTCTCCGTGTTCGCCGGTGTCGGTGAGCGCACCCGTGAGGGCAACGACCTCATCGAGGAGATGTCCGACTCGGGCGTCATCGACAAGACCGCGCTGGTCTTCGGTCAGATGGACGAGCCCCCGGGCACCCGTCTGCGTGTCGCGCTGGCCGGCCTGACCATGGCCGAGTACTTCCGCGACGTCCAGAAGCAGGACGTGCTGTTCTTCATCGACAACATCTTCCGCTTCACGCAGGCCGGTTCCGAGGTCTCCACCCTGCTCGGCCGTATGCCGTCCGCGGTGGGTTACCAGCCGAACCTGGCCGACGAGATGGGCCTCCTCCAGGAGCGCATCACCTCGACCCGCGGTCACTCGATCACCTCGATGCAGGCGATCTACGTCCCCGCCGACGACCTGACCGACCCGGCCCCGGCGACCACCTTCGCCCACCTCGACGCGACGACGGTTCTGTCCCGTCCGATCTCCGAGAAGGGCATCTACCCGGCCGTGGACCCGCTGGACTCCACGTCCCGGATCCTGGACCCGCGCTACATCGCGCAGGACCACTACAACGCGGCCATGCGCGTGAAGAGCATCCTGCAGAAGTACAAGGACCTTCAGGACATCATCGCGATCCTCGGTATCGACGAGCTCGGCGAGGAGGACAAGCTCGTCGTCCACCGTGCCCGTCGCGTGGAGCGCTTCCTGTCCCAGAACACCCACGTCGCCAAGCAGTTCACCGGCGTGGACGGTTCGGACGTGCCGCTGGAGGAGTCGATCGCCGCGTTCAACGCGATCTGCGACGGCGAGTACGACCACTTCCCCGAGCAGGCGTTCTTCATGTGCGGTGGTATCGAGGACCTGAAGAACAACGCCAAGGAGCTGGGCGTCTCCTGACGCTCCCTCCTGAGCCCTGAGCTCACCGTGAGCCGCGTGGCTCACAACGAAGGGGGCGGGCGCGTCCCGCCCCCTTCCGCACGCCCCCTAGAATTGACCCCAACACCCGGCACAACCGCCGGGTGGTGACCCGAGGAGCCTCCCTTGGCTGCTGAGCTGCACGTCGAGCTGGTCGCCGCCGACCGCCAGGTCTGGTCCGGCGAGGCCACCCTGGTCGTCGCGCGCACCACGTCCGGCGACATCGGCGTCATGCCCGGTCACCAGCCGCTGCTCGGTGTGCTGGAGTCGGGCCCGGTGACCATCCGTACGAGTGAGGGTGGGACCGTCGTCGCCGCGGTGCACGGCGGTTTCATCTCGTTCGCGGACGACAAGCTGTCCCTGCTGGCCGAGATCTCCGAGTTGTCGGACGAGATCGACGTTCAGCGCGCGGAGCGGGCGCTCGAGCGCGCCAAGGCCGAGGCGGACGCCTCCGCCGAGCGCCGCGCGGACGTCCGACTGCGGGCGGCGACGTCAGGACGCTGACCAAGCGCGCCATGTGCTGACGTCACTCAGCCGCGGCTGGTACCGGAGCGATCCGGTACCAGCCGCGGCTGAGGCCGATGTGGGTGTTTTTTCCGTTCCATTACCTAGGAGACGAGGAGGTCGGTGCCGATGATCCTCGCTCTGACTGTGTGCGGGCTCGTGGTCGTGCTCGTGGTGGTGGGACTGTTCGTCTTCGGCCTGCGACGCAGACTCATCCAGCGCTCGGGCGGCACCTTCGACTGCAGCCTGCGCTGGGACGTACCCGAGAAGCCCGACGCCGGTGGCAAGGGCTGGAGTTACGGCGTGGCCCGCTACAGCGGCGACCGTGTGTCGTGGTTCCGGGTCTTCTCCTACGCCCTCCGTCCCCGCCGCGTCCTGGAGCGCTCCGCGATCGAGGTGGCCGGCCGCCGGCTTCCCGAGGGCGAGGAGGAACTCGCCCTGCTCTCCGACGCCGTGATCCTCGCCTGCCTGCACCGCGGGACGCGTCTGGAACTCGCCATGAGCGAGGACGCGCTGACCGGTTTCCTCGCGTGGCTGGAGGCAGCCCCGCCCGGGCAACGAGTGAATGTGGCGTAGCCACATTCACTCGTTGGGTGAGGTCCTCCCGGACGAAGCCCGGGGGAGTGTCAACGCCCCTTGACGGGTTGCGATCGCGGCCGTTACGACAGACCGCTGTTGATGGCGCTCACCAGCTCACCGTTGCCGGTGTCGCCGCTGAACTCCCAGAAGAACGCGCCGCCCAGACCCTGGGTCCTGGCCCACGCCATCTTGGTGGCGATGGTGGCCGGGGTGTCGTAGGACCACCAGTTGCCGCCGCAGTGCGCGTACGCCGTGCCCGCGATCGTCCCGGTGGCCGGGCAGGACGTCTTGAGGACCTTGTAGTCCTCGATGCCCTGCTCGTAGGTGCCGGCCGCCGGGCCCGTGGCCGTGCCGCCCGGGGCGTCCTGGGTGACGCCGGTCCAGCCGCGGCCGTAGAAGCCGATGCCGATGAGCAGCTTGGCCGCCGGGACGCCCTTCGCCCTGAACCTGGCCATCGCGTCGGCGGTGGTGAAGCCCGCCTTGGGGATGCCCGCGTACGAGGTGAGCGGGGAGTGCGGGGCGGTCGGGCCCTTGGCGTCCCACGCACCGAAGAAGTCGTACGTCATCACGTTGTACCAGTCGACGTACTGGGCGGCGCCGGCGTAGTCGGCGGCGTCGATCTTGCCGCCGTCGGAGCCGTCGGCGGTGGTGGCCGCCGTGACCAGGGCGGAGGAGCCGAACTTGGCGCGCAGCGCGGCCATCACGTTCTTGAAGGCCGCCGCCCCGCTGGTGTCGCAGGTGAGGCCGCAGGCGTTGGGGTACTCCCAGTCGATGTCGATGCCGTCGAACACGTCGGCCCAGCGCGGGTCCTCGACGAGGTCGTAGCAGGACTGGGCGAAGGCGGCCGGGTTCTTGGCCGCGTCCGCGAAGCCGCCGGACCAGGTCCAGCCGCCGAAGGACCACAGCACCTTCAGGTTCGGGTACCTGGCCTTCAGCTGGCGCAGCTGGTTGAAGTTGCCGCGCAGCGGCTGGTCCCAGGTGTCCGCCACGCCGCTCACCGACTGGTCGGCGGTGAACGCCTTGTCGTAGTCGGCGTAGGAGTCGCCGATCGCGCACTTGCCGCCGGTGACGTTGCCGAAGGCGTAGTTGATGTGCGTGATCTTCGACGCGGAGCCCGACGTCACCAGGTTCTTGACGTTGTAGTTGCGGCCGTAGATGCCCCACTCGGTGAAGTAGCCGAGCCTGACCCTGCCGCCGGTGGGCGGGGGATTGCCGCCGCCGGTGGTGTGCACGGCGACCGCGGCGCTCACCGGGCCGGTCTGGTCGGCGGTGTCACGGGCCTGCACGGTGTAGGAGTAGTCGGTGCCCGCGGTCAGGCCGGTGTCGCCGTACGAGGTCGTCGTCACGGTGGCGACCTTCGTGCCGTCGCGCAGGACGTCGTAGTTCTTGACGCCCTTGTCGTCGGTGGCCGCCGGCCAGGAGAGCTTCACCGAGGTGTCGGTGATGTTCGAGGCGGTGGGGGTGCCGGGGGCGGAGGGGGCCGCGTCGCCGGGGACGGTGGTGCCGTCGCAGCTGTCGCCGTTGAGCCGGCAGTTGGAGGGCGATCCGGAGCCGGCGCCGTTGAAGCCGAAGGAGACGGAGGCGCCGGGGGCGATGGAGCCGTTGTAGGACTTGTTCCGGGCGGTCCAGTGGGTGCCGGAGGAGGTGACGTCCGCGTCCCAGGCGGAGGTGACGGACGTGCCGGAGGGGAAGTCCCACTCGACGGTCCACGAACTGATGGTGCTGGTACCGGTGTTCTTGACGGTCCACTGGCCGCCGAAGCCGGTGCCCCAGTCGCTGGTCTTGGTGTAGGTGGCGGTGGCGGTCGCGGCCGCCTGGGCGGGGGCCGCGAGGCCGACCAGTCCGGCCAGCGGGAGCAGCAGGGTCGCGAGCCCTGCCGCGGCTCTGTGTCCGAAGCGCATGGTGCGCCTCCTTGGTGGGGAGTGGGTGGGGGCATGACTGAGCCATCAGGCCCGCAGTGCCGCGAGAATAGAAAGGTCTGGACCATAGGTCAATAGGTCTGGACCACTACCCTGGTGGCGGGCCTGATCACCAACTCCCTTACCGGCGCGCCGGTTTGGAGGTGCGGGGGAGAGGGAGTCCGCTCAGCGCTCCCCGCCCGGCACCCACAGCACGTCCCCGGTGTCCTTGTTCGCCGTGCGCGCGAGGATGAACAGCAGGTCGGACAGACGGTTGAGGTAGGTCGCCGTCAGCGGGTTCATCACCTCGCCGTGCGCCTCCAGCGCCGCCCAGGTGGAGCGCTCCGCGCGGCGGACGACGGTGCACGCCTGGTGGAGCAGGGCCGCGCCGGGGGTGCCGCCGGGGAGGATGAAGGAGCGCAGCTTCTCCAGCCGCTCGTTGAAGCGGTCGCAGTCCGCCTCCAGACGGTCGACGTAGAACTGCTCGACCCGCAGCGGCGGGAACTCGGGGTTCTCCACGACCGGCGTCGACAGGTCCGCGCCCACGTCGAACAGATCGTTCTGTACGCGGGTGAGGACCTTGACGACCTCCTCGTCGAGCGCGCCGAGCGCGATCGCGGTGCCGATCACCGCGTTCGCCTCGTTGGCGTCGGCGTAGGCGGAGATTCGCAGATCGGTCTTGGCGACCCGGCTCATGTCGCCGAGAGCGGTCGTGCCCTTGTCGCCTGTCCTGGTGTAGATGCGCGTCAGATTGACCATGTGACCAGCGTAGACGCCCCCCTCGCGGATGCCTTCCGGCACCGGCTCCCAGGCGTATCCGAGCGGCCGCAACATGCGGGCCAGTGCGGACGATTGGGACGTGACGGGTGTCTCACGCGCTGAGACAGTGACACGCATTACTTACGGTCCTCAAGGGAGCCGGTGAACGCTAATGTCCGCCGAGAGGCTGCGTAAACAGCCTGTAAGCCCTCGTGCAGTCGTTCAAAGGGGAGTCGGAGTGGCACGGAAGCTCGCCGTCATCGGGGCCGGTCTCATGGGGTCCGGCATCGCCCAGGTCTCCGCGCAGGCGGGCTGGGACGTCGTCCTGCGGGACGTCACCGACGAGGCGCTCAGGCGCGGCACCGACGGCATCAAGGCCTCGTACGACAAGTTCGTGAGCAAGGGCAAGATGGAGGCGCGCGACGCCGACGCCTCCCTCGCCCGCATCACCGCGACCACCGACCTGGACGCGGCCGCCGACGCCGACGTCGTCGTCGAGGCCGTCTTCGAGAAGCTCGAGGTCAAGCACGAGATCTTCCGCGCCCTCGACAAGATCGTGCGGCCGGACGCCGTGCTCGCCTCCAACACCTCCGCCATCCCGATCACCAAGATCGCGGCGGCGACCGAGCACCCGGAGCGGGTCGTCGGCGTGCACTTCTTCTCGCCGGTGCCGATGATGCAGCTCGTCGAACTCGTCCGCGGCTACAAGACCAGCGACGAAACCCTGGCCACCGCACGGGAGTTCGCCGAGTCGGTCGGCAAGACCTGCATCGTCGTCAACCGGGACGTGGCCGGCTTCGTGACGACCCGTCTGATCTCGGCCCTCGTGGTCGAGGCGACGAAGCTGTACGAGTCGGGCGTCGCCACCGCCGAGGACATCGACCTGGCCTGCAGGCTGGGCTTCGGGCACGCCATGGGCCCGCTCGCCACCGCGGACCTCACCGGCGTCGACATCCTGCTGCACGCCACCGGCAACATCTACACCGAGACCCAGGACGAGAAGTTCGCTCCGCCGGAGCTGATGCGCCGGATGGTTGACGCCGGTGACATCGGGCGCAAGAGCGGGCAGGGCTTCTACAAGCACTGAGACCGCCCCAGACTCCGCCGCCTCACCCTTCAGGGTGAATTCGGTATCGGTTCGCTTACAAGCAGCAACCGCACTGCCACTGACGCAGTCAGACGTTGCACAGCCACCGTCATGGAGCAGCCAGCCACCGCACTCTCGGGGAGCGCATATGTACATCAGGGGCGACCACGCCGAGCTGGTCGTCGGGGGGCGCCTCGACGTCCGCAGCGCGGCGGACGCCCGTACGGTCCTGCACTCGGCCGTCGACGACGGCGTAGGAGACCTGGTGCTCGATCTGTCCGAGCTGGACTCCTGGGACGCCACCGGGCTCGGCGTGATCATGGGTGCCCACCGGCGGGCCGGCCGCTGCGGCCGGCGGCTGGTGCTGCGCGGGGTCCCGCCGCAGATGCAGCGCCTGCTGGTGGCCACCCGGCTGCACCGGATCCTGGCCATCGAGGGCGGTATCGGTGTGGAGTCCCTGCCCCGCGTGTGAAACCGGGCGCCGTCGCGTGTGCAGGTCCGGTGAGGGTCGCCGCGCGAGGCGCTCGTGCGAGTGTGAACCGGGCGACGGGGGAGACCCGGGCGCAGGTCAGCGAAACGTACGTCACGTGCAATCCTCACGAGACTGTGACGTCTCGGACCGCGCGGTACCCCGGGCTGTCGTAGATACTGTGCCAAGGTTTAGGGTTCGGCTGCCCGCTGCCTAGCAACCCTCGAGCGGGCCCGGACCAGAAGCGACAGCGCGGTGTGCGAAAACGGCCGGGAGGGCTTGCAGAGCACACGACGCTTTTGGGGGGCTTGGAACCTATGGACCCGATCACCCGGGGACCCGAGGGCATGGGCCACG
This sequence comes from Streptomyces sp. NPDC096152, assembly GCF_044763235.1. Taxonomy (NCBI): domain Bacteria; kingdom Bacillati; phylum Actinomycetota; class Actinomycetes; order Kitasatosporales; family Streptomycetaceae; genus Streptomyces; species Streptomyces sp. NPDC096152. Next base: position 51,889 of record NZ_JBIWFW010000003.1, on the reverse strand, counting down.
ACGGCGACGGCCACGCGCCGCGCCAGCGCCCGCCCAGGGAATCCCTCGCATCCGATTTCGGCCAGCACACACCAACCGCCCAGGTGCGCACGGTGCGGCTCGTCAGCGGCGACTTCCTGCTCACCGTCAACCCCGTAGACGGTAGCGAGATCGAGGCCTGTCCGCCCGGAGAACGCCCGAACCGGCCGCGGAAGTACACCTCCGCCGAGCGCGAGGAGATCGAGCGCGCGGCCAGGCCGCCCGTCCCGCCCGGACCCACGCGGCCCCCGCTCGCCCTCCTGGAGCGCCAGGACGAGCGCGAGCAACTGGTCCGGCTGCTCGCCCGCGGCCGCTCCGTGCGCCTCACCGGCCCCGCGGGGTCCGGCCGCACCAGCCTCCTCGACCTCGTCGCCGACGACTGCGGGGACCTCGCCCCCGACGGCGTCGTCCGCCTCTCCGGCTTCCGCCGCACGGCGGGCGACCTGCTGTACGACCTGTTCTCCGCCGTCCACGACGCGCCCCTGCACCGGCCCGGCCGCGACGAACTGCTCGACTGCGTCCGCGAGATCGGCGCGGTCGTCGTCGTCGACGACGTCGAGTTCGGCGGCGCCGCGCTGGACGAGCTCTTCGAGGCCACCCCCGAGTGCGCCTTCCTGCTCGGCGCCACCCCGGACGTGCCCGCGCCGTCCGCCGAAGCGGCCGTCGAGGAGATCGTACTCGGCGGCCTCGGCCGGGCGGGCGGCGTCGAGCTGCTGGAGCGCGCGGTCGGCCGTGTGCTCACCGAGGAGGAGTCGAACTGGGCGGGTGACCTCTGGTTCGAGTCCGAGGGCCTGCCGCTGCGCTTCGTCCAGGCCGGCGCCCTGCTGCGCCGGCACGACCAGTTGCGGGCCGCCACGAACGCCGTCGACGAGTTCGGCGTCTTCGAGGACGCTCCGCCTGCCGACACCCCTGTCGACGGCGGTGACGGCGACGACGTGCCGCTGCCCTCGGTCGGGCAGGCCGCCGCGCCCGCCCCGCTGCTCGCCGCCCGGCTGAGCGCCTCGGCCCGCGCCACGCTGCGGTTCGCCGTCGCGCTCGGCGGCGAGGTGCCGCACCAGGCGCACCTGCCCGCACTGGTCGGCGACACCCACGCGGACGCCGCGCTCGGGGAGCTCGTGGGCTGCGGCCTGGTCTCCCCGGTCGGCTCCCGCTACCGGCTCGCCGCCGGGGTGCCGGCCCAACTGGAGGCCGCCGGGTACGCCGACGACGTCGAGGAGCAGGCCTCCGCCGCCGCCCGCCACTACACCTGGTGGGCCGGACACCCCTCCGTCACCCCCGAGCGGGTGTCCGCCGAGGCGGACGCCGTGCTCGCCGCGCTGAGCGTCCTGGTGCCGGTGACCTCCCCGAGGCCCTCGGCCTCCTTCGAGGAGAACGGATCCCCGTCGGCCGGGTCCCCCTCGGCCGGCGAGGACGAGCCGAGCATCGCCGTGCGACTGGCCCGCACGGCCGCGCCCGCGTTCGCCGCGGGGCTGCACTGGAGCGCCTGGGAGCGGGCGCTGCGCTCCGGCGCCGAGGCCTCCCGGCTCGCCGGAGAGGTCGCCGAACAGGCCTACTTCCACCACGAGTTGGGAGTCCTCGCGCTCTGCGAGGGACGGCTGGACCGGGCCCGGGCCGAGCTGGAGGCCTCCATCGGCCTGCGCGGCGCCCTCGCCGACAAGCGCGGCACGGTCGCCGGCCGCCGCGCGCTCGCCCTGGTCGCCGACCGCTCCGGTACGGCGCTGGGCCTGCCCCTGCTGGGCCTGGCCGCGACGGCGGGCGAGGAGGTGCCCGACGCGCGCACCGAGGAGTCGGCGTCGCCTCCCGGCGGTGTCCCCGCGCCCTTCCCGGCGCTCCAACCGCCCCTGGACGACGCGTCGCTGGTGACGTTCCGCTCGCCGTCGCCGGGCGGGTCCTCCTCGTACGCCGCGGCCGCGCCTGCCGCGGCGAAAGGCGGGACGGGCGTCAAGGGCGTCACCCGGCGCAACCTGGTGGCGGTCGGTGCGGGCGCGCTGCTCGCCGCCGTCCTCGGCACCGTGGTGACGCTCGGCGCCACGTCCCACAACGACGCCAACGACCCCTCCGGCAAGGTCGACGTCAACCCGTCGGCCAGTCAGGGCGTGGACGACGGCGGCCTGGGCGCCGCCACGCCGGCGCAGGGCGACGCCGACAACGGGGACACGGGTACGGCGACCAGCCGCCCGACGGATCCGGGCCCCGACGGCACGTACGGCACGACCGACGACCCGGCCCCACCGGCCGGGCCGGCCCGCCCGTCGGACGAACCGACCGGGACGCGGAAGGCGGGCGGCGGCGCGTCGGCCTCCCCGTCGAAGTCCACGACGACCAAGACGCCGACGTCCCCCAATCCGAGCAGCTCGCCGTCCAAGACGCCGAAGCCGAGCCCGTCGCCGTCCTCGACGGGCACCTCGCCGGCGCCGTCCCCGAGCCAGTCGTCCACGACCAGCCCGTCGACGTCGGACTCGGCCAGCGGGCCGGCGTCCGCGAGCGCCCCGGCCACGTCCACCTCCTCGGTGGGTGCTCCCGAGAGCGGTGCCGCCGTGTCCCCGAGCGGTTCGGGCGACACGGTGATCTGACGTCCGCCTTCCAGCGCCGGCACCGGGGGCCGGGTCCGTGCACGGACCCGGCCCCCGGTGCCGTGGGACGGACCCGGGCCCGGTGACGCAGGTCGGACCCGCCCCCGCGCCGCAGGTCGGACCCGACGTCGCTGCCGTAGGGCGGACCCCGGCCCGGCGCCGTGAGGCGGGGCCGGCCCCACGACCGGAGGGCGGCCGCCCGCTCAGAACAGGCGAAGCTTGTCGTCCTCGATGCCCCGCAGCGCGTCGTAGTCCAGGACCTGGCAGCCGATGCCCCGATCGGTCGCCAGGACGCGGGCCTGCGGCTTGATCTCCTGCGCGGCGAAGACTCCGCGGACCGGGGACAGATGCGGGTCGCGGTTCAACAGCTCCAGATAGCGGGTGAGTTGCTCCACGCCGTCGATCTCGCCGCGCCGCTTGATCTCCACCGCGACGGTCTGCCCCTCGGCGTCCCGGCACAGGATGTCGACCGGGCCGATGGCCGTCATGTACTCGCGGCGGATCAGCGTGTAGCCCTCGCCGAGGGTCTCGATGCGGTCGGCGAGCAGCTCCTGCAGGTGCGCTTCCACGCCGTCCTTGATCAGCCCGGGGTCCACGCCGAGTTCGTGCGAGGAGTCGTGGAGGACTTCCTCCATCGTGATGATGAGCTTCTCGCCCGCCTTGTTGACGACGGTCCAGACGCCGTCCTCGGCGTCCACACCCTCCTTCAGCGTGCAGGGCGGCGACATCCAGTTCAGGGGCTTGTAGGCGCGGTCGTCCGCGTGGATCGACACGCTGCCGTCCGCCTTCACCAGGATCAGACGGGGCGCTGACGGCAGGTGGGCGGTGAGCCGGCCCGCGTAGTCGACGGAGCATCGGGCAATGACGAGACGCATGGTCGGCAACGCTACTCGACCGGGGGCGGTGCGCGCGAAGCACCCGGTCCTCCGCGCCCCGCGGGCGGTCGGGGCGGCCCTCGGGGTCGCCCCTTTTTTCCCTGGATAACCCGTGTTCACTTGTGGCCGATTGTGTGCCCAACCGGCCTGGCCTGTACGTGCATTCGCCTGGTGGGCCCCCGCTCTGATGCCTAACGTAGTGAACGGGAGGTCGCGATATGTGTACACAACGTGTTCGGTATCGCGCACTCCTTTATCTGTCCGGCAACCCCTGTTGTTCGGGGGTGCGAGAGGAGAACCCATGTCGCTCGACGTCTCACCGGCCCTACTCGAACAGGCCGAGCGAGGCGAGGTCGACGAAGCTGCCTTCGTCGACTGCGTCCGGACCTCCCTGCCCTACGCATGGGAGATGATCAGCTCCCTGGTGGCCCAGCTGAAGGTGGACGGCGCGGTGTTCGCCGACAACCAGACGCCCCCGCCGGACGAGCAGGCACGCGGTCAGCTGCTGCGTGCGCTCGCGAGTGACGCCATACGCGGTGCGCTGCAGCGGCACTTCGGTGTGCGGCTGGCCTTCCAGAACTGCCACCGGGTGGCGGTGTTCCCGCTGGACGCCTCGGCCGACGAGACGCTGAACCGCTTCACGTCGGTGCGCAGCCAGCTGCTCAACCAGTCGCCGGAACTCCGGGACTGCTGACGCAGTAGGTCGCCTGCTTGCCGCTCCTTCCGCGGGAGGTGCATGGAGTGACGGGGCGGCAAGCCATCCCGCGACGCGACCCGCTCAGCCCAGGTGGGGCAGTACCTCGGCGCCGAGCCGCCGTACGTTCTCCTCCGTGGCCGCCAGGTCGCCGGAGCCCTCGACGAGCAGGGCGAAGCGGGTGACGCCGGTCCGCTCGGCGGTCGCCGCGAGCCGGTCCGCGCACAGCCGTGGGGTGCCCACCGGGTGCAGCCCGCAGAGCAGTTCCGTGTACGCCAGCGGGTCGCGCATCCGGCGGGAGCGGCCGTCCACCGTGACATGGGCGTCCAGCCCCTGCCTCAGCCAGCCGGGCATCGCCTTCGTCAGCGTCTCCACCGCGTCGGTGCGCCGGTCCGCGATCTGGCAGACGCCCGCCGAGACATGGGCGGCGCCCCGGACCTCGTCCGCCGGCCGCCCCGCTTCCCGCGCGCTCCGCTGCCACAGGGCGACCATCTCGGCCTTCTCCTCGTCGCCGACGTGCATGCCGAGCAGCATCGGCAGCCCGCGCTCGGCGGCCAGCCGTACGCTCGCGGGGGAGGTGCAGGCGACCACGACCTCGGGGCCCGCCACCTCGGTGAGGGCCTCCGAGGGGCGGGGGACCACGGGGACCTCACGGAAGGTGAATCGTTCCCCCGAGGCGGACACGGTGGGCTCGCGCAGCCAGCGCACCAGCAGATCGAGTGATTCCGGGAACCCCTCCTCGTACGCCCGCAGCCCCGTCCCGAAGACCTCCAGGTCCACCCATGGGCCGCCGCGTCCCACGCCCAGCGAGAACCGCCCGCCGCTCGTCACGTGCAGCAGCGCGGCCTGTTCGCCGAGCGCGACCGGGTGGACGGTGGGCAGCACACTGACCGCCGTGCCCACCCGCAGACGGCGGGTGCGGCCGAGCAGCAGCGCGGCCAGGGTGACGGCGGACGGACACGTGCCGTAGGGCACGAAGTGGTGCTCGGCCAGCCAGACCGAGTCGAGCCCGGCCTCCTCGGCGACCTCGGCGGAGCGGACCGCCCGGTGCAGCGCCTCCCCCTGGCCCTGGCCCGGGAACTGGGCCGCCAACACGAAACTTCCTACGCGCATTGCATTTCCTGCTTCCTCGGCTCCGACCCGGAGCTCCCCCACCCGGCATAACCGGTCGACACGTGCCGAGGACACGGCCTGGCGAAGAGATTTGCGGATTGTCTGCGGAATGGGCCGCACAGGAAGGGGAGATGCGGGAGGTCGGCGCCCTCGGCGCCGTACGCGTACCCCTCCCGGCGCCGCGTAGGCTGGACGGGACCCGCGCTCCCCGTACCGCTCCGAGAGGTGTCCTGTGTCCCCGCGTCGCAACCGATCCAAGGGGTCCGGTTCGTCCGGCTCGTCCGGCCGGAGCGCCGAGGACGACCCGGCGGGCCGCTACGGCGGCTGGCAGTCCTCGGAGAGCTGGCAGGGCGAGGAGTGGAGCGTGCGCCATGTGGCGGGCGCGAGCGCGCAGGGCAAGACCTACCGGTGCCCGGGCTGCGACCAGATGATCGCCTCCGGCGTCCCGCACGTGGTGGCCTGGCCCGAACACGCGGGCGTGGACGACCGCCGGCACTGGCACAAGGCCTGCTGGAACGCGAAGGACCGCCGCACCACACGGGTGCAGCGGTCCCGGAACGCGCCGCGGTTCTGAGCTACGGGTCAGACGTCCCGCTTCTGCAGCAGCGCCCAGGCGCCGGCGAAGGCGACGGCCGTCACACCCATGATGATCCACAGCGGGTCCAGGCCGGTGGGGCCCGAGCCGTTGAGGGATTCGCCGTACAGGACGCTCAGCTGACTCGGGATCGAGTACTCCAGCAGGAACTTCTGCAGGTCCCGCAGGGAGTCCGCGAACAGGAACATCGCGATGACCAGCGGGGCCAGCAGCAGGCCGATCATGATCGTGATGGCGCCGGCCGAGTGCCGGACGATCGAACCGATCAAGAGCGAGAGCAGCCCGAGCAGCGCGACGTACAGCCCGATGCCGACCGTTCCTTTCAGCCACTGTGCCGCGGTGGGGTGGGCCAGGCCGTTGCTCGCCAGCATCGACGTCTGGAGCAGGCCGACGAGCGCGGCGGACACCGTGGTGATCACGAAGGCGACGCCGAAGAACACGATCGCCTTCGCGAGCAGCACCCGGGTGCGGCTGGGGCAGGCCGTCATGGTCGTACGGATCATCCCGGTGCCGTACTCCGAGGCGGTGGTCAGCACGCCGAGGGTGATCATGCAGATGCTGCCGGTCAGGGCTCCGCCGATGCCCAGGCCGAGGGGCGCCTCGCCCCCCAGATGCGCGTCCGAGGCGGCGACGATGACCGCGAAGAGCAGGCCGAGGCCGAGCATGAGGACCACGAACACCCCGAGCGTCCACATCGTGGAGCGCACCGACTTGATCTTGGTCCACTCCGACGCGACGGCGTGCCCGAGGTGCGTGGGCACGACCGGGATCGGTGAGGTGTAGCCGGGCGGGGGAGAACCGGCCGCCTGCTGCCAGGCGGGCCCGGCCTGCGGCATCGGGGTCTGGGGCGAGCTCATCGGGCGTCCTCGGGCTTGGTCGGGTCGGCGGGAGCGTCGTAGGGGCCGGCCGCCGGGGCGCCGGCCTGCTCCTGCGGCGGCGCGAACGGCTGCCCGCCCTGCCGGGGCGGTGGCGGGGCGTACCAGCCGGGCTGGCCCTGTCCCGGCACCGGCATCGGCGGCTCGGCGCCGGGCGGCAGCGGCTGCATCAGCCCCGCCTTCTGGTCGATGGTGGAGCGGTAGTCGACGGCCGCCTGCGTCATCCGCATGTACGCCTCCTCCAGCGAGGCCTGATGCGGCGCCAGCTCCCACAGCCGTACGTCGCTGTCGTGCGCGATGTCGCTGATGCGGGGCAGCGGCAGTCCCGTGACCCGCAGCGCGCCGTCCTGCTCCGGCAGGACGTGCCCGCCCGCCTCGGTCAGTGCCGAGGTCAGCTTCTCCCGCTGCTGCGGCTCGGCGTCGGGGGTGCGCACCCGCGCGAAGCCCGCGGAGTTGGCGGAGATGAACTCCCGCACACTCATGTCTGAGAGCAGCTGCCCGCGTCCGATGACGATGAGGTGGTCGGCGGTCAGCGCCATCTCGCTCATGAGGTGACTGGAGACGAACACGGTCCGCCCCTCGGCCGCCAGTGACTTCATCAGATTCCGCACCCAGAGGATGCCCTCGGGGTCGAGACCGTTCACCGGCTCGTCGAACAGCAGCACCTGCGGGTCGCCCAGCAGGGCCGCGGCGATGCCGAGCCGCTGGCCCATGCCGAGGGAGAAGCCCTTGGACCGCTTTCCGGCCACGTCCTGCAGCCCGACCACGCCCAGCACCTCGTCTACGCGCCGGGCCGGGATGCCCGACAGCTGGGCCAGGGACAGCAGGTGGTTGCGGGCGGACCGGCCGCCGTGCACGGCCTTGGCGTCCAGCAGGGCACCGACCTGGCGGGGGGCGTTGGGCAGGTCGCGGTAGGGGTGACCGCCGATCGTCACCGTGCCCGCGGTGGGGTTGTCCAGGCCGAGGATCATCCGCATGGTCGTCGACTTGCCCGAGCCGTTCGGCCCCAGGAAGCCGGTGACGGCACCGGGCCGCACCTGGAAGGAGAGGTTGTACACGGCGGTCTTGTCGCCATAGCGCTTGGTCAGGCCGACTGCCTCGATCATGCTCCGCACCCATCGGAAGGTTCAGGACAGCGGGGCCACGCCCCCGTAAGGGTTAGGAGGATATCGGGGAGCCCACGGTTCCCCTAAAGGGCGAGTAAAAAGCACCGGGGTGAACAGGCCAGGCCATAGATGGGGCCTCTCTCTCGGATCTTGAGAGTCCCTAGGCGTCCCGCTTCCGCAGCAGCGCGTAACCGCCGGCGAGGGAGGCGACCACCCACAGCACCATGATGCCGAGGCCGCCCCAGGGCCCGTACGGGGTGTCGTCGCCGGCCCGGGGGACCACCTGCAGGATCCGGCTGCCGGCCTGGTCCGGCAGGAACTGGCCGACCTTCTTCGTCGCCGACACGTTGCCGAGGATGTTGGAGACGAGGAAGAAGAACGGCATCAGGATGCCGAGCGACAGCATCGGCGAGCGCAGCATCGCGGCGACCCCCATCGAGAACACCGCGATCAGGGTCATGTAGAGGCCGCCGCCGATCACCGCCCGCAGCACCCCCGGGTCGCCCAGCGACGTCCGCAGCGGGCCGAGCACCGTCTGCCCGAGGAAGAACGCGGCGAAGCTGGTGGCCGTCCCGACCACCAGCGCGAGGCCGGCGGCGACCGCCACCTTGCTGAAGAGGAAGGTCCCGCGCCGCGGCACGGCGGCCAGCGACGGGCGGATCATGCCGGTGCTGTACTCGTTGGACACCACCAGCACCCCGAACACGATCATCGCGAGCTGCCCGAGCGTCATGCCCGCGAAGCTGACATAGGTCGGGTCGAAGGTGGTCAGGTCCCGCGGGCCCACCCGGCCGGACTCGCTCTTCGACAGGGCCGAGATCAGCATGCCGAGGGCGACGGTGACGACCACGGCCAGGGAGAGCGTCCACACCGTGGAGGCCACCGACCGGATCTTCGTCCACTCGGACCGGATCACCTGGGTCGCCGCCATGCCTCAGCCCTCCGTCTGCCAGTCGCCGCCCCATGGACGGCCGGGTGTCTCCGCGTGCGCGTGGTACTCCACCGACCCTGCGGTGAGCCGCATGAACGCCTCCTCCAGCGAGGACTGCCGAACGCTCAGCTCGTGCAGCACGACGTGGTGCCGCGCGGCCAGCTCGCCGATGTGCTCCGGCTTGCCGCCGTCCACCTCCAGCAGTCCGCCCCCGGTCTCGACCGCCGTGATCCCGGCCCCGTGCAGCGCGTCCAGCAGCCGCTCGCGCTCCGGGGTGCGGATGCGCACGAACGAGTGGGAGTGGCGCTCGATGAACTCGGACATGGAGGTGTCGGCCAGCAGCCGGCCCTGCCCGATGACGACCAGATGATCGGCGGTCAGCGCCATCTCGCTCATCAGATGGGAGGAGACGAAGACCGTACGGCCCTGGGCGGCCAGCGATCTCATCAGGCCGCGGATCCAGTGGATGCCCTCGGGATCCAGGCCGTTGACCGGCTCGTCGAACATGAGGATGCGCGGGTCGCCGAGGAGCGCGCCGGCGATGCCGAGCCGCTGGCTCATGCCGAGCGAGAAGCCCTTCGCCTTCTTCCGCGCGACCGCGGTGAGGCCGACGGTGTCGAGGACCTCGTGCACCCGGGCGGTGGGGATGCCGTTGCTCTGGGCGAGGCACAGCAGATGGTGGAAGGCGGTGCGCCCGCCGTGCGCGGACTTGGCGTCGAGCAGGGCGCCGATGTACGTCAGCGGATCCCGCAGCCGGTGGTAGGGCCGGCCGTCGATGCGGACGTCCCCGGCCGTCGGGTGGTCCAGACCCAGGATCATCCGCATGGTGGTGGACTTCCCGGCCCCGTTGGGGCCGAGGAAGCCCGTGACGGTGCCCGGCCGGACGGTGAAGGTGAGGTCGTCGACCGCCAGTTTCCCGCCGTACCGCTTGGTCAGCCCGTCGAGCTCGATCATGCGGCCACGCTAGAACGGCACGAAGCCCCCCGCCACTTCAGTGGCGGAGGGCTCCGCGAGGTTCAGCCCGCTGCGCGGGACGGTGTCACCGGCTCTGCTGGGCCGGGACGCCGCGGGAGATCGGCTCGTCCTCGGCGGGCGTGCCCGCGGCGGCCACCGCGGCACCCGTGAGGGTCGCCAGCATCTCGCGCACGTTCGTCAGCTGGGCGTTGATCGAGTCGCGGCGGTTGGTCAGCGCGGCGAGCTCACGCTCGGACTCGGAACGGATCCGGTCGGCCTTGGCGTTGGCGTCGGCCACGATGTCCTCGGCCTGGCGCTGGGCGGTCTCCACCGTCTGGCGGGCGCGGCGCTCCGCGTCGGTGCGCAGCTTCTCGGCCTCCAGGCGCAGCTGCTCGGCGCGGTGCTCGATCTCCGCGAGCCGCTTCTCGGCCTTGGCCTGACGGGAGGCCAGGTCGCGCTCGGACTGCTCGCGGCGCTTGGCGAGGTTCGTCTCGAAGTCGGCGGCGGCCTGCGCGGCCTTGGCGCGGGTCTCCTCGAAGAGGGCGTCCGCCTCCTCGCGCTTGGACTGCGCGTCCTTCTGCGCCTCGGTGCGCAGCTGGGAGGCCTCGCCCTGGGCCTTCTCGACGATCCGGACGCCCTCGTCCTCGGCCTTGGCCTTGCGCTCCGCGGCGAACGACTCCGCGTCGTTGCGCACCTGCTGGGCCGCCGACTCGGCGAGCTCACGGTGCTGTTCGGCCGCGCGCCGTGCCTCGTCCCGCAGGTCCTTCGCCTCTTCCTCGGCGAGGCGGAGGATCTTCTCGACCCGCGCGCCGAGACCCGCGTACGACGGCTCGGCGTCGGTGACCTGGGCCTGGGCGTTCTGCGTTTCGAGGTGGAGCTCCTCGATGCGCTTCTCCAGAGCGGTGATGCGGGCGAGAGCGCTGTCACGGTCGGAGACGAGCTTGGAGATACGTTCGTCCACCTGAGCGCGGTCGTACCCACGCCGCACAAGCTCGAAGCCGTAGGGGGAAGTGTCGCTCATGGGGTTCCTGTCGAATGAGACCGGTGAGGTGATAGGTGGAATCCTAGGCGCCTTAGCGGCGTGTCATCGAGCGGATACGCGTTTGATCTGGAGAATGACACCTCTTTTGGGTGGCTGACCGCCGGACGGGTTGCGCGAGAACCGGTCAAAGGGCCCCAGAAGACACGTAAACCGCCACCGGCGCTAGTTCTCCGACGACTTGCCACCCGATCGTGGGGCACCGATCGTGGCTCCCGCCTTGACACCGCCGTCCTTGCCGCCCACCGGGGCCTCAAAAGACTCCAACGCCTCCAGGACGTCCTGGACACGGGAGATCTCGGCATTGATGTCCTCGCGGCGCCGCACCAGGGTCTCCAGCTCGCGCTTGCCCTCCTCGACCGTGCGCCGTGCCTCGCGGATCGCCTCGGCCTTGAGCTCCTCGGCCTCCTTCACGAGCGCCGACTTCTTCTGCTCGGCCTCCTTGAGCAGGCCCTCGGCCTTCTTGACCGCGGCGATACGCACCTTGCCCGCCTCGGAGTTGGCCTCCGAGACGATCTCCTTGGCCTTCGCCTGCGCCTTGGCCAGCTGCTCCTCGGCGGCCTTGATGAGCGCGTCGCAGCGGTCGCCGGCCGACTTCATCGTCTCGGCGGACTCGCGGCGGGCGCGCTCGTGCAGCTCCTCGATCTCGGTGGTGAGGCGGTCGCGCAGCTCCTCCGCGCGCTCCCGGATGGCGGTGGCGTCCCGGCGGGCGCCGACGAGCAGTTCGTTCGCGTCCGTACGGGCCTTCTCCACCCGCCCGTTGCCCTCGACGGTCGCCTCGGACAGGATCCGGTCGGCCTCCTTGCGGGCCGCGCCCACCATGGTGTCCGCCTGGGACTCGGCGTCCGCCTTGGCCTTCACCGCGCTCTGCTGGGCCTCGGTGAGCAGCTTGTCGGCCTCGGCCGTGGTCTCGGTGATGAGCGTGTCGACCTGCTCGGCCGCCTCCGAACGCCGCTTGTTGGCGTCCTTGCGGGCCTCGTCCAGCGTCCGCTCCGCCTCCTCGCGGGCCGCCGACACCAGCCGCTCGGCCTCGGCCTCCGCGTCGGCCCTGACCCGCCCGGACTCGGCGCGGATCCGCTCGGCGTGCGTCTGCGCGGAGCCGACGGTCTCCGCGGCCTCGGCGCGCAGCCGCTCCGCGTCCCCGGTGGCGTCCGCGATCAGCTTCTCGGCCCTGGCGATCGCGTCGGCACGCACCCGGTCGGCCTCGGCCACCGTCTCCGTCTGCAGCCGCTCGGCCTCGCCCCGCGCCTCGGAGATCAGCGTGTCCGCCTGCGTCGCCGCGTCCGACCGCATCCGGTTGGCGTCCTCGCGGGCCTCCGCGCGGGTGCGCGTGGCGTCCTGCTCGGCCTGCGCGAGGGTGTCGGAGGCCTCGGTGCGCAGCCGCAGGGCGTGCTCGGAGACGTCCGCGCGGATCCGCTCCGCCTCGGCGACCGCCTCGGACACGGTGTGCTCCGCGAGCGCCTTGGCGGCCGCGGTCTCCTCGTGCGCCTCGCGCCGCAGCCGGCCCGCGTCCTCGCCGGCCCGCTCCCGCTCCGCGTAGGCGTCGGCGCGGACCCGGTCGGCCTCCTCCTCGGCCTCCCGCCGGGTGCGGTCCGCCGCGTGCTCGGCGGCGGAACGCAGACCGGTGATCTCCTCCTGCGCCTGCTCGTGCAGCCCGGCGACGGAGTCCCGCACCTGCTGTGCGTGCTGCTCGGCGGCGGACACCATCTCGCCGGCGCGCCGGTCGGCCTCCTCCACCAGGCGGGTGGCCTCGGCCTGCGCCTCCTCCACCCGCTTGCGCGCGGAGGCCAGCAGCTCCTCGCTCTGCTCGCGGGCCCGCTCCCGCTCCTGGTCGGCCTCCTGCCGCGCCGCGCCGAGCAGTTCCTCGGCCTCGCGGCGGCGCCGGGCGGCCTCCTCCTGCGCGGCGGCCAGCGTCTCGGACGCCTCGGCGCCCAGGCGCTCGGCGGCGGCCTGCGCCTCCGCGCGGACCCGGTCGGCGGTGTCCTGGGCCTCGGCCTTGAGCCGCTCGGCCTCGGCGGCGGCCTCCGAGCGCAGGCGTACGGCGACGGCCTCGCCCTCGGCGCGGGAGGCGGACGCGTCGGAGGCGGCCTCGTCGCGCAGCCGCTCGGCCTCCTCGTCCGCCTGCCGCCGGAGCGTGCGGATGCGCTCCGCGGCCTCGCCGCGCAGCCGGTCGGTCTCCTCGGCTGCCTCGCGGCGGATCCGCGCGGCCGCCTCACGGGCGTCGGTCAGCGCCTGCTCGGCGGCGGTGAAGCGCTGCTCGGCCTCGGTGTGCAGGCGGGTCAGTTCCTGGGCGGCCTCGTCCTGCCGGGCGGTCAGGGCCCGCTCGGTCTCCTCGCGCAGCTCGCCCGCGGCCCGCTCCGCTTCGTCACGGATCGACTCGGCCTGCTCGGTCGCCTCGGCGCGCAGCCGCTCGGCCTCCTTGCGGGTGCGCTCCAGGGTCTCCTCGGCCTGCCGGCGCAGCGTGGTGGCCCGCTCGATGGCCTCGGTGCGGACCTTCTCGCTGTCGGTCTGGGCGGTGCCGCGCAGCTCGTCGGCGTCGGCCTTGGCCTTCGCCAGCAGCTCCTCGGCGGACTTCGCCGCCTCCTCGATCTGCTGGACCGCCTCGCGCCGGGCCTCGGCGCGGATCCGCTCGCCCTCGGCGACCGCGTCGGCGCGCAGCTGCTCGGCGTCGCCGCGCAGCCGGCGGGCCTCCTCCTGCAGCTCGACCGTCTTGGCGCGGTACTCCTTGGTGTCGTCCTTGGCCGCGCCCTTGAGCTGTGCGGCGATGTCGTGCGCCTCGGCGCGCAGCCGGTCCGCCTCGGCCTCGGCCTCGGTGCGGATCCGCTCGGCCTCCTCGGCGGCGGCCTTGGTGGTGTTCTTGGCCTCCTCCGAGGCCTTGTTGAGGACGTCCTCGGCGGTCTTGGCCGCCTTGGACAGCTGGGTGGCGCTCTCCTCGGCGGTGATCGTGCGGGCCTTCTCGGCGGCCTCCGCGACGATCTTCTCGGCCTCGGCGCGGGCGTCGGCGACCAGCTGCTCGGCGTCGGAGCGGGTGTTCTCCGCCTCCTTGGTGGCCTCCTCGACCAGCCGGGCGACCTGCTCCTTCGCGGTCCGGGTGCGCTGCTCGTTGGTCGACTCGGCGGCGGACAGGGCCTTGGCCGCGGCCTCCTTGGCCTCGGCGACCAGCTTCTCGGACTCGCTGCGCGCCTCGCGCAGCGCCTGCTCGGCCTCGGCCATCCGCTGCTCGGCGGTCCGGCTCAGCTCGGCGGCCTGACGGCGGGCGGTGTCCGACTCGGTGGCGGTGGAGGAGCGCAGCTGCTCGGCGTGGTCGGTGGCCTCCTGGGCCTGCGTGGAGGCGGCGTTGAGCAGCCGCTCGGCGTCCGTGCGGGCGCGGCGCAGGATCTGCTCGGCCTCCGCGCGGGCCGCCTCGGCGTCGCTCTGCAGCCGCTGCCGGGCCTCGGAGGCGAGTCGCTCGGCCTCGGCACGGGCGGCGGCCATCGCCTGCTCGGCCTCGGCGCGGGACTCGTCGAGGAGGCGGCGGGCCTGCTGCTCGGTGCGGGAGCGCAGCTGCTCGGCCCACGCCACGTTCTCGTTGACGTGCGACTCGACGGTCTGCCGGCGTTCGGCGAGCTCCTGGTCGAGCTGCTGGCGGCGGGTGACCGCCTCCTGGTGCAGCTCCGCCTGGAGCCGGGCCGCGTTCTCGGCGTGCTCCTGGAGGATGCGCTGGGTCTGCGCCCGGGCCTGGCTCAGCTCGCGCTCGGCGTCGACGCGGATCTGGTCGGCCTGCATCTGCGCGTTCCGCAGCAGCTGCTCGGCCTGGTAGCCGATGTCCGCGCTGTCGTAGGCGGGCCGGGTCATGATGGTGCGCCGCGCCTCGTGCAGCTTGGCGCGCAGCACCTCGACCTGGTAGCCGAGGTCCTCGGCGTGCTGGATCGCCTTTTCCCGCTCGGTCTTCAGCCGCTCCATCTCGGCCTCGAACCGAGAGAGGTGGTCGACGTCAGCCGCCGGCTCTCGCTCCTGGCGTTCGTAGCCCCGCACTGCGCGGTCCCATCCGTCCCCTGGTCGCAAGCTTCTCCAAACGAGCTCCGTCCATCCGCCGAACGGGGCCCCCGGGGAATGGTGTCAGATCAACGGCGGAGCACGGGCTGCCGCCCCGACGCTCGTCCCCCGAAAACCGGACCCCGGAAAGCGGTCGTCCCTGTTTCGGGGACGACCGCCCCCAACCCTACCGGCCCTTATGTACGAGGGTCAGTGCTCAGCCGACTCAACAGGCGCCGAAGTGACCAGTTCTGTCAGGACGCCATGACAATCCTTGGGGTGCAGGAAGGTGATCCGTGACCCCATGGAGCCGCGTCGGGGCTCCTCGTACAGAACGCGTACGCCCTTGTCGCGGATGCCGGCGGCGTCGGCGTCGACGTCCGCGGTGCCGAAGGCGATGTGGTGGACGCCCTCGCCGTTCTTGGCCAGCCACTTCGCGACGGTGGAGTCCTCGCGGGTCGGTTCCAGGAGCTGGAGGTAGGAGGCGCCGCCGTCGGACGTCTCGTTGATCTTGAGCATGGCCTCCCGCACACCCTGCTCCTCGTTGACCTCGGTGTGGAACACCTCGAAGCCGTAGGTGGCACGGTAGAACTCGACGGTGGCGTCGAGGTCGTGGCAGGCGATCCCGATGTGGTCGATTCGCGTCAGCATGAATTCAGTGCAGCGCTCCGGAGGTGGTTACGCAACGTGCGCGCGATCACACCGGCGGCCCGATGACGCGGCGGACTACCCCTCAGTACATTCGAAGTAAACCCTCGTTCACTCCTCGGTCGTGCAGGCCGGTAAGGGGATCCAGCTCATGTCTTCTGGAACGAACAGCTCAGTGATCGTCGCGGGCGCGCGGACGCCCATGGGACGCCTGCTGGGCTCGCTCAAGTCCTTCTCCGGAGCCGACCTCGGCGGCTTCGCGATCAAGGCCGCCCTCGACCGTGCGGGGATCGGGGGCGACCAGGTCCAGTACGTCATCATGGGCCAGGTGCTGCAGGCCGGGGCGGGGCAGATCCCGGCCCGCCAGGCCGCGGTGAAGGCCGGCATCCCGATGAGCGTCCCGGCGCTCACCGTCAACAAGGTGTGCCTGTCCGGCCTCGACGCGATCGCGCTGGCCGACCAGCTGATCCGAGCGGGTGAGTTCGACATCGTCGTCGCGGGTGGCCAGGAGTCCATGACCAACGCGCCCCACCTGCTGCCGAAGTCCCGCGAGGGCTTCAAGTACGGCGCGGTCCAGATGCTGGACGCGATGGCGTACGACGGTCTGACCGACTCCTTCGAGAACGTCGCCATGGGCGAGTCGACGGAGAAGCACAACACGCGCCTGGGCATCGCCCGCCCGGAGCAGGACGAGATCGCCGCCCTGTCGCACCAGCGCGCCGCCGCCGCCCAGAAGAACGGCGTCTTCGAGGCCGAGATCACCCCGGTCGAGATCCCGCAGCGCAAGGGCGACCCGGTCCTGTTCAGCAAGGACGAGGGCATCCGCGGCGACACCACGGCGGAGAGCCTCGGCAAGCTGCGCCCGGCCTTCGCCAAGGACGGCACGATCACGGCCGGCTCCGCCTCGCAGATCTCGGACGGCGCTGCGGCCGTGGTCGTGATGAGCAAGGCCAAGGCGCAGGAGCTGGGCCTGGACTGGATCGCCGAGATCGGCGCCCACGGCAACGTGGCGGGCCCGGACAACTCCTTGCAGTCCCAGCCGTCCAACGCGATCCTGCACGCCCTGAAGAAGGAGGGCCTGGAGGTCGCCGACCTGGACCTGATCGAGATCAACGAGGCCTTCGCCGCCGTCGCCGTGCAGTCAATGAAGGACCTCGGCGTGTCCACGGAAAAGGTGAACGTCAACGGCGGCGCCATCGCCCTGGGTCACCCGATCGGCATGTCCGGCGCCCGTCTCGTGCTGCACCTGGCCCTGGAGCTGAAGCGCCGGGGCGGCGGCGTGGGCGCGGCCGCCCTGTGCGGTGGCGGCGGCCAGGGCGACGCCCTGATCGTCCGGGTCCCCAAGGCCTGATTCCCGTACGTCTTCCTCGTGATCGGAGTTGTGATGCAGGACGTCTCCTCTCTGGTGGCCCAGGCCAGGGAAGGCCGGCCGCGGGCCGTGGCCCGGCTGATCTCCCTGGTGGAGGGGGCGTCCCCGCAACTGAGGGAGGTCATGGCGGCGCTGGCGCCGCTCACCGGCAACGCCTACGTCGTCGGCCTCACCGGCTCGCCCGGCGTGGGCAAGTCGACCTCCACGTCGGCGCTGGTGACGGCGTACCGCAAGCAGGGCCGGCGGGTCGGCGTCCTGGCCGTCGACCCCTCGTCCCCGTTCTCCGGCGGCGCGCTGCTCGGCGACCGGGTGCGGATGTCGGAGCACGCCTCCGACCCCGGTGTCTACATCCGGTCCATGGCGACGCGCGGTCACCTCGGCGGACTTGCCTGGTCCGCCCCGCAGGCGATCCGGGTGCTGGACGCGGCGGGCTGCGACGTGATCCTGGTCGAGACGGTCGGCGTCGGCCAGTCGGAGGTGGAGATCGCGTCCCAGGCGGACACCTCGGTGGTGCTGCTGGCCCCGGGCATGGGTGACGGCATCCAGGCGGCGAAGGCCGGAATCCTGGAGATCGGCGACGTGTACGTGGTCAACAAGGCGGACCGGGACGGCGCGGACGCGACCGCCCGCGAGCTGAACCACATGCTGGGCCTCGGCGAGGCCCGCGCCCCGGGCGACTGGCGCCCGCCCATCGTGAAGACGGTGGCGGCGCGCGGCGAGGGCGTCGACGAGGTCGTGGAGGCGCTGGAGAAGCACCGCGCCTGGATGGAGGAGCACGGGGTGCTGGCCGAGCGCCGGCTGGCCCGCGCGGCCCACGAGGTGGAGACCATCGCGGTCACGGCCCTGCGCGAACGGATCGGCGACCTGCACGGCGACCGGCGGCTGAGCGCCCTGGCCGAGCGGATCGTCGCGGGCGACCTGGACCCGTACCGCGCGGCGGACGAGCTGGTGGCGGGGCTGACCGAGGCCTGAGGCGCGCTCTTCCCCGACGACGGCGGCGGGCCCCCCCCCCAAAGGGGCCCCCCGCCCCCCCCCCGGGGGGGGGCCCGCCCCACGCCGCTACTCGCCCGCGTACGCCTTCCTCAGCGCGACGATGTCGAGCTTGCCC
>NZ_JBIWFW010000003.1:0-33967 GCF_044763235.1 Streptomyces sp. NPDC096152 | reverse complement strand
CGGGTCTCGCCGCGCGGGGGGGGGGGGGGGGGGGGGGGGGGGGGGGCCCCCCGGGGGGGGGGGGGGGGCCCGCGGGGGGGGGGGGGGGGGGGGCCCCCCCGGGGGCCCCCCCCCGCCGCCGTCGTCGGGGGCGGCCCACCGTGCTACGGGCGCCCCCGTTGCCCCCGCAGATGCTCGGCGATGGGCTTCAGGGCCTTGTCCAGCTCGCCCAGCGCCTCGGGGTCCAGCAGGTCGATGAAGTGCCTGCGCACGGACGCCACATGGTGCGGCGCCACCTTCCGCATCGTCTCCATGCCGTGTTCGGTCAGCACCGCGTACAGCCCCCGGCGGTCCGACTCGCAGTTCTCACGGCGCACCAGGTTCGCGTTCTCCATGCGGGTGATCTGGTGGGAGAGGCGGCTCTTGGACTGGAGGGTGGCGGACGCGAGGTCGCTCATCCGCATTCGTACGTCCTCCGACTCGGAGAGGTTCACCAGGATCTCGTAGTCGTTCATCGTCAGTCCGAACGGCTGCAGGTCCTTCTCGAGCTGGTAGGTCAACAGCCTGTTGACCTCCAGGTGGGTGCGCCAGGCGCACTGCTCCGCATCGGTCAGCCAGGGGGTGGCCGTCTCGGTCTCCATGAATGAAGTCTACCTAAAAAGTTGAAAGGCGAACTAGTGAGAGGTGCTGTGACGGTGTGCAGGCGTTCGAGCCGTCACACTCCGCAGACTACCGCTCACAGCCCGAAGCGACGCTGGAGGTCTCCCAGCTGTCCGGGAAGGCGCGGTGCGCCGGCTTGCGGTCCGTGACCCCCCGGCGACCCCGCACGACCCGGTACTCCGGGCTCGGCCGGGACCACTCCGGTGGCCTGCTCGGCCATGAGGGTCTCGGACGACTGGAGCAGGACCGTACCGGCTCCCACGAACTCGAACTGGTGCTCCTCACCGGAGGCCCCGCCGAGGCCCGTCATCGCACGTAGGCCGCCCATTACGCCCGTCAGGTAGCCGTGGTCGTAGTGGTGGCACGGCGAGGGGCAGTCGGCCCAGCCGACGAGCGCCTGCGGGTCCACCCGGATCGGGGGTTCCATGAACACCACCGGACCGTTAGATGCGGCCACGAACTTCCCGGTTCCGATGAGTGTCAGAAAGCCCGGCACGATCGACTGTTTGAGAGCAAGACTTGGCTGAAAAGCGAGCAGATTGCCGGAGCGAATGGTCAGGTTGCCGTCGTCGAGATCGTAGGAATTGACGTCGAAGGCCCGGTCGGCGAGCAGCATCCGGCCCGAGCCCTCCGCCACGACCCAGTCGCTCGCGTGCAGAGGCGAATGGAACGAGGTACGGACAAGTCGGTCGAGTCGGCCGTGCCCGATGCCGTTGAACTCGATCGCCCCGTAGTAGGCGATCATCTTCCCCTTCTGCAGGAACCACTGGCTCCCCTTCAGGTCCACACAGAAGGTGTACTGGTTGACGTTGTCGTCGGCCGGCAGGGTCGTGGGGTCGTACACCACGGGCCCGGCGTCCCCGTATGCGCTCACAGCTTCTCCTCCGAGGCCTGGACGTACACCGTGCCGCTGCCGCTCAGCTCCAGCTGGAACGCCTCGCCGGAGCCCCGGCCCACCATGTCGCGCCAGCCCAGCGCGGTCGACAGCTTGTTGCGGACGTCGCCGTGGTGGGCGACGTAGGCCTGCGGGTCGACGTGGACCGGGCGCTGCGGGGTGATCGGGAGCTCGAAGATCCCGCCGTGCGCCATCACGGCCACCGAGCCCTGCCCCTGGAGGGTGGTGGTGAACAGCCCCTGGCCCGTGACCTGCCCGCGCACCATGCCCATGATCCCGCCCTGCGAGCCCATGAACATGGTCCCCTGCCGGAGCGTGCCCTCGAAGGCGAGCAGGCGGTCCGCCTCCACGTACAGCGTGTCGCCGGTGAGGTGGATGACGTGGACGTGGTGGCCGCCGTGCCCGAAGAGGACCGTGCCGCTGCCCTCGACGGTCATCAGCGGGGTGGCCTCGCCCGCGACCCGGCGCCCGATCATGGACATCAGGCCGCCCTGGCCGCCCTGGAGGTTGGGGGTGAAGGAGACGTCGCCCCGGTGGGCGAGCATCGCGCCGCGCTGGCTGAACAGCCGCTGACCGGGTACGACGGACGCCTCGACGATCTTGGAGTTGAGCTCGCGGAAGGCCATCTCAGAGATCCCCCGCGATCGTGTTCCGCTCGCTCGGCTGCACGTACACCAGGCCGTCCCCCTCGAACCGGATCTGGAAGGCCTCGCCGCCGCCCTCGCCGAGCAGCGTGCGGAACGTCACACCGGAGTGGAAGGACTGCCGGACGTTCCCCTGGTGGGCGATGTACGCGCCGGGGTCCACGATCAGCGGGTACTGCGGACCGACCCGCAGCACCACGGCCGGCCCGTCCGACGTGATCGCCGCCTGGCCGTGGCCCTCTACGGTCGTCGTGAACAGCCCGTTGCCCTGGGAGGCCCCGCGCAGCCCGGTGAACGTGGTGCCCGTCCGCAGGCCCGCGTCCGTCGCGAGCAGGTTGCTGGACTCGACGTAGAGCTTGTCGCCCCGCAGGGCGACCAGGTTGATCTCGGACGCGCGGTCGGCGAACCAGCAGGTCCCCTGCCCGCGCACCTCCATCACGGTCATCTGCTCGCCGGTCAGCCGCCGGGTCACCATGCCCCGCAGGCCCTCACCGCCGCCGGACAGTTTCTTGAAGGCCATTTGCCCGTCGTACGCGACCATCGAGCCGTTCTTCGCCTTCACGGCGTCCCCGGTCATGTCGACGGCGAGGACCTTGCTTCCTTGAAGTCGGAACATCGCCACGCTGCGAAGGTAGCGGGCGCCACGGCCCGCCGACAGGTCCCACGGGTGGAGACGGACCCCGAGTCCCTCTCGGGGTCGGTGCGCCGCGGCCCCCTCCCCGTCCGCCGCCCTCGGGTTTGCCACAATGGACGGGCGTTTGTGCTCGCGTTCACAAACGGCCCCCGCCCGATGCGTCTCTCCCACCGAAGGTGATCCGTGGACATCAAGACCGCCACCGCCCTGCGCCGCCTGCGCCTGGTCTCGGCCCCCGAGGCCGTCTCCTTCCTGCTCCTGCTGGTCTGCTCGGTCCTGAAGCGGACCACGGACTTCAACGCGGTGCCCGTGATGGGGGCGATCCACGGCCTCCTGTTCGTGCTGTACGTGCTCTTCTGGGCGGACGCCTGGAACCGCGCCAAGTGGCCGCCGCGGACCGCCGCGCTCTACTTCGTCCTCTCCGTGCTGCCCACCGGCGGCTTCTTCGCCGAGCGCAGGCTCCGGCGTGAGGCCGAGGACGCGGTCATCGCCTCCCGCGCCCGCCGCGAGGGGGTCGTGAACGCATGATCGTCGCCTTCTCCGTGACGCCGCTGGGTGTCGGCGAGGACGTGGGGGAGTACGTCGCCGACGCCGTCCGGGTGGTCCGCGAGTCCGGCCTCCCGAACCGCACCGACGCGATGTTCACCTCGGTGGAGGGCGAGTGGGACGAGGTGATGGACGTGGTCAGGCGCGCCGTCGCCGCGGTCGAGGCGCGCGCCCCGCGCGTGTCCCTGGTCCTGAAGGCGGACATCCGCCCCTCGGTGACCGACGGGCTCACCTCGAAGGTGGAGACGGTGGAGCGCCACCTGGCCGCCGGCCAGGACCGGTAGCCGGTCCCCGCCGCCCCGGCCGCGGCGGGGACCGGGGTCCCGGTGGGCGAGACAGGGCTGACCACGATATGACCGACCGGTAGGGTCTGATGACGTGCCGAAGCCCCTCAGTCTCCCCTTCGACCCCATCGCCCGCGCCGACGAGCTCTGGAAGCAGCGCTGGGGAAACGTGCCGTCCATGGCCGCCATCACCTCGATCATGCGGGCGCACCAGATCCTGCTGGCCGAGGTCGACGCGGTGGTCAAGCCGTACGGACTGACGTTCGCGCGGTACGAGGCCCTGGTGCTGCTCACCTTCTCCAAGGCCGGCGAACTGCCGATGTCCAAGATCGGCGAGCGGCTCATGGTCCACCCCACGTCCGTGACGAACACCGTGGACCGCCTGGTCAGGTCCGGTCTGGTCGACAAGCGGCCCAACCCCAACGACGGGCGGGGCACCCTCGCCGTCATCACCGGGAAGGGGCGGGAGGTCGTGGACGCGGCCACCCGCGACCTGATGGCGATGGACTTCGGGCTCGGCGTGTACGACGCCGAGGAGTGCGCCGAGATCTTCGCCATGCTGCGGCCGCTCAGGGTGGCCGCGCACGACTTCGACGGGGAGTGACCCCGGGCAAGATCTCCCGGAACGGACGGTTACGCTCGACGGCATGAAGAAGAGCGTGCTGACCCGCTACCGCGTCATGGCCTACGTCACCGGCGTCCTGCTGGTGCTCCTGTGCTTGAGCATGATCGCCAAGTACGGGCTGGGCGTCGACGGTGCCGGCGACGTCACCCGTGTCGTCGCCATCGCGCACGGCTGGCTGTACGTCCTCTACCTGGTCTTCGCCTTCGATCTGGGTGCCAAGGCCAAGTGGCCGGTCGGCAAGCAGCTCTGGGTGCTGGTGGCGGGGACCGTCCCGACCGCGGCGTTCTTCGTGGAGCGCAAGGTCAGCCGCGAGCTGGAGGCCCGGGTCGAAAACCCCGCGCCGGCCGCCGTCAAGGCGTAGCCCTCACCGCCGTACGGAACACGTGCGGCGGTCAGCCGTCGACATTTACTAGGACGTCCAAGTAAATTCGAGGGTATGGACGCTGACGCCATCGAGGAGGGCCGCCGACGCTGGCAGGCCCGGTACGACGCCGCACGCAAGCGCGACGCTGACTTCACCACGCTCTCCGGCGACCCCGTGGAGCCGGTCTACGGCCCACGGCCCGGGGACACCTACGACGGGTTCGAGCGGATCGGCTGGCCCGGGGAGTACCCCTTCACCCGCGGGCTGTATCCGACCGGCTACCGGGGGCGCACCTGGACCATCCGGCAGTTCGCCGGGTTCGGCAACGCCGAGCAGACCAACGAGCGCTACAAGATGATCCTCGCGGCGGGCGGCGGCGGCCTCTCCGTCGCCTTCGACATGCCGACGCTGATGGGGCGCGACTCCGACGACCCGCGCTCGCTCGGCGAGGTCGGCCACTGCGGGGTCGCCATCGACACGGCGGCCGACATGGAGGTGCTGTTCAAGGACATCCCGCTCGGTGACGTCACCACGTCGATGACGATCAGCGGGCCGGCCGTCCCCGTCTTCTGCATGTACCTGGTCGCCGCCGAGCGCCAGGGAGTGGATGTCTCCGCCCTCAACGGCACGCTGCAGACCGACATCTTCAAGGAGTACATCGCCCAGAAGGAGTGGCTCTTCCAGCCCGAGCCCCATCTGCGGCTGATCGGCGACCTGATGGAGCACTGCGCGGCCCGCATCCCCGCGTACAAGCCGCTGTCGGTCTCCGGCTACCACATCCGCGAGGCCGGGTCGACGGCCGCGCAGGAGCTGGCGTACACGCTCGCGGACGGCTTCGGCTACGTCGAGCTGGGCCTATCCCGCGGCCTGGACGTCGACGTCTTCGCCCCCGGCCTGTCCTTCTTCTTCGACGCGCACGTCGACTTCTTCGAGGAGATCGCCAAGTTCCGCGCGGCGCGCCGCATCTGGGCGCGCTGGATGCGGGACGTGTACGGCGCGAGGACCGAGAAGGCGCAGTGGCTGCGCTTCCACACCCAGACGGCCGGCGTCTCGCTGACCGCCCAGCAGCCGTACAACAACGTGGTGCGCACCGCCGTGGAGGCGCTGGCCGCGGTGCTCGGCGGGACCAACTCGCTGCACACCAACGCCCTCGACGAGACGCTCGCGCTGCCGAGCGAGCAGGCGGCCGAGATCGCGCTGCGCACGCAGCAGGTGCTCATGGAGGAGACCGGCGTCGCCAACGTGGCCGACCCGCTGGGCGGTTCGTGGTACGTCGAGCAGTTGACGGACCGCATCGAGGCGGACGCGGAGAAGATCTTCGAGCAGATCAAGGAGCGCGGTCTGCGGGCGCACCCCGACGGGCGGCATCCCATCGGCCCGATCACCTCCGGCATCCTGCGCGGCATCGAGGACGGTTGGTTCACGGGCGAGATCGCCGAGTCCGCGTTCCGCTACCAGCGGGCGCTGGAGAAGGGCGACAAGCGGGTCGTCGGCGTCAACGTCGCCACCGGGTCCGTCACCGGCGACCTGGAGATCCTGCGCGTGAGCCACGAGGTGGAGCGCGAGCAGGTCCGGGTCCTCGGCGAGCGCAAGGGACACCGGGACGAGACCGCGGTGCGGGCCGCGCTGGAGGCCATGCTCGGCGCCGCCCGCGACGGCTCCAACATGATCGAGCCGATGCTGGACGCGGTACGCGCGGAGGCGACCCTGGGCGAGATCTGCCAGGTGCTGCGCGACGAGTGGGGGGTGTACACGGAGCCGGCGGGCTTCTGATGCCGCGCCGCACGACCCTGCACACGCCCGGCCGGACCCTCCGCCGGGGGGTCCGCCGGGCGCCCGGACGGCTGCTGCCGCGCCGGGCGACCCGGCCGGCCTTCGGGTGGGCACCGCAGTGGGTGGCTCGGCGGGCGGCCGGGAAGACGCCGTGGCGGGCCGTCGGGTGGGGTGTCCGGCGGGCGACCGGGAGGACGTCGCGGCGGGTGGCTTGGTGGGGTGCTCGGCGGGCGTCCGGGAAGGGGCCGCGGCGGGTGGCCTGGTGGGTGGCTCGGCGGTCCACCGGGAAGGCGCCGCGGCGGGTGGCCTGGTGGGCGACCCGGCGGGCTGCCGGTAAGAGGCCGCGGCGGGTGGCTTGGTGGGGTGCTCGGCGGGCGACGGGCAAGACCTCACGGCGGGTGGCCTGGTGGGCGACGCGGCGGGCTGCCGGGAAGGGGCCGCGGCGGGTGGCCGGCTGGGCGGCTCGGCGGGCGACGGGTAGGACGTCGCGGCGGGTGGCATGGTGGACGGCTCGGCGAGCGAGCGGCAAGACCTCACGGCGCGTGGCCTGGTGGGTGGCTCGGCGGTCCACCGGGAAGGCGCCGCGGCGGGTGGCCTGGTGGGCGACCCGGCGGGCTGCCGGGGCGGGGATCCGGTCCGGTCTCAGGGGGGTGAGGTGAGACCCAGGAGCAGCACCCGGGTGAAGTCGCGCACCCACACCTCGTCCGCCGGCTCCGCGCTCACCAGGGTGCGGTGCACCACCGCGCCCGCCACCACGTCGTAGATGAGATCGACCGTGCGGGACGCCTCCTCCGGGTCCGGCTCCGAGGGCAGTTCCCCGCGGGCCTGGGCCCGGGCCCGGCCCTCCAGCACCAGCCGCTTCTGACGCTCCACGATCGAGTCCCGGATGCGCTCGCGCAGCGCGTCGTCGCGGGTCGACTCGGCGACCACCGCCATCAGGCCGCTCTTGGCCTCCGGGCGGGCCAGGATCGCCGAGAACTGCAGCACCACGCCCTCGATGTCGGCGGCGAGACTGCCCCGGTCGGGCAGGGTCAGTTCGTCGAACAGCTCGGCGACCGCGTCCACGACGAGTTCGTTCTTGCCCGCCCAGCGGCGGTACAGCGTCGTCTTCGCCACCCCGGCCCGCAGAGCCACGTCCCCCAGGGTGAGCTTGGACCAGCCCAGCTCGACCAGGGCCTCCCGCGTCGCGGCCAGGATCGCCGCGTCGGCGGCGGCGCTGCGCGGGCGCCCGGCGCGGGCGGCGGGAGTGCGGCTCTGCATGGCATGACCATAAACCGCCGGTTCCTGTGTCGTCGTGAGGGAGATCACCGGGGGGTGGTTTCCGCGAGGCACTCCGTGCCATTACGCTACGGGTCGTATCGAAAGCACGGGAACACACCCGTGCGAGCGACGACCACACAGCATCACCCTGCGGCGCCCGGTGGGGACCCGGCGCCCAACCGCCCCGTACGGGGCGGCTTTCACAGCGGTTTTCACATGGGCGCGCGGAACGGGGGAGGATAGACGCATGCAGCCACGGAACATGTCCATGAGCGGAGTCGTCGACCTCGCCGCGGTGAAGGCGGCCCAGGAGGCCAAGGCGAAGGCGGAGCAGGCGCGCGCCCAAGCGGCCCGGGAGGGCGGGCCGGGGGCGATCTCCCCGGCCGACCTGGTCATCGACGTCGACGAGGCCACCTTCGAACGCGATGTCCTGCAGCGCTCCGCCGAGGTGCCCGTCGTCATCGACTTCTGGGCCGAGTGGTGTCAGCCCTGCAAGCAGCTGAGCCCGGTCCTGGAGCGACTCGCCGTCGAGTACAACGGGCGCTTCCTCCTCGCCAAGATCGACGTCGACGCCAACCAGCTGCTGATGCAGCAGTTCGGGGTCCAGGGGATCCCGGCCGTCTTCGCGGTGGTCGCGGGCCAGGCCCTGCCCCTGTTCCAGGGGGCCGCCGGCGAGGCACAGATCCGGCAGACCCTGGACCAGCTGGTGCAGGTCGCCGAGCAGCGCTTCGGCCTGACCGGCCTGGCCGTCGACCCGGAGGCGGAGCCGGGCGTCCGCCCGGTCGCCGCCGAGGCCCCGGCCGGGCCGTACGACGCGGCGCTCGAGGCCGCCGCGCTGGCCCTGGACGCGGGCGACCTGGGCGGCGCGGTCCAGGCGTACAAGAACGTCCTCGCCGAGGACCCGGCCCACCCGGAGGCCAAACTCGGCCTGGCACAGGCCGAGTTGCTCCAGCGGGTGCAGGGCCTGGACCCGCAGCGGGTACGCAAGGACGCCGCCGAGAAGCCGGGCGACGTCGCGGCGCAGATCGCCGCCGCCGACCTGGATCTGGTGGGCGGGCACGTGGAGGACGCGTTCGGCCGGCTCATCGACACCGTGCGGCGCACCGCGGGTGACGACCGGGACACGGTCCGCATGCGGCTGCTGGAGCTCTTCGAGCTCGTCGGGGCCGAGGACCCGAGGGTGGCGGGGGCGCGCCGGGCGCTCGCCCGGGCGCTGTTCTGAGCCCGATCGAGAGCCGTCTGCTGACCAGTCACTAAACACCGGTGCCTGTGATGCCGGTGTGAAAGATTCGCCGACGAGGCGTCACGGCGGCCGCGCTTTGCCAAAACTTGGCAATCGCGGCCGCTGTTACTGGGAGTAAGCCAGGGCTGTTGTTCTGTCTGCTTCTGTCCAATGATCAATAGTTTTGTTCTGACCCACGATGACACCGAGCGTCGCCGTTCGAGACCGGCGAGTCGTTTCTCGGTTATCCGGCCGTTACTAGCCAGTAACGAACCCCCTTGTGCGGGCGGCCGGAATGCACCACGATCGCTCACGCTCGGTCCATTCCCGTACCCGGCATCCGGTTGGGTCACGGGATTCTGTGGGTCCCCACCGAGCAGGGCCGGCGGCAGTGGCGCCGGCCCTGGGACAGGGGGGTCTTCGCCACTGGCGAAGCCTGTCCAGCAGGGTTGTGCGTGATGCGTGTCAGGCGCGACCAGTGGTTGTCGCTCGGGGGTGATCGCCGGTAGTTCGGGCGCTTTTCGCGCCACCGAGCGCAGGCGCTCTCCTTCCCGAGGACGTAGCACTTCTCCCATCCCTGCCCGGCTGAGCCGCCGCCCTGGGGCGAGCCGGCGGCAGGAGATGTACGTCCGAGAAGGAGGAAATATGGAGTCCCAGGTGCGTGGCGGGACCAGATGGAAGCGGTTCGCTGTGGTCATGGTGCCCAGCGTCGCCGCCACGGCAGCGATAGGCGTGGCCCTGGCGCAGGGTGCCCTCGCCGCATCGTTCAGCGTGTCGGGTCAGTCGTTCAAGGTGACGGCGGACAAGCTGGTCGGCCACGGGTTCGAGCAGTACGGCGCGATCGACTCGGGGTACACCCTCGACGGCAAGAAGACGGCGCACCCGGTTGCGGTCTCGGCGTTCAAGGACGCCACGATCAACAACATGTGCCAGTCCGTCGTCACGCCGGACATTCCGCTGATCGGCTCGGTGAGCCTGGTCCTGAAGGCGGGCGAGAGCAAGCCGGTAGAGGCGGACAACCTCTACATCGACGTCGCCGACCTCAACGCCGACGCGACGTTCAACAACATCGACATCGGTGTGGCCGCCAAGGACGCCGCCAAGGGTCCCGGCATCAAGCAGGGCGAGACGGCGAACCCCTACGGCTTCGCCCAGCAGGCCGACTCGGCCACGCTGACCGACGTCAAGCAGACGGCATGGGCGACCACTGCCGGTACCTTCAAGCTCAGCGGTCTGAAGATGTCGCTGAAGACGGGTACGCACGAGTGCTACTAGGCGCTCGGTGACGGGCGGGGGAGCCGAAGGGCGCCCCCGCCCGTTCCCCCTTTCATCCGCTTCTTCACACACCCCCCACACCACCGCAGTAACCCCTCACCACAGCAACGCCGCACCAGGGAGCTGTTTTCCATGAGCGCCGAGACTCCTGCCGTACCCGCCGGCCAGTTCAGCCGCCGGAGGCTGCAGTTCCGCGCCTGGCGGGGCACCCGACCGTTCTGGGCCGGTCTGTTCGTCTTGCTCGGCGGCTTGCCGATCATGTACTTCCCGTACGCCCACCTCCAGGTCGGCCATCTGACACTGACGATGGCCACCACCGCGGGAGCGGGATCCCTGATCATCGGTGTGCTGCTCATCGTCCTGGGCATCAGCCTCTGGTTCCAGAAGCACGTACGGGTCTTCGCGGGCATCGCGGCGATCCTGCTGGGCCTGGTGTCCCTGCCCGTCTCCAACTTCGGCGGCTTCGTCGTCGGCTTCCTGCTCACGCTCATCGGCGGGGCGATGGCCGTGGCGTGGGCGCCGGGTGCGGCGCAGCCGGCCGAGGAGGCCGGCACGGGTGTTCCCGCCGCCGCGGCGGACGGGGCGAGCGAGCCGAACGATCTGTCTGGAACGAGCCCGGCCAACGGGGCGAACGGGAGGCACAGTGCCGGCTGACGAGGTGACCCACGGGACTGATGTGGAAGAGTCCCGTGCGAGAACCGGGCCGCGCCACGCGGCCCCCAGGAAGCCGCTGTTCACCAGGTTCCACATGCCGGCCGGCAAGGCGATAGCCATGGCGGCCATGCCGACGGCGGTCCTCATGGGCATGGGGTTCACGTCGACCCTGGCCGTCGCCGACAACAACAGCACGTCCCCGTCGTCCGCCAACAGCCTGACCGCGGACGAGTACAAGAACTGCGTCGCCGCGCTGGACTCCAAGGACAAGGCCTCGGCCTCGCCCTCGCCGTCCGCCTCGGCGAGCTCCACCGGCTCCACCGGCGACGGTTCGGCCGAGCCGGCCCCGTCGGCGACGTCCGGCTCGTCGGGGAGTTCCCCGGGCCCGTCCTCCTCGCCGGATTCAGGTTCCGGCGAGAAGGCCACGCCCCAGCCGTCCGCCACCACGTCGGACAGCGGTTCGGGTTCCTCCGGCTCCGGCGGCGACACCGCCTCGCCGAGCCCGTCCGCGTCCACGAGCGGTGACGGCGGCCTGCTGGGTGGCATCGGCGACACCATCGGGAACATCTTCACCGGCGGCTCCTCGACGGACTCCGCGTCCGGCACGTCGACGGCCACGCCGTCCGCGACCGCCTCGCCCTCGGCGAGCGCGACCAAGGACAGCACCTCCGGCACGAGCCTGACCGACACCGTCAAGAACACGACCGGCAAGGTCACGGGGACGGTCAAGGACACCGTCAAGGACACCACCGACACGGCGTCCAAGGCGGCCCAGGACGTGACCGGGACGGTCAAGGACGCGGCCGGCGCGGCCACCGCCGCGGCCGACCCGTCCGCGAGCTCCACCACGGACCCGTCCAACTGCCCTGCCGCCACCGACGCGCAGGGCGGCGTCGACAACAAGGTGCCCCTGGCGGACGACCCCTGGTACCTGGACGCCAGCTCGCTGACGCTCAAGGGCGCCGACTACAAGGGCGTCGTCGAGGTGCGCACGGCCAACGGCACCGTCAAGAAGGTGCTGAAGTACGTCATCTCCGACGGCACGGACATCGGGGACCTGCACCAGACGGTGAAGGACAAGCAGTCCGGCAAGACCTACCACGTGCAGGCGGCCAAGGGCTCGAAGTCCACGATCACCGGCGGCGACACGGTCATGTACACCGAGAGCATCTCCGGCAACCTGCTGGGACTGATCCCGGTGACGTTCGACCCGGACAACCCGCCGCCGCTGAACATCCCGCTGATCTACTTCACCAAGGTGAGGGTGGTCCAGGCGGCACAGTTCGGCGGCAACCTGCACGTGCCCGGAATGCACCTGTACACGACCGACTGAGCACCGCCACAGACCCGTTCGGGAGCCGCACACACGAGGGCGCCCCCTGCATCAGCAGGGGGCGCCCTCAGTGCCGTACGAGACCTTCCGCGGCCGGACAGGCCCTAGTCGCGGCCGCCGCCGCCCAGGTGGTGGACGCGGACCATGTTGGTGGTGCCGGGGACGCCGGGGGGCGAGCCGGCGGTGATGATGACGGTGTCACCGGAGTTGAGGCGGTTCAGCTTGACGAGCTCCTGGTCGACGAGCTCGACCATCTCGTCGGTGCTGGCGACGAACGGCACGACGTGCGGCTCCACGCCCCAGCTCAGCGTCAGCTGGTTGCGGGTGGACTCGTCCGTGGTGAACGCCAGGATCGGCTGGGCCGCGCGGTAGCGGGAGAGCCGGCGTGCGGTGTCGCCGGACTGGGTGAAGGCCACCAGGCCCTTGGCGCCGAGGAAGTCGGCGATCTCGGCGGCGGCACGGGCGACCGCGCCGCCCTGCGTGCGCGGCTTCTTGCCGGGCACCAGCGGCTGCAGGCCCTTGGAAAGCAGCTCCTCCTCGGCCGCGTGGACGATCTTCGACATCGTCTTCACGGTCTCGACCGGGTAGGCGCCCACGCTCGACTCGGCCGACAGCATGACCGCGTCGGCGCCGTCCAGGATCGCGTTGGCCACGTCGGAGGCCTCGGCGCGGGTCGGGCGGGAGTTGGTGATCATCGACTCCATCATCTGGGTCGCCACGATCACCGGCTTGGCGTTGCGCCGGCACAGCTCGATCAGGCGCTTCTGCACCATGGGGACCTTCTCGAGCGGGTACTCCACCGCCAGGTCGCCACGGGCCACCATCACGCCGTCGAACGCCATCACGACGTCCGCCATGTTCTCCACCGCCTGCGGCTTCTCCACCTTGGCGATGACCGGGACGCGACGGCCCTCCTCGTCCATCACGCGGTGGACGTCGTCCACGTCCTTGGCGTCGCGGACGAAGGACAGGGCGACCAGGTCGCAGCCCATGCGCAGCGCGAAGCGCAGGTCGTCGATGTCCTTCTCGGACAGCGCCGGGACGTTCACCGCGGCGCCGGGCAGGTTGATGCCCTTGTGGTCGGAGACCACACCGCCCTCGATGACGACCGTCCTGACCCGCGGGCCCTCGACGTCGACGACCTTCAGCTCGACGTTGCCGTCGTTGATCAGGATCTGGTCGCCGCGCGAGACGTCGCCCGGCAGCCCCTTGTACGTCGTGCCGCAGATCTGCTTGTCGCCCGGGACGTCCTCGGTGGTGATGGTGAACTCGTCGTCCCGCTCGAGTTCGACCGGACCCTCGGCGAAGGTCTCCAGGCGGATCTTCGGGCCCTGCAGGTCGGCGAGGACACCGATGGCCCGGCCGGTCTCCTTGGACGCGGCGCGGACACGGTCGTACCGCCCTTGGTGCTCGGCGTGCGTGCCGTGGCTGAAGTTGAACCGGGCCACGCTCATGCCGGCCTCGATCAGGGCGACGAGCTTTTCGTGGGAGTCGACCGCGGGGCCGAGAGTACAGACGATTTTCGAACGGCGCATGGGGCGATCCTATCGGTTTGTTTCGCTGCGGAATATTCCGTCTGGCGGAAGATACAAATGGGCGGGTTCCCGCTCAGGCGAGTGCCGTCGAATTCCCTCAGTCGTCCTTTCCGACCAGTGCGTAGGTCTGGTTGGCGATCTCCATTTCCTCGTCCGTCGGAACCACGGCGACCATGACCCGCGCGCCGTCCGGCGAGATCGGCCGGGCCCGGTCGTCCCGTACGGTGTTGCGCTCCGGGTCGACCGCCAGGCCCAGCCCCTCCAGGCCCGAGACGGCCGCCGCCCGCACCGCCGCCGCGTTCTCGCCGACCCCCGCGGTGAACACCACGGCGTCCACCCGGCCGAGTACCGCGTAGTAGGCGCCGATGTACTTCTTCAGCCGGTGGATGTAGATGTCGAAGGCGAGCCGCGCCTCTTCGTCGCCCTCGTCGATACGGCGCTGAATCTCCCGCATGTCGTTGTCGCCGCACAGACCGAACAAACCGCTCCTCTTGTTGAGGAGAGTGTCGATCTCGTCCATGGACATTCCGCCGACCCGCTGCAAATGGAAGATGACGGCCGGATCAAGGTCACCGGACCGCGTACCCATCACGAGCCCCTCCAAAGGCGTCAGCCCCATGGAGGTGTCCACGCACCGGCCGCCCCGGACCGCCGAGGCCGAGGCCCCGTTGCCCAGGTGCAGCACGATGACGTTCACCTCCTCCGGCGCCTTGCCCAGCAGCCGCGCGGCGGCCCGGGAGACGTACGCGTGCGAGGTGCCGTGGAAGCCGTAGCGCCGCACCCGGTGCCGATCCGCGATCTTCACGTCGATCGCGTAGCGCGCCGCGGACTCCGGCATCGTGGTGTGGAACGCGGTGTCGAAGACGGCGACCTGCGGCAGGTCCGGGCGCAGTGCCATGGCGGTGCGCAGGCCGGTGAGGTTGGCCGGGTTGTGCAGCGGGGCGACCGGGATCAGCCGCTGGATCTCGGTGAGCACGGCGTCGTCGACGACGGTCGGCTCGGTGAAGAACATGCCGCCGTGCACCACGCGGTGCCCGATCGCGGCCAGCTCCGGCGAGTCCAGGCCGATGCCGTCCCGGGTGAGCTCCTCGGCGACCGCCTTGAGGGCGGCGTCGTGGTCGGCGATCGGCCCGTTCAGCTCCCGGGTGTCGCCCGCGGCGACACAGGTGTGCTTGAGCCGGGAGGTCTGCTCGCCGATGCGCTCCACCAGTCCGACTGCCAGCCGGCGGCCGGCGTCGCGCATGTCCAGCAGTTGGTACTTCAGCGACGAGGAACCGGAGTTGAGGACGAGGACACGGGTCGCCGCGCGATGTGCAGTCACGGTGTTCAACAGCTCTTTCTACGACGTCAGGTGGCGGGCGTCCGGGCCTGGATCGCCGTGATGGCGACGGTGTTGACGATGTCCTGCACGAGGGCGCCCCGGGACAGGTCGTTGACGGGCTTGCGCAGGCCCTGCAGGACCGGGCCGACCGCGATCGCCCCGGCCGAGCGCTGCACGGCCTTGTAGGTGTTGTTGCCGGTGTTCAGGTCGGGGAAGATCAGCACGGTCGCCTGCCCGGCCACGTCGGATCCCGGCAGCTTGGTGGCCGCGACCGAGGGCTCGACGGCGGCGTCGTACTGGATCGGCCCCTCGATCTTCAGGTCCGGCCGGCGCAGCCGCACCAGCTCGGTCGCCTCCCGGACCTTGTCGACGTCGGCGCCCGAGCCGGAGGTGCCGGTGGAGTACGACAGCATCGCGATCCGCGGTTCCACCCCGAACCGCGCGGCCGTGCCCGCCGACTGCACGGCGATGTCGGCGAGCTGCTCGGCGTCCGGATCGGGGTTGACCGCGCAGTCGCCGTAGACGAGCACCCTGTCGGCGAGGCACATGAAGAAGACGGAGGAGACGATGGACGACTCCGGCGTGGTCTTGATGATCTCGAAGGCGGGCCGGATCGTCGCCGCCGTGGAGTGCACGGACCCCGACACCATGCCGTCGGCGAGGCCCTCCTGGACCATGAGGGTGCCGAAGTAGTTCACGTCCGAGACGACGTCGTAGGCCAGCTCGACCGTGACGCCCCGGTGGGCGCGCAGCTTGGCGTACCGCTCGGCGAAGGCGTCGCGCAGCTCGGAGACGGCCGGGTCGATCAGCTGCGAGCCGCCGAGGTCGATGCCGAGGTCGGCGGCCTTCTTGCGGATCTGGTCCACCGGCCCCAGCAGGGTCAGGTCGCACACGCCCCGGCGCAGCAGCACCTCGGCCGCGTGCAGCACCCGCTCCTCGGTGCCCTCCGGCAGCACCACCCGCCGCCGGTCGGCACGTGCCTGTTCGAGCAGCTTGTGCTCGAACATCATCGGCGTGACCCGGTCGCTGCTCGGCGCCGAGACGCGCCGGTTGAGGTCGGCGGTGTCGATGTACCGCTCGAACAGGCCGAGCGCGGTCTCCGCCTTGCGCGGGGTGGCCGCGCTCAGCTTGCCCTCCAGGCCGGCCAGCCGCTCGGCGGTGGGGAAGCTGTTGCCGGACACCGAGACGACCGGGGTGCCCGGGGCGAGGCGGGCGGCGAGGGTGAGGATCTCCTCGCCGGGCACCTCGTCGAGGGTCAGCAGCACGCCGGCTATCGGCGGGGTGCCGGCGCTGTGCGCGGCGAGCGAGCCGACCACCAGGTCGGCCCGGTCGCCCGGGGTGACCACCAGGCAGCCCGGGGTCAGCGCGTGCAGCAGCTTCGGCAGCATGGCGCCGCCGAAGACGAAGCCGAGGGCGTCCCGCGACAGCCCCGCATCGTCGCCGAGCAGGACCCTGCCGCCGAGTGCCTGGGTGATCTGCGCGACCGTCGGCGCGGACAGCGCGGGCTCGTCCGGCACCACGAAGCAGGGCACCGGCAGCCGGTCGGCGAGCCGCCCGGCGATCTTGTCGCGGTCCTCGCGGGCCACCCGGTTGGTGATCATGGCGAGGACGTCGCAGCCCAGGCCGTCGTAGGCGCGGTAGGCGTTGCGGGTCTCGGCGAGCACCGACTCGGCGTTCTGCCCGCGGCCGCCGACCACCGGGAGCACCGAGGCGCCGAACTCGTTGGCCAGCCGGGCGTTGAGGGACAGCTCGTCGGGGAGCTGGGTGTCGGCGTAGTCGGTGCCGAGGACGAGGACGACGTCGAAGTCGCGGGCGACCAGGTGGAAGCGGTCGACGAGCGCCGACACCAGCTCGTCCGTGCCCTGCTCGGCCTGGAGGGCGGAGGCCTCCTGGTAGTCCATGCCGTAGACGGTCGCCGGGTCCTGGGACAGCCGGTAGCGGGCGCGCAGCAGTTCGAAGAGGCGGTCCGGACCGTCGTGCACGAGCGGGCGGAAGACCCCCACCCGGTCGACCTGCCGGGTCAGGAGTTCCATGACCCCCAGCTCGACGACCTGGCGGCCGTCGCCGCGGTCGATGCCGGTCACGTACACGCTGCGGGTCACGCGTGCTCTCCGTTTCGTCGGGGGCGTCTCTGGGCCGGTCACCATCGCCCACTGGGGTGAGCGGAACCCCCTTGACAATACCCCTGGCGATGGATAAGGCGCCCGTCAGTGGCGGTGTGCGAGGAGGGCGGACCCGGGGGCAGAGGGAGCGGAAGCGGCGTCCATCTGGGGGACGTGAAACAATCGGATTGGCTCACCGGTGTCCACAGCGAGCAGGAGACACAGCACGATGCGTATCGGAGTTCTCACGGCAGGCGGCGACTGTCCGGGGCTGAACGCGGTGATCCGGTCGGTCGTGCACCGAGCGGTCACGACGTACGGCGACGAAGTCATCGGCTTCGAGGACGGCTACGCGGGCCTGCTGGACGGGCACTACCGGAGCCTGGACCTCAACGCGGTGAGCGGCATCCTCGCCCGCGGCGGCACCATTCTCGGCTCCTCCCGCCTGGAGCGCGACCGGCTGCGCGAAGCCTGCGAGAACGCCTCCGACATGATCCGCGACTTCGGCATCGACGCGCTCATCCCGATCGGCGGCGAGGGCACCCTGACGGCGGCGCGGATGCTGTCGGACGCGGGCCTGCCGGTGGTCGGGGTGCCGAAGACGATCGACAACGACATCTCCTCCACGGACCGCACCTTCGGCTTCGACACCGCCGTGGGCGTGGCCACCGAGGCGATGGACCGGCTGAAGACGACGGCCGAGTCCCACCAGCGCGTGATGGTCGTCGAGGTCATGGGCCGGCACGCGGGCTGGATCGCCCTGGAGTCCGGCATGGCGGCCGGCGCGCACGGCATCTGCCTGCCCGAGCGCGCCTTCGACCCGGCCGACCTGGTCAAGATGGTCGAGGAGCGCTTCGCCCGCGGCAAGAAGTTCGCCGTCATCTGCGTCGCCGAGGGCGCCCACCCCGCCGACGGCACCATGGACTACGGCCACGGCGAGATCGACCAGTACGGCCACGAGCGCTTCCGGGGCATCGGCACCGCCCTGGCGTACGAGCTGGAGCGGCGGCTCGGCAAGGAGGCCAAGCCGGTCATCCTCGGCCACGTCCAGCGCGGCGGCACGCCGACCGCGTTCGACCGGGTGCTCGCCACGCGCTTCGGCTGGCACGCCGTGGAGGGCGCGCACCGCGGCGACTTCGGCCGGATGACCGCGCTGCGCGGCAACGACATCGTGATGGTGCCGCTGGCGGAGGCGGTGACCGAGCTGAAGACGGTGCCGAAGGACCGGATGGACGAGGCGGAGTCGGTCTTCTAGGCGCCGCCCGGGCCCGCTCGACGAGGGCCGACCCCCGCGGGAGGCGCGAGAGCGGGTCCTCCGGGCGGTCACCCCTCGGCCGCCCCGCCGGGCCGTCGTACGCCCGTTCCCGCCTACCGCGTCCGGCCCGCGTCCCGGAGCCAGCGGTAGACCAGTTCGGGCCGGCCCACCTGCCCGTACAGGGGGCTCCGGCCGGCCCGGCCCGCCTCCACCAGGTGCTCCAGGTACCGCCGGGCCGTGATGCGGGAGATGCCGACGGCCTCGGCCAGGGCCGCGGCCGTGAGCCCCTCCGGCGCCTCCCGCAGCGCCCCCGTCACCCGCTCCAGGGTCGGCGCGCTCAGCCCCTTGGGCAGCGCGGCCGGTCCCGGTGCGCGCAGGGTCGCCAGCGCCCGGTCCACCTCGTCCTGCCCGCTGGCCTCCCCGGCCGCCGCGTGGAACTCGGCGTACCGCACCAGCCGGTCCCGCAGCGTCGCGAAGGTGAACGGCTTGAGCACGTACTGGACCACCCCCAGGGACACCCCTTCCCGGACCACCGCCAGGTCCCGCGCCGAGGTCACCGCTATGACGTCCGCCTGGTGCCCGGCGGCCCGCAGCGAGCGGGCCAGGTGCAGGCCGTGCCCGTCCGGCAGGTGCAGGTCGAGCAGCAGCAGGTCCACCGGCGTGCGGTCGAGGATCCGCCGCGCCTGCGCGCCGGTGTGCGCCGTGCCGACGGCGACGAACCCGGGCACCCGGCCCACGTACATCACGTGCGCGTCCGCCGCGACCGGGTCGTCCTCCACGACGAGGACGCGGATGGGCTCTGGCTGGGTCATGCCTCGCCTCCGGGCACTCCGTCGCCGTCCCCGGCCGGCACCGGCACCCGGCCCCGGGCCCCGTCCGCCAGCGGCAGCCGCACCTCGAACACCGCCCCGCCCTCCTCGGCCTCCGCCACGCTCAGCGTCCCGCCGTGGCGGTGCACCGCCTGCCGGACGAGCGCCAGTCCGAGGCCGCGGCCGTCGGGGCCGGCCGGCTTGGTGGAGAACCCGCGCTGGAACACCAGGTCGGCGTGGGCGGGATCGACCCCCGCACCGGTGTCCGTCACACGCAGCAGCAGTTCCGCGCCCTCGGTGCGCGCGGTCACCGTCACCCGCGCCGGCAGTCCGCCCCGCGCCGCGTCGACCGCGTTGTCGACCAGGTTGCCGAGGATCGTCACCAGGTCCCGGGCCGGAAGGGCCTCGGGCAGCAGTCCGTCGTCCAGGCCGCTGTCCGGCGACACCACCAGCTCCACGCCCCGCTCGTTGGCCTGCGCCGTCTTGCCGAGCAGCAGCGCGGCCAGCACCGGCTCGCTCACCGCCGCGACCACCTGGTCGGTCAGCGCCTGGGCCAGCTCCAGCTCCGCCGTCGCGAAGTCCGCCGCCTCCTCCGCCCGGCCCAGTTCGATCAGCGAGACCACCGTGTGCAGGCGGTTCGCCGCCTCGTGCGCCTGCGACCGCAGCGCCTGCACGAAGCCCCGCTCGGAGTCCAGCTCGCCCATCAGCGACTGGAGTTCGGTGACATCGCGCAGGGTCACCACGGTGCCCCGGCGCTCTCCGCCGGACACCGGGGAGGTGTTCACCACCAGGACCCGCGACGACGTCAGATGCACCTCGTCCACCCGCGGCTCGGAGGCCAGCAGGGCGCCGGTCAGGGGCACCGGGAGGCCGAGGTCCGCCACCGACGTCCCCACCACGTCCTTCTCCCTCGGCACACCCAGCAGTTCCCGCCCGCCGTCGTTGATGAGCGCCACCCGGTACCGCGCGTCCAGCATCAGCAGCCCCTCGCGCACCGCGTGCAGCGCGGCCTGATGGTAGTCGTGCATCCGGCTGAGCTCCGCCGCGTTCATGCCGTGGGTGTGCCGGCGCAGCCGGGCGTTGATGACGTACGTGCCGATCGCGCCGAGCGCGAGGACCCCGGCCGCGACCGCGAGCAGCGCCGTGACCTGGACCCGCTGGCTGATCGCCGTGACCTTGATGCCGGCGCTGACCAGCCCGACGACGTGGCCGTCGGCCGTGACGGGCGTGACCGCCCGGACGGACGGGCCGAGGGTGCCGGTGTAGGTCTCGGTGAACGTCTCGCCGCGCTGGGCCCGGGAGATGGTGCCGAGGAAGCGCTTGCCGATCTCGGACCGCTGCGGGTGGGTCCAGCGGATGCCCTGCGGATTCATGATCGTGACGAAGTCCACCCCGGTGTCGTGCTGGACCTTCAGCGCGTACGGCTGGAGCAGCGCGGTGGGGTCGGAGGTACCGATCGCCGCCCGCACCGACGGGGCGTCGGCGATCGAGCGGGCCACCGCCGTGGCCTGCCGCCGGGCCGCCTCCTCGGCCTGGCCGCGGTCGCTGACGTAGGTGAACAGTGCATATCCGGCCACGACGAGCGCGAGCAGCACGGCCTGCATGGCGAAGAGCTGGCCCGCCAGGCTGCGAGGTCTCGGGGGGACGGGGAGGCGCATGCCGTCAGTCTGCCTCCGAGTCGTGGCGTGAACTAAATGAACGGAAGGGTGACCGCCCTCACAGGGCGGGAGATAGTCATCGCGTTCCCTCGGGGCCTGTCCGGCCGGTCGTGGCGCAGGAATGCGACGGTGACCGATCGACGCGGGCGAGTGGGTCCGGTGCGTGCAGCCGCAAGGCGGAGGCGGGAGCCGACGCGGAGCGTCGGCGACCGACGACAACGCCGCAGATGTGCGTGCCGGACCCCCGCGTCTGCGGCACGACCGGCCGGACAGGCCCTGATCCCCCGGACGTGAGCCGCACGCCGGTGATGCCGACGAAGACGTCAAGGAGAGCAGCCGTGGCCGCCAGCACCCCCGATACGGCACCTGCCGCACCCGCCGTGAGGCGGGACCGCACCCATTATCTGTACATCGCCGTGATCGTCGCCGTGGTGATAGGCATCGGCGTGGGCCTGATCGCCCCGGCCTTCGCGGTGGAGCTGAAGCCGCTGGGCACCGGCTTCGTCAACCTGATCAAGATGATGATCTCGCCGATCATCTTCTGCACGATCGTGCTGGGCATCGGCTCGGTGCGCAAGGCGGCCAAGGTCGGTGCCGTCGGCGGTATCGCGCTCGGCTACTTCCTCGTGATGTCGCTGGTCGCGCTGACCATCGGCCTGGTGGTCGGCAACGTCCTGCACCCGGGCGACGGGCTGCACCTGACCAACGCCCTCAAGCAGACCGGCCACGCCCAGGTCTCGGCGGACGCGCTGCCGCCCGTGGACTTCGTGCTGTCGATCATCCCGGTCACGTTCGTCTCCGCCTTCACCGAGGGCCAGGTTCTGCAGACCCTCCTCGTCGCGCTGCTCGCCGGGTTCGCGCTGCAGGCGATGGGTGCGGCCGGGCAGCCGGTGCTGCGGGGCGTCGAGCACATCCAGCGGCTCGTCTTCCGCATCCTCGCCATGGTGATGTGGGCCGCCCCGATCGGCGCCTTCGGCGCGATCGCCGCGGTCGTCGGCTCGGCCGGCCTGGACGCGCTGAAGAGCCTCGCCGTGCTGATGCTCGGCTTCTACGTCACCTGCTTCCTGTTCGTCTTCGTCGTGCTCGGCGCGCTGCTGCGCGTGATCTCCGGGCTGAACGTCCTCTCGCTCTTCAAGTACCTGGCCCGCGAGTTCCTGCTGATCCTGTCCACCTCCTCCTCCGAGTCGGCGCTGCCGCGGCTGATCGCGAAGATGGAGCACCTGGGCGTCAGCAAGCCGGTGGTCGGCATCACCGTCCCGACCGGCTACTCCTTCAACCTCGACGGGACCATGATCTACATGACCATGGCGTCCCTCTACATCGCCGACGCCCTGGGCACCCCGATGTCGGTCGGCGAGCAGATCCCGCTGCTGCTGTTCCTGCTGCTCGCCTCCAAGGGCGCGGCGGGCGTCAGCGGCGCCGGCCTGGCCACGCTGGCCGGCGGCCTGCAGTCGCACAAGCCCGCCCTGGTCGACGGCGTCGGCCTGATCGTCGGCATCGACCGCTTCATGAGCGAGGCCCGCGCCCTGACGAACTTCGCGGGCAACGCCGTCGCCACGGTGCTGATCGGCACCTGGACCAAGGAGATCGACAGCGACCGGGTCCGCCGGGTGCTCGCCGGTGAGCTGCCCTTCGACGAGAAGACGCTGCTGGACGACGCCGAGAGCGACTCCGGCGAGCTGCCCGGGCAGCGCGAGGACGGGGAGAAGGAGCTGGCCAAGGCGTGACCCCTGGAACGGCCGGGGCGTCCGCCCCGGCCGCGGGCCGGCCGGCGGATGCGGCCGCCCCGGCCCCCACCGAGAGCCCGGCCCCGCCTGATCCGGGGCCGGGCTCTCGGCGTCCGGCCGCCCGTGCCGTCGGCGTCAGCCGTTCGTCCCCGCCGTAGCCGTAGCCGTAGCCGTAGCCGTAGCCGTAGCCGTAGCCGTAGCCGTCGGTCGCTCGGGTCGGCCGTCGGTGTCAGTCGATCGTCTTCGCCACCAGCGCGGTGGCCAGGGAGGCGGGCACGCCCGCCGCGGCCAGGACGCTGACCGCGGCGGAGCGGCCCGCCTCCTGCGCCGTGAGCAGGCCGTCGTTCACCGCCTCCATCACCGCGAACAGCATCTGCTCGTGCACGTACGCCAGGGCCGGCGCGGGCAGCGGGGAGACGAAGACGCCCCGGTCGAGACCCCGCTGGAGCAGTTCCACGGCGCTCTCCCGGACCGGGGCGAGGCGTTCGCGGATGCCCTGCATGGTGACCGTGCGCTGGGCGAGTGCGATGAGCAGCCGGTAGCGGTCGGCGATCTCCCAGACCGCCAGCACCGAGCGCGCCACCGCCTCCGCCGGATCCGCGACGCCCTCCCGGCCCGCCGCGTGGGCGTCCGCCAGCGCCTGCACCGCACCGTCGACGAGGGTGCTGATCAGCGCCTCGCGGCTGGGGAAGTGCCCGTACACCGTCCGCCGTACGACGCCCGCCGCGCGCGCGATCTGGTCCATGGACGCGTCGGGGTCCCGCAGCAGCTCGGCTAGGGCGACATCGAGGATGCGGCGCCGGTTCGCGTCGGCGCGACTGGTGTTACCCGTGGACATGGCTGCCATTCTGCACGCCCCGCGGCCGGTCTCCCCGGTTCCTCCGCGAGGGCTTCACCTCCTTCATTTGCACAACGCTGCGCAGTAGCCGTACATTGCACATGGTTGTGCAATTGCACTTCACTGTGCAAGTTGCTCGTGTCAGTGCCGTCGCGCACGTCTGTGAGGAAGGCGACCCGAAGCCATGCGACTCGTCATGACGGAACCGGTCGAGAGGACGGACCGCCCCTACGCCCGGCGCTGGTGGGCGCTCCTGGTGCTCTGCCTGAGCCTGCTGATCATCGTGATGGCGAACACCGCCCTCACGGTCGCCGCGCCCGACATGACGAGGGACCTCGGGCTGTCCAGCGCGGACCTGCAATGGGTGATCGACGGCTACACCGTCCCCTACGCCGCGCTGATGCTGCTGCTCGGCGCGATCGGCGACAAGTACAGCCGGCGCGGTGCGCTCGTCCTGGGGCTCGTCGTGTTCGGCGGCGGGGCCGTCTTCGGCTACCTCGCCGGCAGCGCCGCCACGGTCATCGCGGCCCGCGCGGTGATGGGGGTGGGCGCCGCGCTGATCATGCCGGCCACGCTCTCGCTGCTGGCCGCGACCTTCCCGCGCGCCGAGCGCGCCAAGGCGATCACCCTGTGGACCGCGACCGCCGGACTCGCCATCGCGGCCGGACCGGTCGTCGCCGGAGCGCTGCTCAGGAACCACGGCTGGTCCTCGACCTTCCTGATCAACGTGCCGATCGCCGCCGTCGCGCTGGTCGCCGCCTTCGTCCTGGTCCCGCCGTCCAGGGCCGCCCACCACGACCGCATCGACTACGTCGGCGGACTGCTGTCGGTGGTCTGGATCGGCGCGCTGGTCTACATGATCATCGAGGGCCCGCACTTCGGCTGGGGCGTCAAGGCGGTCACGGCCGCGGTCGTCGCGGGGGTGGGTCTGGCCGTCTTCGTCCTGTGGGAGCTGCGCCACCCGCGTCCCGTCCTGGACGTCCGCCGCTTCGCGCACCGCCGTTTCGCCGGGTCCAACCTCGCCGTCGCGCTGTTCTTCCTGGCCGTCTTCGGCGCCTTCTACTACCTCACCCAGCACCTGCAGTTCGTTCTCGGGTACGACGCCCTCGGCACCGGCCTGCGGATGCTGCCGCTCGCCGGCGCCGTCTTCGCCGGCTCGGCGCTGACCGGCTACCTCA
This sequence comes from Streptomyces sp. NPDC096152, assembly GCF_044763235.1. NCBI lineage: Bacteria > Bacillati > Actinomycetota > Actinomycetes > Kitasatosporales > Streptomycetaceae > Streptomyces > Streptomyces sp. NPDC096152. The sequence goes on along the minus strand of NZ_JBIWFW010000003.1, from coordinate 9,396 downwards.
CCCCGCGCGTCGGCATGAGGCTCACCGTGACCGCGGGCATGGTCGGCGGCACCGCCGCCCTCGCCCTGCTCACGCGGGTCGACGCCGGGTCGTCCTACGGCGACTTCGTGGCCCCGCTGGTGATCCTCGGCCTGGCGATCGGGCTCGCGCTCTCGCCCTGCACCGACGCCATCATGGGCGCCTTCCCGGAGTCCGAGCTGGGCGTCGGCGGCGCCGTGAACGACACCTCGCTGGAGCTCGGCGGCTCGCTCGGCATCGCCATCCTCGGCTCGCTGCTGTCGACCTCGTACGCGAACCACCTCTCCGACGCCACGGCCGGCAGCACGCTCCCGCCGAGCGCCCTGTCCACCGCGCAGGACTCCGTCGGCGCCGGCTACCAGGTCGCCTGGGGCATCGGCGCGAAGGCGCGGCGGCTCGCCGAGCAGGCCGCCGGGGCGGGTGACCCCCAGCAGGCCGCCCAGCTGAAGGCACAGGCCGGGCAGCTCGCCCAGGGCGCCCGGCAGATGAAGGACGCGGTCGGCTCCGCCTTCTCCGACGCGGTCGCGCACACCAGTCTGGTCGGCGCCGTGGTCCTCGGCGTGGGCACGCTCCTCGTCGCCCTGCTGCTGCCCGGCCGGGAGGCCCCCGCCCCGGACGCGGCGGCCGAGGAGGAGCGGGAGCCGGCGGTCGGCGCCGCGCGCTGACCGGCCGCCCCTCATACCGCCCTCTTCCCCGGATGCACTAGCGTGCCGTGCCGGATCAACCGGCACGGCACGTTCCGTGCGCGTGCGAGGCTCTGCGGAGGTACGGGGGACATGAAGATCGACTGGGACCGGCGCCACTGCGCGCGCAAGGGGCACGTGACCTACGCGCCGGACGACCCCCGGCTGCGGGTCCGGCTGCACACCCGGACCGCCCTCGGGGACGCGTGGCGCTGCCTGCGCTGCGGCGACTTCGTGCTCGGTGAGCCGCACGGCTCGGGACCGGCCGCCGACGCTCCGCTGGTGCCGCGCGGGAAGGTGCTGAGGGACCTGTTCATCCTGCGGTTCCTGGCGATCGAGCGGGCCGTGCGCGGGGTATTCGTCGTGCTGGTCGCCGTGGCGGTGTGGAAGTTCAGCAACAGCCAGGACGCGGTACGGCGGCTGTTCGAAGAGAACCTCGCCGTCTTCCGCCCGGTCTTCCGGCACTTCCACTACGACCTCGACCACTCGCCGGTCGTCGGCACCGTCCAGAAGACCTTCGGCTACCAGCACTCCACGCTGCTCGTGGTGGCCGCCCTGCTGCTGGCGTACGCGCTGGTCGAGCTCGTCGAGGCGGTCGGCCTGTGGTACGCCAAGCGGTGGGCCGAGTACCTCACCGTGGTCGCCACCGCCGCCTTCCTGCCGCTGGAGATCTACGAACTCAGCGAGCACGTCAGCGTCGTGAAGATCGCCACGCTGGTCCTCAACATCCTCGCCGTCCTCTACATCGCCCTGGCCAAGCGCCTGTTCGGCCTGCGCGGCGGCCGCAGGGCCTTCGACGAGGAGCGGCACAGCGCCTCGCTGATGGAGGTGGAGGAGTCCGCCGGAGGCACCGCCTGAGAGGACGGAGCGGAGGGGAGCGGAAAGGACGGCCGCCGCCGCGCTTGCCTTGACGTCGGCGTCAAGGCGTACGTTCCTGTCCATGCGAATCGGCGAGCTGGCCGAGCGGGCCGGGACCACGACGCGGACCCTGCGGTACTACGAGTCGCGGGGACTGCTGCGAGCACGGCGGGACCTCAACGGGCACCGGACGTACGACGAGGCGGATCTGAAGCTGCTCAGGCAGATCAGGACGCTGCGGGACTTCGGGTTCGACCTGGAGGAGACGCGGCCGTTCGTGGAGTGCCTGCGGGCCGGGCACCCGGAGGGCGACTCCTGCCCGGCCTCGCTCATGGTCTACCGGCGCAAGCTGGACGAGCTCGACGCGCTGATCGGCGAGCTGCGGGCCGTGCGGGCGCAGGTCGGCGCGCAGCTGGCGAGGGCCGAGCGCGCCAGGGACGGGCTGGCCGCCGAGGCGCTGGTTCCGGGGGGTCCGGAACCGCGGTGCGAACTGGGAGGGCAGGAGCAGTGATCAAGGCGGCGGGTGTGGCAGAGGTGACCGACGGGGACTTCGGGACGGAGGTGCTCGGCGCGTACCTGCCGGTGCTGGTGGAGTTCACCGCCGACTGGTGTCCGCCGTGCCGGCAGATGGGGCCGGTGCTCGCCGCGCTCGCCGCCGAGGAGGGCGACCGGCTCAAGGTGGTGCAGCTGGACGTGGACACCAACCCGGACACCACGAACGCGTACAAGGTGCTGTCGATGCCCACCTTCATGGTGTTCCGCGACGGCGAGCCCGTGAAGGCGATGGTGGGGGCCCGGCCCAAGCGCCGGCTCCTGGAGGAGCTCTCCGACGTGCTCTGACCGCACCGGACATGAGGAAATCCCCCGAGCGATTGCGCTCGGGGGATTTCTTCGCGTATATTCGTCGATTCGCGACTTCGGTGAAATTGGTCGCGAATAAGTTCAGTGAGCACAGTGTATCCGGGCGGGAGCGGAATTGTCAAACACCGAATTTCCGGACGATGAATTGCGACGCGAGCAGGAATTCGTCGACGGGCTGTACGCGCGCGTGGACGCGCTGCGCGGTGACACCGAGACCTCGGTCGCGGACGCCCTCGCGCAGGGCGACAAGCCCATGCAGGCCAGGCTGGAGCGGGACATCCTCGTCGCCGAGCGCTCGGGGCTGCTCGCCGCGCTGAACGCCGTGGACGGCTCGCTCTGCTTCGGCCGGATCGACCTCGCCTCCGGCACCAGCCACCACATCGGCCGCATCGGCCTGCGCGCCGACGACGCCGACCGCACACCGGTCCTGATCGACTGGCGGGCCGACGTCGCCCGCCCCTTCTACCTCGCCACCGGCCACACCCCGATGGGCCTGCGCCGGCGCCGGCACATCTCCACCGAGGGCCGCCGGGTCACCGCCCTGCACGACGAGATCCTCGACCTCGGCGACGCCACCCGCACCGGCCACGAGGACCCGACCGGCGACGCGGTGCTGCTCGCCGCCCTCGACTCCGCGCGCACCGGCCGCATGGGCGACATCGTGCGGACCATCCAGGCCGACCAGGACCGCATCATCCGGGCGCCGCACCGCGGGGTGCTCGTGGTGGAGGGCGGTCCGGGCACCGGCAAGACCGCGGTCGCGCTGCACCGCGCGGCCTACCTGCTCTACGAGCACCGGGAACTGCTCGCCAGGCGGGCCGTCCTGATCGTCGGACCCAACCCGGCCTTCCTCGGCTACATCGGGGAGGTGCTGCCCTCCCTCGGCGAGACCGGCGTCCTGCTGGCGACCGTGGGCGAGCTGTTCCCCGGCGTACGGGCGACGGCGGCCGACACCCCCGAGGCGGCCGCGGTGAAGGGCCGCGCGGAGATGGCCGACGTGCTCGCCGCCGTCGTACGCGACCGGCAGGCGCTGCCCGACCCGGTCGTCACGATCGAGCACGACCGCGAGGTCCTGATGCTCGACGACGGCCTCGTGAACGTCGCCCGCGAACGCACCCGCGCCACCGGGCTGCCGCACAACGCGGCGCGCGAGCACTTCGAGGGCCACATCCTCAACACGCTCACCGATCTGGTCGCCGAGCGCATCGGCACCGACCCCTACGACGGCTCGAACCTGCTCGACGCCAGTGACATCACCCAGATCCGCGACGAGCTCGCCGAGAACCCGGAAGTCTGGTCCGCCATCGACGGGTTGTGGCCCCGGCTCACCCCGCGGCGGCTGGTCGCGGACTTCCTCGCCGCGCCCGACGGGTACCTCTCCGAGGCGGACGCGGACGCCGTCCGCCGCCCGGTGACGCGCGCCTGGACCGTGGCCGACGTGCCGCTGCTCGACGAGGCCGCCGAACTGCTCGGCGAGGACGACCGCGCGGTCCGCGCCCGCGCCGAACGCGAGCGCGAGGCCCAGGTGTCGTTCGCGCAGGGCGTCCTCGACGTGTCCTACGCCTCCCGGACCTACGAGTTCGAGGACAAGGAGGACAGCGACCCGGAGGGCTCCGAGGTGCTGTCCGCGCACGACGTCATCGACGCCGAGCGGTTCGCCGAGCGGCACGAGGAGGCCGACCACCGCAGCGCCGCCGAGCGCGCCGCCGCCGACCGCGGCTGGGCGTTCGGGCACATCATCGTGGACGAGGCGCAGGAGCTGTCGCCGATGGCCTGGCGGCTGCTGATGCGGCGCAGCCCGACCCGCTCGATGACGCTGGTCGGAGACCCGGCGCAGACCGCGGAGGCGGCGGGCGTCGGCTCCTGGGCGGACATTCTCCAGCCGTACGTCGAGGACCGCTGGGAGCACACCCGCCTCGGCGTCAACTACCGCACCCCGGCCGAGATCATGGAGGTCGCCGCCGCCGTGGTCCGCGCCGAGAACCCCGCCTTCGAGCCGCCCGGCTCGGTCCGGTCGACCGGCCTGCGGCCCTGGGCCCGCGCCACCGACGACCTGCCCGGCGCCGTCGCCGGCGCGGTGCGGGAGCTGACCCCGGCCGAGGGCCGGCTCGCGGTGATCGCCCCGCGCGATCTGCACCGGGCGCTCGCGGCACGGCTCGACGGGGTGACGGCGGGCGCGGAGCCCGACCTGACGCGGCCGGTCGTCCTGCTCGACCCGCGCCAGGCCAAGGGCCTCGAGTTCGACTCCGTCCTCGTCGTCGAGCCCGCCCGTTACGGCACCAGCGACCTGTACGTCGCCCTCACCCGGGCCACCCAGCGGCTGGGCGTGCTGCACACCGGCGACCTGCCCGAGCCGCTGGCGGACACCCTCGGCTGACCGCCCGCGGCCGGGCGGGCCCGGTTCACGGCTAGGCGGCCCGGGTTCGGTTCACGGCTAGGCGGGCCGGAGCCACACCGTCGCCAGGGGCGGCAGGGTCAGGCGGATGCTCGCCGGACGGCCGTGCCACCCCTGGGGCTCCGGCTTGACCGGTTCCGGGTGGACGACGTCGCCGCCGCCGTACCGGGCCGCGTCGGTGTTGAGCACCTCCAGCCAGGCCGGGACGTCGTCGGGGACGCCGAGGCGGTAGTCGGGGCGGACCACCGGGGCGAGATGGGTGACCGCCAGCAGCGGGTTGCCCTCGGCGTCGTAGCGCAGGAAGGCGAACACGTTGTCGTCCGCGGCGTCCCCGACGACCCACTGGAAGCCGTCGGGGTGGACGTCCCGCTGCCACAGCGCGGGGGCGCCCCGGTAGACGGAGTTGAGGTCGCGCACCAGGTCCCGCACGCCCCGGTGGTCGGCCTCCGCCCCGTACGCCGGGTCGAGCAGCCACCAGTCGGGGCCGCGCACCTCGGACCACTCCGAGCCCTGCGCGAACTCCTGCCCCATGAAGAGCAGTTGCTTGCCCGGGTGGGACCACATGAATCCCAGGTAGGCCCGCAGGCTCGCGCGCTGCTGCCACCAGTCGCCGGGCATCTTCGACACCAGCGACCGCTTGCCGTGCACGACCTCGTCGTGGGAGATCGGCAGCACGTAGTTCTCGCTGTAGGCGTACACCATCGAGAACGTCATCTCGCCATGGTGGTACTTGCGGTGCACCGGCTCGTGGCTCATGTACTCCAGCGAGTCGTGCATCCAGCCCATGTTCCACTTCAGCCCGAAGCCCAGACCGCCGAAGCCGCTCGGACCCCGGTGGTGGGTGGCCCGGGTGACACCGTCCCACGCGGTGGACTCCTCGGCGATGGTCACCACGCCCGGCGCCCGGCGGTACACGGTCGCGTTCATCTCCTGCAGGAACGCCACCGCGTCCAGGTTCTCCCGGCCGCCGAACTCGTTCGGCGTCCACTGTCCGGGCTCGCGCGAGTAGTCGAGGTAGAGCATGGAGGCGACCGCGTCCACCCGCAGGCCGTCGATGTGGAACTCCTGGCACCAGTACACCGCGTTGGCGACCAGGAAGTTGCGCACCTCGGGCCTGCCGAAGTCGAACTCCAATGTCCCCCAGTCCGGGTGCGCGGCGCGCAGCGGGTCCTCGTGCTCGTACAGCGGACGCCCGTCGAACTCGGCCAGCGCCCAGGCGTCGCGCGGGAAGTGCGCCGGCACCCAGTCCATGATCACGCCGATCCCGGCCCGGTGCAGCGCGTCGACCAGGTACTTGAAGTCGTCCGGGGTGCCCAGGCGCGCGGTGGGGGCGTAGAAGCCGGTGACCTGGTAGCCCCAGGAGCCGCCGAAGGGATGCTCCGCGACCGGCATCAGCTCCACATGCGTGAAGCCCATGTCCTTGACGTACGCCGTAAGCTGTTCCGCCAGTTGACGGTACGTCAGCCCGGGCCGCCAGGAGGGCAGGTGCACCTCGTAGACCGAGAGGGGCGCGTCGTGCGCCGGGACGTCGGCGCGGCGGGCCAGCCACTCCTCGTCGCGCCACTCGTAGCGCGAGGCGTGGACGACGGAGGCCGTGGCCGGCGGGACCTCGGTGCGGCGCGCCATCGGGTCGGCGCGCAGCGTCCGGGAGCCGTCCGGCCGGGTGATGTCGAACTTGTACAGCTCGCCCTCGCCGATGCCGGGCACGAACAGCTCCCACACGCCCGAGGAGCCGAGCGAGCGCATCGGGAAGCCGGTGCCGTCCCAGAAGTTGAAGGTGCCGGCCACCCGCACGCCCCGGGCGTTCGGCGCCCACACCGAGAAGCGGGTGCCGGTCACGCCCTGGTGCGTCATCGGGTGGGCGCCCAGCACCTGCCACAGCTCCTCGTGGCGGCCCTCGCCGATCAGATGCAGGTCCAGCTCGCCGAGGGTGGGCAGGAAGCCGTAGGCGTCCTCGGTGTGCTGCACCGTCCCCTCGTACGCCACCTCCAGCCGGTAGGCCGGGACCTCCCGCAGCGGCAGCAGCCCGGAGAAGAACCCCTGCCCGTCGTCGTGCAGTTCGGCGCGCAGGTCACCGGTGACGACCGTGACCCCCAGCGCGTACGGCCGGAAGGCCCGGAAGGCGACCCCGCCGGGCACCGGATGCGCGCCGAGCACGGAGTGCGGGGCGTGGTGCGCGCCGGCGAGCAGCCGCTCGCGGTCCCCCGCGTCGACGGCCGGTGAGACGGCCACCTCCAGCGGCCCGGCCGGGGCCGCCCCGGCCACCGCCCCCTCCGCCGCGACGGCTTTTGCCGTGCCGCCGGTCTCCGCGACCGCCTTGACCGCGACCGTCCTCCTGGCCGGGGTCTTCTTCGCGGCGGGCTTCTTCGCCGGTGCCTTCTTCGGCGCGGCTTTCGCCGCCGCTTCCGGTGCGGACCGTGCCGCGGACGCCGCGGTCCTCGCCACCGTCTTCTTCGCGGTCGCCTTGGCCGCCTTGGTGGCGTCCGTCGTCCTGGTCGCGGCCTTCTTCGTCACCGCCTTCCGGGCCGCCGTCTTCTTCACCGCGGCCTTCTCCTCGCTCTTCCGGGTGGTGTTCCCGGCGCTCTCGTTCTTCTCGGCCGTCTGGGGCGCCGTCTTCCTCGCGGCGCTCTTCGGCGGGGCGGCCGTCGGCTGCTCGGCACCGGCCCGCTCGGGCGTCTTCTTCGGATCCGAACCGCTGGACGGGGGGCGGGGGGTCACGGGCGGTGCCTCCTCGGCGCAGGTCAGGTGGGAGGTGGGTGGAGGTGGGTCAGGTGGGGTCGGGGGCGGCCAGCCGGCGCACCGCGGCGAGCGGCACCGGCAGCCAGTCGGGGCGGTGCCGGGCCTCGTAGAGGACCTCGTAGATCGCCTTGTCCGTCTCGTAGGCCCGCAGCAGCACCGGGTCGGTCCGCGGGTCGCGGCCGGCGACCTCGGCGTATCCGGTGCAGTAGGCGGCCCGGCAGGCCTCGGCCCACTCCGGGGCGGGCGTCCCGTCGGCCGAGTGCGCCGCGTAGTCGAAGGAGCGCAGCATCCCGGCGACGTCCCGCACCACGGGCTGCGGCATCCGCCGCTCCGCCAGCGGCTTGGCCGGCTCGCCCTCGAAGTCGATCAGCCACCACTCGCCGGACGGGGAGCGCAGGCACTGGCCCAGGTGCAGATCGCCGTGTATGCGCTGCGCGGTCCAGGTGTGGCCCTCGGCGGCGAGATCGGCGAGCGCCTCGAACGCCGAGAACAGGCCGGGGGCGAACGGCCGCAGCGCGGGCACCGCCTGCGCGGCCGCCTCCAGCCGCTCGGCCATGCCGTCCACCAGCGACTGCATCTGCAGATGGCCCAGGGTGACGGTGGGCAGCGCGCGGGCGAGCGCGGTGTGCACCTCGGCCGTGGCGCGTCCGAGCGCCCGCGCCTCGGCGCTGAAGTCCTCCCCCTTGGCCAGCTCGCGCAGCGCCAGCTCCCAGCCGTCCGACGCGCCCTGCAGGAAGGGCTGGAGCACGCCGAGCGTGTACGACTCGCCGTCCAGCTCCGCCGTCATCCACGCCGTCGGCGGGGGCACCCGCGGACAGCCCTCCCGGGCCAGCGCGAGCGGCAGCTCCAGGTCGGGGTTGACGCCGGGGACGACCCGGCGCAGCAACTTCAGGATGAACGTATCGCCGTAGACGACCGACGAGTTGGACTGCTCGGCGGTCACCACGCGCGGCACCAGGTCCGGGCGTATCTCGTCCCGCCGCTCGAAACGCAGCCCGCCGATGCGGGCCCGGGTGCGCAGCGCCTCCAGGATCACCTCGGCGGGCCGGGGGTCGTACAGGGCGTCGTACACCGTGCGTCCGGCGAACGGCCCCTCCGTCACGTGCCCGATCAGCGCGGGCGCCAGCCGGGGCGGAAGCGCCTCGCGCACACCTATGAGGAGCTGGTAGCAGTCGCCCGGGTGGGACACGGCGCCCTGGACGGGAGCGATTGGCTGATGGGCGCGGACCAGCAGGTGGAACAGCCCCAGCTTTCCGTTCGCCGGCAGCAGCTCGGTCGCGGCGACCAGCGAGAACCCCGTGACCGGGCGCCCCTTGCCCGCGAACCAGCGCTGCCGTGGAAGCCACTCCCGCAGCAGCGGGTCCAGGGACGCGAGGAGGCCGGGGCTGCTGGTGATGACAGAGCGTGTGACGGCTTCCGACATGGCGTCGCGTCCAATCGCTGGTCATGGGTGTGACTGACGCGTGCCCACGGGTGGGGCGGGAGAAACCGCCCCACCCCCGAGTACTAGGCGGCATCCTTGCGGAGCCGGAACCAGTAGAAGCCGTGTCCCGCGAGGGTCAGCAGATACGGCAGCTCCCCGATGGCCGGGAAGCGCACCCCGCCGAAGAGCTCCACCGGGTGCCGGCCGTGGAAGGAGCTCAGATCCAGCTCGGTGGGCTGCGCGAACCGGGAGAAGTTGTGCACGCACAGCACCAGGTCGTCCTCGTACTCCCGCAGGAAGGCGATGACCGCCGGATTCGACGACTGGAGTTCGGTGTAGGAGCCGAGGCCGAAGGCGGGGTTCTGTTTGCGGATCTCGATCATGCGGCGGGTCCAGTGCAGCAGCGAGGAGGGCGAGGA
>NZ_JBIWFW010000002.1:703680-1013227 GCF_044763235.1 Streptomyces sp. NPDC096152 | reverse complement strand
CCTACTCCGCAGGAACGACGCGCCGACGCTACGCGTCGGTACCCGTCTCCGCTCCGCGGAGACCGCCAGGTCCCTCCGGGACCGGTTGATCCGCTCCGCGGATCAGAGGTGTGGCCCGATCGCTCCGCGATCGGGCCCGGCTTGGTTTTCCTTTGCAGGCTGACTGTATTCAAGGTGAGTTGAGGGACCGTCCACTCCGTGGCCGGCCCTGGCCGACTGGGGAACCCAGCTGTCCCGTCCGCCTCCTATTGGTGCCTCGTCAGATAGGCGAACAAGGCAAGCGGTTATCGGGGGTGCTTCCTTGGTTTCAAAACTATGGAAGATTTGAGTTCGGGGTCTCCCCCGCCATCGGCTCTCGCCTGGTGCCCGCAGAACCGGCTTCAGCCCGCATGGGAGGTTGACCATTTCTCAGTATGTGGCCGGGCCGGTCGGGAGTCGCACCGCCACTGCCAGGAATTGGGGTGCGACGACGGCATGTTCCCACCTGATCGGAAGCCTTGACGGGGGAGGGCGGGAAGCGCGCCATAATGCTCGTGCAACGGGAGGGGTTGTATGAGTGCGTCGTTCTCTCACCAATTCAACGTGCAGGCGGTCGCAGCGGAAGGTGGGTCCGCCCAGTTCGGGACGAACGTGCTCACTGGTCTCGTCGATGGGATCGACACGTTCCGGCACGAGTTGGAGCGGAAGCGTCGATCACGCAGCCTGGGGCCCGGGATGCTCGGGGCGTTCTTGTGGGTGGACGACGCTGAACTGCTGTGCCGGATCGCCGAGTTCTTGTCCGCGTGCGTGGTGGTCCCAGCAAGCAGCCGCGGGGCCCGCGTTCCCTGGAGAATCTGCAAAGGGTAGCCGATGCGGTGAAGGACGCGGTCGGCTTCCCTGCTCGGGCCCTGCCTCATCTGGAGGGACTGCGCCTCCATGAGGACGGCGCGGCACCAGTACTCGGTCCCGGCTCAGCGTCACCGGACATCCAGTGGCCCGCGCTGCGCAGCCTCGGCTACCGCAAGGCCGGAGATCATCTCGTTCCTATCCTGCACACCAAGATGTTGCTGCTAGGTGAGCTCTGGTGGCACGACGAGGACGGATCGGGCACGGTAGCCGACGTCTTCGGGTTCAGGCCCAGCCGGCTGTGGCTGGGGAGCGCCAACGGCACGGAAAGTTCCCGTCGTAGCCTGGAGTTCGGGCTGTGGACACAGGATCCCGGCCTTATGGAGGCGGCACAGAAGTTCCTGGTCGAGGTGGTGGCCCAGTCCGAGGAGCTGGATCCGGACAGCAACACCCTGACTCCGGACCTGGTCGAACCGGACTACGACGACGAGGAGATGTGGGAGGCGTACACCGCGCTCGCCGACGACGCACCCGTCCACCGATGAAGAACGCGAGAGCCTGTTCGATCACGTGCGCCGTGAACTCGTTCCCTGCCTAGAACGGCGGGTAGACGACTGGGCCTACGAGTTCAATGGCGACACAGACAACGACCCCGTCGATGACGCACTGTTCTGGTACAGCCAAGCCTTTGAGCGACGACTAGACAATCGCACAGCCGGTGAGTTCGACCGCGCGCGCGACATCTACCAACAGGTCCGCGAGGAGCCGGACGAAGCCCCCCGCGGCGGGGCTCCCGGCCCCGCCCCCTACCGACGGGAGACCCCGCAGAGCACCCAACCGATTCCAGAACAGCGCAGTCTTTTCGACGACATCGACCGCTGATAGAAGGCCAGAACGCCCATCATGGACCCCGCCTGCGCAGCGTTCCCTTGGTTTCCGCCACGCTCTGCAACAAGACCCATGCCATGACACCGCTCCCCAGCCGATCACGCGGGGCAGCACGAAGTACAAGGACTGGCGACCGAGTTGCGCTCGGCGGCCGGTCCTCACCCGTTCTCGGGCTCGGTGGTGCCAGGAGCGGAGATTGCCTCGATGCCGTACTCGGCGAGGGTCGCGGTCAGCATCTGCGTCTGGCCGGGCGGGAGTTGCCCGGCGTTCAGCCTGGTGCGGGCCTTGGCGAGCCAGGGGCCGATCATGACGCGTTCACCGTCGACCTCCATCCACTCGCGGGCGCCGGGGGTGCGTCCCCAGCGCTCGACGAACAGGCCGAGGATCCGCGCGGTCTGGGCGAAGGTGCGCCGCCTCGGGGCGCCGGTGCTGGGGGGAGCCTGGTCGGGGGTGAGGCCGATCCGGGTGAGTAGGTCGCGCTGCCCGGGGGCGAGGTGGGTCCAGGTGGTGAATTGGCGGTGCAGCCAGCTGCCGGCCTTCACCGTTCCGATGACCGTGTCGCGGGTCAGGGTGGCGGGGTGGGTGCCAGCTTCAATGTGGCGGCGGATGACGTGGTACTTGCGGTGCCAGTCGGGGCCGTGCGGGAGTTTCCAGTCCGGGTCAAGGACGGTGAGTTCGGCGTCGCGGGCAGGGGCGAGACGGCCGTTGCGGGCGGCGGTGCGCTGGTCGGCGAGGAACTGGCCACCGGGCTGGTGGGCGGGGACGGCGAGGTGGCCGTACTCGGCGTGGAAGGCCTCGACGGTGGCCATGTGACCCTGCCAGAGGGCCTCGTGCTCGTCCCAGACCATGCCGAGCGCCTCCAGCTCGGCGATCCACGCCGCATCGAGGGCGCCCGCGCGGCAGGCGGTGCGCTGGCCTGTGATGAAGGAGCCCAGCCGATAGCCGTAGGCGTCCTCGTAGTCGGCGGGCACCCGCAGGTGGCCGTGTTCGGCGTGGTAGCGGATGGCGGCGGCGAGACCGGCGCGGCGGGGGGCGGACAGGACGGCGCCGCTGGAGGGCCACACCAGCAGGTCGAGGGCGCGGGCGATCGCCGAAGGGTCGAGGGTGTGGTCGAAGCGGAAGCGGCGGGTGATGTAGGTGTGGGAGTCGCGGGCGGGGTGCTGGTTCTTGGCCCGTGGGGCGCGGGCGGCGATGGTCTGGTCGTGGTGGCGTAGGGCGGCGGTGACCAGCCAGAGGGCTTGGTAGGGGGTGCCGAGGAGGTCGGTGGGGTCGGTGCCGGGCGGGATGTAGGCCGGGATGACGAGGCTGGCCGTCTTCGTCTTGAGGGTGGGGGGTTTGCGTAGGGCGCGGCCGAGGGCTTGGACGATGCGGCGGACGCTGGCGGTGCGGTCGGCGAAGACGACGCCGTCGACGGCGGGCAGGTCAACGCCTTCGCCAAGGATCTTGGCGTTGGCCAGTACTCCCCGCTCGGCGTCGGTGAAGCGGGCGATGATGTCGGCGCGCCGGTGGGGGCTGTGGGTGCCGTCGATGGACTGCACGACGGTCTCGCGCGCCCAGTCGGGGCGCAGTTCGTCGGGGAGGGTGTGCAGGGTATGGGCGAACTGGCGGGCGAAGTCGGCGGCGTCGGCGATCTGCTGGAAGTAGACGAACACGTGCTGCAGGTCTTGCTCGCGCATGGCTTTGAGGATGGCCAGGTGCAGGGCGGTGGTGCGGCGCGCGGTGGGCCCGGCTTGCGGATCGGTGAGTGCGGTGCGTAGTTCGGTGTCGGTGACGGTGGGGACGACGAGTTGGTAGTCGGCCAGGACGCCGTCGTCGATGGCGTCGGCGTGGGAGTAGGTGTGTAGGCGGGGGCCGAAGATCTTCGGTTGGTCCATGGTCGCCAGCAGGGATGGGTCGTCCCAGGCGGGTGCGGTGGCGGTGGTGCGCTTGGGTTGCGCCCTGGTGGTGGGGGGCTCGGTCAGGCGGGGGGCTTCCCACACGTACGGGGTGGCGGTGAGGTAGAGGCGTCTCTCGGCAGGGATGCGCTCGTTGTCGTGCAGCCCGGTCCAGTTCTTCTCCCAGGTGCCGGCCGTGGCGTGGGCTTCGTCCACGATCAGCAGGCCGAAGAGGGGGGCGGGGAAGATTGCGGAGTGCTGGGCCTCTTCGATCTTGGACAGCGAGTCGTAGGTGAAGAACACGGTCGCTTTGGGGTGGCGGGCGAGCCAGTAGGCCAGGTACTCCCCTGCGTTGGCCGAGTCGACTTCGGCCTCGGCGAGGAGCGGGTGGGAGGCGGCGCGCAGCGAGGAGACGGTGATCATCGGCTCGCGGCGGCCGTCTGCGCGGGCGGCCGCCGCCCACTGTGCGACCAGGTCCAGGCTGGGCACCGCCACCGCCAGGTGCCGCACGCCGAGTTCCTCGGCTACGCGCAGTGCGAAGAGAGTCTTGCCGGTGCCGCAGGCCGAGACGGCGTGCCCACGGGTGCGCGGGCGGCGCAGGTGGCGGACCGTTTTGGCGAGGCCCTCCTGCTGGTCCGTGCGCAGGACCAGACGCCCGGTGTGTTCTGTGGCGGTGGGGCTGGCGGTCATCGCGCGGTTCCTCGGTATACGTGAGGGGCTGGCTCGCTTCATTCTCGCGTACAGCAGGGGTGCGGCGCAGTGTCTCTGCTCTGGCGGGGGCGCGCTGAGAGCCATGCGCGCCCCGTGATCGGTGTTCGGGGTCGGGCTTTCTCCGCTTGGTTTCAGGCAGCCCGGCGGAAGGCTGTCTTGCGTGCCGTGGGCAGGCGTAGAAGGTCTTGCAGGGGCGTGCCGTGTTCGGCCCACCGGCGCAGGCGGTCCCGGTCGACCCAGTGCACCTGGTGGCGTTCGCCCCATGTTTTGGCGTCCCGGGTGAAGGAGCCGTTGGTGACCACGACTGCGGTATCGGCTCCGTGCGCGGGGCCTGCGGTTCCTTTGACCTGGTACATCACTGAGGAGCCGACTTTGCCGGCGACGGTGGTGTGCTTGGCCTGCAGGACGATTCTGCCGCGCTGGCGGTCCTCGCCGATGACGTCGGCGGCTTGGTCTCCTTGTCGGCCGACCTGCCGTGCGTTCCAGCCGTCCCGGAGAAGCAGATCACGTAGTGCGAATTCGAAAGCCCGGTCGTCCATGGCGTCGAGCTGTGCGAGCGTGATCCTCAGCCGGGCCAACGTCTCGGCCCGCATCTTCCGGGCCCGTGCCGCACGCATGAGCCGCCAGGCTGCGTACCCGAGGGCGAGAGCCGCAAGGAGGGCGAGCAACGGCCAGACGCGGACGGCTGCCTGCCAAGTGGCTGTGACGATCTTGGCCAGCAGCCAGAGTACGGCGCAAGCGACGGCCGCGGCCGCGGCCTGTTCCTTGCCGCCGCGGGGTGGGCGCAGCCGGGGTGAGCGGCGGGGCATCAGCGGCCCACGCTCGCTGGTACTGATGGTGTAGGGGTTTGCGGCGTTTTCGGGGATGCCTCTCCGAAGCCGATGAGCTGGCTCCATAGCCACACCACCGCGACCAGCCCTGCGATCGACCAGCCGCTCAGTTTCTTCGCGCTCGGGCGGGGTTTGCGCCGGTAATGACTTCGCACCTTGTAGTAGCCCTCGGGCGGCTTCGCCACTGCTTCCTCCTCCGTGTCGTCAGGCCGCCAACTGCGGTCTGATCTCTGGGAATTGGTGTAGCAGCGGGCACTGACAAATCCGCCGGTTTGATCAGTGGAAGCCATGGCATGGCCTCGAAAACCCGCCGTGATGCGGGCATGCGTCCGGCGGTGTTTCGAACATGCGGGACAGCAGTCCTCGGGCCTGCGGAAACCCCTGTCATGCGGACTGGACTGGCGTGTACTGGTACGGCTCTGGTGGCCGATGCGAGTGCTCACGCACCGCAGTGCTCTGTTTCCAACACTTCGATCACATTCAGAAATGGCATGAAGCAATACGTGTTCGATGCGATCCGTCTGAGAGGCAGGCGGCTGCCTTCAGGGGATGTGCGGCTTTCGACGCGGGGGCGCTGTGGGGCTGCCTTTCTCGGCGGGGGCCGAGGGGGCTATGGGCAGCCCCGCGGTTGTGGCTACGCCTTGGCCCCACGGCGGACTGGAGATCGGCAGGTGTCCGTGGCCTGGGGCCCTGCGTTCTGGTCGGCGAGGGCCGTGGACGGGTCCGGCGTCCATCGTGCGGTCATTCGGCCGCTTCGGTCAGGTGGGTGAGGGTGGAGCCGTCGATGTGCTTGGCGATGTGCAGGCGCTGGGTGATGCGGCGGCGCAGTTCGGGGACGTGGCTGATGAGTCCGACGGTGCGGTCGTGGGCGCGTAGGGAGTCCAGGACGTCGAGGACTTGGTGGAGGGTGTCTTCGTCGAGGGTGCCGAAGCCTTCGTCGATGAAGAGGGTGTCCAGTGCCTGGCCGCCTGCTTCGGCGGTGACGATGTCGGCCAGGCCCAGGGCGAGGGCCAGGGAGACGTAGAAGGATTCGCCGCCGGAGAGGGTGTCGGTGTGGCGTTTGTGTCCGCTCCAGGCGTCGAGGACCTTGAGGTCCAGGCCTGATTTGGCGCCTCGGGCGGCTCTGTCGTCGGAGTGGACGAGGGTGAAGCGGTGGTGGGACATGCGTGACAGGCGGGTGTTGGCGGCGTCGACGACGTCTTCGAGACGGGCTGCCAGGACGTAGGACTCCAGTTGCATGCGGAGCTGGTTGCTGGGTGAGCCGCCGCTGATGAGGCCGTGGAGGTGATCGACGGTGCGGTAGGTGTCCTCGAGGGGTTCCAGCCGCTGGATCTGGGTGTCCAGCTGAGCGGTGAGGGCGGCCAGGGCGGTTGCGCGGTCGGCGGCCTGGGTGGCGAGGGCTGCCGTGCGGGAGTGGGTTGTGGTGGCGGTGTTCAGTTCGGTGACGGCGTGCTCGAGGTCGGCTGGTGGCTGGGTGATGGCTGCCTGCAGTTCGGGTTCGGCGAGCCGGGCGGTCAATACGAGGCACTGTTCACGCCAGTGGGTGATTTGGCTCTCGATCGCGGTGAGTTCGTCGTCGGGCAGGCGGGCGGCCGAGGCTTCGGCCGGGGAAGTGAAGCCTGCCGCGTGCGCTGCCTGCTCCGCGAGAGCGGCGGCGCTGTGGCGGCTTGCGGCGGTTGCTGTCACGGTGGCCGCGCACACGGCGGCGGCCTCGAGGCGGCCGGCGTGCTGGGTGAGGTCGGTGATGCGGTTGGCGAGTGTGGCGTGCCCGTTGAGGGCGGTTGCCAGGCGGTGGGTGAGCTCTTCGCGCTGAGTGTGCAGGCTGTCGTAGGTGGCGTCGGCGGCGCCCAGGCGTGCGGTTGCGGTGTTGCGGGTGTGCTCGGTTTCGGCCTGTTCCTTTTCCAGGAGGGCGAGTTGTTCGCCGGCCGGTCCGGCGTCGGATGCCTGGGAGAGGGCGTCGGCGAGGTGTTGTTCGAGGGCGGTGCGGTGGGCGGTGAGGTCGGCGAGGGGGGTGTCGCCGCCGGCTTCACCGCGTGCTGTAGCGGCCTGTTCGTTCAGCTGGGCCAGGGCCTCTTTGGCCGTGTTCTCGCTCTGCTGGGCGCGGGTGTGGGCGGCTTCGGCAGCCTGTTCGTCGGCGGCGGTGGGCTGGCCGGGCTGGGCAGTGGCGGGTGCGGGGTGGGTGGGGGAACCGCATACGGGGCAGTCTTCGCCGTCGACGAGCCGGCCGGCTAGCTCGGCGACGATGCCGTCCGTGCGACGGCGCCGAATGTCGATGTACGTTTTCGCGGCTTGCTCGGAGTCATTCTCGGCCTGGCTGAGGACTTTGTGGGCGGCGCTGATCTGCTGGTCGAGGGCGTCACGGCGTCTGGCGGCTTCCAGCTGTTTTTCGACGAGGTTGAGGGTGGGGGTGAGTTCGCGGCTGGTCTCCTGTGCGCTGCGGGCGTCTTCCAGGCGTGCGGCAAGGTCGGCGCGGTGTTGCGGAAGGGTGTTGAGCCGTTCCTGGGCGTCGGTGAGGGTTTCGGTGAGTTGCCGGCGCTCGCGGTCGAGTGCGTCCAGTTCTGCCGTGTGGCGCTGGAGGGTGGCCTCGTCGGGCAGCAGCGCCTGGACGGCGCCGGTGTCGGCGTGCAGTTGCTGCGCGGCGTGAGTGAGGGCGGCGGCGTCGAGTGATGCGTGTTCGGGCAGCAGAAGGGCGCGGGCGCGGCTGTCGTCGTCCAGGGCACGGGTGTGCTCGAGGTCGGCGGTGTGTGCGGTCTCCAGGACGGATTGCAGTTGCTGGGCTTTCACGGCGCGCTCGCGGCGGTTGGCGAGGCGGTCGTGGTGGGCGGTCTGCTCGTGGAGCAGGCCGAGGTCGTGTGCGGTGGTGCGGTGGGTCTGCTGGAGACGGTGGAGGTCGCGGACGGCCTGTTCTGCGATCCGGGCGTGCGCCAGCTGCTGCTCGGCGGTCTCGGCGGCGGTGGTTGCGGCGTCTTGGAGGGTGAGGGCCTGGCGGTGCAGGGTGCTGGCCCAGGCGCGGGCGGGTGCGGTGAGGGTGGCGGGGTCGTCGGCCCGAGGGGCGTGTTGGGCGGGTTCGAGGTCGTCGCCGGCTGCCTGCTGGATGCGTTCGGCCAGGCGCAGGACGTCGGCGCGGGCCTCGTCGCGCGTCTTCGCGGTGAGCGTTTTGCGGGTGGCGAGGAATTCTTCGATGAGGCCGAAGCGGCGGGTGCCGAAGAGGGTGCCGAGCAGGACCCGGCGTTCAGATGCATCGGCGCGCAGGAACTTGGTGAACTCGTTCTGCGGGAGCAGGACGACCTGGCAGAACTGCTGCCGGGTCAGGCGCAGGAGGGACTTGATCTCTTCTGCCGCTTCCTTGTGGGACTTGATGACGCCTTCCCACCGGCCGTGTCCGTGTTCGTCGAGGACCCACTGGTGCAGGTAGGTTTCGGCCTTCTGGCCGACGAGTTCTGCGCTGTTGCGCAGGTGGGGTCGCTTCTGGGCGGGGATCCTGCGGATCTGCAGGCGCTTGCCGGCCAGGGTTACTTCCAGGGTCACTTCGGTCAGCAGGTCTGCGGGAGCGTGATCGCTGCGCAGCCGCATGTTGCGTTCGTGAGGCGGCAGGCCGTAGAGGGCGAAGCAGATGGCGGCGAACAGGGTGCTCTTGCCGGCGCCGGTGTCGCCGTGCAGCAGGAACAGGCCGTCGGCGGACAGGGCGTCGAAGTCGACGGCGTGGCGGCGGGCGAAGGGGCCGAAGGCCTGCAGGTGCAGGGAGTGCAGACGCATGTCAGACGGTTTCCTTCTCCTGGGCGCGCACGCGCATGTCGTCGACGGCCTCTTGCAGGAGGTCTGCCTCTGCGGTGGTGGGTGGGGTGCCACGCACGGCGGTGATGAAGTCGTGGGCGATGTCGAGGTCGCCGCGGCCGCGTACCCGTTCGCGGTAGGTGGGGCTGTCGGTGGCCTGTGCCGGGATACCAGCGGGCACGTGCTGCATGTCCAGCGTCTTGGAGAAGCGCTGTCTGAGGCGTGCCATCGCCTCGTACGGCAGGGCGGTGTCGGTGAGGGTGACCTGCAGCCAGGCTTCGCTGAGCGGTTCGTGTGCGGGGTCGGTCAGCAGGTCCTCGATGCGGCCGGTCAGCCGGGCCAGCAGCAGGTGGAGGCCGGCCGGGATGTCATGGCGGGTGACCGTGGGGGCGCCGTCGGCCGGCAGGTCGGCCAGGGTGAGGGACTTAGTGTGGTTGGTCTCGGAGAAGGAGTAGGCCAGCGGGGAGCCGCTGTAGTGGATGCGGTCGTTGACGCGCTGCGGGCGGTGGAGATGGCCCAGGGCGATGTAGTCGATGCCGTCGAAGAGGTCGGCGTCGGCGTGGGCGACGCCGCCGACGCTGATGTCGCGTTCGCTTTTGCTGCTGGTGGCGCCGGTGATGAAGGCGTGGGCGAGGACGACGGAGCGGGTGCCCGGGCGGGTGGCGAGGTCGGCGCGGATGCGGTCCAGTGCTGAGGTGAGCACGGCCTGGTGGGAGGCTGTCTCGGCGTCCAGCTGGGTGCGTACCAGGGCGGGCTCGAGGTAGGGCACTCCGTAGACGGCGACGGGGCCGTGCTCGTCGTCGAGGAGGACGGGGCGGGCGGCGTCGGCGGGGTCGGTGCGCAGGTGGACGCCGGCTTTGGCGTACAGGCCGGAGCCGGTGCCGAGGCGGTGGGCCGAGTCGTGGTTCCCGCTGATCATGACGGTGGGGATGCCGAGGTCGGCGAGCTGGTGCAGAGCCCGGTCGAACAGGCGTACCGCGTCCAGGCTTGGGATGGCACGGTCGTAGATGTCGCCCGCAATCAGCAGGGCGTCCACCTTCTGGGTGCGGGCGGCGGCGCAGATGTGGTCCAGGACCGTGCGCTGGTGGTCGATCAGATCTTCCCCGTGGAACCGGCGGCCGAGATGCCAGTCCGAGGTGTGCAGGAACCTCATGGGCACAGACCGTAACCAGTGTGGTGGGAGCTACGGGCAGTTTTCCCGATAAACGGTCTTGTTTCAGAGGCTTCGGGACACGTGAGGGAAAGGTTTCTTCGTCTGCGCTGACGGGTGGCGGAGCCGGACGCGGCTCGCGGGTGATTGTCAGTGGCAGGAGGCAAGATAAGCAGTGGGGGAAGGAGGATGTGATGTCTTTATCGCGTTCTGCCAGGACCGAGCACACTGTGGCGCCCGGGGGCTGCCGGTGGTGCGGAATCGAAGCCCGCGCTCACGCGCGGCAATGGACTGCGGAGGCCGGATGGCACGCCTGGGCGGCGCCGACCGACGAGCAGCGCAAGGAGCGCATGCTGCAGCGGCGAGCGCAGCAGCAGGTCAGCAGGCGAGGGCCTGCACCTCGGTGAAGATGTCCCGTAGCTGCTGGGGGACCTCTTCGGGGGTGGTGAGCATGGCATCTGCGCCTCGGCATAGCTTTCCCGGTGCGTGGTGCGACGAGCCTCGAGTCCTCGAGCGCGACCTCGACACCGGCCCCGTTACGTAGTGCGTGCAAGAAGCTGACCTGGGCCGTCAGGTACTGACGTGCGGCCGTGTTCAGAGCGATGTAACAGCCCCTGCGCAAGACAATTGATTCCTCAGCGTGCTTGCGGGCTTGCCTCGGTCTCAAGCATGGCCTCTGCGTGGTCACGCTCCTCCCGCCGCTGCCGCGCTGCCGCCTGCATCTCGTCCCGCTTCGTCCGGTCCGCTTGGCTCTGCGTCAACAGCGAGGCCCCCAAGGTGCCCACCACACCGACCCCGGCCACCAGCAGAGCCGTCCACCCTTCCTCCACAGCTCATCCATATTTTCTACTCAAAGTGCAATCATAGATCCGCATCTGCCAACGTGTAGTTGGTACAGCGCCTGCTCGCGGAGTTGAACGCTGGCGTCCACCGTCGCTGAGGCGACGGTGCTCTGGGTCTCCAACCTGCCGGCGTCGGCGGGAATGCTCGATTCCCCGCCTGGCAGTCGCACTCAGTAGCCTCGGTGCCGGCTCGGGGACCTGACGCATGAAGGGGTTGTGATCGTGGCACGTACCTGGCTTTCCATCCGGGTGGAGTTGGTCTCCGGGCACGGTGCGGACTTGTGGCCTCGCCCCGGCCGGGTGTTCGCCGCCGCGCGCTCACACTCCTTCGCCCAGTTCGCCACGGCCATCGATCTCGCCTTCGGCCGCTGGGACCTGGCCCATCTGCACCTGTTCACGTTGTCCGACGGCGCCAGGGTCAGCCCTCTGGACTGGTGGGACGGCGAGGCCCCGGACGGCACCGTGGACGGCCATGCCACCAAGTTGAGCAGGCTGCAGGCCGGCGAGCAGTTCGCCTATGTCTTCGATATGGGCGACGACTGGGCCCACCTGTGCACGGTGGCGGAACAGCGCATCGACCCCCTCGACGAACTCGGCGAGGCACCCGACCGGCCAGTCCCCTACTGGGGCTGGGGCAGCCTTCCGGACCAATACGCACGCCGCTGGGACGGGGACGACGGGGAGTCGCCGATGCCCAAGCGGCCAGCTCGCGGGCTCAGCGACCTGCCTCCGATCCTGCCTTTGTGGGGCGAGCACCGCCGAGGATGACCTCACGCTGCACACACGAAGCACCTTGACCCGGTCGGCCGGGGCGGGGATCAGGTCGCCGATGAGGGCGAAGGCGCCGACCATGAGCCCGCCCGCGCCGAGCCCCTGGACCACGCGGAAGGCGAACAGCTGCGTCATGTCCTGGGCCAGCCCCGCCGCCCATGGAGCCGACGAAGAACAGAGCGATGGCGCAGATGAAGGTGCGGCGGTGGCCGAAGAGGTCGCCGAACTTGCCCCACAACGGGGTGGTGACGGCGGTGGCGAGCCCGTAGGCCGTCACTACCCACGGCAACAGGCTCAGCCCGCCGAGCTCGCCGACCATCGGGGGCAAGGCGGTTCCGACGATCACCTGGTCCATGACGCCGAGCACCATGCCCAGCAGCAGCGACAGCGCGGCCGCAGTGCGTAGCCGCTCCCCGCCCGATCTGTGAAACGCGCCCCTTCCAGCCAGAGATCGGCGTTACGCCTGCACGCAGCCCCTCCGCGAACAGCGCGGGCACGTCCTGCTCGAGCTGCCAGTCCGCCACGGCCTGGCAGCCGGTGAAGGCACTGCCAGTCCTCGCTGTACTCCAGCGACGCGGTGGAGCAAGGCGGGGAACTCGTGGTCGGTCTCGAGGACGGTGAGGATCTGCCGCACCAGGTGCGGTGCGGGCGGTTCGGCCTCAGTCCGCATCGGGTGTTCCTCTCTCGGTGGGATGACACATGACGGGCGGTACTCGGCGGCCGGCGCCCCGCGCCGCGAAGCGCCGGCGGACAGAGGGCCGACCGCCTGAGTGACGTCATCGGCGTGTCGCTCGGGCGGGCGAAGGTCGACGGGCACGCACCGGGAGAGGGCCGCGGCCCGCTGCGTGGCATACATCCACTTCAGGCGGGGCCGTCGTCGAACAGGACGCGCCTCTCACCCGCGACCGGTCCGGCAGGGGTGTAGAGCTGGCCGTATACGTCGTCGACGATGACGTGGCCGACGCGGAAGGCGACGGCGCCCTGCATGCGAGGACACAGGCGCAGGGTGAGGGGCACGCACGGTGCGCACACCGGCGGGTGCGTCGTCACGTTCATGATCACGGTGGCTCCCCGACCCACGGCAGCCGGCCCGACGCGACCGACTCCACGGCGCCTGCCGGCCCGGCTCCGCGAGCCGGGAGACACCCCTCCGGATCTTGTAGGCCATGCCGTAGATGACCTGCCGGTCCGCGATGCGTGGCCGCCCCGTGACGGCTCGCGGTATCAGCGGAGCGGGTAACTCCCGCTCCTGATCGGTGAGTTCATGGCGACGTATTACCTGACCGTGATCCACCATCCGATGGTCTTTGGAGAGGGACCCCTAACGCAACGGCGTTGGACCGCAGTGGTGTAGTAGCGCGCGGTGGCGTCAAGGCTGGTTGGGAGGTCCCGCGGCTTCGCTCTTTACCTTGTCCGTCGAGGCGGCCGCGCGGACACACCCAGACCAGTACCGCCACTGCCACGGAAACGCCGCGCCCGGCTCGCCCACGTACCGCCGGGCTTCCATCGCTCAAGAGGGAGGTTCTCACTGTGAGCAGAACACGCTTACGACCCAGAGTGCTCATCGTCGGTGCCGGTCTGGCCGGCACTGCCACGGCGATCCGTCTGCTTTGCTTTGCGCGTCGGCCGTTGGAGGTCATCCTGCTCGAACGGCACCCCAACTACCGTTCTGCGGGCGTCGCTTACCACCAGGACGGCAATCCCTGGGGGCATGTGTTCAACATCCAGGCCGGCCGGATGTCGGTTTTCCGGGAGGACGTCCTCGACTTCGTCCGCTGGGCCAACCACGAAGCCGACCGCACGCACTGGCCGGCGCCCTGGGCCGAGTTCACGTTCGTGGAGCAGGGCCCGGCTCCCCGGCGCATCTTCCAGCACTATCTGATCGACCGGCTGGCCAAGGCCAGCAAAGAAGCCTGTCCCGGTGTCGTGCTCGTCGAAGCGGACGGCGAGGCGATCGACGTGGAGCTGACCTCTTCGGGAGTCGAGGTGACAGTGCGGCAGTGGTCCGCGCCGCAAGGGAGTGGCCTGCCGGCCCGGCAGGGCTCGGAACCCACCGTGATCCTCGCCGATCACGTAATCCTCGCGACCGGGCTCGAGCTTCGAGAACCGCCCTTTGCCGCTGAGGTACTCGCGCACCCCGCCTTCGTACGCAACCCGTTCTCTGAGGCAGGCGTCCGCCAACTCAGTGCGCTTTCCCCGGAGGCGACCGTTGCGATCGTCGGCTCCACGCTCAGCGCGTACGACTCGGCGGGTCTGCTGCTGCGCCAGGGCCACCTCGGGCCGATCTACCTTCTCTCGAAGACCGGGACGATCTTCCGGACGTATCCCCGCGGTCACGAGCACGGGGTAGTGCATCTGGCCTGTCCGAGGTCGTTGCTGGAGCCGTACCGGGATCGCGAGGAGTTCCTGGCCCGGGTCCGGACGGAGTGGGAGGCGGCGTGTGCAGCGGTCGGGCGGGAGCACCCGGACATTGACCCGGCCGTGGTCGCGGAGCGGGTGGCCAAGGCCTGGGAGCCGCATCTGCCCGAAGCCATCGCACAGATTCCCTCCGCCGAACTGCGTTCTCTGCTGGATGACTTCAGTACCGCGCTGGCCTCCTTCCGGGTCGGCGCCGTGGAGCACACGATGGCGATCATCGAGCAGGCAATGCACCCGGACGACGGACGGGTGCAGCTGATCGTCGGCAAGGTGGAACGGATCGCGCCGGCGGGCTCCGGGAAGCTGACTCTTCGGGTCGGGACCTCGGAAGGTGAACGCGCCCTTGATGCCGATCTGGTGGTGTCCAATTTCAGCCGGGAATGGGACTACAGGAGGGCCAGCCAGCCGCTCTGGAGGAATCTCCTGCGGAGGGGAACCGCGGTGCCCCACGAGCGCACCGGACGCGGCCTGGAGGTCGACGACCGCGGGACGCTCCTGGACCTCCACGGAAGGCGTGTCCGGCCGATCGCAACGGTCGGCACCCTGCGCGAGGGCGACGAGATGGTGCGCAACGGGCGCATCGGAGCGTTCACTTTCAATCTCGCCGCCATCAAGAACCAGTCAATTGTGGTTGCTTCGCACGCGATCGAAGTTTTGGAGTCAAAAGAGGATTTGACCCAATTCCATGATCAATTCCAGCACTGTGTCAGCAATATGAAGGAAGCAGTCCGGGCTCAATTCGAGGATGCTGTGAACCTGGAGGTGAGGAGGCTGGTCGCGAAATCACGCAAAGAGCGGGAACTGCTGGCCACACGGTTGGCCGCCCGCATCCGAGCCATGGACGAACCTCCCGCCCTTTCCTCGGGCGCCATTCGGCACGACGGGCTGACCAGGGCCCTCATCCGCTGGACCGCGGTCGACCGGCTCACCGACGTCACCGTGACGCCGCGGCAGCTACGCAGGCAGTTCGGGATTGCGAACACCGATGATCTGGAGGGCTAGTTGCACGGGCACCGGATTCAGGGATCCCTCTTGACCAGCGGTACGCAACGTGTCCTACGAGGCGTCTGTAACCGCACGAGAGATCCGCTCGAGGGATCGATCCTGGTCGCGCCATCCCTTGAAGCGGGTCTGTATGACGCGATCGTGGCAGCGCGGGCAGTCGTCTGCGGTTCAGGGGGGCTGACCGGCCACATGCAGTCCATCTGCCGCGGAAGGGGCATACCCGTGCTGCGCGTGGACAAGGCCGATCTCGCCGAACTGGTCGGCGAAGTGACGCTGGACCTCGACAGCCAATCGATTGTCGTCGGGCGCCGAGCGAATGCCTGGAGCCCGTCACCGGAAGATCTCGGTTCAGCCTGTACCGTCATCGCGGACCTGCAGGACATCCGCACGATCAACGCGTCCGGGCCCGACGCGGAGCGCGTCGACTCCTTCTTCATCCGGGAAGAGTTCCTTTGCCTGGCGGCAGGACTGCGCCCGCTCGACGCCCTGGCGGGCGGCCCTGACGACATCAAGGTCTACGCTCGGGCCGTCGCGGACCGGCTGTGCACCTTCGTCGAGGCACTCCTGCCCGGCCAACGGATCGTGTTGCGGCTTCTCGACCTCCGCTCCGACCACGCCGCCGAGGTCACCGAGCTGGTCACGGTCGCGGTCGAGCCGAATCCCGAGCTGGGTCTGCACGGCGCGCGTTGGCTGCGTCGATCCAACGCGTACCGCGATGCGCTCCACGCTGTGCTGGGCTTCCTGCGCGACCGTCTCGGCGACGCTGCGGGCCGGGTATGCCTCTCCGCTCCCTTCCTCACAGACGATGAGGAGTTTGTCCAGCTCGGAAAGCACCTGGAGTTACCGGAGGGCATCCGTCTGTCCGCGTTCATCGAAACGCCCGCAGCAGTACACTCCACGACGGCGATCTGCGCCGCGGGCGCCAGTGAGTTGTTCATCGGGGTGAAGGACCTGGTGCAGTTCTATCTCGCGGCCGACCGGAGCAACCATCTGGTGGCCGCTACCTATCGGACCCGGCACCCGGCCGTCATGGACGCGCTTCGGCAGGTGGTGGACTCCGCACGTGCTGCGGGCACCCCTGTCAGGGTATTTTCACTGGGCCTGGACCTGGCCTACTACCTGGAGCATCTGCCGACCCCCGACGGCTACATGATGTGCACGGCAGAACTTCAGCAGATCCTCCTTCGGACGAACCCCTGACAGATGGGGCTCAACATCTCCCTCGCCATCAGCGGCTCCGCGGCCACCTCGCCGCGGCCGGCGCCCTGCTCGACCCGCTTCGCAGCCTCCGGCCTCACCTGCTCCCGCCGCGCGGTCCCTGGCGGTCAACCGCCGCCCGTGGGGCGAGCACGGCCGAGGAGGACTCACGCTGCGTCCACGAAGCGACCGCCGGCGGGGAATCGAGTGGCCACGGCGGGGACCTGAAGTGGCCGCGAGCGGGGATCCGACTGGCCGCTGACGGTGGAGAAAGCCGGCCGCACGCTGGGGGGCCGCCAGTGCCTGATCAACCCCTGTATGACGAGGGAGAAGGAGGGGCTCGACGCCTCCTCGAGCGAATCCTCACCCGGGGTTACGCCTGCGGGTTCTGACGTGCTCCGCCTGCACTGCTGCGGTCAGTCGCCGTCCACCCAGGCGGCGTGGAAGCCGTGCGGGACGGGGACCGGCAGCGGCACCGCGGCGGCCGGGCGGCCCGTGAAGTCGGCGGTGTCGAGGACCGTCAGCTCGCCGTGTCCGGTCCGGCCGTCGGTGACCATGCTCAGCAGCCAGCCGTCGCCCTCGGGGGCGCGGGGCTCGCGCGGGACGAAGACTGCCTCGCCGGTGGTGCAGCCGGGGGGCAGCTCGTGGGTGTCGGTCCGTCCGGTGGCCAGGTCGTGGCGGAGCAGCGCCGGGCCGCCCAGCAGTTCCCGCCCGGAGGGGTCGAGGGCGGTGGCGAAGACGTAGCGGTGCCGGGTGCCGCGTACCCGGTCGTCGATGACCGGGGCCTCCTGGACGAGGCCGGAGAGTTGTTCCTCGACGACCGTTCCGCCTGCGGTGTCCACTGTCCAGCGGACCAGCGCGGGGGGTGTCTCGCCGGGGCGGTGCGGGTCGCGGTCGAAGACACGCGGATGGCTGATCACGTCGAGGACGATGTGGCGGCCGGACTCGTAGGCGTTGACGGGGTGGAAGACGAAGCACGGTGACAGTTCGACCCAGAGGATGTCGTCGGGGCCGCCGTCGCGTGGGAGCAGTCCCAGGCGGGCGCCGTGGCCGTCGTTCCAGGCGTAGGGGATGCGTGAGCCCGCCGCCGCGGCGGCGGGGCTGAAGACCACGGGGAGGTCGTAGATGATCGCGTAGTGCTCCGTCAGGGAGAACGCGTGCATCATCACTGGCCGCTTCAGTGGCACGGGGACCGAGCGGCGTACCCGGCCGTGCACGTCGATGACGAGGTAGGTGGCGTACGGCGGTTCGCAGGACATGGTGACCGCGTGGAGTTCGCCGGTGAGGGGGTCGTGTTGCGGGTGTGCGGCGAATCCGCCGCGCAGCGTGCCGTCGAAGTCGATGCGGGCGACGGTGTCGAGGGCGGCGTCGATCTGGAGGGGGCGTGGGCCGCCGTCGCCGAGGGCCAGGGTGCGGCCGGCATGGCGGACGATGTTGCCGTTGGCGTTGTCGTTCGGGCCGTGTCTGGGACCGGGGGCGGGTAGTTCGCCGAGGATGCGGGCTGCGCGGTCGGTGCGCAGCCAGCGGTTGCGGTACCACTCGGCGCGGCCGCCACGCAGCCGTACGCCGTGCACCATGCCGTCGCCGGCGAACAGGTGCTCGTCGTGCGGCCGTTGGAGTGGGTTGGGGCCGATGGTGAGGAAGGTGCCGTCCAGTTCCGGGGGAAGCGCGCCGTGGACGGGGGGCGCGGAGACGAGCACCTCGCGCGTGACGCGGGGAAGGGCGGAGTGGTTGGCCGATTCGACTTTCGATGCGATCATCGTTCCGCCCCATATAACGTATCGTCGTTACGTAACGTCGTTTTGTTATAGGGTGGAGGACAACCGAAGGGACGTCAAGGGTGAGTCCACGCCAGGCAAATCCGAGACTCAGGGCCGATCTCGTGGAGGCCGCCGCGCGACTGCTGGCGCAAGAGGGGCCGCAGGCGCTGACGACCCGCCGGCTCGCCTCGGCGGTGGGCGCCTCGACCACCGCCGTCTACACCCACTTCGGCGGCATGGACGACCTGGTGCGGGCGATGGTCCACGAGGGGTTCGCCCGGCTCGACCGGCGGATGAGCGAGGTCACTCCCAGCGGTGACGCGGTGGCCGACATCGCGGCGCTGGGGCTCGCCTACCACGGCAACGCCCTGGAACACCGGCACCTGTACGGGGTGATGTTCGGCGGGGTGGGGTTCGGCGGGTTCAGCCTCACCGAGGAGGACCGTCAGCACGGCCGCTACACCCTCGAACCGGTGACCCGGGCGGTGGCGGCGGCCATGGCGGCGGGCCGCTTCCACGAGGGCGACGCCCGGCTGGTGGCCCATCAGATGTGGATCGCGCTGCACGGGCTGGTCACTCTGGAGCTGGGCGGTTTCCTCGTCCCGCCCTACGACGCGGCGCGCTGCTTCGCCGCCCAGGTGCACGGACTGCTGGTGGGCGCGGGGGACGATCCGTCGGCGGCCCGGCGCTCACTGGAATGCCTCGGCCTGCCCGTGGGTGCCGGCTGACCCCAGGGGCACGCCGCGCAGACGTCGCCGGCGGCGCCCGTACGGGCTCTCGGTGGCAGCGTTCGGCCACGGCGGCGAAGAGCGGGGCGTACGCCGCACCAGGGGGCGCACGTCGAGGACCACCGCGCGCGGACTCCGGACGGCGGGACTTGCCTCCCGGTCTGCCGCAGGACCGGCAATGAAAGGCGCCGCTGGGCCGCGGTCGCCGCGAACGGCTACCGCGGCCCAGCGGGTGTCCCCCGCGCCGCTCAGACGGCGGAGGGGGCCAGGCGGTGGAAACCGCCCCGGTAGAACAGCAGAGAGTCGGCGCCCGGCCCGCGGTCCGCGTCGAGCACGGAGCCGAGCAGGATCGAGTGGTCCCCGCCGTCGTACACGGCTTCCAGCCCGCACTCCAGCCAGGCCAGAGCGCCCGAGAGGATCGGGGCGCCGGTATGGCGGCCCGGCCGGGTGTCCACCGCTTCGAACTCCCGCGCGCCGCGCGGTCGCCCGCGGTCCGCGAACCGGCGTGCGATCGGCTCCTGCTCCGCGGACAGGACGGAGACCGCGAACGCCTTCTCCTCCAGCACCACGTCGTGCAGCGCCGCCGTGCGCAGCACGCATACCAGCACCAGCGGCGGGTCCAGCGAGACGGAGGTGAACGAATTCGCCGTCATGCCCCTCGGCAGCTCCCGGCCGGCGGTCAGGACGGTGATACCGGTAGCGAAGGACCCGAGCACGCCGCGCAGTGCGAAGCGGTCGTGCTGCAGCAGTGCGGCCGCCCGGTCCGGGGCGGGCGGGCCGTCCGTGCGGGTGTCGGCCATGCCCTCACCCCCCGCCCGTCGCCGCTGCGAGCGGCCCGCGGGGAGCGGAGCCGGACGCCGGGAGCGCGTACGGCTCCAGCGCGCGGCGCAGCGCCTCGGGCACCCGGGTCGGCCGCGTATCGGTGTTGGGCCCGCGCATACAGGCCACTCGCTGGCGGCCCCGGGCGACCAGGTCCCCGGCGACGGGCTCTCCGTCGTTACCGCCTTCTTCGCCGCGCAGCCGCACGTAGTCGAAGGTGAACCCGATCTGGGTCTGCGTCAGGTCCTCCAGCCGCATCCGGATCGACAGTTGGTCGAACGCGGTGATCTCGGCGAAGAACTCGCACCCCACCGAGAGGGTGAACAGCTTCAGGTCGTCGCGGATGTCGTCGAGGACCTCGGGAGCCCTGTCGCGCAGGAACATCTCCCGGCACCGGCCCTGCCAGCGAACGTAGTTGACGTAGTAGACGTTGCCCACGAGGTTGGTCTCCTCGAAGCCGACCAGGTGGCGCAGTTCGTAATAGGGGCGTTCGTCGCCCATCGGTGCCTCACCCCTCCTTCTCTGTCAGCACGGCGAACACCGCCGTTTGTGGCCCGGTGCGCAGTACGGCCGGGACGGTGGCGATCCGGGCCGCGCCGCACCGCAGTACCACCCACCGGTCCGGAGCCCCAGCGCCGTCGTCCACCGTCAGTTCGATGTGCGCACGGCCGCTCTTGCGCAGGCACTCCACGGCGCCCCACACCCGGCCCGCGGCGAGCGAGAGATCCTCGCGGTGCTCGGCCGCGATCAGCCGGGCCAGCGCGAGGCCGCCGGCGCCCAGCAGGCCCTCCCAGTCGTCGGCGCTGCGCTCCTCGACGTGCTGTACGTCGCAGGCGACCGGCCCCTCCCCCGCCACGGCGAGGGTCACCCCGGCGCCGTGCGAGGCGGAGACCTGCGGGCCGCCGTCCACTTCGGGTCGTCCGTCGGGGCGATGACGCAGCGTCACAGGGCGTCCGAGTGCCTGGCCGAGTGCGTGGGCGGTGCGACCGCGACGGCCGTCCGGGTCGGCGTCGCTGCCGTCGTCGTCCGGGTGGACGGCGATCCGCACCGGTGCGGCCAGCACCGCTTCGGCGCGTCGCTCCACGTAGGGGCCGAGCAGCGCAGGCTCCCAGGGACCGGAGCCGTCCAGCTTGCGGACGGCACGCAGTGTCAGGCCCGTCCAGCGCTCGACGAGCGCGCCGTGCTCGTCGCGGACGTCGAGGTCGTAGACGTAGGTGTCGCCGTCCCGGGAGCGTTCGACGGCGTGCAGGACGACATCGCCGGCGCCGGCCGCGGCGGCCGGGTCGGCCAGGTGCAGCCGTTCGACGCCCACGGGCAGCAGCGTCGCGTCCGGCACGCAGGCCTGAATGGAGTGCATCAGCGCGTCCCGGGTGCCCGGGTCGGCCAGCACCAGGTCGGGCGGCAGGAAGCCTGCGAACCAGGGCGCGGTGGCGGATGTGGAGATGTCCGCGACGCACTCCTTGGCGGCGAGGTGCCGATAGCCCGTCAGGCGCTGGAAGCGGGCGCCCTGGAACAGCACCGGCCCGTACATGTCCCGCGCCGGTTCCAGCGCCGGCCGCACGCCCTCGGGCGGGACCGGACCGGCCGGGAGCTGCTGGTGCGGCCCGTAGCGCAGGACGGCGCGGAAATGGTCGGCGCGGAAGTCCGTCTCGCTGCTGCGGATCACCGCGCGGACGGTGTCGGGACCGGTGGCCAGCACGGCCACCCGCACGGTGGTCGTGCCCTCCGGCGGCACCGCCACCGGACGCAGGAACTCGGCATCCTCCAGGATGGGCACCGCCTGGCTTCCCGTGCGGCCGGTGAGGGCCGCGGCGGCCTGGGCCATGGCCTCCATGCCGAGCACGGCGGGGAGCAGCAGGGTGTCGTCGAGGAGGTGGTCGGCGAGGTAGGGGTCGGTGGCGGCGGACAGCTCGGAGTCGACGACGAGTTCGACGCCGGGGTAGTGGGTCTGTACGCGCTCCACGAACCGGAGCAGCGGCAGTTCCCGCTCCTCCAGGGCGATGGTCGGCAGGCCGCCGGCGCGGCCCATGACGACCAGGGTGTCGGGCACGTCCGGATGGGCCAGCACCTGGCGGAGCATGGCGACGCCCTCGTCGGCCGGGATCGGCTCGATGCCCTCGCGGATGAGCGACTCGAGCACGCCGAGCCGCTCGCCCATCCCTGCACCGGACCACACCGACCACTCCAGCGCGATGCACCGGCAGCCCGGAAGGTCCTCGCGCAACCGCGCGATCCGTTCGGTCAGCCAGTCGTTGGCGGTGGCGTAGTCGGCCTCGCCGCGCAGTCCGGCGCGGCCGATGATGCTGCCGAAGGCGACGACCAGCCGCAGGTCGGCCGGGTCGACGGCGGCCAGGACCGCCTCCAGGCCGGCGATCTTGACGGCCAGGGTGCGGCGGAACGACGCCTCGTCGAGGTCGGCGAGTGCGCGCGGTTCGTTGCGTCCCGCGCCGTGCAGCACGGTGGTGACGGGGCCGAGACGTTCGCGTATCTCGTTGACGGCGGCCTTGGTGTCGCCGGGTGAGGTGACGTCGGCGCGGACGTAGTGGAAGCGAACGCCCGCGGCGGCCATCCGGCCGAGGTTGGCGGCGAGTTCACGGTCGGTCTCGGGGTCGGAACGGCCGAGCAGTCCGATGGCGCATCCGGAGTCGCGGGCGAGGGACAGGGCGCACTCGGCGGTGATGCCCTTGCCTCCGCCGGTGACCAGGAGGACGTCGGCGGCGGTCAGCGGGGACGGGGCGGTGGTGTCGGGATCGTCCGCGGCGGGTGGCAGGGCCCGCAGCACGGGGACCCGGCGGACGCCCGCGGCGTCGTAGTGCACTTCGCTGAAGCCGCTGGTCGCCGCGACGTCCGCGACGATGCGGTGCGTCAGCCCGTCGAGGTCGGGCAGGCTGTTGAGCGGGAGCGTGACGACGGTGGTGGCGGTGTCGGGCGCCTCCAGGTGGAGTGTCTTGGCCAGCCCGGCGGCCCCGCGCCGGTCGCCGACGGCGACGAAGCGGGCGGCGGGCGCGGTGGGGTGCAGGGCGGCGCGAGCGGCGGAGAGCATCAGCGCGGCATGCTCGTCGTCGCAGTCGGCGGGCAGGCACAGCAGCACGCCCCCGCCGAGCCCGGCGTCGCGCAGCGCCGCCGCGAGCGGCTCGGCCAGCGGATGCCGGTCGGGAGCGAACGCGGTCCAGTGCGGGCCGTCGCCTTCGGCGGACACCTTTGGCCCGGGTGCCTTCCCGGTTTCCGCCTCGACCAGGTCGACCGAGAACGCCCGGACCCACGGCGCCACGCCGGCCGCCGCGATCGGGCGGTCCGCGTCGGACGGCAGGGCCGTGCCGGCCAGGTCGTCCAGCAGGACCGCCAGTTCGGCAAGCGTGGAGGTGGCGAACGCCGACGTCGTGGCCATGGGGTTGACCCCCAGCTCACGGGCCGCGTCGTTCATGATCTGGCCGACCGTGATCGAGCTGAGGTGCAGCTCGTCCAGCGGGTTGGTGTCGGGCGAGAGGGCAGAGGGCGGCAGCTCGGCGCGGGCCGCGGCAAGCCGCATCAGGACGTCGAGGCTGCTCGTTCCGTCCCCGGCGGAGGCTGACGGTGCACCGGTGGACGCGCCCGCCGGTGCCATGCGGACGGCAATCGCGTCGGTGCCCGCGTTCACCGCGAGCGGCAGGTCGCCGTCCGGTGCCGACTCGCACGGGTTGGCGAGGAAGCGGAACTCCTTGTCCAGCGGCAGGGGCCGGGTGAAGCGGTCCCGGAACAGCTCCCCGTGGCGCACCGGGGCGCCGAGCACCCACGCCGCTGCCACACCCAGGAAGAGCCCCGCGAGGGACGTGCTGTCCGTGTCGAGGGCGATCGCCGGAACGTCCACCGTCTGTCCTGCGAGCCCGCTCAGTATGCGTCCCGGGCCGACCTCCAGCAGCAGGTCGCTCTCGGCCGCGAGGCCCTCCACCGCCTGCGTGAACCGCACGGGGGCGAGGACCTGACGGGTCATCAGCTTTGCCACGTCCGTGTCCCGGTCCAGCGGCCCGCCGGTGACCGTCGAGACCACCCGCCGCGAGAGCGGCCCGAGCCGCTCTGCCGCCAGATGCTCGGCGAAGGCGCGCGCCGCGGGGGCGACCGCGGGCGAGTGGAAGGCGTGGGAGACGTTGATGCGCTGCGCGGCGAGGCCCTGCGCGACCGCCCGCGTGCTCACCCGGCCTACGGCGTCGGCAGGACCGGAGACCACGGTCTGGCGGGAGCCGTTGTACCCGGCGATCACCACAGGCTCGCCGCTCAGCAGCGGCTCCACCGCCGCGGGCCCCGCTGCGATGCTCGCCATCGCCCCGCCGCCGTCGCTGGCCGCCGCCATCACCCGGCCTCGCGCGGCCGCAGTGCGCAGCAGTCCGGCCTCGTCCATGGCTCCGGCCCAGTGCAGTGCCGTCAGCTCGCCGAGACTGTGGCCCGCGGCGCCCGTGCCCTCGATGCCGAGCGCGTCCAGTATGCGCAGCCCGGCCGCCGAGGCGGTGACGATGCGGGGCTGGGCCACTTCGGTCGCCACCTGGTCGCCCCGGGCCGGGAGGTCCTGCGCCCGGTAGAGCTCGTCCACGGCGGCGAAGCGGGCGCGCAGCGCGCCCCCGTCGCCGCGGCGGCCCGCGCCCTGTCCGGGGAA
Source organism: Streptomyces sp. NPDC096152 (assembly GCF_044763235.1). NCBI lineage: Bacteria > Bacillati > Actinomycetota > Actinomycetes > Kitasatosporales > Streptomycetaceae > Streptomyces > Streptomyces sp. NPDC096152. Next base: position 989,008 of record NZ_JBIWFW010000002.1, on the reverse strand, counting down.
GAGGAAACCGATCCGCGGCGGTGCGTCGGTACGCCGGCCGAGGAACAGGCCGGCGGCCGTATCGAGGAGGTTGCGGGCGCCGCCGTCGACACGTGCCAGCAGCTCGGTGAAACGCTCCTCGGCCTGCTCCGGAGAGGAGGCGACGACGGCGGCGCGGACGGTACGGCCCGCCAGGTCGGCCTCCAACGTGGCGGCCAGGTCACCGAGTTCGGCATAGGACAGGCGCCCGGCGAGAGCGGCGAGCCGGGTCAGCCGGCCACGCAGTCCCGCGGTGTCGTCCGCGTCGACCAGGAGCAGCTCGCAGTCCTGCCGGGAGCGGACCAGGCGGACGGTGGACTGGGGCAGGGCGGTGCGGCTCCCCCCGTCGGCATGCTCGACGACGATGTGGGCGTTGATGCCGCCGAAGCCCATCGAGGAGACGCCGGCCCGCATCGGGGCGCCCTCGGGCCGCACCTCGGCCTCCCGGGGCACCCGCAGCGCGGGCCGCTCGCCGAGAAGTTCCGGATGGGGGTCGTGGTGGCCGGTGGCCGGTGGAATGACCTGGTGGCGCACCACCTGCACGGCCTTGAGGAGTCCGGCGATCCCGGCCGCGGCCTTGGTGTGTCCCATGTTGCCCTTGACGGTGCCGAGGGCGGCGGGCGGCGCGTCCGGGTCGGCGGCCCGGCGGGCCTCGGACAGGGCGCGCAGTTCGGTGGCGTCGCCGACGGCGGTGCCGGTGCCGTGGCCCTCCAGGTAGGACACGGTTTCCAGGCCGAAACCGGCGGAGCGGTAGGCGCGGTCGAGGGCCAGGCGGTGACCGCTCGCCTCGGGGCGGGTGATGCCGCCGCGGCCGTCCGAGGACCAGCCCCAGCCGGCGATGACCGCATGGCGCAGACGTCCCTGCGCGACGGCGTCCTCCTCCCGCATCAGCACCACGGCGCCGCAGCCCTCACCGGGCCAGAAGCCGTTGGAGTGGCGGTCGTAGACGCGCATCTCACCGGTGGCCAGGGCTCCGGTCTTGGCGAAGCCGATCACCTCGAACGGGTCGATGCTCAGGTCCACGCCGCCGGCGATGGCCACGTCCCACTGCCCGGAGGCCAGCGCGTTGCACGCCGTGGCGACGGACAGCAGCGACGAGGAGCAGGCACCGTCGACCGTGAACCCGCCGCCGCCGAGGTCGAAATGGTTGCAGATCCGTCCGGCGATGGTGTTGGCCAGGCCGCCGGCCAGAGTGTCCTCGTCGATCGGCGGGAACGGCTGCTTGTACCGCTGTTCCAGAGTGCGCAGGAACTCCGCCAGCTCCGCATCCGGCCAGCCCTGCTCCCGCAGCGCGGCGGCGACAGTGCGGCGTACGTACGGCCAGCGCAGCCGCATCAGGTTGGCGCGGCTGAACTCACCGGTGAGGCTGTTGCCGATGACGGCGCCGGTGGTGGCCGCCGGCAAGCCCCCGCCGTCGGGGAATCCCGCGTCCTGAAGGGCCTGGGAGACGGTGTCGAGCGCCAGCCAGTGCGTCATGTCCGTGGCGCGGAAGGTGCTGCCGGCGATGCGGTGTTTGACGCGGTCGAACTCGAAGCCCTCCAGGACCGCCGCCTTGCGCGTGTAGTGGCGATCGGGGGCGGCGGGGTCGGGCGAGTAGTAGTCCTCGTGGCGCATCCGCTCGTCGGGGAGGCGGCGAAAGGCGCGCCGTCCGGCCAGGACGTTCTGCCACAGCTGCTCGGGCGTGTCGGCGTCGGGGTAGCGGCAGGCCATCCCGACGACTGCGATGCGCGGTCGCGGGCCGGTCATGCCGCCACCGCCTCTGCCTCGGATCCGGTGGCGGCGGTCGCGGACGGCGCCGCGGCGGCGGCCCGCTCGCGCCGGCGCTGCAGCAGGTGGGCCGCCCACCAGCCGGCGCCGCGCAGCCCGCACACCAGCGTCACGGCGAAGAACAGCGTGTAGACGACGTTGAAGACCATGAGCACCCCGTAGACCATCGCGACCGATGAGCCGAACATGAACTGGTTGCGAGCCTTGGCCGGCGTCGTCCCCGGATCGCTGATCATGTAGTTGGTGAAGAGCACGAAGGCCACGCCGCTCATCACACCGACGGCCGAGAACACCGCGACGTCCCAGACGAAGTGGCGGATGACGCCCTGGATCGCGAAGCCGCCCAGCCAGCCGACGATCAGCGCCACGCGCTTGGTCAGGATGGCGTTGATGACGGTTCCCGCGGTGGCGATGACCAGCGGGATGGCGACCCGGAAGAAGTTGTTGGCGTTCTCCGTGAACTGGTACGGCGGCGCGATGCTGAACCAGGTGCCGAAGCAGAGCAGTGAGACGGTGATGCCGAAGTTCGACGGGTTCATGAAGTGCCGCATCCGGCCGCCGATCGGCGCCTGGAACACGTGCTTGCCGCCGACGCCGACGACCACGCCGAACAGGACCGGGAGGAAGAGGTCGTTGCCGTAGGTGAGCATGGACACGGCCAGCGAGGTGATGTGGGCGGGCAGCAGGAACTCGTACACCCCGCGGACGCCCCGGCCGCGGAAGCGCGGGGCCCGCCTGTACGCCCAGGCGCTGACCAGTTCGAGTCCGGTCTCGGTGGCGTATCCGCACAGGACCGCCAGGATCGGCCAGAGCCACGGCTGCTCGAAGCCGAGCAGGGTGTAGCCGAAGATGTTGAACACGCTGATGGAGATGGCGAAGTTGCGCAGTGCGAGGTAGCGCGGGTCCGGTTTGGCGGCGGGCGGCGCCGCAGTGGTGTGCGGGGCCTGTTCCGTGGAGGGTTGGGTGACCGTCGCGGTCATGAGCTCGGCACCTCCTGGGCGTCGCTGGTGAGCATGAGGGTGTGGGTGCCGGGTGCGAGGCGGCGGACCTGCTGGTGGAGCTCGCCGTGGGCGTCGCGCCATCGCAGGTGCAGGGTCACCGGACCGTCGTAGGAGCCGAGCCCGAAGCGGACGTCGAAGCTGCGGAAACCGCTGTGGCCGCCGCCGCCGTCGAGCTGTGCGATCTGCGTGCCGTCGGGCGTCGTGGCGCGCACGGTGGCGCCGTAGGCGGGGCTGCCGGCGGCGGCCAGACCGCTGCGGGAGCCTCCCGCGGCCGGACCTGCCGAGGGACGCAGCAGGCTCAGGGTGAGGTGATTGCCGCGGTGTACGGCCGTGTTGGCGTAGAAGGCGGGCGGCCCCCACTGCCGGGCGACGGCGAAGTCCAGCACCCCGGTGCCGGTGGTGTCGCCGGTGGCCACGGCGCGGGTGGGATGGGGCACCGCGAGGCCGAGCTGCTTGCTGATGTTGGCGAAGGAACCGTCGGGGGTGTGGGCGTAGAACGCCAGCTCGTTGTGGCCGGCGATGTCGTCGCCCGGCCCCTCGTGGGGCCACATGGAGGGGTTGGACAGCAGAAGGTCGTTGGCCATGGCCATTTCCTGAAGCCACGGCCAGCGGTCGATCTTGCCCTTGACGAAGCCGTCGGTCTGGACCACGTCCTGATGGCCGGAGTTGAGGAAGTCGCCCATCTTGACGTCCCAGTTCCAGCCCGTCCACGCCAGGCCCTTCGCACGGGCCTCCTGGCTGAACGGGGCGACCCCGTCCGCGAGTCGGCGGTTCATCTCCGCCTCGCTGGCGGCCCGGTTCTTCCAGACGAAGTTGGACTCCTCCAGGCCCCATGCGACGGTGATGTTGCTGACCATCATGTCGAAGCGGCCGGTGTTGTCGAGGTCGCCGAAGTCGACGCCCATGCCCTTGAAGGAGTCCTTGCCGAGCAGGAACGACTTGGGTGTGGTGCCGGTGCGTTCGCCGATGGCCTCGGTGAAGCGGATGTGGCCGGCCCTGGAGCGGTTGTACAGCAGGTGGTCGTGGCCGAAGTCGTTGGCGATGTAGAGCTCCGGCAGGCCGTCACCGGTCAGGTCGGCGCCGGCGGCGGCAAGCGTCCAGCCCGTGGCCGCGTCGTACGGGATCGCCTTCGGCTCCTCCACGTATGCGGCGGTGGGCCGGGGGCCGGACGTGGCGGACGTCCAGCGCAGCACATGGTCGCCGCCGGCGTTCTGGGCACGGGACAACGAGTCGTTCATCACGACGTTGTTCAGGCCGTTCGGGTCGAGGACGTCGGAGTCCGGGAAGTAGTTGCCGACGACGATGTCCGGATGGCCGTCGCCGTCCAGATCACTCACGTGCACGGTGTCCGTGTTCCAGCGCGGGCCGTGGTACCGGCCGTCCTGCGACTGCGACGGCACCAGCTCGCGCGGCACGTAGGCACGGGGTGAGGGCGTACGCGCATCGGAGCGGGCCAGGAAGAGCACCGGGGTGCGGCCCCAGTAACTGACCAGGATGTCCATGCGCCCGTCCCCGTTGAAGTCGCCGAAGGTGCAGCCTGTGGGCGCCATGGTGCGGTCCACGGGGAGCGGCGCGGCGTCGAGGAGGAACGGCGTGAAGCGGTCGGCCTGACGTGCCGTGGGCGTGTACGTCACCGTCACCTGGTCGGTGCGGGTGTCCACGATGCACATGCCGGACGCCCGGCCGTGGCCGGTGACGTCGTTGATGGCGATGCTCGCGCCCACCGACGAGATCCAGGAGCGGATCTTCTCGTAGGCGGGGTTGACGGTACGCACGGTGCGCTTGGGCAGCTCGTCGTAGCCCGGCGGCATGGCGATGGGCATTTCCTTGAACCGGTAGGCGGCGGCCACCTTTGTACCGTCAGGAGCGGCGACTGCTGCCCGGGTTGCGAAGAACAGGGACGCCACGATGAGAACCGTCACCAGCCCCGGCACCAGTCTGCGAATCCGCTGGCTATATGCCACGGTGCTCCTCTCTCTCTTGTGGTGGTCAGGATCGGCGTGTGAATCATGGGATTGCATTCTTCAGATACGATCCGGGATCACCGCGCAACCGGCATCTCCCGACTTGCTAGCCGATGTATTCGCACTTCAGGGCAGTCGGCAAGCTCGAAGAAGCGTCACGGCCCACGTCGTCGCGAGAATTCTCGAGCGTGACTCGGCAATCTTCGAGAAAACCTTGTTCACTGGCCTGCCGGGTCCGATGAGATGCCCTGGAGGTGTCGGCGGGAGATGAATTTTCGAGACTCACCGGAATGTGACGGGAGCATGGAACTCGCGGCGTTCGACTAAGGTTCGGCCGTTCCGGATACGGGCTCCGGCCGGCGGTCATTCCTGGCTGGTGATGAATCGTCCGGCGACCGCGGGGCCGGTACCGGCGCCGCTCGGCGGGTTTCCCTCAGGTGCGCTGTGACCTGGAGGGCGGGCCGGTTCGTGGCACCCGGGCTCAGGTGCCACCGACCGGGCGGCACGCGGGCGCTGATCAGCGTCCGGCCCGCGCGAACTGGCCCGGCCTGCGCCCGGGTCCGGTCGGGCCGCGGTAGGCCTGGGCGATGTCGAGCCACTGGTCGGCGTCCGGACCGGACGCGGTGAGCGCGAGGTCGTCGCGGTGCCGGCGCCGGGTGGCCAGCAGGCAGAGGTCGACGGCGGGGCCGGTGATCTGCTGCTCCGCGTCGAGAGCGCCGAGCGTCCACGTCTGGCCCGAGGGTGCCGTCAGTTCGAAGCGCAATCCCTTGCGGGGCCGCGGCAGACCATGCGACTCGTAGCCGAACTCCCAGGTGAGACAGGTGTATTCGGCGACATGCCGAACTCGGTCGGTGTACTGGCGCTCGACTTCGAGCGCGTCGGCGATGTCCTGGCCGTGCGCGAACATCTCCATGATCCCGACAGCCGCCAGCACCGCCGCCGGAATCGGCCGGACCAGCCACGGCACCAGCCGCTCCTGGGGCACCCGATTCAGCGCCCGCTCGGTCGCCGCCCGCTGGGTCCGCCAGGTCTCGATCAACTGCGCGCCCTCCAGGGGCAGATACGGCTTCAGCCCGTTCTGGACGGCCTCGCCGAAGGTCGTGATTCCGGCGAGGAACGCCTTGAACCCGGCGGGGTCCTCCGCCGCCTTCTCGGCCAGGCCGAACACCATGATCAGGTGGGCGACCTGGTGCCGGACCGACCATCCCTCGGCCGGAGTGGGCCGTGCCCACTCGGTCTCGCCGCCATCGGCGAGCAAGGCGTCGAGGGCGTTGCCCTCGGCCACCAGATCGCTGAGGACGTCGCTGTGCTGGGTCATGCCTCGTTCCTCTCTGCGGGCGGCTTTGTCGCGGGGCCCAGTCTGGGGGGAGGCAGGGGTCGGCCACTTCTCCGGCCGTGCTGTCGATGCACCACCCGCCGGCAGGGGCAACCGCAGAGAAGCACCGACCGCCCCGCCGTGGCGATGATGGTCTGGCCGTCGAGTCATTCGTGGAGGGGAACGTGGCGAGGACGTTGAGAGCGCTGCGGCGCGTGCTGCTGGCCCCCGACCTGACCGAAGTGTCGTTCGCCCGGCGCGGCTTCGCACCGCTGCCCGCAAACGATCCCGCCACCCGGCTGGAGGACGTCCCGCGCGCCGTCGTGTGCGGCTTCGAGTGGGCCATGGAGGCACACGACACCCACGGCGTCGCGCATCGCCTGGATCTTCTGGATCCCGAACAACGCGGCTTCGGCTACGAGGGCGCCACCATGGCGTTCACCATCCTGGACGTGATGGGCCGCGGCCACCGGACCCGGGAGCTGCTGAACGGCCCGGGCCGCCCGCACGTCCTCCTCGCCTACATCGGCATCGGCTTCGCCATGGCACGGCTGCCTCGCGCCATGTGGAGGAAGGTGCTGCCCGACCTCACCGGGCAGCCCTTCCACCCGGTGATGAGCTGGCTCGCGGTGGACGGCTACGGCTTCGACCTGGCCTATTTCCATACCCGCCGCTGGGTGGACGAGCAGCGGGTTCCCGCGAGTTATCCGTGGCAGGGCGCGCCCGCCTACTTTCCTCGTGCCGTCGACCAGGGCATCGGCCGTGCCCTGTGGTTCATCCACGGCGCCCGGCCCGAGCGGGTCGACGCGGCCATTCGCGGCTTCGCCGAGCACCGGCGGCCGGACCTGTGGAGCGGTGCCGGGCTCGCCTCCGCCTTCGCCGGCGGCTGCGGGGCGGACACGTTCGGCACGCTGCGGCGTCTGGCCGATCAGCATCTGCCGGAGCTGGCCCAGGGGGCGGTGTTCGCGATCCGTGCCCGCGACCTGGCGGGCTACGTGCCCGAGCACACGGCCGTCGCCGCGCGGGTGCTGACAGGCCTTTCGGTCGAGGCCGCGGTCGCCCTCGCCGACGACAGCGCCGTCGCGGAGGGGCAGGCGGGCCCGGTCCCGGCCTACGAGCAATGGCGGCGTGCCATCCAAGCCCACTTCCTGCCCGAAGGGTCCGTCCCCCGATGACACCTCGGCCCACACGCCAGGAAAACAGCCGATAGGAAAGGGAAATCCATGCCGAGCACCATGGGCAGGCTGCGTCGCCGGTTGCTGACGCCCAGCGTGACCGAGACCCTGCTGGAGACCCGCGGCTTCCACAGGAAGACGCCCGAGGCCCGACAATTGCTCGAGACGATAGGCAGCCGGTTCCTGGAGGGGTACGGCCACGCCATGGCCGCCCGCACCACGGACGAGGCCGAAGCGCACCTGGAGGCGATACCGGAGCGGTTCCGCGGCTTCGCCTACGAGGGCGCGGGCATGGCGTACGGCGTCCTCGACGGGATGCCCGGCTGGAAGAGGGACGGCGTCGAGCGCCTGCTGGCCGGCCGCGGCGGTGCGCACATCTACATGGTGTACGTCGGCATCGGCTGGTCCATGGGCCGGCTGCCGCGGTTCCGCTGGGCGAACGTCGACGTGCTCGACCCCCTGCTGCGCTGGCTGGTGCTCGACGGGTACGGCTTCCACCAGGCGTACTTCCACACCGACCGGTATGTGCACCAGCAGTACCGGGACGAGCGGTTTCCGTGGCCCGCCCACGACTTCCCCAACTACACCGGACGCGCCATCGACCAGGGCATCGGTCGTGCCCTGTGGTTCGTGTGCGGTACCGACCCCGGCCTCGTCGCCACGACGATCGCGAAGTTCCCCAAGACGCGCCACGCGGACCTCTACAGCGGCGTGGGCCTCGCCGCCACGTACGCCGGCGGCTGCGACGAGGAAGAGCTGACGGCGCTGCGCGATCAGGCGGGACCCCATCGGGGCGCGCTGGCACAGGGCAGCGCTTTCGCCGCGGAGGCGCGGCTGCGCGCCGGGCTGATGGTGCCGCACACCGCGTCGGCCACCCGGCTCCTGTGCGGCCTGGAGCCGGACGAGGCCGCCCGCATCACCCAGGAGGTCCGCCCGCGGGCGACAGGGACGGGATCCCTGCCGGCGTACGAAGTGTGGCGGCAGGCCATCGCCGAGCGGATCGCCGCCGTGACGGAGCACCGGTGACCGGCCTGACCGGCGCGGCCCCGCGGGTTCCCCCGTCGCCGCCGCTGCGCGCAGTGCCGTCCCTGATGCGGCAGCTGGCCAGGGACCGCCTGGCGATGATGACGGCCGCCGCCGGCTACGGCGACGCGGTGCGGCTCTCCCTCGGCCCGAAGACGCTGTACTTCTTCAACCATCCCGACCACGCCAAGCACGTGCTCGCGGACAACGCCGCCAACTACCACAAGGGCATCGGCCTGGCCCAGGCCCGGCGCGCCCTCGGGGACGGCCTGCTGACCAGCGAGGGCGAACTCTGGCACCGGCAGCGCAAGGTGATCCAGCCCGCCTTCCAGCACCGGCGGATCGCCCAGCAGGCGGCAGCCGTGGCCGAGGAGGCCGCGGCGCTGGTCGAGCGGCTGCGCGGGTACGAGGGGCGCGGGCCGGTGAACCTGACGCGGGAACTGACGGGATTGACGCTGGGCGTGCTGGGCCGCACGCTGCTCGACACCGGCCTGGAGGAGTTCGGCGACCTCGGCCATGCCTTCGAGGCGGTCCAGGAACAGGCCATGTTCGAGATGGTCACCATGGGCGCGGTGCCGATGTGGATCCCGTTGCCCCACCAGATGCGCTTCCGGCGGGCCCGTACCCGTCTGCAGCAAGTGGTCGAGCGGTTGGCGGCGCAGCGTGTCGCGCGCGGCGGGATCGAGGAGGGGGACGACGCCCTCTCGCGGTTGATCGCCTCGGTGCGTTCGGAGGCCGACCCGCGAACCGGTGAGCGGCGACTGCGGGATGAGCTGATCACCTTGCTGCTGGCGGGCCATGAGACCACCGCTTCCACCCTCGGCTGGGCCTGCTACCTGATGGACCGTCACCCCGAGGTCCGGGAGCGGTTGCACCAGGAGGCGGTGGAGGTACTGGGCGACCGGCTCCCCCGCTACGAGGATCTGCGCCTGCTGACCTACACGACCATGGTGGTCGAGGAGACCATGCGGCTGTATCCGCCGGTGTGGATCCTGCCCCGGCAGGCGCAGGCCGCCGACGAGATCGGCGGCTACCGTGTCCCGGCCGGCGCGGACGTCCTGATCAGCCCTTACACCCTGCACCGGCACCCGGACTTCTGGGACGCTCCGGGGCAGTTCCGGCCCGAGCGGTTCGCGCCCGGGAAGCGGGGCGACCGCCCGCGGTACGCCCACATCCCGTTCGGCGCGGGCCCGCGGGTGTGCGTCGGCAGCAGTCTGGGGCTGATGGAGGCCGTGTTCACCGTGGCACTGCTGTGCCGGGAGCTGCGCCTGGAGAAGGTGCCCGGCCTTCAAGTGGTCCCGGAGCCGATGCTGTCGCTCGGGATGCGCGGCGGGCTGGAGGTGACGGTCCGGACGGCGCGGTGATGCGCCGGGTGCGACGGGGTTCCTCCCACCGCACCCGGCCGGCCGCCAGCGGCCGGCACGAGGTCCTCCTCGCGGGCGGCCGATCGAACCCGCTGCAGTGCTATCGGCACGGGCGGGTCGAGAACGTCCCTTCCACACACGACGACGGACTGCGGTCCCCGGCAGCCCCGGACGGTGTCGATCACCTGGCTGCCGCTCGCCGGGGCCATCGGCACGGGCCTGGGATCGTGGCTGTGGGGCCGGCTCGGTGACCGCGCTGCCCGCCGGGCATCCATCTTCGCCGGGACCAGGCGATCACGACCCGCTACGGAGCCGTCGTCGTACCCGGCGACGCGGACACGGTCGCGCCCCCGTCCCGGGGCAACGCCGGTGCATCCATGCACTGTTCGGCGTAAGGCAACTGCGGCTCCGCCCCGGCCGTCACGGCCGTGGAGCATCGGCATCGGGCTGACCACATGCGGATTCCTGCGGTGGGTGCCCGCCGAGCCGGGCCGCCTGGGCTACTCCGAGTTCGACTCCGCGGACGTCGTACGCAACGCCGCCGTGCTCCGGCGATCTCTTCCGGCTCGGTCCGTACCGCCTCGGTGATCAGCTCCAGCCGGGTCGGGTCGCATACTGCGGACAGGACATGCGTGGAACCGGTGCGCCGGGCGGTGCGTTCGCGCACGAGCCCGGCCTGCTCGGGCCGGGCCGGCGCGAGGGCGTATTCGACGTCTGCACGGCAGCGCACCGCCTCGGCTGCCTGCCGGTCGCCGGAGGGGCCCAGGAACTGCAGCACGCTCAAGGTGGAAAGCGGGGCAGGCGAGAGGCCCAGGCGCCCGTGGCGCGGGTACCGCTCGGCGAAGTCCTCGTCGTTCCACGTCCGGCGAGACGGTCTCGTACCGTCTCGCCGTCGTGTCGTCCGGGTCCGCTCGCACGCGCGCCCCGCGCTGTCGGAGCCTGGACTGCTCACCGGGACGGGGACGGAGGGACGACGGGCGCCTCGAGGGCCCCACAGGTCTTCGAAACAGCCCGCGAACCTGCCGATCATGCTGGCGTACCGGAATACTCCGAGGTTCCCGACAGAGCCAGGCTCAGACAGGGTCGTCGGCGGGTGAAGGAGTGGGGGTTGAGGTTTCGGCTGTCACGGGTTCGGTGGTCGTGGTGGCCGGCCGGGTGCGTACCCCCCAGCCGGCGATGGCGGGGCCGGCGAGGCCGAGCAGGAGCAGGAGCGCGCCGAGTCCGAGCCAGCCGATGCGGCCGTGGCTCAGTGCGAAGCCGAGCAGCAGGGCTGGGGCGACGGCTTTGGCTGCTGCTGATGCGGCGGAGGAGAATCCTTGGTATTGGCCTTGAGCGTAGGCGGGGGGGAGTCCGTATTCGAAGGCGAAGGTGCCGGACACGTACCAGATTTCGCCCAGGGTGAGCAAGACCATGCCGACGATCAGCAGCAGGAGCGCGGCCCAGGCGGGCAGGTCGGTCATGAGGCTGAGGGCGACGCACCCGAGGAGGAGGGCGATGCCGGCCCGGCGCAGTGCCGTTCCGCCGTCGGTGATCGTCTGAACCTTGTCGCCGAGCCTTACCTGGAGCAGTACGACGAGTGCCGTGTTGAGGACGAAGGCCACGGTGACGGACCAGGCCGGTGCGTGGGTGTGGCCCACGATCCATACCGGGACCATGATTTCCATGATCATGTTCTGCACGGCCATGGCGCCGCCGACGAGTGCGTAGGCGACGAAGGCCTTGTCCCGCAGCGCGATCCGTTTCGGTGCCGGTGTGGTGACGGTGCCGGTCTCGCCAGTGTGCGGTGCGTCCTGAGAGGGGCGGGGCAGGGGCTGGTAGTTCGGCAGTCGGAACAGCAGCAAGAGTGCCGTCACCTGGGCGGCGCTGAAGGTGACGGCCAGAATGCGGTAAGCGGTCGGGGTGCCGATCTCGATGCCGATACCGGCGATCAGGGAGCCGAGTGCCACTCCCAGGTTGGTCACAGCCCTGGTCTGGGATCGGATGGTGACGGTGCGCTCACCACCGACGCGGCGGAGGAGTGCGCCGGCGGACGGGAAATAGGCTGCGAGGCTGAAGCCCATGAGGGTCTGGACGGCGAGCAGTGTCCAGAAGTTCTGGACGAAGAGGTAGGCGACACCGACAACGCCCAGTGCGGCAAGGGCTGCTGTCATCACGCGGCGTGGGCCGACTCGGTCGGCGAGTGCGCCGGCGGGGATCGAGGCCGGTATGGCCAGCAGGCCGGAGACGGTGAAGGCCAGCCCGACCTCGGCCGCCGGGAGGCCGACTATGCGGGTGAAGTACAGGATGCTGATCGGCAGGAGGATTCCGGCGCCGATCGTGCCGATGAATGTCGATGTGACGTAGGTGCGCTCAATGCCCGATTCAGGGAAGAGGGACTTGACGAAGGCCATTGGGTTTAATGTGGACATGTCCGCCTTCTGTGATCAATGGCGCCGGTAGCATCTGCGGGCAGCACGCCGCACCATGGCGCTGATCCGAACGTGACAACATCCTGCCGGCCGCCTGCCCGTTACTGCGGGCCATGGTGAATCGGGTTGATACAGGCAGACACCATAGTGCCCGTTGAAGAGGGGGTCTTCTTCCCACGTGCTCTGCTGCGCCGGGCCGGGGCGGGAGGGGGCGTCGGGTGGCCCCTCCGGCGCTTGTTGTCTCTTGTCGGCAGGCGCCGGCCGTTCTTTCCCGCGGACCGATCACGCGGTCGTGGGGGCGCTTCGTCGCGGGGAGCGGATATCACAGGTCAGGGCGGCGCGCTGCGGGATCCGCCGGCGCGGGCCGTCAGCAATCTGAAAGTTGTCCGCTTCACCAGCCGGGACATAACTTCGGCATCGCATGCACCGTGCAGCTCAATGAGACGTATTCGCGTAAACGTTACTACTCAACGGCGTTGACACGCTCCGGTCGTGTTCGAACGCGGCTGAAGAAGGTAGTTGGCCAGATGCGAGAAACTGAGGGATCCATCCGGTATCCGCTCTCCGCCCAGTTGACATCGTGCTGCATCAGCGAACCGGGCGGAAAGGACATGGCCAGGTTCGTCATGCCCATGGCCTTGCGGATCAGGGGCAGCGTGGACTCCGCAGCTCTGCAGGGCGCGCTGGATGACGTGGTGGCCCGGCACGAATCGCTGCGGACCGTGATGACGTGCGGCTGCGGGGACGGCGACGCCGGGTACCAGACGGTGCTGCAACCGGCCCCGGTGCCGTTCACCGAGCACCAACTGGGCGCGGGAGCGGGCAAGTCGCGCGACGAGGTCGCCGAGGAACTGCTCACCACGCTCTACGCCGAGACCATGTCGAGGTTCGAGACGCCGCTGGTGCGGGCAGCGCTGTACCGGTTCGACGACCGTGACGCGGTGCTGACCATCCTGAGCCACCACCTCGCCGGTGACGCGTGGTCCACGCATCTGCTCCGGCGCGACCTGGCCGCCTTCTACCGGGCCCGGACAGCCGGGACGGCGCCCGAGCTGCCGCCGGTGCGCCAGTACGGCGAGTACGCCCTGTGGCAGCAGGAGCGGCTGAGCGGTGCGAAGGCCGGGACGGACCGGGAGTACTGGGCCGGCCGGCTCGCCGGTTCCCAGGTCTTCGCGCCGCCGGCCGACCATCCCGACGGCATCGTCGGAGCCGGCGGCGCCCCGTACGGCAGCGCCACCTTCGACTTCGGTCCGCAGGAGATGAGCGAGGTCCGCGCACGTGCACGCGAGGAGCGCTGCTCCACCTGGCACGTTCTGGCCGCGGCCGGCGCGATGCTGGCCGCCCGGATCTCCGGCGAGACCGACGTGACGCTGATGACCCTCAGGGCCCCCCGCGACAATCCGGCCTTCCAGGACACGGTCGGCATCTTCGTCGACACGCTGCCGCTGCGGATCGACCTCGGCGGTTGCAGGACCTTCCGGGACGTCCTGCTCCGCGCGCGGAGCACGTGCCTGGAGGCATACCGTCATGCGCTGCCGAGTTGCATCCTCGGACAAGAAGTGCCCGATTTCATGGAGCCGTTCGGGAAGGCGAAGAACATGCCGACCTTCTTCAATTACTCCGCTCACAAGCCGGCGAATGAGGAAATCCAGTTCGCCGACGGAGTCGATCGGGTCGCCTTCCGGCAGGAAATGCCACTCGAACGGGGCGGCTGGTGCATCTGGGGTATGTGGGAGCTTCCGTCCGGCGGGCTGCGCAGTCAGCTCGAGTACTCCCCCGATCGGCTCGAGGCCGGCACCGCCGATCGCTGGATCAACGACTTCCGCGACCTGATCCTGCGCATCACCCACACCCCTGATCAGACCTGGAAGGACAACTAGTGGAAACCGCCACGGGCAACGACCTCAGCCAGCAGGTACTCGCCGCGGTACTCGCCGCCGCCCGGCGCGTCCACCACGAGGACGTCGACGAGACCCTCGACCCGGTCTCCGCCGGTTTCGACTCGATCGCCGCAGTGGAGATGGCCAGCATCCTCGAGGAGGAACTCGGCGTCGACTGCACGATCGTGGACGTCTTCGACATCACCTCACTCGCCGAACTGGCCGCCCTCCTGGTCCAGCGCATCAACGACGCCGGCGGCCGGTAACGCCGTGGACAGGACCACAGCGTGCCCGGTCGTGGACCGGGTCGAGCGCACCGCCGCGCGGTACCCCGAACACACCGCGGTGGTCACCGCGACCGAGCGGTTCACCTATCGGGAGCTGTGGTGTCAGGTGGGTCGGTGGCAGGAGCGGTGCGCAGCGCTCGTGCTGCCGCCCGGGGCGCTGATCGCGGTCCTCGCCGGCAGCGGGGCGAGCTGGCCTGCGGCCTTCCTCGGCGCCCGGGCCGCCGGGCTGGTGCCCCTGCTCGTCGACGTACAGCAGCCGGCGGCTCGGGTCGACGCGGTCCTGGCGGCGGCCCGGCCGTCGGCCGTGCTGCGGCCGGAGAGCGGCGAGGCCGAGCCGATCGCAGGGCCCGACCGGCGCATCCTGCCGGCCGGCGCCGGCTACGTGGTGTTCTCCTCCGGCAGCCAGGGAACCCCGAAGGGCATCATCGGCCGGGCCGCCGGGCTGCTGGCCTTCATCGACTGGGAGATCAACGCGCTGGGGCTGGGGCCCGGTAGCCGGGTGGCGATGCTGACCTCCCCGTCGTTCGACGTGGTCTACCGCGACCTGCTGCTTCCGCTGTGCTGCGGCGGCGAACTGCACATCGCCGCACCGACCGTCCGTGCCACCCCGGCCGCGGTGCTTCCCTGGCTCGCAGGCAGCGCCGTCGAGGTGCTGCACGCGGTGCCGAGCCTGAGCGCGCGTTGGCTCGCCGCCGCCCCGTCGACCACGGTCGATTCGCTGCGCTGCACACTGTTCGCCGGTGAACCGCTGTACGGGCGGCATGTGCAGCGGTGGCGGTCTGCCGCACCGTCCACGGCGGTCGTCAACCTCTACGGACCGTCGGAGACCACGCTCGCCAAGTTCCACTACAACGTCCCCGCCGACTGCGATCCCGGCCTGCAGCCGGTCGGCCGCCCGCTGCCCGGCGCCGTGCTAGGCCTCGAACCCGTCGCGCCGGCGGGATCACCGACGGACGCTCAGCAGGTCGTCATCACCACACCGGACGGCTCGCTGGGGTATCTGCCGGACACCTGCTCCGCCGACGACCGGAACCGCCTGCTTTGCACCGGCGGCGTGACTCGTTTCCGCACCCAGGACCGCGGCCTGCTGGACGGCACGGCAAACCTGGTGATCGTCGGTCGGTTGGACTCGCTCGTCAAACGCAGGGGCGTGTTCGTGGACATCGCCTCCATCGAGGCGGCCGCGGCCGGCCTGCCCGGGGTCCGGTCGGCGTGCTGCGTCCAGCTGACGACGAGCGGCGACGTCGTCCTGGTTGTCGAGGGACCCGATCCGGCCGCCGCCGCCGCACTGCGTCGCCCGCTGCGCAACGCCCTCGGCCCGGACATGCCGGACCGCGTGCTGGCGCTGCCGGCCCTGCCGCTGCTCCCCGGGGGCAAAGCCGACCGTCGAGGGATCAAGGAACTGCTGCACCTGGAGGAGACGGCCGATGACCGTCAGGCGTCCTGACCACACCGGCCCCTGCACCGTCGTCGTGTGCAGGTACCAGCCGGAGCTGCTTGCCGCACTGCTGGACCACCCCGCACGCACCAGCCGCCACGTCGATGTCTGCGTGGTCCTGGAACGTGCCGACATCGTGTACGAGTCGCCGGACCAGCAGCTGCTCGCGCGGTGCCAGAAGGTCTACACCGTCGGCAGCTTCGACTCGCTGGCCGAACTGTCCGCCGTCGCCGTCGACCTGCGGCTGACCTGTCCGCCGGTCGTCCGGGTATGCAACCAGAACGAGCTGAGCCAGTTCGGCGCCGGCTACCTGCGCCTGCTGCTCGACGACGCTCCGGCCGACCCGAGGCATCATGTCGCGCACCGGGACAAGCGGCTGATGAAGCAGCTGGTCCGGGAGGCCGGCGTGCCCGTAACGCAGTTCCGGTCGCTGGCGGACGCCGGGGACGAGGCCGCCGTGGCCTCAGTCGCGGGCGAACTGACCTCGCCGCTGATCGTCAAACCGGCGGCGGGTTTCGGCGCCAGCTCCACCGTGAAGGTGGACGCCGCAGGGCTGGGTGCGGCGGCGAGCGGGCTGACGTTCGACCCGGCCCAGCGGTCCCGCCAGCTGATCGTCGAGGAGTTCGTGCCGGGCGAGGATCTGTGCGTCGACGCCGTCTGGTCCGGCGGGAAGGCGCTGACCTTCGTGGTGCAGCGCTATCTGCGACGGCGGATGACGGTCCTGGAGGGCGCGCTCGACGGATCGGTGATCGTGGCGCCTGAGGAGCATCCGGACCTGTACGCGCGGCTGCGGGAGATGCACGCGCGGGTCAATGCGGCGCTCGGTATCCACGACGGGCCGACGCATCTTGAGGTGTTCGAGCGGCCGGACCGGCAACTGGTCTTCTCCGAGATCGCCTCGCGTGCCGGCGGCGGCTGGATGCAGCACATGATCGGCGCCTATCACGGTCGTTCCACCTGGTCCCTGCTCGCCGACACCGTGCTGGGCGAGGACGCTGCGCCGCTGCACCGGGCGTGGCCGCACGTCGGGGCGATCCACATTCGGCCGACCGCGCCCGGGATCATCACCGGCGCGCCGTCCGACGCCGAGCTCCTAGCCTTCCCCGGGACAATCACGTGGCACCGGCACCGGCAGATCGGTGACCGGGCCCGGCTGTCGAGCCCGTCCGAGTGGTATTTCGACCTGGTGCTCGGTGCGGACACCGCCGCAGAACTCGTCCAGACCTGTCTGCGGGCAGCCCGCACGTTCGCCATTGAGACCGACGCGGAGGCCGTGGTGGCCTGACGTCCGCAGCCTGGGATCGATCACCCGTGGGGTGCCGGGGGCGGTGATGTCCCGATCTGGGCCGGCGGGGACTCGCGCGCCTTGGGGGTCGGTGTGCCGTGATCGGCTCTACTGGGGAGGGCGTGCGGGAGGAGTCCGCGCGGGTGTTGCGGGAGGCGGGCGGTTGCCTCGGGCGTCCTGGTCTCCGCGGTGTGTGGCCGCTGCGGTTGTGGTGCCGCCTTCAGGGAGAGCTGGTGAGGTGCCGCTTGGCGTGTGGTGTCATGGGTGGAACCGCCACCGGCCCTCGGAGATGACGTCCACCTTGTCGTCGCTGACGCGGACAGCCGTCTCGTCGTCGATGAAGTAGATCGGGAAGTCCGCCCGGGCGACGATGCGATCGGCCCAGGCGTCGTCCCGCTCCGGGAAACCTGGCGAGTACAGGTGTGGCTTCACATACCAGTCGAAAAGACCGAAGGGCGGCCGAACGGTCACCGCGCCGAGCCGATGCAGGTCTGCGGTATCCCCGATGACGTCGGCCGAGTGCTCGGTGAGATTCCGGCTGAAGATCATGGACCCGGCGCTGAGTCCCACGTAGACACGGCTCTGAAGCGCTTCCAGGATGCCGGCGGCCAGGCCGTTGCCGGTGATGCTGCGCGCGAGGTGGTAGTGGTTGCCCCCCTCGGCGTAGACGACGTCGGCGTGGAGCAGCCGGTCGAGCACCGTCTGCCGCGGCAGGCCGTTCAGCTCCAGGATGTCGAACTCCCGCCAGCCCAGGGCGTGCAGCTGGTTCATGTTGGCGACGAACCACCCGTGGTCTCCGGGCTCGGCGACGGCCGCCGTGGGGAGGTACACGATGTTCGCCGCTCCGAACGGCTTTCCCAGCATGTCCCGCAGCGCGTCCCGCAAGGTCTCGTTGCGCAGGCCGCCCGACGTCAGCAGAAGCTTCACCAGGGGATCCAACCACGCCGGGCAGGCACGCACAACGCCTTCTGAGGGCCGGTGTCCTGACGGCATGGTCGCATCAGGAACAGGCGGTCGGCCCGGGTGGGGCAGTGAGGGGCCGCGGGTCGGCTTCAGGCGCAGGGCGCCATCGGGTACCAGATGAGATCGAAGCGGGCAAGGATGCGTACGTCCCAGTACAGAAGCAGGAGCACGCCGGTCACGAGGAACGCCGCCGCCGCGACGGCGGACCACCGGCTTGGCCTGCATGCGATCCACCGGTGCAGCCGGTTGCCTGTCACCGCGAAGACCAGCACGTAGAGCAGCGACATGATCAGCATGTTGCCGATCGCCTGCAGGCTGAAAGCTGCGGCTCCATAGAGGATGTTCCCGCTCTGTGCCGCGTGGTGGAACAGCTGGCGGAACAGAGGGAAGGGCCGCCCCACGAGGAAGGCTCCGATCATGGCGCCGATCAGCAGCAGCGGGGCTTGCGGGTGCCGGGCGGCCAGGCGGGCAGGCGGGTCCCGGACGAAGTGAGGCCGGCCGCAGCCATGTCCTCACCGCGCCGATCAGACCGAAGGTCACCATCGCCTGGATCATGCGGCCGGACGGTGGGGACCCGGCGGAGTTGCCAAGGCCGAACTGCGGCATGCCGTTTCCGGTCGCCTCAGCGATCCCGCCGTAGACGGCCGACACGGCCACTGCCCCGGCGGCCGGCCAGGCCATGGGCCGCAACATCTGGACGAGAGGACCGCGTTGGGAGGAAGGCTGGCCGGCAAGCGGTGCGATCGCGCTGACGACGGCGATGTTGCAGGCGGTGAGGCTGCCGGCGACACCGGTGGCCAGCGCATAGCCGATGCCCGCCAGCACCCCGGAGATGGGGGCACCCTGCGGGTCGTACCCCATCAGGCCGGATTCGATGGTGCGGCCGATGATCTGGTCGACGAACTTCGGCCGACCACACCACCGTCAGCAGGAAGCCTGCAAGGGCACGGGTGATCGCGATCAGGGTGCGGCGGCGTGGGGCAGGGCCGTTGCAGAATGCCGATGCAGAACGGGGCGGTTCGGCCGTTGAGGCCGAGGCTGCCGTCGCGTCGTGGCGGTCGGTCTGCAGGGTTCGTTTCCTGGAGGGCCTCGATGGGGACGGGGACGAATGCGCAGCGCGCAGGCCCGGTCGGCGGGACCTGTGCTCGCCGGGGGTGGGCCCAGTGGATGTGTGGGGCTGGTACGTGCACCGTGCTGCCGTATCCCGAATGTGTGCCCCCCTCAGAGGAGGGGGGCCTGTTGCGGCGCGCGGCTCTCCGCATCGCCTGTGACCTGATCGGCGCGCGCCGTTCGGCCTGTGGATCTGCCGTGCGTGTCGGCGGTACGAAGCGTGTGCCGGCGCAGAATGTGGCTGGCGGCCCCTCAGGCGGTGGCGTGACGGGGGCTGTTCTGGTAGGCGGCCAGCCGCCATTCGCCGTCCTGTTTCACGGCGGTCCAAGAGGCGTGCACCGCCCGCTCGGCCGCGGGCTCTGTCTCCCCGGGGGCCAGGATGCCTCCGCGGGTGAGGAGGATGGCCGCCTCGGTGTTCAGGAAGCGGAGGTCGATCGGGGTTCCTGTGACACGGGTGCCCTGGTAGGGGCCGCTGAACGCGGTCTTGGCGAAGGCACGGATGGCGGCGCGGCCTTTCTCGAACACGCCCGGCAGGACAAGTGTGCCGTCGGCGGTGAACACCTCGGCGAAGGCGTCGGAGTCGTAGGCCGCCCAGGCGTCGACGATGCGCTGGGGCAGGGCCGCAACGGCGGCCTTGTCCGCGGCGGGGATCTGGTCGCTGCGACTGGCGGTGTGCGGGTTCATGTCTGCTCCCTCGGGGGCGGGCTGATGTGGCCGGGGAGCGGTGCCTGCGGGCGGCGCTCGCCGGCCGGGGCCGCTCATACGGTGCCCCCACCGTGGCACCGTGCCTGCGGCTGCCGCACCTTCCGGGTTGTGGATTCGGGGCCGACTTCAGGGCGCCTGCGCACGCCGGAAGAAGCCGCCTGGCCGACGCGGCGAGCGGGAGAACGGCAGGAGCGCGGCCGGCCCCGTTTTCGGGGCGCGTTGCCTGGTGGGAGAGGTGTGCTGCGCCGGGCCGGAATGCTGTCGACCGGAGGGGTCACGCGGTGGGCTTCGGGCCGTCTTTGTTCAGCCAGGACAGGGCGAGCAGTTGCCGGCACAGCTCGTTGGACGGCCCCATCAGGGACACTCCGCGGGCGTCTGCCAGCAGTCGGGGGAGAACGGCTCCGGACTGGTAGCCCGACGAGCCCAGCAGACGGGCCGCCTCGAGGCACAACTCCTCTGCTGTTGTGGACGCGAAGAGCTTGCTGTGCAGCGTCGTCAGTTCTGGGCGTGGCGCGGTGCAGGCCCCGGCCCGTTCGACGATTCCTCGGGCGGCCTCCAGCCGGGTGGCCAGGTCGGTCAGACGGTGCCGTACGAGCTGACGTGCCAAGAGGCCGCTGTGGGTGGCGTGTTGTACGGCATAGTCCATCGCGGCCTGCGCGATGCCGACGGCCACGGCACCCAGTGTCGCCCCGGTTGCGCGGCCCTCTGCGATGATCGCCTGTGCGTCGCCGGGCGGACCGAGGCGGCAGGTGTCCGGCGCGGAGCAGTGGCGCAGCGAGACGACGCCGGTGGCGGAGCCTCGCATGCCGGCGAGGTCCAGGCTCAGCTCCGGGTAGAGCCCCGGTGTGCTGCTGGGCAGGAGGAAGAAGGTCCGCGGTTCGCGTCGGCCGGTCCCGGCCGCGGTCGTGGGAGGTGGGGTGTGCACGAGCACCAGGTACAGGTCGGCCAGGCAGGCGGCCGTGGTGAAGGCTTTCACGCCCTGCAGCGTCCAGTGGCCGTCGCCGCCCTGGACGGCGGTGCTGTCCGCGTGGCGGGTGCCGGGTCTTGAGGCGGCTTCGCTCCATGCTGAGGCGGCGAGGCAGCTGCCGTCGGCGAGGCGGGGCAGCAGGCCGGCCTTCTGGGCCGGTGTGCCCCAGACGGCGATCCGCAGGGCAACGGAGCAGTGCTGATAGGCGATGATCGCGATGGACGGGTTGGCCACGGCGAGTTGCTCGACGACCCGGTTCACCTCGGGTGCGCTGCCTCCCAGGCCGCCGTATTCCTTTGGGACGGCCGTGGCCAGCAGTCCTGATTCCCGCAGGCCGGAAAGGGCCGCTGCGTTCGGTCGTCCGGTCAGCGCGGACTCCTGCGCCGCTTCGCGCAGGGTGCTGCGCAGTGTCGCGGTCAGTCCCGCTCGCCTGTGTCCTGCGGACCGATCAGTTGACACGGCACCTCCTGGGATGGGGATCTCCATGTCTCCGTGCTCCGGAGCTGCGAGTGGTTCTGTGTGAGGGGGGTGGCGGCCATCCAGCGTTCAACCGGTGTGGGCGGTGCGCATCTTCGGCCGTGCCTCTTTGGCCGGGCGGGAGGGGGAGGCACGGCGGAAGATGACCCGGGAGGCGGGTGGTTGGCAGGCTGCGAGGCAGCCAGGATCGCCCCACGGGGGGCGGGCAGCCGCTGCCCGGGAGGCTGAGCGATGAGGATGGCTGTGCGGACAGTGCTCCGCCGTGCGCGCAAGCAGGTGAGGTATGTGCAGGTGGTACCACCTGCACAGGCGCGCGGGGCGGTCGCCGAGGTGTACGCCCAGGCCCAACGGGACTTCGGTGTGCTGGCGCCTCCGCTGGCTCTGCACTCCCCGGCTCCCGCTGCGCTCGCCGCGGCGTGGCTGCTGCTGAGGGAGACCCTGCTGGCCGACGGGATCACCCGCCGGGCGGCACGCGAGTCGGTCGCTGCCGGTGTGTCACGGGCCAACGCCTGTCCCTACTGCGTCGACGTCCACCAGGCGGCCCACGCCGTGCTGCAGTCGTCCCCTGACGACGCCGCGCTGGCCGCCTGGGCGCAGAGTGCCGGGGGCAGCGGTCAGAGGCCGCATGCCGCTGGGGCGCCGTTCTCCGCGCAGGAGGCTCCGGAGCTGCTCGGTGTGGCCGTCACGTTCCATTACCTCAACCGCATGGTGAGTATCTATCTTGCGGACTCGCCGATGCCCCGGCGCACTCCCTCCTTCCTGCGAGCGCCGATCATGCGGACGGTGGCGCGGGCCATGCGTCCCCGCGAGCGGGGGCCTGTGGTCCCTGGTCGCTCCCTGAGGCTGCTGCCGGCGGCGCCGCTGCCCGCCGGTCTGGAATGGGCCGAACCGAATCCGGTGGTGGCCGAGGCGCTCGGCCGGGCCGCGGCGGCCGTGGACGGTGCGGCCCTGTGGCTGCCCGAGCAGGTACGGGGGCTGGTACGTGCGCGCCTTGCGGTCTGGGACGGGCTGCCGGTGGGGCCGAGCCGCGCGTGGCTGGAGGATGTGCTGTCCGAACTGCCGTCACCGGATCGGGCTGTTGCCCGGCTCGCGCTGCTGACGGCGTTCGCGCCCTACCAAGTGATGGCCGAGGACGTGGCCGCTGTGCGGATGCGGTATCCCTCGGATCAGTCCCTGATCGAGCTCACCTCGTGGGCGGCGCTCGCAGCCGCCGTCTGCCTCGGTGGCCGCCTGACGGCATGTCAGCCAACTCCCGAGAGGTGATGGCGCGGGGAGTCGGCGGCGGACGAGGATCAGGCTCGCGAGGACCGAGAGGCCGTTTTGCGGGCCCGGGCGGAGCACCTGGGCCCATTGTCGTTCACACCTGGGGCAGTGAGCCCAGGTGTTGTGGTGTTGTGGTGTTGGGGTGGGGGCCGGGGCCGCACGCGCGGTCCTGAAGGAGGCTCTCCGCGAAGTGCGCGGCCTCAGGCGGGCCGGGCGTGCGGGATGTCAGGAGCGCGGGTCACGAGGCATGCTCGTCGTGGCCGGCGGCTGCCGTTGTCGTTCGGTAAGTGCGTCGACGAGGCGGTACTCGAGTGGGAGGGGGGAACTCGGCAGCCAGACGGGCTGAGGTGGGTCCGGCTCGGCCGAATAAAGGACCGCGCGGAGAGGCAGCGAGGCCGGCAGTCCCTCCTGGCTCGGGGCGGGCTGGTGTCCGTGATAGGCGATCGACAGGGAGGGCTTGGCCAGTGCCCGCATGCGTACGACGAGTTCCGCCTCGTCCCCGGTGACCTTGGGGGGCAACGTCTGTGTGGGGATCGGCACGAAGCCCAGGCGAGCCTTGAATCCGAAGAGGCCGGGCTGGGCCGTGTGTCCGAGCAGCGAGGGGTCGTTGCCGAGTGAGGCCCAGGTGTAGCCGCGTTCTCGTGCTGCGTCGAACGCCGCCATGTACATGAGTCGGGCGAGCATGCTCTGCCGGGCCGTGTCGGTCACCGCGGAGAACTGCAGGTGGACGAGGGACTGGTCGGGCCGCAGCCGGCCGAGACAGCCTCCGACCAGTACACCGTCGGCGTGCGCGAACACGCCCAGGAGGGTGTCCAGGTGGCGCAGCAGGTGGCGTTCTTGTCTCCTGGCGTAGTTCACGCCGCTGGACATGGCGGCGATCCGTTGGTCGTAGAGGTCGAGGAAGGTGTGCACGTCCTCTTCCCCGACGCTGGGCAGGACGTGGAGTTCGATGCCGCTCTTCTCGGCTGTCCGGGCGGCGTAGCGGTGGCTCTTGCGTTCCTTGGTCGACAGGCGTTGCTGGAAGGCGGCCGCTGAATCGGTGAGGGGTGCCATCCAGTTGATCCACGACGGTTTGACGAGGAAGCCGGCGGCTTCCAGCTCCGTGCGTGGCTCCAGGTCGGCCAGTCGGACCCTGACGATGTCGATGTCGTGTGCGGGGTCGTGCCAGTCCCGTTCCAGCGCTTCCGTCAGGGTCGCATGTGCGATCCTGGCCTGTCCTTGAACGTCGATGCGCACTGCCGTCTCCCTGGCACGGTGATTCCTGTCGGGCAGGGCTGCCCGCCCGGTTCGCGGGGTGGCCGCCCGGGGGCTGGGCAGGTGGCTCGGCCCCCTGAGGTCGCTGGGGGCAGCCTGCCCTGCGCCGGCGGTCAGCGGCTCTCGAGGGTGGCGGCTGACGTCCTGAGCGGACGGGCGAAGGAGCGGATGTCCCGGACGAGGAGGTCGGGCTGTTCCATGGCGGCGAAGTGACCGCCGCGGTCGAACTCGCTCCAGTGAGAGATGTGGGGCAGGAAGCGGTCCGCGAAGCGCCGGACCGGCAGGAAGATGTCGTGCGGGAACACCGCCACTCCCACCGGCACGGGAACGGGTTCTGGCATTGTCTGCCGTTCCTCTGCACCTTCGTAGTAGAACCCTGCGGAGGAGGCTGCGGTACGCGTCAGCCAGTAGATGGAGACGTTGGTGAGGAGGCGGTCACGGTCCACAGCGTCTTCGGGGACGCTGTGAGAGTCGGTCCATTCGTAGAATTTCTCGGCGATCCAGGCGAGTTGGCCGACCGGAGAATCATGCAGGGCATACGCCAGGGTTTGCGGGCGGGTGGACATGATCTTCATGTAGCCCGAGAGTTCTGCATCGAACCGGGAGAAGCCGAGAAGCCGGGACTGATCGGATTCCGTCAGGGCGTTGAGCTCTTCGGGGGAGCCGGCGGGCGGCGCGATGAGCATGTTCACATGAACGCCGATCACCCGGTCCGGTGCGACCCGTCCAAGTTCGAGGGAAATGGGTGAGCCCGCGTCTCCTCCCTGGGCAAGGTAACGGCCGTAGCCCAGGCGGTTCATGAGTTCTGCCCAGGCCAGGGCGATGCGGTGGACGTTCCATCCGCTCTCCCGGACGGCGCCTGAGAAGCCGAATCCGGGCAGCGAGGGGATGACCAGATGAAAGGCCTGGCCCGGGTCTCCGCCGTGAGTGCGGGGATCCGTCAGCGGGCCGATCACATCCATGAACTCCGCGACGGAACCCGGCCATCCGTGGGTGAGGATCAGCGGCAGCGCATCGGGTTCCGGGGACCGTACGTGCAGGAAGTGGATGTCTGCGCCGTCGATCACGGTCATGTACTGAGGGAAGGCATTGAGCTGCTTCTCTGCCGTTCGCCAGTCGTACTCCGTACGCCAGTATTCGGCCAGCTCCCGCAGATAGGAACGGGGAACTCCCCGGGTCCACCCGGTGTCCGGGAGCTCGGAGGGCCAGCGGGTTTCGGCTAGCCTGCGCTTCAGGTCGTCAAGGTCTTCCTGCGGCACTTCTACGCGAAAGGGGCGCATACCCTGGGGTCCGTTCTGTGGAAGGAGCGCTGCCTGTACTTCCTCTTACCGCCGCGTCGTATCCCGGGCCGTCCGCTCCAGCCACCACTGGGCCAGCAGCAAGTTGATCACGAATCCGATCCAGGTTGCTGTTTCCAGGGCGAGGTTGAGCTTGGCGGGATCGGCGAAGTTGTACTCGAACTGCGGCAGCACGTAGAGGAGCAGGACCCGGCCCCATATGATCTGCATGGTCAGCGCGAAGCTGTATGCCATCCAGCGCCGGTGCTCACGGTATCGACGCTGACGGGCCGTTCGCAGGCCCGCGACGGTCGTGGCCAGCCAGGCGACCGCGGCCACCGTGTTGCCGGCCGGGCCGGCCGAGAACGGCATGATGGCCAGGGCCAGCAGTCCGGAGGGGAGCGCCCCGGCGAACACGTAGATTCGGCCGGACCACCGGTGGACGGCCGGATGATTCCGGCGCAGCCAGGGCCACACCTGCAGGCATACGGTCACCAGGGCCACGGTTCCGGAGAAGACATGCGCCACCAGCAGCGGATAGTGCCAGGGGATGTCCCGCCGCAGGTGGGGGATCCGCGCCTGGTTGGGGTCCAGGCTGAGATAGACGGGCAGGGAGTGGTTGATGAACCACAGTGCTATCAGGGAGAAAACCAGCGTCCAGATGTTGCGCCGGCGGCCGTTCGGCTGAGCTGATTCGATGTCGGGAGACTCCGGGCCCGCGGGTTCGGATGTGTTCAGGGTCTGAGACACGAGTGACCTCTCTGCTCTGCACTGTCCGTACGGCGACACCGGTCGCCCCTGACGAAAGAATGCCGCGGACCAGCCGGAAGGGAGACAACCTCCGGAAAAGCGGCGGAAGTTCCCGGCTATAGGGCCGACTGTCGTGGCCTGATTTTTCTGACCGTCTCGCCATGCGGCAAGCACTTCCCGGTTCTGCAGCAAACTGGAAGGTGTCCGACTACGTCCGGGAGGATCTGTTCCTGACTTTTATCCGGTGCGGTCGCCGGCAGCGGACCGGTCCCCCACGGTGAATCACGGAAGGGGATCCGGTGCATTTCTGGCGCATGACCGGTAGAGCACCTGTCCCCGGCCCTGATGTCTTTCCGGGCCGGAGACCGGAGCACCCTCTACGGGGCGCAGTGTTCAAGCTGGGAGCTCGTCGTGCTCGGCTTGTGTCCGGTGATTTTGAAGAACAGGCGCGCGCAGTCGACCACGAACTTCGGGTTCTCTTCCGGTACGTAGTGTCCGGCGTCCGGTGCCACAACGGTCCGGACGTCGTCCGCGACCCGGGCGAACTCCTGCCCCACTCGTTCTCCGAAAAGGTATTCTCCGCCTATCGCCATGACGGGCATGGCCAGCCGCTCCGCGCTGATGTTGCTCCGGTTGTCCTCCGCGTCCTGGGGGATCGCCCGGTAGTAGTCGTAGCCGGACGAGCGATCGGCCGGGTCCGCGTTCTTCCGGAAGTACTCTTCCCGTCCGATGGCTTCGGGGTGATAGGCGATACCGTCGTAGAAGTAGTTGAAGAACGGTTTCACATCGGCGTTGTCCACGATCTTCTCGGGGAAGGGGGCCGGCGAGGCGAGGAACCGGTAGTGCCAGGTCTTCGAGTAGGACTCCTCGACACCGTAACCAGCGAGCATGGTCTCCGTCACGGCGAGGCGGGTCACCTCGCCGGGGAAATCGCGTGCATAGCGATATGCAACCTCAGCGCCGATGTCATGGCTGAGGAGTTCGACCTTGTCGAATCCCAGCTTGTGCACAGCCTCGCGCACCCGGGCCGCCGTGGTCTTCTTGTCGTAGCCGCCGGAGGGGTGACTGGAGTCACCCAGGCCGGGAAGGTCCACGGCGATCACGGTGCGGTCCTCAGCCAGTGCGGGCATAACCTTGCGCCACTCCCACCAGGTCTCCGCCCAGCCGTGGAGAAGAACGAGGGGCGGGCCGTCCCCTCCGCGGACATAGTGGATGGTGCCGCCCTCCACCGGAACGGTTCCGTGGGTGAACGACGGGTCGAAAGCAGCCGGCCCTTGGGGGGAGGCGCTGCGGGACGAGGCCGGGAACCCGGGAACAGGGAGGAGCAGGACGAGCGCCAGCGCTGCGACCACGCTGAGTGCCGTGGCCCACAGATGGCGTCCGAGGAGCCCCGCCACCGTGTACACAGGGGCGAACGCGCGCCTTTCAGACATTTGACTTTAACTCCCGCATGATCGGTGGAGGCTGACGGTTCGGATGCCCGACCCTGGCAGGCGCACCGGGGCGGAGCATCCTCCAGGTTGCTGCGTTCGGTGCCGGCCTGCGGGCAGCCCCAGGCCGCGGGAAGGCGCCCTTCCCCACGGCCGCGCTTCGACCACGGCCGACGTGCTCAGGCGCTGCGGCACCAGGCCCCCACGGTTCTGGGGGATTTTTCGCCGGTTGCTCGGTTGCTCCGCTGTGCAGGGCCCCGGGCGCAGCGCAGTGCCCCTGTGCGGGCTCCCGGGCCTCCAGTTCGGCAATCCAGAAGGTGCCTGGATGCGGCCGTCGATGTGACGGTCGGGCAGCCAGGAAGACGACGAAGAGGCGAGCCCTTTCTCAGGCGTGACGTCCCGGGAGGACATGATGCGAGTTGCCGAGGCCCCGACCCGCGCGCAGTTGGTGCAGCGTGCGAAGGATCTGGCGCCGGTGCTGAAGAAACACGCGGAGCAGTCGGAACAGGACCGGCGGCTGCGTGAGGAGACGATCGAGGCTCTGGCGGATGCGGGCATCTTCAGGATGCGGGTGCCTGCGCGCTACGGCGGGTACGAGGCCGACACCCGCACCCTGGTGGATGTCGCGGCCGAGCTGGGCCGGGCGGACGGGGCGGCGGCGTGGACGGCCTCGGTGTACTGGATTCCCACCTGGATGACGTGCCTGTTCCCCGAGCACGTGCAGGAGGAGGTGTTCTCCACCCCCGATGTCCGCATCTGCGGCACGCTTAGCCCGTCGGCACTGGCCGTCCCGGCTGACGGCGGTGTGGTGGTCAACGGCAAGTGGAGCTTTGTCAGCGGCGCCCTGCACAGCCAGTGGCAGGAGATCGTGGCCGTCGTCCAGGAGGCCGACGGGCCGCCACAGCCGATCATGGCGCTGGTTCCGGTCTCGGACCTGCAGATCGTCGACGACTGGCACACCTTCGGCCTGCGCGGCACCGGCAGCGTCAGTACGGTCGCCCAAGACCTGTTCGTTCCGCAGGAACGGGTGATGCCGCTGGGAGCCGTGCTGCAGGGGCAGCACGCGTCCCCGCTGAACGCCGACACCCCGATCTACCGCGCCCCCCTTCTGCCCGTCGCCTCGGCCTCCTCGGTCGGCACTGCGCTCGGGCTGGCACGTGCGGCCAGGGACGCCTTCTTCGAGCGGATGCCGCACCGCGGCATCACCTACACCGGCTACGGCCGGCAGGCCGAGGCGCCTCTGACGCACCATCAGGTCGCCGAAGCCGTCCTCAAGACGGACCAGGCGGAGTTCCACGCCCACCGTCTGGCCTCGCTGGTGGACGGCAAGAGCGAAACGGGCTCGGAGTGGACGCTGGAGGAGCGTGCCCGGGCGCGCGCCGACATGGGCGCGGTCTGCCGGCTGGCCAAGGAGGCGGTCACCGTCCTCGCAGGTGCCAGCGGCGGCTCGTCGGTCTACAGCGATGCTCCCATGCAGCGCATTGCACGGGACATCCAGGCCGTCAACCTGCACGCGCTGATGAACCCGGACACCAACAGCGAGCTCTACGGCCGGGTCCTGTGCGGTCAGGAGCCCGACACCCTCTACCTCTGACCGGTCCGCGGCCTTTGACCCCCGGGCCGGCCGGACCGTCGTTCCCGGCCGGCCCGTCATCCCAAGGAGTACGCATCCTCATGACTGCATCGACCTCCTCCCCGTCAGCCGTCGTCCCCACCGGCGAGGACAAGGCTGCTGTCGCCGAGCTGCCCCAGCGCGTCGTCGCTGCCTGGGCTGCTCACGACGCCGATGCCTTCGCCTCGGTGTTCACCCCGGACGGGACGCTGATCCTGCCCGGTGTCTTCGAGAGGGGCCGTGACGCCATCCGGTCCTTCCTGGCCGCCGCGTTCGAAGGCCCCTACCGGGGGACCCGCGTCACCGGTACGCCTGTCAGCATCCGCTTCCTGAGCGAGGGGGTCGCTGTCCTCATCACCGAGGGCGGCGTCCTCGCCCCGGGCGAGAGCGAGGTCAGCGCCGAGCGGGCGGTCAACGCCTCCTGGGTGGCCGTCAAGCACGAGGGCGCGTGGTCACTCGCCGCCTACCAGAACAGCCCGCGCGACGCTGCCTGACCGGCCGCGTCCTCGAGGAGGGAAGCAGTATGGCCGTTCAGGTGGGCAACCGTGCGGTAGTACTCGGGGCGAGCATGGCCGGGCTGCTCGCTGCGCGGGTCCTGGCCGAGGCGTACCAGGAAGTCCTGATCGTGGAACGTGACGGGCTGGGCGCAAGCGGTCCGCGCCGTGGAGTCCCGCAGGGGCGGCACGTGCACGGGCTGCTGGCCCGGGGCCAGCAGATCCTGGAGGAGCTGTTCCCGGGATTCACCCAGGACGCGATCGACGCCGGGATACCCACCGGTGATCTGGGCGAACTGAGGTGGTACTTCAACGGGCGCCGGCTCCGCCCGGCCACCACCGGACTGATCTGCATATCGGGCTCCCGGCCGCTGCTGGAGAGTCGTGTCCGCGCGCGGGTCCAGGAGCTGGCCGGGGTCAAGATACTGGAGCGGCACGACATCGCCGCGCTGGTCACCGACGAGGCGCACAGCCGGGTCACCGGGGTGCGGGTGCAGCAGGGCGAAGGCGGTGAGCCGTACACGCTGGAGGCGGACCTCGTGGTCGACGCCACGGGCCGCGGCTCGCGCACCCCGGTGTGGCTGGAAGAGTTCGGGTACGGGCGGCCGGCGGAGGACCGCATCCACATCGACCTCAGCTACACCACCCGGCGCTTCCGGCTGCCGGACGAGTCGATTCTGCGGGGGGACCTCTCGATCAACCCGGTCTCCTCGCCGTCCCATCCGCGCGGGGCCTTCTTCTCCCGGATCGAGGACGGCCTGTGTGTGCTCTCCCTCACCGGGGTCCTGGGCGACCGTGCGCCGACCGACCTCGAGGGCTTCCGTGCCTGGACCCGGACCCTGCCGGTCCCGGATGTGCACGAGGTCATCGCGGACGCCGAACCGGTGGGCGAGGGAGTGGCGTTCCGCTATCCCGCGAGTGTCAGGCGGCGTTACGAACGCATGGCGCGCTTCCCGGACCGGCTGCTGGTGCTGGGTGACGCGGTGTGCAGCTTCAACCCCGTCTACGGGCAGGGAATGACCGTCGCCACGCTGGAGGCCCTGGTCCTGCGCGACCATCTGCGCCGGGGCACGCCCGTCCCCTTGCGGTTCCTCCGGGACATCGCCGCCGTGATTGACGTGGCGTGGGACTTCTCCGCCGGCGGCGACCTAGGCTACCCGGAGGTCGAAGGGCGCAGAACGGCCAAGGTGCGAATGGGCGGCGTGTATATGGCGAAGCTGCAGGCCGCCGCGACGCAGGACAGCAGTGTCACCAGCACCTTCATGAAGGTGGCGGGTTTTGTCGAACCGCCTCAGGCCCTCATGAGTCCTCGCATGGTGTACCGGGTGCTGCGCGGAGCGAAACAGGCCGCCCTCACCGCGTAGAGGCCGGTACGGGCAGAGCCCTGGGGGCGGGTGCTCCGGCACCGCCCCCAGGGCTCTGCTGTGTCCGCCTGCCACGGACCTATTTCTGTCCCGCCGCCGCAGGCTCACTCTGCGCGGGCGTGGTGAGCCGCACCGGGAGACTGCGGTGGCCGTTCATGATGAACGTCGGCAGCGGCTGCAGCTCATCGCGCGGCACCGCCAGCGCAAGGCCGGGGAACCGGTTAAACAGCCGGGACAGGCCGGTCTTCGCCACCAGACGTGCGATGCCGGCGCCCAGGCAGTAGTGCGGGCCGTAGCCGAAGGAGAGGTGTTCCTTGCTGGCACGGCGGACGTCGAACACGTCGGGCACCTGGCTGTGCAGCTCCGGGTCCCGGCCCACCGCACTGTAGTTGACCAGGATCGGGTCTCCCTTGGGAATGGTCACCCCGTCGAGCTCGATGTCCTGTGCGGCATACCGCAGCGGCAGATGCGCCAGCGGTGACTCCACCCGCAGGGTCTCATCGATCACATCGTCCCAGGTCGCCTGGCCCGAGCGGACCAGTTCCAGCTGCGCCGGATCGCTGAGCAGCGCGGTGATGGCATTGTCGAAGAAGTTGATCGTGGTCTCGGAGCCGGCACCGAGAATCGCGAAGATCGTGTCGGTCAGTTCTTCCTCGGAGAGACTGGAGCCGTCTTCATCCCGGGCAGTGACCAGGTCGCTGGTGATGTCTTCGGCCGGTTCCTTGCGCTTGTCCGCGATCAGTTCGGCCATCGCTCCGCGCCAGCCCGCCAGGATCGCCTGGGCCTGATCGGGGGTGACGGTGGTGTCCACCATCGCGTCGATCACCTTGGCTGTCCGGGCGCGGGCCTCCTCCGGCATACCGATGAGGTCCGCCACCAACCGGGCCGGCAGCGGATAGGCGAACCGTGCCCGCAGATCCACCGCCTCGCCCGGGCCGGCCTCTTCCAGCGCGTCCAGGAGCTGGTCGGTCAGCTCCTCCACGCGGGGTCTGAAGGCCTCGGTCCTGCGCGGGCTGAAGGCCTTCCCCACCAACCTGCGCAGGCGGATGTGGTTCCTGCCGTAGGCCGTGACCATGTTGTCCATCGCGACCCAGCTGATCAGTTCCCAGTCAGGCGGTATCTCGCCGTTGCTGAAGGCGGGCCAGTGACTGCGGGCGCTCTTGGTGACCCGCGGGTCACCAAGCACCTTCTTGATCACTTCATGGCTGTTCAGTGACCAGGCGAGGACGCCCCCGGGCAGCTCCACCCGGACGGCGGGGCCCTGGGAACGCAGTAGGGCGGCTTCGCCATGTATGTCCCGGCCGGTGGGATCGAGGGCGAACGGGCAGCCTTGCTCCATGGGTGCATCCTGAGTTCTCTGAAGTGACGGCTGCCTGGCGATGTGCATGTCCATTCCGAGTCCCTTTCGGGTTCACTCCGGCGACGTGTCCGTACCCGGGGTTCTCCGGATCCGGTCGCAGCAGCCACAGCCTGCAGCCCGGGCTCCCCCACCGTGACACCCCGGCCGGAGACGGACATCTTCGCCCGTGCTGCGTTCGGGCAGCCAGAAGCCGCCCACGGCTCGATACCGGCAAGTCGCCTCAGTAGAGGCGGTGTTGCCCGATACAGCTCTGCTCGCCCACACCGGGCCTTGACGCACGAGGATCTGCACCACGGTGACACGCCCGCACATCCGAAACGGCGGGGGCCTCGCAGGGGGCCGACGTCTTCGCCCATGCTCCGGGCCGGCCGGCAGTGCGCCGCCGGACGCGTCGACCTGGACAAGTCGCCTGAGTGGAGTGGGGTCTTTGCCAGAGGCGAGCGGCCCTTCTACTTTCGGCGGGCAGGAACGTGATGCGCTGTCCGCCGCCTCGAAGAGTCACGACGCGATGCGTCGCAGGCGTGGGTGAGGGGAAGAGGGGAACAGGGATGACCTGGCTGAACTGCATGTCGCCACTGCCCGGCGCGGCACGGCACCTGGTGTGCTTCCCGCACGCGGGAGGATCGGCGTCGGTCTTCCGGTCCTGGGCTACTGCGTTCGCCGGCACAGAAGTGCATGCCGTCTGCTATCCGGGGCGTGCCGAGCGTGCGGCGGAGCCGTATGCCACCGGTGTGGCGGAACTGGCAGCAGGGGCGGCGCGGGCGATCGGTGCTCTTGCGGACCGGCCGGTCACTCTGTTCGGGCACAGCATGGGCGCCTGGGTCGCCTTCGAGACCGCGCGGCTGCTGGAACGGGACGGCGTCCCGGTGAGCCATCTCATCGTCTCCAGCGCTCATGCCCCGCAGACCCAGATGGCGCCCGGCGATGCGTTCGGTGTCCGGGGCGATCTGTCCGAGGATGCGCTGGCGGCGGCTCTGGTCAGCCTGGGCGGTACGGACCCGGAGTTGCTGGCCCATCCCGTCCTGCTGAAGCTGTTCTTCCCGTACGTCGCGGCGGACTTGCGTATCTGCTGGGAGTACACCTGCCGGCCCGGCGCGCCGCTGGACTGTCCGATCACATCCATCGTGGCGGACAGCGATCCGCTGGTCAGCCGGGACGACGCCACCGCCTGGTCACGGCAGACCCGCGGTGCCTACGGCAGCCGTGCGGTCGGCGGGGGCCATTTCTATCTGATCGAGAGACCGCCTCTCGCTCTCGTGCAGGAGCTGCTGTCGCCGCAGGCCGCCTTGTCCCGTCGATGAAGGGAGTGCGAGATGGTGCACGTCGAACCCGGCAACGGCCTCCCGGGCAATCTGCGCTCTTCCGACCCGTCCGCCCCGACACCGGCGAGCCGGCCCGCCGGCGTGCTGCCGCACGCGCCGTCGTCGCTGGGTCGCGGCGAGCGTGAGCTGATCGCGGCGTATGTGTCGGAGCTGACCGGCACGGAGTTCTGCCCGGCCTCCCACAGCGCCTTTGCCGCAGCCCGGTTGACCGGCGGCCGCGATGTGGTGGAGGCGGTGCCGACCGACCCGGCGGCGGCGTTGCAGATCGTGGCGCAGGGCCATCTCCCGCGGGCCTCGCCCGCCTGAGACGGCTGCGGCCAAAGTGCTGCGGCGCGGGCGTGCCCCGGCCGCGGGAAAAGGAGAGATCCGATGGGTTCCAGGACGTACTGGACGGTTGCCGACGCACCGGACCAGAGTGGCCGCACAGCGGTGGTGACCGGTGCCACCTCCGGTATCGGCTTCGAGGCGGCGCGCGCGCTGGCGCAGCTGGGTGCGCATGTCGTGCTGGCCGTGCGGGATGCGGACAGGGGGCGCGCCGCGGCGGAGCGGATCAGGTCGGAGGTGCCGGGGGCCGGTCTGTCCGTGCAGCCGCTCGACCTGGCCAGTCTGGTCTCGGTGCGCACGGCTGCCAAGGAGCTGCGGCACCAGTGGCCGCGGATCGATCTGCTGATCAACAACGCCGGTGTGATGTGGACGCCCGAGTCGCTCACCGATGAGGGTCATGAGCTGCAGTTCGGCGTGAATCATCTGGGGCACTTCGCCCTCACCGGCCTGCTGCTGGATGCGTTGCGGGCGGCTCCTGGTGCGCGCGTGGTGACGGTCAGCAGTCACCTGCACCGGCTGGGCCGTATCGGTGCCGCGCCGGCCCGGCCCGGCCGCCGCTACAGCCGATTCGGTGCCTACAGCCGCTCCAAGCTGGCCAACCTGATGTTCACTCTCGAGTTGCAGCGCAGGCTGGAGCAGGCCGGTGCCGGCATCCTCGCGGTCGCCGCTCACCCCGGGCTGGCCGCGACCGGCCTGGGGCGGGAGATCCCGGGCGGGGTCCGCAGGTTCGGTGCACTGTTCGGGCCCCTGTTCCTGCAGCCGGCCCGGATGGGCGCGCTGCCCGGTCTGCGGGCGGCGACGGATCCGGCCGTTCGCGGCGGGGAGTACTACGGCCCGCTCGGGCTGACCGGGACAAAGGGGCACCCGGGGGTGGTCCGGCCGGGGCGGGTGGCGCTGGACGGGCGGATACAGCGCCGTCTGTGGCGGGAGTCGCAGGAGCTGACCGGCGTCACCTACCGGTTGTGACGGTGGCGGCCCCGCCGGGGCCCGGGCGCGCGTTCCCCGTGCCGGTCCCGTCGGCCCGGCTTGCGGGTCCCGGGCCGCACGTGCCGTGTGTCCACACCCAAGGGCCCCGGTCGTTGACCGGGGCCCTTGGGTGTGGAGCGGACGACGGGCAGGACGCAGGCGGCAGGCTCGGTGTGTCGTGCGGGGGGTGGGCCGTGGGTCGTGGTGGGCCGGTGGGTCGGCTCAGTGTGAGGGCCCGCGTCGCGGCGCGCCGGCCGGCGGCCGGTGCCGGCGACGCGGGCCGGAGTGGGTCGGTCGGCGCTGTGCTGCGCTGAACCGGTCGTGCTCGGTGAGTGTCATGTCACGGCGGCGCCCGCCGCAGAGGGAGACGAGTTCGTCCGCCGCGGCCAGCGCGGCCGGTTCCACGAGGGGATAGGGGCACAGGATCCAGGGCCGTTCGGCGAACAGGTCCGCCCGTGCCGCGTCCGGGTGGCGGAGGTCGGGACCCACGACGGGATGTCCCGGCAGGTAGCCCCACAGGTCGCAGGCGCGCAGTTCGGCCTCCTGCCAGATTTCCCGCTTGGAGCCCGCGATGTCGGTGTAGGAGTGGCCGAGGCCGCGGGCCTGGGCTTCGTAGAGGGTGTCGACGGCTGCGGACGCCTGGGTTGCGATCACCACGAGGTCGGCGGGTCGTTGGTCGTGGGCCAGGGGTGTTCCGGCTCCCATGCGCCAGGCTCGGTCCAGGACGTCGTCCTCGTGATCGGTGAGCGAGACCTGTACTCCTGCGCGGGTCAGGGCCAGGGCGATCGAGGTGCCGATCAGTCCGCAGCCGATCACGGTGACGCCGTGCAGTGCGACAGGGGTCATGATCTGCTCCTGGAGGGCTTCTGGGCTGCCGCGTCGGGCGGCCGGTAGATGCTCGGCTCATGCGCGGTGGTCTGCGAACTGCCCGGGCATCCTGCCCTCCCCCGCGGGACCGCGGTAGGCCTGCGCGATGTCGAGCCACTGGTCCGCGTCCCGTCCGGTGGCGGACAGCGCCAGGTCGTCGCGGTGCCGGCGGCGGGTGACCAGCAGGCAGAAGTCGTGGGCGGGGCCGCTCACTGTCTGCGTGGCGTCGTCCGGGCCGATACGCCAGATCTCCCCGGAGGGTGCGGTGAGTTCGAAGCGGAACGGCTCGGAGGGGGCCGTCATGCCACGGGCCTGGTAGCCGAAGTCGCGGGTGAGGAAGGCGAACTCGGCCAGGTGGCGCAGCCGGTCGGTGGGCTCCCTGCGGGCGCCGAGCGCATCGGCGATGTCCTGTCCGTGGCCGAAGAGCTCCATGATGCCGGCGCAGGCGAGCACGACGGGGGGAAGCGGGTTGACCAGCCACGGCACCAGCTGGCCCTCGGGGACGGCGGCCAGGGCGTGCACGCAGGCCTCGCCCTCGGCCCGGTAGGCGGCCAGCAGCTGCTGCGGGGGTATGTCGTTGAACTGCTGGAGAGCGGCGTTGACGGCGCCGTTGAAGTCGTGGGCGGCTCCCGCGGCGATGGAGGCGAAGGTCTGCGGGTCGGCGGCGGCGGTCTTCGCCAGCCGGAAGATGAACGTCAGATGGGCGATCTGGTCGGCGATGGTCCAGCCGGGGGCCGGGGTGGGAGTCTGCCAGGCGGGAGCGTCCAGGCTCGCCACCAGGCGGGCGATCTCCTCGGTGTCGGCGGACAGGTCCTTGAGGGTGTCCTGCAGGGTGGCCATGGCTTGGTTCTCCTCGGTTGGGCTGGCGGGGTCGGATGTGCTGTGGGCCGGGTCGGGGCGTGATGCCGGATGCGGCCCACCGGGTGGGCCGGGGTGGACGGTGCGTCGGGCTGACGCGCCTGCCCCGGCGTGCGGGAGTGCGGGCGATGACGAGAAAGCGAGGTGGTGCGGCCCGGCCGGCGATCGTCCGGACCTGTGCGGCGCAGGGTTCCAGTGCCAGGGCCGGCGCGTCGGGGATGGGGGAAGGGACGGTGGCGGTGTCGGTCCGCGCATGCGGGGGGTCCGCGGGCGCCCACAGTCTCGGTGCCGTCCTGGGCCGCCTTTACGTGGTCGATGGTGAATTCCAGCCGGGCCGGGCGCGGCTCGGCCGGCCGCACGGATCGACAGCTCGTCGAAGGGGGTGATCCCGGGGAAGAATGCGCCGAGATCACCTTCAGGGTGAACAGCTTGAGGTCGTCCTGGGCCCCGGCGGGTGCGGCGAGGGCCGTCTGTGTGCGGAGCAGTTCGCGGCAGCGGCCCTGTCGGCACGGGTGGTTGAGGCAGGAGACGTCGACAAGGCCGGTCTCCTCGAAGCCGGCCGTGGGGCCATACTCGACGTAGTCGCTCGTGATCCTTGTCCTTTGCTGCCGTGGTGGCTGGTCTCGTAAAGCAACTCGCCGGGGTTGGCCGGCCTGGTCCGCTCCGCAGTGCTCTCCGCGGTCGTCGACCGGGCGGGTTGCGGGGCGGGCCTGGAGGGTCGTGGCCGGTGTTGCGGGTCTGCCCGTCGGTCGCCTACGAGTCGGCGCCGAGCAGGGTGGGAAGCTGGGTCATGGCGTTGTCGCGGGCGCTGCGGGATCCGTCGGGGGCCGGGGCGCCGTAGTCGACGGGAACTCCTCTGCGCTGTGCCGCTTGCACGATGCCGGGGATAGCGCGCTCTGCGAGAGCGGCGATGGTCATGGCCGGGTTGACGGTCAGGGCACCGGGTACGGCGGAGCCGTCGGTGACGAAGATTCCGGGGTGGCCGCGCAGTTCGTTGCGGTCGTCCAGGGCTGAGGTGCGGGCGTCGTCTCCCATCCGGCAGGAGGCGAGCGGGTGGACGGTGTAGGCACCGACCAGATCGTTCGTCCAGGGCATGACCTTGGCCAGCCCGTCCTTCTCCAGGATCTCCTTGACCTCGGCGTCGGACTGGGCCCAGGCGCCGAGGGTGTTGGCGGTGGGGTCGTATCGGAGGTTTCCCCGGCCGAGCATCTGCTGGGAGATGCGGTGGGCGTTGCCGGTGGCCGGCGGCGGCCCGAAGACGCCTTCGTTGTCGTCCTCGATCATGGTGAAGATCGTCAGCCAGGAGGTCCACCGCTGGAGGAGCTGCTTCTTCTCCGGGCCGAACCAGGTCGGCCCGGTGGCGTCGGGTGCCTGGGCGAGGATGGTGCCCAGGCCGGGCGGGAAGTACAGCTGCTCCAGTGAGTAGCGGGAGTATTCGGGCAGCGATCCGTCCAGGCGGTCCCAGCTGGCGACGGTGGGGCCCTTGCCGATGTGGTTGGCGGCGTAGGCGGGGGTGCCGGTGTGATCCAGGCCGAGCAGTTCGGCGGCTTTCTTCTCGTCGATGACGGCGGTGTTGAGGCGTTCGCCGTTGCCGGAGAAGTAGCGTCCGACGGCGTGCGGCATCTGGCCGAGCGCGGGCTCGCTGCGCTGGAGGATGACGGGGGTGGCGCCGGCGCCGGCCGCGAGGACGACGATCTTCGCGTCGATGGTGCCGCCGCCGGTGTGGATGCGATAGTCCTCGTCGTCGATGACGTTGTAGTGGACCCGGTAGGAGCCGTCGTGGTTCCGGGCGATGTGCTGGACTTCGTGCAGGGGCCGGATGTGGGCGCCGTGGGCGAGGGCGGCGGGGAGGTAGTTGAGCAGCAGGGACTGCTTGGCGTCGAACCGGCAGCCGGCCATCATCCAGTTGCAGTTGACGCAAGAAGTGCTGTCCACCGCGGTGGGCAGCGGGTTGGCGGTGCGGCCGGCGTGGTGGCAGGCGGCGGCCCACAGTCCGCCGGCGTAGCTGACGTCGCTCCACTCCTGCTTGCTGATCGAGATGGACTCGGCCACCCGGTCGTACCAGGGCTCGAGGGTGTCCCGGCTGAGCGCTGCGGGCCACATGCGCCGTCCGATGCTGCCGTGGCGTTCGAAGACGAAGCGCGGGGCGCGAGGCATCGCGGCGAAGTACACGACGCTGCCGCCGCCCACGCAGTTGCCGCCGAGCACGCTCATTCCGTCGCCGACCACGAAGTCGAAGGCCCGGGTGTAGGAGGAGCCGAGCTTGTAGTCGTGCTCGAAGTCGGTGTTCTTGAGCCAGGGGCCACGTTCCAGGACGGTGACCTTGGCTCCGCCGGCGGCCAGGTGGTAGGCCGTTATCGCCCCGCCGAAGCCGCTTCCGACCACCAGGACGTCGGTGTGTTCGGTGCTGGTGCTCATGCCGGGCTCCCTGAGGGCGTGGTGTCGGGGTGGAGGCGAGCGAGTTCCCGGCCGTAGCCGGGGACCTTGAAGCGCCACAATCCGTCCGTGTCGGGCCGCGGGATTCCCAGGGCCGTCAGACCCGGGTGGCCCTCGGCGAGCGCCTCGGCGGTGTTCCGGTGTGCGGCGGAGTCGTAGGCCATGTTGGAGAAGAGGGCGAGCAGGACCCACAGGTCCTTCTCCGGGTGGCCGGGGCGGGTCAGCTGCTGCACCAGGGCGACACGGTCGGCGAACTCCAGGGCCACGAAGGGGGGCACGGAGGTGTCGGGTTCGATACTCGCGTGTGCGGCGTAGCGCCGGGCGTGGTCGTTGAGCAGGTCCGCCAGCGTGTCCAGATCGCCGGAGATGCCGGTGGCGTCCCAGTGCAGCAGTTCCAGGGCGCCGGCCGCGACGGCGCCGCCTCCGGGGGCGGCGCCTGCGACCGACCGGTCCCCCGGTCCGCGCTTTTCGCCCGGAACGATGGTGTCTGCGTAAGCCTCGAGGGTCAGTGTGCGGTATTCGGCCAGATCGTCCCCGGCTGCTTCGCCATTCAACTTCTTTCTCCCTCGTACGTGCCGGAACTCTGCGAACGATAAGAACGCTAGGTCGGCCCGGCGGGTTCAAGCAACGGGTGTATCTGTTCAAGCGGTTGAGGTAGTTTACGGTAGAAACTAGCCAGAGTCTCCGCATCTCCTGGCCGAACTCTTATTACCAACCAGTTGCCCTGTAGGCTTCCAGGCGGTTTCACGTCACCCCCCTCCCATCGCAGTCGTCGATCTCACCACAGCGCCATGTCCCGCATGCAGGATTCGAATTCGCTACTTCTGTATGGAGCGTCCTTGAACAGCTCTTCCGGAAGAGTCATGGACCTACCGGCACATTTCACGCAGCCTGTACGGATCATCAGCCTTGCGCCGGCGGACACGCCGCGTCTCAATGGAATTGACGAGGCGCATGCTCAGAGGCTCGCCGAAGTATTCGAGTCGCTGCCGCCGATACTGGTCCACCGGCCGACCATGAGAGTGATCGATGGAATGCATCGTCTTCGGGCGGCATCGTCACTGGGGGTCGAGCTCATAGACGCCCAGTTCTTCGACGGTCCGGAGGACGAGGCCTTCATCCAGTCGGTCGCCCGCAACATTGCCCATGGTCTGCCGCTGTCGATTGCGGATCGGCGGGCGGCGGCGGAGCGGATTCTGGTGTCGTTCCCTGCCATGTCCGACCGGAGTATCGCCGTGTACACCGGCCTGGATGCGAAGACGGTGGCCGACGTGCGGCGCCGTTCAGCTGTGGAGAATCCGCAGCCGAACGTCCGTGTGGGACGGGATGGCAGGGCGCATCCCCTGGACCGCACGGCGGAGCGCCGGCGTGCTGCGGAACTGATGACCAGTCGGCCGGGCATGCCGCTGCGAGCCGTGGCTCAGGAGACCGGACTGTCGCTGGGGACCGCCCATGATGTGCGGCAGCGGCTGCTGCGGGGTGAGGAGCCGGTTCCCCCACCGGGGGCGCCGCCGCAAAGTGATGCCGCGGCGGGCCGGGCCGGCGACAGGGGTCTGCAGGCACCGGTGCCGCAGGAGGGCAGGCAGCCGTCGGCCCGCCGGCCGAGGTCGGCCACGGCGCGGGGAGCACTGGAGACGTTGCGTGTGCTGGCCGGCGATCCGTCCCTGCGGCATTCCGAGTCGGGCCGTGAATTCATCCGCTGGCTGCACGCTCATTTCTTCACCGACGAGGCATGGCGCAGGCGTATCAATGCCATACCCGCCCATGACGTCGAGGCCGTCACGGACA
The DNA here is from genome assembly GCF_044763235.1 of Streptomyces sp. NPDC096152. Taxonomy (NCBI): domain Bacteria; kingdom Bacillati; phylum Actinomycetota; class Actinomycetes; order Kitasatosporales; family Streptomycetaceae; genus Streptomyces; species Streptomyces sp. NPDC096152. The sequence goes on along the minus strand of NZ_JBIWFW010000002.1, from coordinate 948,496 downwards.
TCGCGATGAAATGTTCGGACACGTGGCGTCGATTCGCTGAGGAGCTGTCCGACCGGCGGTCCTCTCGCAACAAGTGAGAAATATGTGCTCTCCAATCCCTCGTCCCGGCCCGAGAGTTCTGAAGGGAAACCCATGAGTTCCACCTCCGTCGAAAAGGCCATTCTCCGGGTAATCGAGGAAATGTATGTCAATCTGGGCCAGGAGCTGACGATCGATGACATGGCGCGTACAGCCATGTTCAGCAAATTTCATTTCACGCGCGTGTTCCGGAGTGTCACAGGCACTTCTCCACGCCGGTTTCTGTCCGCTCTGCGACTGCAGGAGGCCAAGCGTCTTCTGGTCAGCACGGATCTGAGCGTGGCCGATGTGAGCAGTCATGTGGGCTATTGCAGTATCGGTACCTTTAGTTCACGTTTCAAGGCCTGTGTAGGTGTTCCACCCAGCAAGTTCCGGGAGTTGGGCGGAAGGGTGGTGGAACTGCTCACCGCCCCCGGGTCGGGCCCCGATTCGCCGCATCTGGCGCCGCTTCGCGGCCGCGTGGTATTGCCCGGGGACCGGGCTCTGGGGCAGGTCTTTGTCGGGCTGTTCCCCAGCTCCATACCCCAGGGTCTGCCGGTGCGGTATGTCGTGATGGACGGCCCCGGTCCTTTCCAGCTCGACGACGTGCCTCCCGGGACCTGGCATGTGCTGGCTCATTCCGTCCCCTACGGGGCCCCGTCCGCTCCCGCGGGGCGCGCAGGGAGCGCTCCCGAGAGCCTGGCTGTCGGCCGCCACGGCCCGGTCACCGTGCATGCCGGGATGCGGGTGATGCCCGTCGACATCGTTCTGCGCGCCGTGGATCCGCTGGATCCGCCGGTGCTGCTCGCGTTGCCGGGCGGCGAGGCCGCGCGGCGCACGGCGGCGTAGCGAGGTCGGCTGCCCTGCGGGGGCGTTTGTGTCCTTCGTCGAGCGATGCGTGGGGTTCTCGGCTCGCAGGGGTCACTGGCGCGGAGCATGGCGAACGGGACGCCGACGGAGCCCCGTTCCGGGTTCTGCGGGGACTCGGTGAGGGGACCGGAGCAGTCCTTCTCGGTCGGGGCACGGCGTGCAGCGGATCCCGCCGGCTGACGCCACTCGTCTGTGACGTCGCGTCATGTTCCAGTGGTGAGGCCGGGAAGGGGTGTGGGCACGGTCCGGGTGATCATGGTTCGCCGAACACGCCTGCAGGGCGGGGCCGCCTCGTCGGCCCCGCCCGCGGCCGGTACCTCGGGGGCGTTCAGGAATCCGGCAGGTTGAGCCGGCGGTGCATGTAGGCAGCGGACATCAGCGCCATGTGGTGATGCCAGCCCGGATACGAGCGGCCCTCGAAGTCGAGCAGTCCGTAGTCCTGTTCGAGCCGCTCGAGGGTCTGCACCGACCGTGTCTGCAACTGTGTCAGCTCCACGACCTCGTCAAGACGCCGGTTCACCATACTGGTCAGCCATAGATTCAGCGGCCGGCCAGACCGGTGGGAATGGATGCCGAGCAGCCGGTAACTCCGCTGGGCGGCCAGATCCGCTCCCCGCCCCGCAAGACGCACGATGCTGGACTGGATGAGCGGAGAGTTCCCCCGCCCCTCGCGCGAGGTGTGCACGTCCAGGCCCGTGCGCTCACTGTGGACGGGGTCAAAGAGCTTGCCCGCATCCATGACCGCCGGCTCTCCACTGCCGTCCTGGTGCTGGGCCCGCAGCTGCCGGCTCGCGACCACCGGCAGACTCGCCGGCACCCCGATGACAAAATCCCGCCCCTGCAGACTTAACCCACGCGCCAGCGTACTGCTCCCGCAATGCATACTCAGATCGGCGACCACCGGCACCTCGGCCAGCTGAGTCCGGTCCCCCATCGCCCGGATGAGGTCCAGGGCACTCCCCTCAAGACTCCGCGTAGCAGCGTCCTGCGGAATACGCGTGCGGGAACGGCGTTGAGGATCCTCGATCCAGATCCTGGGCAGCAACAGCCGCCAGCCCACCGGCAGCGCATCATGGTCCGTGGCCAAAAAGGCCCCAATGCCTATCTGACAGTTGACCGATCGCCCGGTGCCCGGGATGAAACGCCGGTGGACACCACAAGAATGCTCCCCCCGCTTACGCAGTACCGCCACGTCGACAGTCCACGCACGAGGAACCGTGCATTGCTCCGCCCACCGCATCAGCTTCCGGTACACCGGCTCCCACGGCCAGGGGCTGGCATTGACGAACTGATGCAACGACTGCGCCGCCGTGGCCGAATCGGACAGGGACCGAGCAAGCCGGCGCACCGACTTCTTCCCCGGCGTACGCAGAAGTGCCACCAGGTAGGCATGGGCCCAACGGCGCTGGTCAGCACGCGGCAGATGGCCGAAAACCTGTTCCGCGAAGTCAAAGGACGAGGCCCGCAGCCGTAGCGATCGAGACGTAAGCACAGCGCAACTCCCCTGTCGGCCGGGTGACGGGCGAACACCTGAAAAGAATAGCGGGCGCCCTCTTTTTTTCACCCCCCTCCATGTCCCGTCCGGTCTGCTTCGCCACGCGTTCAGCACACATGTCCCTCATAGGGATTCCGCCGTACTACTCAGCCAACTCCGGCTTGCCCCGACCCCCCGGGCCCACCAGTCTGATCTCTACGCAAAAACCGGGCAGATACGGAGAGTAGATGGCCAAGCAGGCGAGGGCACTGCGCACTCGCACACTCCTGATTAAAGCCGCCGCCCACGCGTTCAACGCAGACGGCTTCCACGGCGCCTCCCTGTCTCAGATCTGCAAGACAGCCGACATCTCCATGGGCGCGCTCACTTTCCACTTCTCCAGCAAAGCCGACCTCGCGGACGCCATCGAAGAAGACGGCTGGAACACCACCCGCACCGTCGTACAACGCATCAACACGCAAACCGCACCCCCCCTCCAGAGCCTCACCGACCTCGTCACCGCACTCAGCCAATTACTCGAAAGCGACCCACTTGTCCGCTGCGCCGTACGCCTCTCCCACGAACGCGCCCGCACCAACTGGACATATCTATGGCTCCCCGCAGCCACCCGCCTCACCCACGATGCCCACCAAAACGGCCACCTCAACAGCACCACTCATCCCGACGACGTCACCACCCTCATCACTCTCCTCCTCAACGGCACCCAACACCTCCGCCCCACCGCCAACATCAACACAACCACGCTCTTCCAGCGCAGCTGGAACCTCGCTCTCCACGGCATAACGCCTGATGACGTCCCTAATCCTTCTATGCCGCGAGAAACGAGACGGGCGGCTCCGGCAGTCCGCGTCACCGCCGGCCCGGAGCCGCCAGGACAGCAGCGATCGCCCCGCCGAACCGGCAACTGTCGGCTCAACGAGGTGACCGGGGTGGCGGGTGAGTCCGATGCGGGCTGCTGAGAGGCCTCCGCCGAAGACGATGCCCGTGCCTGGAGGCCTCGCTTCCCACGGCTGGTCCGCCGCGCGCGGCCGGTGCCGGCCGGGTCCGGGCGCATGACTTTGAGGTAGACGGATCTCAACGCGGCTGCTTCGGATGGGAAGCGGCCGCGGGTCCGCACCGCCCGGCGGATGCGGGCGGTGCGGACCCGGTCGCGTCGGCCGTGCGGACGACCCGGCGGATCTCGGCGTCGAAGACGCAGGAACGGCGGGAACCGTCCCAGGAGTTCTCCCAGAGCCGCACGATCGCCGGGTGCGTGTCGGGGCAGGTCCCGGTGAAGTGGGGGGGGGATCGACGCCGGTGGCGACGCTGTCACTTCCTGGCGATCTGCCACTCGAGGCCGCCCCGACGGTCCCGGGGACCCGCGACCCCGACCGGGCCGACGTCGCTCGCCCCGGACCGCTTGCCGTTGCGGGGCCCGCCGCCGTTCCTGCCCGCCGGACCGTGCATGTCACAGCCGCGATGGCCGGTCACCCCGTCGGCGAGGGTGGCCTGTCGCCGCTTCGCCATCCGCTGCGGCTTCAGGAACAGCAGCGGCCCGGGCCGCCCGTGCCGGCCTGTCCGCCGAGGATGTCGTCGTCGTGCCCGGCGGCGATCCGAGCCCATTGCGCGGTCGGCCGTCCGTCCTTGCGGAACTGCTGGCCGAGGATCTCGTACGGCTGCGGCCAGCCCGGCGGGGAGTCCTCCCAGGTCTCCTGCCGTCCGTGGACGGTCATGTCGAGGATGCCGTAGGAGGGCGCCATGGGTTCGACGCCGCGGCCGATGGTCCAGTACGTCTCGTAGACGCGGTCGCCGTCGCGGAGGTAGCACGCCTTCATCCCGAAGTGGCGCCCGGCGACGAGCCGTTCGTGGGACTCGGCGGGTACGGAGTACCAGGGCATGTCCCAGCCCATGAAGCGGCGGTATCGGTCGGACTCCTCGAAGGGGCCCTGGCAGAAGACGGCGAAGGTGACGTCACGCTGGTGCAGATAGGACAGTTCGCGGACCTGGCCGGTGAAGAAGGTACAGCCCTCGCACTGGTCGGCGGCGGGGCGGCCGTCGTGCCACATGTGATACGACACGAACAGCTGGGTGCGCCCCTCGAAGACGTCGAGCAGGGGGACGGCTCCGCTGCCTCCGACGAGCGGAGTCGATGGGTCCACTTCGGTCATGGGCAGCCGTCGCCGCGCGGCGGCGATCGCGTCGCCCTCTCTGGTGTGCGCCTTCTCCCGGCCGCGCAGGGTGTCGATCGCGGCCAGCCACTCCGTGCGGGAGACGACCGGCGGCATGTTCAGTGCAGTCATGCCCGTACTGACCCTGCCGCCCGCAGAAACTCATCGTTCGACTGGTCAAAACCGCTGAACGGAATGCGGACGGCTTCCCAGAGGGCGTTCAACGTGAGCGAAGCACGTATTACCTCCCGATGTGTTTCTCGCCGGGTGGGGGTCGTCCCGTCCGCGGTGCGCTCGGTGAGGTGTCCGGTCGATGCGAGGCGAAGTACGGCTCCCTCACGTCCGGGCTGCAGCGACGGGGCGCCGTGCCTGCGGCCACGGGGATGAATCCGTGGCCCGGTTCGGCACATAGTTCCCCGAACGCACCGGCAGTGCGGGCGACCGCGACGACCCGGCTCCTGCCGTGAGCCGTGCGGCCGCGATCTGGCGGGCCGCAGTCGCGGCTCGCGCCGGTGACGGCCGCGAGCGGTCCCGGCGTGCCGTTCGGTGGACAGCGGCGATCCCTCGGCCCGCGCACGCAGACGGCTCTCGCAGACAGACCGGACAGGGTTGCGAAAAGAAGCGCACGGAGCAATCTGTGAGAAGCCATCACCCCATCCGTTGCCAGACGATGACAGCGGCGCCGACGATCTCGGCTCCACCAGCCCACCGGTACGTGACTGGAGGATGCCCGTGTTCGTGTCCGGCACCGCACGAGGAGCCCCCGCCCGCAGCACCGTCAACCGGGGCTTCGAGCACCCGCTGGCCTTCTGGACCGGCACTCTCGCCTGCACCGCAGGGGTCCTGCTGCACCTGCCCATGTATGTGAGCGCCCGGAGCATGGGCTACCACATGAACGGCATGCGGCCCGACACACCGATGATCGTCGGGATGGTGCTGATCGGCGCAGGACTGCTCGCGGTGCTGTACGGCCTCGTGCCCCGCAACGGGAAGGAGATCCGGCGCAGTTCCGCGCGCATCCGGATCCGCACCCTCGACGACGCGCCGATCAGGAGCCAGCACGTGGCACTCCTGATCGTCCTGGCGATCGCCGTGACGATCGACGTGATGAAGCCGACCACCCTGTCCTTCGTCGCCCCCGGGGTCGCACAGGAGTACGGCCTGAAGTCGCCCATGAACCCGCACGGGCACATCCCCGTGTCCTGGCTGCCGCTGGCCGGCATCACCGGCACGGTGATCGGTTCCTTGCTCTGGGGATGGCTGGGAGACCGAATCGGGCGCCGGGCGTCCCTGCTCTTCGCCGGCATGCTCTTCGTGACCACCTCCATCTGCGGCGCGATGCCGGGGTTCATCTGGAATCTGGTGATGTGCATGCTCATGGGCATCGGCGCCGGCGGCATGCTCCCCATCACGTTCACCCTGCTCGCCGAGACCGTACCGGCCCGGCACCGAGGGTGGCTGATGGTGCTCATCGGCGGCGACATCGCAGGCGCGTACGTCATCACCAGCTGGCTCGCCGCTGAGCTCACCCCGACCTACAGCTGGCGGATCCTCTGGCTGCTCGGCCTGCCGACCGGACTGCTCTTCATCGCCCTGAACCGGTGGATCCCCGAATCACCGCGGTTCCTCCTGGCCCGTGGCCGCCGCGAGGACGCCGAAGAAGTCCTCGCACGCTACGGCGCGGTCGCCGAGGAGAGCGACGAGCAGGAGAGCGCGGTCCGCGAAGCGGTCGACCGCGGCAGCTACCTGACACTGCTGCGCCGCCCTCTTCTGTGGCCCACCGTCGCGATCACCATCCTCGGCCTCGGTGCCGGCCTGATGACCTTCGGCTTCCAACTATGGGTGCCCACCAACCTGCAGCATCTGGGCTACTCGGAAGTGAACTCGGACTACGTCGTCCGCAACAGCGCGCTCATCGGCCTGCCCCTGACCGTGCTCGCCGCGTGGATGTACGGCGTCTGGGGCAGCCGGAAAACCCTCGTCACGGTGTCCGGCATCACGGGACTCACACTCATCGGCTTCATCCTGGCGGGCGATGCCCTGGCCGAGGACCACCTGCTGCTCTCCATACTCCTCGTGGTGCCCCTGTCCGGAGTCAGCTCCGTCGTGGCCGTGATGGCGGGTTACGCCGCCGAGGTGTACCCCACACTCGTGCGCTCACGCGGCACAGGGTTTGCGGCCGGCATGACCAAAATCGGCGGCGTACTGATCCTCTCGCTCACCGTCGCGGCCGCGACCGTCCCCTCCATCGGCACGACCGCCGCCATCGGCGCGGTGCCCTTGCTCCTGGCGGCCCTGGTCTTCCTGCGCGTCGGACCCGAGACCAGGGCTCGCGGGCTCGAGGACATCCACAGGGAGCTGATGTCCTCCCGGCCGTGACCGCGCCTCCAGACTCGACGAAAGCAGGCAGGCATGCCCGTATGCGTGACAGGCGGCACCGCCTTCCCGGGCGCTCACCCCCGTGACCGCCTCGGTCCGGCACCGGGCACACGTACGACCGCCCGGTCCGCGACCCGGGCCGGGCGGAACAGGCCTTGCGTCCCCTCGGAGTGACGTCGGATGCCCCGCAGACGGTGGCGGGTGACGTCACCGACGCGGCCGCCGTGGCCGGGGCCGCCGAGGACACGGACGCGGTCCTGCCCGCTGCGCCGGTCTACCCAACCGGCATGGCCTCCTGGGCCTGGAGGAGGCGGGCGGCGTGCTGTGGGGGCAGGGCGAGGGTGAGGTGACGTACGCGGGCGTCGTCGGTGCCTCCGCTCGTTGAAGCCCGCCAGGCGCCGGGCACCCTTCGGCAAGATCTTCGGATCGAACGCTCCGTTGCGGTCGCGGGGAACGGCGACCGTCACCGCTCCGGCATCGGTCAGCACTGTCTTGGGCGAGGTGCCGTTGCGGCTGTTGCCCGACCCGCGGCCAGCAGGATCGTGTTTCTCGTAACCCAGGTGGCCGGTCATCTCGGCTTCCAGGGCCCGCTCCAGCACGGCCCGGGTCACCTCCGTCAACAGCCCGCCCTCACCCAGCAGGGCGGTCCCTGAGGCATCGGCACGGTCCATCAACCGCTCGACGACCTCGTCCTCCAGCTCATCCGGCTCGACCGCCGGATTCTCCTTCTCACTCATGTCCGTCCGATCCGGAGGCCAGGGGACCCACGACGAGCCCCCGACCAACCTGTCACGTCACGGACTTACACGATCTTTCATTTGACAGACCCCGGCGACATGGACGCCGACCGCGCCGCGCAGCTGGAAAAGCTCGGCATGGTCTGGTCACACTTCGACGTCGCGTGGGAGGAGGGCCTGGCCGCCGCCCGTGGGTGGGCAGCTGAGGCGGGCCACCTCCTGGCACCGACAGATGCCACCCACCAGGGGTACCGGGTGGGCATCTGGCTGAAGAACGCCCGCGCCGCCGCACGGCGGGCGCAGGAGATCGAGCAGCGGCGCGCCGACGGCCTGCCAGTTCAGTCGACGGTCGGCGCCTTGTCGGAGGAGCGGCGCGAACAGCTCGAGGACATCGACCCCTCGTGGTGCCCCACCTGGCCAGTGGAATGGCAGCGCGCCTTCCACCTCGTCCGGCAGCACCTGGAGGCCGGCGGCACACTGCCCACGTCGCCAGGTGACGTTGTGCACAAGGGCGAAGACCTCGGCCGGTGGGTACGCACCCAGCGGCTCGGCTGGGACAAGCTCACAGGCGTCCAGCAGTGGATGCGTGAGCACATCCTCGGGATCACACCCGCGGCCGAAGACGAGAAACCCAAGCCGCGCCGTACGCAGGCGGACAAGTGGGCGATGAACTATCAGGCCGCCAAGCAGTACTACCAGCGCGAAGGACACCTGCGCGTACCGAGGAAACACATCGAGACGATCGTCGGCGAGCACCAGGAGGAGCGGCAGCTCCGGCTCGGTGCATGGATCAGCAACCAACGCTCCCGGGCCGCCAGGCTCACCCCCGAACGCGTCGAGCAGCTCTCCGCCATCGGAATGCGCTGGACATAACCGTGGGCGAACGAGTCGCCGGGGGTAGCCCTGCAGGGGGATCCGGGTGGCGCGGTGGGTTCGGTCACCCGGATCCGCCTGGGCTGTGGGACAGGTTATGGGGTGGTTACTTCGGGGCGACGAGCATGTGTTCGGTGCCGAAGGTGGCGCCGGTGTGTGTGTACATGGTGGTCTCGCCGTCGGACCAGCGGACGACGAGGTCGTCCGGCCAGCCGTTGGAGTCGTAGCTGCCCGCTGTCATCGCCGAGTCGTGGGACCAGATGCTGCCGGCCGGAGCCATCCGGATCTCGGTGCCGACGCCGCCGGGACCGGTCTCCTGGAACTGGGAGACGTGTCCGTCGGACCAGCGCACCAGGGTGTCCCAGTTGTTGCCGCCGGTAAAGTCGCCTGCGGTCACCAGGGTGGCGTCCGTCCAGGCGCTCTTCGGCTTCTCCAGCCGGTGTTCGGTGCCGAAACCCTTGTCGCCGACGGCGGTGTAGTCGGTGACCTCGCCGTCGCTCCAGCGCACCAGCAGGTCGGTGACGTACTTCGCGGTGCCGAAGCTACCGCCGATGATCTGGTCGGCGTGGCTCCAGATGGAACCGGCGTCGGCCAGTTTGATCCCGCCCTCCACGCCCTTGGTGCCGACGTCGGGGAAGAGCCTGACCTCGCCGGAGTCGAACACCACGAGCAGGTCCGAACCGTTGCCGCCGGAGAAGTCCCCACCGGTGATGGACTTGGCGTTCTGGAAGATGCCGTGCGGCGCGGCCAGCCGGCGCTCGCCGGTGAAGCCGCCGTTGCCGTCGCCGGTGTACAGGGTGATCTCGCCGTCGGTCCAGACCACGATCAGGTCGCCCTTACCGTCGCCGGTGTACTCGCCCGAGGCCAGCAGCTTGGCGTGGGACCAGGTATCACCGCCGCCCATGAAGTACGGCAGCGGCGGCTGGTCGTAGGTGCTCCCGTGCGCGACGACCTGGTTGTTCTTCGCTTCGTCGTACAGGCGGAAGAACCAGTCGCCGTGCATGGGGCTGTAGGTGAGCCAGTCGACGTTGTCGTCGTTGCCGCCGCCGTTGTAGCCGCCGACGTTTCCGATGATCTCGCCCGTGCCCTTCTTCCAGTCGACCCGGGAGAACCACGGGCCGCCGGAGACACCGCCCCACATGCCACGGCACTTGGCCTGGATCTGGTAGAAGCCGGGCAGCGCCTCCGTCTGCGTGGGGCACCGCACCGGGTGGTCCTCGGGGTCGTGGCTGGAGGGATAGCCCAGCATCGTGACCTTGTTCAGGTAACCCGGCGTGCGCACCAGCGTGTTCGCACCCACCACGTCCTGCGCCTGCTTGCCGCTCTTCGAGGGCTCGAGCCGACCGAAGGAGAAGTCCAGGTCGGAGATGGGCTTCTTGCTGTTGTGCACGTACCGGTTGTCGGTGAAGAACTTGGCGACCCGGTAGAAGCCGAAGGTCTGCTTGTCCAGCGTCTGTTCGGCGGCGTACATGGGGACGAAGACGGCCTTGCCCCCGTCGCAGTGCCCCGCGGTCAGGATCAGATTGTGCCCGGGGCTCTCCACCACGCTGGCGGTGCAATGGTGCGCGTGCATCCGCTGGGTGGTCGGGTCCGTGTCGTAGGTGAAGATCGTCCCGACGGACGGAAGGCCGAGGATGTGCTCCGCGGTCGGCATGTCGGCCGCCACGCCGGGACCGGCCGGAGCCGCCCGCCGCAACCGGGCTTTGGCGCTCGGGTCCGACTGCTGCGCGGGCCGCGCCGGGTCGGTGGCCGAGGCCATGCGTTCAGGCGTCCAGAAGCGGATGGCGTCCTCGTCCGAAAAGTCGTCGTCGCCGGTCTCGGTCGCGGCGGACCCGCTCGCGCTCGCCGAGGGTGAGACCGAGGGCTCCCCGGCGCCGGTCCCGGTCGAGGGGCTGGCAGAGGCCGGGGGCGCGGGTTCACCGGACGGTGTGGCTGACGTTTCGGGGGACGGTCCGGCGGACGGCACCGTCGCCGGGGACAGGTGGGGCGCCGATGTGGCGTGCTGAACCTTGGCCTGCGCCTGGGCGAGGCTTCCCCCTCCGGTCAGGAGCAGAGCAGTTCCGGCCGCGAGGATCACGAGGCGCGATATTCGTCTGTGTGAGATATGCAAGGAATGCTTTCTGAGTCATGGACGAACCTCCTCCGGACCGAAGCGGCCGGAGGGAGCGAAGGAAAGATGAAGGAAGAACCGAGGAAGGCGGGGAAGGCGGGGAGCACAGTTCGACGCGCGCCCGCTGGTGCCCGCTCGAGCCGCCCGGGGTTGACGGTCCGCGGCCGCCGGGTTCGCCGCTACGCGGAGGGCGCAGCCTTCCGTGAGCGGCGGCGCCGTACCGCGACCGCGCCGCCGGAGGCGAGGGCCAGCCCCGCGGCCGCGACGCCACCGGTGACTGCCCAGGAAGGGCCGCCGCCGTCCGCGATGGGCTGGCCGGCGATCGTGACGTGCTGCTTCGTGGTCTGCTGCCCATGGTGGCTGACCACGGACACGGTGTAGCGGCCGTCGAGTACGTCGCCTCGCAGCTGTCCGTGGCCCGCGTAGACCGTGCCGGGGTCGTCGCATTTGCAGCCGGGGTTGTCCGGGCTGTCCGTCTTGATCGTCAACGGGCCGCTGAAGATGGGCGACGTGACGGTGAGGGAGTTCTCCCCTGGTGCGGCCCGCAGGTCGGTGAGGACCACCCGGACGTCACTGCCCGGCCGGAGGGAGGCCGGCGTGCCGCTGCCGGGGGACGCGTCCCGGGGGCCGATGACGAACCGGTCGATCTGCGCCGAGTTCTCGGCCGCGACCTTGAGTTGTGCGGTGGCGATGGTACGGCCGTGGCTCGTCGCGGTGACCGGGTAGGTGCCCGCGCGCAGGCCCGAGCGGACGCGGTGGTCTGTTCCTGGCGCGTCCACCTGGACCGACTGCGTCGACCCCTTCTTCAGGGGAGTCAGGGTGATCGGCTCCTGCAGGGCCGGGGAGGTGACCGTGACCTTGTCCCATCCTGGTGGCATCCCGTCGAGGCTGAACGAGATGTCGTCACCCGCCTCCAGGGCGAGGTTCTGGGCCACGTGGTACTCCAGGCGGACCTTCGGAGACGGGCTGCCACCCGGAGCCGGGATCGCGCCCTCGGCGGCCGACCCCCCCGCCGCCCCTCCCAGCAAGGGCATTACGGCAAGACCGGCGACGGCCACGGCCCGAACTGCGTTGCGCAACAACGATCCCCCTTCGGTACAGGACGGTTGAGCCGGGAAGGCCACATCGATCCGCCCTCCAGGAAGAGGGCAAGGACGCGCATCAGGTTGCGAAAGACCCCGTTCACGATGCACGGCCCCCGCCGAGGACGAACACCCCCCATGCGCCGCACGCAGTCCGACAGGTACGCGCTGAACTACGCCGCCGCCAAAGCGTGGTCGCCGAAGGCCCCAGCAGGTCACGGGGTCCGTCAGCAGCTGACGGACCATCGCAAGATCGAGTTCAGCTCCCAGGTGGTTGGGGCACGACGATCCGCCAGATCACCGAATCGTCAGCTGAGAACTTCCACACGAGTTCGTGGATATTGGCGTGCGGGATCTTGGCGCTAAATACGCCGGTCCCGTCACCGCACTGAGATCCGGCAAGGGTATGTCCGGCGGCGGTGATGTTGAACCTGGAGGGGCCAGCGCATGTCCACATCACCGTGATGGATGAGGCTGGGGCTTCCACCTTGATCGTGGACACCGGTTGTCATGCAGCGATGGCCAGCGTAGTTGATCTCTGTTCGAAGGCGACTGGCGCGAGGTAGCCGATCGTGGAGTGCCTGCGCCGGTGGTTGTAGAAGCCGATCCAACGGAAGACTGCGAGCCGGGCGGCTCGTTCGGTCGGCCAACCACGTCGGCCGGGAAGGATCTCCCGCTTGAGCGAGGCGAAGAACGACTCCGCGGCGGCGTTGTCCGCGGAGGTGCCGACCGCTCCCATGGATCGGAGGATCCCGGCCTGGTGGCAGGCGTCGGCGAACGCCTTGGAACCGTACTGAGCCCCGTGATCGCTGTGGAAAATGACGCCGTCCACCTGTCCGCCGCGAGTGCGGACGGCCGCGTTGAGCGCGTCGGTGACGAGCTCGGCCCGCACGTGATCGGCCATCGACCAGCCCAGCAGGCGACGGGAGAACACGTCGATGACGGTGGCCAGATATCCCGCCGGCGATGGGCAGATAGGTGATGTCACCGACCCACGCCCGATCGACGGCGGACGCGGTGAAGTTCCGCCGCAGCAGATCGGGCACCGCTGGGCGGCGGGGTCCGGGATCGTGGTGCGGTGTCGCCGCTTCAGCCTCCGCCCCTGGATGCCGTGTTGGCGCATGAGCCGCTCGATACGCTTGCGGTTCACCATCACACCGCCCTCGCGGCGCTCGGCGGTGATCCGCTTGGCCCCGTACGTCTTCCCGGACTCTGTGTGAACCTTGCGTACTTGCCGGGTGAGCGCTGCGTCGGCGGCCTTCTTCGCTGCCGGGGCGGTCTTCAGCCACCGGTAGAACCCGGACCGGGACAGATTCAGCACGGTGCACAGCCGCTTCACGCCGAAGGCGTCGCGATGGTCGGCAACGAACCCGAAGCGGCTCACCAGTTCGTCTCGCCCGCAAAATACTTGGCCGCCCGGCGCAGGATGTCACGTTCCATCTCCAGCTCGCGGACCTGCTTGCGCAAGGCCGCGATCTCCGCGTCCTTTGTGGACTCCGCGAGTGCCTCGGGACGCTCGGCGTTCTCCGCGGTCTTGATCCACTGCCGCAGCGTCTCGTGGTTCACGCCGAGTTCGGCGGCGATGCGTGAGACGGGCCGGCCCGACGAACGGGGCCAGCGACACCGCGTCGGCCCGGAACTCCACCGAGTACTTGTAGGTCCCCACTCGGGACTCCTCTCCCTGAATTCAAGATCCAGTGTCAAGGTGTCCACGATCAAGGTGGAGGGCCCACGCAGAAGGGGCCCGCGCTTACGGACCCCTTCTTCTGGTAGCGGGGACAGGATTTGAACCTGCGACCTCTGGGTTATGAGCCCAGCGAGCTACCGAGCTGCTCCACCCCGCGTCGGTGATGCCACTCTACACGGTGGATCATGCGGGACGACGCGGGCTGCTCGACCCGGGCTTCCTCCACACCGCTCACTCCAGCGGAACCCTCAACCAGAGCCTGACCGCCCGCACCGTTGCAATCTTCCGGGTCGCGTTAGCAGCACCTGTGGTCGGTGGGGGTCAGTCCCGGGACGTTCTCGGCCATCCGCCCTCTTGGTCCTGGGCGGCTTCCTACGGTCAGCTCATGGTCGACCTGACCCGCCGCCATGGCACGGACGCGTCGAAACTGCCCCGGCGCGCAGCTGATCGAACGGACCAGCCCCCTCGCAACCACTCCCCCGGGCGCCGCTCTCATCCACGAAGCAGAGCACCTGCTCAGCCTCTTGGACGCAGTGCAATCCTCCGTCACCTGAAGTCGCTGTCGGCGATTTGTTCGGGGTAGCCAGAGACCCGCATGGGTTGCTGTGGCCACCATCCCCGCGAACTCCGCCGAGCGCGTCCCCGTCCGGGTCCTCGGCGGCCCCGCCGCACGGGCCGCCCGGGCCACCGCACGGACCGCCCGGGCCACCAACGCCGGTCACCCGGCGGCTCGCGGGAAACCTCGTGCGTGTCGCCGGAGGCAGCGGTGGTCAGGCCAGTTTGTCCGCCGACCGGCCGCCACCGGGTGGATGGGTGTCCCACCAGAGCTTGAGCTGGAGGGTCAGCCCGTTGCCCGCGGCTCGGACGTCCTCCCAGGCCGGCGGAGACCGGAAGAAACCGTGCGACAGGTGGTCCTTGCACTCCAAGCGCACCTTCCAGTGCTCACCGCGTGGGCCGATGTCCGTGACACCACGAGTGCGGCCGTGCCCGTACAGCTCCACTTCCAGGATGTACGAGCCCTTGTAGGGGGCTGCCTCGAGGCCGACCACCTCGACCCAGTCGTGCTCGCCGAGAACTTCGGACCCGAAGTCGTGCAGTCCCATGAGGAAGGGGGTGAGAAGGTCACTGATGTGTGCGGTGGTCTTCATGAGTTGTCAGCACTTCTTCGAGGCCACGCCGATCTTGTTGGGGTTGATGTACGCAGTGACGATACCCTGCGGGTTGATGTGGGGCTTCCTGCCCATCTTGCCGGGGTTCGTCACGACCTTGAACCGGCTCCTCGGAGGGCACTGCTTGATGACGTCGTCGAAGATCCTCTGTCCTGGCAAGTCGACGGTGATCGCCCCGGACTGGATGGTGTTCGCTATCTTGCGGTCGAAGGCGGTGGACCAGCGGCCCTTCTTCGTCAGGTGCCGGTAACCCCACGTGGAAGAGCCGCAGCGCAGGACGACAACGAGTTTCGGGCCGATCTTGGGTCCCCGAGTGTAGGTGCGGACGATTTTCGACTCGGCCGCGTGGGCGCACGGGTCCTTCTTGGCCTGCGCTACGGATGACAGTCCCCGATGGCCCATGTCCTGGGCCGACCCGGGAGCGGCCGCACCGGTAATCCCGATGACAGCAAGAGCAGTTGCGGCAAGCATGTGTCGCGCTGCAGGCATGTCTTCGTCCTCGGTTCAGGGAAAAGCAGGAGTGGTGGCGGGACTTCGACGAGCTTATGGATCACAGCACTTCGATCGCTATTGTCCTTTTCGGCAGTACTTGCTGGCGCCAGCTGGTCTCTGCGCGGCCTTCTTGGCGTGCCGCCCCTTTCCGACCGGACCGGTCGCCGCCCTCCGGGCTTGCCTGCCGCCCTTAACATGTCGGCCTCAGAAACAGGTACTGAGAGGTCGTTTTCACCTAAGTCGCCCGCTTATCGGATGAATCCTCGAGTGGTGGATGACGGTACGGGCGGGGTCGTAGAGATCGTCGATGCCGGCGAGTCGTGGGGTGTTGCGGATGGGACGGAAAGGGGCGTGATCCTGTCTCATCCCAGGATGCCCGGTCTTCGGGGTTGTGTGCTTCGCCCGCCGTTTCTGTGCGACTGGGCGCACTCGGTTCGCGGCGGTACGCCGGAAGCATGCCGAAGCGACGCCCGTATCCGAGTGATCTGTCCGATGCCCGCTGGGAGTTGATCGAACCGGTCCTGGCGGCCTGGCGTTTCGAGCGCCGCGGCCGGGCCCTGGACTTCGGCCGGCCGCCCGAGCACGACCTGCGCGACATCATGGACGCGATCTTGTACGTGGACCGCACCGGGGTTCAGTGGCGCTACCTCCCGCATGACTTCCCGCACTGGAACACGGTCTACGGATACTTCGCCAGGTGGCAGCAAGAAGGCGTGTTCGCCCAGCTCAACGGCCTGCTCAGGCAACTCTTGCGAGAGAAGGAGGGAAGGGAGGCCGAACCGTCGGCCTGCGTGATCGACGCGCAGAGCGTGAAAACCTCCACCAGCGCGCTCGCCTCCAGCCAGGGCATCGACGCCGGGAAGAAGATCGTGGGCAGGAAGCGGAGCATCGTCACCGACACGATCGGCCTTCTCCTCGCCGTGCTGGTCGCTGCGGCGAGCGTGCAGGACTCCATCGCCGGCACCCAGCTCCTGGACCAGGTCGCCGCCGAACATCCCCGCATCCGCAAGGTGTGGGTCGATGGCGGATACCGCCAGCACCTCGTCGAGCACGCAGCCGCCCTCGGCATCGACATGGAAATCATTCAACGCAAGCCCGGTACCAGGGGCTTCACCCCGATTCCGAAACGGTGGGTGGTCGAGCGGACCTACGGCTGGCTCATGCTCCACCGTCGGCTGGCCCGCGACTACGAGACCCTGCCCGTCCGCTCCGAAGCCATGATCCACATCGCCATGACCGACCTCATGGCCCGCCGCCTTACTGGCGAGAACACCATCTCCTGGCGCGACCCGACACCGCAGACCAAACACCAGATTCCGGGATGAAACAACGGGAGAAAACGACCTCTCAGAACACGACGATCCGCCGTCCGCGCACGCACGGCAACGGCGCACGGCATCACCAGCTCACTGAGGAAGAGCCGCACCCAAGTAGCCGTTGCCCAGGGTGCACAGACTCCCGCAGGCGTTCCTCGGCGGGGTCGTAGCCCTCGTACTCCCACAGCAGCCCCGGCACTCGGGCGGTTCCCCTTCCGGTGTCCCTCGTCGCGGTCGTCACCGTTCGGCCAGCAGGCCGGTGAGGACGCGGTCCGGGGTGAGGGGGAGTTCGCGGAACCGGATGCCGGTGGCGTGGTGGACGGCGTTGCCGAGGGCGGCGGCGGTCCCGACGATGCCGATCTCGCCGATGCCCTTGCTGCCCATGGGGTTGAGGTGCGGGTCGTCCTCCTCGATCCAGTCGGCCTCGATGCCGGGGACGTCGGCGTGGGCGGGCACGTGGTAGGAGGCGAGGTCGGCCTCGGTGAAGTCGCCGAACGGGGCGTCCATGGTGCTGCCCTCGGTCAGGGCCATGCCCAGGCCCATGATCATGCCGCCGACGAACTGGGAGCGCGCGGTGCGGGCGTTGAGGATCCGCCCGGCGGCGAAGACGCCGAGCATCCTGCGGGCCCGTACCTCGCCGGTGACGGTGTCGACGGCGACCTCGGCGAAGTGGGCG
Source organism: Streptomyces sp. NPDC096152 (assembly GCF_044763235.1). Lineage (NCBI taxonomy): Bacteria > Bacillati > Actinomycetota > Actinomycetes > Kitasatosporales > Streptomycetaceae > Streptomyces > Streptomyces sp. NPDC096152. The sequence continues at coordinate 931,406 of NZ_JBIWFW010000002.1, read as the reverse complement.
CCGAAGGCGTGCCGGGCGTACGGGGAGTCGGCGTCCGCCCGGCCGGCGGTGTCGGAACTGACCAGGAGACCCTCGGCGGGCAGCGGACCCGGGTGCTCGGCGAGCCGGGCCGCCAGGGCGGCGCACGCCTCGTGCACGGCCCAGCCCCATGAGGCGGTGCCGGAGGAGTCGCCGGCCAGCGACGCCGGGGGCAGGTCGCTGCGGCCCACCTCGGTGCGCACCCGGTCCAGGGGCGCGCCGAGGGCATCGGCGGCGACCTGGGCGAGGACGGTGCGCGCGCCGGTGCCGATGTCGGCCGCGTTCACCCTGATGAGGAAGGTGCCGTCGGGCAGGGCCTGGGCCGTGGCGGTCGACGGCCGGATCAGGACCGGGTAGGTCGCCGCGGCCACTCCGGTGCCGATGAGCAGTGGGCCCTCGGTCCGGGAGCGCGGGCGCGGGTCGCGCCGGTCCCAGCCGAAGCGGCGGGCGCCCTCGCGCAGGCACTCGGCGAGGTGCCGGCTGCTGAACGGCTTGCCGCTGCCGGGTTCCCTCTCCGGCTCGTTGCGGATCCGCAGCTCGACGGGGTCCACGCCGAGGGCCCCGGCGAGTTCGTCGACCGCCGACTCCAGGGCGTACATGCCGGGGGCCTCGCCGGGGGCGCGCATCCAGGACGGGCTGGGGACGTCCAGCGGCACCACCCGGTGGGAGCTGAGCAGGTGCTGGGCGGTGTACATGACGCGGGACGGCACCGCGGCCTGCTCCACGTACTCCCTGACGTGCGAGGTGTGCGTGGTGACCTCGTGCAGCACCGCGGTGAGGTGTCCGTCGGCGGTGGCGCCGAGGCGCAGCCGGTGCAGGGTGGGGGCCCGGTGGCCGACGACGGTGGGCATGTACCGGCGGGGGTAGGCCACCGTGACCGGCCGGCCGGTGTGCCGTGCGGCCATGGCGGCGAGGACGACGTCGGGGCGCGGGGTGCCCTTGGAGCCGAAGCCGCCGCCGACGTGCTCGGCCACCACGGTGACGTGCTCCTCGGGCAGGTCGAAGAGACCGGCGAGCACGGACTGGACGGTCGTGCTGCCCTGGCTGGAGGTGTACACGGTCAGCCGGTCGCCGTCCCAGTGCGCGGTGCTCGCGTGCGGTTCCATGGGGTGGTTGTGCAGGGGCGGCACCCGGTACTCGGTGTCCACGCGGACGTCGGCGGCGGCGAAGGCGCCGTACGGGTCGCCGTGTTCGAGGCGGCCCGGCTGAGCGCCCCCTTCGGGCTCGTAGGCGTCCGGGTGGTCGGGGCGGAGTACGACGTCGTGGTGCTCGGTGGCGTAGCCGACGCGGACGGCCCGGGCGGCGGCGCGGGCCGCCTCCAGGGTCTCGGCGACAGCCAGGGCGACGCACCAGCCCCGGTGCGGCACGTGGCGGTTCTGCAGGACGGCGAGGGTGGCGTCGTCCGTCTCGCCGAGGCGCGGGGCGTCGCCGGGGGTCAGCACGGCGAGGACGCCGGACAGCGCGAGCGCGGCCGAGGTGTCCACGCCGGTGACCCGGCCCCGGGCCACGGCCGCCGGCACGGGCCAGGCGTGGACGCGGCCGGGCACCGGGTACTCGGCGGCGTAACGGGCGTTACCGGTGACCTTCTCCCGCCCTTCCCGCCGCCCGGCGGGCGCCCCGAGGGCGGTGCCGGTGCGGGGGTTGGGGTGGGGGTCCTGCTCCAGGGCGCCGGTACGGGGCTGCCGGCCCTCGCCGGACTCACCCGAGGCGGCGGAGGCGGCGCGGGTGACGAGGTCGTCGTGCGGCAGAGCGGCGCCGGCCCGCGGATCGTCCCGGGCCGGTCCGGTGGCGGCCATCGGATCGTCGTGCGGCAGATCGGTCCCGGGCAGCGGGCCGCCGTGCTCCAGTGGGGCGTTCGCCATCGGTTCTCCTGGGGTCGGCCGGGTCCGGAAGAGGTCAGGCCGTCGCGGGTGCGGGGGCGAGGCGGTTCAGGACGTCCAGGGCGAGGTTGCGGGCGAGGGGCACCTTGTAGGCGTTGTCGCGCAACGGCTCGGCGCGGTCCAGTTCCAGGGCCACGGCGCCCTCGAAGGCCTCGGGGGTCGCCGCCGCGCCCAGCAGCGCCGTCTCCGCGTGGTGGGCTCGCCAGGGCCGGTGGGCGAGGCCGCCGAAGGCGAGCCCCACCTGGTCCACGACGCCGTCCGCGACCCGCAGGACGACGGCCACGGAGGCCAGGGCGAAGGCGTACGAGGCACGGTCGCGGGCCTTGCGGTAGGCGGAGGGCACACCGGCCCGGGCGGCCGGCAGCAGGACGCCGGTGATCAGCTCACCGGGGCGGATCTCGGTGTCCCGCTCCGGACGGACCCCGGGCAGCCGGTGGAAGTCGGCCACCGGGATGCTGCGGCCGCCCTCGGCGCCGTACAGCTCGACCCGGGCGTCGAGGGCCGCCAGGGCGACGGCCATGTCGGAGGGGTGGGTGGCGATGCAGTGCGGGGAGTGGCCCAGCACGGCGTGGTCGCGGTGCACGCCGTCGCGGGCACCACAGCCGCTGCCCGGCTGCCGCTTGTTGCAGGGTTTGTCGAGGTCCTGGAAGTAGGGGCAGCGGGTGCGCTGGAGCAGGTTGCCGCCTGTCGTGGCGGCGTTGCGGAGCTGTCCGGAGGCGCCCGCGAGGAGCGCCTGGGACAGCACCGGGTAGCGGTCGCGGACCAGCGGGTGGGCGGCGAGATCGCTGTTGCGGACGGTGGCGCCTACGCGCAGCGCGCCGTCCGGCAGTTCCTCGACCGAGTCCAGCGGCAGCCGGCCGACGTCGATGAGGACGCCAGGGGTCTCCACGCCGAGTTTCATGAGGTCGACGAGGTTGGTGCCGCCGGCGAGGAAGTGGGCGCCAGGGTGGGCCGCGTAGGCCTCGACGGCCTCCTCGACGCCGGTGGGCCTGAGGTATCCGAAGCCTTTCACCCGATCACGTCCTCCACCGCCTCGACGATGCGCGGATAGGCGCCGCACCGGCACAGGTTGCCGCTGAGCCGCTCGCGGATCTCGGTCCCGTCCAGCGGCACGGGCCGGCCGGAGGGCTCCGCCGGGTCGGTGACGTGGGACGGGTGACCGGCAGCGGCCTCGGCGATCATGCCCACGGCGGAGCAGATCTGCCCGGGTGTGCAGTAGCCGCACTGGAAGGCGTCGCGTTCCAGGAAGGCCCGCTGGAGGGGGTGCGGTTCCTCGCCGTCGCCGCCGAGGCCCTCGATGGTGGTGACCTCGCTGCCGTCGAGGGTGACGGCGAGCAGCAGACAGCCGTTGACGCGGCGCCCGTCCACCAGGACGGTGCAGGCGCCGCACTGGCCGTGGTCGCAGCCCTTCTTGGACCCGGTGAGGCCCAGGTCCTCGCGGAGCAGGTCCAGCAGGACCCGCCGGTGGTCGACGAGCAGGGTATGGGGTTTGCCGTTGACCCGGAGGGTGATCTCCGAGTGCGGGTCGAGCGGTTTTTCGCTGGTCATGGCAGGGAGGGTCTTCCGGACGGGTCGTGGTGTCCGTGCACACCGCGTATCCAGGCTGCGACGCCTCACACGTCCCGGCCACTCCGTGCCCCCTGCCCCTGCCGAAGCGTGGCGTGTGCCGTTGCGTGGCGGAAAGGCGGCCAGTACGAGGCTGACCAAGGCTGCCACGAGGACGATTACGCACACGGTATGGACGCCCGCTGTGATGGGCGCCTCCACCGATCCCGTTGGGACGGAGAATCCTCGCCGGAACTGTGCCGACGACGTGCCGTTGGTCGCGCCGGGCTCGGACACGGTGACGGCGCCGGTGATCAGTGGGCGTCGAGGAGACCGCCGGCCCGCGCCGAGTGATCGTCGTTGATCAGCGCGAGGCGGTCAGGGCGGCCAGGTAGCCGTCCAGGAGCTCGACCTGCCGCTGGGGCGGGAGCGCTCCCGGGTCGAACAACGCCTGGACCACCAGGCCGAGGATGAAGGCCTGGGCCCCGGCCGCGATCTGGGCGGGGTCGCCGGGGGGCAGTTCGCCGAGCTCCTGGGCCGCGGCCACCCGCTCGCTCAGCCGGTCCCGGCTTTGCGCGTACTTGCGGGCGTAGTCGGTGCTCAGGGTGGGGTCGGAGAGTGCGGTGTCCCAGGAGGAGACCCAGATGCGGTTGCTGTCGGTGGCCTCGGGGGTCAGCGGGAGGATGTCCAGCAGCGCGTCCCTGAGGGCGGCCAGACCTTCGCCCGTGTGGCGGCGGGGGCGGGAGGCGGTGCGCTGTTCGAGCAGGCCGAGGGCGTACTCCACCAGCGCGTGTTTGGTCGGGAAGTAGTGCGTGAGCAGGCCGGTGGTCGCGCCGAGTTCGGCGGCGACGGCGCGCAGGGTCAGGCCGGCGAAGCCGCGGGTGGCCATGACCTGCCAGACCGCTGCGGAGACGTCGCGTCGGCGGGCCTCGTGATCTCCCTTGGTGCGTGGCATGCTGCCACGGTACATTGCCGTAACGCTTGTTATGTGAATGGGGAGGGTTGCATGTTCTCGGCGTCGCTGCGCGACGGTGCTCACCTCGGTCCGCTGGAGGTCTGGCATGCCGAGGAATTCGCCGATCATCTGGACCGGGCCCGCGAGCACATTCGGCCCTGGGTCGGCTCCGCGTTCGTCACCGACGACGTGAGCGGGGCACGGGCCACACTGACGCGGTATGCCGAACGCCAGGCCGGTGACGGTGCCCGCCTGTACGGCATCTGGCGGGACCAACTGCTGGTCGGCGGCGTGATGTTCACCGCGTTCGATGCCACTGCCGGCGCGTGTGAGATCGGCTGCTGGCTTGAGCCGTCCGCCGAGGGCCACGGTCTGGTCACGCAGGCGTGCGGCGCGTTGCTGGACTGGGCGTTCACGTCTCGGGGGCTGCACCGGGCCGAATGGCACTGCCGGGCCGACAACGACCGCAGCTCGGCGGTGGCCAAGCGGCTCGGCATGACGCTGGAGGGGGTGCGCCGCGAGGCATGGCCGTACCAGGGCGTGCGCTACGACAAGCAGCTCTGGGCGGTCCTTGCCCCCGAATGGCGAGCCCTGGACCGGTGACCGGCGACGGCCTCGCCCGGCAGGCACGCCGTCGCTTCAACAACCTTGCGAAACGGGAGTCATTGTGCACGAGAGGGTACGACGAGTGCGTGCTGTCCTGCGGGAGCACGGCATGACCGGCGACGTGGTCGAGCTCCCGGCTGCGGCACCCACTGCCGCGGCAACAGCCGCCCAGCTCGGCTGCGCGGTGGGAGCGATCGCCAACAGCCTGGTCTTCTCCGTCGACGAGGAGCCCCTGCTCGTCCTGACCAGCGGAGCCCACCGGGTGGACACCCGCCTGGTGGCCCGTCTCCTGGGGGTGGGCCGCGGCAGGATCCGCCGCGCCGATCCCGCGTTCGTCCTGGCGGTGACCGGCCAGGAGGTCGGGGGCGTGGCGCCGGTGGGCCATCCCCGGCCGGTGCGCACGCTGGTCGATGCCGCGCTGGAGGAGTATCCGCACCTCTGGGCGGGCGCCGGCATGCCGCACACCGTCTTCCGTACCACGTTCACGGAGCTGGTGAAGCTAACCGGCGGCGAGGCCGCCGTGGTCGCCGACGACTGAACCCGGCAGGCGGCCCCTGCGCGCCGGCCTTGCCCAGCCTTCCGCGGCAACACCGACCAGTACCCGATCCCGTGGCCGTCGTCCCCGGCGGTCGGCGGCCCTGCCGGAACGGAGGATGCATGTGAACGGCGGCCTGTACGTACTGACGGTGGCGATTTGGGGTTCCACCTGGCTGGCGATCAAGGGACAGCTCGGAGAAGTCCACCCGACGGCTTCGATCGCCTACCGGTTCGCGCTGGCCGCCGCGGTGATGCTGGCATGGGCCGCCTTACGCGGTCTGCCCCTGCGCTACCCGCCGCGCGTCCACACACAGTTCGCCCTCACGGGCGCGCTGATGTTCTCCACCAACTTCGTGTGCTTCTACTTCGCGAGCAGGACCTCGCCACAGGACTCGTCTCTCTCATTTTCGCCATGTCGCTCCCGGTGAACACCGTATTCGCGCGCCTGTTCTTCCGCCGCACCGTCGCTGGACGAGTCCCGGCCGGCGGTGCGGTGGGCCTGCTGGGCATCGGCATCGTGTTCTGGCCCGACCTCACCGGCCTCGACCTCGCTTCCGGAACAGGCCGGGGCATAGTCCTCTCGCTCCTGGGAACCGTGGTGTTCTGCCTGGGCAATGTGCTATCCGGCAAGACCCAGGCCGCAGGCCTCCCGGTGATCCAGAGCACGGGTTACTCCATGGCGGGGCCCTGACCCCGAGTCCTGGAGACGGGTTATGCGGCTGGTGCCAGCGTAGTTGATGTTGTTTCGGACGCTGTCTCGTAAGCGATCGGGCTGCGGTGCCCGAGGCGGGAGTGACGGCGTCGGGTGTTGTAGCGGTTGAGCCAGCGGAACGCGTCGAGGCGGGCTTCGCGCTCGCTGAACCAATGCTTGCGATCCTGGAGCGTCTCGCGTTTGAACGTGGCGTTGAAGGACTCGGCAAGTGCGTTGTCGGCCGAGCTGCCGACCGCGCTCATGGACTGACGGACGCCGACTCTGCGGCAGGCGTCGGCGAACGCCCGGCTGGTGTACTGGGCGCCGTGGTCGGTGTGCATGACCGCTCCGGCGAGGCTGCCGCGGGTGCGTTCGGCGGCGGTCAGGGCGTCGATGACGAGGTCAGTGCGCATGTGATCTGCGATTGCCCAGCCGACGAGGCGGCGTGAGGCGAGGTCGATGACGGTGGCCAGGTAGAGGAACTTCCCGCCGTCCACGGGGAGATAGGTGATGTCGCCGACGTACTTCGTGTTCGGCTCGCTCGCGGTGAAGTCGCGGCCGATCAGATCCGGGTCCTTCACCGCGGCCGTGTCCGCGATGGTGGTGCGGTGCCTGCGACGCAGCCGCACGCCTGCCAGGCCCATGCTTCGCATCACCCGCGCGATCCGCTTGTGGTTGATGCGTTCGCCGTCCTCGCGGAGCTCGGCGGTGATCCTGGGGACGCCGTAGGTGCCGTCCGACTCGCGGTGCACGGCCCGTATCCGTGCGGCGAGAGCGGCGTCGGCCGCCTGCCGGGCGGCCCGGTCCGCGGCGGTGCGGCGCCAGTAGTAGAAGCTGGAGCGGGCGATGCCGAGGATCGTGCACAGCCGCTTCACGCCGTAGCGGCGCTGGTGGTCGGCGACGAACTGGAAGCGGTTCACCAGCGCGTCTCCCCGGCGAAATACTTCGCAGCCTTCCGCAGGATCTCGCGTTCCTCCTCCAACTCGCGGACCTTCTTGCGCAGGGCCGCGTTCTCCGCCTCCAGCGGCGTGGGCGGCTCGGCGTGCGCTTCCGCCCGGCGTCCCCGTGGCCGGCTCGCTCCGGCCGCCCGGACCCAGTTCCGCAACGTCTCCGGGTTCACCCCCAGATCAGCGGCGACCGACCTGATCGTCGCTTCCGGCCGCGACTCGTACAACGCGACCGCGTCCGCCTTGAACTCCGGCGGATAGTGCTTCATGACCACGGGACATCCGTTCTCCTGGACTCAAGATCCAAGTGTCTCGGGTGTCCAAGATCCCGGGTCAAGCCCCGGAGCCGTGTGGAGGCGGGCTTACCATCCCGGTAATGCCAACTGCTCAACACCGAGGGGGAAGCTCGTGGCACAGCTCGTCCGGCAGCAGCGCGTGGGTGCGTATGTGGGGTATTACGCTTTCGGGCTGCAGGAGTCTGACGACGCTGACCTGCCTGTTCCCTTTCCGGACGAGTTCGACACCGGCGTTTTCCTCAGTACGCATCCCGGGCGGCTGGACATCACCAGCGGCGGCCACACCCACACCGCTACGGTGGACATCGAGGTATGGGACGGGCCCGCGCCTATGCAGGATGCGGCCGGCTGGGATGAGCAGGCTGAGGCCGACTTCGAGTCGACGTCCGGTCAGGTCGCCGTGTGGTCCATGCTTACGGGCCGGTCCGAGGATGTCATCACGTTGGCGGATTGCGGCGGGTCATGGCGTGTCCGCGTCTGCTGCGTCGGCCGGGCCGAAGCTGCGGCCTTGTCGGAAGGCGAAGGCACCGGTTATGGGGTGGAGCGCTACCTCATCCAGTTCTGGCCAGCCAAGGCGTAGGAAGAGGTTCGCTGCGGCGGGAGCGACAGGTTCTGGTTGCGCTCCCCGCCGCAGGTAAGTCAGGTTAGGAGACGATCTTGACGATGAAGCCGTCGTCCAGCCCGTCGATGATGCGGTTCTTGGCGTAGAAGCTCTTCAGGAGGAGGCCGCCGGCCTGGTTGTCGTCCTTCGGGATGGGCTTGACGGAGAAGTTGAACTTTCTCACTTCCGGGTCGTACTCGGCTTCTGCGGCTCCCTCGTAGGTGCTGGCGAAGGGGTACTCATCGCACTCCTTGCCGCCGCTGGCATAGTTGGGGCCCCAGTACCGTTTGCACTGCTTGACCGCGGCGGCGCGGTTCTTGTCGATGCGGGCACTGCTGACTGTGCGGTGCAGGGGGTCTTTCGCCGTCTGGCCGGGCACCTTCTTCGCCGACATGTAGGGCTTGGTGTCCTGCGGGACGAGGAAGGCCTGGCGGATGTGTGCGGCCTCGGCCTGCTCCTCGGCGCCCTGCTTCGCGCTGAGGGCGAGGGCGGTGACGTAGCTGAAGGTGGCTGCGCCCTTCTTGTGCGGGTTGCCGCCGCCGGTGGAGTTGGCCAGGTAGGAGGCGGATTCCCAGCGGGGAGCGAGCATGAACAGCTTGCCTCCCTGTCCGCCGGTCATGGTCCACCCGGGCGGCGGCGCGTAGCTGATGGCCGGTTCATAGACGGCGAAGAGCACGTCCAGGCTTCTGCTGCCCTGCCCGGGCTTTGCGGTGACCGTTTCGTGGAAGGTGCGCTGGGCCTTGAGCTGCGTGAAGGTCTTCGTCCCCGGCATCTGCCCGCCGCGGGTGTACTTGGCGCCGGCCGGCCAGCTCTGCGGGATGTTGCCCTTGGTCGTGATCGGCATGGTTGCCGCGCCGGTGGTGCCGGTCGTGGCGAAGTCGGTGAAGTAGTAGCGGAAGTCGATCGTGCGGCTGTTCTTGGCGATCGTGCCGACGACGCGGACGTTGAACATGCTCTCGCCGACCGGCTGGTTGTTGCGCACCCACGTCTGCAGAAACGACGCGCCGTCGCATACCGCGAACCGCGACTTGACGAAGAACGACTTGTCGCTACCCAGGCCCTTCTTGCACTCGTCGAACGTCATCGTCCTCGCCGGTTCCGGAGCGGTCGCCGACGTACCCGCCAGCGCACCGTGCGAGACAGGCACCACACCCGACGCCCTGTGCGACAGCGGCGCATACGACGCCGCCGGGCCGACCGTCTCCAGGGGGAGACGCGCCTCAGGCTCCGCCTGCGCCGCCAATTCCTGAAGGCGCTGCATCCCCGATCCGCTCCGCAAGTCCTGCAAAGACGGCTTGGCCGCCCCTGCGGGCAGGACATAGGACTCCATCCGCAATTCCGCCTGGCCGCCCGCGCTCGCCGCCGGCGCAACCCCCGACGCCACCGCGAGCGCTGTCCCCGCCGTCAGAACCCCTCGACCAAGCCGCCACCACGCTCTTTTCATCAAACGAACCCCCGGAACATGTGCGGTGCCGGGCCTCACGCCTGACACCTGGTCACCCCACACCTTTCCGAACAAATGAGCGAGCGCAAGGGAGTGTTCGCGACGTCCGACCGGCCTGAGGTGTGCTCTGTGCCGTGCGGGCCGCGGCAACTGGGGGGCTGTCCGGATGGCGAGCGGGTCCGCCGGGGCGAGCAGCGCGCTGATGCAGTGGGCGAATCCCTGGCCTGAAAGGGGCAGTTCGGTGCCGGGTTCCCGGAGGTAGCCAGCGTGAGCGCCGGGGACGGTAGGCCATGAGGTTGTGTGGTGGAGCCGCTGGTGAGGGGGCGGGTGGCCGGGTGCTACTCGGCCGCCAACACCCACCGGAGCGAAGCTGCTGAAGCCCACGGTCGAGGACCGCACTGTGCCCCTGCTGCGGCCGAAATGCGGCAACATCATCACATCGCAGGCCGGCCCTGAAAAGGACGGACGCCGCCTGTCAGGCCCGTCAAGTGCATACCAGCGGCCAGCGGCCGAAGGGCACGAGAGGCCGGGGCCGCCGCGGTCTGCGTATCTGCCTCGCTGCTGGCGGCAGCCGTCACGAGGAGGCCGCCAGCACCCCGAGCCACAGCCCGACTGCTGCGCACCGTGTCCCCTGACCCGTGCCCGCCGCCACCGTACCGGGCCGCAGAGCGGTGGCAGCGCCCCACGCGGCACTGCCACCGCCGACAAGCCCTACGCCGCCGACATGCCACCCCTGGACCCGGACTCCGTCCGCCCGTTCCGTTCTCTCGACCGGCCCGCCGGGGATCTCTTCGACACGTCTGAGCCCGTCTGGGGCGCAGCACAGAGCCTCGAAGACGTCCTGACCTCCCTGCCCGGCCTGCACCCGGCCGACCCCGCCGATTCCGGCACCCCGGGCGACAAGCGCTCACCAGGACAGGGAGATCTGACCATTAGAGTGCCGGGCCTGTCACTGGGCCGGTCCGCCCGCCGCACCTTCGCCATGTCCGCAGGTGGATTCGTCTCGGCCCCGGGGCGGGCGCGGGTCAGTTCTCGGAGGGGATACGGGCGGCGATCTCCCGCGCCAGACGGTCCGCCTCCGGCGAGACCGGCCCAGCCTCCTGTGCGATGGTCACCAGCAGTCGCAGCAGGTCCTGTGCCTCTTCCAATGTCAGCAGCGCCAGTCGGGGACCAGTGGTCTGCAGCGGAGCGAAGTCCGCTGCCTGCAGATCGAAGAGGCCGTCGTCGTCCATGACCGAGCAACGTACCCGGAGCCCACAAGGTCAAGCCCACAACCGGAAAGGAGACCGACCCCGGAAGAGGGAGACACCAGCCGGTGCGGCAGGCGGAGTCCCCTGCCAGCGTGCTGGGCTACGCGCTGCGCGGCCGTCGCCCCGATGTCTTCTTCGCCGCTGTCTTCTTCGCGGTGGTCTTCTTGACCGGTTGCTTCTTCGGGCTTGGTATCTCGTGCACCTCGGCCTCGCCCGGCTTGCCACGCGATGCCTTGGCCCGGGCTACGGATTCGTTCAGCGCGGCCATCAGATCCAACACCTTGCCCGGCTCGGCCTCCGGCTCCGGAACGCGTCTGGAACCCACCGTCCCCGTTGCTGTTCCAGTGGGACCGCGGCGGCGAGAGATCCCGCATGTCGGGCGAGTTCATCCCCAGCGCGCTCGGAGAGGTCCTCGTCTTCATCGGCCTCACCGACTCAACCGGCCAGCCTCTGGTCTTCGCGCCGCACGACTTCCGCCGCCTGTTCATCACCGATGCCATCCGCTCCGGCTCCCGCCTCACATCGCGCAGGTCATCGCCGGCCACGCCAACATCAACACCACGATGGGCTACAACGCGATCTACCCAGAAGAGACCATCGAAGCCCATCGCGCCTTCATCACCCGCCGCCGCGCCCTGCGGCCGGCAGAGGAATGCCGCACCCCCACCGACACCGAGTGGGAGGACTTCCTCGGCCACTTCGAACGCCGCAAGCTCTCCGTCGGCACCTGCGCCCGCGCCTACGGCACCGCCTGCATCCACGAACACGCCTGCGTCCGCTGCTCCCTTCTTCGCCCTGATCCCGCCCAGCGCGGCCGTCTGGTCGAGATCCGCGACAACCTCATCGACCGCATTGCTGAGGCAGAACAGGAAGGCTGGCTGGGCGAGATCGAAGGACTCCGCATCAGCCTGACCGGCGCTGAGTCCAAGATCAGCCAGATTGACACGGCGTCCGAAGGAGGGCCGGTACTCCTCGGCATGCCAGCACAGCGATAGTCCCTCGGCACCTGCTCTTCCGTTGCCGATCCGGCCGCGCGCCGCCGCGCACGATAAGAGCAGTGATACCTAGAGCTAACTGAACCGCAAAGGGTTCTTCGCGAACATCTCTTTGCGAAGAACTCTTTGCGGACTACGGTGTGTCGCATGGCTGATGCAGTGGAGAGGCCGAATGGCCCGAACGTCGAAGAGGACGCGGTTGTCCTGGATGCCAAGGGGCTGCGTGCCCTGGCGCATCCGGTGCGCGTGCAGCTGGTCGGGCTGCTGCGGAAGTACGGTCCGTCGACGGCCACCCGCCTCGCGGAGCGGCTGGGGGTGAATTCCGGTACGGCCAGCTACCACCTCCGGCAGCTCGGCGCGGCCGGTTTCGTTGAGGAGGACACTGAACGCGGCAACGCGCGAGAGCGCTGGTGGCGTTCGATGCACCGGACTACCTGGTTCAACGATCCGGAGCTGGTCGAGCGGGAGCCCGAGGCCGCGCTGGCCTACCAGCAGTCCGTCGCCGCCATCTACACCCTGCGCACGCAGCAGACCCTGAACGGGCTTCAGACGATGCCCCGCGCATGGCGGAACACCTTCGACATGAGCGACTGGGCCTTGCGGCTCACGCCCGAGGAAGCCGCCGCCCTGTACCGGGAGTTGGCGGAAGTCATCGCGCGCTACCGGCGAGACGCGCCGGAGACGGCGGCAAGTGCCCCCGAGGGAGCCGAACGGGTCGCCGTGATCACGCAGATCCTGCCCGAACTTGATGCGCTTGCCGCGCCGTCGCTCCCTTCCGGTCCTCAGGAAGAGGAAGGAAGCCCGACGTCATGACCGACGACGCCTCGGGGGCCGGCGGCATACCCGGCAGGAGGTCCTTACGGCCGCTGGGCGGGGTGCTGGCGGCCATGGCCGTGTCGCTGACCGGCACGCGGATCTCCGTTGTCGCACTGCCCTGGTTCGTCCTCGTCACCACCGGCAGCGCCACCCAGACCGGACTGGTCGCCTTCTGGGAGATGACTCCCTACGTGGTGGTCAAGGCGTTCACCGGGCCGCTGGTGGACCGGATCGGCCCGCGGGCCGTTTCCTGGACGACCGATCTGGCCAGCGCGACCGCCGCCGCCGCGGTTCCCCTGCTCCACGCCCTGAACCTGCTGCCCTTTCCCCTTCTGCTGGTTCTGGTCGCGCTGATCGGCGCGGCCCGGGGCCCGGGCGACCTGGCCAAGGAGGTGATGGTCCCGGAGGCGGCCGAGCGCGGCCGGGTTCCGCTGGAGCGGGCGACCGGTCTGGCCGGTGTGATCGAGCGGCTCGCCTCCACCGTCGGCCTGGCGGTCGGCGGATCCCTGGTGGCGCTGCTCGGTCCCCTGACCGGACTCGCCGTCAACGCGGGCTGCTTCGCCCTCGGATCGATGATCATCAAACTTGCGCTGCCTCGCGGCATGGGGCACGCGGCCGAGGACGCCCCCTCGCCGGCCGGGGAGACGGGACCGGGCTACTGGCGGCGGTTCGGCGAGGGCTTCACCTTCCTGCGCAGCGAGCCGCTGCTGCTCACCTTCATCGTCATGCTCGCCATCACCAACCTGCTGGACGCGGCGATCACCTCAGTGCTCGTACCCGTCTGGGCCAGGGAGTCCGGCAACGGGCCGACCGCGATCGGCCTGATGGGCAGCATGATGGGGGCCGCGGCGGTCGGCGGAAGCCTGATCGCCGCGGTGCTGGCGCATCGGCTGCGGCGGCGGATGGTGGTTCTCACCGGGTTCCTGCTGGCCGGGGCACCGAGGTTCCTGATCCTCGCCTTCGATGCCCCGTTGGGGGCGGTACTGGCCGTCTTCGCCCTCAGTGGGTTCGGTGCCGGCTTCGTCAACCCAGTGCTGGGAGCCGTCCTCGTCGAGCGGGTGCCGCGCAGGATGCTGGGCCGGGTCAACGCGCTCGGTGACTCACTGGCCTGGGCAGGCATCCCTCTCGGCGGGCTGCTCGCAGGGGCGGCGGTAACCGCTGCCGGACTCGTGCCGGTGCTGTTCGCCTGCGGCGCCGCGTACTTCCTCACCACGAATCTGGCTGGACTGCGGCCGGAATGGCGTGAGATAGACCGTACGCGTGGGCGGGCTGTTGTGAAGCATCATTCCAAGGAAGACGCCTCGCAAGGCAGCGCGGAGGTAGCGACATAACGCCTACGGGAGGGAGGGCGAACATCTGATTGCCTTCCGCTCCCTATGGCCGTCCTCACGCCTCACGCACACACAGGTGCCTGCTGGTCGAGCGTGGTGTCGTCCTGGTCGGCGACGGAGACCAGGGCCACGATCCGCTCGGTGCTCCCCACTGTCAGCCGCTAGAAGCTCCTCGCGCTAATTCAGAGAAGTGACCAGGCCGAAGGAGATGGCGCCGGACCGAAGTAGGGGTCGGTGGCGGCCAGGGCGCGGGGAGATGGTTCGAGGCATGCGAGGCACCTTCCACTGCCGGGCCCCGAGCACCTCCAGGCTACGAGCCCTCCCCCGTCCCAGCATCCAGAGCATCGCCGACCGCTTCGGCAGAAATGATCAGGAGGCCCGAAGGGAGGGTCATGCGCCAGACAGTCCCTTGGAGGTAGTCCCCAATCCTCGGCACCCGGAGCGGCCACCGTTCGCGGCTCGCCCACCGTACTGGCCGGGTGCCTATTTCTCCGTCCGGCTACCGGGCCAGCGTTACAGTGACCGGGACATCAGGGCAGCCGTTCAGCGCTTCTGACAAGGCGGCGTATTCGGTGGCATCGATGTTCGAGCCCCAGCGGGTCTTGTCGGTGACCCAATCGGTGACGTACTTGCAGCGGTGGCCACGGTAGCCACGTGCTGCGGTCTGCCTTCTCCCTGCACGACATGACCGTCGGTGGAGGGGTACGACCACGTGCAACGGCTCGTGGTCGGCGTACGCCTGCTCCGCCGTCTTCCTTATATGCGCCGGGCCTTGAGGGCTGGGACGAACTCGACGTCGCCCAGCACGCCGACCTCATCGGTTGGCGCGGCGGCGGACCCGCGCCGAGATGAAGGCGGCAATGGACATCGTCCGCTTCTGCGGCAACCTGCCACTGGCGCTGCGCCTGGTCGGCTGCGGACCGACAGCCAGAACCCGAAGGCCCGATAAGGAACTTTTGCCGGACTCCTTGAAACTCATGAAAACCACGGCACCTGCGCCATAAATCTGCAGGCCACGCAGTTTGCTCCCCGCACCCGCGGGGGTGGTCCCGGCGGCTCGTTGATGGGGCCACGGTCGCAGTTCTGCTCCCCGCACCCGCGGGGATGGTCCCCGGGAGCTGACACTGCTCCTGGTCTCATTCCGCTGCTCCCCGCACCGGGGATGGTCCCGACAGCGGATGCCGTGCGTCCAGGCCGTATCGCTGCTCCACGCGCCCGCGGGGATGGTGGGGCACCGACGGAATGCGCTGAACCTCCCGGATCCAGGGGACCCATCGCTCCGCGCGGATGGCGGGCAGTACGGTGAGCTCGAGGACACCGAGCGACGCCCAACCCAGGCCGGACAGATGCTGCCACTCGGGCTCGGCGGCTACGAAGCCCCGCACCGATGTCGGACCGCACATCGGGTGACCCCACTGTTGCTGTCGGGACGCAAAGGGCGTGGCACTCGGCGATCGGCTTGCCGAGAAGCTGCACGAGCGCCGAATGGATGCTTGGGTTCGTGACGCCGCCTGACGTAAGCAAGAGCTTCAAGGTGCCTCCAAATTCGCGCGCGGAAGGTGGATGTGCCTGAAGACCCGGGACCGGGCTGGAACTCATCGTTGAGCTTGTTCCGCTTTGACGGACACCAGCGGTGTGGTGGTCAGGCCGCGAGGGTGGCCTCGTAGACGGCGGGTGTGCGGTAGCCGAGACTGCCGTGCAGCCGCCGCAAGTTGTACCAGCTCTCGATTCACCCGAATATCGCGGTGCGGGCGGCGGCCCGGCTGGGCCAGGGACGGGCGTCGGTCAGCTCGTTCTTCCGGGTGGCGAAGAACGACTCGGCCAGGGCGTTGTCCCAGCACTGCCCTGTGCGGCATGCCGAGAGCCTGACGCCGAACTCCATTGCCAGGGGGGTGAATTCACGGCTGGTGTACTGGCAGCCGCGATCCGCGGTGGTTTGGTACGCCCATCTGAGGCGTCGGCGTCAGGTGAGGGAGGAGAATGAGCGGCATGACCATGGTGAAAGACATCGAGGCCCGCGGTATGCAGCACTGCGAGACGACGGCGCTGGGCGTGCTGCTACGGCACGAGGGGCTCGACTTGTCTGAGCCCATGTTGTTCGGGCTCAGCTCCGGGCTCTCTTTCATCTACTGGGACAGCAAAGGCATGGGCTTTCCCTTCCTGGGAGGTCGGGTCAAGCCATTCGAGCTCACCAGGAACCTGGCCGTCGCACTCGGGCTCGAGCTGCTGGTCGAGGAGACCACCTCCCCGCGCAGGGCGTGGCAGAACGTAGCAACACCCATCGACGTCGGCCGGCCGGTTGCCCTTCAGCTCGACAGCTACCACCTGGACTACTTCAGCACCAAGGTGCACTTCGGCGGCCACGTCGTGGCCATGTACGGCTACGACGAACAGGACGCCTACCTGGTGGACACCGACCCGCAGGGCGGAGCTGTCACCACCAGTCTCGCCAGCCTGGCCAGGGCCAGGGCCGAGCGCGGCCCCATGACCGCCAAGCACCGCTCCTTCACCATCAAAGTGCCCAGTAGCCTGAGGACACCGCAGGACCGGATCATCCCCGCGATCAAGACCTGCGCCGACGCCTTCTTGAACCCGCCCATCGCGAACCTGGGCCACCGGGGGATCGAAAAGACCGCCAAGCAAGTGCCGAAGTGGCTGCAGCGCAGCGACAATCCGCGGGAGGACCTGCCACGGGCTGCCGTCCTCATGGAGAGGGCCGGCACCGGCGGTGCTCTGTTCCGCAATCTCTACCGGGACTTCCTTGCCGAGTGCGCCCAGCTGACCGGCAGCAGCCACCTGCGCACCGGCCACAGCCTGTATACCGAGGCCGCCACCCTCTGGACACAGGTGGCCGCACTCATCGCGGCAGCAGGCGAATCCGGCGACGCGAAGAACCTCACGCAGGCCGGCTCCATCCTCCACGAGCTCTCGCGCATCGAACGCGACGCGATGCAGGCACTCAGCCTGCTTTAGGCACTGGGTCAGCGGCGGCCGCCCCGGTTCCCGTCATCCAGCCGTGCGCCACTCGTGCGAGGTTTCGGCACGGCCGTCGGTGTGCCTACTGACCTGCAAAGCGTGATGTCGGAGGGTTGACGGCCCAGATCCCTGCGGTATCTCGCGTGCATGAGGTAGGCCCAGGGCGATGGCCTGACCGGTGAACGCCGCGCCAGCCCGCGCCGCTGGCGCCACCGGCGACGGAGAGAACGAGGTCAGCATGAGCTGGAGCGGCAAGCTGCAGAAGCTGACGACCGAAGTCGACATGGCCACGCCGACCGGGTCGCCATGGAGAAGGACTCCGACGGGACAGCATGAGCCGCATCCTGCGGGCGCCGCGTGGCTGAGTGCCCGCCCCCACCGTCTTGGGACGGGCACTCTGCTGTTCAACGCCGTGCGCTCCTCCACACCCCCACAGCCGCCCACCCGAGCCCGATGGCAAGCAGCAGATCGAGCGGGTCCCTGTGTCTGGCCGCGCTCATCAGCCCACCGAGGCTCAGGCAGCCCAGCAGCAGGGCAAACAGCGACCACACGATCTTCATGGCGTCCCCCAAGGCGTGCACAGCCAGGGCGGCAACGTAGAACTGGTCTCTGTCCGCCACCCCCGGCACCCGAAGACCGACAGCCGATCACCGGTCGGGGGCTTGTACGCATGCACGGGGTGGCGTGGCTCGTAGGCTGGCTGTGCTCGGGGCCTGCTGCGGAGGTTGGTCATGCCCCGAACCATCTGGTCAGGTGCTATCTCGTTCGGCCTGGTCACCGTGCCGATCCATGTTCAGTCCGCCACCGAGGACCACTCGATCCGTTTCCACCAGTACCACCTCGCCGACATGGGCCGCGTCCGCGTCCGCAAGATGTGCGAGCTGGAGGACCGAGAGGTACAGCAGTCGGAGATCGGCAAGGGCTACGAGTACTCCAAGACACAGGTCATCCCCATCAGCGACGCCGAGCTGGCGAACCTGCCCCTGCCGACAGCGAAGGCCATCGAGATCGACGCGTTCGTGCCGCTGGAGACGATCGACCCGATCCGGCTCAGCGAGGGCTACTACCTCTCCCCCGACGGGCAGGTCGCCGCCAAGCCGTACAAGCTCCTCCGCCAGGCCCTCGCCCGCGCCTCGAAGGTCGCTGTCGCCAAGTGGGCATGGCACGGCCGCGAGCGGCTGGGAATCCTCCGTACTGGCGGAGATCACTTATTCCTGGCGTGCGGTATTCCCTACGCTCAGGCTCTGCGACGCTGCGGCCACAAGTAGCCGAGTTGCCTGGCGAACTCTGGTGAGCCACCGCAGACCTCGGCGGCTTGGCGCGGGTCAGTTGCGACGAGTTGCTCAGCGAGCCGTTCAGCTTGGCCTACCGGGTCGTCACTGGAGATGGCGAGGATCATCCGGAACTGCAGCCATGGACGGTCTTCCCTGATAGCAGAGCGGCCTGGATGGAAGAGGAAGACGTTGACCTGGTCCGGTTCCCAGGGCCAGGCGGACACGGCGCCGAGTTCGCACTCCCACCCCGCGAGCCAGTCGGTGCGTTCTCGGAGGTCTTTCTCCAGCAGCCGTGCAACGGTCCGCGCCGGCCATTCCCAACTGCGGTCCGCGGTCGCTCGGTCGACTTCTCTCTGGTACTCCTGAGCCTCAAAGCGGAAGGCAGGCAGGTCAACCTCGTCCTCGTCGGGATTGCGCCACTCGTCCCAGAGCACATAGTCGCCCTCGCGTTGGATGGTCACGTAGAGAGCGCCGCAGCAGCCTTCGGTGCATGACGCCTCGGCCAGCAGCACCTCGTGCGGTTCAGACGCAGCAGCGAGAGGGCCGTCCGGTACCAAGAGGTACTGGGGATCTACGCCCGGACCCGCTGTAAATGCGTCAGCCAGGATGTCTTTACCATCAACCAACGCCCGGACCTCCACGTTTGCACCCTTCTGGGGGGATCAGGAACGACAACGCGAAGGGTGAGGCAACGCTTCTCATCAGTCACCGCACGATTGTCCAATGCGCCGGGACCGGACGTATCGCCAATTTGGGGTTGAGGTCCTCGGCTCGCGCCGCGATGTAGCTGCTCCAGTCCCTCTTCGCCCGATGCACCCAGCGGACAGCAGTGTTGATGTGCATGTCGAAGAGGTCAGCGAGGACTGCAGCGGGGAGATCGAGAGCCAGTGTGATGCGAGCGGTGTTGCGGACTGCCGTGACCCTGATGCCGTGCCGGTTGAGCTTGTTCGCAAAGGCAGATGCATGGGCAGGTCGCCAGGTACCCGGCCCGGGAAAAGGAACTGAGTGGTGCCAATGGCCCGACCCACAGCCGATCGATCGCGAGGCGATTCGGCAAGCTCAAGCACCAATTGAGCCAGGCGAGGTGGGAGCACGACGGGTTTATCCCCAAGCTTGAGAGCGGTGCTGTCATTCCCGCGGTTGAGGTCTTCTAGCTGCAGTTGCAGAACGCGTTGGACAGTGACGCCGAACAGCAGGCCCAAGGCGCCGGCGACCCGGACGTCGATCGGGAGGTCGACGTCGTTGAGGCAGCGCCTGAGCAGCTGGGTGTACCGGTCTTCATCGATGAATTGCACGGCGTGTCCATCGCGGGGTGCCGGAACCGTGATCGAGCCGACGATGCGGCGGCGGACTGCCCAGTCCAGGAAGCAGCGAATGGTGTATCGCTGGCGGGGGCCGGAGATAAGCCAGTGGTCGATGTCCTCCTGGCACAGGGTGTCGAGCGACTTTTCTTGCTCGTCGATCCAGGTCAGAAAATGCAATGCGATTCTGATCCTGGACTTTGCACGGCGGTCTTCGGCTCCGCCTGCCAGTCCGACCCCATCGCCGCGGGCCTTGGGCGCGGGTCAGGCGAGAGGCAGCTGCGCTCGCGGCGACGTAGAGTGTGCGGCCAGACACGGTTGCAGCTGTTAACGACGGGATCTGCGAGGATGGAGGGCATGACTGTACGGCGCAAGAATCATGTGACGGTGTCCGGCCGTTCCGGGGGGCCGGTGGTCATGCTTGCGCATGGGTTTGGGTGCGACCAGAACATGTGGCGGATGGTGGTGCCGCTCCTGGGACGCGACTTCACAGTGGTGCTGTTCGACCACGTGGGAGCGGGGCGCTCCGATCTGTCGGCGTGGAGCAAGGAGCGCTATTCCACGCTGGAGGGCTATAGCGAGGATGTGGTGGAGATATGCCGTGAGCTGGCCCTCGGCCCGGTGACGTTTGTGGGGCACTCGGTGAGCGCGATGATGGGCGTTCTGGCCGCGGCACAGGAGCCGGAGGCGTTCGCCGGTCTGGTGCTGCTCGCTCCATCGCCGTGTTTCGTCGACGATCCGGCCGCCGGCTATCGCGGCGGGTTCAGCGCCGAGGACATCGATGATCTTTTGGAATCGCTGGATGCGAATTATCTGGGATGGTCGGGGGCCATGGCCCCGATGATCATGGGTAATCCCGAGCGTCCGGAACTGGGTGACGAGCTGACCAACAGCTTCTGCCGCACCGATCCGGACATCGCCCGCGTCTTCGCACGGGTGACGTTCCTGTCCGACAACCGCGAAGATCTCGCCAAAGTGGGCGTGCCCACCTTGGTCGCGCAGTGTTCCCGCGATGCGATAGCACCCCCGGAAGTCGGAGCGTTCGTGCAGTCACGGATTCCCGGCAGCCGACTGGTCACCCTGAACGCGACCGGACACTGCCCCCAACTCGCCGCACCAGAGGAAACGGCTGCCGCGATAACCGACTTCGTCAAAACCGCTCTATGATGTGCACGTCGGGCGACGGCGAGAACGGCGAGCACTTGCTACCCGAGGAACAATCCGGTGACGATCACACGGCGTTCTGCGCGCAGTTGGAGGACAGTGCCGAGGATCTGTACGAGCACGCGCCGTGCGGCTACCTCTCCACGCTGCTGGACGGCACGATCGCAAAGATCAACACGACACTTCTGGACTGGCTCGGTTACACCCACGACGACCTGGTAGGCCGCAAGACCTTCTCCGACCTGCTGACCGCAGGGGGCCGGCTCTACCACGAGACCCACTTCGGCCCGCTGCTGCGCATGCAGGGCAAGATCAGCGGGATCGCCCTGGAACTCGAGGCGGCCGACGCCAGTCGTCTTCCCGTGCTGGTGACCTCTACGGTCAAGACCGGAAACGACGGGCAGCCGCTGCTGATCCGCACCTCCGTCTTCGACGCCCGCGACCGTCGCGCCTACGAGACCGAACTGCTGCGCACCCAAAAGCAAGCAGAACGCGAACGCGAAGAACTCAAGCGCCTGAACGCCACCCTGCAGCGAACGCTGCTGCCCCCGACCCTGGTGAACGTGCCTGGACTGGACGTGGCCGCGCACTACCACATTGCCTCCACCGACAAAGTCGGCGGCGACTTCTACGACCTCTTCCCTCTCGCCGCCGGGACGTGGGGACTGTTCCTGGGTGACGTATGCGGCAAGGGCGCCGCCGCCGCGGCTATCACCTCCCTGGCCCGTTACACCCTGCGTGCCGCCGCCGTCTACAACCCGGACCCGGCCGCCGTCCTGAGGAACCTCAACACCGTCCTCCATCACGAATACAACGGGCACGATCCGCGGTTCTGCACCGTCATCTTCGGACTGCTCACTCCCGACGCCGATCAAGGCGGCTTCCGTATCACCCTGGCCAGCGGCGGCCATCCCCCGGCGCTGCTCCTGCGCGCCGACGGAAGCGCCGACTTCCTTCCCACCCCCGGCGGACAGCTCCTCGGCGTCCTGCCCGAGGCCCACATCGCCACCACCGCCATCCGCCTCGAGGCCGGCGACACCCTACTGCTTCACACCGACGGCCTTACCGAAGCCCACACGGCTTCGAACAGCGCCGACGGCCGCTACGGAGACGAAGCCCTCCTCGGCTTCGCCCAAGCCCTGGCGCCCACCACCGCGTCCAACGCCATCGCCGCGGTCCGTGCCCTGCTCGACACCTTCGGTACCGGCGTCGACGACGACACCGCCGTCCTCGCCATCAACGTGCCCCGACCCACCAGTGAAGAGCAGCCGTGACTCAGCTCACCGTGCACACCCGAACCACTGCCGCCGGGCCGGTCATGGAACTGACCGGAGAACTCGACTACAACAGCTGCTCCCAGGTACGCGAGCTCCTGCCCGCACTGACCCTGCAGGCAGGCCAGCAGCTGGTCATCGACCTGGCCGGCATCACCTTCTGCGACTCAAGCGGCCTCACCGCCCTGCTCGCCGCTCGCAATCACGCCCTCGCCGTCCAGGCCGGCATCGCGTTGGCTGCAGTCCCCGGCCACCTGATCCGCGTCTTCAGCATCGTCGGGCTGGACCAAGTCTTCCCCGCTCACCCCACGGCACAAGCAGCCGAAGCAGCCTGGACACCACCCGCGACCCAACCCTGAAGAGGGCGGCGGAGGCGGAACGGAAGAGAGAGGCCCATGTCACCGCGTTTTTCGCGGCGCCTGCTTGCGGATCATTCAGCCTGCTCAAGCAGTGGCGCGGCCTAGCTGTTCTGTCCACGGAGGTTGGCGACAGCGATCACTGATATGTGATCTTGAAATGGGTGAGGGCCTTCTGGCCTGGTGTGGATTGCGACATCAGCACCAGCAACAGAAAGGCCCTCGTGCCACACCGTAATGCACCGCTGACCGAGCCCGGCCGCCTGCGCCTGGCACGCTGTGTCGTGGACGGCAACTGGAGCCTGCGCCGCGCCGCTGAACGCTTCCAGGTGTCGCCGACCACGGCCCAGCGGTGGGCCGACCGTTACCGCCGGCTCGGCGAGGCGGGCATGGTCGACCGCTCCAGCCGTCCGCGCACCAGCCCGCGCCGCACCCCGACCCGCATCGAGCGCCGGATCATCAAGGTCCGCGTCCTGCGCCGGTGGGGACCGGCCGCCTCGCGCACCCGCTACGGCTGGTGCCCTCGACCGTGCACCGCGTCCTGGCCCGCTACGGGCTGGCCCGCCTCGCCCACCTGGACCGGGCCACCGGCCGCGTCATACGCCGCTACGAGCGCGACCGGCCCGGCGAACTGGTGCATGTCGACATCAAGAAGCTCGGCAACATCCCCGGTGGTGGTGGGCACAAGGTCCTCGGCCGGCAAGCCGGCCGCAAGGAGCGCTCTGCGGCCGGCTACCGCTACCTGCACACCGCCGTCGACGACCACTCCCGCCTGGCCTACAGCGAGATCCTCACCGACGAGAAGAAGGAGACCGCCACCGCCTTCTGGACCCGCGCCCAGGCGTTCTTCACCCAGGCCGGATCACCGTGGAACGAGTACTGACCGACAACGGCTCCTGCGATGTCAGACCGAGTGGCTGTGAGCCAGCACCGTCCTCGTGGCGCCGGAAGCGTCAGCGGTGACTCAGAACGTTGACCACACGGCCGTTGGGGTCGCGGACGAAGAACCGCCGTACGCCCCACTCCTCGTCCTGCAAGGGGTAAACGATCTCCGCGCCGCTGTCCAGCACGATCGCGTAAGCCGCCTCCACGTCGTCGACTTCGACGCTCATGTCGGGGGTAACCGGGGCGGTTTTGTCGCCGGTCATAACGCTGACCTGGGCCGCCGGGCTGGTCGGCGAGGCAAGCGTCATGATCCAGCCGAGATTCATGACTTCTTCAAAGCCCAGCAGGCCATAGAACTCCCGGCTCTCCTTCGCAGCCTCTGACTGGATGATGGGCATGACACGGCGAACGGCCATCGACGACTCCTGAAGAGAGCACACACGGATCCAGGACTATCCAGGGCTACTACCCGTGCCTCGCCGCACGCACATTGAAGCGCTCCGGGATGGGACTGTAAAACGTCGGTGCGGCCGACGGTGTGCACCAAGGTCCGGCTTGGACAGGCGCACTCTCCTGCGTCCTGGTGCGCCTGGACGGCACCAAGGAGCTGACCGCGCTGGCCGAGGGGCTGTAGGAGTCGACCGAGTCGTGGGCCGACCTGCTGCGGGACTGCGGCAGGCGCGGCATGCGCGATCCCGAGGTGGTCGTCGGCGACGGGGCGATGGGCCTGTGGAAGGCGCTGGCCGAGGTCTTCTCGGGCGCCTGGCATCAGCGGTGCTGGGTCCACAAGGCCCGCAACGTCACGAACTCCCTCCCGAAGCCCGCACAGCCGGGCGCGACGAGGGCGATGCAGGAGATCTGCAACGCAAAGGACCGCGCACACGCCCAGAAGGCGATCGAAGCGTTCGCGCAGACCTACGGCGCCAAGTTCCCCAGGGCCGTCGCGAAGATCACCGAGGACCGGGAGGAGTCGCCGGCGTTCTACGACTTCCCCGCCGAGCACTGGGTTCACCCGCGGACCACGAACCCGAGCGAGCCGACCTTCTCCACGGTCAAGCTCCGCACCAAGGTCACCCGCGGCGCCGGCAGCCCCGCCACAGCCCTCGCGATGGTGTTCAAGCTCGCGAAGTCCGCCCAGGCCCGCTGGCGAATGGGATCCTGGTCGAGCGCCAAGAGCAGACCGCGTAAGCGCGGAGGATGAGCACCCCTCCCACATCCACCATCGGATCAAAGGTGATCAGAGATGGCTCCTCGGATCGGCGACCACGTGATCGTCTCCTGCGAGCCATTCCGCCGCTCGGGTGGTTGGGGTAAATCGCTATATTACGCTGGAATGGCCATGGAGAGTGATCGACAATACGTGGACATGGAGTACGCAGGGTACATGCTCTACCTGGGCGGATCTGATCCCATTCGCGTCGAACCACTCAACGACTGACCTGACACGTCGTCTCCAGCATGACGCAGCCAAGGAAACGATCCGAGCCACACAACTCTCTTGACTATTGCTCGCTGAACCTGCGAAGCGGGTCAAGCTACGAGCAGGCGGAGGCCGAGATCTGCCGCGTCGAGGTCAGCGAGGTCGCTGTTGCGCTCGGCCCACCGGCCGGAGTCGAGGTCGTCGCTGAGGCTTCGCACCGCCCGCTGCTCGGCCTCCGGCCCGACCCTCGTCCACACCGACATCGCACGGCGCACGTGCTCCTCCAGATACGCCCGAGGTCGACGCCAGTACGCCTCGAACAGGCCGTCAGCACAGTCCCACGGGATGGGCACCGGCTCAGCGCGGGCGCCGATCGCATCGGCCATCCCAACCAGCGAGGGAAACTCCGCGAGGAGGGCGGCGAACTCGGGCAGGTAATCGCGGGTAAGCCAGAACCGGTCCTGCCATCCGGGCTCGTCGGTGTCGAACGTGAGCACCACCACGCGGCGGGCTACGCGTCGCATCTCGCGCAGCCCCGCTATCGGGTCTCCCCAGTGGTGAACGGTGGAGACGGCCATCGCGACGTCGAAGGACTGGTCCTCAAAGGGCAAGCTCTCCGCGGCGGCGGCCACGCACGGCGCCGAGCCAGCAGGCCTCTGCCCCCGCATGACCGCCGATGGCTCCACCGCGGTCACATCGCGATCAGCAGGCTCGTAAGAGCCGGTGCCGGCCCCGACGTTCAGCACCGTCTGCGCGTCGCCGAGCGCGTCCCAGATCTGCGCGGCGATCCGCGGCTCGGTACGCCGTGTCGCGGGGTAAGCGCCGCCGATCGCGTCGTACAGCCGTGCACCGAGCATCTCCAGTTGCTCCTCCGGTGTCACCATCAGTCCCTTCGCCCGTGCCTCAAGTTCCCTGTCAATGGCCGACACCATGGCGTCAGCGCGGTCACGCCGCTCCAGGAGCAGGCCGCGCAGTCGGCGCAGATGTACGACCGCGTCGGTGGACGGGTCACCGACCAGTTCGGCAACCTCCCGCAGCCCGAAGCCCAACCGCCGGTAGGCCAACACCTCCCGCAGCCGCTCCACATCGCCCGCCGAATAGGCCCGGTACCCGGCCGCGGTCCGCGCCGAGGGTCGAACGAGCCCGATCGCGTCATAGTGATGCAGCGTGCGGACGCTCACGCCGGCCAGATCGGCCACGCGTCCCACGGTCCAGTGATCCTCCACGGCACCGACTATCCAGGCTGACGTCACGTGAGGGTCAAGAGTTCACTCGCGGCAGCAAGAGCCGAACGCGAAGCAGCGGCCCGAGGCAACTCCTGCAAGCCAAAACGATGGTCTGGTTCAGACAAGCCTGGAACCGGACGAAGCGGCCCCGCAGCACCCGAACGAAAGTCACTGACATTGATCACGATGCCCGCCCCAGAACGACTCCCGATGTCGCTCTGAGCTTGTTCCGCTTTGACGGACACCACCGGTGTGGTGGTCAGGCCGCGAGGGTGGCCTCGTAGACGGCGGGTGTGCGGTATCCGAGACTGCTGTGCAGCCGCCGCAAGTTGTACCAGTTCTCGATCCACCCGAATATCGCGATGCGGGCGGCAGCCCGGCTGAGCCAGGAACGGGCGTCGATCAGCTCGTTCTACAGGGTGGCGAAGAACGACTCGGCCAGCGCGTAGTCCCAGCTCTACCTGGTGCGGCCGACCGAGAGCCTGACGCCGAACTCCATTGCCAGGAGTGCGAACTCACGGCTGGTGTACTGGCAGCCGCGATCCGAGTGGAAGATCACCGGACCGGCCGGGCGGCAGGTGCGGCAGGCGGCTCGCAGGGCGTCGGCGACCAGTTCGTCCTTGGCGGCGATCATCGCGCACAGGCCGACCGCGCCGCCGGCCCGACCTGACGGAGGCGACCTCGGATCCGACCTCCTCGACGAAGCCGACGTACTCGTGGCCCATCGGGTGCGGATCGCCGATCGGCTCCGCGCCGCGGTAGGGCCACAGGTCGGAGCCGCACACGCAGGTCACAGCCGTGCGGACGATCGCGTCGGTCGGGTGGAGGAGCTTGGGGTCGTCCAGGGGCTCCAAGCGGATGTCACCCGGGGCGTGAAGCACTGCGCCGCGCATGGGGGTCCTTTACGTGCCGAGGCGTGGGGCGCCGGAGGTCCGGGGCCGTCGCCGAGTGCAGGGCTGGGTGCACGCCCGTCGTGACGGGGCGGGCGGGGAAGAACCACGCCATCCAGGTAACCGGCTCTTCGCGCAGGTAGCCAGACACCATCAAGGGGTGTACTGCCAGTACATCCCTAGGGGCGCAGGCGGGACGTACCGTCGAAGGCGTGGACAACCAAGCAGAGGTCCGCGCATTCCTCACCTCGCGACGAGCGAACGTGTGCCTCACGGCCATCTCCGAGACCAGGTGCTGGAGACGGTCTGCTGATGCTGCCAGCCTCGGAGTGGCTCTATTCACGGGTTTGGGCAGGGGGTGCTCAGTGGGTTGGGAGACATCCGGACTGCGCCAGGGCTCCGTGCGTTGTGGTGGTTCGCGTCGAGAGCGGTCCTACCAGGACGGTGGTCAACCGTGATGGTGCGCAGCATGAGGTCTTTGGGGCGGCACAGGTCTATGGCGCTGTGGGGAGCGCTGTTAATCTCCAGGCCGGGGAGAGATGATCAACGAGTACGCGGGGGTGGGCGGATGGCCGAGTTGGCTTGTCCGTTGTGTGGTCAGCAGGTGATGGCGACGCGTCAGGGGCTGGCTCGGCATCAGCGGGCGGGTGGTGGGCAGTGCATGCCGGACAGTCGCACCGCGGTGAACATCCCAGCCATCGGCTGCTCGGCCGTGGTGGTCAGTATGATAGCGGGATTGATCTTTACCTCGTGGACGGTCTTCGGGGTGTTCTCGCTCATAGCGCTGGCCGTGGTCGCGGTCATGGCCAATACCCCGGGCGCCCGGCTGGCGGCTGCGGACCGGCGTGCCATCGCTGCCGTCGAGCGGGATGCCTCCGCAAGGGGTGCGGCACAGCCGCCCGTGCGGGACGTCGCAAAG
The DNA here is from genome assembly GCF_044763235.1 of Streptomyces sp. NPDC096152. Classification (NCBI taxonomy): domain Bacteria; kingdom Bacillati; phylum Actinomycetota; class Actinomycetes; order Kitasatosporales; family Streptomycetaceae; genus Streptomyces; species Streptomyces sp. NPDC096152. The sequence continues at coordinate 903,809 of NZ_JBIWFW010000002.1, read as the reverse complement.
GATGCCGAGCAACTGCTTCGGGAACTGCCGCCGCTGGGCTCCACGGTCGAGGATGCGGTTGCTGCCTGTGTGAAACGGCTCAGCCCCTGGGACCCACAGCCGCTCACGGTGCAGTTCACCAAGCTGGCACGAGCCCACGTTGCCGCCGACGAGCGGATCCTCGGACTGATCGTCCAGGGGGCGGACACTCCTCGCGGGGCCCCGCTGCTTGCCATCATCACCGACAAGGCGCTGGTGGTGAAGGACAAGGGCGTGATCTATCGCGATGACGACCCCGAGGTGGACTCCGGCGAGCACGGTTACCTCGCCTCCGGCGCGCGCTACTTCGCCTTCAGCAACAACCACGTGCTGCGAGTGGCGGTCGAGGCCCGCAGGCTGGCCGCTTCGTCACGCCGCAAGGCCACCGTGCCGGCGGGGCGGCCGCCGGAGCGGCTGATCCGTGAAGCCCGGGACGCCGAGCTGATCGCTGTGGAATGGATGCGCTACCTCGGCTTCGACGACGCGGCAGCTACGCCTGTCGGCGCGGACGGTGGTATCGACGTCGTCAGCGCCCGCGCCGTGGCCCAGGTCAAAATGGAAGGCAAGCCCACCGGCCGGCCCATAGTGCAGCAGCTGCACGGCGTTGCCGTCCACGAAGGCAAAACCGGTGTCTTCTTCTCCCTCGCCGGCTACACCCCCCAAGCACGCACCTGGGCCCAGACCAGCGGAACACTCCTGTTCCGCTTCGATTACCAAGGCGCCATCGAGCCGGTCAACGCGGCCGCCCACGCGCTTCTGGCCGAAGCCGACACCCGCACCCCATAGGAGAGCCCCAAGCCCCGCCACCCTCCCCGACCCACCCGCACAGACCGCAGCCCTTCGGCACAGGGAGCGCTGTGAGGACGGGGAGACGGGTGCGGTGGCGAAGGACCGTCCCCGCAGGCGGGGAGCACCGGGACCAGCGCGAGTTCGATGATCCGTCCAAGGGACCATCCCGGGGGGCGCAGGGAGCACCTGATCCCGGTGGTCACGTCGTTGATCGGCAGGGGACCATCCGGACCATCCCCGCGGCCGCGGGAAGCACTTGATCACACTATGAGCGGCCGGGGCCGCGGGGCCCCGGCCGCTGCGGGGGACGGCGGTGGCCGGGGTGGGCGGCTGCCACCGGGCGGGGCTGGGTCAGTGGCGGCCGCCCCGGGGCCGACCCCAGGAGACGTCGTCGATGAAGCGGCCGTGGTCGTTGCGCAGGGGGGCGGTGTCGGAGTCGTTGTTCCACACGTACTGGCGGCGGTCCCAGTAGACATCGTGGCGGGCGTCGCGGCCGATACCCGTGTGGACGCGGACGGTGGAACGCCCGTCCAGGCGGTAGTGGCGGAAGGTGCAGGTGTGGCCGTCACGGTCGGACAGGGTCCAGCCGTCCAGATTCACCGCCCGGCGGGTGGTGTTGGTGACCTCCACCCACTCCGCGTTCAGGGAACGGTTGGAGCGGTCCTCGCGGCCCCGGGAGTCGTACTGCACCCGGCTGATCTCAACAGCCGACCGGGACGCACGGTGGTCGGCCGCCGAGGCGGGCACGGCGATCGCCGCGGAGATCGCCGCGCAGGACAGCGCAGCAGCGGGTTACACCGTTCGTTTGACAGACCCCGGTGGCCTGTCGGCTCCCGGCCGTTTGGATTGTGCGGGGCTCCAGTCAGCTCTTCGGGACCTGAAGCAGGTCCCAAGTAGTCTTCCCTGGAGGCCAAGTGGCAGCCGACCCGGTGAAGTCACACTTGCGCTGCCACGCCTGGTAGGAGGCAACGTCGCCGGAGCCGATGACGTCCTTGTCCCGGGTGGACTGGTACTGGTTGCAGCCGACGGCCACGAGGCGGTCGTGCATCCGGGCCACGACGGGGCTCCGGCGGCCTATGGTGAACCAGGCGGCCCCGGGGAAGGGCTCGTACTCCCCGCCCTCTCCAGAGTGCTCCTTGGTCTTCGGGAAGGCGAACCAGGTCCCGGGGTCGGTGTGGTCGTTCTCCGGGACGTGGGCGTGGGCGTACCAGCCCGCATTGGTCTCCCAGACCTTCTCGTCGCGGTGGCTGGTGAAAGCGGTGGGTCTGCCCATGGGCCAGGTGTCCGGCACCTCCCAGGACTTCACCCAGGCGTGCAGTTCATCCCAGCCCCTGCCGGGGGTGTCCTGAAGGGACTCGTAGACCTTGCCGTCCACCTGGCAGTAGGGGAAGAACAGGGCCTCGATCTGGAGGACGACCGAGCCGGCCCGGTTGGTCCGTGTGCCCCCGGAGGTGTCGACCAGGGACTTGGAGCGGGAGTTGGCCGGGACGAACTGCGCCATGTGACCGGTGAACGGGTCCCAGAGCACGTGCGGGGCGACGGCCCTGCCTCCGCCGCAGAAATACGAGCGGAGGTTGGCGTACGGCACGAGGTCTTGGGGCTTGGCCTTGGTGGCGTTGCGGTCCCAGGTCACATGAGCAATGGCCTTGGCAGGGCCCCCGTCGGTGGGAGCATGGTCTCCGATGTCGTGTTTGTCGGCACCGGGCATCCAGAGGTCAGCCATGTCTTCACCTGTCCGTTCTGCCGCAGAGCGGCATTGGCTTCGATGGTCAGCCGGTGATCGCGCGAATCAGGTAGACCAGTCACTCGCGTCACACCAGCACGCGGGCGCGGTCGTAAACGAGGGCGCGTGGCGCCGCTGTTTGGGAGAACAAGTCGTCGCGTGCCATATCCGTGCCGGAACGAGTGGTCAGTCACGGTCAAGGCAGAAAAGGATGGCCACAGTGGTGACTCGCCGGGGCCGCCAGCCATCGTCCGCAGCGATCAACGCAGACGGCTCAGGGGCGCACCAGGCTCACAAAGCGGATATCGGCGGTTCTATCCGTCTGGGCCCGCCGGCCAAATGACCTCCGGTGGGCCGACGCTGGGGGCTTTGACATCCAGATGTGACATCACCGCCGGCGAGCAGTCGCTCTCGGTCTCGCCGGCGGCCGGCCTCAGGCGGAACCGTGCAAGCGATTCACAGCGAAACGGGCTCTCCCTTTCCCACATGGGGGCAGGGCGGGCCCGCTCCGTCCTTGTGCTGGGACATTCGAGGTTGGTTGCCCATGCCCTCTTGCAGAGGTAGACCGGGCCCCGCGGCCCCTGGGTAAAGGGCCGCTAGCTGACGTTGCCCTTGCCGCTCTGCACGATGGCCTTAATGATCATATCGATCAGTACTCCAATCCACTGCACGGTGTTCTGAATGGACTGAAGCCACTGAGGGTCCCAAGAGTGCACGAACTTAAGACTTGCTGTGGACGCTGCTACCTTCGGGTCGAAGTTTGCGGTCCACGTGTCCGTCCGGTCGTGGGTGCCGATCCACTTGCCGTCCACGCCATAGACGTGAACCGGGCTCACATCGACACAGTCACCCTGGGCATTCACGAGCAGTACCTTGACGGAGCCGTGGAAGCCGCTGAGGAGGATGTCCGTCCAGGTCCGAGTCGTCGCATGCAGAACGCCGTCTTCGGCCAGTTGCGCCGATGTGTGCATGTAGCGCGGTGGACGAGCCTGTCCTCCAGGCGGGTCAACGTGGTCGTCGCTGTTCTCGCCGCTGATCACTGCCACAGTTCTAACCCCCTGTGATCGAGCTGTAGCGCCGCGTTGACGCAGCAAGAGGGAGGCTAATGCGCCACCAACGACTTGAAAAGTGCCTAGGTCCATTAAATGCGGAGTGGTTCAATGCGGGCCGCCGAGGCCGGTGTGCGCCTCGAGTTCGAGGTGCCGGGGGTGCTCGAAACAACGGACGACGGTGTACCCGTCGACGCTCTTGGGGCCGATCCTGACCGTGCAGGTGACTTCGGGCCACCGGCCCGCCCGGGGAGCCGACTCGGATGTCCCGACGCCCCAGTCCGCATACCGTGACGGGTCCGCCAGAACGTTCCACACCGCGGCCGGATCACGTTCGACGAGCTGATGCCGGCTGCTGCGGTCGCCGGGCGAGAGCGAGGCGCCCTCGCGGGCTTGCCCCCGTTGCGCGGCGGGGGCGCGCGGACCCAGGCTCGGGCCGGCTGGCCGCCAGGAAATGGACTTCAGCCGCACACAGCGGCAGCGGCCACGCGTCGTACAGCGTGACGGCGAACGCTACGCGGTGGCGTACGGTCCGCTTCGCGGGCCGTTCTCGGCCGGACCGGCATCACCTGGGCGCCTTCGCGATGCGCCGCCGATGCGTGTATCGCCGCACGACGCGTTGCCCTGGAAACCGTACACCGGCCTCCTCTGCTTCCACTGCATCCACGCAAGTCAACGCCCCTGCGGACACCTTGAGGGCGCGGGTGTGCCCTGGGGTGGGAGAACGCCAGCCGCGAGCCTGTTCCTGCGCCGGGTAGGCCGTCGGGCACGGCCCGGCGTGCACGTCGTCCCGTCCGCCGTCGGCAACCTTGAGCGGCATGGGCCGGTAACCCTGTGCTTTCGGAAACGGGTGGGGTCGCGGGTGCGCAGGTGTCAGATACGCATTCACAAAGGGGCGTTCACTTTGGGTTGACGACAAATAGTAGTCGACTCCAAGATGCACCGGAGAGCACAATTTCTTCACAGATCGGGGGGCCTGTGACGTGGCCACGCACGCACAGGAAACAGTCGTCGCTGCGGATCCGGCTCCGTCTCCGGCAGCGCATCGTGAGGGCGTCGACTACAGCGACCGGCACACTGCTGCCGAAGTCAAGACGATGAACGCCGAGTTCGTGGTCCGCTACCTCTCGCCGAGCACCAGCGGTCACCCGTCGAAGCAGCTGACCAACCAAGAGCGGCAGGCTTTACATGCCCTGGGTATCGCCGTCGGGTTCGTGTGGGAGTCGACGGGCAGTCGCGCGTCCGAGGACTACCAGGCCGGCGTGGACGACGCGAAGGCCGCCCAGAAGCAGCTGAGGAAGCTCGGAGCGCCCGACAACTCCGTCGTGTACTTCGCCGTCGACTTCGACACCGCCGGCGATCCGGGCCAGGTGGACGAGTACTTCCGCGGCGTGACGGAGACCTTCGGCCTCGCGAACACCGGCGTCTACGGCGGCTACGAGGCCGTCGAGCACCTCCATGAGAAGAAGCAGATTCCGTGGATGTGGCAGACGGCCTCGTGGAGTCACAAGAAGTGGTACGCGGACGCGCAGCTCCAGCAGTACTCCATCGACGACCCGCCGGGCTTCGACCTCGACCGGACGACAGTTTCCGAGGCGGGGCTGTGGGAGCCGGTGAGCAGTCCGAACCGGCGGGTCGAGGGCCGCATCGTCGACGCGAAGGGCAACGGCGTCGAGGCACTCGCCGTCGGGGTATTCCGCCAGGAACTCCACGGCGAGCGCCTGATGCCCGACGTGTACTCGTCCCAGGGCGAGGCGTTCCACGGCTATGCGCGAACGGCCGTCGACGGCACGTTCACGGTGGGTTACGACGGCGGTGTCGACGACCTCGTCGTCCGCGTCTTCAGCTCCGTCGGCCGCCAACTCGGTCCCGACCACGGTCCCTACTCCGACGTCAAGGCCAAGCTGGTGCTGCCGCCGATCCAGGTGGCCGCCGCCGATCTGAAAGGCCGTGTCTCCACCACAGGCGCCTTCACCCAGTCGGTCACCGGCAACGCCGTCGAGCCGCTGATCGACAACGCCACCGCCTGGAAGGCGCTGTACGACGACGTCCTCAAGGCCGAACACTCGATCGACTGGATGCTGTTCTTCCTGGACGTCGGACGGGTCTTCATGACGTTCGACGATCCCACGCCCGACACCGGCGTCACCACGACCGGCGGCCGTCTCGAGGACGCGCTGAAGAAGGTCGCCCAGGACAAGGGCGTCAAGGTGCGGCTGGCATGCAACCAGCTCACCGCGCACACGGCGTTCTCGATCCCCTGGCCGTTCACCACCGCGTCGCAGGTCACCAGCGCGATGAAGGATGTTTCCAACGTCAGAGTGCGGGCGTTGCGCACTCCGGCGACCGCTCCCATCCACGCCAAGTTCGTCGTGATCGACAACAAGATCGCCTACCTGATCGGCTCCCCCTTCGTCTCCGACTACTACGACGGCACCACCCATGCGATCGGCGACGCGCGCCACGGCGACTTCTCCAGCTGCATCGACTCGCGTGCGATCAAGGTGCCGACGCACGACGTCAGCATGCGTCTGCGCGGCCCGGTGATCGGGCAGTTGAACGAGACGTTCGCGCTGCACTGGAACCAGGCCGACCCCGACGCTCCCGAGGAGCCGCCCGCGCCGGCACCGCCGGCCGTGGGTACGACGTCCCTCCAGGTCGTCCGCAGCCTCGCGGGCAACGCGCGCTACACCGCGACTCCGCACGGTGAGAAGACGGTCCTGGAGTCGTATCTGCGCGCGATCGAGACGGCGAAGAAGTACATCTACTTCGAGAACCAGTACTTCACCAACGACGTCGTCGCCGAAGCGATCGTCCGGCGTCTGAAGGAGCGCACCGAGCTGTGCGTGATCTTCCTGACGAACAACAAGGTCGACATTCCCAGCTACGACGTGCTGCATCCGCAGCACGTCGGCCGGGTGCTCTCCTCTCTCGAGGACGACGAGCGCCAGCGCGTCGGGTTCTTCTGCCCCTGGAGCCACGAGTCCGGTGCCATGGCGCAGAGCCTGACGGAGATCTGCCGCAACTACATCCACTCGAAAGTCGCCATCATCGACGACGACTGGATCACCGTGGGATCGGCGAACCTCGACGGCGCGTCCCTCGACTACAGCCAGAATCCGTACACGAACTGGTTCGCCACCTGGCTCTTCGGGCTGCGACCCAAGGGTGACCTGCACGAGAACCGCGAGACCGAGGTCAACGTGAGCCTGTTCGACCAGGTGTCCGGCGGACCGACGACGACGATCGTCAGGGACGTCCGAAGGCGCCTGTGGGCCGAGCACCTCGGCTACGCGAGCCCCACACACGCGGACCTCCAGAGTCCGCCCTCGGGAGGCGACTGGCTGAAGCTCTGGCGGACCCGCGCCGAGGCGAAGCTCGCCGGACTCACGGCAAGCCAGATCACGATCCACCCGGGCAAGGTCCTGGCCTATCCGCCGATACCGGGAACCACCAAGATCTCCGATGACGCCGACTCGGCCGAGGGATACCTGAAATGGGCCGGCGTCAAGGTCGACGCCCTGAACGTGCGAGAGCACTTCCGCCGGTTCGACTGGAAGCACGGCCAGTGGGAGGACACCGCATCGTGACCCGGACCACGTTTCAGCAGGCCGTCGAGAGCATCGGTCAGGTCATCGCCGCGTCCACCGCGGCGATGCAGGACGCGCAGATCGTCGAGTCCGTGCTCAACCAGCTCGGCTGGGAGACACCGCCGGGCACGGACCTGGCGAGCCTCGTCACGCTCGACGCGGGCGACGTCATCACCAAGCTCAAGATCGTCACCGCTTCGACGGACGAGGAGCGCGAGGACGAACTCCTGATGGCCGGCCGCTACGCCGACCTGCTGCTCGCCGTCCAGGACTTCATCGCCCAGATCACCACCTTCAGCCAGTCGCTGCCCGGCGTCCTGTCGTCCGCGGGCGACTGGGTCGAGAAGACCGGCATCGTCCACGAACTGCCGCGCCGGCTGGTGGACTTCGCCGTCGTGGCCGGCGTCACGACGGCTTCGCCGCGCACGGCCTCGGTGCTGCGCCTGCTGGGAATCTTCCCGCAGTCGCACCACGAGGCCGACCACTCCATCTATCAGGTGGAACATTTTCGCGCGGTGGTCGACTACGAGCAGATCGGCGCCCTCCTGACCGACCCCGGCACGGCACTCGCCGCGGAGTACGGCTGGGGCAGGCCGGAGTTCGACTCCGCCCGGCTGCTGGAGAACCTGGGCCTGCTGGTCCAGGGATTCGGCGGCCGCGGAGTCGTCTCGGAGCTGCCCGAGAGGATCGACGCCCAGATCGGGAACGCGCCGACCGCGACCGACACGGCGCCGACACCCCAACTGCTCGTCGAGCTGTTACACAGCTACGGCTGGGTGATCGGCGAAGCGGGGTTCTCCCTGCACCGGCTACGCGCCACGACGGCCGAGGGCACCGACGCCGGCATCGAACTCTCGCCGTACGTACGCGGGTCCGCGGAACTGGAGATCCCGCTCTTCGGCCCGCTGAGTCTGGTGATCGACACCGACATCGACCTCTCCCAGGGCATCGGCATCGCGGTCAGGCCGACCGGCGTGCAGCTGCGCGGCGGACTGCTCCAGGGCGAGGCCGAGGATCTCACCGGCAGCCTCGCCATCGGGCTCAAGGTGGCCGATCCCAACGGCTCCCGGCACCAGCTGCTCTCGGCGGGGGGCGGCACCCAGCTCTCCTTCCTGGAGGCGTACGCGCAGGTGGGCGGGCAGGTCGGCGCCGGGAGGCCGCCCGACGCCTTCGTGCGCGCCGGTCTCATCGGATGCAGGCTCGAGGTGACCACCGGTTCCGCCGACGGGTTCCTGAAGGCGGTCATTCCCGACGGTCTCTCGGCGGAGTTCGACCTGCGTCTGCTGTGGTCCAAGCTGCACGGCCTGTCGTTCGAGGGCTCGGGCCAGCTCGACCTCACCATCCCGGTGCACCAGACGCTCGGTCCGATCACGCTGGACGCGCTCCGGCTGCGCCTCGGCGTCGGCAGCGGCGCGATCAGCCTCACCGCCGGGGCCAGCGGCAGCCTGGAGCTCGGGCCGCTGCACGCCAGCGTCGAGAACATCGGGCTGCGCACGAAGCTCACGCCCTCGCCGGGAAACCTGGGCCCGGTCGGCCTGGAACTGGGCTTCAAGCCACCGGACGGCGCCGGTCTCTCGATCGACGGCCCGGTCACCGGCGGCGGATATTTGTTCTTCGACGAGGAACGCGAGCAGTATGCGGGCGTCCTGCACCTCCAGTTCGGCCAGATCAACCTCAACGCCTTCGGTCTGCTCACCACGCGCATGCCCGACGGAGAGTCCGGCTTCTCTCTGCTGGCTCTCGTCCAGGCGACCGGGTTCACGCCCGTTCAGCTGGGCTTCGGCTTCACCCTGACCGGCATCGGGGGCCTGCTCGGGATCAACCGCACGGTCGCCGTCGACGCCCTGCGCACCGGTGTGCGCACGCACGCGCTCGACTCGATCATGTTCATGCGCGACGACCCCGTACCCCGGGCGCCGCAGATCATCAGCACCTTGCAGTCGGTGTTCCCGCCCGCGCGGGACCGGCATCTGTTCGGGCCAATGGTCCAGTTGGCGTGGGGCACGCCGACCCTCGTGACAGCCGAGATCGCACTGATCCTCGAACTGCCCTCCCCGCTGCGGCTGATCGTGCTCGGCCGGCTGCGCGCGCTGCTGCCGACACCCGAGACCGCGGTGGTCAAGCTCCAGCTCGACGCCGTCGGCGTGCTCGACTTCGGGCGCCGGGAGGTCTCGGTCGACGCGTCGCTGGTCGACTCCACGGTCGGGCCCTTCGCATTGTCGGGAGACATGGCGCTCAGGGCCTCCTGGGGCGAGCAGCCCGACTTCGCGCTGTCGATCGGCGGATTCCACCCGTCGTACACACCGCCCGCCGGCTTCCCGTCGCTCCGCCGGCTGACACTCGCCCTGTCGAACAGCGACAACCCACGACTGCGGGCCGAGTGCTACCTGGCCATCACCGCCAATACCGTGCAGGTGGGCGCCGCACTCGAAGTGCGCGTGGCCGCCGCCGGGTTCGCACTCGAGGGCGGGATGGGCTTCGACGCGCTCATGAACCTCGCGCCGTTCGGGTTCCAGGTCGACATCGCGGCCTATTTGGCCCTCAAGCGAGGGTCGAAGGCGCTGATGGGCATCGACCTGCGGGCGCACCTCACCGGGCCGGACCCGTGGCACCTCCAGGGCGAGGTCACCTTCAAAATCCTGTTCGTCAAGGTCACCATCGGTGTGGACGCGACCTTCGGCGACTCCGGTGAACTGCCGTCGGCGCAACGCGAGAGCATCTGGCCGCAGTTGCGGGCCGCCCTGGAGAGCGCCGGCAACTGGGCTGCCGAACTGCCCGCGGACAGCGGCAGGCTGGCGACCCTGAAGGCGCCGGTGCCCGCCGCGGGCGAGGCGATCGTGCACCCGCTCGGCGCGGTGCGCGTCTCGCAGCGGATCGTGCCCCTGCAACGCGAGATCGCGCGCTTCGGCGCGGCGCCACCGGCCGACTTCACGCGGTTCGAGATCGTCTCGGCGACCGGCGCCCAACACGATCCCGTCCCCGTGTACGACAGCTTCAGCCCCGGCCAGTACCTCGGCCTCAGCGACGCCGAGAAGCTCGCCGCACCCGGCTTCGAGCAGATGCCCTCGGGGGCGCGCCTGACCGCGCCGGGCGACGCCCACTCGACGGGGCCCGGGGCGGCGTGCCCGATCACGTTCGAGACGATCACCATCGGCGGACGTGCCTGGGGCGCGCCCTTCCGCCCCGACGACGCGACGGTCGCGCAGCAAGCCGCGCAGGGCGCCGCGGCGGACGCCGCGACACGCTCGACCGGACGGCTCAAGTACAGCGTCGACGCCGAGCAGCCGAAGGTGGCCGACCCGTCGTACGTGGTGGCTCCCGTCACCGACCTGTCGGCGCCCGCGACCGACACCGACGGCAGCTTCAGCGCCGCCCGTGAGGCGGCACGCGAGCGAAAGGACACCCAAATCGTGCGCCGCGAGGAGTTGATGTCCGCATGACCGCCGGATACCGGTTCTTCTCCTGGTCACGCCAGGGTCTGGCCGCCGGCATCCCGGCCGGGCCGCAGGGCAGCGAGGGCGGCCGCGCCGTCCTGCCGGTCACCCTCGGCGTCACCAAGAACGGCCAGGCCGACTCCGTGAACGTGAAGCTGCGCCTGTACGGGCCGGGCGACGTCCTCGGGATCGACGTCCGGCAGATCATCCGCAGGGATCCGCCACCGCTCACGGCCCAGTTCGAGCCCAACTACTTCCCCGCGGTAGAGTTCGATCTGCCCGACTATCCGTGGCTGTTCAGCCCCGAGGCGAGCGGGCCCAGACTGCGGCCGTGGATCGTGCTCGCCGTAGTCCGCAAGGACGCCGCCGGGCTCAGAGCCGACCCCCGCCGGCCGCTCCCCTGGCTGGAGCTGGACCCGGCGGACGTGCTCCGCGAACTGCCACCCCTCGCCGACTCGTGGGCCTGGGCCCACGTGCAGGTCGCCGGTGACGGCACGACGGACGTGTCCCAGGTGCCCCCGGAGCAGACACTCTCCAGGCTCCTGTGCCCGCGCAAGCTGGAGCCAGGTGTGAGCTACCTCGCCTGTGTCGTCCCGGCGTACGAGGCGGGACGCCAGGCCGGACTCGGCGTCGAGGTGACCGCGGCCGATGAGGACGCCTGGCCGCCGCCGGCCGGTCACTCGGGCCCCTTCGAGCTGCCGGTGTACGACCACTGGGAGTTCTCCACCGGACCGGACGGCGACTTCGAGGCGCTGGCCCGCCGACTGGAGCCGGTCGCCTTCGGGCCGGAGATCGGCACCCGCCCGATGGACCTGACCACCGCCGGGTCGCGGCTGCCGGTGCCGCCCGCCGGCGTGCCGGGCTCACAACTCGGGTTCGAGGGCGCGCTCATGTCACCCGTGGCGGTGCCGACCGAGTGGCCCGACGAGGCGCGCGAGCCGTACACGCGGCAGATGATCGAACTGGTCGACGAAGACGGCGAAAGCCAGTTGGTCACGCCGCCCGTCTACGGGTCGAACGCCGTCGTACCGCCGCCGTCGCCGGCAGGTGCGGACAGCTGGCTGTGGCAGCTCAACCTCGATCCGCGCCACCGGGCCGCCGCCGGTCTCGGTGCCCAGGTGGTCGCCGAGCAGCAGGAGCAGCTGGTGGCCGGCGCCTGGGACCAGGCGGGCGACCTCGAACGCGCCAACACCCTGCTCAAGCGCGCGCAGCTCGCCCGGTCGGTCGCGGCCTCGGTGCAGGAGAAGCGGCTCGCGCCGCTGCCCGCCGACGTGGTACTGCGCATCACCCAGCCGCTGCACAGCCGCGTCCGCCTCCGGCACGACGGCAGCCACCGCCCCAGCAGTGCAACCACGCTGCGCGGCAGTATGCGTACGAGCGTCTTCCCCGAGGGCGCGGTGTCGGCGCCGTTCCGCCGTGCCGTGCGCCCCAACGGGCCGATCGGCCGTCATCTCCCCTCCGCCGACGGCACGCCCGGACACATCGGCGAGCTCACGGCGCTGCTCGCGGCCGGCACGATCACGGTGCCGCTGAAGCCGGCCAAAGGCGCGGTCGCATTCGACCGGATCGGCGCGGCGAAACTCCGGCGGGCGAAGACCGAGGTACCGGACGCGCCCGGCTGGACACGCGTGTTCGGGGGCGACACGTCCGTGTATCCGGCCGCACCGACCGCTTCCGTGGCCCGCATCGACGACGGCTCGGACGGCGGAGACCTGCCGCCCGAACGCAAGCGCACACGGCTGCGCCTGGCCGGAATCAACACGCGGTTCCGCGACGCGTCCAAGGCGCTCTTCGAGCTGGTCCCGCAACTGCCGGGGCAGATGGTGACGAGGCCGCTGTCCGCGCTGTCCTCGGCGGCGGACACACTGGCGCTCGACGCGGTCGCCGGCGCGCTCCAGGACGGCGCCGGGCCGGTCGCCCCGGAGCACACGGTCGCCCAGCAGGTCCTGCCGCTGATGCCGACCGACGGCCTGACACCGACCACGACACCCGGTCCGCAACCGCCGGACCCGCTGCGACCGCTGGCGGCGGCGCCGAGCTTCCCGCAGCCCGCGAGCGATCCCCTGAGGGAGATCTTCCCCGGCGCGCTGCTGCCCGGCGCCGAGAACATCCGGCCGGACACCGTCGGCATCCTGGTCGGCAACCCGCGCTTCATCGAGTCCTACATGGCGGGCCTGAACCACGCGCTGTCGGAGGAACTGCGCTGGCGCGACCTGCCGACGGACTACAGCGCCACGTACTTCCGCCAGTTCTGGAGCACACGCGGCGCCGGTTCGGAGGCGAGCTTCGACATCGACCCGATCGCCGAGTGGCCGCCCGACCGGCAACTCGGCCAGAACGCCACCCGCGTCGGCGGCCGCGGCATGCTGGTGCTGCTCGTCCGCGGCGAGCTCTTCCGGCGCTTCCCCCACACGATCGTGTACGCCGTGCGCGCGGACACCATCGACAGCTCCCCGGTCGTGCTCTACCCCGAGTTCCGCGGCCGGCTCGAACCGGACATGACCTACCTCGGATTCGGCCTGGGCATCGACGAGGCCCGCGGCAACGACGGCGGGCCCGGCTGGTACTTCGTGCTCCAGGAGCAGCCCGCCGGCGCCCGCTTCGGCCTGGACGCCCTACCCGACGAGGGCGGCGACACGCGCTTCGGCGGAACGCCCGCCACCTGGGCCGACCTGCACTGGGGCATGACCGCGTCCACATCGGCCGAGTACGACACCCTCACCCACGTACCCGCTGGCGGCCGGCTCGCGGGGCGGCCGCTGCCCCTGTTCGCGGCGGTGCCCCCGCCCGCGCCGGCACCGCCGTCCGCCAGTTGGGGCGCGGACGGCGCGCAGACCGCGTCCATCACGTTCCAGCGCCCCGTGCGGGTCGCGCTGTACGCCTCGCGCATGATCGGCGCCGACGTCCAGGACCCGGCGCTGCGCGTCACCTCGGTCGAGCGGCACGCGGGCGCCGTCACCGCACTGGCCGGCGTCGACGCCGCCGGCAACCCGTGGCGGATGACAGCGGCCGAGGTGACCGACGCGATCGCCCGCGGGGCGGAGAGCTTCGTACTCGACCAGGCCGACGGAGAGCGTCCGAGGCTCGTGCTGACCGACACCGGCGGCACTCCGACGCTGGCGACCGCCGCCGGCAACCTGACAGGGGGATCGTAAATGCGCGCACCGGCCATCTCGTCGCTGAGCGCCGACACCGGCCATGCCGGAGACACGCTCCAGATCGGCGGCAGTGACTTCGGCCCCAAGGCCGGCGGACCGGCACGCGTCGTGTTCCGGCTGCGCGTCGACCGGGCCACCGAGGTCTCCGCCGAGGTGACCTCCTGGAACCCGACGCGGATCACGGTCCGCGTGCCGCAGACCGCCGCACTCGGCTCCGGCGGCAACACCCACGTGAGCGTCGCGACCGCTGACGGCACCTCCAACCGTGTCGGGTTCACCGTCCTGGAGACCGACCGACCCGCGCTGACTGGGGTCGACCCGGCCCGCGGCGCGCCCGGAACGCCGCTGACCGTACGCGGAAAGGGTTTCGGACTGACGCCGTTCGGCTCGGGGTCCGGCCTGTTCGTGCGGGACGCCGGCGGCACGGAACTGAAGCTGGCCACCCGGTCCTGGAGCCCGAGCGAGATCCGCGGTGAGATTCCGGAGGCTTCCGCGCTCGGCGGCCCGGGCGGGAAGTCGCTGGTCGTACGGACCCTGTGGGGCGCGAGCGACCCCGCGCGGCTGACGATCGGGGCGGCACCCGGCGTTACGTCGGTGAACCCGCACAGCGTCTTCGCGGGGGACGAGATCACCCTTACCGGTACGGCGTTCGGGCCCGGCGACCCCGGCTCGTCGGTGACGATCACCCCGAGCGGCGGCGCACCCATCCGCCTCGCCGTCGAGTCCTGGAACACCCGGGAGATCCACGTCGTACTCCCTCACGACCCGGCACTGACCAAGGCGGGCGACGCGTCCGTGAGGGTCACCACCGAGTGGGGATCCTCCACGGCGAGCGTAGCCCTGGAGGGCCCGGCGACTGTGAGCGACCTGCCCGTGGCGATGCTTCCGGTGCGGCTGGAGACGCGATTCAACGCCGACGCCTCGGAACTGCTCGTACGGGTGTATCCCGACGACATCCACGTCGACACGCACGAGCCGGAACTGACCGCCGACGAGGCCGAGGCAGCCGCGCTGTACGCAGCCGATCCCGGCGACGCCAACTGGCGGCGGATCGTCGCCCGGTTCGGCGCCGCGCGCGCCGAGTGGATCGTACGTGTGGCCTCCAGCGGTCACGGCCCCGGCGAGCGCGCGCACTCCTGGACACGTGCCCCGCACACCGCCGTACTCCCGGACCGCTGGTTCGCGTTCGCCTACGCCGCCCCTGACGACGACGAGCCAATGGCCACGGGCTGGGGCCGGCGGGTTCCCGAGCGGCTCGCCGTCGGTCCGGATCCCGCCGCGAGCGTGGGCGACAGGGGGGTCGTCGACGAGGGCATGCGCTGGATGCTGGAGTTCCCGGCGGCCGAACAGGCCGGCATGGGGCTGCGGATACCGCTCCCGCCGAAGGCACGCCAGGGGTTCGCCCGGCTGGCGGTCGTCGGCGTCAGGACGCGGTACGCCGACGGAGCCGACGGCGCCCAACTGCTGGGCGACTGCCTGACCGCACACCGCTATACCCGCGGCCTGGGCATCCTGCCCGAGGGCACGCCGACCAACAACTCCGAGAAGCGCCCCGCCGCCTTCGACTCACGCGCCGATGTCCCGCCGCCCGGCACCCAGGCCGCCCCGCCGAGCGACTCCTACGGCGCGCAGGCAGCCCGCGCCCTCGGTCTCACCCGCCGCGCGGCGGAGATCTTCGGCGGTCTCGACCACGCCGCCGACGGAGCGGACGGGGAGACCGCACGCCGAGCCATGAACACGGCACTATGGCCGACGACTTGGGGCTACTTCCTCGCACACATGATGCCGAACGGCAGCGCGCCGTTCCTGGCCGAGGACGCCATCACCGCCGGCCGCCGCCACTTCATCGACAACGTGCGCGCCTGCGGACCGCTGCCGGTGCTGCGCGTGGGCAACCAGCCCTACGGCATCCTGCCCGTCATGCCCGCGCCGGACAGCGCCGACAAGTCCGACGTCGTGCTGCGGCCGTTGCTCGACTTCCTCGACACGCTCCGCCCCATCTGGCGGCGATCCCTCGCCTCGGTCCCGCGCCCGGGCCGCCCGCTGCAGACCGGTCCCGACGATCCCGACGAAAACCCGCTACTCAGCGCCTTGGCGATGCTGCCGCACTCGGTCAGCCAGCGCGGCCGTACGATCCTCGGCCCGGCCTACATCGACGCCGCCTGGCGGTTCATGCACGCGGAGCTGGGCGGCCAGTGGTGGGCGGCCCAGCAGAGCGCCAGCAGCGCCGTCCTGGACTCGCTCGGGCTCGACTGGACGCCCCGCCTGAAGGACGCCACATTCGCCCTCAACTACTTCCCGCTGCCCGGCGAAGCGGTCGGCGCGAGCACCGACGACCACCTGTCGCCGGACTACATCGCGGCGCTCGCCGCCACGCCCCGGCCATCCTGGCGGGCACTGCGCGACGAGGACGTCGCCCAGGCACTCGGCATGCAGACGCCGCGCCCGCTGCTCTACCTCCTGCTGCGCCACGCACTCCTCATCCAGTACGCCTTCGCCGCCGGTGAACTCGCGCCCGCCCTGCCATGGCGCAGCGAGCCCGAGCTGATCGACATCGACCAGATCGAGGACGACCTCGACGCCGCCCGCGAGCGCATCACCTGGGACCTCCTCGAAGACCGTCACTCCAGTGGCGTCACCAAGGGCGACTACCTCGACGCCCACCAGCACCGGGGCGACGAGTCCGGAGCGCTCGCCGAACTCGGCGAGCTGCGCACGGCGATCGGGCAGCTCGCCGGGCTGCCGGCGACGCAGCTGGAACGACTGATGAGCGAGACCCTCGACCTCAGCTCCTACCGGCTCGACGCCTGGATCGGTTCTTTCGCATCGGCGCGCCTCGCCGCGACCGGTTCGCAGGCCGACGGCGTCCACCTGGCCGGGTACGGCTTCGTGGAGGACCTGCGCCCCGACGCGGCCGCCTCACGGGAGAGCGCCGGATACCTGCACGCCCCGTCGCCTGCCCACGCGACGGCCTCGGCGATCCTGGCCGGCGGCCATCTGGCACACGGAGAGCACCAGGGGCGGCAACCGTTCGGCATCGACCTCACCTCCGAGCGGGTACGCCTGGTCCAGACGCTCCTGAACGGGGTCCGGCAGGGCCAGTCGCTCGGCGCCCTGCTCGGCTACCGGTTCGAGCGGGCTCTTCAGGAGAACGGCCTGGCGCGATTCATCGACGACTTCCGCGCGTTCGCCCCGCAACCGGTGGCCGCGGCATCCGACACGGCATCCGACTCCGTCGGCCCGAGCGAGTCGATCGCCGCCCGCAACGTGGTCGACGGCCTGGTGCTGCAACGCCGTTGGATCAGCGACAACCGCCAACTGGCTGACGGGTGGCCGGGACAGGAGTCCGCGGAGGCGGTACAGGCCCAACTCGCTGGGCTCGACGACCTGATCGACGCGATCGGTGACGCGTTCGTCGCCGAGGGCGTGTTCCAGACCGCGTGTGGCAATCCCGAGCGGGCCACCGCCGCGCTGAACGCCGCCGCCCACCCCACCGGGCCGCCACCGGACCTGGAGATCGTCGAGTCGCCGGGCTCCGGACTCGCCATCACCCATCGCCTCGCGGTCCTGCTGGCGGAGCACCCGGCCGACCACGATCCGCTGTGGGCCTTCGAGCCGGGGCTCGAAGCGGCAGCGGTGGCCGAGCCGCGGATCAACGCCTGGGCCGACTCGGCACTCGGCGACCCGAAGCGGGTCCGCGTCCGCGTCGACTACTTCGACGCCAATGCGAGCGCGGCAGCTGCAAGCGCGCAGGCGACGCCGATCGCGACGATCGGACAACTGCGGCTCGACCAGATCTCCCCCCGGCTGTCGGCGCTCGACGTCGTACAGGCCGTGGCGATCAGCGACGGATCCCAGCGCACCGAGCTCGAGCAGCGGATCGTCTACCACGCGCTGCGCAACCGCCCACCTGGCGTGCCCGCGGACGCCGTCGTCCGGCTCCGCCCGGTCGACCAGCCGGAGAGCGACGGCGCGGTCGCGCCGACCGAGCTCTTCGAGGTCGCGAGCACGCTGCGCGAAGCGATCGCCCAGGCCCGCCCGCTCACCCCGGCCGACCTGGCCCTGCCCGCCTCCGAGGGCGGCCAGGCGTCCGTGGCGACCGTCGAGTTCGTCGGTCGCGCGAGCGCCGCGAGGGCGGCGCTGGCCGCCGTAGCCGACCGGGTCACCACGGCACTCGCCGACGGCACCGACGCGGAGACGTTGCGCGCGATCCTGCTCGCGGCCGGGTACTTCGGCATCCCGGGCTCGGTTCCGTCGTCGGCGGTCGGCGACTCGCCCGACGACCGCGCGCAGCTGCGGCTTCAACTGTCCGCCGTGGACACCGACATTCGCCGGCGGCTGAGCAAACTGACGCCGGCGCCGGATGCCGGCGCGACCGATCAGAAGCGCTGCGACTGGGCGCTGACCGCCCTGCGCGGCGTCTTCGGGCCGACGTTCCTGGCGCTGCCCCTGATCACCCCGGCGCCAACCGGGGAGTTCGACCCCGCCTTCGCCGCCAGCAACGGCCTCCAGGGCGGCGACCCGCTCGCCGCCACGCTGTGGTTCCAGCGCCTGAGCCGGGTACGGCCCGGGTTCCAGCGTCTGTCGGACGCGTTGGTTTGCGACGAGATCCTCAATGGCGTGGATCGGTCACGTTTCGAGGTGGCCCAGTTCCCGGCACGCGCGGGCGACCAGTGGGTGGCGCTGCCCTACGACGCCGAGGCCGGTCCGCCGACCGCCAGGGTGTCCCTCGTGGCGCACATCCCCGGGAAGCCGCCGGCCGTCGGCCTGCCAGTGTGCGGGGCGGTGTTCGACGAATTCTCGGAAGTGCTTCCCAGCCCGGAACGCACGACGGGCCTCGCGTTCCACTTCGACCAGCCGAACGCCACCGCACCCCAGGCGATCCTGGTCGCGGTGCCGCCAGCGTCCGGTTCGCCCTGGACGATCGAGTCGCTTCGCGCGACGGTCCTCGAGGCGCTCGACCTGGCGAAGCTGCGGATGGTCGACCTCGACGCTCTCCACGAGGCCGGACAGTTCCTGCCGGCCACCTATCTCGCGATGAACAGCACCGGCGCAACGGTCGCCACGGACCTCGTCGGCGGCGCAGGCCAGCCACTCGGAATGAGAGACGCTTGACCTCCTCCCCCGTCTATTGGCGGGGGATTCCAGCAGTCGCCCGCTGGGTTTCCTGCTTCACCGACGACCGCCTCGTCCGGGAGGACTCCCGTTGGGGTCTTACACCGTCTCCACAGGCAGACGCCGCCAGCCCGGCGGCCAGGATGTTGCGTGCCGCGTTCACGTCGCGGTCATGCACCGCGCCGCACTCGCACGCCCACTCGCGGACGTTCAGCGGCAGTCTCTCGCGGACCGTGCCGTAGTTCCCGCACAGCTTGCTGGACGGGAACCAGCGGTCGATCACGATGAGTTCGCGCCCGTACCAGGCGCACTTGCAGGACAGCATCAAGCGCAGGTCCGTCCACGATGCGTCAGCGATGGCACGCGCGAGGCGGTCGTTCTTCAGCAGGTTGCGGACGGTGAGGTCCTCGATCACGACCGTTTGATTCTCACGGACGAGACGAGTCGACAGTTTGTGCAGGAAGTCCCGGCGCCGGTCGGCGATCCGCGCATGCGCGCGGGCCACCTTCCGGCGGGCCTTCTCCCTGTTGGCGGAGCCCTTCGCCTTCCGCCACAGCTCCCGTTGCTCCTTCGCCAAACGTGCGCGGTCACGGCGCTCGTGCCGGGGGTTGGTGATCTCCTCCCCGGTGGACAGGGTCAACAGGGAGGTGATCCCGGCGTCCAGGCCGACGGCCGCGCTCGTGGCGGCGGCCGGGACGACGCTGTCCTCGACGAGCACCGAGACGAACCAGCGCCCCGCACTGTCACGGGACACCGTCACCGTCGAGGGCTGCGCACCCTCCGGGAGAGGGCGCGACCAGCGGATATCCAGGGCCTGCTTCTTCGCCAGCGTCAGCTTCCCGCCGCGCCACGTGAAGGCGCTGCGGGTGTACTCAGCCGACGCCCGGGACTTCTTCCGGCTCTTGTAGCGCGGGTACTTCGCGCGCTTGGCGAAGAAGTTCCCGAACGCCGTCTGAAGGTGGCGCAGCGCCTGCTGGAGCGGAACGCAGGACACCTCCGTCAGGAAGGCCAGTTCCTCGGTCTTCTTCCACTGCGTCAGCGCGGCCGACGACTCCACGCACGAGACACGGCGCTGCTCGCCGTACCAAGCCCGGGTGCGCTCCTCAAGAGCCTTGTTGTAGACGAGGCGGACGCAGCCGAACGTACGGGACAGCTCCGCCGCCTGCTCGTCCGTGGGGTGGAAGCGGTACTTGAACGCCCGCTTGACCTGCAGCGTCACACCCCACGTTCTATCAGTTCCCGTGTGAGTCATGGGCGTCAGCCGGTGGGCCGCAGACGCCGAACCGCCCTGGCGGCGACTCGGCTCTCCCTGCCCTGCTCCACAGGAATCCGTTTCCTCCCCGGCCCGAAGGCCGGGGTATCCACGGAGGGATCCCGATGAACGCAACCCCAGAGCCCCCGCCGCCGCCCCCTCCCCCACCGACGCCCGTGCTCGCCTCGCTCGCGCCGCAGTCCGGCAAGGGCGGCGCGAGCGTCAGGCTGACCGGTACGTTCGGTGGCGCGACGCCGCAGTCGTACGTCTACTTCCGCGTCCCCGGTGGGGCGAGCGTCGAGGGCACCGTCACCACGTGGACGAACACGAGCATCGACGTCACCGTGCCCCCGCTGGCGACCATCGGCTCCGGCGGACCGCTCGACGTGGTGGTCCAGACGCCCGGCGGAACCTCCGCACCGGTCGCCTTCGTCCTGCACGAGGACGCGCCGCCCACGGCCGGTTCGCTCGCGCCCGCCGCGGAACTCGAACGGTCACAGACCACCATCACCGGCCAGGGCTTCGGCCGCCCGGGAACGCCCGGTTCGGCGCTCACCCTGGCAACCCCGGGAACGACCCCCGTCGAGGCGCGGATCGTGTCGTGGACACCGACCGCCGTCACCGCGACGGTCCCGGGCCTCGCCGCGCTCGGTGGCGCGGGCTTCAAAGAGGTCGTAGTCCGCACGCCGTGGGGGCAGAGCGAGCCGGTGCTGTTCGAACTCGGCGAACTCCCGGTGATCGAGTCGATCGGCCCGCCGAGCACCTCCCCCGAAACGACCATCGACATCAACGGTCACGCCTTCGGCCCACGCGAGGAGGGCAGGGCGGAGATCGTCGCCGTCTACGAAGGAGAGGACGCGGAGTCCACCGACACGGTGGCTCTCGAACTCACCGTCCTCGACTGGAACGACCACCTCATCACAGCCCGGGTCCCCTCCCTGCGCGAGCTGCGGGCCTCAGGGGTCAAGCAGGTCCAGATCACGTCACGGTGGGGAACGGGCGAACAGCACCAGCTTGTCGTGGGCGACCGCGGCTCGATCACCGCCTGGACGCGCCTGGAGGTCCACGCCCGCGACGACGACCTCGACGCCGGACTGCAACGAGGCCTTGAGGCGGCCGTGTACGACGCCCGCTGGCTGCTCGGCCGCCAGTGGCAGATGCGCGAGTTCGACGGCGAGGACGCAGGATCGCCGATACACGCGCAGGTCAGGGGCGAGACGTCCAGGATCGCGAGGTGGCGCCCGGGCCCCGTTTCCGCATCCGTATCCACGTCTGCATCTGCCGCCGACGTGCCGAGCGGGCACGTACCGCTCGAGACCCTCGTGGAGCACGAGCGGATCCTGCCGCCACGCGACGGCACCTCGACGTTCGACGACAGGCGCCTCGCCGCCGAGTCGGGCCTGCACTGGCTGCGCCTGCTGTCGCGGCGCCTCTCGCGCCCCGAGGACGCGGACAAGTACCGTCGCCGGTACGTGCAGTGGGCGGGCATGCGGCCCCCGACCGAGCAGGAGCGCCGGACGCTTGACGCGGGGACGCTGCGCCATCTCGATCTGGCGGCCGGGCGCACGCCCGACGGCGCGTTGCTCTACCGCGACCTCCAGCAGGCGCTGCCCGCCAACGGCGGCCGGATTCCGGACAAGCCGCCGATCGACGGCAACGACCGCGACGGCTTCCGCCAGGCGGTCGTCGAGTGGTTCGCGTGGTGGGACGAGCTGTTCACCCAGGCGACGGGCGCGGGGGACAGTTGGACACCCTCGCGTATGGAGTACGGCTTCACGCTGTCCACCGAGACCTCGGCGGGTGAAGTCGCACTGTCCGCACCGGAGTACGACGGGCGGCGGCTCGACTGGTACTCCGTGTCCGTGGATGACGGCGACTCACTGCGCGCCGACGCGGCCGTGCCGACGGGCGCGCCGCCGGCACCCTTCGAACGCGGGCTCGTACCCGTGCCCGTCTCCTTCCCCGGCATGCCCGCGCCAAGGTTCTGGGAGATCGAGGATGCGGCGGTCGACTTCGGTGCGGTGCACGCAGGCCCGACGGATCTGATGCGCCTGTTGTTCGTGGAGTTCGCGACCGTCTTCGGGAACGACTGGTTCACGATCCCCCTCGACGGCATACCGGTCGGCGCGCTGTGCCGGATCGAGAGCCTCACCGTGACGGACACCTTCGGCAGGCAGACCGACGTCACGCCGCTCGCCGACTCCGTCGACGGCTTCCGGATGTTCGATCTCGGCGGCCGCCCCGACCTGCTGTTCGCCGCCGACGCGCTGCCGTCCACGATCGAGTCGCCGCCGCTGGAGGAGGTCGTACTCATACGCGACGAACCGGCGAACCTCGTCTGGGGCATCGAACGCGTGATCGCCGGCCCGGCGGGCCGCCCGGTCGACCGCGTCGAGACCTGGCACCGGCGCGCGGAAGAACTAGCCGCAGCCCAGACACCCCCACCACCTGGCGCGCCGGACCTCGCCTACCGTCTGGCCCCCACCATGCCCGACTACTGGATCCCGTTCGTCCTGAAGGTCGAGGAACCCGACGGGCAACCTCCTTCGCGCTGGCTCGCCCGTGCCTCGCTGCGCGACCAGCAGACCGGAGAGCTCATCCAGCCCCTCGGCGAGTTGCTCGAACACCGCTCTCCACGCCTACGGCTGTACGACGAGGTCGTGGCGCGCGAGGGGGTCCAGGTGCGGCGTACATGGCAGTACGGCCGCGGGCCCGACGGCTCGACCCACCTGTGGCGCTCAAGGCGCCGGGACACCGGCAGGAGCGAGGGATCGAGCGGGCTGCGCTTCGATGTGGTGGAGCGGCGCAATGTCACACGGGGCTGACGTCGAGGAGGCACAGCCTCACGCGGAGCTGACTGAGCACGGCCACGAGTGGGCTGCCTGTCCGGGCTGAACGACGGGCGGTCCACTCGTGGTCGCGCACCGGGCTGCCGCGTCACGCGGGGCAGCGCCCGAGGTCAGGAAGACCGCTCTACGGTGCGGAGCCAGTCGTGTCGTGTCGCTCGGGCGGGCTGTGCGGCCATCCGGTCGGGCCACTGCTCTGGGGAGCTCGACGGGTCGCCTCGCCGACCGAGTCGTAGAAGGCGTAGACGGACCGCAGGCCGGAGGAGCTGCACGGCCTTGCGCTCTTCGGGCCTCTCTGGCGAACCCGAGTGCCGTTGGGCGGTCCCGCGCCACGTGCGCGGAGCGCGGGACCGCCATGCCCCAGCTGCCTGTCCGAGCCGGGCACTGACCACCGTACGAAGGCACCTGGCGGCACGCACGTCGAACGCGGCACCTGAGCGGACCCTCCTCGCATGCGTCCGCCTGGCCGCCTTTGACCAGCTCGGTCAGTCCCGTTGGTCCCGTTGGGCCCGCCGGCCGGAACGCGGGCACCGTTCGTCATCCCGGCCCCTGAGGTGTCGTGGCCTGGGCAGACGTCCATGGCAGCATCGCGTCGTACGACCGGGACTGCCCCGCGAACTTGTGGCCAAGGCCCGCCATACCAGCGCGAACTGAACACGCACCACCCTGCGAGGGCCGCAATCGGGGATCGGAGGCTACAAGGCAGTGCCAGCAAGTGGGGGGCGGTTTCCTGCGCGTATGGCCAGGCCCTGCGGGCTGAAGGCCCGCGTGCTGGACGAGAAGTACAACATCGAGCGGCTGAGTGCTGCGGAGGAGGCGGCCAACGAGCAGGTCATCACGTTCGAGGCGCCCTGCAACAGGGACTGATAAACCCGGGCGTGGGCCGGGGCCTCAGCCGGTGGACCAGGCGCGCAGCTGTGCGGCGATCTCCTGAACACGGGCGCCCTTGTGCTTGGCGCGCATGACGAGCGCGAGGGCTTCCTCCGGCTCGTAGTCCAGCGTGACGCCGTTGGTGTTGAGGAACGTCTCGGCGACCAGCCAGGCGAAGAACTCGTTCTTCGCTTGCAGCGGCTCATGCAGCCCGATGCTCTCCAGCATGGCCGCGGCCTTGAGCCAGTCGCTCGCGTACACATCGCGGCCCATGTAGTGGGCCTGGGCGCGGGCGCAGACGGCGTCCAGCACGCCCAAGTCGAGACAGGCCGGGTCCCCCGGGAGGGTCTGCGCAATCTGCAGGAGCTCTTGCGGGGTGAGGAACCGGGTCACGCGGCGTGACCGCGCTGCGGGAAATCGTGCAGGTCACGGCTGCCAAGGGGCGCGAGGTCGGGCCACCCGGCCGTGCTGGTGTCGACGGCACGGGTGTCCTGCGTGGCGAAGACCTCAGCGAGCTGCGGGACGCGGTCGCGGGACCGGCCGAGGGCCTTGAGGAACGGGTCGCCGGCAGCCTTGAGCACCGCGTCGCGGACGAAGTCCTGAGCGCGACGGCGTGCTGGACGACCGCCTGCCTTGACAGCTCGCACCTGGCCGGTGTCACCACGCGCTTCCCCGCCTGCGGGGTGGCCTTGGCGTCGCAGACGCGGCTGGGATGCACCATCAGGGGCAGGGGCTTGACCTGGGGGTTGTTCTTGTTGAGCCAGCGGATGCTGCCGCCCAGTTGGTCCACGTCCTTCTTTG
Source organism: Streptomyces sp. NPDC096152 (assembly GCF_044763235.1). Lineage (NCBI taxonomy): Bacteria > Bacillati > Actinomycetota > Actinomycetes > Kitasatosporales > Streptomycetaceae > Streptomyces > Streptomyces sp. NPDC096152. Next base: position 879,164 of record NZ_JBIWFW010000002.1, on the reverse strand, counting down.
CGATCGTGTCGGTGCCACACCCGGTCTTCAGCTCGATCACCGCCTGCCGCGCGGCCGCCAGCGTCCAGAGGTTGTCCGGACCCGTGCCATACAGCTTCTCCGGCTGCGTGCTCACGAACCCGGGGTGGCGGCCCAACCACTCCCAGGCCCGCTCGGCACGTCGGAGCGTTCCTCATCGCCCCACACCACTTCTTCCAGCATCGCCTTCACCCCGAGGACCAGGTTGACGCCGTCGCCGTACTCGGCGGACAGGAACTCCGCGGCCTCGCGAGCTTGAACGGCGGTCGCCTTGATCTGCGCCGGCGCCACGCCGCCCACGGGCTTCAGGACGAACTGGTTCTCGTCCAGCGCGCCCGCCAGCACCTGCCGCTGGAGGCGATCGGCCGCCGCGGGGGTCCGCCCCGTCGCCGCCTGGTCGAACGCTTCACGCAGAGCGACGGCCTCCGGCCGCATGGTCCCGTGCGAGGCGTACCGCACCTCGGCCAGCGTCCGCAGGCTGCGCTCGGTCCACTGAGGCATCCGGGCGAGGCAGGCCCGCAGCGCCTGGCGCACGGAGTCCAAGCCCTCGCCCTTGATCTGCCGCGCGATGTCACCGAGCGCTACCGGCTCCGGCACGAGTACCGTCCCGAGCGCGCCGCCGAACTCGACCAGCAACTCGGGCGTATGCCGTAAAGGGGCTCCGCACCGTCCACGGAGGTCGCCGAAGGCGTCTCGATTGTGAGCCACGACACACAGCAGTGAGGCTTCCGATCAGTCCAGACGGAGGCGTACGTTCCGTTTACCCCGCGTCGGCGCCCTCCCAGACGCCGGGTCCGCCGGTCCTAGGCAGCGGGCCCCGCGGGGGCCAAACGCCAGGCTGATCGAGCCTGGGAGGGCGTCCCGCGCGTGACTGCGCAGCACGCGCCCTCAAGAGCAGGTGTGCTGGGGCCACGGCGGGTCGTTTTCGGTGTGAGGTTCCCGTACACCCGGCGGAGTAGCCACGATGGCGCCCCTCGCAGGATGACCGCAGGTGTGCCCTGGGTGATGCTGTGGGCTGTGAGAGCCAACCTTCGCCGAGTTGGCGCCGAACCCGGGGACGGCGACCAAGACGGGGGCGCCCCTCCGGCGTCCGCTGTGCCGTCGATGCCTGCCGAGCGCGCACACGGGCAACGCCGCTCCCGGCTGCGGCGTGCCGCGCTGGGCTGTGCCGTCGTGCTGGTGGTCGTCACTGCGGCCTCGTTCGTCTTCAACGCCGTCACGGTCGGGCGTGCCGCGCCGCCGCGCGGGCTCGCTTACGTGCAGGCCGCCGACATCCGCACGCGCTACGAGACCTGGGGAACGGGCGGCCCACCGGTCGTCCTGGTGCACGGTGCCTTCGAGTCCGTGGACACCTGGTCGCGCCTTGCCCCGCTGCTCGCCCGCGACCACCGCGTGTACGCGCTCGACCTGACGGGCGACGGATACAGCGAGCGCCACGGCCCGTACACCGTCGACCATTTCACCCGGCAGCTCCTGGGCTTCCTGGACGCCATGCACCTGGTCGGTCCGGGTGAGCACCCGTTGCTGGTGGGGCACTCCGGCGGAGCCGCCGTGGTCACCGAGGCGGCGTTGCGGGCCCCAGGCCGGCTGGGAGGTGTGATGCTCCTCGACGGCGACGCCCTCGACACGGGTGCCGGGCCGCCGCCGGCCTTCAAGTACATGCTGATCGAGCCGTACCGCACCAGCCTGCTACGACTCGGGCTCGGCATCGACACGGTGACCCGCCGCGTGTACGACACACAGTGCGGCCCCGCCTGCCCGCGCCTGGACGCCGCCGGCCTGGATCAGTGGCGGCGCCCGCTGCGGATGCCCGGCGCGGAGAGAGCCCTGTGGGACATGCTGGCCGCAGGTGTGCCGGGTCTGCCCGCCAACCGGGTGGCCCGGCTCGCCGGGGTGCGCCTGCCCAAGTCGGTGGTATTCGGCGCCCAGGACACTGTGTTTTCCCGGCAGACACCGCAGGAAACCGCCCGCCGCATCGGCGCACCACCCCCGACACTCATCCCCGGCGCCCGACACCTGACAATGATCTCCAACCCCGAAGCGGTCGCAACGGCCGTGGACACACTCACAGCAACAGCGGTCGCGGCACCTCGGCCACTCCACCTCTCCCCCGGCACATGACCGTGGTCCGGTACCGCCCGTTACAGGCCGACGATGTGATGCACACGCTGAAGGGGTATCAGAGGAAACCCACGGGCCTGCTGTCCCGATATCAGTGGTTTCACCCGTGGGTTCGCGGTGAAGTCGCGGGGCTGATCGGCTTGTCGAGGACGGCCAACTCCTCCTCGGTAAGGCGCAGGCCTCCGGCGGCGATGTTCTCTGCCAGGTGTACCGGGTTAGTGGTGCCGGGAATGGCCAGTACGTGCGGACCGCGGTGGAGGGTCCAGGCGAGCCGCACCTGGGCCGGCGTCGCATTGTGGGTGCGGGCGACGGACTGGACGCGGGCGTCCTGCTCCTGGCCTGCGGCTGCCTCGCGCCGCAGGCCGGAGACCGCGAAGAATGGGACGAAGGCGATGCCCTGCTCCCCGCACAGGTCCACCAGCCCACTCTCATCGGCGCGGCGCCAGTCCAGGCCGTAGGAGTTCTGCACGCAGACCACGGGCGCGATCGTCTGGGCCTCGGTCACGTGCTCGGGCAGGACACCCGAGAGACCGAGGTGCCGGATCAGTCCGGCTCCGCGCAGTTCGGCGAGGGCGCCGAAGTGCTCGGCGATCGAGGCCGTGAAGGGGCCGTTGACGCGCAGGTTCACCACGTCGAGGTAGTCCCGGCCAAGCTGTCGCAGGTTCTCCTCGACCTGGCCACGCAACTGGTCAGGGCGGGCCCTGGTGATCCACTCGCCGGAGGGATCGCGTCCCGGGCCGACCTTGGTCACCACGACCACGTCGCCGTGCCAGGACGACAGGGCGCGGTTGATGAGCTCGTTCGCGGACCGAAGTGGCGAGAAGTAGAAGGCGGCCGTGTCGATGTGGTTGACGCCCTGCTCGAACGCACTGTGCAGCAGCCCGACGGCGACATCGCGGTCGATCGGCGTGCCGTCGGAGTTCCCCATCATGCCGTTACCCGTCAGCCGCATCGCGCCGTAGCCGATGCGATTCACTTCCAGATCCCCGAGCTTCCAGGTCCCTGCTGTCGCCGCTGCGCTCACCGTGCTCCTTTTTTCGCCCGTCGGTGCGTCAGGTCCTGGAGTATGGAGCCGTCACGGTGTGCTGCGACAGGTCGACGGGCTCGGCGAAACATCACATCCCTATCCGGAACCAACCATCGCCGCACAGTCGTTGGATCTATCAAGAGAGCGTCGGTCAGGACGAAGTATCAGACCTTGTACTGCTGTCCCGGCGAAGCGACAGACGACAGTGGCTGCGTTCAGCGCGGCCGGACAAGGTGACCCTCGCCCCGCCGTTGACAACCAGCTCGCCGAACTCGCCGAGCGTTGCGCGGCGCCCTAGCCCGATGCATTAGGGGATCGATCGCAGAAGCCACCCAGCTCAGCAGGGCCCCGAGCGGTTGTCCTCCGTCGACTCATTTGCAGTACGCGTCCGCCAACTGATCTGCGACATGCGCGCGGATGGCGGCAGAAGCGATCATCGGCCGGTCGGCAGCAGCTTGGCCAGCGCGTTGCGGGTAGCGACGCCCGCCCGGCTCTTTGGGATCAGCATTGCCGCCGCTAGACCGGCGCCGCGCCCTCGGGGATCGGTGTGGCGCCGGTGCTCGGCCTCGTAGCGCCTGAATGCGGCGACATGGTCGCCCTCGGTGAGGGCGGCGGCCAGCGTACGGGCGCCGGCGATGGCCATGCTCGAACCGTCGCCGAACAGCGAGACCGAGGCCGCCGCGTCGCCCAGCAACACCACCCGCCCGGCCGACCAAGACGGCAGCACCACTCTGCTGACCGCGTCGAAGTAGAGGTCGTCCGCCCGCTGGGCCCGGGCCAGCAACTCGGGCACCCGCCAGCCACGCTCCCCTGCATACGCCTGGGCGAGGATTTGCCGGTGCTGGGCAGAGTCGCGGTGGTCGAAGCCCGGGACAGCGGGATGCCGGAAGATGAACGCGACCCCCGCTTTGCCGCGGGCCGGATGCACCGCCACGAGCCGGCCCGGCGTGTTGTAGAGCAGCACGTCGTGCGACTCCTCGGGCGGCTCACCGAGCGGTGTGGTGGCCACGTAGACGCCGAAATGACGCACGAAGTCGCCCTCCGGGCCGAAGGCGAGTCGGCGCACCGCAGAGTGCAGCCCGTCCGCCCCGACGACCAGATCGAACCGACGGGCCGGGCCACACTCAAAGGTGACGTCGACCCCGCCTGCGTCCTGGTCGAGCCGGGTAATGGTGTCGCCATAAACGAACTCGGCGTCGTCGCAGGCCGCCGCGTACAGAATCCGGGCGAGATCCGCGCGCGGCACCTCGACCTCCGGGGTGCCGGCCGCACTGCGCTTGGCGGGCATCGACATCCGGCGGCTCAGTCGACCAGATGGGTGGACGAACCGCATGCCGGTCGCCTGGGTGGCCACCGCGCGCAGGGCGTCGACCACCCCCATCTGCTCGACCACCGGAAGAGCCGGGCCACGCACGTCGACCGGGTTGCCGCTCGAACGCTGCCCGTTCGCCCGCTCGACGACGGTCGGCCGCGACCCCGCGCGGGCCAGCCAGTAGGCGAGGGTCGAGCCCGCAACGCCGGCTCCGGAGATGAGTACCGTCCGCATGACACTGAGCGTAAATGCACTGAATGCATAATTGCAATGGATGCCATCCAGCATTCCGTGCGGTAAACTGTCTCCATGTCACTTCGCGACCGCAAGCGGGCCCGCACCCGGCAGGCGCTGGTCGACGCCGCTGTCGATTTGATCGAGCGGAAGGGCTATGAGGCGACCACAATCGCCGACATTGCGGCCGCCGCTGAGATCGGCACCCGCACCTTCTTCAGCTACTTCCCAAGCAAAGAGGATGTGCTGTTCCCGGAGACCGACCGCAGGGTGTGCGTCGCGGTCGACGCGATCGCCCGCCGTTCGCCGGATGAGGAGCCCGCCGATGTCCTGCTGCGCGCGCTCCGTGAGGCCAACGACGAGAGCGAGGACATGAGCGGCCCGCTCGCCGCCCTGAGAATCCGGCTGACCATGGAGGTGGCCGCGGTCCGGGGCCGTGCCCTACAACTGCAGTGGGAGAGCCAGCGCGAGATCGCCCGACACCTGGCTGCGGCCTACCCCGACCGGCTCGACGCGGTGAGCGCCGCCGCCCTGGTCGGCGCCTTCGTCGGCGCGGCTACCGGCGCCCTGAGCACGCTGATGGAGGACCCGGAGCACCGAGCCAACCCAGCCGCGATCCGCGAGTCATTGCAGAAGGCCACCGACATAGCCCTGCGCCCATGGCGGCGGCAAATCAAGCCCTAACGGTAGGTCACTCCACCGGCGGTCTCGGCGCCACAGGCGGGATCCCCTGAGACGTACGGGGCAGGTGCCGTGCAGCCCAGGTTGTCCGCATCACTGACTTCGTCGACACCGATGCTGAGCAGGATCCGCGGTGCCACCCCGGTCCCCGGGGTCGTCTTGGCCACCAGCCCGAGGTCGGTGTCGCCGATGCGCAAGCCGACGTAGAAGGCCGGGCCTTGCGCCGGCACCCGGAAGATCTCCTCGGCGCCGAACAATTTCGTGTAGAAGCCGAGCAGAACGTCCTGGTCGGCAGTGATGATCACTGGCTGGATGGTGGACATGGCACTCCTGTCGAGAACGGTCGTGTCGCTGGTAGACCGTTCGAGGACGGTGGACTCATCGGCAACACCACCCCGCCGGAGGATCTACACCCCAGACTGCCGCCCGCAACCAGTACGAGCAGCCCGAAACGGGTCACACCACCCCTGCTGACCAGCCACTTCAAGACGGCGCAGCCTCATTGATGTGGAGGTTGTTGCCTCCGGAGGTGCTGCATCATGGCGTCCGACTGCTGTCTAAGGTCACGTGTATATCGAGGACCACACCACCACCCCCGCTGGATGTCGAGGCGCTGTTCCCCGGACTGTCGGCCCACTGTGGCACCACCACCCGGCTCCATCCGCGCCCGGGCCGACCGGACGTGGCGGACAGATCCGTGGGCGGTCCGCTGCTGTGGCCGGCGGACGAACCCTGGCCGGTGTGCACGGAGCCCTACAGCCACGCGCGTGGCCGACGCCTGGCCGACATCTGCCGGTGGCAGTTGCCCTCCGGCTGACCGCCCCTGCCGTTCATCCACGCCGGAACCGGCATCGCCTCTCGCACGACCGCCCACTCGGTCGCTCATGTCCGAGGGATACCGCGGTTCGCGGTCCGGATGGTCGCCCGCGTTCCCGAACCGGTGAGCGAGGCAATCACACGACCGGGCAATCAAGGTCGTTGGGACTTCGACAATCCCGAGCTGGACAGTAGGCCCTCCCTTCATGCACGCGGGAGCCGAAGATCACGCGACCGAGTCACCGCACTCGAACTGGCGCCCAACAAGATCGGTACAACAACCGCTTCACATCACCGTGCCGCTTCGGATTCGACTTTCGCCTGCGCGGGGCAGCCGGTCACCGGCCGCAGTTCGGGCTGCGGCCCTTTCACTGCTGATGGTGGCCGCGGCGGCCCGATCGGGTGATGGCCCGCCCGCGGAGAGTGTCGGCGTTGGCGCGGCCGGGAACGTGGGCCAGTCTTGTCGCGGAAGGGAGGTCCGCCAAACATGGCCGTGCACTGCTTCGGATCTCCGCGCCCAGCCCGCGACGGAGTGAAGTTTCGCCAGGCGCGGCTCACCGTCACCCTCCAGGCCAGCAGCTACGAACTGTGGTGCTCCATCGACAAACACCGTGAACTCAGCATGGACACCCACCTCCAGGTCGGCGGGAACGGCCCGGCGTCACCGGCCCCCGGCAGCGCCGCCGCGACCGCGACCAGGCAGTAGCGATGGCTCCCGGACCCGGCGTCCGCCCGCGCCACCACACGGTCATCCGGGTGCTGCTCCAAGTGGTGACTGCGGCCGCACTGGCCGTGGACGCCTACGTGCACGCCAGCCTCGCCTCTCCGTATGACCGGGTCGGGCAGCAGATCAGCCAGGGAACGTTGTTCCGCCTCGAAGCCGCCCTAGCGTCCCTGGCCGCGCTGCTGGTCCTGCTCCTCGGTCGCCGGCGGCCGGTGTGGGCGTTCGCCTTCCTGGTGTCCGTCTCCGCGCTGGGCGCCGTGCTGCTCTATGGGTACGTGAACGTGGGCGCTCTCGGTCCGCTGCCGAACATGTACGAGCCGTTCTGGGGGCCGAAGAGGACCGGCAGCGCGATCGCCGAGGCCGTCGGCGCTGTGACCTCGCTCGTGGGCTTTCTGATCACCGGCCCACCGCGCTCTGCGTCCACTCGGGCTGGCGCTCCTCGGAGCGGCAAGGCCGACGGCGGGGGCGGCTGATCACATGGCATTCCTCGCCTCGCGCACCGAACCCCGGCAGCTCCCGGGGCTGCTGTGGCTGCTGCTGCCCCTGGCGGTGACCGTCCTCATCTGGTAAGGGCGGGTGCACACCCCGGAGTAGCGGCGCAGCCGCTTCGGGGTGCACGGCCACGGCGTCTTCCTGCTCAAGGCCCAGCTGGGCAGCGCTCTGCTGGGACTGACTCTGATCCAGCTGCTCCTCGCGCTGTGGATGTACGGCCAGCTGCCCGGCCTGCGCGCCGCACCGCACCCGGTGCCCACCGTGCACCGCCTGATCGGTCTGGCCGCCTTCGTGCTCTCCCTCCCGATCGCCCAGGAATGCATCATCGCCTACGGCGTCAGCCTGACCGGAACCCGCGAGGCGCTGCACTCGCTCGCCGGCTGTTTCCTCGGGCCCTTGTCGCCAATGTCGTCGTGGTGCGCCACCGCCGCTCGCCGGGCTGGGCGCTCCCGCTCGCCGGTGGCGCGCTCGTCACGGTGATCGCCCTGGCCTGGTACTCGGCGGCGTTCTGGTATCTGAACGGATACTGGGCGCCCGGTCTGTAGGCGGACGGCGCCGGTTCGGTGCCGTCGTCGGCCACTATCGGCGGTGGTCACCAACCCGCCGCCTCCCGAGGTGCGGGTGACCGGTTCACGCGAATGCCGTTCCGTTCCTTCAGGGCGTTGGTGCCGCCGGTCTTGAGGTGCCCGGCGCCGCCACACCTCGCGGCCGGGGGCCACACTGACGGCCGACACCGGGGCGACGTTGGCGGGTGCGGGCCCGGCCCGCAGTTACGCGCCTTGTATCCATGTGCCATATGCGAAAAAATGGAACATGCGGCACATGGTGCTGAAGGCAAACGAGAGGAGAGCCTCATGATCACCAAGCTGCTCGCCAAGTTGTCCTTCACCCGCAACTACGGTGCGTACGGGGCCCACGACTGGGGCACGCACACCGGCTAGGACAGGGTGTGACTTTCCCGCTCGGCGGGCGCCCCCGGGCTCCCGCCGGCTCCTGGCCACGCTGCCGACGATATCGGCCGACCGGTACGAGAAGTCAGGGGCGATCCCATGGGCCGAGTGAATGAGCCGCCGCGGTTGCCCGGAGGCAGCTTCGCGGCCTGGAGCCGCGACCGGCTGGCACTCGCGCGCCGTGGCGCTGACGAGTGCGGGGACGTATGGCAGCTGGAGTCGGGTGTCTACGTAGCCGCTACGGCCGGGGTGTGTGAAGCGGTCCTGCGCCGCGCGCAGGACTTCCCCAAGCCGTCGTCGCCCCTCTTCCCGCCGTTGAAACGGATCGGCGGAGCGCCGATGCCCGAGGAACGGGTGCACGCTCGCGCCGCCCGCATGCACGGACTGCGCCCCCAGGCGGTTGCGGCCCGGATCGGTGAGATCGCGCCCGGGACCGCTCGAATTGCCGACCAGTGGCCCACGGGCCAGGACGTCGAGATTCTGCCCCTGGTCCGGCCCGTCCTGGCAGAGATCGGAGTGCGCTACCTCTTCTCCGAAGACGCTCCTGCCCTGCTGCCCTTCGCCTGGCAGCTCTTCGTGGCCCGGGAGGTGCTCGTACGCCCCTCTCACTGGGTGTGGCCGCGCTGGGTCCCCACACCGGCACGGCGGTTCCGCACACGGCGACAAGTCGCCTTCACCAACGCTTTGCGGCCCATCGTCCGCCGGCGCCGTTCATCGGGCCAGCTCGGTGACGACGTGCTGGGACAGATGCTCCGGCCTTCCTCCCGCCACAGCCCGCTGTCGGAAGAAGTCATCCTCGACACCCTCCCCGGAATCACCGTCGCCACCTTCGAGACACCCTCCCGGGCAGCTGGATGGATCCTGCTCCACCTGGCCCGATACACCCAGGCCGCGGACCGCGTCGCGGCCGAAGCCGCCCTGCTGCCCGCCGACCCGGCCACGACGACCAGCACCCACCTCGAAAACCTGCAATACACCCAGGCGCTGGTACGCGAAGTGCTCCGGCTGCACCCCCCGAGCTGGCTGCTCACCCGGCGCGCCCCGCGACAGACTCAGCTCGCCGACTACACCATCGACGCCGGATCCACCGTTCTCGTCTGCCCCTACACCGCCCACCGCGACACACAGGAACACCCCGAACCGGACCGGTTCCGGCCCGAACGCTGGCTCGACGATTCGGGCTTGTCCGCGAAACCCGGGGTCTTCCTCGGCTTCGGTACCGGGCCGCACGGCTGCGAGGGAGCCGCCCTGGCCATGGCCATGCTCACGCTCATGACCGCGCAGACAGCCCGCCGCTACCACCTGAGCGAGCCGCCCGACGCGGAACCCGGCTACCGGGTCACCACCTTCGAAGGCCTCGCAACCGCCGGCCTGCACCTGCGTGCCACCTTGCGCGGCTGAGGGCAGTCCTGCTTTCGGTGGCAGGCCGCCTCCACCCGCGAACAACGAACGTCGATCAAGTCCGAGTGCCGTTCCACACGCGCTTGGATCATCGGCTCATGGTTCGCTCATCGTGTGTCGCCGGTCGAACTCGCTGACGAGCATGCCCATCATGACGAGGTCGTGGTGCCCGCCGGCGAAGAAGACGTGTTCCCGCAAGCGCCCCTCCTCGGTGAAGCCGAGGCCACGAAGAAGTCCCAGCGATGCCTCGTTGTGGGCCAAAACCGCCGCCAGGCATTTGTGATAGCGCCGCTCGGCGAACATGAAGCGCAGCAGCAGCACCACGGCTTCCGTCGCGTAGCCCTTGCGCCGGTGGCTGGCGCTGATGGTGATATCGAACTCGAACCATCCTGAGCGAGGGCCGGTGCGATGTGAGCCGACTGTACCGACCAGCTCTCCCGTGGCCGTCGCTTCGACCGCCAACCGGAAGCGGTCGTCATCGCACTCGGCAACGGCCTGCTCCTTCGCCCAGGCGCGGTAGCTCTCGGAAGACCTCGGCAGATCCAGCCGGCCCCCTTGCGGCCCGTCATCGTCGGCGAAACGCGCGAACGTCGTCCAGTCGTTGGGCTCGACAGCGCGCAGGCGTACCCGATTACTGGTCCAGGACGATCCCATGCCCTATTTGAGCACGCTGCTGTGCGCGCGAGGCCGACAGGCACGCCGAGGCACCGGGCCAGTCAGCTCATGGCGGTACCCATGGCGACGATTGTGAAGATCGGGATCCGTCACCGGAGCCTGCCCACGCGATCGACGGAGTCTCAACGGCCCGGTCGAGCGCCACTGCCCGAGTCCTGCCGAGTGGGCACGCGACGGGCATGGGCTGCCGCCGGTCACCGCCCTAGTAGTTCGATCCGACCTTCTACACACTCGGCGTCTCGCTGCCGTGCCGCGTACGCCGGTTCTCCACCAAGGTACGCCGCTGTCCAGCGTCATTGATGTCAACGTTGGATGTCAGGCGTTCGTCTCCCGGGCCATCGGACTCGCCGGTATCGGTGCCACTGTTACGCTGGTTTTCTGACGGTTTTCCGGCCTACCGTGCCACATGGTTTCCGTCGAAACGAAAATCCAAAAGAGCGCCGCTTGCGCAACCAAAATGCAGCCACACCAGAGCTAGGTCCCTAGTCAGGCGCCGATCGCCTGAGCCGCGGTGATCAATTCTTTCCATGGGGACCCGACGAGCGTGGTGCACCCCCTCTCACTTCGCAGGGGTGGGCAGCGGCCGGATCCTCCCTTGCGCGCCGGAGTGGCGCCGGCTTGAGGGTCTGCAGCTCCCACTCCCTGGGGAGCTCGAGGTGAAAGTTGTCGTTGATCTTTCCCGATGCGAGGGCTACGCGCAGTGCGCGTTCCTGGCTCCGGAGGCGTTCCGGATGCACGGTGAGGAAGCGCTCATGTACGACCCGAATCCCGACGACGCCCAGCGCGACCAGGTGCTACGCGCCGCGGCGGCCTGCCCCGTCCAGGCAATCCTGGTCGACCGGCTGGAGGCGCCGCACGCACCGGCGGAGGCGTCGCCGCCATGACCGGTGCCGACAACCTGCCTGCGTTCAAGCGCGATGGCCGCATCGTGGTCGTCGGAGCTTCGCTGGCGGGACTGCGGGCCGCGGAGGCTCTGCGAGACGAGGGCTTCACCGGATCGCTGACCATGATCGGCGACGAGTTGAGCGAGCCCTACGACCGGCCTCCCCTGTCCAAGCAAGTACTGACCGGGTGGGTGCCGGCCGGGGGCACCGCTTTGCCCCGCCGTCGTGATATCGATGCGCAGTGGCTGCTGGGCGTGCCCGCCAGCCGGCTGGACCTCGCGACGAACCACGTGCGACTCGCCGACGGACACGACGTCCCCTTCGACCGGGTGCTGATCTCCACCGGGGTACGGGCCCGGCCGTGGTTCGTCGAGTCCGAGGCGGCCCTGGACGGAGTGTTCGTCGTACGTACACGCGAGCATGCCGAGAGCCTGCAGCGAGCCCTCGCCGCCGGGCCTTCCCGCGTTCTGGTCATCGGTGCGGGATTCACCGGCTCCGAGATCGCCTCCGTCTGCCGGGAGCGGGGCATCCCGGTGACCGTCGCCGAACTCGCGTCGGCCCCGCTGGTCGGGGCGCTCGGCGCCATGATCGGTGAGGTGGCGGCCGACATGCAGCGCGCTCATGGTGTCGACCTGCGGTGCGGTGTCAAGGTCGCCCGGCTGGAGGGGGACGCGCAGGGACGGTTCCGCCGTGCTCACTTCGACGACGGCAGTACGGTTGACGCCGATGTGGCGGTGGTGGCACTCGGGAGCATCCGCAACACCGAGTGGCTGCGGGAGTCGGGACTGGCGGCGGGCTTGTGGGGAATCACCTGTGACACGGGCTGCCGCGCCCTCGACATCAATGGCCGCGCCCTCGACGACGTCTTCGCCGCGGGAGACGTGGCACGTTGCCCGAACCCCATCTACGAATCCCGGCTCATCGCACAGGAGCACTGGGCCAACGCCGTGGAGCAGGCAGAGGTCGCGGCACACAACATGGTCAGCGCCCCGGCGGACCGTCGGCCCCACCTGTCCATCCCGCGGTTCTGGTCGATCCAGTTCGGCGCCAACATCAAGTCCGTCGGCGTGCCGACCTTCGCCGACGAGATGCTTGTCACCCAGGGATCGCTGGACGACCACCGTTTCGTCACCGCATATGGCTATCGAGGCCGCGTCACGGCTGCCGTGAGCTTCAACAACGGTAAGTGGCTGGACCACTACCGACGGCTGATCGAGATGGCCGCACCTTTCCCGCCTCCCTGCCCGACGCCGGACCAGCCGGCCGACACGAAACCGGTGCCCGTCGACTTCCCCGGCCCCGCCCTGCTCGCGCAGGATGCCACGGTGGTCGTCACAGGCTATGACCCGGGTGAGCGTCGCGCCACGGCCGTGCACCAGCATCGGCAGGAGGAAGGCCAGACGACCACGACCGGGACGCCAGGCATGCTGCAACGGATCTTCGACTACTCCGCCCGGGCCGACCCCTACCCGCTGTATGCCGAGTTGCGCAGGACGCCGGTGGCCCGGCAGGAGGACGACAGCTACGTCATCAGCACCTATCGCGAGATCACGAACATACTGAACGACCCGCATCTGAGTTCCGACCTGCGCAATCTGACGCGTCCGATGCCCCCGGCCGAGGAAAGGGCCACGTCGTCGTTCATCCACATGGACTCGCCCGAGCACGATCGCCTGCGGCGTATGGCGATGCGTCACTTCGGCCCCCCGCACACCCCTGGACTGGTGACCGGACTTGAAGGCTTCCTGACCGCCACCGTCGGCAGCCTGATCGACGATGTGGCGGGCAAGGAGCAGATCGACGTCGTCGACGATTTCGCCTGCCCGCTCACCGTAACCGTGACCTGTCACTTGCTCGGCGTGCCACGCGAGGACGAGCCGAGGTTCCACCTCTGGGTGAACGACATCATGAACTCGATCGACTACAACCCCGAGACCGACCCGAAGGAGAAACTGGACAAGGGCCTTCAGGCCCGCAAGGACTTGTACCAGTGCCTCGGCGAGCTCGTGGAACAGCGCCACGGCCGGCCGGGAGACGGCCTGCTGTCACGGCTGGCCAACGACGTCGGGCCCGACGGCCGGATGGCCGACGCCGATATCGTCGCCACCGCCAGACTGCTCCTCATTGCCGGCCATGAGACCGTCGTCAACCTCATCAGCAACGGCATGCTGACGCTGCTGCGCCACCCGCAGGTGCTGCAGCGACTGCGCGACGAACCGGACCTCGTCGTGCCGCTGGTCGAGGAACTGCTGCGCTACGAGCCCCCCGTGCACATCATTCCCTGCCGGGCGGCGTACAGCGACATCACCGTCGCCGACACCGTCATCCCCCAGGGCTCGCAGATCATGCTCATGCTGGCCTCAGGCAGCCGCGATCCGAAGCGCTTCCACGATCCGGACCGCTTCGATCCGAACCGACGTGACAACCAGCACCTGGGGTTCGGCAGCGGCATCCACCTGTGCTTCGGAGGCCCGCTGGCCCGGCGGGAAACCCAGATCGCGTTGACCGAGCTGGTACGTCGCCTCGACCGACCCAGGCTGGTCGCCGACCCGCCGCCGTACCGGCCCAGCCCCGTTCTTCGGGGTCCCATCCATCTGGACATCGAGCAGGGTAAGGGTTGACACGGCAGCCGAGGGCAGCTGCAACGTCGCGCCGCAGACGGCCCGGCCGACCAGCTCTGCATTCGACAGACTCGCTACCCTCCTCAGCTCCCATCCCGTCCACCGTCCGACCGCCACGGTCCTCCTGCCAGGGCGGGAGCGGCATCGCATCGCGGACGACTGCCCACTCCGCATCCGTCATATCCAATGGATAGCCTGGCCGCCTGTCCGGATGGTTGCCTGCGTTCCCGAACCGGTGCGCGAGGCCAGCCACACGACCGGGTAGCCGAACCGGACCCGGCCGGCGCGAACACGTACAACGGCGGCAACAGGGCCTCCTGCGTGCTCGTTGGTTCGACAACCCCGAGCTACACGGGAGACCTGGCCTTCCTGCCTGCTGGGCCAAGAGATCACCCGGCTGAGCTGCCGCACTCGAACCGACGTTCACCGTGGTCGATAGGGCAACGGCTTCCAAGCCTTGATGGGTGCGGCCGACCTGGCGGCCTGCTCGGGCAACCCGCAGGAACGGCTGAACAAGGAGATCCGCCGCCGCACCGACGTGGTCGGCATCTTCCCCGACCGGACCGCCGTGATCCGCCTCGTCGGCGCGGTGCTGGCCGAGCAGAACGACGAGTGGACCGAGGCCCGCCGCTACATGGGCCGCGAACTCCTAGGTGCCGTCCACGATCAGCACGGTGTCCTTGCGGAACCTTTTGCGTTGCTGAGCGCGAACGGTCCGAGCTGGGCGACGATGCGGTCTGCCGCGGACTTGGACACCCCGAACAGCAGGGCCAGTTGGCGCAGGGTCAGGTTCGTCCGCCAGTAGGCGGCGACCAGGAGCACGCGGTCCTCCAGCGGCAGGCTCCAGGGCCGACCCTTGCGCACCGGATCCGCACCCTCGCGCCGCAGCGCGGTGATCAGCTTGCCGAACTGGCGCGGGCTCAACCCGACGACGCCGTCCTGCCGACCGAACTCACCGCATAGCAATGACGAGATCACCGAGTGGCCGTCGATACACCACTCCCACCGGACGTGACCAACGCGGATTCAGAGACCGGCCCGGCTGCCCTCCTCGGAATAGGAGGCGTCGGCGCCTTTCTTCAGCACTTCGGCACTGTGCTGGCCCAGCAATGGTGCCGCCGAAGTCGGCTGCAGGATCTGTCGCGCCGACTCCAACGGCAGGCCTGCGTACTCGTGTGTTCCCGCCTCGGGGTGCACGAGGCGGGCGAACCAACCACGATGCCTCAGCTGCGGATCCTGAAAGAGATCTTTTCCGTTCTGGACGGGGGCGGCGGGCACTCCAGCGCATTGGAGGCGCCGGGCAAGGGCCATCTTGTCGTGTTCAGCGGTCAGTGCCGACAAGCGACCTACGATCTCCTCCCCCGCTGCCTGCCGGGCTGCCACGTCCCGCAGCGCGGGATCGTCGGCCCAATCCGTCCAGCCCAACTCCGTGCACAGCGCAGCCCATTGGGCGCTGCTGTGCACCGCGATGGCGACCCACTGGTCCTCCCCCCGACAGGGGAATGCGTCGTGAGGGAAGGCGGCAGGTAGCGCGTTGCCCTGCGGGGAGGGGTCCACTCCCGTGTCGATGGCGTCGAGGATGATGTCGCCGATCCAGCTCATGGCAGCTTCGCGCTGTGCAAGCTCGATGTATTGGGCCTGTCCCGTGCGGTCACGGTGCCGCAGGGCAGTGAGCGCGGCCGCCGCGCCGGCCAGTCCCCCCATGGGGTCGAGGTAAGCAGACCCCGAGCCCAGTGGGCCCGACTCCTCGTCGTATCCAATGAGCGAGGTGATCCCGGCCATGGCCTCCATGGTCTGCCCGTAGGCGCGGTGCGAGCGAAGCGGTCCGGTGGCGCCGAAGCCCGACATCTCGACCATGACGATGGTGGGGTTGATCTTGCGGAGCTCGTCGAAGCCGAGCCCGAGGCGGTCCATCGTGCCGGGGGTGAAGTTGGTGACCACCAGATCACTGTCCTGGCACAGGTCGAGGGCCTGCCGGCGCCCGGTGTCCGTCTTCAGATCCAGGAGCACCGACTTCTTGCCCAGATTCTGCGCGTTGAACCAGGCGTTGCGGTTGTACGGCCGCTCCCCCGGCTCACCGTCCGGGTAGAACTCTGTTGCGGTCGGGGCCTTGGCCGGGCCGCGCCAGGCATCCATCCTCGAGTAGCTCTCCACCTTGAGGATCTCCGCGCCCAACAGCGCGAGGATGCGGGTGGACAGCGGCCCCGACCAGGCGGTCGTGAAGTCGACAACGCGCACACCCGCCAAGGGCCTTGGTCCTTCCCGCGACGTCCTTGTGCGCTGGTCGGTGGCGGGCGTGTGGCGTCCGGCCGGTTCGTGGTGCGAGGTGTGGCCGCTTGGGCCGGTGGTGGCGCCCGGTTCGTAGCTCGCGGGGCGCCACATTGGCCCCAGCACCAGCTGCTTCCGGTCTTCGAATTCGGTGTTTCGCCAGAAACCCCTGCTCAGCAGCTGGGGATCGGTCCTTAGTTCGCTCGGGGTGCGGATCGGTGACATCACCAAGCGGTGGTCCAGCGCGGCCTGCAGGAGGGTGGCGCGGCTGTAGCGCTTTGCCCGCTGCTCCAACTGTGCGAATGCTGGCTGGACGTTGTGCATGAAGGTCTGCCACGAGGAGAACGGGGGTGAGTCCGCCAGGTCGTCTGCGCCCACCGCCGACAGCAGCTCGGCCAGCCTGCCCTCCATGGCGAAGACGGTCATCCAGCCGTCGGCGCAGCGTATGCGGCCCTTGGGCCGGTTAAGCTCGCCGCGCTGTGCGATGGTCGCGCTGTAGGCCCACTGAGCGGAGAAGTTCTGCTCCATGGCGGCCGCCGCCTCATGCACTGCGACGCTGACGATCTCTCCGTCGGCCTCGGCGGCGTGGTGGGCGAACAGGCGGGCCGCCAGGGACACATAGAGGAAGAGGCCGGCTGCGACGTATGCGCGGTTGCCCACGCCGTACAGCGGCGGACGGTCGGCGAGACCGGTGTAGTGCATCGATCCGGACAGCGCCTGATGAATGAGTTCCGATCCGTGCCAGTTGCGGTACGGACCCTCGTCGGCGAAGTCGGTGGCGACCGCAACCAGTGCATGCGGAGCCAGTTGGAGCGTGAGCTTGGCCTCGCCATGGTCGGATACGACTATGACGTCAGCGTCCTTGCTGCCCTGCCTGACGGCACTTTCCCAGTGGTCCTCGGGGACGGCTCGGACAGCCTTGGAGTGGTTGAGGTGCAGGTACATGGCCGGGGATGGCTGGGGGCTCGGCGGTCCGGGCACCGCCGCACTGGTTGCCCCCTGCGGCCGCAGCAGGGTGACGGCTGCCCCATGGTCGGCGAGCAGACGGGCAGCGAGCTGGCCCGCTACGGTGCGCGACAGGTCCAGGACACGCACTCCCTCGAAGGGGAGGGGCTGCGCCGGATCGCGTCCCGTCTCGCTTACTGGATCATCCGTGGGGAAAACCGTCACGCTCTGTGTCTCCGTTCTGGGGGCGGCGCGGTGAACCTGTCGCCGCCAGGTCTGGTCCTTACTTGCCGACGAACACCGGTGGCCGCTTCGCCACGAACGCCTCGGCAGCCTCAGCAGCGTCCTCGGTCTCCGTGCAACGGGAGTGCCTGGCCGCCTCCTTGTCCAAGGCCTCCTCGAAGCTCACGTACTCGCTGTCGATGAGGTTCTGCTTCATCAGCCGCAGTGCGATGGGCGCGGAGGCCGCCAGATCCCGGGCCACCGTGCGGACCCGTTCCAGGAGCTGTTCGGCCGGGCAGATCTCCGAGACCAGGCCGATGCGCAGGGCTTCGTGGGCGTCGAACGGCTCGGACAGGAGGTACTTCTCGCGCGCCCGCCCAGCTCCGATGATGCGTGGCAGTGTCCACGTCCCGCCGAAGTCGCCCGAGAGTCCCGCGCCACGGAAGGCTGCGTTGAAGCGGGCGTGGTCAGCTGCAAACCGCAGGTCGGCTGCGCAGGCCCAGGACAGGCCTGCCCCCGCGCAGGCGCCGTTGATGGCAGCGATCGTCACCGCAGGCATCGAGTGCAGCAGTGCGGCCGTCTCCATGTAGGTGCGTAGTTGTGCCGCAGCTGCCTCACCACGCAGGGATCCGGTGACCGCGCCGCCGGGCCCCTGGGACAGATCGCCCCCGGCGCAGAATCCGCGGCCGGCTCCGGTGAGGATCACAACCTTGACGGCCGGGTCCTCCGCAAGGGCGGAGAACACTTTGTGCGTCTGCTCCAGCAGGTCGGCCGTCATCGTGTTCAGCTTTTCGGGACGGTTGAGCCTCACCAGGGCAACCCCGGCGGTGTCGATGTCGCTGGCCACCAGTTCCGGCATCATTGGCTCCTTGTCGGTCTGTGCTTCACGGCGGTCACCGTGTGCTTGTGCCTGCTCCGCCCTGGATCGGGGCGGAAGCACGCGTGGTCGTGGTGGGGCTCTGCCTGTCGGCGATCGGTGTGTTCGCCTTGCTGCCCCGTCCGCTCAGCTGGGCCACGGTCATGACGATCAGCGGAGTGAGGATGGCGATGTAGGCGTTGTCGATTCCGAAGGGGTTTCCGGCCAGGTACCAGCCGACAACCGCGGGCAGGGCCAGGCAGATCGAGGCCAGGGCACCTTGCCGGGAGCCGTAGGACGGCCGGTAGAACATGAGGACGACGAACACGGCCAGAGAGGCCCGCAGGGACTTGGCCAGGAAGGTTACGCCCAGAACATCCGAGGCCAACAGCGCGAGCAGGACCGGGATCAGTCCACAGGCGAGGGTTGACAGCCGGGCGAACCGTACGGCCTTGGCCTCGTCGTCCTCCTTGTTGAAGTAGGGCTGGTAGAAGTCCTTGAGCAGCAGCGTGGAGGAGCCGATCGTCAGCGCGGAGATCAGTCCGAACACCGAGGCGATCAGGCCTGTTACCGCAACGCCCTGCAGGAACGGACTGAGGTCGACGACCATGGACGGCAGGGCCTGCAGGCTGTCGACCGAAGGGTGAACGACCGCAGCGCAGACACCGATCAGGCCGCAAGGACACCGTACGGGATCAGGATGAGGCTGGTGTACAGGCCAGCGCTGCGGGCTTTGGCCTCGCTGTCGACGGCGGTCATCGCCTGCACGACGTACTGCGTCGCGAACATGGCGCCACCTCCGGCGATCAGCCATGCACCGATCTGGCTCCAGCCGACTCCGTCCCAGTCGAGCATCCGCGTCGGCAGTGCGACGCTGATTCCGTGGTGGCCGCCGGCGGCCGCGTAGGCGAAGCCCGCCACGATGACGATCCCGACCACCTTGACGGTGATGTTGATCAGGTTCGTGTAGATGACCGACCGCATGCCGCCGATCATCACGTAGACGCTGGCCAGGGCTCCGACGATCACAACAGCCCAGGTGGCGTTCACCCCGAGAAGGGCCGAGATCATCGCTCCGCCGCTCACATAGGCTGCGGTGGCCACCAGCAGAAGCGAGGCAATCATGGTGAGGGAGGCGGCACGGCGCACACCGGCTCCGTATGCGCGTTCCAGGGCGCCTGAAATCGTCACCTCGTTGAGCTGCTTGAACTTCTTCGCGAACAGCAGGGCGAAGATGACGAATCCGATCCCGAGCGCGACGAGGTTCCACGCAGCGGAGATGCCTGAGGTGAAGGCGCCTTGTGCGGTCCCGATACTGGCCGAGGTTCCCACCACCTCGGAGGCCATGAACAGTCCGATCACGGCTGCGGGGAAGACTCGACCGCCGCGGACGAATCCTTCGGAGGTTCTGCCTGCCTTGCGGGCGATGACGCTCACGGCAGCGATCGCGATGATGTAGACCACCACCATCAGAACAACTATCTGGAAAGACGACACTGTTTCTCCTTGAGCTGACGGCTCCGGCTCTTGGCCGACTCAGAAAGGTGTGGGGCGGGGCCCCGGGGATCTTCTAGCGGGGTCCGGCGAGCTGGCTCTTGACGTAGGCGCCCCAGAGAACGCTGTTGACCAGGCCGGTTCCGTCGGCGGTGCCGAGCATTTCCGCGTCGTCGCGGAAAGCCGCCATCCCCGTGGTGACGTCCAGTCCGTGCCCGGCACACATGGACACCAGTTCGCTGCAGGCTCGCACGGCAACCGTGCAGGCGTGTGCCTTGGCACCGCTGGCCAGTGCTGCCGCCGCCTGGTGGCCGGCCTCCACAGCTTCCACCGCGTGATAGGCGAGCAACCGTGCGCCGTACAGTTCGGCTGTGAGTGCACCCACCCGCTGAGCGGTGACGTCCAGGTCGATGACGCGTGCGCCACGAGCTGTGCGCGTCGCCAAATGCTGCGCGGTCTTGGTCAATGCCTGGAAGGCAAGCGCGACGGCCTGGACAGCGACCAGCACGCGCGCCACGCTGAAACCGGCCTTTGCGCCGGCCCCTCCGTCCTCGTCGAGGATCCTCCAGGGCTCGATCTCCACCTCGCTGAACTGCAGGCTCCCGAAGGTGAGGTGGCCCAGGCCGTGGGCCCGCAACGGCACTCGCAATACGCCGGCGGCGGAAAGGTCGACGAGCACCCGTACCGAACGTCCCTGTTCGCCTGCGGCCAGCACGATCGCAGTGTCCGCCGTCATCGCATGGGTGACCCAGTCCTTGCGCCCGGTGAGGACAAGCGACTTCCCGCGCGGCGCGACCCTGGTGAGCAGGTTCTTGAGGCTGCTGCCGCCCTGCGGTTCGGTCACCGCCACGGCACCGATGCTTGTTCCCTCGAGCAGAGCGGGCAGAATCTCTTCCCTGGCCTGAGGACTTCCGCCTGCGGCTATGTAGCGTTGGACGCTGTGATTGGAGAGGAAGGGCGCCATGGTGGCCAGCCCCTCGGTCAGGGAAGCGAACTGGCCGATCCCAAGTCCTGCTCCGCCGTCCTTCTTCGGGATCGTCGATCCTAGGTATCCGGTCGACCTCAATTCGGCGAAGATCTCCAGTAGCTGCGTGCGCGACCACGGAGCGTCGGCCGGGGGATGAGTGGTGCGGATCGCTGTGGCTGCGGCCCGCCCTATTTCAACCCACTGCCTGTCCCGGCCCGGGGTCTCGGGCTCCTGTTCCATGTCGCGGCTCCGATCCTCGTGTCCCGGGTCTGCTGATCTTCATCCCCGGTGGTTTTGCGTCCGTTACTACGGCTCATTCTGTGACGCAGTCCCGATGCGCCCCTCAGGTCCGACGTGACGCGTTGACTGCCTAGAACTGCAGGGACTGCTGGTAGAGAAATTCTTCGATGCCCGCTCGCCCCAGTTCGCGTCCGTATCCGGAGTTCTTGACGCCACCGAACGGCGCAGCGGGATTGAACGCACCGCCGTTGATGTCGACCTGTCCGGTATGAATTCGGCGGGCAACGCCACGGGCTCGTTCAGGGTCCCCCGACCACACGGCGCCGCCGAGACCAAAGCGGGAGTTGTTGGCGATATCGATCGCGTGGGCCTCGTCGGTGTAGCCGATGAGGGAGAGCACCGGGCCGAAGATCTCTTCCTGGGCGAGGAAGGAGTCCGGGTCCACCTGGGTGAAGACGGTGGGCTGCACGTAGTACCCGGCCTGCAGCGCGTCTCCTGCCGGCCGCTGCGGTCCGCCAGCAAGGAGCTTTGCACCGTCGGTGATGCCGCGTTCGATTCCTGCGATGACGTTCTCGCGCTGCTGAGCGCTCACCAGCGGTCCGATGCGGGTCCGCTCGTCGGCCGGGTCGCCGGGAATGTAGCGTGCGGCGGCAGCAGTCGCGATCTCTTCTGCCTCGGAGACGAGTTGGTGCGGCACCAGCATCCTGGTCAGGGCGTTGCAGCTCTGTCCTGAGTTCAGGAAGCAGTTGGCGACGCCAACCTTGACCGCCTTGGTGAGGTCGGCGTCGTCCAGGATGACGTTCGCCGACTTGCCGCCGAGTTCAAGGGTGACTCGCTTCAGGCTGACCGCCGCCTGCATGGCGACGGCGCGTCCAGTGGCCTCCGAACCGGTGAACGACACCGCATCGACTCCGGGGTGCTCCACGATGGCCCGGCCGACGGCCGGCCCGATGCCGTTGACGACGTTCAGCACTCCATCGGGAAGCCCGGCCTCCTGCATGAGCCGGGCCAGCAGCAGCGCACTCAGCGGGGCGAGTTCGCTGGGCTTGAGAACGACAGTGCATCCCGCGGCAATGGCCGGGACGATCTTGCTGACCACCTGGTGCACCGGATAGTTCCAGGGGGTGATCGCACCGACCACCCCGACGGCGGCAAGGTGGACGCGGGAGTTGGCGAGTTCGGTCTCGAACTCCATCGAGCGCAGTGCGCGTGCCGTCTCTCGCACATCGTTCACCGGCAGCGCGGCATGCAGGGTGCGCGCGAGCTTGATGGGGGCACCCAGTTCCTCGGTCACCGTCTGCGCAACGAGTTCCTGGCGTTCCTCCAGGAGGTCGGCCAGCCGGTCGAGCAGGCGGGCGCGCTCTTCAGCCGTCGATTCCGACCACGTCGCGAAGGCATCCCGTGCCGAGGCGACAGCCCGGGCCACGTGCTGCTCGTCTCCGGCCGGCACCGACGCGACGACACGCCCGGTGGCCGGGTTCTCCACCAGGATCGGATCTCGGCCCTCTCCGTGCTCCCACTTCCCGGCGATGAAGTGTGCGGTCCACTGGTGCGGCATGCGTCCCTCCGGTTGCAGCATGACACGCCGGTTGGCGCGTTCGCCGCAGCGTATGCCTATACAATCGTTTAGGCAATGCTGGAACCAGAGTTTGACTAAACGAGCGTTCAGTGGTTATGTTGACAGGACCCTCTCCTGCCTCCCCGCTGCCGCTTGAGACGAAGCTCGCTCCCGTCAAATGCGCGGCTCACTTCCTGGCATGATCAGACGACACGGCCGGGAGGTTATCCCATTTCCATTGCTCCGCCTCCGCCTCCGCCTCCGCCGCTGGCGCGGATACCGTACGACGACCAAGGCAGTCAGACTGACGGCACCAACACAGATGCGCCACCAATAATTGAATTCACCTTTCACCGGCGCACGCAACGCGCCCGTGCCACCAAATCCTCAGGCAGAAAAAAGCAGGGCATAGAATTCTATGCCCTGCTCAATAGTTCTTCGCTACATATACGGCACGCTCTATGAGGACGCCACCCCGAGCGTGGACCCCACCAACGACAGCGCCATAGCGCCGTAGCGATCTGCAATCTCTTCGGGTGACAGTTCTCCGCCGCTTTTGTACCAAGTGGCCACGGCCGTGCACATAGTGACCACGGCCCGGCTCGCCTCACGGGGCCACGGAGTCATAAAAACGCCCTCCTCCACGCCGCGCGCAACCACAGCATCGAACATGCGCTGCAGCTTGTCTCGTTGGGCGATGTTGTGATGCCGGTTGTCAGGTTCGAGGCTGCGGATCTCACTGTTCACCACGAAGCTCGACACGACGTCGGAGGCGTTCCACAGAACGTGCGACCGGGCCGCCGCGAAGAGTTGCGCAGGAGGCTCGTCCTTGGCCTCATCGATCGCCACCCGCGTGACCTCGATCGACTGCTCCATAAAGCGACCGATGATGTCCATCAGTAGGTCCTGCTTCGACGCGTAGTAGTGATACATGGCCGCTGGTGTCGTACCCGAGGCCTTAGCAATATCACGCACAGAGGTGCCATCGTACCCGTGCCGGTAAAAGCAGGTCAGAGCCGCCTGGAAGATGGATTCCTGGCCAACGCTGTGTTGAGGCTGCCGTTGGGGCACCCTTATCCACTCCTTAAAGTACCTGAACAGATCAGGCGCCGGCAGCTTACGCGGCACATCCGTGCTGAAAAGTACATCGGCAGTCTACCGTGCCTACATGATCAGTCTTCAGCCTGGCATTCGTCTATGGCCGAACTCGGCAACTTGATGGCGGAGGGCATCCGCTACGCGAGGTTGCCCGCCTATCCCGAGATGCCGAGCCGTCCAGCCACCAAGGCGCCCCGGCTCGAGGTGCCGGCTCACCGCGACCCCGATCAGCCCCAGGAATGCATCGGCGGCCGCCCCGAATACCCCGACATCGTCACCGCCTGCGGCAAAGAAGCCGTCCCTCAGACCGTGTCCTACATGGTCAGTTTGAGAAGTCTCTTGAAGCAGCAGAGGCGACTGCCAGTCCGAGGAAGGCCAGGTAGTTGCCTGGTGTCCGCTCGTAGCGGTGATTGAGGCGGCGGTAGCCCGTCAGCCAGGACATGGTGTGTTCGACGACCCACCGGCGGCGGCCGAGCCGTAGCTGGCGCGGACCCTCGGCGTCAGCGTCGAGGTCGTGTGCCAGCGCTCGACCCAGTCCGCCCAACTGCCGGAGGCGCCTTCGATCGCCGCGGGGCCGGGGCCGTGCCGGGGACGCGGAGGCGGTTCGGCGTGCCCGAGGGCGGCCAGGGCCCGGTGGATCCCGTGGAGGTCGCTTGCCCACTGGTTCTCATGCATGGCCAGACCCCGCGCGTACGCATCGATCGTCCGCGGTGCAGCGTGCCGGCGCGACTCGGGCCGCCAGGCGCTCAGCACCGGCTCGATCAACTCCCAGCGGGCGTCGGACAGATCACTCGGATACGGACGTCGTTCGGCCATGCCCCGGAGATACCAATGGTCAGGGGCATGCGCCCAGGCGCTTAGTGCGACCAGGAGAACACCGACTTCGGTCATCCGGCGATCGTCGAGGCCACCGCCCAGTTCGAGCAGGCGGACGGGGTCGTGGTCGGCACCCCCGTCTATAAGGCCGCCTACTCCGGCCTGCTGAAGTCCCTGCTGGACCTCCTCCCGCAGTACGCGCTCGCGGGCAAGACCGTCCTCCCACTGGCCACCGGCGGCACCACCGCCCACGTCCTGGCCATCGACTACGCCCTGCGCCCGGTCCTCGCATCCCTGGGCCCCGCGCACATCACACCCGGCTGGTTCGTGCTGGACCGGCACATCGAGGTACTGCAGGACGGCGGCACCGTCGTCGAGCCGGGCGCGCGGAAGGCACTGAACCAGGTCGTCGACCAGTTCTCCGTAGCCCTCAGCGAGCGTCGGACGCTGAGGGCGGCGGCGTGAGCGATGGTCGCGACAAGCGGCAGTCGCCTTGCCTTTGACACGGCCGGAACCACCTCACGGGCCCTACGTTTCTACGAAGAGCGCGGCCGCCTGGCGCAGCGGACAGGACGGGTGGAGGCCCTTCCTGCTGCCGGCATGCCACTCCCAGCGGCGGGGGCCCTGGCAGATCTCCCCTCCTGCCTGTCGAAAGCCCAGGTCAGCGGCGTACCCGGCGATGTGTCAGGTGGCGCAACAGTTCCGCAACACCACTATCCCTACCGGATGGGTATGGTTCCGGCCATGCCTCCGACCGACCGCATCCGAGACCACGTCGGCCAGGGCGCGACCACCGTCGCCGCCCACCGCGCGCGACGCCGGCTGCGCGCGGACCGGGCACGCCAGCTCGCCGACCTCCTCCGCCACCAGATCCTCGCCGACAGCTTCCCCTCCGGCGCCCTCCCCCACGAGTCCACCCTCGCCGCCGACTACCGCGCCTCCCGCAACACCGTCCGCGAGGCCCTGGACCTCCTGCGCACCGAAGGCCTCGTAGAACGCCAGCCCGGTGTGGGCACCGTGATCGTGGCCCGCAAGTACCCCCACGGTCTCGACCGCCTGATGGGCCTCGCGGAAACCCTCCACGAGCACGGCAGGGTCACCAACGAGGTCCGGACCATGGGCCCCGCCCCGGCGCCCCTCCCCGTCGCCGATCGCCTCCGCGTCCCACCCGGCACCGATGTCCTCTACATCGAACGCCTTCGCCGTCTGAACGGCCTGCCCTTGTCCCTGGATCTCACCTACATCCCCCTGGAAGTCGGCACCGCTCTGCTCGGCTGCGACCTGGAGAACACGGACGTCTTCCGCCTCCTGGAAGCCGTCACCGGCCAGCCTCTGAGCCACGCCGAGATCACCCTGGAGGCGGTCAGCGCGGACGCCCACTCCGCCGCCGTGCTCCAGGCCCCACGCGGTGCGGCCGTCCTGATGCTGGAACGCCTCACGCACCTCGCCGACGGGCGACCCGTCGACCTGGAGTTCATCCGCTTCCGCGGCGACCGCATCACGATGAGCGGCCTGCTGCACCGCTCCCTCTGACACCACCTCACTCAAGCACCTTCCTGGAGACAGCCATGCCCTTGGCGCCCCAGCGGGCCGACGTGCCCGTGACCATCGACGAGTCGAAGTGCATCGACGGCTGCACGCTCTGCGTGGACATGTGCCCGCTGGACTCCCTCGCCATCGACGAGCGCAACGGCAAGGCCTACATGCATGTCGACGAGTGCTGGTACTGCGGCCCGTGCGCGGCCCGCTGTCCCACCGGAGCCGTCACGGTCAACATGCCCTACCTGCTCCGGTGAAAGGCCCCACCACCATGAAGCGCACTGCAGTCGCAGTATCCGCGGTCGTCCTTCTGCTCCCGCTCAGCGCCTGCGGCGGTGACGCCGAGGCCGGCGGCGGGTCCACGGTCACCGTCACCGTCGGCTACCAGTCCAAGACCATCAACACGGTCACGGCCGGCACCCTGCTCCGCTCCCTCGGCTACTTCGAGAAGCAGCTGAACTCGCTCGGCGACGGCGTCACCTACAAGGTCGCCTGGCAGGACTATGCCACCGGTGCCCCTATCACCGCCCAGATGACCGCCGGAAAGATCGACATCGGGTCGATGGGCGACTTCCCGCTGCTCATCAACGCCGCCCGCGGCAAGCAACTCGGTCGCCCCACCCAGCTGGTCTCGGTCACCGGCTACAACCTGCGCGGCGGCCTGAACACCATCGTCACGGCGCCCGACTCGGGGCTCACCTCCCTGAAGGACCTGAAGGGCAAGAAGGTCTCCACGAGCGTCGGCTCCGCCGCCGACGGCACCCTCGTACGGGCCCTGCAACGCGTCGGCATCGATCCCGACAAGGGCATCGAGAAGCTCAACCAGCAGCCCGCGGTGGGCGCTTCGGCCCTCGCCGCGGGCAGCGCGGACGCGCTGTCGCAGTTCGTCGCCTGGCCGGGCCTGCTCGCCCGCCAAGGCAAGGCGAAGGCCTTGTACGACGGGGCGCAGCTGAACCTGCCCACCTTCCACGGCGTCACCGCCCGCGAGGACTTCGCGAAGGAGCGGCCGACCGTACTGGAGGCGTTCCTCAAGGCCCAGGCACAGGCCACCGACTACCTCAACGACCATCCCGTCACCGCCGCCGAGAAGGTCGCAGAGGCCACCGGTCTGCCCGCCGAGGTCGTCTACCTCTACAACGGCGCCCACGGCATCGCAACCTTCGACCCGGCCCTCAAGCCACAGCTCGTCTCCGCCCTGAAGCAGGACGTGTCGATCCTGAAGTCCGCGAAGCTGACCGGCGACGTGGACGTGGACTCCTTCGTCGACGACCAGTACGTGAAGAAGGCCCTGGGGACGACCTACGCCGAGCGGCTCGCCGCCACGCCCCCGGCCGCCGCGAGCGAGGTGTGGCCGAAGGGATCCGGGCAGACTCGGACCTTCAAGTCGCCCGCCGAACTGCTGAGTTACGTGTCCGCCCATCGCGACACCATCCGCGCCGCCTACGTCCCCGACGCCACCACCGGCACCCTGTGGTTCGCGGACAAGGCGGTGTGGGTGGCCGACGGCGAGAAGCTGCTGCCCTTCGTCGCACCGGCGACCGCGCAGGCCTACGTCGACGGTCACGGCGGCGCGAGCGTCGTCACCTATGCCGAGGCACTGGAGCGGGCGTCGTGACCCGGTACGCGCTGCGCGGGCTGTCCCTGGCCGTCGGCCTCGGCCTCTGGCAGCTGCTGACCAGCCTGAACGTCGACGTCTGGCTGCGCTTCTCGCAGTTCCCCACGGTCACCGACGTGGCCCACGCCTTCGCCGACCGGCTGTCCGGTCCCGACTACTGGACCGATCTGACCGACAGCCTCACCCGTATCCTCACCGGCTTCCTGCTGGCCACAGTGCTGGGTGTGGCCACGGGTGTGCTCGTGGCCCGCTCACGGCTCGCCGAGGACCTGCTCGGCCCGCTGCTGGAAGTCGTCCGCCCCATCCCGGCCATCGCCCTGGTCCCCGTGGCGATCCTCCTGTTCCCCTCCAATGAACAGGGCATCGTCTTCATCACCTTCACCGCCGCCTACTTCCCGGTCCTGGTCTCCACCCGGCACGCGGTGCGCGCACTGACCCCCGTGTGGGAGGAGGCGGTGCGCACCATGGGCGGCGGCCGGTGGCGGATCCTCGGCTCGGTCGCCCTGCCGGGCGCGCTGCCCGGCATCTTCGGCGGCCTGTCGGTCGGCATCGGCGTCTCGTGGATCTGTGTGATCTCCGCCGAGATGATCTCCGGCCAGTACGGGGTCGGCTACCGCACTTGGCAGGACTACACAGTCGTCGACTACCCCGGCGTGTTCGTCGGCATGGTCACGATCGGCGTGCTCGGCTGGCTCACCTCCACGGCCGTCGAACTGCTGGGCCGCCGCCTGACCCACTGGCTGCCCCGCACGTCGTACGTCCCCGGCGGACGGCCCCCGCGACGGGTGCGCGGCGCCACCGCCCTCATGCCGGCCGGACCCGGTACCAAGGAGAACGTGCCCCATGACCAGCTCGTCTGACGTGCGTTCCCCCGCTCACACCGGTGCGGGACTGGCCCTGCGCGATGCCACCCTCGGACGGCCCGGCGCGCCCGTGCTCGGCGAGGTGGACCTCCATGTGGCCCCCGGTGAGATCCTCACCGTCGTCGGCCCCTCCGGCTGCGGCAAGTCGACGCTGCTGCGCACGCTGGCCGGGCTGCTGTCGCCCCTGGCCGGAGAGGTCACCCAGGACGGGGGCCCGCTGACCGGGCCTTCCGCCGACCGTGCGCTGATCTTCCAGGAGGACGCCCTCCTGCCCTGGCGCACCCTGCGCGCGAACGTCGAACTTCCCCTCGCCATCAAGGGGTTGCCCCGCTCCGCACGCCGTACCCAGGCCGATGCCTGGCTCACCCGCGTCGGGCTGACCGAACAGTCCCGGCAACTGCCGCACCGGGTCTCCGGCGGGCAACGTCAGCGCGCCCAACTGGCCCGGGCCCTCGCGGGAGCGCCCCGTGCCGTCCTGATGGACGAACCGTTCGGCGCCCTCGACGCCCAGACCCGCGCCGGCATGCAGGACCTGCTGGTGGAGGTGCTGCACGGCACGGGCGCCACCGTCGTCTTCGTCACCCACGACGTGGACGAGGCCCTGTTCCTCGGTGACCGCGTGGCCCTGCTCGGCGCCGGCCGCCTCATCGCCGTACGGGACGTACCGCGCCCGCGCGAGCGCGCCGCCCACGACGATCCGGCGCGTATCGCCCTGCGGCGCGACATCCTCACGTCACTCGGTTCTTGAAAGGCACCCTGGTGGACACCCTCTTGCAGATCCCGGCCCTCACCGACGCCGAGGAAGTGACCTGCGACGTCCTCGTCATCGGCGGCGGCACCGCCGGCACCATGGCCGCCCTGACCGCAGCAGAGCACGGTGCGGACGTCCTGCTGCTGGAGAAGGCGCACGTCCGCCACTCCGGCGCGCTCGCCATGGGCATGGACGGCGTCAACAACGCGGTCATCCCAGGCCGTGCCGAGCCCGACGACTACGTCGCCGAGATCACCCGCGCCAACGACGGCATCGTCGACCAGTCCACCGTCCGCCAGACCGCCACCCGTGGCTTCGACATGGTGCAGCGGCTGGAGTCCTACGGCGTGAAGTTCGAGAAGGACGAGCACGGCGAGTACGCGGTCCGCCGGGTCCACCGCTCCGGCTCCTACGTGCTGCCGATGCCCGAGGGCAAGGACGTCAAGAAGGTCCTGTACCGGCAGCTGCGCCGACGCGAGATGCGCGAGCGGATCCGGATCGAGAACCGGGTGATGCCAGTACGCGTGCTCACCGCAGCGGGCCGGGCTGTGGGCGCGGTCGGCCTCCACACCCGCACGGGCGCCTTCGTCACCGTACGCGCCGGCGCCGTGATCCTCGCGACCGGCGCCTGCGGACGGCTTGGCCTGCCCGCCTCCGGCTACCTGTACGGCACGTACGAGAACCCGACCAACGCGGGTGACGGCTACGCGATGGCCTACCACGCGGGCGCCGAACTGACCGGCATCGAGTGCTTCCAGATCAACCCGCTGATCAAGGACTACAACGGTCCCGCCTGCGCGTACGTCGCCAACCCCTTCGGCGGCTACCAGGTCAACCGGCACGGCGAACGCTTCGTCGACTCCGACTACTGGTCGGGCCAGATGATGGCCGAGTTCGCGGCCGAGGTGGCGAGCGACCGGGGTCCGGTCTACCTGAAGCTGAGCCATCTGCCGGAGGAGTCGATCTCGGCCCTGGAGTCGATCCTGCACTCGACGGAACGCCCGACACGCGGCACCTTCCACTCCGGCCGCGGCCACGACTACCGCACCCACGACGTCGAGATGCACATCTCCGAGATCGGCCTGTGCGGCGGCCACTCGGCCTCGGGCGTACGGGTCGACGACCACGCCCGTACGACCGTCCCCCGACTGTACGCCGCCGGGGACCTGGCCTGTGTCCCGCACAACTACATGATCGGCGCATTCGTCTTCGGGGACCTGGCGGGGGCGGACGCGTCCCAGTACACGTCCTACGCAGGGGAGTTGCCCCTTGACCAGCTCCAGGAGGCGCACGAGCTGATCTACCGCCCGCTGCGCAACCCCGACGGCCCGCCGCAGCCCCAGGTCGAGTACAAGCTGCGGCGCTTCGTGAACGACTACGTGGCTCCGCCGAAGTCCGGCGCCCGGCTGTCGCTGGCCCTGGAGGCGTTCGAGCGGATGCGCGCCGACATCGCCGCGATGGGCGCCCGCACTCCGCACGAGCTGATGCGCTGCGCGGAGGTGAGCTTCATCCGTGACTGCGCGGAGATGGCCGCCCGGGCCTCCCTGGCCCGCACCGAGTCCCGCTGGGGCCTCTACCACGACCGTCTCGACCATCCGCGTCGTGACGACGCGTCCTGGTTCCACCACCTCGATCTGCGTAAGTCCCCTGCGGGGGCGATGGAGTTCACGGCACGTCCCGTGGCTCCCTATCTCGTCCCGGTCGACGAGTTCAGGCCGGTCGGCGGATCCTCCCGTCATCTCGGCGAGGTCCACCCGGAACAGGTGGCGATCGCGGGGGCCCGGGAAGCGGCGCCGGTGGCGATGCGGCAGGAGCCCACCGGGGCCGGTACGGTCGGCCGCCCCGGTACCGACGCGGACGCGCCGGCCACACCGCGCCTGCTCGAACTGCTCTCCCTCGCGGAGGACGAGCCCCCGCTCTCCGCACTGACCCCCTATCTGACCGACCCGGAGCCCACCGTCCGCCGAACGGCCGTCACGGTCCTGACGGAGACGGTGCCGCCGGGCACCGGCCCCGCACTGGCGGCGGCGCTCGCCGACACCGACGCCGGCGTCCGCGCCACCGCCGCCGCCTCACTGCGCGAACTGATCGAGACGCTCGCCCCCGAACCGGCCCTGCGCGACGGCCTCGCGGCCGCCCTGTCCGAGGCCGACCCCGTCGTCCGTGCCGCCGCACTGGATGCTCTGCACGTCCTGCGCCTCGGTGACACCGGGCTGTTCACGGGCTCCCTGTCGGACTCCGACATCGCCGTTCGCATCGCGGCCGTGCGAGCACTCGTGTCGGTCGACGCCGCCGGAGAGCTGGCCCGCGCGGCGACCGCCGACCCCTCCCGCGAGGTCCGCGTCACCATCGCCAAGGCCCTGGCCACCGTGACCGCAGGACAGCCCGACGGCACCACGTCGGCCGGCCCCGGACTCGACATGGTCCTTTCGGCCCTCGCCGGGCTCATCGACGATCCCGACGCCCTGGTGCGTGCGGCCGCCTACGAAGCACTGGGCACGACCGGCTGCCCGGCACCACTGGCCGCCCGCGCGGAGGCAGCCCTGTCGGACCCGGCCTGGCAGGTGCGGGCCGGCGCCACCACCGCCCTGTCCCTGGCGGCTCCCGGCCTCGCCGTACCTGCCCTCGCCAAGTCCCTCGCCGACCCGAACGCCGACGTCCGCAAGGCCGCCGTGACGGCACTGACCCGGCACCGTGCCACCGAGGACGCACGAGTGGCCCTGGCCACGGCGACGACGGACCCGGACGCGGACGTCAGGGCCTATGCGGCCCGGGCACTGTGACGGCACGGGAAAACACACTGGGGATGTGTCCGTGCGCTGGCTGACGACGACGCGGCGGGTGGCCTGCGGGGACCGCCTCGGCGTCGTCGACATTCACGTGGTTCATCGTGGGCCTGCGGCGCCCGCGAAGGGGATCTGCGCCGAGGGGGCGGCCTGCTTGCCGAAGGGGTGCTGCCACAGGCCTTGGGCCTGGAGCCTCGGCAGGACGCCCTCGCCGAACCAGTACGCCTCCTCCAGGTGCGGGTAGCCGGAGAAGACGAACTCCTCGATCCCCAGGGCGTGGTACTCCTTGATCCGCTCGGCGACCTCGTCGTGACTGCCGACCAGGGCGGTGCCTGCGCCGCCGCGCACCAGGCCGATGCCGGCCCACAGGTTGGGGTGGATCTCGAGGCGCTCGCGACTGCCGCCGCCGTGCAGGGCGAGCATGCGCCGCTGGCCCTCGGACTCGCTGCGGGCGAGCCCCGCCTGCACCGATTTCACGGTCTCCGGGTCGAAGCCGTCCAGCAGCCGGTTCGCCTCGGCCCAGGCCTGCTCGGCGGTGTCGCGGGTGATGACGTGCAGCCGGATACCGAAGCGGATGCTCCGGCCCTCCTTCTCGGCCAGCGCCCGGATCCACGCGATCTTCTCGGCGACCTGGGCGGGCGGCTCGCCCCAGGTGAGGTAGACGTCGGCGTGCCGGGCGGCGATCTCACCGGCGATCGGCGAGGAGCCACCGAAGTACACCTCCGGAACCGGGTCGGGCACCCGGGCCAGCCCGGCGCCCTCGACCTGGAGGTGCTCGCCGACCAGGTCGACGGTCCTGCCCTGCCACAACTCCCGTACGACCTCGAGAAACTCACCGGTACGGCGGTAACGGGCGTCCTTGTCGAGGAAGTCGCCGTAGCCACGCTGTTCCTGGCTCTCCCCGCCCGTGACGACATTGAGCAGCAGCCGTCCCCCGGTCTGCCGCTGGAAGGTGGACGCCATCTGCGCGGCGAGTGTCGGCGAGACGAAGCCGGGCCGGAAGGCCACCAGGAACTTCAGGTGCTCGGTGTTCTGGCTGACCATGGCGGTGGTCAGCCATGCGTCCTCGCACCAGGCTCCGGTGGGGGTGAGCGCGCCGGTGAAGCCCAGGTCCTCGGCGGCGCGGGCGATCTGGCTCAGGTAGGCGACCGTCGGGGGCCGGTCGCGCCCGGACTCCGTGGCGGGCGTGCCGTGGCCACCGCCGACGACGTGGCGGCTGTCGCCGTTGGTGGGCAGGAACCAGTGAAAGGTGAGGGACATGCGGGCTCTCCGATCGGGATCGTCCGTTACAGCAGGCCGTGGCGGGGCGGCTGGGTGCCGTTCAGGACGTAGCGGCCGATGTGCTGGACCTTCCAGCGGGCCGGGTCGTGCAGGGTGTGGGTGCGGGCGTCGCGCCAG
This sequence comes from Streptomyces sp. NPDC096152, assembly GCF_044763235.1. NCBI lineage: Bacteria > Bacillati > Actinomycetota > Actinomycetes > Kitasatosporales > Streptomycetaceae > Streptomyces > Streptomyces sp. NPDC096152. Next base: position 845,792 of record NZ_JBIWFW010000002.1, on the reverse strand, counting down.
TGGCGGTGCAGCCCCAGGGACTCGAGCGCGGAGCGGGTGCCGGAGACCTCGAAGAGGGCGCTGCCGACTTCCACGGCGGCCTCGGCGGCGGTCACCTTGGCCGCGGCCACCGCGATCGAGGCCGCGGCGGCCGAGTCGTCGGTCAGGTCGGCGCGGGCGGCGTCCACGGACCGCGCCGCGGTGGAGAGCAGCGCGTCGGCGGCCCGTACCCGGATCGCCAGTTCGCCGAAGCGCTGGATCAGCAGCGGGTCCTCGGTGGCGCTCTCGTGTCCTTCGGCGACGCTCTCGAACCAGGGGCGGCTCTTGGTGCGGACAAAGTCCACTGCCTCGGCCAGCGCGCCGTGGGCGATCCCGGCGTCGATGGCGGCGTGCAGCAACTGGGCGACGGCGCCGTGGAGCTGGGGCCCCTGGAAGGTGAGGTGGTGCGGCACGACCCGGTCGGCGGACACGGGCACCGACTCCAGGCGGACGGTTCCGCTGGCGGTGGTGCGCTGCCCCATGCCGTCCCAGTCGTCCACGACCGTGAGGCCGGGCGCGTCGCTCGGTACGTACGCCACGTGCAGGTTGTCGGCGTCGGCGCGGGCGAGGACGGGGATCCAGTCGGCGAACAGGGCGCCGGTGGAGTAGTGCTTGACGCCGTCGAGGACGTACGACCCGTCGGGGCGCCGCGCGAGCCGCGTCCGGATGTCCTGTACATGGCTGGTACCCGCCTCGGACTGAGCGTTGCCGAACCGCTTCCCGCGCAGCACCTCGCCGAAGAAGAACTCCTGTTGCTCCTGCGTCCCCTGCCGGCGCAGCACGCCCACGTACACGAAGTGGCTCTGCGGGATCTGGGCGAGGCTCGCGTCGGCCGAGGCCAGCAGCCGGAACATCTCGGCGAGTGTCTCCGTACGGACGTCCGCGCCGCCGAACTCCGCGGGCACCGTCACGGCGAGCAGCCCGGAGGCGGACAGCCGCTCCAGCTCCGCGTACGGCAGTCGGCGGACCGCGTCCCGCTCCGCGGCTCCCTTGCGGAAGTCCGCGGCCAGCTCGGCGGCGGCGGCGAGAGCCTCGGCGTCGCCGCCGATCACGGCCGGGGCGCTCATCCGGTGGCCGCCAGCAGCGTCGTCCGGCCGTCCAGCGCGAGCGAGAACTGGTCCGTGACCTGGGCCAGCGCCTCGGCCGAGGCGGGCGCGACGATCAGCGAGCCGTCGTCGCCGACCGTGATGTCCTTGTCGAGCGTGAACCAGCCCGGCGTGATGTGCGAGGGTCCCATGGAGGCGAGGACCGGACGCAGGGCGTAGTCGATGGCCAGGACGTGGGCGGTGGAACCGCCCGTGGCCAGGGGCAGCACGGTCTTGCCCGCCAGGGCGTACTGCGGGAGGAGGTCGAGCAGCGACTTCAGCAGCCCGGAGTAGGCGGCCTTGTAGACGGGGGTGCCGATGACGATGCCGTCCGCGCGCTCGACCAGGGCGGTGGCCTCGACGATCGCGGGGTGCCCGAAGTCGGCGTGCAGCAGGGCCTCGGCCGGCAGCGTGCGGACGTCGAACGGGATCACCTCGTGGCCCTGGGCCGCGAGCCGGTCGTCCAGATGGCGCAGCAGCCGGGCGGTGCGGGAGGTGGCGGAGGGACTGCCGGAGACGGAGAGGATGGTGGCCATGCGAGGACCTTTCAGGAGTACCAGGTGGGCTGCGGCAGTTCGCCGGTGAGGACATGGCGGCCGACCTCGCGGCGCTTGTAGGCCACCGGGTCGTGGAGCGTGTGGGTGCGGATGTTGCGCCAGAAGCGGTCGAGGCCCTCCGCGGAGGCGGTGGCACGCGCACCGGTCACCTCGAAGATGCGGTTGGTGATGTCCAGGGCCACTTCGGTGGCGCGGGCCTTCACCGCGGCCACCCGGACCTCGAACTCGCCCCGGGCCTGTTCGGTGACCGCGTCCGGGTCGTCGTGCAGCTTCTGCCCCTCGGCGGCCACGGCGTCGGCCAGGGCCTCGACGGCCCACAGCTGGGCGGTGAGGTCGCCGTAGATGTCGATGACGTACGGCTCGTCGACGGCGTGCTCATGGCCGCCGTGCAGCCAGGGCCGTGACTTGGTCCGGGTGTAGGTGGCGGCGGTCTCCAGCGCTCCGGCGGCGATGCCGAGGTAGAAGTTGACGAAGACGAGCTGGATGGTCGGCACGTTGAGGGTGTTGTAGAGGCGCGGCCGGAACCGCTTGTCCACGTAGCCCGCCGCTGCCGACCAGGGGACGCGTACGGCGTCGAGGGTGACGCCGCCGCTCTCGGTGAGGCGCTGGCCGATGTTGTCCCAGTCGTCGTGGAAGGTCAGGCCCTCGCTGTCGGACGGGACGATGGCGAAGACGTGGTCGTCGGTGCCGTCCAGGACGCCTTCCAGCACGGTGACGTCGGAGACCTTGCTGCCGGTGGAGAAGGACTTGCGGCCGGTGAAGGTGAGCGTGTCGCCCTCGTCCTTCACCACCACGTCCTCGTCGCGCGGGTTGACCGCGCCGCCGAAGAACCACTGGTTGCGGGCGGCCTCGGCCTCGACGTGCTCCCACTGTTCGCGGGTGCCGACCAGCCGGGCGGCCCAGTTCCACAGGTAGTGGTAGCCGAGCAGCTGGCCGATGGAGCCGTCCGCCTTGGCGACCTCGCGGACGACGCGGTAGGCGGTGGGCCAGTCCTGGCCCGCGCCGCCGTGCTCGACGGGGCCGAGGAGGGTGACCAGGCCGGACTCCTTCAGCAGCCGGACCTCCGCGTACGGGGTGGCGGCGGCCTTGTCCCGGGCGGCGGCGTCGGAGGCGAGGACGGCTGCGACCTCGGCGGCGCGGGCGATCCAGCCGGCGGCGTCGGTCGGGTCGGGGGCGGTCTTCCAGTCGGCCGGTGCGGCGGTGCTCATGGTGGGACCCTTTCGGTCTCGGGTGGGGGGGAGGGTTCGGGGCGTGCGGTCAGGCGCGGGCGGCGACGGGCTCCGACTCGAACTGCCGGGCCTCCAGTTCGCGTACGAGGGGCAGCACCCGCTTGCCGAAGTACTCGACCTCCTCGTGGTAGTGCAGGAAGCCGAGGAGGAAGAGGTCGACGCCGAGCCGCTTGTAGGCGACGATCCGCTCGGCGATCTGCTCGGGCGTGCCGATCAGGCCCGTACGGAAGCCGTCGTTGTACTGGACGAGGTCTTCGAAGCTGGAGTCCTGCCACATGCCCTTGCCGTCGGCGGTGGACTGCCCGGCCTGCTGGACGGCGTCGCGGAAGCCGTGGACGGCCGGTGTGTCGGCCTTGGCGACGATCTCGCGGAGCGTGTCGCGGGCCTCGGCCTCGGTGTCGCGGGCGATGAGGAAGCCGTTGAGGCCGAACTTCGGTGCTGTGCGTCCGGCTTGGGCGGCGGCGGCGCGGACGTCTTCGATCTGCTCGGTGACGCCGTCGAAGTCCTTGCCGTTGCTGAAGTACCAGTCGGAGACGCGGCCCGCCATGGTTCGGGCGGCGGTGGAGTTGCCGCCCTGGAAGATCTCCGGGTGGGGACGCTCGGGGGTGTTCAGCGGCTTGGGCTTGAGGGAGAAGTCGCGCAACCGGTAGAAGTCACCGGCGAGTTCGGTGTGATCCTTGGTCCAGATCTGGCGCAGGGCGGTGATGAACTCCTCCGCGCGGCGGTAGCGCTCGTCGTGCTCCAGCCAGGGCTCGCCGAGGGCCGTGAACTCGCCCTTGAACCAGCCGCTGACGACGTTGACGGCGAAGCGGCCGTTCGACAGGTGGTCGGCGGTGGCGCCGAGCTTGGCGAGGACGCCCGGGTGCCACAGGCCGGGGTGAACGGCGGCGATGACCTTCAGCCGCTCGGTGGCGAGCAGCAGGGCGAGGCTGAAGCTGGTCGACTCGTGCTGGTACTCGGCGCCGTAGCTGGCCATGTAGCGGACCTGGCTGAGGGCGTAGTCGAAGCCGTTGTTCTCGGCCAGCACGGCCAGTTCGCGGTTGTAGTCGTAGCTCCAGTCGGTGCGCTGCTCGATGGTGCTGGTGACCAGGCCGCCGCTGACGTTGGGCACCCAGTAGGCGAAGCGGACGGGGTCGGGTCCGGGCGGTACGGGCATGGGGAACTCCTGGCGGGAATGCGCATGCGAAAAGGCGCGTGCGGTGACAGGGAAACGTGTTCAGTGATCGGGATTCAGGCGTGCGGCGACGACGTTCCCGGTACGACGGAAATCACCACGAAAAAGGCTGGCAGTGGAATCCAGGAAGGGAGTATCGGCGCAGGTTCGAGGGTTTCCCTCGGGTGCGCTCAGACCCGACAGCGACAGCAGGAGCTGGAGACACGCGCGAGGTCGACGTGGCGTCGCCGCGTGAGGTCCTGTCGCTTCATGCCTTCGATCAAAGCAGTGGGGGTCCGGCCGGTCAAGAATGCCCGGATGTCATTTCACATGCTGAGAGTCGGTATTCACGAGGTTGTGACAGGGATTCCCTTGAACACGGCGCGCGGTGAACGGCAGTCTCCTTGCCGTGCGTATCGAACAGCTCGAATACATCGCTGCCGTCACGCGGTTGGGGTCGCTGCGGCGCGCCGCAGAAGAACTGCACCTGTCCCAGCCCGCGCTCAGCGAGACCGTACGCAACCTGGAGCGCGAACTCGGCGTGGACCTGCTGGAGCGGAAGCGTTCCGGGGCGAAGATCAGCGACGAGGGCCGGGAACTGCTGCCGCACATCATGACCGTGCTGGATGCGGTCGACCGGCTGCGTGGCGCGGCCGGCGACCAGCACCGCATCAGCCGAATGGTCCGCCTCGGCACGGTCAACACGGCCACCGTCCCGCTGGTCATACCCACGGTGCGGGAGTTCCGGGCCTCGCACCCGGCCACCCAGGTCGAGTTGGTCGGCGCACAGCAGTCCGAGATCCATCGCGGGCTGCTGGAGGGCGCGTTCGACCTGGGGCTGGTGAACTACCTCGGAGGCGACGACATGCCACCCGGCTTCGAGACCACCGAACTACTGCGGGGCCGGCCGGTGGTGTGCGTGCGCCCGGACAGTCCGCTCGCGGCCCTGGACGCGGTGGACGTGGACAGCCTCCTGGCCGAGCCGCTGGTCGTGATGCGGTCCGGCTATGTCATGCACCGCTTTGTCCACCGTCTGCTGGGCGGCCGTACGCCGTCCTTCTCGTACTCCACCGACGGCGCCGAGATGGGCAAGCTGATGGTCGCCGAGGGACTGGGAGCCACGGTGCTGCCCGACTTCAGTGTCATCGGCGATCCCCTGGAACGGCGGGGCACGATCACCGTACGGCCGCTCGCCGGGGACGCGGCCGACGTGCTGCTGATCCTGCAGCGCCGGCACTCCGGTTCCGTGCCGCGAGCCGTCCGCGATCTGCACGAGCTGTTCGTGCGCAACGCCCGTGCTTACCACGCCCCTTCCTGAATCAGACGTCGCGCTGCCCCCGTCGGCTCAGCAGAGGAGCCCGGCCGTGGGAGATGAAAGGCCGCTCGTGCCGCTCCCCCACGCCGAAGCCGTCGAAGGCGAGTTCCTCGGCGAGCAGGGCGTTGTCGAGGACCTCACGGAAGCGGTCATGGGTCGGCTTGTGTACCCCGGTGATCGGATCCGGCCGGTGCAGGATCAGGGTGATGGCGAGGTACTTCACGACGCTGCCCGTTCGTCGCGGACGTCGTCGATGGGGGTCCCCCCGCTCGAGCGAAGCCGAGAGTGGGGGAGGGCCAGGCCGAGGTGGTCGCGCAGGGTCGGGCCCTCGTACTCCGTGCGGAACACGCCCTGTTCCTGCAGGAGCGGGACGACCTTGTCGGCGAACTCGTCGAGGCCGGTCGGGGTGATGTGCGGGACGAGGATGAAGCCGTCGCTCGCATCGGCCTGCACGAACTCGTTGATGGTGCGGGCAATCGTCTCGGCCGAACCGATGAAGTTCTGCCGGTTGCCCGTCTCAATGACCAGGTCGCGGATCGACCAGTTGTTCGCGGCGGCCAGCTCGCGCCACTCGCGGGTGGTGGCCAGCGGGTCGCGGTACATGCGGACCTGAGCTCGGCCCTTGGAGATGTGGTCGTCGCTGATGTCCGGGTCGACGTCGGGGAGCGGCCCGTCCGGGTCGTAGGAGGACAGGTCCCGGTTCCAGACGAACTCCAGGTGCTTGAGGGCGGTGGCGCCGCTGACCTGCTGGCGGCGCACCAGCTTGGCCAGCTCCTCCGCCTCTGCGTCGGTGTCGGCGAGGGTGAAGGTGGCGGCGGGCAGGATCAGCAGCTGGTCGTGGCGGCGGCCGTACTTGGCGAGGCGCTTCTTGACGTCGGTGTAGAAGGCCTGGCCCGCTTCGAGGGTGGCGTGCCGGCTGAAGATCGCGTCGGCTTCGGAGGCGGCGAACTCGCGGCCCTCCTCGGAATCGCCGGCCTGGAAGATCACCGGGCGGCCCTGCGGGGAGCGCGGCACGTTGAACTGCCCGTGGATGTCGAAGTGTTGCCCGGTGTGGACGAAGGCGCCGGCCTTGGCGTCCCGCAGGAAGCTGCCGCTCTCCTGGTCGGCGAGGATCTCGTCGCCGTGCCAGGAGTCGAAGAGTTCGTTCGCCGTGGCCAGGAACTCCTTGGCGCGGGAGTAGCGCTCCTCCTGCGGCAGGAAGCCACCGCGGCGGAAGTTCTCGCCGGTGAAGGCGTCCCAGGAGGTGACCACGTTCCAGGCCGAGCGCCCGCCGGAGAGATGGTCGAGACTGGCGAACTGGCGGGCGACCTCGTAGGGCTCGTTGAAGGTGGAGTTGATGGTGCCGGTCAGACCGAGGTGCTCGGTGACCGCGGCGAGTGCGGCCAGGACGGTGAAGGTGTCGGGGCGGCCGACGACGTCCAGGTCGTAGATCTGCCCGCCCTGTTCGCGCAGCCTGAGCCCCTCGGCGAGGAACAGGAAGTCGAACTTGGCGCGTTCGGCGGTCCGCGCGAAGTGCACGAAGGAGCTGAACTCGATGTGGCTGCCGGCCCGCGGGTCGCTCCACACGGTGGTGTTGTTGACGCCGGGGAAGTGGGCGGCCAGATGGATCTGCTTCAGCGGCTTGCTCATGGTCGTGGTCGTCCCTCCGGCTCAGGCGGTCGCGGCGGCATAGCGGTTGGCGGGGCGGGCCAGGCCCAGCAGTCCGCGCAGAGTGTCGGCCTCGTAGGCGCGGCGGAAGGCGCCGCGGCGCTGCAGTTCGGGGACCAGCCCCCGGGTGATCGCCGGGAGGTCGTGGTCGGCGACGGCGGGACGCAGCCGGAAACCGGTCAGCCCGGCGCTGTGCAACTCCTGTAGCAGATCGGCGAGTTGGTCAGGAGTACCGGCGAAGATCCGGGCGTCGCTGGTGTACGGCTCCCCCACGAGGGCGTCGAGGCGCGCGCGCCGGTCCTCCGCAGCAGTCTGGTCGTCGTCCAGGAAGACCACCACGTCACCGAAGACATGCAGGGGTTCGCCTGCTCGGCCGGCCGTCTCCTGCTCGGCGCGGATCTCGGCGACGATCGCGCGGGCCTGCTCGGCGTCGTGCGGGGTGACGTAGCCGATGTCGGCCTGCCGGGCCACCAGCCGGTACGGAACGGTCTGGTGGGCGAGGGCGCTGACGATCGGCCGGCCCTGCGGTGGGCGGGGCGTGATGGAGGGGCCCCTGACGCTGAAGTGCCTGCCCTCGAAGTCGATGTAGTGCAGCTTGTCGCGGTCGATGAAGCGGCCGGTGGCGGCGTCCCGGATCTCGGCGTCGTCCTCCCAGCTGTCCCAGAGGCGGCGCACCACCTCCACGTAGTCGGCGGCCTCGTCGAACAGGTCGGTCACCACCTCCTGGGCGGCCGGGCTGTCGTAGGCCTCGATGCGCGGGATGGTGCGGCGGCCGAAGTGCGCGGCCTCGTTCGGGCGGGCGGTGATCTGCACACGCAGGCCGGCGCGGCCGGCGCTAACGTAGTCGAGGGTGGCGATCGCCTTGGAGATGTGAAATGGCTCCGTGTGGGTGGCGACCACCGTCGGCACCAGGCCTATGTGCCGGGTCAGCGGGGCGACGCGGGAGGCGATGAGGACGGCGTCGAGGCGGCCGCGCACCTGGTCGCTGCGCTCGTCCGGGTCAAGGAAGTGGGAGGACTGCGGGCCGAGGCCGTCCTCAACGGTCACGAAGTCGAGCAGACCGCGTTCGGCCTCGGTGACCAGATCGGCCCAGTATCCGGCAGTGAACAGATCGCGCGGGCGGGCCACCGGCTCGCGCCAGGAGGCGGGATGCCAGCCGGTGCCGTCCAGGGCGACGGCAAGGTGCAGGGAAGAAGGAGGTGTTGAGGACACGAGTGGGTGCCTTCCTGGAAGTCCGTGACGAGAACGCCGGCCCCTCACACAGGAGGAGACAACGGCGGTGAAGGAACGGGTCAGGAACAACAGAGCGCGCCGGCCACGCGCTGGAGGTCTATGTGGGGCCGGGAGTGGAGGTGGACGGCGTGGAATATGTGCGTCACGTCCGCCACCTCCGTCCTCAGGGTCATGCGCGTCGGCGCCTCGCACATCTCGTCGTGAGTCACAACGCCCCGGCTTCGCGCGATGTTCCTGGGCTGCGGACGAGCCGGATGGGCGAGCGGCGTCGCAAGGTGAAGCCGATGGACTCGTACAGGCGGATCGCCGAGGCGTTTCCGGCGGCAGCATCCGCCACCGCGGGCGGCTGATCGCCATGGCCTGTGAGCGGATTCGGCCGCCCGAGCGCCGAGAGCTGCCGCCGGCGCACCGAGCGTGGACGTGAGCAGGCTCGACAGCAAGGCGGTGGGTCCCTCCGAGCCCGGGCTCAGGCCGAGTGCGAAGCTCGCGACAGCCGACCGCTACGACGCCGAGCCCGGTGATGGCTAGGGACACTCCGTGGGCGGCCGCACCTGGTGCCGATGTCGCTCACAGCGTGCCGAACAGGCGCGCGGCGTTGCGCAGGGCGTGCGTCGCCACCCGCTCGCCGAGGACGAGACCGGCCTCGTCGGCCGAGCGGGTGTGGATGCCGGAGTACACGCGGGCGTCCACGTTCGCGGTGGGGTTGCGGAAGGGCTCGGTGTGGGTGGTGGTCGCCGCCGGGACCAGGCCGATCCTGGTGGTCAGGGGCGCGGCGCGGGCGAGAACGGCCACCGGGTCGAGCCGGCCGGCACTGTCGTCGTGCGGTGGCGCGGGAGAGCCGCCGACGGTGACGAAGTCCACGGTGCCCTGCTCGGCGAGGCCGATCAGGTCCGTCCAGTGGGCGGCTGCGCGGGACTCTGCGGGGCGGTGACCGGTCCCGTCGAGTGCGATGGAGAGGTGGAGTTCGCGGGGCATGACTCGTGTCCTGGACGAAGGCGGGGGTGTGCAGGCGTCGTACGGCCTGCACACCCCAGGTCTGCTACTTGTTGGTCTTGGGCAGGCCGGGCGGGTTGATCTCGGACTTGGTCACGGCCTCGTCGGACAGGCCCCAGCGCTCAAGCACCTTCGCGTACGTCCCGTTGTCGATGACGTGGTTGAGGGCGTCGGCGAGCGGCTTGACCAGGCCGCTGTCCTTCTTGGTGGTGGCCGCGATGAGCCCCTGGAGGGTGGCGCCGGCTCCGGAGTAGGTGCCGACGACCTCGGTCTTGCCGGTGGTGGCCGCGTGGTAGGCGGCGGTGGGGTTGGGGCCGAGGTAGAGGTCGATGCGGCCGGACTGGAGGGCGAGGTAGGTGTCGCTGTCGTTCTGGTAGTACTTGATGTTCACCGGCTTGCGGCCGGCCTTCTCGTTCTCCTTGCTCCATTCGATGAGCAGCTTCTCCTGGTTGGTGCCGCTGCCCACCGCGACCGTCTTGCCCGCCACGTCCTCGGGCCCGGTGACCTTCAGGCCGCTGCCCTTCTTCGCCTCGAAGCCCAGGTTGTCCTCGCGGTAGGTGGCGAAGTCGTACTTCTCCTTGCGCTCCTCGGTGACGGTGATGTTGCTGAACCCGACGTCGTACTTGGCGCTGTCCAGGCCGACGAAGATGTTCTCCCAGGAGACCGTGTTGATGTGCGGCTTGAGGCCGAGCACGTCGGCGACCAGGGAGGCGATGTCGGGCTCGACGCCGATGACGGTCTTGTTGTCGGTGGCGAAGAAGGTCAGCGGCGCGGCGGAGCCGGAGGAGGAGACGAGTTCCAGGGTGCCTCTCTTGCGGATCTTCTCCGGGACCTCGGCGGCTATGGAGTCGACCTTGTCGGTGGTGATGCGGTCCTGGTCCGGGCTGATGTTGATCTTCGTCTTGCTGCCCGACGTGGCCGCGACCTCGGTCGTGCCGCCGTCGGAGGGGTTGCTGCACGCGGCGAGGACGAGGGCGGCGGTCAGTCCGAGCGCGGCTGCGGTGGTGCGGCGGGTGATCGAGGTGGACACGGTGGTGCTCCTTGCTTGTGAAAGGGGTGAGGGTCGGTCAGAGGACTTTGGAGAGGAAGGCGCGGGTTCGCTCGTGCTGCGGGTCGTCCAGGACGGCCGTGGGCGGGCCCTGCTCCACGACGACTCCGCTGTCCATGAACGCCACGGTGTCGGCGACCTCGCGGGCGAAGCCGATCTCGTGGGTCACGACGATCATGGTGGTTCCGGTGCGGGCCAGGTCCTTGATGACGTCGAGGACTTCGCCGACCAGTTCCGGGTCGAGGGCCGAGGTGGGCTCGTCGAAGAGCAGCACCTTGGGTTCGAGGGCGAGGGCGCGGGCGATGGCCACGCGCTGCTGCTGGCCGCCGGAGAGCTGCCGGGGGTAGGCGACGGCCTTGTCGGCGAGGCCGACCCGGTCGAGGAGCCGGCGGGCCGTCTCCTCCGCTGCCTTGCGCGGGCGGCGCAGTGCGGAGACGGGGGCCTCGATCAGGTTCTCCAGCACGGTCAGATGGGGGAAGAGGTTGAAGTTCTGGAAGACGAACCCGATGTGGGTGCGCTGCTTCAGAACCTCCTTCTCCTTCAGCTCGTGCAGCTTGCTCCCGGAGCGGCGGTAGCCGATGAGTTCGCCGTCGATGCTGATCCAGCCGCGGTTGACCTTCTCCAGGTGATTGATGGTGCGCAGCAGCGTGGACTTCCCTGAGCCGGACGGGCCGAGGATCACGGTGACCTCGCCGGCGCGGACCTGGAGGTCGACGCCGCGCAGCACCTCCAGCGGGCCGAAGCTCTTGTGGACGCCGTGGACGTCCACCATCACGTCGTCGACCGTCGGCGTCGTTTCCTTGACGGCCACCGTCACGTCGCTCATCGGCTGTCTCCCAAGGGCTTCAGGGGTATGACGGGCTGGTTGCGCTGGGCGGCGGCCGTGCGCAGGGTGCGGAGGAAGCGGCGGGCGCGCTGGAGCGGGGTGGGCGGCGGGGTGCGGTTGGCGCCCCGGGCGTAGCGGCGCTCCACGTAGTACTGCGCGACCGACAGCAGGGAGGTGAGGACCACGTACCAGGCGGTGGCGACCAGCAGCAGCGGGATCACCCGGCCGTTGCGGCCGTAGATCACCTGTACCTGGTAGAACAGCTCGCCGATGGACATCACGTAGACCACCGAGGTGCCCTTGAGCAGGCCGATGATCTCGTTGCCTGCAGTGGGCAGGATGGCGCGCATGGCCTGCGGCAGCACGATCCGGCGGATCTGCCGCAGCCGGGGAATGCCCAGTGCGGCGGCGGCCTCCAGCTGTCCGTGGTCGACGGCGATGACACCGCCACGGACGATCTCGGCGGCGTAGGCGGCCTGGTGCAGCGTCAGCCCGATGATGGCGGCGCCCATGGTGCCGATGATGCTGTTGCTGTCGACGGACCAGAACACCGGGCCGAAGGGGATGCCGAAGCCCAGCCTCTCGTACAGCGCGCTCAGGTTGAACCAGAACACCAGCTGGACGATCATCGGGATGGACCGGAAGATCCAGATGTAGGTCCAGGCGACGGTCTGCAGCACCGGGCTGTGCGACAGCCGCATGAAGGCCAGGACGGTGCCCAGGAGGAAGCCCAGCACGGTGGCGTACACGGTGAGCTGAAGGGTCACCCACACCGCCTGCACGATCGTCTCGGACAGCACGTAGTCGCTGAAGACACCCCACTCCCAGACCGGGTTGGTGGCCAGCCCGTGCACGAACTGGGCGACCAGCACGATCACGGCGACGGCCGCCAGCCAGCGGGCGTGGTGGCGGGCGGGGACGACCTTGAGGGAGGCCGGATCGTCCGGGGCGGGCGGGGCCCCGGGGCCGGTGCCCGGGGTGGCCGCGCCGGGCGGCGCGGTGTCGGTGGTGGATGCCATCGTGGTGTTCCTGCTCAACTCTCAGGTGTGCTCGGGCGGGTTGATCCGCGACGTGTCGATCGCGGAGGCGGAGGTGCCCCACTTCTTGAGGATCCGGGCGTACGTGCCGTCCTTGATCAGCTCGTTGACGGCGGCCTGGAAGGCCCTGGTGAGTGGGGAGCCCTTCTTGAAGGCGAAGCCGACGTCGAGGCGGTGGAACTCGCCGAGGAAGGTGGTCTGGGAGGCGGGCTGGGCCGCCTGGTAGCGCAGGCCGTTGATGGTCGACATGATCACGTCGATACGGGCCTGCTGGAGTGCGGTGAGGGTCGCCGCGTTCTCCGAGTAGACCTTCACGTCGTACGGCTTCTTGCCCGCCTTGGCGCACACGCCCTTCTGCGCGGTGAGGGTCGCTTCGAAGGTGGTGCCGGCTCCCGTGCCGATGGTCAGCCCGCACAGCTGGGTGAGCTCGGTGACCTTCTTGCCGAGGGCGGTGTTGCCCGTCTTCACCGCGAGGCCCTGGCCGTCGTTGATGTAGGTGACGAAGTCGATGGTCTTCAAGCGTTCGGTGGTGACGCCGAAGTTGCCGGTCCCGAAGTCGTACTTGCCGCTGCCCAGGGCGGGCAGGATCGTCTCGAAGGAGGCGTCCTGCCGCTCCAGCTTCACGCCGAGGACCTTGGCCACCGCGTCGGCGAGGTCGATGTCCTGGCCGGCGGGTGGCTTGTCCTGCCCGTTCGGGTAGTACGCCCCGGGCGGGAACCCGATCGAACTGCCGACGCGGAGCGTGCCCGCTTTGCGGATGTCGGCGGGCAGCAGGGCGGTGACGGAGTCCACCTTGCGTACGGCGGCGACCGGGTCGTCGGTCGGCGCGGGAGATGCCTGAGCGCCCGCCGGTGTGGTGCCGGAGGTGTCGCCGGCGCCACACGCGGTCAGCGCCGCTACGGGCAGCAGCGCGATGATCGCGGCGATGCGCAGGCGGGTTCTGATCGGGCGAAGGTTCACAGGCCGGCTGCCTTTCCCGTGGGTGCTGTGCGTGCTTCGGCCGGCAGATGCTTCTCGAAGGGCAGCGGGCCGATGGTTTCCGGGTCGGCCTCGGTGTCGAACAGCGGTGTGTAGCCGGTGGCCAGGTACAGGCCGCGGGCCTCGGGCTGGCGTGGCCCGGTGGTCAGGTAGATCCGCCGGTAGCCGCGTGTGCCCGCCTCGCTTTCCAGCTCGGCGATGACACGGCGGGCGAGGCCACGCCGCCGGTGGGCGGAGTGGGTCCAGATCCGCTTCAGTTCGGCGGTGGTCGCGTCGTACCGCCGGAAGGCGCCGCCTGCGACGGGCTCGCCGCGCTCCAGCAGCAGGAGCAGCAGGCCGCCGTACGGTTCGGTGAACTCCTCGTCGGGGTAGCGGGAGATCTCGGCGTGGGCGTCCTTGCCGTAGCGCGTGGAGTACTCGTGGCCGAGTTCGCGCAGCAGGGGCCTCACGCGCGGGTCGGAGACACGGACATGAAGCACCGTCACATTTACCGCTGACGACAACGGTTGGGCTACGGAGGTCATTCGCCCACCGCCGCAAGGGATTGCGTCCCGCGTGCCGCCCGCTCGGCATCGCGCTTGGCGACCTCCTCGCGGACGATCGGGATCACATACCGGCCGAAGTCGATGGCGTCGCCCAGCAGGTCGTAGCCGCGTGCGGAGAGGATGTCGACGCCGAGGTCGTAGTAGTCGAGGAGTGCCTGGGCCACGGTCTCGGGCGTGCCGACCAGGGCGTTGGAGTTACCCGCGCCGCCGGTCGCTGCGGCGGTCGGCGTCCACAGGGCCCGGTCGTAGCGCTCCCCCGCCTCGGCGATGGCGATCAGCCGCTGCGAGCCGGCGTTCTGCGGCTGCGCGTGCCCGTTGTGGCGCTTGGTGATCGCCTCGCCCCTCTCCTTGCGCGCCTTGATCGCGCCGACCGTGCGGTGGGCCTTCTCCCAGGCCAGCTCCTCGGTCGGGCCGATGATCGGGCGGAACGCCACCTGGATGCGCGGCACGTCGGTGCGGCCCGCGGCCTTCGCGGCGGCCTTCACGTTCTCGATCTGCTCGGCGGTCTTCGCGAGGGGCTCGCCCCACAGGCAGTAGATGTCGGCCTCGGCGCCTCCGGCGGCGTACGCGGCAGGGGACGAGCCGCCGAACGAGACATTCGGGCGGGGCTGTTGGACGGGGAAGACGTCGCTGACGAAGTCGTGGAAACGGTAGTGCTCGCCCTCGTGGTCGAAGGGCTCGTGGGTGGTCCAGATCTTCTTGACGATCCGGATGTATTCACGGGTGCGGGCGTAGCGCTCGTCCTTGGTGAGAGTGTCGCCCTCGCGGCCCTGTTCGTGGTCGTTGCCGCCGGTGATGAAGTGCACGGTCAGCCGGCCCTCGCTGATCCGGTCGAGGGTGGCGAAGGTCTTGGCGGCGAAGGTGGGGTAGGAGACGTTGGGCCGGTGGGCGAGGAGGATCTGCAGGCGCTCCAGCCTGCTCGCGATGTACGCGGCGGCCGGTGCGGGGTCCGGCGCCCCGGAGCCGTAGGCGAACAGCACCCGGTCCCAGCCGTGGTCCTCGTGGGCCCGGGCGAGCCGGAGCGTGTACTCCTTGTCGAACGCGGCGCCGGAGCGCGGCGTGGTTTCGGAGCCGTCGTTGGTGGCGGCGATGCCGAGGAACTCCACGGGCATGGGAGATGGCCTTTCAGGGTGCGGCGACACGCAGGCATGGCGGAATCGCCTTGCGTGCAGGAATGAGCGCACAGACCGTCAGGCAGACGGGTCGGTGCAGTCGTGACGACGTCGAGCGTCGGGAGAAGCAGAGCTGCGGCAGCGCGCGTGAGGAGAGAACTCGGCCCGCAACGGGGTCACCGAGGGAGGGAAGGGCCGGTCAGACGGCCCGCTGCCGAGTCAGGCGCAACACGCGGCGGACCACACCCGACCGAAGTCGATGTGATCGCGCGAGACCAAGCGCTGCTGGGCATTCATGCGACTAATTGAGCAGTACATCGTGGCGCTCGTCAAGCAGCGCCCGGATGCCGGACCGCCTGGACCGGCCCTGCCCAGGACGCTGTTGACACATCGATGCCCTGGGCACATACGATCGACAGCGGATCGGCCGCCCTGCGCGGCAGCCTCTCCGGCCGCGTTGAGGGACGCGGCGAATGTGACGACGCCGAGCCCGGCCGCACCGAACGCACGCAGCGCCTGTGCCGTTGCGCTCCCTGCGAGTGCCACCGGGTGGTCACCCACGCCTGCGATCCCCTCCCCCGGAGAACCTCTCGATGGTCACGCCTTCCGAAGTCACGCCAGCCCCTGCGACGAAACCCCCGAAACGGTCGAGCGCGCCTGGCCCCGACGTGCCGCGCATCGTGCCGCGCCGGCACCTCGGCCGCTGGGCGACCGCTGCCGCCGCGCTGCTGCTGTTCGCGATGGTGCTCAACTCCGTCGTCCGCAACGACGCCTTCCAATGGAGCGTGGTGGGCCGGTACTTCACCACCACCGCCGTGCTCGACGGACTGCTGCTCTCCCTGTGGCTGACCGCCGTGGTGATGGTGCTCGGCTTCCTGCTCGGCACCGTGCTCGCGGTGATGCGGCTGTCGGCCAACCCTGTGCTGCGCACGCTGAGTTGGGGCTATGTGTGGATCTTCCGGTCCACGCCTCTGCTGGTGCAGCTGCTGTTCTGGTTCAACATCGGCGCCCTGTATCCGACGCTCGGCCTCGGCATCCCGTTCGGCCCGCGGTTCCTCACCGTCAAGACGGTCAACCTCCTCGGCCCCACCCTGACCGCCGTCATCGGTCTGACCCTGCACGAGACCGCGTACGCCGCCGAGGTGGTGCGCGGCGGCATCCTCTCCGTGGACTCCGGGCAGACCGAGGCCGCACAGGCACTCGGGCTGAGCAGACGCCGCACCCTGCGCCGGATCGTGGTGCCGCAGGCGATGCGCTCGATCGTGCCCACGGCCGGGAACATGCTGATCGGCACCCTGAAGGGCACCAGCATCGTCAGCGTGCTGGCCGTGCACGACCTGCTGTACTCGGTGCAGCTGATCTACAACCAGACCTACCAGGTCATCCCGCTGCTGATGGTCGCCACGCTGTGGTACATCGCGGTCACCACGGTGCTCAGCGCGGGCCAGTTCTACGTCGAGCGGTACTACGCGCGCGGCAACTCCCGCGCCCTGCCGCCGACACCACTGCAACGGCTGCGCGGCCACCTGACCGCCCTGCGCCACCGGCTGAGCGCGGCCACGGCCACCGACGCCCGCCCGGCGATCGGCGGTGACCGGTGAACAGCGCCCCTTCCCCGACCGCCCTGGTCGTCGTCGGCGCTGGGCCGCGCGCCACGGGCCTGCTGGAGCGGATCGCCGCCAACGCACCCGAACTGTGGGACGACGTACGGGAGTTGCGCATCCACCTGGTGGACCCGCATCAGCCCGGCCCGGGACGCATCTGGCGCCACGAGCAGTCGGCGCTGCTGCGAATGAACTCCATGGCCGAGGACGTCACCATGTTCACCGACGAGTCCTCCACGATCGACGGCCCGGTACAGCCGGGCCCCTCGCTCGCCGAGTGGGCCGCCCAGTTCTCCGGCAGGGGCCCACACCACGCCCCGTACGCCGAACCCGCCGACCCGGACGTGCTCGCCGAACTGCGCACGCTCGACGGGTCCGACTTCCCCACCCGCCGCGCCCAGAGCGCCTACCTGGACTGGGTGTTCCGCAGGACGCTGGCCCAGCTGCCGCCCACCGTCACGGTCGAGTGGCACCCCACCACCGCGACCGCCGTCGCCGGCCCCCCGGACGGCCCGCAGCAGGTGCACCTCGCGGACCGTGCCACTCCGCTCACCGCCGACCTGGTGATCCTCGCCCAGGGACACCTCGGCTCCACTCCCGCCGCCGAGCACCGGGACCACGCCGCCTTCGCCCGCCGGCACGGCCGCTTCCACCTCCCGCCGGAGTTCTCCGCCGACGCCGACCTGTCCGCACTGCGACCCGGCGAGCACGTCATCCTGCGCGGCTTCGGGCTGGCCTTCATCGACCTGATGGCGCTGCTCACCGAGGGCCGCGGCGGCAGTTACCGCACCGAGGCCGACGGCACCCTCACCTACCTCCCGTCCGGCCGCGAGCCCGTCCTGCACGTCGGATCGCGGCGCGGAGTGCCGTACCACTCCAAGACGCGCTACCGCCTCCAGGGCCCCCGGCCTCCGCTGCCGCGCCACTTCGGCCCCGAGACGGTCGACGGGCTGCTCGCCCAGGGCCGCCCGCTGGACCTGCGGCGCGATGTGTGGCCGCTGATGGCCAAGGAGATCGGCTTCGGCCACTACCACGAGCTGTTCCACGCCCACCCGGAGCGCACCGCCCTCCCTTGGCCGGACTTCGTCGCCGCCTACGACCGCCTGGGCTGGCACGACGACGAGATGGCCGCCCTGGTTGCCGCGGCCGTACCCGACCCGGCGGACAGGCTCGACTTCGAAGCCCTGGACCACCCGCTGGACGGCCTCGCCTTCCCCACACCGGACGCCTTCCAGGACCACCTGCGCGACCACATCGCTCAGGACGTCACCCGCCGCGAGAACCCGGAGTGCAGCGCCGACCTCGGCGCGTTCCTCGCCCTGCTCTCGGTCTACGGGCAACTGCCCCGCCTCGTCGCCTCCGGCCGGCTCACCGCCCGCTCGGTCGCCGACGACCTCGACGGCTGGTGGCACGGCTTCTTCAGCTACCTCGCCTCCGGCCCACCCGGCTTCCGCCTGCGCCAACTCCTCGCGCTGTCCCGGGCCGGCATCGCCCACTTCCTGGGGGCGGGTATCCGCATCGCCACCGACGAGACGAGCGGCACCTTCACCGCGACCAGCCCCACCGTGTCCGGCCACACCACCCACGCCACGGCCCTGATCGAGGCGTACCTGCCGGGCCCCTCCCCGGCCCACACCGAGGACCCACTCCTGCGGGGCCTGTACCGGGAAGGCGCACTCGCCGAGGAGGTCATCGCCGACCCCACCCATACCCACCGCTCCGGCCTGCTCGCCGTCTCCCCCACGGACGGCCACGTCCTCGACCCGTCCCTCGACAGCCCCCACCCCCGCCGCATCGCCCTGGGCGCCCCCACCAACAGCCGGGCCGTCGCCGCCTTCGCCCGCCCCCGCACCAACGCGCCGGCCTTCCGCCAGAACGACGCCGTCGCCCGCGCGCTCCTGCGTGCCCTGAGCGCCACCGAGGCTGAGACGGCTACGTCTCCGGTGGACGGCCGACCTCTCAGAGTGTGAGACCTTTCCTACTTTTCCTATGGAATTACTAGGGAAACCTTGACGGCGTCCGCCGAGGGTGCACAGGATGGTGAACATGTCCCGTAAGCAGCAACGACTCGTTCGTCGTCGGCATGTCGACTTTGGTCACGTCGTCAGTGCCGCCTGCTGCCGCGCGTAAGGCACACGGCTCGCACCTTCGCCCGCGCCGCTCCGCTTCCCCCCTTCCCCGGCGATCCGGCGAATTCACCCACTGCGCCTGATGGCCCGACACACTTCTGAGGGACAACCGCCATGACCACGGCACTTCCGGCCCAGGCCACCCCACACGATCCGCTCCTCTCCGACACGCCCCGTCTTCGCCTGGTGGGCGATTCCGCTCGGAGAGACACCCAGGGACGCACTTCCGCGCCGCTCGTCGGCTACCTCGTGCTCGTCCCCGAGGGCACCGATCCCACCGAGCTCTTCGCCAAGGACAGGCCGCGGCCGGAGATCCGACCGGTCGCCGCCGCAGGCTCGGCCCCTGTCCGGCGGACGGCAGACGACGTCGTCCGCATCGATCCGGCGCGGCATGTCGCCGAGGTCGACGGACGTGAACTCGACCTCACCTACCTGGAGTTCGAGCTGCTGGCGCATCTCGTTCAGCATCCCCACCACGTGCAGACGCGTGATCGGCTGGTGGCCGCCGTCTGGGGCTACGACCACATCGGCGACGGCCGCACCGTGGATGTCCACATCGCCCGCCTGCGCCGCAAGCTGGGCGAAGCTCACCGGCACCGCATCGTCACCGTCCGGCGCGTGGGCTACAAGTACGTGCCCGGCCAGCAGGAGAGCTCCAACGCCGCGCTCTGCGGCCAACCTTGAGGAGATCACTTCCATGGGCCCTGCCTCCGCGCCCTCCCGCCCCGCCTCGCTGTTCGACCGGACCGGGCCCGGCCATGCGCACTGGCTGCGCGTGGCCCGCGAGGCGGCGGACGACTTGGCCACGGACGCGGTGGCCAGGGAGCAGGCGGGCAAGGCCCCGGTCGAAGAGGTGTCCCGGCTGCGCGAGGCGGGACTGCTGACGCTCCTGACGCCGGCCGAGTCCCAGGCAGGCGGCGCCCACTGGCCCACGGCCTACGCCGTCGTCCGGGAGATCGCCGCGGCCGACGGCGCGATCGGTCAGCTGCTCGGCTGTCACTACTTCCTTTCGTGGAGCGCCCGGTTCTTCGCCGGGCCCGCACTCGCCGCGCAGACAGAAGAGCGGTCCGCAGCCGAACAGTGGTGCTGGGGCGGCGGATTCGCGCGTCAGGAGCCGCCTCTGATGCTGGCCAGGACCTCCAAGGGACTGGTGCTCAACGGTCGGCAGAGCTACACCACCGGGGTCCTGGTCGCCGATCGTCTCGCCGTGCGCGCCGTGCGGGAGGACACGGGTGAACCGCTCGCCGTCGTGGTGGATCCCGCCCGTCGCGGTGTGGTGATCGACGGCGATGCCGACACCTTCGGCCAGCGGCTCGCGGCCGGCGGCAGCGTGGAGTTCGACGACGTACCGGTGCGTGCCGACGACGTGCTCGGCTCCCTGTCCGCGGACGAGGACCTGCTGTCGCCCCGGGCCGCCCTGGCATCTCCGGTCGGGCGTCTCTTCCCCGCCCAACTCCTTCTCGGCATGGCCGAGGGAGTGCTCGCCGAGGCCCGGGAGTACAGCAGGGCGGGCCACGCACCCTGGCACCCCGCCTGGCCGGCCGGTACCCCGCACGACCCGCAGGTTCAGACCGCCTACGGAGAACTCACCGTCCTCACCCGCTCAGCGTCGGCACTCACCGAGCAAGCACTGGACGCCGTGCGGGGCGGTCTTGAGCGCGGCGAAGACCTCACCTACGACGAGTGTGCGGACATCTCCGCCCTCGTGGCGATGGCCGAAAGCGCCGCGGCCCGGGCAGCGCAGGAGTCCACCACCCGCGCCCTCGACATCATCGGCGCCCGGTCCACCTCCGCGCGGCTGGGCTTCGACCGGTTCTGGCGCAATGCCAGGACCCACACCTTGTACGAGCCCGTCGCCCACCGGCTCCGCGATGTCGGGGAGTACTTCCTCAACGGCGCCCACCCTCCGTTCGTCCTGCCCGCCTGATCGGCGAGCGGGGACGTTCGGGGAGACCGATTCCGGAGATCGAATCCGCAGTCCCGCCCATGCCTGGGCCGACCGGTCTGCTGCCAGGATCCCTCTCCACCGGGATGCCCAGCGACCCTGCGGGCCGGCAGCGGGACCACGGCGGCGATACTGGCCGGACGTTCGAATCGGCGGGCTGCGCGGCGTGGTCAGCGGGGCTGGCCGGTCTGTCCGTCGGCCTGCTCATAGCGGTGGTGACCGCGCCGGTGGGGGTGCCGGGTGCGGTGTTCCTGCTTCCCGTGCAGTTGAGCGTCCTCGGGGTGCCCAGCCCGGCGGTCACGCCCCACCAATCTGCTGTTCAACGTGGTGGCCGGGCCCAGCGCCCTGCTGCGCCACCACCGCGAGGGCCTGCTGTACGGTCCGCTGACGCGGCGCCTGGTGACCGGCACGCTGCCCGGGGCGGTCCTCGGCGCCGTCATACGGGTCTTCGCCGTCCCGGGGGCCACCGCCTTCCGCCTTCTGGTCGCCGCTCTGCTGATGCCACTGGGCCTGTGGCTCATCGGGCGCACCCTCCGGCCCGCCCGGCCGGCCCGGGCTGCGAACCCTCACCCCGGGCCATCACCGGAATGGCCCTGGTCGTCGCCGGTCGTCGGCGGGATCTACGGGATCGGCGGCGGATCCATCCTCGGCCCCATACTGGTCGGCCGGGGTATGCCCGTCGCCCGCGTGGCACCGGCCGCCCTCGCCTCCACGTTCACCCCCTCCGTGACCGGGGCCGCGGCGTTCGCGCTGCTGTCCCTGACGGGCTCCGGTGACATCGCCCCTGACTGGTACCTCGGTCTGGCCTGCGGCCTCGGCGGACTGATCGGCGGCCGCCTCGGGGCACACCTGCAACCTCGGCTGCCCGAAACGGCACTGCGTCTCCTGCTCGGCGCCGTGGCCACCGCCCTCGGTGCCCTCTACGCCGTGCAATCTCTGCGCTGACGGCGGTGGCGGCACAAACGGCAGTCACCACGACCCCGCCTGTCCGGAGAATTGTGAACGCCGCGCTTCATTGGCATGTCGGACTGTTGAGAACATATGGCGCATACGCAAGCGACATTGACCTGGCTGGATTTCGCTGCAACTCTCGTGACTGTGAGCAAGTCCGAGACCCTCGCCGCGCGCCTGCACGTCGATCTGCGACGTCAGGCCAGCGCCATCTGTGCCGCCGGTCGCCGCACTCACTGACACGCACAGCTCCCCTTCGCTCCATTTCACAGTCGGCTTCTACGCAAGCCGCTGCTTTTTTCAACAGACGTCGGCCCTCGTCGTAGCCATTCCTGGTGAGGCCTCTTCTCCGCCGTTCGACGTCTGCCCTTTCCTTTCCCCGTTTCCCGAACAGGAACCTGCCATGGCCACGACGGCATCGACCCGACGTCACTTCCTCACCCTGCTCGGTCTCTCGGCGGTGTCGGTGAGCTGCGGCACGACCGCGTCCGGAACACCGTCCGCCAAGGACCAGACCAAGACGCTGAGATACCAGGGCTGGGCCGGTCAGGTCACGTTGCCCGAACTGGCCGAGGATCTCGGCTATCTGGAGGACGTGAAGCTGAAGTGGGTCGGCAACACGATCAGCGGACCGCAGGACATCCAGTCCGCGGCCACGGGTCAGGTCGACTTCGGCGGCGCGTTCAACGGCGCGGTCGTCAAGCTGGCCGCCAACAACGCTCCCATCAAGGCCGTCATCAGTTACTACGGCGCCGACAAGTACGCCTACAACGGCTTCTACGTCCTCAAGGACAGCCCGCTCCGCTCGGCCCGGGACCTGATCGGCAAGAAGGTCGGGATGAACACCCTCGGAGCCCACTCCGAGGCCATGCTCGACATCTACCTTCAGCGAGGCGGTCTGTCCCAGGCCGACATCGACAAGGTCGAGCCGCTCGTTGTGCCCCCGGTCAACACCGAGCAGTCCCTGCGCCAGAAGCAGATCGACGTGGCCGTACTCGGCGGCATCCTGCGCGACAAGGCACTGGAGACCGGCGGTATCCGCCCACTGTTCACGGACTACCAACTGCTCGGCGCGTTCAGCGCCGGCACGTACGTGATGACGGACCGCTTCCTGAAGCAGAACCCCGACACGGCCCGGACGTTCGTCACCGCCGTGGGGCGGGCCATCGAGTGGTCCCGTTCCACTCCGCACGACGAGGTCGTCGACCGGATGACGGAGATCGTGAAGAAGCGCGGCCGCAACGAGGACACCGCACCGCTGAAGTTCTGGCGGTCCTACGGCGTCGCGGAGACGGCGGGCCGGATCACCGGCAAGGAACTCCAGTTGTGGGTCGACTGGCTGGCCGAGCGGGGCGACATCAAGAAGGGCCAGGTCTCGCTGTCGGACCTCTACACCAATGAGTTCAACGACTACAAGAAGTCCTCCTCCGCCGCGAAGAGCGGGAGCTGATCCCATGCCGGAAGCCACCACGCAGTCCACGACGCCCAGGATCGTGTTCGAGGATGTACGGAAGGAATTCACCGTCAAGGACCGCACGGGGGATCGGCAGGCCGGCCGGTTCACCGCCCTCGACGGTATCGACCTGGAGATAGCGGACGGCGAGTTCGTCGTCCTGGTCGGTCCCAGCGGCTGCGGAAAGTCGACGCTGCTGGACCTGCTCGGCGGCCTCGCCCAGCCCACCGGCGGCCGGATCCTGCTGGACGGCGAACCCGTCACGGGGCCCGGACTGGACCGCGGCATCGTGTTCCAGCAGTACGCGCTGCTGCCGTGGCGCACGGCGCAGGGCAACGTCGAGTTCGGCCTGGAAGCCACCGGCGTCCCACGGCGCCGACGTGCCGCACGCGCCCGGGAGTTCCTGGACCTGGTCGGCCTGACCGGGTTCGAGGACCGCCATCCGCACGAGCTGTCGGGCGGAATGCGGCAGCGGGTGGCGATCGCCCGCAGCCTCGCCTACGACCCCGATGTGCTGCTGATGGACGAGCCGTTCGCCGCGCTGGACGCCCAGACCCGGGAGTCGCTCCAGGACGAACTGCTGCGCATCTGGCAGCGCACCGGCAAGACCGTCGTCTTCATCACCCACGGCATCGACGAGGCCGTCTACCTGGGACAGCGCGTCGCCGTCATGACATCGAGGCCCGGCCGGATCAAGCAGATCGTGCCGGTCGCCCTCGGCTCCCGTACGGCGACGGACGACCTCCGCTCCAGCCCCGAGTTCGCACGGCACCGCCACGAGATCTGGTCGCTCCTGCACGACGAGGTGGCCAGGGCCCAGCAGTTGGAGAAGGAGGAGGCCTCCGTATGAGCTCCACGACCGGCACGACCGCCGAGAAGGCCGACGCGACCCTCGCGACTACCACGACCGACGCGGCGAACACGACAGAAACCGTCCAGGCACCCTCCCCCACCAAGTCCGCCGAGTCCGCCACGTCCCCTGAGGCCGGCACATCGACCGCGGCCGCGCCCGGCACCTCATCACCCCCGGACGCACGCCGGGTTCCCTCCGTCACGGTCCGTGTCCGACGGACGGCGCTGCGGACGGTCCGCCGACTGCCGTACCTGCTGCTGAAGGGGGCGACCAAGTCCGCGGCCATCGTGGCCCTGCTCCTGCTGTGGGAGACCGCGCCACGAGCCGGTCTGGTGGACCGGACCTTCCTGCCGCCGTTCAGCGAGGTCGCCGACGCCTGGTGGGGGCTCGCCTCGGACGGTCAGCTCGCCGACAACGCGCGTGCCAGCCTGGCGCGTTCGTTCAGCGGATTCGGTATCGCCGTAGCCGTCGCCGTACCGCTCGGGCTGCTGATCGGCTGGTACCGGCCGGTCGCCGACCTCCTCGGACCGTTGCTGGAGGTGTTCCGCAACACCGCGGCGCTGGCCCTGCTGCCGGTGTTCGTCCTGCTGTTGGGCATCGGCGAGACCTCGAAGATCTCCATCGTGGTGTACGCGTGCACCTGGCCGATCCTGCTCAACACCATCAGCGCGGTCCGCCATGTCGATCCGACCCTGCTGAAGCTGGCGAAGTCGATGGACCTGTCCGCACCCCGCCTGTTCCAGAAGGTCATCCTGCCAGCCTCGGTACCGGTGATGTTCACCGGCATCCGGCTGGCCGGAGCGGTGTCGATCCTGGTGCTGGTCGCCGCCGAGATGATCGGTGCCAAGGCGGGCCTCGGCTATCTGATCAACGCCTCGCAGTACAACTTCGCCATCCCGCAGATGTACGCGGGCATCATCACGATCTCCGCCATCGGCGTGGTCTTCAACCAGTTCCTGGTGACCGTCGAGCGACGGCTCAGCTCCTGGCGTGTACCCGCGGGCGGCTGACCCGCCGCCATCACTCCTCCCCTCTCCGCCCTCCCTCTCTCCCCTGTCACCCGCTCGCCCCGCAGCCCCCGATCCGAGGAACCCCATGACCGCGCCGAGACCCCGTCAGCTGCACCTCAACGCCTTCCTGATGAACGCGGGCCACCACGACGCCGCCTGGCGGCACCCGCGCACCCAGCCCGAACGCGTCACCGACCTGCGCTACTTCCAGCACCTCGCGCAGACCGCCGAGCGCGGCCGGCTCGACTCCGTCTTCCTCGCCGACGGTCTCGCCCTGTGGGGCAAGGTCCGGCACAACGCCCTCGGCGGCTTCGAACCGCTCACCCTGCTGTCCGCGCTGGCGGCGGTCACCGAGCACGTCGGCCTGATCGCCACCGTGTCCACCACCTTCAACGAGCCCTTCCACACCGCCCGCAAGTTCGCCTCCCTGGATCACATCAGCGGTGGCCGGGCCGGCTGGAACATCGTCACTTCCGGCACCGTGAACGAGGCCCGCAACTTCGGGCAGGACGAGCACCTGGAGCACGCGCTGCGCTACGAGCGGGCGCGGGAGTTCGTCGAGGTCGCCACCAAGCTGTGGGACAGCTGGGAGGACGACGCGATCCTGCTCGACCGGGAGCGCGGTGTGTACGCCGACACCGGCAAGGTGCGGGAGATCAACCACCGGGGCGAGTACTTCGGGGTGCAGGGCCCGCTGAACGTACCGCGCAGCCCGCAGGGGTACCCGCTGCTGGTGCAGGCCGGTTCGTCGGAGGACGGCAAGGAGTTCGCCGCCCAGTACGCCGAGGCCGTCTTCACCGCCCAGCAGACCCTCGCCGACGGCCAGGCCTTCTACAAGGACCTCAAGTCCCGGCTCGCCCGGTACGGCCGTACCGGGGACCAGCTGCTGGTGCTCCCCGGCATCGCGCCCGTCATCGGCTCCACGGAGGCCGAAGCCCGCGCACTGGAACAGGAGCTGACGAACCTCCAGGTTCCGGAGTACGGGCTCGCCCAGCTTTCCGGGATGCTCGGCACAGACCTGACCGGGCTGCCGCTGGACGGGCCGCTGCCCGAGCTGCCCGAGGAGCGGGACATCAACGGCAACAAGAGCCGCTTCACGCTCGTCGCCGAACTCGCCCGCCGTGACGGCCTCACCCTGCGCGAGCTCATCGCCCGCCTCGGCGGCGGACGTGGTCACCGTGTCTTCGCCGGTACGCCGGAGCAGACAGCGGACGAGATCGAGGAGTGGTTCACCGAGGGGGCCGCCGACGGCTTCAACATCATGCCGCCCCATCTGCCGGGCGGCCTGGAGGACTTCGTCGACCACGTCGTGCCGATCCTGCAGCGGCGCGGGCTTTTCCGTACCGAGTACACCGGCCGCACCCTGCGCGAGAACTACGGCCTGGCCCGTCCCGCCAACCGGCTGGCACCGGCCGCCGCAGGAGAGGGAGTGGCCGCCGTATGACCGGTCTCGACCTCACCGCGGACGTCATGGTGGTCGGCGGCGGCCCTGCCGCCACCTGGGCCGCGCTCAAGGCGGCCCAGGACGGGGCGGACGTGGTCCTCGCCGACAAGGGCTACTGCGGCACCAGCGGCGCCACCGCCTCCGCCGGAACGGGCGTCTGGTACGTCCCCCCGGAACCCGCCGCGCGCGAGGCGGCCATGGCGAGCAGGGAGGCCCTGGGCGGCTACCTGGCCGACCGGCGCTGGATGGCCCGGGTGCTGGACCAGACGTACGCCGGGGTGAACGAACTGGCCGCGGCAGGGCGCTATCCCTTCCCGACGGGAGCGGACGGAAAGCAGCTCAGGAACGGCCTCCAGGGGCCGGAGTACATGCGCAGGATGCGGATCCGCGTGCAGCGGGCCGGGGCGCGCGTCCTCGACCACAGCCCGGTCACCGAACTGCTCACCGATCCCTCCGGGGCGGTCGCCGGGGCCCGGGGGCACCGGCGGCAGGCCGGTCAGCCGTACCGGGTGCGCGCCGGGGCGGTCGTGCTGGCCACGGGCGGCTGCGCGTTCCTCAGCGGCGCGCTGGGCTGCAACGTCAACACCGGCGACGGTGCGCTCTTCGCCGCGGAGGCGGGCGCGGAGCTGTCCGGGATGGAGTTCTCCAACGCCTACGGCATCGCGCCCGAGGGCACCTCCGTGACCAAGACCGCGTTCTACTCGTTCGCGACCTTCTACCACGAGGACGGCACGGTCCTGGAGGGCGCGGCCAGCCAGGGCGGCCGGTCCGTGATCGCGCGGGCGCTGCTCAGCGAGAAGGTGTACTGCCGCCTCGACCGCGCGGACGAGGCGGCCCGGCAGGCGATGCGGCCGGCCCAGCCGAACTTCTTCCTCACCTTCGACCGGCTCGGCATCGACCCCTTCACCCAGCGCTTCGCCGTCACGCTCCTCGCCGAGGGCACCGTGCGCGGCACCGGCGGCATCCGCATCACCGGCGACGACTGCTCCACCACCGTCCCCGGCCTGTACGCGGCCGGCGACGCGGCGACCCGTGAGCTAATCTGCGGCGGTTTCACCGGCGGCGGCAGCCACAACGCCGCCTGGGCCATCTCCTCCGGCATCTGGGCGGGCCGGGGCGCGGCCCGCCACGCCCGCTCGCTCGGCGCACGCGCCACCACGAGGCGCCTGGTGGCCGCGGGCGGGGCCGGGCTGCGGCCCACCGGGGCAGCGGGTCCGGCCGATGGCTTCCGCGAGGTCGTCGCCGCGGTCCAGGCCGAGGTGCTGCCGTACGAGAAGAACTACCTGCGCCACGGCGATCGGCTCACCGCCTCGCTGGAGGTCCTCGACAGCGTCTGGGAGCAGTCGCGGGCCTCCCTGCACGCCGTGGGCGGGGACACCGTACGGGCGAGGCAGGCGGCGGCGATGGCGGCACACGCCCGCTGGATGTACGCGGCCGCGCTGGCCCGTACCGAGACCCGCGGTATGGCCAAGCGGCTCGATTTCCCCGCGCAGGACCCCGGCCAGTACCACCGCATCACGACGGGCGGTCTGGACCGGGTGTGGACCCGTGTCGAGCCCCTGTCGAACGCGTCGGCCACGTCAGCCGCACCCCTGGAGGTGGCCTCATGATCGAGCTGGTCTCGGCGGAACGCTGCATCGCCTGCGACAAGTGCATCAAGGTCTGCCCGACCGATGTCTTCGACCGGGGCGAGGACGGCATCCCGGTGCTCGCCCGCCGCGACGACTGCCAGACCTGCTTCCAGTGCGAGGCGAACTGCCCGGCCGACGCGCTGTACGTCGCGCCCCTGACCCAGCCGCTGCCCGACGGCTCAACCGCCCGGGACGAGGGTCACCTGGACCGTGCCGGCCTGCTCGGCAGCTACCGCCGTCACATCGGCTGGGGACGGGGCCGCACACCGGGTGCGCTGCGGGCCATCGGTCCTCCCCTCAGCCCGCCGGGGTCCCAGGGAAGCTCCCTGCCCATCACCTCCTGACGACCTCCCGACTGATCACCCCTCGAAAGGACACCCGCGCATGACCACCAGCACCGGCTTCGACATCCGCAGGATCGGCGGCCGTATCGGCGCCGAAATCCTCGGCGTGGATCTTTCCACCGGCCTCGACCCCGCTGTCGTCACCGAGATCAACTCCGCACTCCTGGAGCACAAGGCGCTCGTCTTCCGCGACCAGGACCTGGACGACGCGGGCCAGCTCCGCTTCGCCTCCCTCTTCGGTGAGCTGACCACCGCGCACCCGACGGTCCCCTCCGTCGACGGCCAGCCGAACATCCTGCCGGTCGACGGCGACGAGGGGATCCGCGCCAACCAGTGGCACACCGATGTCACCTTCGTCCGTACGCCCCCGAAGGCGTCCACGCTGCGCAGCATCGTGGTGCCGCCCTATGGCGGCAACACGCTCATCGCCAACTCGGCCGCGGCGTACCGGGATCTGCCCGAGCCGCTGCGGGAGCTGGCGGACAAGCTGTGGGCGGTGCACACCAACGACTACGACTACGCCGCCCCGAAGAGCGAGAAGGCGGCCGAGCACCGCAGGCGGTTCGTCTCCCGGAAGTACCGCACCGCCCACCCGCTCGTCCGCGTCCACCCCGAGACCGGGGAGCGGGGGCTGTTCATCGGCGGCTTCGCCCAGAGCATCGTGGGCCTCGGCCCGTCCGACTCCCGTGACCTGCTGCGCATCTTCCAGTCGTACGTCACGCGTCCCGAGAACATCGTGCGGGTGGCCTGGACGCCCGGCGACCTCGTCCTGTTCGACAACCGCATCACCCAGCACTACGCCCCCGACGACTACGGCGACCTGCCGCGCCTGCTGCACCGGGTGACCGTCGCGGGCGACGTCCCGGCCGGTGTCGACGGCCGCCTCAGCCACGTCATCGAGGGTGACGAAGCCGCCCACTACACCCCGGCCGCGGCCTGAGCACCGCACCCGCCACGCGCGGCCGCCGGGCAGGGGTATCCGCTCCCGCCCGGCGGCCTGCCGGCAGCGGATACCGACCGAAGCCTTAGTGGATAATGGATGCATGCGGATCTCAGCCAGGGCGGACTACGCGGTACGTGCCGCACTGCAGCTCGCCGCGTCACGCGATGACGGGCCACTGAAGGCCGAGGCCATCGCCGACGCCCAGGACATCCCGCACAAGTTCCTCGAAAGCATCCTGAACGACATGCGCCGGGGCGGTCTCGTCCTCAGCCAGCGCGGCGGCAACGGCGGCTACCGGCTGGCCAAGCCCGCCGAGTCGATCAGCATCGCCGACGTCATCCGCGTCGTGGAGGGACCCCTGGTCTCGGTACGCGGGGTCCGCCCGCCCGAGTTGTCCTACACCGGCCCCGCCGAGTCACTGCTCCCCTTGTGGATCGCGTTGCGGTCCAACGTGCGCGAGATCCTCGAGGGCGTGTCGCTCGCCGACGTCGCATCGGACCAACTGCCCGCTTACGTAGCCGCACTGACCGACGCCCCGAAAGCCTGGGTCAACCCCTGACACGCCGGGCCATCGACCGAGGATTCCCAAAAAGCGAGATAGTCGCGTCCATCATATGAACACCCCCTTGGGGTGAACGGCACCTTCTGCCACGATCCCTATCAGCCAGGTAGGAAAACTAGGGATCCGTGGGGGGTGGCCATGCGAACGCGCAACCGCGCGGACCTGTCGCTCCCCCTGCTGACCTCGCGCCGCCACATCGACCTCGGCCGCACGTCCAGCGCCATCTGTCGGCCCGCCTGAGGCCGCCGACAGAAGATCCTTCGGTCGGCGGCGTCACCCGCGCCCGCCCATCCCCGCACAGCTCCGCTCCCGGACCCGCGACGGCATTCCCGCCGCCGAGGGCCGACGAACGAAGCCCAGGCGCATGCCCATGAGCTCCGCGCCTCGCGCTTTCGGCACCTCCCTGATCAAACCATTCCCGAGAGGACACCTCCGTGTCTGCCGCAAGACCACTCACCACCCTGCGCACCATCGCCGTCGTAGCAGCGCTCCCCCTCCTGCTCACCGCCTGCGGCTACGGATCCGACGCCACCGACGACGACAAGCAGACCGAGGTCGCGGCGGACGCCAAGAAGCTCTCCGCCGACGAGGTGAAGATCGGCTACTTCCCCAACCTCACGCACGCCACCGCTCTGGTGGGCGTCCAGGAGGGGCTGCTCCAGAAGGAGCTCGGCGGCACCAAGATCAAGGCCTCGACCTTCAACGCCGGCCCCTCCGAGATCGAGGCGCTCAACGCCGGCTCCATCGACATCGGCTGGATCGGCCCCTCCCCCGCCATCAACGGCTACACCAAGTCGAACGGCAAGAACCTGCGCATCATCAGCGGTTCCGCCTCCGGTGGCGTGAAGCTCGTCGTCAACCCGAAGAAGATCAAGTCCCTGGACGACGTCAAGGGCAAGAAGATCGCCACCCCCCAGCTCGGCAACACCCAGGACGTCGCGTTCCTCAACTGGATCGCGGAGAAGGGCTGGAAGGCCGACGCGCAGAGCGGCAAGGGCGACGTCTCCGTCGTCCGCACCGACAACAAGATCACCCCGGACGCCTACAAGTCCGGTTCCATCGACGGCGCCTGGGTGCCGGAACCGACCGCGTCCAAGCTGGTCGCCGAGGGCGCGAAGGTGATCCTCGACGAGTCCGACCTGTGGCCCGACAAGAAGTTCGTGATCACGAACATCATCGTGTCGCAGAGCTTCCTCAAGGATCACCCGGACGTCGTCGAGGCCGTGCTGCGCGGCTCGGTGAAGACCAACGCCTGGATCAACGCCAACCCGGACAAGGCCAAGGCGTCAGCCAACGCGGCACTGAAGGAAGAGTCGGGCAAGGCCCTGCCCGCCGAGGTCATCGACCCGGCCTGGAAGTCCATCACCTTCCTCGACGACCCGCTGGCCTCCACCCTCAACACCGAGGCGGAGCACGCGGTGAAGGCCGGTCTGCTGGAGAAGCCCGACCTGAAGGGCATCTACGACCTCGCACCGCTCAACAAGGTCCTCAAGGCCGAGGGCAAGGACGAGGTCGACGACGCCGGTCTCGGCACCAAGTAGCGGAACAGCTGACAAGCGACAACCGCCCCGATGAGTACCCAGGAGGTGACGACCATGGCCACCACGGTCGCCAAGGCTGTCCAGGACGCCACGGCGGTGACGCACGCCGCCCGGATCGAGCATGTCTCGAAGTCCTTCCCCGCGCCGGGCACGCCCGGCGGGCAGCAGCTCGTGCTGGACGACATCACGCTCGATGTCGCACCGGGCGAGTTCGTCACCCTCCTGGGTGCCTCCGGCTGCGGCAAGTCCACCCTGCTCAACCTGGTCGCGGGCCTGGACCTGCCGTCCGCCGGCTCCATCGACACGGACGGCCGGCCCGCCCTGATGTTCCAGGAGCACGCCCTGTTCCCCTGGCTGACCGCGGGCAAGAACATCGAACTCGCGCTGAAGCTGCGCGGGGTCGCCAAGCCCGAGCGCCACGCCGAGGCAGAACGGCTGCTGGAACTCGTACGGCTGCAGGGCGCGCACGGCAAGCGGGTTCACGAACTGTCGGGCGGCATGCGGCAGCGCGTCGCGCTGGCCCGGGCGCTCGCCCAGGACAGCCGGCTGCTGCTGATGGACGAGCCGTTCGCCGCGCTGGACGCCATCACCCGGGACGTACTGCACGACGAACTGACCCGCATCTGGCAGGAGACGGGACTGTCGGTGCTGTTCGTCACGCACAACGTGCGCGAGGCGGTGAAGCTGGCGCAGCGGGTGGTGCTGCTGTCCTCCCGGCCGGGACGGATCGCCCGCGAGTGGACCGTCGCCATCCCCCAGCCCCCCCGCATCGAGGACAGCGCGGTCGCCGAACTGTCCGTCGAGATCACCGAAGAACTGCGCAGGGAGATCCGCCGCCATGGCCAGCACTGACACCGGCACCGACGCCAAGAAGGACGGCTCACCGGCAGCCGGGGCATCCCAGGACGTGCAGGACACACAAGATCTGGCAGGGCTGGAGGCCGGGCTCGACGCGCTGGAGTCGGCACAGGCCGGCCGTACACCGCTGCGCGAGACCCTGATACGCAAAGCACTGCCGCCCATCACCGCCGTCGCACTGGTGCTGGCGGTCTGGCAGCTGCTGGTGTGGGCCGAGGTCGCCCCCGACTACAAGCTGCCGTCGCCGTCCGCGGTGTGGGACGAGGTGACCGACGCCTGGCGGCAGGGCACGCTGCTCGACTACATCTGGACATCCGTCTCGCGCGGGCTGCTCGGCTTCCTGATGGCACTCGCCATCGGCACGCCGCTCGGTCTGCTGGTCGCCCGGGTGAAATTCGTCAGGTCGGCCGTCGGCCCCATCCTGTCCGGTCTGCAGTCGCTGCCCTCCGTGGCCTGGGTGCCGCCCGCCGTGCTCTGGCTGGGCCTGAACAACTCGATGATGTACGCCGTGATCCTGCTCGGCGCGGTCCCCTCCATCGCCAACGGCCTCGTCGCCGGCATCGACCAGATCCCCCCGCTGTTCCTGCGCGCCGGACGCACCCTGGGCGCGACCGGCCTGCGCGGCGCCTGGCACATCGTGATGCCGGGCGCGCTCCCCGGCTATCTCGCCGGACTGAAGCAGGGCTGGGCCTTCTCCTGGCGATCGCTGATGGCCGCCGAGATCATTGCCTCCTCGCCCGATCTGGGCGTCGGACTCGGCCAGTTGCTGGAGAACGGGCGCAACAACGCCAGCATCTCGCAGGTGTTCCTGGCCATCTTCCTCATACTGCTCGTCGGAATCGCCATCGACCTGCTGATCTTCAGCCCGCTGGAGCGGCGGGTGCTGCGGGGGCGGGGCCTGCTGGTCACCCGCTGAGCGACGGATCGCAAGCACCACCGCGCCGCCGATATATATGTCGTGGGCGCGTGCAAGTACTCAACTGGCAGCCCTGCCCCGGGCAGTGAACCGGCCGCCGGGTGATGGACGAGACCGGGTTGGTCCGCAGGCCCGACACTGAGCACATTTGACACCCTGACTGCCACGATATGCCGCAAGGGCCAGTTGTCCTTCTGTGGTTACGGCCAGTCCGGTCACCAATTCGACAACGATTCCAATCGCAAAGGCTGTCGCCAGCGCAATGACCGCGAAGGTGCGGAAGTCCCGGTTCAGTACCGCCTTCGGATCACCTGCCGCAGTTAGTTTCGTTGGCGCTCCTGCTAGGGTCTGTCTCCCCGATCACGATCAGGGAGCTAGGTTCTGCCTCCGGACCAGCAGCTGAGAGCAGAGGGTGTCGTACGCCCATCGCTCCCAATTGTCCGGCGGCCACGCGCGGTCGCGAGTCAGAACAAGGAAGAGCTCCGGACTGAGCAAGGCGTAGAGGATGTCCGCCGCTTCTCCGGCGGACATGGCGGGGCTGGCGCCGGGCATCTTCAGCAGAGCCTTCGCGGCTGTCGAGACCACCACGTACCGTGGGTCGGTCTGATCCGGCCACAACTCCCGGATTTCCGGGTTGGTCGCTGCTGCGGCACGGACCATCTCGTTGATGGCCGCGACACGTTCGAGCGTCCTCCGGGTGCCGGCGACCAGCGCGGCCAGCGCGGACTCGGCGGTGGGCCCGGCCGTGACCTCGGCAAACCAGGGCCGATCCATCGTCGGCACAGGTTCGTCGTCGCCCGCGATCGCGACATCGACCAGTTCCTTGAGCAGTGAAGGCTTGTTCCGGAAGACGAAGTAGATGGTCTGCACCGCCACGCCCGCCCGGTCGGCGATCTCCTGCAGCTTGGTCGCCCCGTAGCCCTGCTCGACGAAGAGCGCACCCGCCGCGTCGATGATCCGCCGCCGTGTCTCCCGGGCCTTGTCGCCCCGCTTCCCCTTGACCTCACTCATGACTGGAGTCTATATCTAGAGTGCAGCTCTAGAGGTCAACTCTAGTCAACGGAGAGTGAGCCATGCACGCCATCGCCAACCGTCAGCAGGCAGAGGCATGGAACGACTGGGAGGGTATCCACTGGGCCGAACACCCCGAGCGCTACAACGCGATGATGGGCGCGTTCAACGCCCCCCTCTTCGCCGCGGCGAGTATCGCCGCGCACGACTGGGTCCTTGACGTCGGCTGCGGCACCGGCCAGACCACGCGTCTCGCCGCACAACAGGCTTACGGCGGAAACGTCGTCGGAATCGACCTGTCCGCGCCCATGCTGGAACGCGCCCGCAGCGACGCCCTCGCGGAAGGCATCGACAACGTCACCTTCGAGCAGGGCGACGCCCAGGTGCATCCATTCCCCGACCGCGGGTTCGACGTCCTCCTCAGCCGGGGCGGTGTCATGTTTTTCACCGACCACATCGCGGCTTTCACCCATCTCCGGCACGCGCTCGCGCCAGCCGGCCGGCTCGCATTCCTCGGCCCGCAGCCCGGGAGCCCGGACAGCGCCTACGCCCGTGCGACCGCCGCACTCTCACCGTTTCTGCGCGAGGCATCCCCCGCCGCCAGGGGTATGGGATCTCTCCTCGATCCCGCGCGCATCCACCAGGTGCTCGCCGCCGCCGGGTTCACCGACATCGACGTAGCCCCCGCCGACGCTCCCATGATCTTTGGCGCCAACGCGGGCGACGCTGCCGACTTCATCTTCGCCATGGGCCCGACGCGCTACAACCTGCGCGATGTCGCCCCAACGACCATCGCCCGTATCCGTGCCGAAGTGCACGACGCGCTCACAGAGTTCGAGACCACCGACGGTGTCTGCATCCCTGGGTCCGTGTGGATCGTCACCGCATCGCCGACACACAACCCGTCGATCAAGTGATCCGTCGTTCCAGACGCGATCAGCAGGGGGGCTCTGAAGGATGGCGAGTGGGCTCTGCTGGAGCCCCTGCTGCCGGCGAGTAACGATCGGTGCGGCCGGTGGAGGGAGCACCGCCAAGCAATCGACGGGATCATCCACCGGCTGGGCACCGGGGTGCAGTGGCGTGAGCTACCAGAACGCTTCGGGCCGTGGCAGACCGTCCACAAACGGCACGCTCTGTGGGCGGCCGACGGCACCTGGGACATGCTGCTGCAGCATGTCCCAGCCCAGGTCGACGCCGAGGGCGGCATTGAGTGGGACGTCTCCGTCGACTCCAGTGTGATGCGCGCCTACCAGCACGCCGCAGGCGCGCCGAAGGCGGCTCCGCCCGCCCTGTCCAGGCCGTCAACAGGGAGCTCCGCGGAGATCGTTTCGGGTACCAGCGGTGCAGGGCCTGCGGCCCCTGCCGGAGGAGGAGGTGCAGCAGGCGAGCAGTTGGGGCGCTCGCGCGGCGGATTCACCACCAAGGTCCTGATGTCGGCCGCCCGTCCTCGGCAGTCGTCGACACCAGCCGGCGGGTCATGGTTCTGGACGCCGCCCTGACCACGTTCGCGCGATTCGGTTACAGGAAGACCTCGATGGAGGAGGTGGCGCGGGCGGCGCATATTTCCCGGCCAGGGCTTTACTTCCTCTTCTCCTCGAAAGAGGTCCTGTTCCGGGCCGCGGTCACCCAAGCCCTGGAACGCGACATCGCAGCGGTCGAACACGTCCTGGCTGACAGCGGACGCCCCCTGTCAGAGCGTCTCGTCGAAGCGTTCGACCAGTGGGCGGGCCGCTACATCGGCCCATTGACACGCGATGTCGCGGAGGTCATCGAAGCCAACCCCGATCTGCTCGGCGAGATAGTGGAGACGGTGCCACGGCGTTTTGAGGAACTGGTCACCGATGCGATCGCCGCGGAGACAGGACGTGAGGCGGCACTTGCTGTCACCCAGACGATGATCAGCGCATCAATCGGCCTCAAGCATCAGGCGCCGTCACGGGAGTTCTTTCTCGAACGACTGAAGGTCGCCATCGATCTCCTGGTGCGCTGAGCAGGCCCGGCCGCCTTCCGCATCGATGCGGCCGGTGACGACGCAGTGAGCGTTTTCAGAGTGGCCACCGAAACCACCTCCCCGGCAACCGCGCGCTTGGAATAGCCAGCATGATCCGCTGTGGACCGCGACCCCCTGGAGCGCCACGGGCGCGCAGGATTCGAACTGTTGTGCAGGCGAGTCCTCTTGGCATGCCCTGTCGAGAACGGTCGTGTCGCTGGGTAGACCGTTCGAAGATTGTGGACTCATCGGCAAGACCGTCCCGCCGGACGATCTGCACCCCCGACTGCCGCCCGCGACCGGCACGAGCACCCCGAACCGGCGTCACACCAGCACCCTGACCAGCCACTTCAAGACGGCGCCCGCCTCACCAGCGCGCTCTCGTCGGCTTGATCTACCTTCGCCGGCAACTGCTCGATCTCGCGGGGAACCTCGTACAGCGCATTCAGGACCAGACCCCACGCCCGGTCCCGCAGCTCCTCCGGGACCTCGTCTTCGATCTTCTCCGCGAGCCTGCCGATCTCGTCTCGGGCGTCATCCTCCGTGCCCGTGGTCGGCGCGGCCATCGCCTCCCACAGGACCCGGCCCACCCCGACCGCCGCCCGACCTATGCCGCCGAGCACCGAGCCCACATGCGTCTGCGCTTCCCCCTGGTGGTTGCTGTCCTGCCCCAGCGCGGCTCGCCCCTGTATGCGGGGCGGGCCACCGCGTCGTTTCAGCTAGTGGTGGGCCAGGCACGCAGCAGGGCGGCGATCTTCCCGGCGGTGCAGGCCGGGTCCAGGAGTAGATCCTTGAGGGCAATGGCGTCCTCGCGGGCGGGTTTGACCGTGATTCCGGCGGCCTCGAGGTACATGACGCCGGACGCGGCGGCGACGGCCAGGTTGGAGCGCTCCAGCCAGCGGCACCGGCCCAGCGTGTGCACCAGGGCGGCGGCCTTGGCGTAGGGACCGTCGTAGACGGGCTGCTCGAACAGCTCGGCCCGGTGGCGGGCGACCGCCGAGACCGGGACGCCGTAGTCGTCGGGGGCCGGATCGTTCGCCCCGGCGGCCTCGGCGACCTGCAGGATCCAGGGAATGTCGACGTTCAGATCCATCAGGCCGCACGCGCTCCCCGGGGCGTGTGCTGGGCTTGTTCGGCCTCGTCGAAGACCGCCTGATGTTCGGCCAGGAAGCGAGCGGCCCTTTCCACTGCTCGGGCGCGCAGGCCGCTGGCATCGTCCTGCACCAGCCTGGCGAGGTAGTCCCCGATGCTCAGTCCCAGGTCGGCGGCGCGCTTCTTGGCGAGTTCCGCAACGTCCTCATCCACGCGTGCGCCCAGTTGTGTCTTGGCCATACCAGCATGGTAACAGCCGTTACCGCGATAGAGGGGCGACGTCGCAGGAGCGGCGCCCTCGTCCGTCCAGTTCCCGGCAGCCCGGCTGGGCCAGGCAGGCGGAGGGGCTGAGCATCCGCGGTATCTGCGACCGGCTCAACACTGCCGGGATTCCGAGCAGC
This sequence comes from Streptomyces sp. NPDC096152, assembly GCF_044763235.1. Taxonomy (NCBI): domain Bacteria; kingdom Bacillati; phylum Actinomycetota; class Actinomycetes; order Kitasatosporales; family Streptomycetaceae; genus Streptomyces; species Streptomyces sp. NPDC096152. The sequence continues at coordinate 808,338 of NZ_JBIWFW010000002.1, read as the reverse complement.
CGGGGTGGCCGGTGGCACCCGACCATCGTTGCGCGGCCGCTCTCCCCGGAGGACCGGGAGCAGGCCCGCCGGCAGTCCGCGACCGTCCGGGCAGCCGAGCGCGAGCACACTCGCCGACAGCGCGCGGACCGGCTGCTGTCCCGGCTGACCTGACCAACCGACGTCGACTTCACCCTGCTGCGCGAAGGGGATCTGAACGTCGTCGGCTTGGACCAGGCCGCCTGATGCCGGGTGCGGCCACGAGCGGTGAGGCGGTGAGCAGCCCCGTGCGCGCGGGCCGGTCTCTGTACCGCGCCGGGTGCGCCCGCGGCGACGACGCGGGCGCCGAGTCGTCAGGCGGGCTGGACGGTGACGGTGCAGAGGCGCTTGGTGGCCCGGGTCAGGGCTACGTACAAGTCCCTTTCCCCACCGGGGCGGGTCGTGATGATTTCCTCGGGGTTCATGACGACGACCCCGTCGAATTCCAGGCCGCGTGCTTCGGACGCCGGCACGATGCGTGCCTGGTGAGCGATGCCCTGGGCCGTCAGCTCGCTCACTCTGGTGTCCGCGCAGATCACTCCCAGAAGCTCGCCCGGGTGCGCGGTGCTCTGGGCGCGGAGTTCCCGAACGACGGCGGTGACCAACCCGTCCGCAGGTGTGGTCACGGTGCGAGGGGTCTCACCGCTTCGCAGTGACCGTGTGGGCTTCTGGTCCGGAGCGATCCGCGTGAGCAGGTCCCGGACGCTCTCCAGGATCCCCTGCGTGGTGCGGTAGCTGACGGTCAGGGTGTGCAGTTTGAACCGCGGTCCGACGTGGGGGCTCAGTGCTTCCTTCCAGTCGCGTGCTGTCGCGGCCGGGCCTGCCTGGGCGAAGTCACCCACCAGCGTCATCGCCCTTGCCGGGCAGCGACGGACGATCATCCGCCACTGCATGGCGGTCAGTTCCTGCGCCTCGTCGACGACGACGTGCCCGTACGTCCGCTCGGGGGGCCCGTCAACCAGGCTCGCCGCCTCGTCCAGCAACGGCACATCGGCATCGGTCCACGGGTCGTCCGGACCGCGCAGTAGAAGGGACCGCTCCTGCGCGGTCAGGCGGGGCAGGCGCTCGGCGAGAGCGCCGGCGTTCGTCAGGAGCGCCTTCACGAGGTCGCCGGGTACCAGTCGCGGCCACAGCACCTCGACCGCTCGGTCGACGCCGGCGTCGTCGAGGAGATCGCTTCGGATGGCGTCCAGGTCCAGCTCGTGGACCGGACCCGAGTCGGCCGCCCCTTCGGCACGGCGCTGGGCGGCTCCCGTGAACCGGTCGAGGTTGATGCCCGTCATCCTTTCGGCATCGGCGTCGATCTGCTCCAGGAGGTCGCCCATGTCTCGTTGCATCGCGTCGGTGACGGCGTCGGCCAAGAGCTCTTTGAACACCTGGCGCGCGGGGTTGTGCCCCGGTGCGGCTGCCACGGCGGCGTCGCGTGCCGTGGCTACTTTCTCGCCGGAGAGGTGAACCAGTTCCTGTCCGACCCGCACGGTGAAGTCACCGGCGGGGGCCTGGTGGACGCGCAGCAGGCCGGCCAAGGCGTCGGCGAGGTCGGAGCTGCCTTTGAGACGCTCCGTATCGATCGGGTCCACCGTGTCCGTGGACACTCCGGCCAGTTCCCGGCAGGTCGCCAGAACGACGTCGTTCTCTCCGAGCGAGGGAAGGACCTGGGAGATGTAGTCGAGGAACCGGGCGTTCGGGCCCACCACCAGGACACCCTCCTCCGCGGCGCGCGGGAACGCGTACAGGACATAGGCCGCCCGGTGCAGGGCGACCACCGTCTTGCCGGTGCCGGGGCCGCCCTGCACCACGGTCACCCCGCGGTGGGCGGAGCGGACAACCTCGTCCTGCTCGGCCTGCAGCGTCGCGACGGCCGCGTGCATCCTGCCCGTACGCCGTGCCGACAGAGCCTCGGTCAACGGGCCGTCCCCCACCACGTCCTCGTCGGTCGGGGCGGTCCCGTCCAGCAGTTCGTCGCTCACCGAGACGACCGTGCGCTCCTCGAGGCGCAGGTGCCGGCGCCGCCGCAGGTCCATCGGGTGGAGCGGTGTCGCCTCGTAGAAGGGCCGCGCCGCGTTCGCGCGCCAGTCCACGAGCAGAGGCAGGTCATCCTCCTCCGTGTGCAATCCGATCCGCCCGATGCGCAGGGCCGTGCCATCCGTCCAGTCGATGCGCCCGAAGACCAGCCCGTTTTCGGCGCCCTCCAGCCGGCCGATTTCCTTGGCCAGACGCTCGGCGGCGATTTCTCTCTCGTATGCCTCACCGGCGCTTTCCGCCGGGGCCCTCAGCACACTCGCTCGGTGTACTCGCGCCTCGGAAAGCCGCTCGGTGAGCAACTCATACAAGGAGGACACATAATCCCGCTCCGATTCAACCGCACGCACAGCGGAATCATTTAATTTCGACAACAGGGGGCTCCTTCGACTCGAGCCACACCATACGGTCAAAGTTCCCTAAAGATAAGTCTTGACTTACTTGGTGAAAGTATGGCCCTGCGACTGCGTATCATGCATTCCGCCGTTCGCCAATTGCGCTCCCGATGTCCGCCTGCCTTATGGGCGAGCCCGCCCTTGGATGCCGACGATGACCCTCTTTCCCCGGACCTGATCTCGATGCCCGGCATCGGGGTCAGGACCGCAGCCCGCATCCTCATCGACGTCGGTGACGGCAGCGGCTTCCCCACCGCCGGCCACCTCGCCGCCTACGCCGGCCTGGCACCCGTGACCAGGAACTCCGGCTCCTCCATCCGCGGCGAACACCCTTCACGACGTGGCAATAAGCAGCTCAAACGGGCCTTCTACCTCGCCGCGTTCGCCTCGCTCTCCCAACCTGAGTCCCGTGCTTACTACAACCGAAAACGCCGCGAGGGGAAACACCACGTCGCAGCCCTCGTCGCACTCGCCCGACGCCGCATCGACGTCCTCTTCGCGATGCTCCGAGACGGCACCTTCCACCATTCGCCCACCCCGGCTACAGCTTGACGAAGCCCATAGAGGCACCTTTTGGCGGGCTCCACCTGGACGCCAGGAACCACGCCTGCTCCACGGTATGTGACGGCGGACGGGATGGGAGCTGGGTGGGTGGTGGGTGAGTCCGGGTAGAGCTCAGTCAGCAACGTCTTGCTTGTCTTCAGGGCTCGCCGCAGGCGTCACGTAGACGCTGAAGGTTTGCCACATGCTCATCAACCCACTCAGCCGTCGGCTGGAGTCCCAGAGCCATCGTCAACCCGTCAGGGTCGTGGACCGAGATGGAGAGCCAGCCGTTTTCGTGTGGATGAAAGTAAAGCTCCAGGCCTCGGCTTCCTTGCGGCCAGCTGGCGTCTTCAGCAGCACTGAGGCGTCTCAGTGCTTCCCTCCACTCTTCGAGATGATCAAGCCAGATGTTGGTCTGCAAGCGGGCGTTCACGAAATCCGTAGTTATCAGGCACTCGGCTCGCACCCGGGCACGTCGGGCTTCGTGGCGCTCAACCGTACGCAGGACGAGGGAGACGTCTCGTCCATCAGACAGATGTATCAAGTCAACGGGGACCCACTCGTCCACCCGCGCTCCCCTTCGTCGGTCGTGTATCCAGAGCTTGTGTGCACGATACGGGCAGAGTCCGGTTCCACCTCTGACTCCCAGGGCCGAACTGGCGGGGGCCGGTAGGCCGGTTGTGGACGGGACCAGGGGCGGTGAAGGTGATGAAGACGCGGGGGTGGGCGGCGACGCGTTCGGGGACGCCGCGGCGTGATCAATTCTCACAGTCGTTCCTACAGTGGCGCGCGCCACCTGAACGCCATGAACCACGCCCACTCCACGGTGTGTGGGTCGACGACAGACGGGATGGGGCTGGAGAGAGTGGTGGGTTAAGGGTCGGGCGTCCAGCTCAGGTTGGTTTCGCCTTTCCAAGGGCCGAACGCCAAGTCCGATTCTCGCCAGCTTTCGATGCCGACGTCCGCGAAGCTCATCGGTATGAACCGACTTGAAGGAAACGTAGCCATGGTCACGGGCGGAAGCCGGGGCATCGGTGCCGCTGTGGCGTTACGACTGGCCAAAGAAGGCGCGGACGTCGTCCTGACCTACGAGAAGAACGCGGAACGCGCCACCGAGGTTGTGGAGCAGATCAAGGCCAGCGGGCGCCGGGCGCTCGCCATTCAAGCCGACAGCGCGGTCCCTGAGGCACTCACCGCCGCAGTGGACGAGGCGGCCGCCACGTTCGGCAGGCTCGACATCCTGGTCAACAACGCCGGCGTCTTCCTCGTCGGTCCACTTGAGGACTTGGGGCCGGCTGAGATCGATCGCACTCTGGCGGTGAACGTCCGGGCGCCGTTCACAGCCTCCCAGGCGGCAGCGCGCCATATGGCCCGAGGGGGCCGCATCATCAGCATCGGCAGCAATGTCGCCGAGCGTGCGGTCTTCCCGGGACTGGCGCTGTACTCGATGAGCAAGACGGCTCTGGTCGGGATGACCAAGGGTCTGGCCCGAGAACTCGGCTCGCGAGGAATCAGCGTCACTCTCGTGCATCCCGGCCCCACTGACACGGACACCAACCCCGCCGATGGGCCGAACGCCGAGATGATCTCTGGCTTCACCGCTGTCGGCCGTTACGCGGAAGCGTCCGAGATCGCGGCCACCGTCGCCCACTGGCGAGCCCGGACGGGGCGTACATCACGGGAGCATCGATCCATGTCGACGGTGGCTTCACCGCCTGACACACGAACCGACCCTGCAACCAGGCCAAGGGGCAGCCACGCACCCGGGACGGCCGCCCCGTGATCAAACGGGAAACCGCGGCACCCCCGCACGAGCCGTCTCTGGGCCGCGCGGGGGCGCTCACCCGTGTGGGCGGCCAGGTGGTGCGGAAGATCGTCAGGTGAAGAGGGCCATGAGCAACGACGCAAGGCCCACTCGTCGCGCCGCATCCACGTCGAGCACGGCATTGCAACTTCACAGGCCAGTTCAGCTAGGGCCTTGCGGTCCTCGGCCAGCGCCTTAACGCCGGCTTCCGTGGCCGTGTAGACGCGCCGGACAAGGCAGTCGACGACTCGCTGGACGACGACGGGGACGACCTCGTGGTCGTCCCCGGCTTCAAGGCCACCCGTGCCCGCCAGCTCGCACCCGCCGGAGGGGAGACCAACCACCCCTCCGGAGCAGGTCGACGTTGGCGTCGTCGCCGCCGGCGCCCCGCCGCCGGACGCGCCCCGGTCGAACGCGGCTTCGCCCATCTGAGGAACTGGCGGACCTTCCCAACGCCAACCGGCTCCGCGGCCTGCCCGGAACAGCGTCACTGAGCCGGGATCGGCTGGGTGAGGTTCACCGCGTTGCCGTCGGGGTCCTGGATGTGGGCGACGCGCTGTCCCCACGGCATGTCGTTGGGGCCGCTGCGGACCGAGCCGCCCAGCGCCTCCACCCGGCCGAGCGTCTCGTCGACGTCGTCGACACCGATGCTGAGCAGGATCCGCGGTGCCGCCCCGGTCCCCGGGGTCGTCTTGGCCACCAGCCCGAGGTCGGTGTCGCCGATGCGCAAGCCGACGTAGAAGGCCGGGCCTTGCGCCGGTACCCGGAAGATCTCCTCGGCGCCGAACAATTTCGTATAGAAGCCGAGCAGAACGTCCTGGGCGGCAGTGATGATCACTGGCTGGATGGTGGACATGGCACTCCTGTCGAGAACGGTCGTGTCGCTGGGCAGACCGTTCGAGGACGGTGAACTCATCGGCAACACCACCCCGCCGGACGATCTACACCCCAGACTGCCGCCCGCAACCAGTACGAGCAGCCCGAAACGGTCACACACCCCTGCTGACCAGCCACTTCAAGACGGCGCAGCCTCATTGATGTGAAGGTGGAGCCCCACAGCAACGCGCGTGGCCGACGCCCGGCGGACAACCACCGGTGGCGGCAGATCCTGGCTCCCGCCCGGCTCCGCGAACCCAACCCCGGCCCCTCGGACGAGGAACGCAGCTGTGCGCCTGTCCGAGCCGGACCTTGGGGTGCACCACGTCGGCCCACACGCACACGTAGTCGCTGTCGGCCAGGTCGCGCTGCTGGAAGGCGGCGTGGCGCGTGCCACTACGTCCGCTTCACCGCCCCGGGTGACCCGCCCTTACAGGGACGGGAAGACGCACAACGGATCAGCCGCTACGAACTCTTGTCGAGTGCCGGATGGTCTGCAGGAACTCGCCAGATCCGTCATCGAGCATCCAAAATGACCATCCGTTTGGGTTTGGATTTGACGTCCGGCTTTGTAGTGCGCCACCGCCGCCCGGGCCGCCCCAGGGGGCGTCTTGCACCTTCGCCCGGCAAGCGGCCCCACGTGATGTCGATCCGCATCGTGTCCTGGTGACAACTGCCACGGGTGCGGTGACCTTCGGACGGCGTACGGGACAGGAGCCGGGGTGGGTGGTGGCTTAGACAGTGTCCTGTGGATCTTGACCACTCAGCGGTCACACTCCGATGAAGCTCACTGTCTCCGTCATGTCCGCCCGCCCCGTACGCAGCCGTGGCACGCTTTCCTTCTCGTATCCCACCGAGACGCCGCAGAAGAGCACGAGCCCGTCATCAGCTCCGACCGTCTGGCTGACAGCCTTGCGGTACATGGTCCACATCACCTGAGGGCAGCTGTGCAACCCTTCCGCCCTCAACAACAGCATGACCGTCTGCAAGTACATCCCCGCGTCCCCCCACTGTCCGGGCCCCATCATCCGGTCGAGGTAGCAGAAGAGGACGACCGGCGCCCCGAACGCCTCCGCGTTCAGGGCAGCGATCTTCTTGGGCCTGTCGGGGTCGTCTCGCTCGATTTCCAGGGCTTTGTACCGTTGGGCGGCCGCGGCGCAGAAGCGGTCCAGATACGGCGAAGTCAGTTCCGCCGGGTACATCGGATACTCCCGCTCATCGCCCAGGTCTCCCGCCAGTGCCCTGGCCGTCGCGCGCCTCTTCAGTTCGGCCAAGGGCTCGCCGCTCACGACATACACCCGCCACGGCTGGAGGTTCCCACTCGACGGCGCCCGCGTCGCTGCGGTCAGCACTCGTTCGAGTATCTCCCTGGATACGGGCTCGTCGCTGAACGCCCGCACAGCCCGGCGACTATCCACGGCCTCATACACATCCACGTCTTCGTGTCCTCTCGCTCAACCAGGCCCCACACCGTATTCGGCGGTCAGCGATGGACAGCGCCCCGCCACTCAGTCCAGTCGTTGATGCAGCGGCCCGGCGGTCAGAGGGCGGCGTTGACGTCTGACATCAGCAACTGACGCCAACACTGGCGAACAGGGTCGGACGGGTGCGATCCCCAGCAGTCATGACACCGGCGCCAGGCTCGCTTTCCCCCTACTACCTCGGGGGGGGTCGTGATCGACCGGTATAGAGCTACGGATCAGAAGGCCGGCCGGACGCTGAGAGCTGGGAAGGGGGGGTCGGAGCTGCACGAAGCCCTGGAGCCATCAGGCTCGGGGGGCCTCTTCTGAGCCACCCCCCCCTTGGCCGCCATGCCCCTGTCGGCGACGCGTGAATCGTGACCCACATCCGACGCTTGGGTTCTAAGGTGGATTCGCATGATCGTCGCAACGTTGCAGGCTCATGGTGCCAGAGCGGCAGCGAATGCCTGGGCAGGGGTCTGCCAACTCAGTGTTTTGCGGGGTCGGTTGTTCAGCCGGTACTCCATGCTGCGTAGATCGTCCACGGTGTAGAGGGCCAGGTTCGTGCGCTTGGGCAGGTACTGGCGGAGAAGGCCGTTGGTGTTCTCGTTCGTGCTTACGCGTCAGAGTCCTGCTCAGGCCGCCTTTCGCACCTTGGTAGAGGGCTCGGTAGATGGTCTCGTGGCACAGGTGCCGCTCCGGCTGGCCAGGCCAGCGGGTCCGCAGGTGGGAAGCGATCTGTTCCGGGCTCCACTCCAGCTCCAGCTTGGACTGCACCTCGGCCCGCAGCTCAGGATCCGTGGCCAGCTTGGCGCGTCTGGGACGTCCGGCTCGCTCACGGCAGCGGTGATGAGCCAGGTCAGCGTCGTACCGGCCGTAGTCGTGCGGGCGCCTGTTGCGGCGCAGCTCCCGGCTGACCGTCGATGGTGCCCGTCCGAGGAGCCCGGCTGTCTCCCGGATCGTCAGGCCGCGCTCCCGCAACGCGGCGATCCGGCGGCATTCCAACAGCGACAGATACCTGCCTGAGCGGGAGGACTCCGGGAGACAGTCCGGCCTCAGGCCGCGGTTCTCCGCCCGCCACCGGTAGCCCGTCTTGCGCCCGATACCGAGTTGTCTGCACGCCTCGACGCTGCCCACCCCGGCGGCCAGAAGTCGCCAGTACTCGGCTTCGAGTTCCAGTCTGCGCTTGCGTCCCCGCCTCGCCATCAACACTCCAACAATGATCAAGGAATGTTGCGACAAGCGTTAGAACCCAAGCGTCCGCTACTGGTCCACTTTTCAGCCGTCGCCGATAGAAGCCGCGCAGCGTCTTCCAGGTGGGTCATCCCGAGGTGAGTGTCCAACTGCGTGACAACGCAGGCGAACAACGGCGGACAAGCCCGGACGTCTACGGACCATCAGCGCAGGTGAGCGGCACACCAGCCCAAGCCCAAGCGCTCACCCAAGTTTCTTCGGGACGAAGAGTCGCGTGCGACAGACGGGGCCGACGCAGGCGTCAGCCCGGCTGCTGAGCTGGCTCGCCGAACGCCGTCACTCGCACTGTGTGCTGGTCGTCAGCCAGCCGCCTTGGCGATGATGCGCTCCATCTCCTCTCGGCCGAAGGCCCGCAGCGTCGTGGACCGAATGTTGCCCACCCCACCAAGCTGCAGGAGTGCTGCCGTGGCAGTTTCGTCGTCGGGCGCCTCGACGACGGCCACGAGGTCGTACGGACCGACGGTCCAATAGATGCTCAGGAGCTTCGCCCCAAGCTTCTGTGCCGCTGAGCCGAAGGTCTCGGCGCGCTTCGCGCTGTCTTTGTAATTTCGGACCCCTTGATCAGTCCAGTTCAGCAAGGCCACGTAGATCGGCATGTTTTCCCACCTTCACGAGGAGACACATCGCGAGGTCAAGCCTTGGCACATGGGCCACAACCCGCACGAGATACGCACCCGAACGAGTACGAGCGACCACAGGCATCGAGGGGCGTGACGACGAGAGTCGTCCCAGGGTGATCCGCATGCTCCACGGCGTAGGTACACGGCGACCAGCAGAGGCGCTGGCCGTAGGTGGGCCTGCGTCGCAGCTGCCAGCGGTAGGTCGTGCCGTCGACGAATATGTGTCGTGATCCCTTGCGGCCCAGTGCCATGTCTCCTCCTCGTCGCGGCATGCTGGCGGAGGCGCGGTGCGACGCGCGGGCCGTTTCTGGGCGTGCGAAGTCACCCAACGCCGGCCAACAACGACAGAAGCCCACGGCATCCGACCAGGTCAGAGTCGTGGGCTTCCTCAGTCTTGCTGGTCAGCGAGACCGAGGCCCAGTCCCGCATCTTCGAACCGTTCCAGCGCTACGGCGACTCCCCGCGCGGCGCCGGCGTGGGCTAGGCCTCGCGGTCGCCCGCGGCTTTGCTGAGGCCATCGGCGGCACCGCACCCTCAGCGCCGAGGACACCCCCGGCGGCGGCCTCACCATGGTCCTCACCCTGCCGACGGCACCCCAACGCTGCCCAGAGGTGCCTGATCGCGTCTCCGGTGTCACGTCATGAGCAGCCGGGCCTCCTTGTCGCCCCGGGCACAGATCGCTGCCGGATTCGGGATCAGCGAGTCCACCGCCCACGCCTACATCAGCGCGATCATCCACTTGCCCGCCGAACGCGCGCCGGGTCTGCTGAAGGTCCTGCGCGAGGCCGACCCCGACTTTGTCCTGCTGGACGGCCCCCTCGCCGAGTGTGGCCCGGCGACTCACGCGGACTACTCCCACAAGCACCGCCGGCACGGAGTGAACCTGCAGCTTGTCACCGATCCGGGCGGTCGGCTGCTGTGGCTCTCACCCGCGCTTCCGGGCCGGGCTCACGACCTGACCGCCGCCCGTACCCACCGGATCACCCGTCTCTGAGAGCGCCAGGGTGTCCCCTTCCTGGCCGATCTCGCCGACTAGGGCGGCGGCCCCTGGCTGACCACGGGCATCAAACGCAAGCCCCTGCAGGAACTCACCCCCACCGAGAAGACCGTCAACCGGGCCCTGGCCGCGGCACGGGCACCGGTCTATCGCGGCGTCGCCCGCCTGAAGTCCTGGCGGATCTTCCGCAGATCTCGATGCAGTCCAAACCGCACGCAGCACCTGCTCGGCCCGGCAGCACTCCGGATCAGCAGTCCACGAACGCGGCACGTACAGCTCACGGTCCACCGCCGCGTGTCCGCGGCGACCTGCGTAGACGAGGTAGACGGCGACCTGCGCGTTTTCGATCCTCCCGGCAGTTCCGGTGTACTGGCGCTGGACGCCGACGGTGTGCGTGCCCTTCTTCACGTCCCCGGTCTCGTCGACCACCAGCACCGCGTCCTCGTCTCGCCGATGTTCCAGCACGTACTCGCGCACGTCATCGCGCACAGAGTCGGCGTCCCCCTTGGCCCGGCCGAGCAGGTGCTGCGTACCCTCTGGACTGGCCTGTCCGGCCCACTCGGCGGTCGTCCAGCAGTTCTTGCGCGGCAGGTCCGACAGCAGCCCCAGCACCAAGTCCCGTACCCGACGGCGGGGTTCAACCCGTGCAAACCGGCCCGCTATCCGGACATCAGGACCTCGAACGACTCGTGCCGTTGGGCAGGGTCTACGCCGTGAGCTGCGACCACCTCATGATCTTCAGTATTCACACACCGATGATCACCGGTGGCCGCACCACTCTGTGTCCTGCCCAACCCCGGGCGCTCTCACCGACGACACCGGGCCTTCACGTTGGAGTGGAGGTCTTGTTCACCTTCTTGGCCCGCACCTTCGTGCGCCCGACTCGCCAAAGAATCACCGGCACTCCCACGGCCAAGGCCCCCTCGACTGCCGCCAGAATCAAGAATCCTCGGGTGGCACCCGCAGACAGGGTGATCCCCAAGGCAATGGCAGCACCGACAGAGAAACCCAACGACGGCCGCCAGTCGTCGGTACGGATCACCATCCAGCCCAGCGGCGGGACTGAAAGAGCCGCGATGACACCGACGACCGAATACCAGCCGTAGCCGTCCGGCGCCTCACACGCCGCACCTCGGCTGTTGTAAACCCAATCGCACCCGCCCTCGACAACCCCGGTCATCCCCCAGCCGAACGCGACAGCGAAGCACAGCCCATAAAGGGCTCCCCACCTCTTGCTGTTCATGCCCGGATCCTACTGGGGGACATCTCGGTTGACCTTTTCGACGGCCTCACCCGGTACCTGGCCGGGGCTCCAGGGCTTACGCCTGGACCGCCAGCAGCGTGCGGCGAACAACGTTCGCCAACCACCACATCTACGTATGGGGGCTCAGCGAAGTCAGTGGGGGTCGGGCTGGCACAGCGCTCCACTTGGCCATGCGAAGACACGGCCGTCTCGGCTGGGTCAGCCCGGCTTGACCGCCAGCGTCGCAAAATAGTGCGACATGTATTGAGCGGATGCGTTGGATTGGTGCGGCGCTTCCGCGAAGCCGGTGAGGACGAACCCCGCGGCGAGTTGCCCGCCGATCTGGTCGGTGAGGGTGTGGCTGTATTCAAGAGGGGCATCCGCGCCGAACTTCGTGGCGCGTTCCTCGGCGGAGTACTGCGTGACATCGCTGTAGGGCAGCTTGTGCACGACGATCAGCTCGCCGCGCTCGTCGAGCTCCTCGTGGTCGAACAAGTACACATCAGGGTTGAGGAAGCCCACGAGCAGAGTTCCGCCCGGTCGCAGGGCGCGGAAGCACTCACGCCACACCGCTGCCAAGTCTGGTACGAACAGGTTAGAGACCGGATGGAATACGACGTCGAATGTTGCGTCGCCGAAGGCGCTGAGGTCGCGCATGTCACCCAGGACGGTGCGCAGCTCGAGTCCGTCGCGCGCCGCCACCATCTGGTCCTGGCCGAGCTGGCGGGGCGAGTTGTCGAACACGGTGACCCGCGCCCCTGCGGCGGCGAGGATCGGACCCTGCTGGCCACCGCCGGAGGCCAGACACAACACGTCCTTGCCGGTCAGGTCCGCCGGCAGCCAGGAGCGGTCGACTGGCTCATGCCCGATGAGAACAATCGACCAGTCGCCCATGCGGGCGCGCTCGACATCCTCAGCACTCACCGGCCTCGACCACTCGCTGCCCTCTTGGACACACTTGTCCCAGGCTGCCCGATTGTGGGCAACGGGGTCGACAACACTGTCCTGCACGTGCAACTCCCTGCTACAGCCTAGCGGATACCTGCGGTACTGACAGTTCAGTGCCGCTAGCCAACACGATTGCAGGGCGCGGACTCAACGAAATTGGCGGTCGAGGCATCCACGGGTGGTCGCGCAGCGGGTGCGTAAGCGCTGGTTGCCGGGGTTGCGGAAGCAGTAGGCGTCGCGGGCGATTGTCTTGATGACCCGGTTGGTGCCTTCGGAGCCAGCGTTGGTGATCCCAGTGTGCAGGAACGCAAGGATCTCTGGCCACCATGTCTCGACGGTTGTGGCTAGTGTTGTGATCGCATAGGTTCGCCGGGTTGGTGGTCCAGGCGGTTGGATGTGCGGTGATGTCCGTCCGACTGCTGGGGGTGTGGTGGCTGAGCCTGTCCGTGTGCGCAGGTTGACCGACCAGGAAGGGCAGAAGCTGCAGCAGATCGTGCGCCGGGGCAGCACCAGTTCGGTGCGCTACCGGCGCGCGATGATGCTGCTGGCCTCGGCCGGCGGGAACCGGGTCCCGGTGATCGCGAAGCTGGTGCAGGCCGACGAGGACACCGTCCGCGATGTGATCCACCGGTTCAAGGAGATCGGCTTGGCCTGCTTGGACCCTCGGTGGGCGGGAGGCCGTCCCCGCCTGCTCAGTGCTGATGACGAGGACTTCGTCGTCCTGACGGCCACCACCCGCCCGACCAAGCTCGGCCAGCCCTTCACCCGCTGGTCCATCCGCAAACTCGCCGCTTACCTGCGCCGTGTTCACGGCCGCGTGATCCGGATCAGCCGCGAGGCGTTACGGTGCCTGCTCTCCCACCGCGGCGTCACCTTCCAACGCACCAAGACATGGAAGGAGTCGCCCGACCCCGAGCGCGATGCCAAGCTGGACCGCATCGAGGAGGTCCTGGACCGCTTCCCCGACCGGGTGTTCGCGTTCGACGAGTTCGGGCCGCTCGGCATCCGGCCCACCGGCGGAGTCGGCTGGGCTCCCGCCGGTCACCCCGAGCGGCACCCCGCGACCTACCACCGACTCACGGTGTCCGGTACTTCCACGGCTGCTACTCGGTCGGCGACGACACCCTGTGGGGCATCAACCGCAGGAAGAAGGGTGCCGCGAACACCCTGGCCGGGCTGAGGTCAGCTTGAGGTCCTCAAACCGAGGACTGCAAGACGACCTGCTCACCCTCTCCGTTCGGTTCCTCGAAGTTGGCTAGATAGCGGCTGAACAGCGTCTTGTCCACGGTGACGGAGTTAGCGCCTTCCTCGCCGTTCCGTACTTCGAGGCGATGCTCCAGCGTCGTCCGATCGGCCTTGAGGTGGACCAGTTCCCAACGGCAGCCGTGGTTCTCGATCAGCACCTTGTAATCATCACGGGCGGCACGACTCCAGAAGCTGTAGTCCACCACCACATCGCGCCCGGCCAGCATCAGCTCGACCAGTTGTTGCCGTTGCTCGCGGCGGACCTCTTCCTTGAGCTGGTCGAACGCCTCCGCCTCCAGCACCAGGCCGGCGTCGCGCTGCCCGAGTCGTTGCCAGACCACCTCGTCAATCGAGAGCCGAACGTAACCGCGTCGCACCAGTTCCATCGCGTAGGTGGTCTTGCCCGCTCCCGGAAGCCCACACATCAGCACCACTGTGCTCAATTGCTGCGTCACGGAGCCAGGTTAGACCCGATAAGCAAGCCCTCCTCTGGCGACAAGGGTGCCGCAGGGAAAGGACCCCACCGCAGCCGGCCGACCCGGCGAACCTATGCGGTCAGGGCACTAACGGAGACAGGGCTGCGACGCACGCTGGCCTTTTGCTGACCTGAGGGGCCTCTATCATGCCCCTGACTTGAGCAAACGTGCGCGACGCCCGTGAAGAATCCCCAGACCCAGCCCTGGGGACGAGGCCGAGCCGTCTTCAACCTCCTGCTGTGAGTGGCGACCGGACCAGGGGGTGCGAACCACGCCCGAACAGCGGCCAGCAGCGCCAGACGGTCCAGAGCCCGCGCTACAGCACCTCGTCCACCTCGAGCTCGTCCTGCGGTGGGGTGCAACGCCCGAGGCGCGCTGGGCAAACAGCCCTGGGGGCGGCTGACGCACTTGGTCGGTGAGCTGGCCGAGACCGTGGCGGGCACCCGCCGACTGCTGGAGCAGACCGCTGTGCTCTTCCGGGCATCCGCACGATCCCCGACCGGCTGGTGTCGTCAGCCGATCCCGATGCCCGACCGATCCGCAAGGGCAAGCCCCAGCATGCCAGGCTGATCGGCCCACATCTCGGATGTCGGAGAGCTCAAATTGTGGCGGCTCGATCTCGCTGGGATCATCGAAGGCGTGGACAGGAACATGTCCGTCGGGTCCGGTGAGCGGCTGCTGGAGGAACTGGTCAGAGCAGCCCAGTTGGCATCACCTGCGGAACTGCCCGTGGTCCTGAACCGGTATGCCGAGGCCATGGGTCTGGGCAGGGCCGTCATCTATCTGGCCGACATCCAGCAAAGACTGCTGGTGCCGCTTGTCGAAAGCGAGCCGGAACTGGAGCTCGACACTTCGCTGGCCGGATGGGCCTACCGCACCGACTCTGTCCGAGTGGAAGAGGGCTTCTCCGGCGGGCTGAACGTATGGCTCCCTCTGGCCGACGGAGCGGAGCGGCTGGGCGTCGTGGAGCTGAACGTGAGCACCCTGGACGGGCTCAAGCTACGGCGCTGTCGAACGACGGCGCTGCTCCTCGCACTGATCATCACATCCAAGCGCACCTACAGCGACACCATCGCGCAGCGCATGCGTACCAAGCCGATGCACCTGCCCACGGAGATGGTGAGGGCTTTTCTCCCTCCCCGGTCGATCGGCACCGGGCGGGTATTTTCGACGGCGGTTCTGGAGCCTGCGTACGAACTGGGCGGCGATGCTTTCGACCATGCGTTCACCGAGGACGTTCTGCACGCCACAATCCTTGACGGCATGGGGCACAACCTGGCGTCCGGACTTGCCACCTCTGTCGCCATGGCAGGCTGCCGTAACGCCCGGCGCAGCGGGGCAGACCTGAACGAACTCGCGGGCACCGTGGACGAGGCGCTGGCGAAGTGGCTTCCGGAGCAGTTCTGCACGGGTGTCTTCGCCCAGTTGCACATGCCCACCGGCGTGCTGCGCTGGTGCAACTGCGGCCACCCGCCCCCGTTGCTCATCCGTCGCCACCGCCTGCTCCACAATGCCTTGGAGCGGCCACCTGAGCCTCCTTTGGGTCTGCCCGCCAGTCTCGCCGGGACCACTCGTCAGGTGCACGACGTCAGCCTCGAACCCGGTGACCGAATACTGCTCTACTCAGACGGCGTCGTAGAGTCACGCGACGAGGCAGGCGAAGAGTTCGGCCTGGCACGCTTCACCGACTACATCATCCGGTCGACCGCAGCGGGGCAGAGCGCTCCGGAAGTGCTGCGCCTGCTCATCCATGCAATCCTCGAGCATCGGCACAACAAACTCAGCGACGACGCCACGATCTTGATGTTCGAGTGGCAGCCCCCTGATCCGTATCCGCAAGAGCCGGAGAGCGCAGCCGTGGCGCCGGTACTCCGAGGACGCAGACGCTGACTCATGCGGCATTGCGCCGGGTTGAGATCCCCCACACACTCCGTGCCTCCCGCAGTTCGGCGGGCGCCCGGCGGATCACACCGGTCACTCCGTCGTTCAGCCGGGCATGGCGGTGTCCGAGGATGGTGAGCTGATCAAGCAGTCCTACTCTCAATGGGGCGCCAACCTTGACCACTCCGGCAGCAGAACCACGGTCATCACGCTCGGCAACCACCGCGGCTCACTGTCTCAGTCCGCGAGGTCGGCCTTGCCGAACAGGACCGCGTAACTGGAGGGGAGTTGGCTGATGATCTGATTCAGCTCTCCGCCGGTGACAGCGTCGGCAACAGTGGTCAGGACCGCGCTGGCGTCCCACTGCGCCGTACGCGGCCGGGCATGGGTGCGCTCGGCGACCCGGCGGTAGAACTCTTCGATCCCGAAGCCTCGCGCCTGCTGCGGCGCGGCATGGTCCAGAACTTGTCGCAGCGGGCCGGGCATCTGGGATGCGAGGTCCTTGACCTCTCCCGGGCTGATCCGTTGGGCCAGGACTTCCAGCACGGCGTTGGTGACGTCCGCGGCTTCGTCCTGGTCTTTGTATTCGCCTCGCTCGCGCACACGGGCGAGGAATCCGTCGTATTTCATAGCTGCCTTCCTTCTGCCCACGGCGGAAGCGCCCTGGGCCCCAGGGACGGCCGCCCACGGCCTGTTCGAGTCGGTCGCGGCTCTTCGGGCCGGCTTCTGGGAGCGCGTGGGCGGTCTGTTCGATCTCGTCGTCGAGGCGTTGTTCGGCCACGGCGGACGTACGTCTTGCCGTGCCCGCGGTGCCGGCCACCCCCGGCGAGTACAGGGTGCTACCCGGTCCGGTGCCCGGGCAGTAGCGGCGGGCTCCGGCGCGCTCCCACTCCCGGCGGCGGGCGGTGCGGCCGGCGATCCGCAGTTCCCGCTCGTGCGCGGCCTGCCGGATGTGCGCGGGCCGGAGGCAATCTCGCGCATCCTGTGGCGCGGGCTCGTTGCGCCAGGCTGCCTCGGTCTCCTCGGCGGTGAGCGGGCCGGGCAATGTTCTCCAGGGACTGTTGGCCTGGACACAGGAATCAGCTCGACCACGGCAGCCGGTCAAGCCGGGCGGGGACCTTGGTCGTGACGACACCTAGCTCGGCGGCGGTGGTCATGCCATGCCTCTCCGTTCGCGACTATATGCCTACCTGAAGAGGGACAGAACAGGCCGAACTGGACCGGTCCGCGTAGCGTGCTCTTCCGTGCTGCACTGCCACCTTCTGGGACACCGTTATCGCCTTCTCCATGAGGTCCACCCGATGCTCTGACACTGCGCGCGGATTGCGGAGCGGAGGGAAGCAAGCGATATCGCACGGCCCATGACGCCGAGCGTTACGCACGGGCATTCGACCGCGAGACCTGGCGGACATGGGCCGACGAGCACCGCTAATTCCGCTCCCCCTTCGGCTGCGGCGCACCTGGCGTCTGCGGCGCCGAAAGGAAGCCGGTGGGGAGCCACGTAGCGCGTCTCCGCCGCCGTGAGGGGTGTCGAGCTTCGCCGGCCCGGCCGCAGTGCCGGATGGGTGCCCGGAACCGCGGCGCTCGCGTCTCAGCCGCTGCTCTCGGTGCTTTCACTCGTCTCGGTGATCTCGACGTGTCGCGGCTTTGCGACGTCGGCCTTGGGGACGGTGATGCTGAGCACTCCGTCCTGCATCTCAGCCTTGATCTTGTGGGTGTCCAGTTCTCCGGGCAGCCGCAAACGGTACTCGAAGGCGCCGACGCGGCGGGTGCTGCGGCGCAGGACACCCTTGCGCTCCCGCTCCTTGATCTCTCCGGTTACCACGAGTTCGGGACCGTTGGCCTCTACGTCAATGTCCTTGCTCTTCACTCCGGGGAGTTCGATCTCTATGTGGAACGCGTCCTCGGACTCCGACACGTCCGCAAGAGGCGTCCACGCAACCGCGGGTGCCGCGCCCACCGTCGACTCCAGCAGGCCGCTCATCTGGTTGAGCAGTTCGTCGAACTCGACCAGGGGATTGACAGGGGTGGGTGCCCAGACGGGCCTTTCCTGCAGTCCGCCACCGCGGTGGCGCCGGACGGGCATGGCCATCGCCATCGCCTCCATCTTCCTTCTCGTGATCTCATCGCCCGCCCTGTGTCATGCGAGCCATGCGGACTCCTTGTGACGTATGCGTGGGGAGACGTCCGAGCCGCCCGCGGCAGCGGACGTGCCCGTGGTGCCGGGTGCGGCCGAGTGCCCCAGGTGCCGGTGCACGAAATGGATGGCCATCGCGCCCTCACCGGCCGCCGAGGCCACCCGCTTCACCGAGCCGCTACGGACGTCCCCGGCCGCGAAGACCCCGGGCAGGCTGGTCTCCAGGGTCATGCACGAGCGCCCGCGGCCGTGCCACACCTCGGGGTGGACGCAGGCTTCCTGGGCCTCCGGCCCGGTGAGGACGAAGCCGCGGGAGTCGAGGGCGATGGTGCCGGCGAGCCACTCGGTGTGGGGGTCGGCGCCGGTGAAGACGAACAGGCTCCGTACCACGAGCCGGCGGTGCCCGCCCGTGCGGTTGTCGACCACGTCGAGCTCCTCCAGTATCTCCTGGCCGATCACCTCGGTGACCTCGGTGTGCAGCATGACCTCCACCCGCGGATGTCCCGCTACCTGGTCGACCAGGTAGCGGGACATGTTGGCCTCCAGGCTGGGTCCTCGGACCAGCAGGTGCACCTTCGGCGCGTACTCGGCGAGGAACAGCACCGCCTGGCCCGCCGAGTTGCCCCCGCCGACGACGGCCACCGGGTCGGTGCGGCACTGCTGGGCCTCGTAGACCGTCGCCGAGTAGTGCACGCTCGTTCCCTCCAGGCGTTCGATACCGGGCACCTGGAGCCGACGGTAGTGGGCACCCGTGGCCAGGACGACGGCGCGGGCGGCGATCTCGCTGCCGTCGGCGAACGCCACCACGTAGTGGTCCTCGTCCTTGGGATGGAGACCGGTCGCCTCCACCGGAATGCTGATCCTGGCGCCGAACTTGTCGGCCTGGAGCACGGCGCGTTCGGCGAGTTCGGCGCCGGAGATGCCGGAAGGGAAGCCGAGCAGATTCTCGATGCGGGACGACGTGCCGGCCTGACCGCCGGTGGCCATCGCCTCCACCACCGTGGTGCTCAGGCCCTCGGAGGCGGCGTACACCGCGGCAGCGAGGCCGGCGGGTCCGGAGCCGACGATGAGGACGTCGCCGTGACGGTCTCCGGCAGGCAGTGCCGGCAGGCCGATGAGCCGGGCCAGTTCCGCGTTGCTGGGGTTGCGCAACAGGGTGGTGTCCCGCCAGATGACCAGTGGTGTCTCCTCCGGGCTGACGCCGAAGCGGCGCAGCAGCTCCTCGGCCTCATCGTCGGTCTCCAGGTCGATCCACCGGTGCGGCAGCCGGTTGCGGACGGCGAACTCGCGCAGCCGCCTGGTGTCGGGCGAGTAGCGCGAGCCGACGATGCGGAAGCCGGCCCCCTGTCCGACGAGCAGCGCGCGACGGCCCAGACAGGCGCGCAGCACGACGTCCCCGATGCTGGAGTCCTGGGACACCAGGTGGCGCAACTGGTCCAAGGGGACGACGAGGACCTCGCCCGGCTCCCTGGCGACAGCGGTGTAGAAGGCCACCTGTCCGTGCAGCAGCCCGAGTTCGCCGATGAAGCGACCGGGGCCGTGCACGCGCAGCAGGTGCTCCTCGGGAGTGCCGTAGTCCTCGACGACGGCGACGGAACCGCTGAGGACGACGTAGAACGTCTCGCAGCGCTCCCCCTCCCGGATCAGCACGTCGTTCGCAGCCATGCTCCGGCGTTCCCCGTGCTCCGCCAGACGTGCTATCTGGTCCTCCGTAAGGCGCGGATACGCGCCGTAGACGTCCGGGGTCTCCCAGAAGGCGGCCTCGTCCGTTTCCTCCGGGACCGGTTCTTCGCCCGGCAGCGACTGGTCGCCGGACATCAGACGAACGCCTCGTGAACGTAGCACCAGCGCCATTCCTCGCCGGGCTGGAACGACTGGACGATCGGATGGGCGACGGCGGCTGCGTGCCTGCGCGCGTGCTTGTTCGGCGAGGAGTCGCAGCAGCCGACGTGCCCGCAGGTCAGGCAGAGCCTCAGGTGGACCCACGGGGAGCCGAGCAGCAGACACTCCTGACACCCTTCTGGGGTCAGCGGCTGGACCGGCCGGACAAGCGCGAGGTGGGGGTCTGCGTGCAGGGTCATCCGGATCACCCTTTCCGGGCGGTGAGCGACTGTTCCACCCACTGGCGCAGAGCGGGGGCGGGCGCCGCCCCCGCCTGCCGGGCGACCGTCTCGCCCTGGTCGAGGATCAGCAGTGTCGGTACCGCCTGGACCTCGAAACGCTGCGACAATCGTGGGTTCTTGTCGACGTCGACCTTGACGAGTTTGATTCGGCCGGCGAGGTCGGTGGCGACCTTCTCCAGCGCTGGGCTGACCATGCGGCAGGGGCCGCACCAGGTGGCCCACAGGTCGACCACGACGGGGACGTCGGCCCGCTCGGCCACCTCGGCGAAGTCGTCGTCGCCCGCGTCCACCATCCACGGTAGGGGCTGCTTGCAGTGGCCGCACTTGGGGCGGCCCTCCGCGGCCGCGGGCACCCGGTTGGTGCGCCCGCAGTTCGGACACTTGACGGTCGTTGCCTGCATCGTGCTCATGCCGCCCGCGCTCCCTTCACTCCCTCGGGCCGGTCGTAGGTGACCACCAGTTCCCCGGCCTCGGCGTCGACGCGGACCGTGGCGCCTTCCTGGACGTCGCCGCGCAGCAGGGCGCGCCCGACCATTGTCTCGACCTCGTGGGAGATGTAGCGGCGCAGCGGCCGGGCCCCGTACACCGGGTCGTAGCCCTGGTGGGCGATCAGCTCCCGGGCGGCGTCGGTGAGTTCGACGGTGATGCGGCGTTCGGCGAGACGGCGGCGCAGCTCGTCGAACTGCAGCTCCACGATGCGTTCGATCTGCCGCTCACCGAGTGGCTTGAACAGCACGATGTCGTCGACGCGGTTGAGGAACTCCGGGCGGAAGTGCCCGCGCAGCTCGCCCATCACCAGGGCGCGGGCGTCCGGCTTGATCTCACCCTCGGCGGTGGCGCCGTCGAGGAGGTGCTCGGAGCCGATGTTGGACGTCATGATGATGACGGTGTTGCGGAAGTCGACGGTGCGGCCCTGGGCATCGGTGATGCGGCCGTCGTCGAGGATCTGCAGCAGGGTGTTGAAGACATCGGTGTGCGCCTTCTCGATCTCGTCGAACAGCACCACCGAGTACGGCTTGCGGCGTACGGCCTCGGTGAGCTGACCGCCTTCCTCGTAGCCGACGTATCCGGGCGGTGCGCCCATGAGCCGGCTGACAGTGTGCCGCTCCTGGTACTCGCTCATGTCGAGGCGCACCATGTTCTCCTCGGAGTCGAACAGGGCCCGGGCGAGGGTCTTGGCCAGCTCGGTCTTCCCGACGCCGGTGGGGCCGAGGAAGATGAACGAGCCGATGGGGCGGCGAGGGTCGCGGATGCCGGAGCGGGCGCGGATGATGGCGTCGGCAACGAGCTTGACGGCCTCGTCCTGGCCGATGACGCGCTCGCGCAGGATCTCATCGAGGCGCAGCAGCTTCTCGCGTTCGCCCTCCTGGAGACGGGCGACGGGCACGCCGGTCCAGGCGGCGACGATCTCGGCGATCTCCTCCTCGGTGACGACCTCGCGCAGCAGCCGGTTCTGCCCTTGCTTGGCGGCCAGTTGCTCCTCCTCTGCGGCGAGCCGGCGCTCCAGTTCCTGGAGGCGGCCGTAGCGGAGTTCGGCGGCTCGGTTGAGGTCGTAGGCGCGTTCGGCCTCCTCCGCTTCGTGGCGGACCTGCTCCAGTTCCTGGCGCAGTTCCTGCACGCGGCGGATCGCCTGCCGCTCGGCCTCCCACTGGGCGCGTTTGGCGTCGGCCTCGCCGCGCAGGTCGGCCAGTTCCCTGCGCAGCTCCTCCAGGCGGGCTTTGCTGGCGGGGTCGGTCTCCTTGGACAGGGCCGCCTCCTCGATCTCCAGACGGGTGACGCGACGGGTGATCTCGTCCAGTTCGGCGGGCATCGAGTCGATCTCGGTACGCAGCCGGGCGCACGCCTCGTCGACGAGGTCGATGGCCTTGTCGGGCAGGAACCGGTCGGTGATGTAGCGGTGGCTGAGGGTGGCCGCGGAGACCAGCGCGGTGTCCTGGATCTTCACGCCGTGGAAGACCTCCAGGCGTTCGCGCAGTCCGCGCAGGATGGAGATGGTGTCCTCCACGCTCGGCTCGTCGACCAGGACCTGCTGGAAGCGGCGTTCGAGGGCGGCGTCCTTCTCGATGTGCTTGCGGTACTCGTCGAGGGTGGTGGCACCGATCATGTGCAGTTCGCCGCGGGCGAGCATCGGCTTGAGCATGTTGCCCGCGTCCATGGCCCCTTCGGCGGCGCCCGCGCCGACGACGGTGTGCAGTTCGTCGACGAAGAGCAGGATGCGTCCTTGGGCGGCCTTCACCTCGGACAGCACGGCCTTGAGGCGTTCCTCGAACTCGCCGCGGTACTTGGCGCCGGCGACCAGGGAGCCCATGTCGAGGGCGAACACCGTCTTGTCTCGCAGGCCCTCGGGTACGTCACCGCGGACGATGCGCTGGGCGAGGCCCTCGACGATGGCGGTCTTGCCGACGCCGGGGTCGCCGATGAGGACGGGGTTGTTCTTGGTCTTGCGGCTGAGGATCTGGGTGACGCGGCGGATCTCGGCGTCCCGGCCGATGACCGGGTCCAGCCGCCCGGACCGGGCCTCGAGGACCAGGTCGCGGCCGTACTTCTCCAGAGCCTCGTAGGCCACTTCGGGGTTGGCTGAGGTGACCCGCTGGTGGCCGCGGACCTGGGTGAGCGCGCTCAGGAACGACTCGCGGGTCACGCCGTGCTCCTTGAGCAGGCGTCCGGCGGCGGTGGACGAGCCCTCCTCGGCCAGGGCGAGCAGGAGGTGCTCCACGGACACGTACTCGTCCTTGAGGCGTTTGGCCTCCCGCTCGGCCGCATCGAGCAGGCGGGACAGGCGCTGAGTGACGAAGACCTGGCCGGGTGCCGCGCCGGGACCGGTGACCTTCGGGCGGCGGGAGAGTTCCTCGCGCACGGCAGCGCGCAGCTCCTTCGGCTCGGTGCCGGCCTGTTGCAGCAACCGTGGGATCAGACCGTCCTCCTGATCGAGAAGCGCGAGCAGCAGGTGTTCCCCGTCGACCTCGGTCTGCCCCATGCGGACGGCCGCGGTCTGGGCCTCCTGGAGGGCTTCCTGGGACTTCTGGGTGAGACGGTTCATGTCCATGGGGGTGTTTCACTCCTCGTACCGGCGCGGCGCAGGGCGGCTTCGAGCATGCTGATGCGGTCCAGCAGGTCGAGCACCAGGCCGATGGATGCGTAGTTGAGGCACAGCCCGGTGCGCAGCCGCTGGACGCGGGCGAGGGCGGCCGGTGCCGTGGCTTCGAACACCAGGCCTCCGGAGGCGTCGCGCTCGGCCTCGACCAGGCCCAGAGCGACGAACCGGCGGATGAGGTCGGGATGGACGCCGGAGCGGCGAGCCACGGTCTGCAGGGAGAGCCTGGGCACCGGCACGATCGCGTACCGGACACGTGCCGGCGCGGGAGCTGTCAGCCGAGACGCCTGGCGCGCCCCGACGCGTGGGTCACTCATCGTGCCTCCTGGGGTCGAACGAGGAGACGGCGGCGAGCTCCTCGAAAAGTGCGCGCTCCCGGTCGCTGAGCCTGGACGGCACCATGATCCGGAGCTCGGCGTAGAGGTCGCCGTTCGTGCCGCGCGGGTTCGGCATGCCCTCACCGCGCAGCCGCAGCCGCCGGCCGCTGGACGAGCCCGCGGGCACGCTCACCTTCGCCGTCGCCCCGCTCGGCGTGGGCACCGGAACCGTCGCACCCAGCGCGGCCTCCCAGGGGGTGACCGGAAGCTGCACGTACACGTCCCGGCCGTCGAGGCGGAACTGGGGGTGCGGCTGGATCCGCACCCGCAGGTACAGGTCCCCCGCGGGGGCGTCACCACCGCCCCGGCCGCCCTCGCCCGCCAGGCGGATACGCTGCCCGTCGGTGACACCCGGTGGCACGTCGACCTCGTACCGCCGCGGCTGCCCGGAGGGCCCGGCAAGGGTGACGGTGCGGCGGCCTCCGCGGTAGGCCTCCTCGACAGTGAGCGGCAGTTCGGCCTCCTGGTCGGCTCCGGGGACACGCACCCGTCCGGCGCCCCCGAAGAACGAGCCGAACAGGTCGTCGACGTCGACGCCCTCCGCGCCGAAGCCGCTGGTGGCATACCGGACCCGGGGGCCGCCCCCGGTGGACCAGCGGAAGCCGCCGCCGGGTCCCGCGCCGGCACCGACCCGCTCCTCCCAGTCCTCGGGGACCTTCCGGAAGTCCTCGCCGAAGCGGTCGTAACGGCCCCGCTGGTTCGGGTCGGACAGGACACTGAAGGCCTCGTTGATCTCCTTGAACCGCTCCTCCGCCGCGGGGTCCTTGTTGACGTCGGGGTGGTACTTGCGGGCCAGCTTGCGGTACGCCCGCTGGATCTCGTCCTTGTCGGCGTCTCGCGGGACCCCGAGAACCTCGTAGAAGTCGCGTGCCATGGCCGCTCACTCCCGCTTGGCGACGGTCACGGCGGCCGGCCTCAGCTGCCGCTCGGCCTCGCCGTAGCCGGGGCGCAGCACCTGCGCCACGGTGTTCGGTTCTGCGTCGGGGTCCTGGACCACGCCGACGACCTCGTGCCGGGAGGGGTCGAACGGGACGCCGGTCTCGGCGTGACGCTCGTAACCAAGGCGTTCGAGGATGGACACGGCCTGGTCGCGCACGGCGCGAACCCCCTCGACGATCGCCCCGGGGTCGGAGCCCGCGTGGTTCAGGGCCAGTTCGAGGTTGTCGATGACGGGAAGAAAGGCCGCGGCCGTGCGGGCGCGTTCGGCCGCGCGCTCCCGGTCCAGTTCCCTGGCATGTCGCTTGCGCAGGTTGTCCAGATCGGCGAGAGCACGCCGCCAGCGGTCCTCGACCTCTTTCAGCGCGGCCGCGTACTCGTCCTCGCCCCCTGCCGGACCGGTGGCCGCGTCCGGCCCCGGTTCGGCCTCCGTGGTCGGCGGCGCGGGCTCGGGCAGGTGGCCCTGCGGCGGTTGTGCGGCGCCTTCGGGCGGTGGGTCGGACGATCGGTCCTGGGGAGGGATCGGCATGGCGGATACCTCAGCCCTTGTCGAACTCGGCGTCGATCACGTCTTCGTCGGCGCCTGCACCGCCCTGCCCGGAGCCGTCCGGCCCGGTGGTGTCCGACGGACCACTCGCCGCCGCGGCTTCGGCCTGGTGGGCGGCGAGCCCGGCGTAGACCTGCTGGAGTTCGGAGATCAGCGGCCTGACCTTGTCGACTCCGGCCTCGTTCTTGACCGCGTCGCGGGCCTCTGCCACCAGCATCTCGGCGCGCGCCTTTTCGTGCGCGGGCGCGGAGTCGGCCAGTTCGTTCAGACGCTTTTCGACCTGATAGGCGATCGCGTCGAGTTCGTTGCGGGCGTCCACGGCCTCGCGGAGTGCCTGGTCCTGGCCCCGGTTGCTTTCGGCCTCCTGGACCATGCGTTCGACCTCGCTCCGGTCCAGGTTGGAGCTCTCGCTGATGGTGATGCTCTGTTCCTTGCCGGTGTCCTTGTCGCGCGCGCTGACGTTGAGGATGCCGTTGGCGTCGATGTCGAAGGTGACCTCGATCTGCGGTTCGCCCCGCGGCGCCGGCCGGATGTCGGTGAGCTGGAACCGGCCGAGGACCCGGTTGTCGGCGGCCCGCTCGCGCTCGCCCTGGAGGACGACGATGTCGACGGCCGGCTGGTTGTCCTCGGCGGTGGAGAAGGTCTCGCTGCGGCGCACCGGGATGGTGGTGTTCCGCTCGATGATCTTCGTCATCACTCCGCCGCGCGTCTCCACTCCCAGCGACAGCGGGGTGACGTCGAGCAGCAGGACGTCCTTGACCTCACCCTTGAGCACCCCGGCCTGGATGGCGGCGCCCAGCGCCACCACCTCATCGGGGTTGACGCTCATGTTGGGTTCCTTGCCGCCGGTCAGCCGACGCACGAGGGCCTGGACAGCGGGGATACGGGTGGAGCCGCCGACGAGGATTACCTCGTCGATGTCGTTGTCGCTGACCTTGGCGTCGTCCATGGCCTGCTGGACCGGACCGAGGCAGCGCTCCACCAGATCTCCGGTGATCTGCTCGAACGTGGACCGCATGATCGAGTCGGTGAGATGCTTGGGCCCGGACGCGTCGGCGG
This sequence comes from Streptomyces sp. NPDC096152, assembly GCF_044763235.1. Classification (NCBI taxonomy): domain Bacteria; kingdom Bacillati; phylum Actinomycetota; class Actinomycetes; order Kitasatosporales; family Streptomycetaceae; genus Streptomyces; species Streptomyces sp. NPDC096152. The sequence goes on along the minus strand of NZ_JBIWFW010000002.1, from coordinate 782,283 downwards.
TGATGAACGGCAGGCTGACCTGGGTCTGGGTGACGGAGCTGAGCTCGGTCTTGGCCTTCTCCGCCGCCTCGAACAGGCGTTGCAGCGCCTGCGGGTCCTTGCGCAGGTCGATGCCGTTCTCCTTCTGGAAGTCGTCCGCGAGGTAGTCGACCAGACGCCGGTCGAAGTCGTCGCCGCCCAGATGGCTGTCACCCGCCGTGGAACGCACCTCGACCACGCCGTCGCCGACATCGAGGATGCTCACGTCGAAGGTGCCGCCGCCCAGGTCGAAGACCAGGACGGTCTCGTGCTGCTTCTTGTCCATGCCGTACGCGAGGGCGGCCGCCGTCGGCTCGTTGATGATTCGCAGCACTTCCAGTCCCGCGATCCGTCCGGCGTCACGGGTGGCGGTGCGCTGGGCGTCGTTGAAGTAGGCGGGCACCGTGATGACCGCCTCCGTGACCCGTTCCCCCAGCTGCTTGGAGGCGTCGTCGGCGAGTTTGCGCAGCACCAGGGCGCTGATCTCCTCAGGCGCGTACAGCTTGTCACGCACCTTGAAGCGGGCCTCGCCGTTGTCTCCCGGGACGACGTCATAGGCGACGGCCTTGGCCTCGTCGGGGATCTCGTCGAAGTGCCGGCCGATGAACCGCTTGGCCGAGTAGATGGTGCCCTTGGGGTTGAGGATCGCCTGGCGCCGGGCCAGCTGGCCCACCAGACGTTCCCCGGTGTCGGTGAAGGCCACCACGGAGGGTGTCGTGCGGCTGCCCTCGCTGTTGGGCACGACGGACGGCTCGCCGCCCTCCCACACGGCGATCACCGAGTTGGTGGTGCCCAGGTCGATGCCCACTGCCTTGGCCATGAGGAACTCCTTCCGCAGCGGTCGACGTCCGTCGGCGACCGTTCATCCTCCGGGCCCTGTCCGCCCGGCTTCGAAACTCGTTCAGCTGGGGGCGGGGTCGCCGCGCGGGCGCCGGCCCCTGGAGGAGGCGCTCTCCGTGTTCGCGCCGGCCCTGCCGTCCAGCCCGGCGACCAGCCGGACGGCCTCATCGGCGACGTCCTCGTCCGCCACGACGTCGTACCGGCTGGGCTCCATCGAGCGGACCGAGGCGAAGTCCCGGCGGCCGCCCTGGGCCGCGTGCAACAGCACGCCGAGCAGCGCACCGACGACCGCTCCGAAGATCAGCCCGTACAGGGCGAGGAGCAGACCGGAGACGACCGGATTCAGCCAGTTCAGCAGCCCGAAGATCCAGCCGACGAGCACGCCGGGCAGCGCTCCGGTGGCTGCGCCGTGGAGGGCGGCCTCGCCGTACCCCATTCGACCGATCACCTGTTCGACCAGGCGCATGTCCCGACCGATGATCGCCACCTTCTGGACGGGAAAGCCCTGGTCGGCGAGGTGATCGACGGCACGTTCGGCTTCCTGGTACGTCGAGTACGAGGCAACGGCCCTGCGGGCCTGCTCGCTCATGGCCACTCCTTCCGCCGACGGACCGCCGAGCGGTCCCGACAGGCCCCAGAGTGGCTGTTCGCCCGGTCACCCCGCCTGCGCCCAGCGGGTCGAAAAGTGGCACCGGCGGTCGGTCTGCGAGGACAGGAGGCGGGACGACGATGCGGGCTCGCGGCGGGGTGCCTCAGGGATGTGCTTCTCGGAAGCCCAGAGGAAACCGGGTTGATTGCATGGGCGACCGTCAGGGACTCTCTCCCCGCTTCGACGCTCAGGAGGCGGGCAGCACCCGGGACACCACCGTGCCCCGATGACACTGTGCCACCTCCTTCGACGGCACGAACGAGCGGGAGATCCCTTCGCAGGTCGCTGCCCTCGGGCCATACCGCGCCGAGGCCGGCCTTCTGTCGAAGGACGACGCGTTGGTCGGCGCCGCCGGATCCGCGGACGCGCCGAACCGAGGCCGAGGTGCAACCGCGGAAGCTGGCGAACGGCCCCGTGATCGGGCCGGTCGCTGCACCGCTCTGGCCCGGTGGTCTCGCGCACCAGCGCGGTGCGCGAGTGCGCCGACTTTAGGGCAACCGCGGGACCCGACCTGCCGCGGCAGTCCCGCAGCCCGGCGTGAGCGGTCGCGTGTGGCAAGAATGACCCCATGCACATTGTGATCGCGGGTGGACACGGAAAGATCGCGCGCCGGCTGACCCGGCTGCTCTCGGCGCGCGGCGACAACGTCACAGGGCTGATCCGCAACCCGGACCACGCCGACGACCTGCGCGCGGACGGCGCGGAACCGGTGGTGTGCGACCTGGAGCACGCCTCGGTGGACGAGGTGGCCGGCCAACTTCGCGGCGCAGACGCGGCACTGTTCGCCGCGGGCGCCGGACCGGGCAGCGGCGCGGCCCGCAAGCAGACGGTGGACCGGAACGCGGCCATCCTCCTCGCCGACGCGGCCGAGCGCGCCGGGACGCGCCGCTTCCTGGTGATCTCCGCGATGGGCGTGGACAGCCCGCCGCCGCCCGGCACCGACCCGGTGTTCGCCGCCTACCTGAAGGCCAAGGGTGAGGCTGACGCCGACATCACCTCCCGTCCGGGACTGGACTGGACGATTCTGCGCCCGGGGATGCTGACCGACGACCCCGGTAGCGGCCGTGTCACGCTCGCCGAGCACACCGACCGCGGCCAGGTGCCGCGCGATGACGTGGCTGCGGTGCTCGCCGCCCTGCTCCACGAGCCCAGGACCGCCGGGCGCATCCTCGAGCTGATCAGCGGGTCCACCCCGGTCGAGGAGGCGGTGCGCGCCGTGGCCGGCGGCTGACGCCGCACTCCGCCCTCGCCCGGGTGCGGGTAATGACTCACACCCGGCCACTTTCAAAAGGCGCTGCGCAGCGAGGCCGACACGGTGTTCCGCAAGCTGAGGGCCATCGCCGCGCCGAGCGGTACACCCTTCGAGCACCAGTCGACCGGGTACGCCTTCGGGTACGTCGAGGCGATGTTGGAGAAGGGGCACGTCGAGGAGGCCCGGGACAAGCTGGACTGGCTGAAGAACGCCTTGGCGCGCACCGGGCACACGAGGCGCGGTGTCCCATACGTGGGCGGCCCGTACGACAGCGGCCACAACCCCGACGGCGAGATCGACGCTGTCCGGCCGGGATCGCCTCTCTGGACGACGCTGGATTGCCGTTCGCACGGTGAGGTCGCAGACGTTCCACCACGGCCTGAGAGGGGAGGATGGACGTGAGCGACAAAGGAGGCCCGTCATGAAATCCCGAGCCCCGGATTACGACGCCTGGTACTCCCGCACACCCTCGCAGGCCGAGGGCGAGCGGGACGAGACGGGCGAGGGTACCGCAACGGAACAGCACCCGGACGTCCCCCGGAGCGAGCCATCCCAGGCGGAGGGCGAGCGGGGCGACGATACCTAGCGCCACTGGACGACCCGTCGCCGGGGGCTGGGTGAGGGTACACGTTTTCCGGCGCTGTCACCGGTTCCCGGCCCGCCTGCCGTCCAGCAGTCCGTGCAGGTGCGCGGCGGCGTTCTCGATGTCCACGTATTTCTGCTGTCCGGCGCGTACCTCGGCAGAGAGCACACCGCAGCGGTGGACGCGCTCGAAATCGCCGTAGGGGAACTTGTACCGGCCCTTGGTCTCCTCTCCCATCTCGTCATCGATGCCCAGGTACCACGCGGCGTACTCGTTGAATCCGTGCTCCTCGAGGTAGGCATTCTCGTCCGCTGCGGAAGGCCGGTGCTCGCTCCACTCGTCCCGGTCGTCCAAGACGATCCGGCCCTCTTCGGCCAGTTTCTTTGCGTGGTTGAACGCCCTCGCGTTCAGTTTCACCGTCATGCCGTTCACCGTCCCATCGACAGTCGTGTTCAGATGTCGGCTTCTGCCGCCCGGACATCCTGCCGAGCCTGCCCCATCAGCTCGTTCAAGTCGCCGACCTCAGGATTGAGTTCCCGCGCGCGCGGCGCGATCTGCTGCAGCCATGCCGCAGTGGCCAGGGCCAGTTCGACGGCCTCCCGGGTCCGCTCCTCGCCGAGCAGTTCCTCGACCTTGAAAGCAATGCTCGCGAGCGTGTCGTCATCGGTGGCGGGCACCAAGTAGGGCTCCAGGCCCGGCGGATACGGTGTCCGCTCCCGGTACTCACGCATCGCGGTCACGACCGCGGGCACCGCGCTGTACGTGTCGAGGAGGCCCATGAAGACGTACAGGCGGGCCACCAGCCGTGGCAGGCCGGGGTGCCGATCCAGCCAGGCCACCAGCTCGCGCTGATCACCGATGTGGTCCATGATCTGCGACATCTCCTCCGCGACCCGGTGGGGCCAGGTCCAGTGGAAGGGCAGCAGCCGCGCCACCTGGTGGGCGAGCGCCGCCTCGCCCACCGCGTCCAGCGTGCCGGCGACGAATTCGGTGACCTGCCTGTGGTCCAGTCCGTAGTCGGCCGGCGCCGCCCGGTCCTGTGAGCTCTGTGACGAGTCGTGGCGCAGACGCAACAGCTGTGTGCCGATCTTGCTCAGAGTCCGGTTCCGCATTGTTCCTCCCAGCTCGCGATGTGTTCTTTCATCGTCCGGAGCGGCCGAACGACCAGCCCCTGCTCGATCCACGCGACAGCCCCACCACCCCCGCAGTTCGCGGACCGCAGCGAACGCAGCAGACCTCCCGGGGTGGTCCGGTCGCGTCGGCGCCGGGCTCCCGGGCGGTCCTCGGTGTGCGAGACGCGCAGGCGTCTGGCGATGTCCGGTCGTTCCTGAGTCGTAGGTCGGCGAAGGTCCGGCAAACGGAGCGCAGGCCGACGGCGCGGTGCTCCATGGCGTCCAGACCGCTGCGCAGGACCAGCCTGGTGCCGGATGCCGGACGTCCCCGCGGATTCAGGCGCAGGCTCTCCTCGGCCCTGACCAGGGCCGCGTCCACATCGGCAGTCTGGTGATCCAGTCGCCGCGCCTCCTCCAGCCACGCCGTCCCATGGCGGGCGGAGGCGCCGTGCACCAGTTCGTCGCCGATCCGCAGGAGCACCAGCAGCCGCAGCCGTGCCGCGAGGTCCCTGCTCCCCTCGCCGGCATGCCCCCCGTAGACGGGCGGGGCCACGACCGGGTTGAGCGGGACGCCCACGGTCACGCCTATCAGGGTTTCGATGACGCGCTCGAGCGCCTCGGTCCGCTGCCCGCCCACGCCGAGGACGAGCATGTCCGTGACGGCGACCTCCTCCCCCCAGGGGGCCAGATGCAGCAGGTGGCCGAGAGGGAGGCAGACCAGGACGAGCAGTCCGAGGCTCCACCAGGTCAGTCCCACGGCGTCCGCGAAGCCGACGGCGATCAGCACGCCGGCGACCACGCTGGCGATGCGCCGGATGCCGAGGGTCAAGGTCGCGTACAGCGTGACCTGCACGACGAGCAAGGCTGTCAGCGGAGCCAGCAGGGGCTGCCCATTGCCGGACAGCCACAGACCGGCGAGGTAGGCGAGGACCGCGGCGGCGGTCGGCCAGCGTCCGGACGACGACGGGTTCCTGCGCCGCCTGACCAGGTCCACCACCGGGGCCGGGGAAGTGAGCACGGTACCGGCCAGAGCTCACGCGCTGCGGTTCCGGTGGGGGCCGGATGCTCCGCCCGGCTTGCCGGGCCGGTCCGGCGGCGCGTAACGGTCGTCCGGCAGGTGGCGGACGCGGGACTCCCCGACGGCCTCCCGCAAGGCCCCTGCGAAGCGCCCGGGTCCCCACGACCGGCCATGGACGGCCTGCTCGAGCCCTTCGCGCGTGGCGGGCCCGCTCTCTTCGAGGGCCCGGACCAGTTCTTCGATCTCCTCGTCGAGGCGCTGCTCGGCCATGGCGGAGGTGCGGCTCGCGGCGCCTGTGGTTCCGACCATCCCCGGCGAGTAGAAGGAACTGCCCGCGCCGACGCCCGGACGGTACCGCCGCGCCCCGGTGCCTTCTCGCGCCCGGCGGCCAGCCGTGCGGTCGGCGATCCGCTGGTCCCGCTCGCGCGCGGCCTGCCGTATGTCCGCGGGGCGGAGGCGGCCCCGTTCGTCCTGGGGCGCCCACTCGCCCCGCCAGGCCGCGTCGGCTTCCTCGGCGGTCAGCGGCCTGGCGATGTTCTCCAGGGACTGCTGTTCGGCCTTCACTCCGAAGGCGACCTCGGCCAGCCCGCCGAGGGCCATGGCCGCCGCTCCGATGAAGAAGCCGGTGGCCACGAGGGTGGTGTCGCCGCTGTGAATGAAGTGCCCGAACAGCAGCGGCCCGGTGATGCCGCCCACGGCGGTGCCGACGGCGAAGAACAGGGAGATGGACAGGGCTCGGGTCTCCATGGGGAAGACCTCGCTGACGGTCAGGTAGGCGGAGCCCGCTCCGGCGGACGCGACGAAGAAGGTCAACGAGACCAGAAGGAAGAACGACCAGGCCGTCAGCGAGCCGTTGACCAGCAGGACGGCGAGGACCACCGCCACGGCGGCCGAGCCGAAGTAGGTGCCCGCGATCATCGGCTTGCGGCCCACGGTGTCGAACAGCCGACCGAGCAACAGCGGGCCGAGGAAGTTGGCGATCGCGAAGATGGTGAGGAAGTACGGCACCGAGCTGGAGCCCACGCCGAAGAACCCGCTCAGGAGCGTGCCCAGGTCGAAGACGATCGCATTGTACAGGAAGGCCTGGCCGACGAAGAGGGCAAGGCCGAGCAGGGCGCGTCGCGGGTACCGCTGCAGGGCCACTCGGGCGATCTCGGTAAACGGGATCACGTCACGTTGCCGGACGGTGACGGCCTCGGCCGGCTCGGGCAGGTCCTGACCGGTCTCCCGGCGTACCTCGTCCTCGATCTGGTCGACAATGCGTTCGGCCTGGTCCTCGTGACCGTGGATGAACAGCCAGCGTGGGCTCTCCGGTACATGGCGGCGGACCATCATGATGCCGAGACCGAGGATGCCGCCGAGGCCGAAGGCCAGCCGCCAGCCGAGGCCGGCCGGGAGCAGGTTCTCGTCGAGGAGCACCAGGGCGGCCAGGCTGCCGAGGGCGGCCCCCACCCAGTAGCTGCCGTTGATGGCCAGATCCACCTGCCCCCGGACGCGGGCGGGGATCAGCTCGTCGATGGCCGAGTTGATCGCCGCGTACTCCCCGCCGATGCCCATGCCGGTGAAGAACCGGGCGAGATAGAGGTACCAGGCGTCGTGGGCGAAGGCAGTCGCGACCGTGGCGAGGATGTAGATGCCGAGCGTCAGCATGAACAGCTTCTTGCGCCCGTAGCGGTCGGTGAGCCGGCCGAAGAGCAGGGCACCGACGCATGCGCCCGCCACGTAGATCGCGGCGGCCGTGCCGATGTCGGCGCTGGTGAGGTGGATGCCGCTGTTCGGTTCGGTCATGCGTGAGGCGACCGCGCCGACGATGGTCACTTCGAGACCGTCGAGAATCCAGACGGTGCCGAGGCCGATGACGATCCGCCGGTGGAACCGGGACCACGGCAGCCGGTCGAGGCGGGCGGGGACCTTCGTGGTGATGACACGGAGTTCGGAGGTGGAGGTCATGCCGCCGCCCCTTCCGCCTCGGGACACGGCCGATGCGCCGTACGGGCGAGGGACCGGGCTCGCGCCCCGTGTCCGGCGTAACGTCCCTCCTTGTGCTGCGCTGCCGTCTTGTCGGACACCGGTTCCGCTTCCGGAGCGAGGGCGCCACCATGCTGTGGCGCTGCGAGCGCGGTTGCGGGGCGCATGGCAGCAAGCGGTATCCGAGCGCCGAGGACGCGGAGCGTTATACGCGGGCGTTCGACCACGAGGACGCCGAGGACTTCGGGCGACGGGCACCGTTGGTGGGGCTCTTCCCCGTGCGCCTGTGGCGTGGCGTGCGGCTGGCACGAGCCAGGAGAGCAGGTTCGGCCCCCGATAACAGACCCCCGGCGCCTTGAGACGTTGTCCTGCGCAAAGGCATTCATGGCGTCACCTCGATCTCTGGTCAAACGATGCACGGGGTGACGGGGATCTACCATTTAATGGCATTTTGTGCGGCTCGGTGGGCATTCCGCTGCCGATATCTCCCTTCGTCTGTCCAGTACAAGAGGCGAAGTCGCCACAGTGGCGCTGCGCTCGGCCGGTCCGCAGATCTTTGCCGGTGGTCAGCAAACGAATCGAGGATCTGTTGCTCGGATACGAGCCAGCCCCCGGCGTTGCGGGAACTCCGGCGGCGCCCCGGTTCAAAGGCCCCGTTCCACCCACTCGTCGACGTGCTGCCCCGCTTGGCCGACGGTCGTGACATCGCCATGCCCGGGGCAGACCACGGTGTCCGCCGGCAGGGAGATCAACCGCTCACGGATCGAGTTGATCATCCTCGGGAAATCGGAGCCCTCCCGCCCGGCCATACCCGGACCGTCGGACAGCAGCGTGTCACCGGTGAAGACGGTGTGCAGCACCCGGTCGTACAGGCTGACGGAGCCCGGCGTGTGCCCGGGTGTGTGACGTACCCTCAGTTCCGTTCCCGCGACATCGATCTCCCGGCCGTCGGTCAGGTCGTCGTCAGGGGTGCGGTCCGGGTAGATGTCGTGCCACAGCCTGAGGTCGTCGCGGTGCAGCAGGATGGGTGCCCCGGTCAGGTCGGACAGCTCCACGGCCGCATCGACGTGGCCGCTGTGCGCGTGCGTGCACACGATCCCGACCAGGCGGCGGTCGCCGACCGCCTCGGCGATGAGATCGGGCTCGTGGGCGGCGTCGATCACGAGGACCTGTTCGTCGTCGCCGACGATCCACACGTTGTTCTCCAGTCGCACAGGGACGCCGTGTGCCCCGGTCACGCTGCTTACCGTCAGCAGGCGTTCGACGTGGGCGGCCATCGGGACGTCACCGCCGGGAGCCGGCCGCCATGGCGCACCATGCGGGTGATCGGATCGCGTACCTGCGGTTTCATGGGACGCCCCCTTCCCGGCGAAGCCCTCTACGCCAGTGGACCTCGCAGGGCGCGGCGCGGCAAGTCCGGCACGCCCTGGAGGGGCCGCTGTACGGCGACGGCTGACGCGGAACCCTTGCCGACGACGTGGTCTGCGCCACCACCCCGTCGCCGTTCTTCGTCGTCGGCGCGTCCTACTGGGACTTCCGCCAGATCACGGACGAGGAGGTGCGGGGGCTGCTGCGCCGGGCGGCGAGCAGGCCCGCGGAGCCGGCCGGGGAGGGGGCGAGCGAGGTCGCTCTCATCAGCGCCGAGGCGTTCCCTGTCGAGGACGGCGTGCCCAGCGACGAGGCACTGTTCGACCTGGTGGGCAACGCGCACTTCGTGCTGATCGGCGAGGCCTCACACGGCTCGCACGAGTTCTACCAGGCGCGCGCCCGCATGACGCAGCGGCTGATCGAGGAGAAGGACTTCTGCGCGGTCGCGGCCGAGGCCGACTGGCCCGACTCCTACCGGGTCAACCGCTACGTCCAGGACCGCAGCGACGACGTCACGGCCGAGGAGTCACTGCGCGGCTTTCGGCGGTTCCCCACCTGGATGTGGCGGAACACTGCGGTGCTGGACTTTGTGGGATGGCTGCGGGAACACAACGACCGGGTCTCCGGCGGCGAGCGGCCGAAAGCGGGCTTCTACGGTCTCGACCTGTACAGCCTGTACCGCTCGATCGAGGAAGTCATCGGCTACCTGGACCGCGTCGATCCCGAGGCGGCGAAGCAGGCCCGCGAGCGCTACGCCTGCTTCGATCACTACAACACCGACGGCGACGCCCGGGCCTGGGGGTTCGAGGCCGCCTTCGGAGCGGGCGAGACCTGCGAGCGGCAGGTCGTGGACCAACTCGTCGAGCTGGAGCGCCATGCGCTGCAATACGCACGACGAGACGGACTGCTCGCCGAGGACGACCAGTTCTATGCCCAACAGAACGCGCGCTCGGTCAAGAACGCGGCCGAGTGCTACCGGACGATGTTCGGCGGGCAGGTGTCGTCCTGGAATCTGCGTGAACGCCACATGGTCGAGACCCTGGAGGCGCTCGCCGAGCATCTCAGCCACCAGCGGAGCAGCCCCGCCAGGATCGTCGTGTGGGAGCACAACTCCCACCTAGGGATGCCCGGGGCACGGAAGCCGCGCTCCGCGGCGAGCTCAACGTCGGCCAGTTGGTGCGGCAGGCGCACCCTGATGACTGCTGCCTGCTGGGCTTCACCACCTACACCGGCACGGTGACAGCCGCGGACGACTGGGGAGGACCGGTCATGCGCAAGGCGGTGCGCCCGGCACTCGTCGACAGCGTCGAGGATATGTTCCACCAGGTCGGCGAGAAGGAGTTTCTGCTTCCGTTCAACCGGACGCCCCTGGCCGCCGACACGCTGCCCAAGGCGCGCCTTGAGCGGGCGATCGGCGTCATCTACCGGCCGGAGACCGAGCGGCAGAGCCACTACTTCCGCGCGCGCATTTCGGACCAGTTCGACGGCGTCATCCACATCGATGGGACCCGGGCCGTCGAACCCCTGGAGCGCACGGCCGAGTGGCAGGGAGGCGAGGTCCCCGAGACCTACCCGTTCGCCGTATACAGCTGCCGCCGCCTTACGAGGCACCGGAGCCGCCCGCCCCGTGCCAGAGGCCCTGCACCCTGAACCACACTCCGGGGCTGAACACGGACTCCACTGCCGCGGGCAGTCCGACCGGCAGCCGGACGACCCTCAGAGCTCCGCTGGGGTGCAGGTCGTAGGCGTAACTGAGTTCGTTCACCACATCTTCGTAGGGGGCCTTCGGCAACGGCGGCTTCCTCGGACTGGGACCATGCTGGTCCGCCGCAACGTTCCGGAGAGCCCTCGTTGGCTGTTCATCCATGGGCGGGAGAAGGAAGCCGAGGAGATCGTGGACCGCATCGAGTCGGAGGTGCTAGCCCGGGAAGGGATCGAACTGCCGCCGTCCAGCGGGTACCTCACCGGACGGCAGCGGGCGTCGATCCGGTTCCGGGAGATCGCTCGGGTGGCGGCACAGCGCCATCCGCGCCGGGCGCTGCTGGGCCTGGCCCTCTTCGGGGTGGCCTCTGGCGCGGTGCCGCGCTCCATGCTGCTCCTCGCGATTAGCAACTCCTCGGTCCGCTGCTGCTCGGGCGATTGTTCGACACGTTCGGGCGCAAGCCGACGATCACGGCGACGTACTTCAGCTCGGCGGTCATCGCGATCGTGCTGGACGTGGTGACCATGACCTCAGCTCTGTCCGCGTGCGAGTGGGCCGGTGCCCGCCGGTACCGGCCAGGTCCCGGCGGTCCGCCGTACTCCCCGGGGGTGGCCGGCACCGGTGGTCCGACCAGCCGCACCGCCGTCATGGCCGACCGGTCGCACAACGAGGAGATCGACGAGGTGGCGGCGGCACTCGAACGGTACGGGCCGCTAGGCCGGCAGGCGCTTGAACAGGCCGTCAGGGGGCGCGCCCGGGGCCCTGGCCGCTTCCGCACCGCCCTGAAGGACACGGTCGAGGAGTCCCGGGCACAGCGGCTGTCCTCCGGTGCCCATACCCCGCCGGCCCGGGCCGGCCGCTGACGGGAGGGATGTGGAAGATGTCCGACGGTACGGCCACCCGGCCCGCGGCGTTCGTCTTCGACCTGGACGGGACACTCGTCGACAGCGTCTACCAGCACGTCATCGCCTGGCAGCAGGCCTTGAGCGAGATGGGCATCGGCCTGGCGATCTGGCGGATCCACCGGAGGATCGGGATGAGCGGTGGCCTGCTCGTGCAGGCCATGATGCGCGAGACCGGCGTACGGCTGACGTCGAGGGAGGCCGATGAACTGCAGAACGCCCATCACCGCCACTTCGAAGGCTGGACGAACGCCATCCGGCCGCTGCCCGGAGCCACGGAGCTTCTCCGGGCGCTGACGGACTGCGGCGTCCCCTGGACGATCGCCACCAGCGCCCGCCGGGACGACGCCGCACCCATGTTCGCCAGACTCGCCGTGCCGCCTGACGTGCCGACGGTCACCCGCGAGGAAGTCAGCCGCGCCAAACCCGACCCCGATCTGTTCCTGGCGGGCGCGGCGCGGCTCGGAATCCCCGCTCGCGACTGTGTCGTCGTCGGAGACAGTGTGTGGGACCTGCTGGCTGCGCGGCGGGCGGAGGCACTCGGAGTGGGGCTGCTGTCCGGAGGATACGGGCAGGACGAACTGGAGCGGGCCCAGGCGTTCCGGGTCTACGCCGACCCCCTCGACCTGCTGGGGCACATCGACGAACTCGGCGTCCGGGACGCGCACGGCGCCTGAGCGCGACGCATCCGTCCCCGAGCGGGCCGGCGCCCGGGGACGGATGAGGATGGCGGCACCGCTCAGGAGGACGGTACGGTTCCGCCGCCGGCCTCGCTGGTTCTGACGCGGACCACCACGTCTGCCGCCTCTTCCAGGCTGTGGTCCAGGTTGTTGAGGAACCGCTCGTCGTCGGTGCGGATGCCCCGGAGCATGTCGGCGTCGAGGCTGTCGCCGATCTCATCGGCGACACGCTCTGCCGCGCGGGCGGCCGCCGCCGCCTTGGCCGCGACGGCGAACTCCTCCTCGATGTCCTTCAGGAGGCGTTTCGGAGTGTGGCCATCGTGCCCGGTCCGCACGGCCGACGGCAGCCCCGACATCAGCCGCCACAGCACGCGGCTGGTGCTCACGGCCTGACCGCCCAGGGTGATGAAGGCCTCGGACAACGGTCCTCGGGCGGTAAGCTGCTGCAGGCGGCGATTGAGCTCGTGGATGTGGTCATCGACCTCCTGGATGTGATCCTCCAGGGTCTGCCGGTGGTCCCTCGCGGGTTCGGCGGCCAGATCCGCCCGCAACTGGCCGACGACCGCCTCCTCGGCATCGCGGACGTCGCGCAGCAGCGGGATGACCGCTTCGGTGACTGCCATCAGAACTCCTCACAGGGCGATGGACAAAGGCGGCCGGAGGGCTTGCCTGGGTGCGCGGGAGCAGCGGGCTCACGCTCGCCGCCCCGCCCGGCCTGGGGGGGGCCGGAGGTCAGTCGCCCTTCTTGATCTCCACATGCCGGGCCTTCGCCGGCTGGGCCTTGGGCACGGTCAGCGAGAGCACGCCGTCGGACAGCGCGGCGGTCACGTCCTCGGCCCGCACGTCACCGGGCAGCACCACCCGGAACTCGAAGCGTCCGGTGCGCCGGGTCCGGTGCCGCATGACGCCTTCGCGCTCGCGCTCCTTGATCTCACCGGAGATCGCCAGTTCCCGGTCGTTGATCTCTACGTCGATGTCCTCGCTCCTGGCGCCGGGCAGGTCGAGTTCGATCACATACGCGTCGTCCGTCTCGGAGATGTCGGCCTGCGGGATCCAGGGCATCTCTGCCGGCGTGGCGCCGGGCCCCACGGTCGACTCCAGCAGCCGTCCCATCCGGTTGAACAGATCGTCAAACTCGGCGAGAGGGTTGCGTGTCCACGCGGTGCCCCCGGGCTCCGCCAGGGCGCCGACTCGCTGTCGGCGTGCGGGTAGCGTCATCAGAACTCATCTCCATGAGTTACATATTCGGCATTACGGATATATCGGTGTACCCGGCGGGAGGTTGCTTACACGCCTCCGGCCGGGAAGTCGGGCGGCGGCGCGTGTGTTCGATTTGCTGTCCATGGGGCGTTCCGGTGTCCGCATGCCGTGCGGGGCGGATCAGGACTGGTCGAGTTCGTCCTGGACCGGCGGCTTGGGGACCTCACGCAGGTGCTGCGAGTGGCCGGGGCGGCCGCCGCGCCGGGACTGCTCCGCGCGCTGCGCCGTACTCAGGTCCAGGTCGGATGCCGGGTCGACGCACCGACCTGGCCACCTCATCCCGGTTGCCGTACTCGTCCGGGGGAATGGCGCGCAGCGCCTTGACCACTTCCCCGGGCGCTCCGGCATTCTCGGCGGCCTGGAACAGTTCCTCGGTGCCCGCAGGGAAGTCGACGTCCTGCAGCGCGTCCAGCACGTCCCGTACGCTTGTGGAAGAGATATCTCCTTCCCAGTTCCTGTCCCGGGGCACTTCGTACTCGTGCCCTGCCTGTGGCATTCCCGGCAAAACCGGCTGCTGGCGATGTCGAAGCATTCCGGCGAACCCTGTGCCCGACGCCCGAATCCAGGGGAGTTCACATGCCCGGCGATATCGAACGTGCCGCCCTGCGCGCCGCGGCTCAGGCCGCCGAGCAGATCCTGGCGAACGCCGCCGAGCGGGCCGAGCAGGCCGAGCGGCAATACCCGCAGGACCCGTACGCCCAGCGCGTCGCCGAGGTCGGGATGCTCACCGGTGCGTTGAGGGTCCTGCTGGACGCGGTGCGCCCCTTTATCGAGGAAGGTGATGAGGGCGGGCAGTGACCGGCGCTTTCGGCACCGGCGGCGAGGTCCGCGTCGGCATTTCGATCGCCGTTTGGGGCGGTGCATGCGCGGTACCTGTGATGGGTTGCAGGATTGGAGGCGCCATGGACAGCGACGAGTTCATCCGGCTCGTCAGCCGGCGGGCCCACGTGCCCGAGGAGCAGGCTCGGGAGCTGACCCAGGCGACGATGCTGACGCTGGCCGAGCGGATCACCGGCGGCGAGGCCAGGCACTTGGCCGGCGTCCTGCCCGCCGAGATCGCCCCGCCCCTGGTCCCACCGGAGGATGTCGCCCAGAAATTCGGCGTTGCCGAGTTCGTCCGGCGAGTGAGTGAGCGTGCGGGCGCCGATGAGGCCGCGGCGCGCAGGGGCGTTGCTGCGGTTTTCATGACTCTGGGAGAGGCCGTCCCCGACACGGAGTTCCAGGATGTGATGTCGCAACTGCCGAACGAGTTCCAGAACATCTAGCGTCGGACATCCCGGCGCCCGAATACGGCTGCGCGCATGCCATGAGAATCGCTCGCAAGCGCTTGTTTGACATCCACCTGGCCGGTGGGAGGCTGGAAGAAGCGGTTGCGCGGCATGTGTGCTGTCCGGTGCCGCATTTGAGGGCCCGGCGGACCTGGCTGGCTTTTGGTCCGTGGCCGGCTTTTGGCCATGCTTGTCAGGTGTTATGACGGGGAGTCCATCGAATCCCAGCCAGTGCCTCGCCGACCGGGGAGCTCACCCGGCACCAGCCGCTCAACGATCCCCACACCCGCAGACTACCGAACACGCCACATGAGTCAGCTTATTGGGCCCGGACTTCCGTGTCCGCACCGAAGTCATTGCCCCGGACGAGGATGTGGACCCTGGACGCGTGGGCGCAGGAACAGCGCCGCCTGCCCGGCGGAGTTCCCGCCGCCGACCACGGCGACCGGATCCGCCCGGCAGAGACTGGCCTCGTGGACCGTCGCCGCGTAGTAGACGCTGATGCCCTCCAGGCGGTCGATTCCGGGCACCGCGAGCCTGCGGGTAGCACACGCCCGAGCCGAGCACCACGGCGCCGCCCGGATCCGGGACCCGTCTGTGAAGGTGACCTCGTACTCGTCGTCCTGCGGGGTGAGCCCGCTGACCTGGGCCGGCACCATGAGGTGGGCGTCGAACTTGTGGGCCTGGAGCACCGCGCGTTCGATGAGCTCGCCCCCGGAGACGCCCGAGGGGAAGCCAAGGTAGGTCTCGATGCGGGACGAGGTACCGGCCTGGCCTCCGGCTGTCACCGGGTCGACGGTCACCGAGGTCAGGCTCGCCAAGGATCGCCAGGGACTCCTGGAACCGCTCGCCCTCGCGGTACAGCACCTCGCCCTCGGTGATCCTGCGGCTCTCACCGTGCCCGGTCAGGTCCTGGAGCTGCTCAGGTGTCAGACGCGGGAACGCCCCGCACCGGTCCGGTGTCCCGCGGATCGCACCATGCCGGTGCTCGGCCGTGCTCATCAGACCAGCGCCTCGTGGACGTAGCACCAGCGCCAGTCCTCTCCTGGCTGGAAGGACTGCACGACAGGGTGACCTGTGCTTCCCGCGTGCCGCCTGGCGTGGGGTGGCTGCTCAGCCACGCGCCACGATGGTTTCCTCCATTCCCGTGTCGAACCGGACCAGGGTCAGCACGGACGTCGCCCGAAACCGCTGCGCGAACGCCGGCGGGATGCCGCCGTCGACCGCGTAGGGAAATTCGTCCCGGACGCGCTGGAGGAATTCCTCGCCGCTCAGCCTCACTGGTGTCTCGGACGGCTTTCCATCCGTCGTAGTAGACGGCGCGGATCAGGGTCGGAAGCTGGGCCCCGAAGTGCGTGGCCCCGTCGACGGAGAGCCGGTCCCGTAGCCCGTGCAGGACGGCGCGCAGTGCGGCGTACGACTGCTTCCGGCCACACCGGCCGACATATCCGCTGCGACCTTCTCGGCGTCCACCCCTGCGGGCAGTCTCAGCCGGTACTCGAAGGCACCGGTCCGGCGGGTGCCATGGCGCAGGACGCCCTTGCGCTCCTTTTCCTTGATCTCTCCGGTGACCACCAGGTCCTGTCCGTTGGCCTCGACGTCGATGTCCTTGCTCTTGACACCAGGGAGTCAGATCTCGAGCTCGAAGGCGTCGTCGGTCTGTGTGACGTCCGCGAGTGGGGGTCCACGCGGCTGCGGACGCGGCGCCGCCCACCGTGGACTCGAGCAATCCGCTCATCTGAGTGAGCAGTTCGTCGAATTCAGTCAGCGGATTGCGGGCCCAACGGAGGCGCCGCTCCGTTGTTCCGCCACTGCGGTGGCTCCGCAGGGGCATGGCCATCGCCCTTCCTCTCCGTCTTCTCATGGGTTCGCGGCAGGCCGCCTTCTTCACCCGGCGCGGCGGACCGGCCGGGCGAAGGTGCCTGCTTCGGTAGAGGAGCTCACGGTTCGCACCTGGGAACATGCAGTTCTGTTCTGCGCTTCCGGGGGGCTTCCAGGGTGGTCCATCGTGTTCACCCTCCTGCAGTGGTTTGCCAGCCGCCACCGCCTGCTCGGCCCACGAACGCAGGACGTGCGCGGGTGCCGCGCCGGCCTTGCCAGCGAGCGTCTCGCCCTGGTCCAAACGACGAGGAGGGTCGGCACCGCCTGCACCTCGAAGCCGCCGACCGACCCGTGGATTTTGACGTCGACCTTGACGGGTTTGATCCGTCCGGCGAGGTCGCGGGCGACCTGTCCGAGGGCGCGGGGATGACCATGCGGCAGGGCCGCATTAGGTGGCCCACGCAGGGGTTCCCTACCGGTGCACACGGAGAGTCTCGAGCCCTCCCCAGGGTGACGAACCGGGTGGCTCCACGCCTGCGTCCGGCGAGTCAGGAATGCACAGGTCCGGTCGCCCCACGAGTACGAGAGAAAGGATGCACACATCTCGGGTAAGCCGGCTCGTGAGCGGGTACGCGATTGCCGCTCGGTTCTCTGAAGGCTTCGAGGGACGGAGTGGTCCCATGGTCGGCAATCGGGCGCACAGCCTGTACCACCGCGGCTCCGACCGGGAAGGCCGCCTTCCGCGGGAGAGCGCCGGGCGGTATCCCACGGCCGCGCGCGGAGGGCCCCGCCCGCCCGCTCGCACCCCAGCCGACCCTGCCCTCCACGAACTGGTCGCGCTCTCCCGCGCCCTGTTCGGCACTCCGGACGAAGTCGAGATCCTGCGCCTGGCCATGGACCACATAGCCGCTGCGGGGCCATACAGTGCCGAGGCCGGATACCTCAATGTGGGCGGCGACCTACTCCCCAGCCCGAGGAACGGGCAGACGCACGCCTTGGCCGTGGGCCGGAGGGTGCGGGAGCTGGCCGGGCAGGACGGCCCTGTGACCGTACCGGGAAGACCCTGGGGCCGGGCCCTGGGGTTGCGCGGGCTTGAGGGACTCCACGGCTACCTCGTGGTGACGTCCCACTCCCGGCCCACCGCGGTCGAGCGATCCCTGCTCGCCACGCTCGTCCGGCACACCGCCGCTGCGCTGTCGGTCGCTTTCGCACACCGCCGCCAACGCGAGGACGCGCTGGAGCTGCGCCGGCTGGGGGAGGAACGCACCGCCCTCCAGCGGCAGCTGATCTCCGTAAGGGCGGAGCTGGGGTACCAGCGGGCTGTTCACGCGCTCATGGCCGATGTCGCTGCCTCGGGCGGCGGCGAGGAAGCCATCACCCGCGCACTGCACGGGCTCACTGGACTTCCTGCGCTGGTCGAGGACCGCTTCGGCCGGCTGAGGTCCTGGACCGGCCCCAGCCGCCCCGTCCCCTATCCCGAACCGGACCCAGTGCGCCAGGACGAAATGCTGCACGCCGTCGCCCGTCAGGCCGGGCCGGTACGGATAAGGGACCGGCTGATCACCCTGATCCGCCCGCACGGCGAGATCCTGGGCGTGCTGGCCCTGGTCGATACCTGGGACGAGGCCGACGAGCACACCGTGCTCGCGCTGGAACACGCTGCCGCGTCACTCGCCCCGGAGCTTACGCACCTGCGCAATCTGGCCGAAGTGGAGCTGAGGCTGCACCGCGAGCTGGTAGACGACCTCTTGGCAGGGACGGACGAGGCGAGCGCCTACGCCCGGTCCGAGGCAGTCGGACACGACCTGCACCGCAGCCACTACGTCGTCGTGGTGCAGTGGTCGAACCGGACCGCCGACGATTCCTTCGCACAGACCGTGGGGCGGGCGGCCTCTGCCGTGGGCATGCGCTCGCTGCTGACCCGACGCTCCGACCACGTCGTCCTGGTCACCGACGACAGGCCGCACGCCCGCGCGCTGTACGAGGCACTCGCCCGGGAGACCGGGACACGGTCCGGAATGATCGGGGTGAGCGACCCGTGCGACTCCCTGGACGACATCCCCCACGGCTACCAGGAGGCGCAGCGCGCCCTGGAAGTGCGCCGCCACTCCCGCGAGCGCTACGGCACGGCGTTCTTCGACGAGCTCGGCCTCTACCGCATCCTGGGACCCGGCAACGACTACCGGGAACTGGAGACATTCGTCCACGAGTGGCTCGGGCAACTCATCGACTACGACTCCCAACACCACGCGGCCATGGTGGAGACCCTGTCCCGGTACTTCGACTGCGGCGGCAACTACGACGAGACCGCAGAATCCCTCGCGATCCACCGCAGCACGCTGCGCTATCGGCTCCAGCGCATCCGCGACATCAGCGGCAACGACCTCGCGAACGTCGAGGACCGGCTCAACCTCCAGGTGGCGACCCGAGTGTGGAAGATCGTGCTGGGCGGGCCCGGCTGACGCCTCGCTGGAACTCCTGTGGGAGTGGTGTCAGCAGTGCTGCAGTGGGTGGGCCGGGCGGCGGAGGAGCATCTGGGCCGCCCTGCGGATGCCGGGACGGCCGGCGACCTGGGTTCGAGCAGCCGGGTGCCGGCTGCGGAGTCCTGGATACCGGCCGCGGTGACCAGCACCGCCGGGAGGAGGCCGATAGGTTGGTCACGACGCCTCGCTGGCGGCCCACGATCTTCGTACCCGCATCCGTGCTCTGGCTGGCGGAGGGAACACTGGTGGAGGTCTCCAAGTCCGTGCTCGGGCGGCAGGCTGAGGTCCAGGCGTGGCCGCGGCGCTCGAAGCCCCAGCCTGCAAGGACCGGGCTCATGTGTCGGCCTTCTTGATGCGTCTCCAGCAGACAAGGATGCAGGCGACGGTGATGAAGGCGTCGTGGACTTCGGTTGCGCCGCTCCCAGCGGACAGCGGGACGACCAGGACGCGAGCCAACCGCACCAGCCCGGCCTTGGCCAGAGTCCCGTTGCGCGCCCGTGAGGGCGTTCGGCGAGCACCGACGATTCGCCATATCTGCACCAGGGATACCGTCCACCATCGATGCGGGCATCGGTGCGCACTGCACTGCGGTGGTGTGGACCGCTGCCGCGCGGCACGCACCAGGCGCCCACGGTGGCGCGGTACTGGTGCGCACCGGCCTGGTGATGCACCGCGAGAGCCCGCTCCAGATACTCGGGAGGACGTTTTCGGCGAACCGGATGATGGTGTTGACGATGCCCCGGATTGTGCTGGGGACCGTGTCCACTCCTCAGCCGCTTGAAGCGCAGCCCCTCCACCCCGGCCGCCGTCCACGCCAGCCAATCCCGCGTCAACGTGAAGGGCGCCGGCAGGCCGCGGTCCGCGAACGACGCCTCCAGCGCCGCCCGACGCCGCGCGTACGGCCAGCCGGTCAGGTCGTCGCCTCGGTGGACCAGGTCGAAGGCCACGAAGTGCGCCGGCCACTCCCGCGATGCCTGGGGGGAGTCGTCCCGCGTCCGGCGAGCCGCTGCTGTAGCCGCTCGAACGCAGCCTGTCCTGCTCCCACCCCCCAGCTCGCCATGGAGAGCGTGGTCGACCGGCTCGTAGGTCAGCCCAGCACTTCTTCGATCGGGGCGTCGGCGTCCACGTAGCGCACGAGCTTGCGGTTCGCGAATTCCACGATGCCCACGTCGCCGAGTTCGCGCCCGTAGCCGGAGCGCTTGATGCCGCCGAAGGGCAGCTCCGGTCGGGACGCGGTCGGGTGGTTGATCCATACCATGCCCGCCTCCAGCCGGTCCGCGACTGCGCGAGCACGTTCCGGGTCGGCGGCGAAGACCGCGCCTCCCAGGCCGTAGGGGGAGGTGTTGGCCAGTGCCACGGCCTCGTCCTCGTCGGCGGCCCGGTAGACCGTGGCGACGGGGCCGAAGAGTTCTTCCCGGTAGGCCCGCATGTCCGGTGTGACGTCGGTGAGAAGGGTCGGCTCGACGAAGGCGCCCGGCAGGTCGGGCCGCCCGCCGCCCAGCACCACCGTGGCTCCCTTGTCCACCGCGTCACGAACCTGCTCCATCAGGAGTTCGGCCGCGGCCTCGGAGGACAGCGGGCCGAGCGTGGTGGCGGGGTCGGCCGGATCTCCCGGTTGCACCTCGCTCATCCGGTCACGCAGCCCGGTGACGAAGGCGTCGTAGACGTCGGCAAGGGCGATGAAGCGCTTGGCCGCCACGCAGCACTGCCCGGTGTTGCCCATCCGGCCGAGGAACGCGGCGTACACGGTGCGCTCGAGGTTGTGATCGTCCAGCACGACGAAGGGATCACTGCCACCCAGCTCGAGGACGGACTTTTTGACATTGCGGCCGGCGATCTCGCCCAGGCTCATGCCCGCCCGCTCGCTTCCGGTCAGTGACGCTCCCTGCACTCGGGAGTCATCGATGATCTTCCCGACGTCTCTGCCCCGCACGAAAAGATTGGTGTAGACCCCGGTCGGCACACCCGCCTCCGTGAACAGCTGCTCGAGTGCCAGTGCGGACTGGGGGCAGCTACTCGCGTGCTTGAGCAGGATCGTGTTGCCGAGAACGAGGTTCGGACCCGCGAATCGGACGACCTGGTACAGCGGAAAGTTCCACGGCATCACACCGAGAAGGACGCCGAGCGGCTCGTTCACCAGCACGGCCGTGCCCTCGGGCACCGGCAGGGGTCGCTCTTCCAGCAGCTCGGGGCCGTGCTCGCCGTAGTAGGTGAGGATGTCGGACGCGAGGTCGACCTCCGCACGGCTCGAGTTGATCAGCTTGCCGACCTCAAGGGTCAGGAGGTGCGCCAGTTCCTCCTTGCGCTCCCTCATGAGCCGGCCGGCGCGTTGGACGACGGCCCCTCGGTCGGCCGTCGACCGGGCACGCCAGTTCGGAAAGCTACGGTGGGCCGCGTCGATCGCACGCCCCATCTCCTCCGCGCTCAGCGCCGGGAACTCACGAACCCTTTCACCGGTGTACGGGTTGACCGTGGCGATGGGGCTTCCCTGGGCAGTGACATGGGCGTCCATGACGCCTCCCTGGAGTCGGGGCACCTCGGGTTTCCACGCCGGGACCTGCTCACACCTGCTGATTCGTCTCATGCAGTGGGACCTATGGGCCTCACCGAGGGCGGCAACCTCGTCTGGTCCCTCATCGCCATCATGGGGGGCGCTATGAGTGCAATACGACGAGCTCGACCCGGCCGACGAGGCCCTGCACACCACGGTGCACGGAGGCGTCAAGCTGTGGGTGGTCGTGGTCACCGCCGTCCGTGGGCGGGCGCGGGCCGGGTCGGCGTGGCAGGCTTGCAGGGGATCCGCGCCGTTCGTCGCAACACGGCAGCGAAGGAGGACGACGCATGGATGAGCAGGAATTCGTCCGTACCGTGGCCGAGCGCACCGGACTGAGCCGGCAGGAGGCGGCGGACCTGACCTGGGCCACGCTCGAGACGCTGGCCCACAGACTGAGCGCTGGGGAGGCCAGGGACCTGATCACCGAGCTCCCCGAGGGCCTCGCGGAGGCGGTACGCCGGGGAACCACGGACCGCATCGAGCGCTTCGGCCACCACGACAGCGTGCGGCGCGTGGCCGAACGCACCATGCTCAAGGTGGAGGAGGCCGACCGAGGCGTGCGAACCGTACTGACCGTGCTCCGGGAGGCGATCAGCGAGAAGGAGTTCAACGACCTGATGTCGCAGCTCGGCAAGGACTTCTCCCAGGCCCTCGAATCCGCCGGGTGACCCCAGGGCCTTCGGCACGGCGGCCGTGTCACGGCGCCAGCGGCCCGGACGTGCGCGTGCGCCGAGGCACGGCGGGTGACACCCGCGGACAGATGGCCGGTCCTTCGCGGCCGCCGTGTCGCTAGGCGCACACGAAAGTGTGGTCATGGTGCGTGCCGTGCTGTGGGCCGACCCCGGTCTGCCGTCGGAGATCGGCGACTACCTCTTCCTGGTCCGGTTCATCACCGCCATCGCGATGATCGGCGGGCCTTAGGCACCAGCCTCGTAGGGGACGAGAAGGTGTCCGACGCCGCCTATGGACGACGGCAAGCGGATGCTGCGGCAGATGTCGCGGCCGCAGCGAGGCGGACGCAGGGGGCCGGACACCATCGTCACAGGGCGATGACATGGAGGTCGACCAGGTCGAGCAGCGCCCGCAGAGCCGAGCTGGGCCGCCGGGTCGACGACGTGCCGAGATGCATGCTCCAGCGGAGCATGGTGTCGTATACGTCCAGGACGTGCAGGCCGGGGGTGCGGGCAACGGCGAACGCGGGCAGGAAGGCGATGCCCAGACCGTGCCGGACCAGTGCCGCCCCCATGTCGATGTCGGGCACTTCCAGTGCCACCCTGCGTACGACGCCCGCCGCCGCGAACGCCCGGTCGACCACCTCACGGTTGCCGTAGCCCGGCGGGAAGTCCACGAAGGGCTCCCCCGCGAGGTCCTCAAGTGCCACCTCCCCCCGCTGCGCGAGCGGATGGGCGGCGCTCGCCACCAGGACGAGGGGCACGGTGGCCAGCTCCCGTGCATCGATCCCGGCAGGCTTGCGCTCGGGCAGCGACAGGAAGGCCACGTCCAGGTCCCCGCTGAGCAGCGCGTGCGCCAGTCCCGCCGAGCCGGTCGTCGCCAGCCGCAGCCGGACGTCGATCGCCGGATGCCGCGCGTGCAGCTGCCCGAGGAGCGCAGGCAGGTCCACCACCTCGACCGAGGCCATGGCGCCCACGTTCACCGTGCCGCGCAGCGTGTCCTGTGCGGCACGCACGGCGTCCTGGGCCGCCTGGGCGGCGTGCAGGGTGGCCCGAGCGTCCGGCAGCAGCGCCGCGCCCGCCCCGGTGAGCCGGACCTGCTGCGACGTGCGCTCGAACAGCGCGCAGCCGAGCTCGCGCTCCAGGGAGCGGATCGCGGCGGACACCCCGGACTGCACCACGTGCAGCCGACGGGCGGCACGCGTGAAACTCAGCTCCTCGGCGACCGCGATGAAGTGCTCCAGCTGACGTAGCTCCACAGGAGAAGTATCACTCGCATTGCTCGAGCCCAGCAAAAACATTCGTTGGCACTGATCCTCGCTGGTGAGGAGGATGGAAAGCGCCATCCAATTCCACCCGAGGAGGGGTACCCCTGCCTGCCGTTCCGACGCCGCTGAGCCGTCCCACAGCCGACGCTCCCGGCGACCCGACCCACCGGATCCCAGCACCCGCTCCCGCCGACCTGCCGTCCCGTGCCCCCGCCGACCTGCCGCCCCGTGCCCCCGCCGGGCGCCGTGCCGCGCACGCGACCGGCTTTTGGTTCGTGGCGGTGGCCTTCACCGTACTGATGGCCTTCGGCACCGCGCCGACCCCGCTGTGGCCGCTGTACGAGGCCCGGGACCACTTCGGCGCGACCACGGTCACGGTGGCGTACGCCTCGATGGTCGTGGGCGCAGCGGCCGCCTTCCTCGGACTGGGCCACCTGTCGGACCGGCTCGGCCGGCGGCGCATCATCGTCCCGGCGCTGCTGGTCGGCCTCGTCGCGTCGGTCGTACTGATCGTGTGGCAGGACCTGCCGGGGCTGATCACGGGCAGGATCCTGAACGGTGTCGGACTGGGGCTGATGGCCTCGACCGCGACGACGTACCTGCACGACCTCCACCACGAGGCCCGTCCGGAACGGACGGGTTCGGTGCTGCCCGGCATCGTGGCCACCGCCGCCAACCTCGGCGGCCTGGCCTCGGGGCCCCTGGTCGCCGGAGCCGCCGCCGAGTGGCTTCCCGCGCCCCTGATCACCACCCAGGCGTTCTTCACGCTCGCCATGGCAGTGTGCCTGGCGCTGGTACTGTCCACCCCGGAGACCGTGGACCTGGAGCTGCCCGCGGCCGAACCGCCCCGCAGGTTCGTCCTGCGCCCCGGCGGCCGGCGGACGTTCGGCGCGGCCGGCGCGTTGGGCGCCTTCGCCTTCGCGATCCTCGGCCTGATCTCCTCCCTAGGGGCGAGCGTCCTCCACGGCACCCTGCACACCGACTCGCACCTCGTGGTCGGCCTGGCGGCCTTCCTCATGTTCGGTTCCGCGGCGGCCGCCCAGCTGGTGCTGGGCCGCCTCCCACTGCCCCGGGTCCTGACCGTGGGGGCAGTGGTCTTCCCGGTCGGCCTGGTCCTGTGCGCCGTCGCCCTCTACCACCCGGCGCTCTGGCTCTACCTGGTCGCCGTGTCCCTGTCGGGAGCCGGCTCCGGGCTGCTGTTCAAGGGAGGCGTCGAACGTGCCGTTTCAGTGGCCGAGCCCGCCTCACGCGCGGGAGTCCTCGCCGTGTTCTTCGTCGTCGCGTACCTCGGAATGGGCCTGCCGTCCGTCCTGTTCAGCATCGCCCTGCGGCACTTCGCCGTGCAGACCGCGATGATCGGCTTCGCGGCGGTCCTCTCCTGCGGCGCCGTTGTGGCGGTCGCCGTCGCGTTGCGCGACCGCGCACCCCGTCCCGGCGAGCTCTCGGCGCAGTCCGCTCGCCCCTCCTGACCTCCCTGCGACGTATCCGGCACCGGTTGTCTGGGAGGCGCGGACCTGGGCACTCGGTGCGGGTGCGCGTGACACGGATCCGCGGCAGACAGGAGGCCCGAGATGTCTGCGGAATCGGCCAGAACGATCGCGCTCCCCTCCGGCGAGGAGATCGCGGCACTCGGGCAGGGCACCTGGTACCTGGGCGAGGATCCGACCCGGCGTGAACAGGAGATCGCCGCGCTGCGGCTGGGCATGGACCTGGGCATGACCGTCGTCGACACGGCGGAGATGTACGGCGCCGGCGCAGCCGAGGAGCTCGTCGGAGAGGCCATCCGGGGACGCCGGGAGGAGGTCTTCCTCGTCAGCAAGGTGCTGCCCGGCCACGCCGACCGGAAGGGCACCGTCGCCGCCTGCGAGGGCAGCCTGCGGCGGCTCCGTACGGAACGGCTGGACCTGTACCTGCTGCACTGGCGGGGACGGTGGCCACTGGAGGAGACCCTTGCTGGATTCACCGACCTGATGGAGGCGGAGAAGATCCGTTACTGGGGCGTAAGCAATCTGGACGTCGCCGACATGGTCGAGCTGACCACCCTCCCCGGCGGCGACGCCGTGGCCGTCGACCAGGTGCTGTACAACCTCTCCCGGCGCGGCATCGAGTGGGATCTGCTCCCCTGGTGCCGCGAGGCCGGGGTGACGGTCATGGCCTACTCCCCCATCGAGCAGGGGCGGCTCCTGAAGGTCGAGGCAGTGGGTGCCGTGGCCCGGGCCCTCGGAGCCACGCCGACCCAGGTGGCACTCGCCTGGGTGCTGGAACAGGGGGTGGTCGCGATCCCGCGTTCCGGATCACCCGACCACGTTCGGGAGAACCGCGGCGCGGTGGACCTCCACCTTCCCACCGAGGCGCTCGACGCCCTCGACGAGGCGTTCCCGCCGCCCAGCCGGCCCACGCCTCTGGAGATGCTCTGAAGGAGTTGAGAGGATGGCGCGCCCCCCGCTCGTCGTCGGAATGGGGGGTTCGCTGCGCACCCCGTCGACCAGCCTCACCGCACTGTGTGCGGCGGTCGAGGGGGCCGCCGAGGCGGGCGCCGACACCCAGGTGATCGACCTCAAGCGGCTGGATCTTCCGTTCTACACGTCCGAGCACGGGATCCCTCCGTCCGCCCGCCGGCTTGCGCACACCGTTCAGGCCGCCGACGCCCTGCTGTGGAGCAGCCCGACATACCACGGGTCGGTCAGCGGCGCGTTCAAGAACGCGGTGGACTGGCTCGCCCTCCTGGCCGACCACGACCCGCCCTACCTGAGCAACAAACCCGTGGGGATGCTGACGACCGCCGGTGGAGTGCAGGGCCTGCAGGCGATCAACGCGATGGAGTTCATCGTCCGGTCGCTGCGCGGCTGGGCCGTGCCGCTGGTGTTCGCGGTCCCGCGGTCCTCCCGGGTCTTCGACGGCGACGGACGCCTCACCGACCAGGCGGTCGCGGACCAATTGCGCGGCCTCGGCGCGGAGGTGACCAGGGCGGCCCTGCAGTTCCGCGCGGAGGGCACGTGCGACTATGCGCAGGAGCGGCCGTCCGGGGCCGTCCGGGACTGAGCCCGGCCCTGTCACGCAGGGGCGCCGGGGGTCCGTTCTTCCTCAGGGCCCCGCCCCACGGGCCGCCGGTGCTCGCCGCGCGCCCCGGAGCGCCCGGGCGGGAAGTGCGGCAGCACGTGCTCGGCCAATTCGTCGATCACTTCGGCGACCGGGCGGCGGCTGTGCTTGAAGTTGATCATCAGCTGGTCGATGCCGATGTCCTGCCAGGCCCGCATCATCGCCAGGAACGACACCCGGCCCACCGAGAAGCCCTGGTGGATGCGCCGGGGCAGGGCCAGCGGGTCCTCGGAAAGGTCCAGATAAGTGGCCTGGGCGTACGGCTTGAACCCACCGCCGTCGCCGCGGGTCAGCTCCCGCCACCGCTCGATGTTCTCGGCCTGCTGCTGGAGCGGCGGGGTGTAGTACAGCCAGCCGTCCGTGTTGTCGGCGATCCACCGGACGTCCTGCCTGCCGCGTCCCGTCATCAGTACGGGGATCCGCCGGTACACCGGCTTGGGCAGCAGATCGGTGCCGAGCATCCGGCCGAGCGGCGACTCCACGTGCGGGAAACGGTGCTCGAGGACGACACGGAAGTACTCCAGCGACTGCCGGAACCTCTCGGCCCGGCCGCCCAGGTCCTGAGCGAAGGCCGGGAACTCCACGGGCCGGTCACCGGTGGCCACCCCGAGCAGGAGCCGTCCCCCTGACAGCTGGTCCACCGAGGCGGCCGCCTTGGCGGTGTGCAATGGATGCCGCAGCGGCATGACGATGCTGGCGGTCCCCAGGGTGATCGAGGTGGTGCGGGCACTGAGCTGCCCCAGGTACACCCACGGGTCGAAGACCTGCCCGGCGTCCCCGAAGCTCGGGTCCAGCAGCGGCACGTCACGGACCCACACCGAGGCGAAGCCGGCCCGCTCGGCCTGCTGGATCCGCTCGATGTGCCCGGCCAGGGACGGTACGGGCCCG
Organism: Streptomyces sp. NPDC096152; assembly: GCF_044763235.1. Lineage (NCBI taxonomy): Bacteria > Bacillati > Actinomycetota > Actinomycetes > Kitasatosporales > Streptomycetaceae > Streptomyces > Streptomyces sp. NPDC096152. The sequence continues at coordinate 754,879 of NZ_JBIWFW010000002.1, read as the reverse complement.
TCGAAGCCCTCCAGGGGCGTGATGGCGCCCACGGTCATCCTGCCGCCGGGATACGCCCTGGCCATGGCCGCGTGCTCGAAGAACGGCCGCTGCGCCCGGCCTTCGACGTCCACGGGTGCGCCGGCTGAGGGAACTGTCGGTTGTGTCATGCGATCCTCCGGTGATTTCACGCAGTGTCCGGGTCCGCATCGGACGCGTGCTGAGGTTGCGCAACCGGAGGCCCTCGCGCATCCCCTCGCCGACGTAGCGCCGACGTTCCCACAGGAATTCGCTCTGCGCGCCGAGTGGCGGGACGCAGGAGACGAACGTGGTGCTGTAGGGGTCCGAAAGCACGGTGAGGGGGTGCGGCCGGTGGCCGTCCACCCGGATCTGCCAGTCGGAGATGACCCGCACGTCGCGGAAGAACAGCCCCTGCGGCACCTCGGCCTCCATGTCGCCCGAGGTGCCCGGGACGCAGAACGTCCGCCCCTCGACCGGTGTGACGGTGGCCGCCGTGAGTACGGCCGGTTCCGTCCCCTCGAGATGGCGCCGACCTCGTCGGTCATGGCTCCTTCTAGCCCGGGGCGCCGACGAGAGCCCCGAAGTCCCGGGGCAGCTGAGACATTACGTGTCGGAACTCGCCATCGCTGACCGCGTCCCTCAGGGTGCTCAGCTCCGCCCGTACGCCCTCGCGGGCCTCGTCCGGGCCCACCCCTGCTCGCCTGCTCACCCGATTGATGAACTCGTCGAGTCCGAAGGGCTCGGCCTCCGGAGTGGGAGAGACCAGCGGTTCCTTCAGCGGCTTGGGCAGTTCGGACGCGAGGTCCTCCGCCTCACCCCTGGTGAGCCGCTCGGCCAGGGTTTCCAGGGTGGCGCGGGTGAGGGGCTCCGCCTTCTCCGGGGGGACAGGGGCGCGCCGGGTGATGGTGTCGAGGAAGGTGCGGTAGTCCATGAGCCCTCCTTTTTCGGAAGCTTTGCAACTGCCCGGCGTGGGACCTGAGACAGCCATGGAAGGGTGCGTATGGGGGTGTGGGCTGACGTGCGTCATGGTGTATGCGCCTCAGCAGAGGCCGAGTGCAATCCGACATTTCCATGCTCCGGATGTGGGCCACACCCGGCCTGCTCCCGGCGGGAGGAAAGGCGGCGGGCTCGATAGACCTCCGAGCACAAGTGCAGACGGCCTCCGCCAGGCAAAGGGGACGCCGGCGCCGGTCTGCAGGATGTCCGTCAGGGCGCCGTGCCTGTGGGCGCGGTCGACTTTCCCGCCGTCGCGTTTCCGGCCGGCCCGTTCGGCGTCGAGAGTGTTCGACGGCGGCGAGTTGTCGGGCGATGTCCATCAGCCACACTTCCAGGTCGATGGACCGTTGGGGCGGAGTGATGCCTACTTTTCAGCCCGGCCCCTGCGCCGGGCCCGGCCTTGTTCCCGTCTCGTCGGGGCGCCCGGACAGTCCCGCTTCCCCGAGCTGGTCGTGTCGTCCGGTCAGCGGCTCTCGTTCGAGGCGCTGCAACGCCGCGCAGCTTCCTGCGAAGGGACGGCCGTACGGCTGGCCGGGGGATGCCTGCGCATTTCATGCTGCTCTGCCAGGGCAGGAGGGGGTGTTCTTTTTCGGCCTGGGGTGCGGAGGCGCTCAGCAGGCGGGCTCTGCCAACCTCGACCGGTAACAGCCGATGGTGGCGCCGACGGGAGCGAACGACGCCGTCCGGTTCCCGGTGAGGAGGCGAGAGGCATGACCGTGATGGGTGTGTCGAAGTTCGAGAGGTTCTTCCGCGCCGCCGCAAGCCTCGACGTGGACAGGAACGACCTGAAGCGATACGGCGATTTCGTCGACGCCAAGCTCTACGACCTCCTGGTCGTCGGCCAGGCGTCGGCCAAGGCCAACGGCCGGGATACCGTCGAACCGTGGGACCTACCGATCACCAAGGGCCTCCAGGAGAGCATCCACCGGTTCCGGCGGCTCGACGAGGAGGTCGAGCTGAAGCCGATCCTGGAACAGCTCGCCGCGCACCCTCCCCTCGACAGGACACCCACCCAGGAGACCGAAGAGCGCTACCCCGAGATCATCGGCGGTCTCAGCGTCGCCCTCGCCGAGACGTTCAAAATCATGTATCCGGATGTCAAGAACCCGCAGACCAGTCACTGGGAGGGCGTGACCGCGGTGTTCGACCGGCTGCTGTAGCACTCGCGCCCCGGTGCGTGTCGCCGGACTCGTCTCAGACCGGGAAGGCCGAGCCGCCCCGGATCGTCTCCCACGAACTCGTACTGAACAAGGCAGCAAACCGATACACGGATCCGGACAGGCCCTGCCGGGTGTCCCAACCGCTCGCGTCCCACAACCAGCGACTCGTGAAGGGAGCCATACCATGACACAGGAACTGCGGGGGATGCGGGTGGGGATTCTGGCCACCGACGGCGTCGAGCGCGTGGAACTCGATCAGCCGCGCGGTGCGCTGCAGGGCGCAGGGGCGAAGACCGAGATCGTCTCGCTCCACCACGGCGAGATCCAGGCCCGCCAGTTCGACCTCAACGCGGCCGGAACCTTCCCGGTGGACCGCCTGGTCGCCGATGCCTCCGTCGACGACTACCACGCCCTGCTCCTGCCCGGCGGCACCATGAACCCCGACCAGCTACGCATGGACCGCGACGCGGTGCAGTTCGTCAAGGACTTCATGGCCAGCGGGAAACCGGTTGCATCGATCTGCCACGGCCCGTGGACCCTGGTGGAAGCCGACGCCGTGCGCGGCCGCCGCCTGACGTCCTGGCCCAGCATCCGCACCGACCTTCGCAACGCCGGCGCGGAGGTCGTTGCCGACCAGGAGGTGGTCGTCGACGGGCAGCTGGTGACCAGCCGCAGCCCGGCCGACCTGCCCGCTTTCTGCGCCGCCGTCGTGGAGCAGTTCGCCCGGGCGCACCACCCCATGCCCGGCTGACCCGGGGGCCTGGTCGCAGGCGGTGGGAGCAGGCGGTGCACGGTGGAGGTGGGCCCGCTGGGCCCGCTCTCCACCCCACAGGCGGGTCAGCCTGGGCGGTCGCCTCCGTACGGCCGCCGTCCGTAGCATCGCGCAGCCGCCGAATGCCGGCACGCTCAAGTGAACATCAAGATGCGCCACGTCGCCGAACTCATCGTGGAACGGGCCCAGACAGGACACCTCTTGGGCAATATCCGCCACAAGCTGGAACGCAGCATGGCACCGCGTGCGACCTTGCGCCCCGAAGCCGGCTGACCGGTACTCAGCCCCTCGCTCTGTCGTCAGGAGCGCGCGAGGCGGGCCGCGAGATAGGGTGCGGTGGCGCTGCGGCGGGCCCTCGCCACCTTGGCCGGCAGGCCCGCCGCGACCACCCGCCCGCCCGCCTCGCCGCCTCCCGGACCGAGGTCGATGACCCAGTCGGCGGTGGCGATCGTGTCCAGGTCGTGCTCGACGAGGACGACCGTGTTGCCGGCGTCGACGAGCCGGTGCAACTGTCGCAGCAGCAGCGCGATGTCCGAGGGGTGCAGCCCCGCCGTCGGCTCGTCGAGCAGGTAGAGCGCGTGCCCGCGGCGGGCTCGCTGCAGTTCGGTCGCCAGTTTGATGCGTTGCGCCTCACCGCCGCTGAGTTCCGTCGCGGGCTGGCCCAGCCGCAGGTACCCCAGTCCCACCTCGCGCAATGTCTCCAGACTGCGGGAGGCGGCCGGGACGGCGGACAGGAACTTGGCGGCGGCGTCGACGGACAGCGCCAGTACTTCCGCGATGTTCTTGCCGCGGTAGGTGACTTCCAGCGTTTCGGCGTTGTACCGGGCGCCTTCGCAGGTCGGGCACGGCGCGTAGGTGCCGGGCAGGAACAGTAGTTCCACCGCGACGAATCCTTCGCCCTGGCAGGTCTCGCACCGGCCTTCGGGCACGTTGAAGGAGAACCGCCCGGCCGAGTAGCCGCGCGCCCTGGCTTCGTCCGTCGCCGCGTACAGCTTGCGCACCGCGTCGAACATCCCGGTGTACGTGGCCAGGTTGGACCTGGGAGTTCGGCCGATGGGCCGTTGGTCGACCCGGACCAGCCGGTCGAACGACTCGACCCCCGACGCGTCCTGGACGTCGACCTCCAACTGTGCCTCGTCGGGTTCCTCGGGTACGAGTCCGAGGTGGCCGCGGACGACCTCGGCGAGCACCTGCGTCACCAGCGTCGACTTTCCGGAACCGGACACGCCCGTCACCGCCGTCAGTACGCAGAGCGGTACGTCGACGGACACGTCGTGCAGATTGTGGCGGGAGACGCCGCGTAGGTGCAGCCAGCCGCGCGGGGTGCGTGGGCGGTGATCGAGCGGCTGGGCGCGCCCGAACAGGTACTGGCTCGTGGCCGACTCCCCGACCCGCTCAAGACCCGCGACCGGCCCGCTGTACAGCACGCGTCCGCCGCCCTCGCCCGCACCGGGGCCGATGTCGACCACCCAGTCCGCCCGCCGTACGACGTCCATGTCGTGCTCCACGACGAACAGCGAGTTGCCCGCCGCCTTGAGGCGCTCCAGCACGTCCAGCAGCGGTTCCGCGTCAGCCGGGTGCAGGCCCGCGGAGGGTTCGTCGAGGACGTAGACGACGCCGAACAGCCCCGAGCGCAGCTGGGTGGCGATCCGCAGGCGCTGCGCCTCGCCGGGCGACAGGGTCGTCGAGCGGCGCCCGAGGCTGAGATAACCGAGGCCGAGGTCGAGCAGTACGTCGACCCGCGCGACCAGATCGCCGCAGATCCGGACCGCGACCTCGGTCGTCTCCCCGGATCGGGCGGTCGACGTGGTGGCGTCGGCCTCGGACCGCCCCGCGACGGGCCGCAGCAGCGCCACGACCTCGGTGAGCGGCATCGCGTTGATCTCGGCGATGGAACGTCCGGCGAAGGTCACGGCGAGCGCCTCGGGCCGCAGTCCGCTGCCGTGACACGCGGGGCAGGGCACACTCCTGACGAAACGGAGCGCCCGTTCGCGCATCTTCTCGCTCTTGGAGTCGGCGAGGACGTGCATGACGTGCTTGCGGGCGCTCCAGAACTTGCCCTGGTAGCCGTAGTCGACGCGGTCCTCCTCCGGCTCGATGTACACGGAGGGCTGCTCGTCCGTGTACAGCAGCCAGTCCCGGTCCTTCTTCCTGAGCCGGCGCCACGGTCGGTCGATGTCGATCCCCAGGCCGCTCACGACACTGCGCAGGTTGGCGCCCTGCCAGGCGCCCGGCCAGGCGGCGATCGCCCCCTCGCGGATGCTCAGCGAGGGATCCGGGACGAGCAGGTCCTCGGCGACGTCGTGCACGACGCCCAGTCCGTGGCACTCCGGGCAGGCGCCGGCCGCGGTGTTGGGTGAGAACGACTCGGCCTCCAGCCGTGCGGCCCGGGGCGGATAGGTGCCGGCGCGGGAGTACAGCATGCGCAGCAGATTGGACAGCGTGGTGAGGGTGCCGACCGTCGAGCGCGAGCTGGGCGATCCGCGGCGCTGCTGCAGGGCCACGGCCGGTGGCAGTCCGGTGATTTCCTGCACGTGCGGTGCGCCGACCTGTTGCAACAGCCTTCGGGCGTACGGTGCTACGGACTCGAAGTAGCGCCGCTGGGCCTCCGCGTAGAGCGTGCCGAACGCGAGCGAGGACTTGCCAGACCCGGAGACGCCGGTGAAGGCGACCATCGCGTCCCGCGGAACGTCGACATCGATGTTCCGCAGGTTGTTCTCACTGGCGCCCCGGACATGCACGAAGGGGTCGGTCGCGTCCTTGTTCACCGTTCCTGATTACCTGATCGCGCCGGGAACCGCGCGACAGGCGCCGTCACCGGGCCCCGCTCACACGAGCATCCGGAGATGTAGGCGTCTCGCAGCCGACCGTCTTGGATTGCTGGTCCGGGCACGCCGTCCACCGACGCGCCGTGGGCGCGGATCGAGCCGCTGCTCCCGGGCCGGACATCGAAGCGGGTTGGCCGGTGGCGCGGCGTGCGGTGCCGACCGGGGTGTCGCGGAGCGGGTGTTCGCGGTGGCGCACGCCACCGCGGCCCCGTGGTGGAGCAGGCCCCGCACGGGGAGGACGAGGAGATCCGACCGTACCGCCTGCGCCTGCTCGTGGGGGCCAGCGTGTCACGCGGCGTCGGCGTTACCTCGGGGGCATCCTGTGGCCACGTGCGATCGCGGGGGCAGCCGACGAGAAGGAGTCATGCGGGTGTCGTCTCAGGACGTTACGGTCGTGGCTCTTCTGGCGGATCCGGACGCACCGACGGAGATCGCGCAGCGCATGGCCCGGATACTTCCTGCTCGGCTCGCCGACAAGTCGGGCCAGGGGCGACGGTTCGATGTCGAGGTGGTCAGTGAGCCCTTCACCGCAGGAACCGAGGACCCGCCCACCTTGATGCGCCGGATCATGGACCGCGGAAGTGCGGAGAGCTGGGACATCGTCGTGGCCCTCACCGACCTTCCGCTGCACTCACACGGGCGCAAGCTCGTGGTGGATCTGAGTCACGAACACGGCTTGGCGCTGCTGTCTCTTCCCCCGCTGGGGTGCTTGCGTCTGCAGACGAGGGCCCGGCGGGCCGTGGAAGAAGCCGTGCTCAGCTTGGCCGGCCCGCGGGCCACCGGGGCTGAAGGACCTCCGCAGAGTCAGCCGCTTCTGGCGCCCTTCGTCAGTCGTCTCGCGCCTATTCACCCGGGCCAGGTCGGTGAGGAGGAGACCACTGATCTCCGGTACATCATCAGCGGGCCGCGCGGTTACCTGAGGGTGCTCCTCGGTATGGTGCGCGCCAACCGGCCGTGGCGCTTGGTGCCGGGCTTGTCGAAAGCCCTGGCGGCCGCACTCGCCACGGGAGCAGTCGCCACCGTGAACTCCACCATCTGGAACCTGGCCGAGTCCCTGAGCACGCCACGTCTCGTGATCGCCACGGTCGGGTCCGTCGCGCTCATGATCGGCTGGCTGATCGTGGACGCGCAGCTGTGGCATCGATCAGCAGAGGTCTCGCGGGAGGCGAGGCGGAGGGCGAGGCTCTACAACGCCTCGACGGTCATGACCGTGGGTATCGGGGTGCTCGTCTGTTACGCGGGTTTGATCGTCATTAACTTGCTGTGGGCCCTGTTCATCCTCAACGACCAAGTGTTCGCCTCCACGACACGAACCCCGCTGCGTGCCGCGGAATACTGGACTTTGTCCTGGTTCGTCGCTTCGGTTGCCACGGTGGGCGGCGCGCTGGGATCCGGTTTGGAGAGCGACGAGGCGATCCGGGCAGCCGCCTACTCCAAGCGCGAACAGGAACGCCGCCGCATGCTCCAGGACGACGGCGGTGACCAATTGGTGACCTGAGTCGGAGATTCGTTGGTGCTTGGTGGTTGGTGGTCGTGCGCGTACGAGGATTCCGCTGATGGATCGGTGCGTGGTCGTTTCGCGTCGGGAGCCGACGGGGACTCGGACGGCACGCCGCCGGAGCGCCGAAGCTCCGCCTGGCCAGCCGACGGCGGCACCACCCGTTCCACCTGAACCGGGTGAGCGGCCCGCAGAGGCATGCCGGAGCCACGGACCCCGTCGCATCAACTCCCGGGAGTCAGGCTCTTTGCGCCGTCTCCATCACCGCCGTGCCGCGGTCATGCCGCGGCACCGAAGGAATCCTCATGAAAGCAGCGGTATATGAAGGTCCGCGAACGGTCTCAGTGAAGGACGTACCGGACGCGAAGATCGAGCACCCCTGCGACATCATCGTCAAGATCACCACTACCAACATCTGCGGTTCGGATCTGCACATGTACGAGGGCCGCACCTCGTTCGAGTCCGGCCGCACCCTGGGACACGAGAACATGGGCCAGGTCGTGGAGGTCGGCTCGGCCGTCCGCAAGGTCCAGGTCGGCGAGTATGTGGTCCTGCCCTTCAACATCGCCTGCGGCTTCTGCAAGCAGTGCGAGCGGGGTCTGACCAACTACTGCCTGACCATGCAGCCGGAACCGGCCCTCGCCGGAGCCGCCTACGGATTCGCCGACATGGGCCCCTACCAGGGCGGCCAGGCGGAACTGCTGCGCGTGCCCTACGGCGACTTCAATGCGCTGCGCCTGGGCGAGGACGCCGCCGAGCGGCAGGCCGACTACGTGATGCTCGCCGACATCTTCCCGACCGGGTATCACGCCACCGAGATGGCCCACGTCAAACCGGGCGACCAGACCATCGTCTTCGGGGCCGGTCCCGTCGGGCTGATGGCGGCCTACTCCGCCCTCATCAAGGGCGCCGGCCGCGTCTGGGTGGCCGACCACCAGCCCGACCGGCTGCGCAAGGCGGAGGAGATCGGCGCCATCCCGATCAACACCACCGAGCAGAACCCGGCGGAGGTCGTCAAGGAGGCCACCCTCGGTCTGGGCGCCGACAACGGCTGTGAGTGCGTCGGCTACCAGGCGCACGACCCCGACGGACACGAGGACGCCAGCCTCACGCTCAACGGGCTGATCGACTCGGTCAGGTTCACGGGCGACATCGGCGTGGTGGGCGTGTTCCTGCCCCAGGACCCCGGAGGCGAGGAGGCCCAGGGCGAGCTGGAGGCGCAGGGCAAGGTCCCGATCGACTTCGGCATGATGTGGTTCAAGGGCCAGCGCATGGGCACCGGGCAAGCGCCGGTGAAGAGGTACAACCGGGCGCTGCGGGATCTGATCACCGGCGAGAAGGCGAAGCCGAGCTTCGTCGTCTCACACGAACTCAGCCTGGACGAGGCCCCCACCGCCTACGAGCACTTCGACGCCCGTGACGAGGGCTGGACCAAGGTGGTCCTGCATCCGAACGGACACGGGAACGGCCACAAGCGGTAGGACACCGGGGCCGCCGTCCCGCCTGTTTCATCGGACCGGTCCGAGGGGGGCGGGTGGCGATCTGCCCGTCCTCCGGCCGGGGCGGATCTGCCCGTCCTCCGGCCGGGGCTGGGGCAATCGCCCGCGCTCCGGCCAGACCTGAACCCACGGCGATTGCGCGCGCTCCGGCCCGGAGGACGGACGGTGGACGCTCAGCAGGGTCCGCAGTGGCAGCACCCCGTCCAGCGGCTGCGGCCGCCAGCCGGTTCGCGGGCGGTGTGGGAGGCTTCCTTGCCCGACGGCTGCCGCACCTCAACCAGGCCGACGCGACCCGGCAGGGCGTCCGGCAGGGCGTTCCGGCTAGGCTCACACTCGTGACGTGGCTGCGGGCCTTCGGGGAGGTCGTGCGATCTGGGCTCACGATCGAGGAGACCCGGCTGGAGCCCCTGCTCGCGCTGCGCACGGCCGCTGGGGTGGCGATCGTCATCGGGCCGACGCTGTGGCTGGTCTCCCCTGCGTATGCCGCGTCCGCCGCTCTCGGCGCCTACTCCGCGGGTGGGGCCACCTTCCAGCGCACCTGGCGTCCACGCAAGGTGATCGCGCTCGCCGCGGGCGCGGGTCTGGCGCTCAGCACCTTCGTGGGCTACCTGGCGGCGGGGCGACTCGTGACGTTCCTCCCACTGCTGGCCGTCTGGGCCTTCGCCGCGGGGATGGCGTGGGCCGTCGGATCGACCGCTGGGATCGTCGCAGCGACGACCGTGGGCAGCATGCTGGTGACCGTCACCCTGCCCACGAGCGTCGGGCGAGCCCTGGAGCACGCCGGGGTCATCGCGCTCGGGGGCGTGGTGCAGGCCGTGCTGATCTTGCTGTTCCCGATCCGGCGTTGGGGGGCGCATCGTGACGCGCTCGCCGACGCCCTGGCCGCCGTGGCGGACTACGCCCGCCGGCTGCGGCACGACCCGACCGCCCCGTTCGACCCGGAACCGTTGATGACGGCCCGGGACGCAGCCGCCGTGACGCCGTCACAGGCCCGCACCCGTCCCCCCGTCCTCCACGGCCCCCGGGGACTCGCCGAGCGCATTCGGCCGGTCGTCGCCGCACTCGCCGACCCGGACGTCGGCGCCCCGGCGGAGGGACCCGGGCGGGACCGCGCGCGGGAGTTGCTCGACGCGGCCGCCGACGTCCTGGATGCGGCCGCCCGTTCGATCCGCCGCGGCACTCCCGCCGAGGTGCGGCCCGCGAGCACGGACGTCCTGCGCGTCGACGAGGAGCACGAGGTGCTGGAGGGCCCCGCGCGGCAAGCCGCCGAGCGGCTCGTGGAACTGCTCGGGGAGGCATTGGAGATCGCCGGGAGCGGCGGCGCGCGCGGGAGGACGCCCACGCCCCCCGGCCCCGCGGGCGCCCCGTTCCTGGTGCGCCCGACAATGTTCCGGCTGGTCCCGGTCGTCGTCCGGGCGGTCCGCCGTGAGCTCCGCCGGGACTCGCCCGTGTTCCGGCACGCCGTCCGCCTCGCGGCGGTGGCCACGCTCGGCTATCTGATCGCCGCCCGGCTCCCCCTGGGCCACGGCTACTGGGCGCCCATCGCCTCGGTGATGGTGATGCGGCCGGACTTCCACGGGACGTACGCGCGTGCGGTGGCCCGTTTCGCCGGGACCCTGGCGGGGGTCGCGCTCGCCACCGGGATGGTGCGGGGCCTGGGACCGGACGCCCATGTGTTCGGCGCGCTGGCGGTGGTCTCGGCGGGCCTGTCGTACACGCTGATCCGTACCGGCTACGCCTACTCCCAGTGCTTCACTGCCGCGTACGTCGTCTTCCTGCTCGGCATGGGCGGCCAGGCATGGGAGCAGACGGTCCCGGAGCGGGTGGTGCTCACCCTGCTCGGCGGGGTCCTGGCAATGCTGGCGTACGTGGTGTTCCCCGCATGGGAGACACCCCGGCTGCCCGCTCGGCTTGCGGACTGGCTCGCCGCCAACGGCCGCTACGCGGCCGCGGTGCTCCGCAACTACGCCGAACCGACCCGGGAGCATCACGCCGACATGCGCAGGGCACTGCTGGCGAGCAGGGAGGCACGTGCCGCCTGGCAGGAGGCATACGAACAGGCAAGGCAGGAACCGGTCCGCCCCAGAGGTCTGACGTCGCGCGAGGCGCGGGAGGCGCAGGAAGCGCTCAAGGGGTTCGGCCGGGCGGCGATGCTCATGGAGAGCCACGTCCCACGGGCCGACAGCCGTTTCGTCCCCGAGGCGGAGCGGTTCGCCGAGGCCCTGGAGACGGACACCGCGAAGGCAGCAGTCGACGTGCGCGAGCACAGGAATCCGGACTGGGGGCGCGTGGAGGAGGCGCTCCACGCGTGGGAGGACGCCGCCGCCGGCAACGGGAGCCCGGTTGGGCGGCGCGAGGCGGAACTGCAAAAACGGGCCTTGGAAGACCTCGCGACGGCCGTGAGCCGCACACCCCTGGAACGGGACGTCGGCTCTGCTCGCGAGGACCAGCGGGTGCGGGCGACCCTGGCTGCGGAAGGTGACGGATCAGGACCCGCGCACCGAGGTGGGTGACGGCGCCGGGGGGCGCCGCGCCTCCCCGAGCGGGAAATAGTCTCCCGGCCGCGTCGAGCGCCGCCACACGTACGCCGCTGTCGCCATCACGAGGATCAGACCCGCCAGGATCAGCAGTTCGATGCCCTCCACGTTCCACCGGAAGGACTTCTCCGCCTCGGCCGTCACGATGAGCACCTTGCGGATGCCGGCAATCAGGCCGACGACGAGGAAAGGCTCCGCATCGAGGGTCTGGTTCCTGATGGTGAGGCGGACGGTGTGGAGCAGCTCGGCCACGATGAACAGCACAAGGCTGTTGTCCAGGGCGGAGAGAACGACCGTCTCCTCGCGGTACGGCCCCTGGACCGACCTGATGACGTCGTGGACGACCCCAACGCTCAGGAGCCCCGCGAGCAGTACGAGGAGCGCCGCGACGACGAGGTGGATGCCGTCCTCGATGAGCTGCAGGAGGCCCTGTACCCGGCCGCCCTCAATCTTCGGGAGAATGGGTCGCACAATCAGCATGCTAGGGGTGCCCCGGCCCGCAGGCGCGGCGTGCTGCCGAACGGGTGGACCGGCGGACCCCTCTCTGGTGGTAGGAGGGGCCTGCCCTCCGATATGGCCCGGAACCTCGTCTTGAAGCGACGCGGGGGAAAGGTGACCTCCTACGCCAGAGCGGGCGCGGCACGCCCGGTCACGCCGCGTTTACGGCGCGCACGTCAACAACGGCATATGAGTGGGGGAAATCCTTCAGCCATTCTGCGACCGTGTCAGCAACGTGTCGTTCGGAGCGTATGCCGCCCTGGTGCAGGACCGCGGACTCCCGTCCGGTGCCGGATCAGTCCCCGGACGCTGCGGATACGGGTTCCCCGCCATCGGCCGGGCGTCGCCCCCACCGGATGGCGACCGCCGGGATGGGCCGTCGTCCAGCGGGCGGCCTCACTTGTCGGGCGCTCTCATGGCCGTCACACCGACTGACCGAAGCACGCCGCACGGTGGGCAGCAGGTCCCGGTAACAGGGCCCGAAGGCCCATTGGGACGTGAGCGGCGGAGGGTGGAAGGTGGGATGGTGAGGCAACTGACCCGTGATTCGGGTGCGGGCCCGTCCGCCCGGCCACTGAGCACTGCCGGACATTCCTCCGGCTCTACGCCGACGCGTTCCCCTGTGTGGGAGGGCGAACGCCGGGGCGGTGGTCGCTGATGGTGACCACTGTCGGAGCGAAGCCGGCGGCCGCGGGACGTGCCGTCTCCGCGGCCGCCCTGCCCACCGCGCAGGTGCTCCGTGATCTCCAGGTACCGCAAGGCGGCCTGTCGTCGGAGGAGGCAGCACGACGGCTGAAGCGCTGGGGCCCCAACGCCGTCCACTCCCACCGGGCCCGGGCCTGGCTGGTGCTGTGGCATCAGGTGCGGTCGCCGCTGCTCGGCCTGCTGCTCGCCGCGGCGGTCGTGTCGTACTTCGTCGGGGAGCGCAGCGACGCCATGATCATCGGGGTGATCGTGGCGCTCTCCGTCGGCCTTGGTTTCATCAACGAATACCGGGCGGAGAAGACCGCCCAGTCGCTGCACGCGAAGATCCGTCACCGCGCGGTCGTGCTGCGAGACGGGCGACCACAGGAGGTGGAGGTCACCGCCCTGGTCCCGGGTGATGTGGTCGAGCTGCGGCTCGGCGACATCGTGCCCGCGGATCTGCGGCTGCTCGCGACCGCGGGACTGGAGTGCAGCGAGTCGGTGCTGACCGGTGAGTCGCTGCCGGTCGCCAAGGACACCGCTGCCGTGCCGGCCGGCACGGCGCTGGCGGACCTGTCCGGCTGCGCCCTGATGGGCACGGTGGTGCACTCCGGAAGCGGCCGCGGTGTCGTGGTCGCCACCGGCGCCGAAGCCGAGTTCGGGAAGATCGCCGCCGGGCTGAGCGGACACCAGTTGGAGACCGAGTTCCAGGTGGGACTGCGCCGCTTCTCCATGCTCCTGGTCCACGTCGCCGGGGCACTGACCACGTCGATCTTCATCATCAACGTCGCACTGCACAAGCCGCTGATCGACGCCCTGCTGTTCTCACTGGCCATCGCGGTCGGCATCACGCCGCAACTGCTGCCCGCGGTCGTCTCCACCAGCCTGGCCGCGGGCTCACGGCGGATGAGCCGCCGCAAGGTGCTGGTCAAACGGCTGGTGTGCATCGAGGACCTCGGCGACGTCGATGTGCTGTTCACCGACAAGACCGGAACCCTCACCCAGGGCCGCATCGATTTCATGCGGGCCGTACCCGTCGCCGGTACCCCAGCGGAGGAAGTGCTGTGCCGGGGGCTGCTGTGCACCGAATCGGACGTGGACGGCCAGGGCCGGCCCGTGGGCGGAAACCCGCTCGACGACGCCCTGTGGGACTCCCCGGCCGCCGCCGCTCAGCGCTCGTGGCTGAGCGGCTGGACGCGGACCGGCGTCCTGCCCTTCGACCATGAGCGGCGGATGGTCTCCGTCACCGTCACCGATCGCGCCGGTGACACGGTGCTCATCACCAAGGGAGCCCCGGAGACGGTGCTGGAACGTTGCGTGGAGGTGCCCGGGCCAGTCCGTGAGGCGCTGGCCGCGGAGTTCGCCGCAGGCAACCGCGTCGTCGCGGTTGCGACCCGGCCCGCCCACCCGGCCACCGCACTCCGCGCCGCCGACGAGAGGGACCTCCGTCTGGCCGGTCTGCTGGTCTTCCTCGACCCGCCCAAACACGACGCGGCCGATGCACTGGGGCAGCTGGACGCGCTCGGCGTCACGGTGAAGATCGTCACCGGGGACAACCCCGCGGTCGCCGCCAAGGTCTGCCACGACCTGGGGCTGACCGACGCCGCCGTGCTGACCGGGACCGACCTCGACGCCATGGACGACGAGCGGCTCACCACCGCCATCCGCGACACCACCGTCTTCGCCCGGGTCAGCCCCGAGCACAAGGCCCGCATCGTACGGATCCAGCGGCGAACCGGCCGCGACGTCGCCTTCCTCGGCGACGGCGTCAACGACGCCCTCGCACTGCACGCCGCCGATGTGGGCATCTCGGTGGATTCGGCCACCGATGTGGCCAAGGACGCCGCCGACGTGATCCTGCTGGAGAAGGACCTCGGGGTTTTGGCGGACGGGGTCGCCGAGGGACGGCGAATCTTCGCCAACACCATCAAATACGTCCTGATGGGCACGTCCAGCAATTTCGGCAACATGTTCAGTGCGGCCGGAGCCTCACTGTTCCTGCCCTTCCTGCCGATGCTGCCCTCCCAGATCCTGCTCAACAACCTTCTCTACGACACCAGCCAGCTCGCCATCCCCACCGACGAGGTCGACGAGGAGCAGGTACGCCGCCCCGCGCACTGGGACATCGCCTTCATCCGGCGCTTCATGATCTGCTTCGGGCCGATCAGCTCCCTGTTCGACTTCGTCACCTTCGCCGTGATGCTGGGCGTCTTCCACGCCGACGCCGCCCAGTTCCACACCGGCTGGTTCGTGGAGTCCCTCGCCACCCAGACCCTGGTGATCTTCGCCATCCGCACCCGCCGCATACCGTTCTGGCGCAGCCGCCCCAGCCTGCCTCTGACACTGACCGCGCTGGGAGTCGTCGCCCTCGGCGCCGGCCTGCCGGCCACCCCGCTGGCGAATGTCCTCGGCTTCCAGCCCCTACCGACAGCCTTCTTCGCCGCGGTAGCCGCCATGGTCGTCGTCTACCTGCTCCTCGTCGAGCTCGGCAAAGGGATCTTCTACCGGACCACGCGGCCACCCGCTCCCCCCGAACCCGCCCTCGGCCACCGGCATTTGCGCCGCCGCGCAGCACGGTTCAGCACCATGACCCGCCTGCCGCACCCGCAAGCCCTCCGCCGTCCGCCGGTGAACGGTCCACACCCGACGGGCACCACCGCGTCAGGCCACTCGCCGACTTCTCGAACCTCATCTGTCTGACCCGCCGGAATCCCGCACCCGTACGCCAAGCGACTCAGCATTTTCGGCCGGTCGAGCCTCTACAGCCGACGCAGTCGATGATCCGCCTCGCTTCAACAAGGCGCTTCCCCATGTCACCGCAGTCCTTTTCGCGGCCGGCCCGACATCCCGTCAGGCACCGGGAGCGGACCCCGTGGAGTACTCCGTCATCTCCGTTGCCGGGGCGCCACTGCTTCGCGTATTCCGCGACCGTCCGCCGGCCGAGTTCGCGGCGGGCTTCGGCAACCGATGGCGCTGTCTTCTTTCTCTCCGCGTAGTTCTGCGTCAGGCGCTCGATCGCGTCGTCCTGCGTGCCGAAACCGGCCTCTTCACGCTGCTTGCCGAGAGCGTCCCTGAACCGGATCGCGTACCGGTGCCGGCAGCGATCGGCCTGGCACAACCGCACTCCTTGAAGAACGACCCCATCCCACGGGCGAGCTGTCACAGCTGTCCAAGGTCACCTGCATCTCCAGGACTACATCGCCGCGCCCGCTCGAGGTCGAGGCGCTGTTCCCCGAGCTGTCGGCCCACTGTGGCACCACCACCCGGCTCCATCCGCGCCCGGGCCGACCGGACGTGGCGGACGGTTCCGTGGGCGGTCCGCTGCTGGGGCCGGCGGACGACCCGGGGCCGGTGGGCACCGAGCCCCATGGCCACGCGCGTGGCCGACGCCCGGCGGACATCCACCGGTGGCGGCGGAACCTGGCTGCCACCTGGCTCAGCGAAACCAACCCCGGCCCCACGGACGAGGAACGGCAGTTGCTGAAGAAACTGGAGCAGGAACACCGCGTCGAGGAGCCCGCTGCGACCGCACCACTGCCGCTGATCGGGCTTGCGCAGCTGTACCGCAGGGTCATCCCCGACCTGCCGGCCGGGCCGGACGACTGCGACCCGCTGCAGGTGTTCTGGAGGGCGGGTCCTTGGGCGGCGGCGAACAACGAGGGACGGCTGTTCCCCGGCCCACCGGTTGCGGTCATGCTCTAATCGCCGGATGACGAGGATCGAGACAGAGCTCATACGACGTTGGCTGGACGGCTGGACCGTCGCCCGCTCCCTGCCCGAGGCCGAGCCGCTCGAGCCCGCCGGGGACGGCCTGCGGTCCAATTGCGACCAACCCGGCCGAGAGGTCGAGGTGTTCGCGCTGCGCGCGGACGAGGAGCCCGAGTCCTTGGCGCGGCTGGCGGCAGCCGTCGCCGCCGCGCGGCAGATCACCTGGCTCACCGTACCTACGCTGCGTCCAGGCGCAGTCGAAGCCGTCGTCGAAGCCGCCGGACTGGAGTTGCTCCACCGGTCCGAGTGGTTCATGACGACCGATCTGACCGTGCACCCGCAGCACGCGCCCGCCGCACCGTACGAGCGCGAGGTGCGCACGGAGGGACCGGTCACGACCGTCTCCCTCCATGGCCCCTCGGGAGAGGTGGCAGCGCGCGGCGCCATTGCCGTGGTCGGCGGCGACGCGATCGCCGATCGCATCGAGACGGACGCGGCGCACCGCCGCCGCGGCCTGGGCCGCGCCATCATGAGCACCCTGGCGGAGGCCGCCGTGTCCCAGGGTGCCCGTACCGGTCTTCTCATTGCCAGCGAGGAAGGCCAGCGCCTCTACTCCTCCCTCGGCTGGCACCGCAAAGCCGACGTCCTGATCGCCCGCGGGCCGGCGGTTCCCTCCATCTGTGAGGACGTGTCTCCTTGTGCGGAGGCCCATGTATGACCGACCGGAAATGGATCACTTGAGGCGCCGGGTGGCGGGGTGACCGTCAGAGGCCGGATGCAGGTCACCGTGGAGCCCGAGCCCCGGACCCGCCCAGTCGGGCGCGGCGGCAGCGTCTTCCCAGACCGCGCGGACGGGGGCCGCGTCGGGGATCAGCCCCAGCTCGGTGGCCGAGGGTGAGAAGCTCGGCGAACTGCTCGGCATGGCCAGCCAGTGGCCCCCGCGGTCACGACCGGACGGCGCCCCCGCGGGAGCGGGGTGGTGAGGAGCCGTCAGAGAGCCGGCCAATGTGTCGGCCGCCTTCGCAGCGCGCGTGGCCGGGGCGCGGTCAGCGGGGCTCGCGCCCCGCACCCAGGTCGTGACGATCCACGGCCGCGGAACTCGGAGGGCTCACCGAGGCGCTGCGGGACAGGGACCGGCAGCGGAAGGCGCGGGGCGAGGGTGGGAAGCCAGGCATCCTCCGTGCGCAGCAGCGCATCCGCCGACTGCTTCGCCCACGGCAACCGGACGGCGAGGTCGTCACCGGGAGGCCACGGCTGGTTGTCCCAACCACGCGCGCCGAGCCTCAACGAGTGACCGGCCAAGACAGGGTGCTGATCGCGCAGCCGGCCCCGGGCCAACTCCGCCGTGACCTCGATCCCGGCGCGCCTTCCTGCGGGACCAGCCGGCCGCGCCGACGCGTTGTGCCAAGCGTGTGAACATCTTCCACGGCTCGGTCGCTCTCGCCGCCGGTTCTGCCCCGGCCGGCCTCAGCCCACCGCCTTTTTGACAAGCGCACTGATGTGCTGTTCGTCGGCCGTTGTCAGCTCCTTCAGGGCGTAAGCGGTCGGCCACATGGTGCCGTCGTCGAGTGCCGCCTGGTCGCTGAAGCCGAGCGTGGCATACCTCGACTTGAACTTCTCCGCGCTCTGGAAGTGGCAGACGACCTTGCCGTCTCTGGCGTACGCGGGCATCCCGTACCAGAGCTTAGGAGCCAGGTCCGGAGCGGTGGTCTTGATGATCTCGTGGATCCGCTCGGCGAGCACGCGGTCCGCCTCAGGCATCTCGGCGATCTTCGCGAGCACGTCCCGCTCCGCCGCCGCATCCTTCTCCGCCCGGGACGAACCGCGCCGCGCGGCCGCCTTCTTCTCCTCGCGTGCGTGCTCCTTCATCGCCGCCCGCTCCTCGGCGGTGAATCCGTTGTGCTTCTCGGTGGTCGTGCCGGAGTCCTCGGGGGACGACTTCGTGGACGGCGTGGCAGGTTTCCTCTCGTACAGGGTGGGGCCGGGCGGGAGGGCGGGGACCGGACGTCAGGACGGCGTCGGCGCGAGCGAGGCGGCAGCCTCCCAGACGAACCCGTCCGGGTCGGTGAAGGTGCCGACGGTGCTGCCGAGGACGATGCGGTGCGAGCCGGTGCCGTCGGCGGGAACTCCGAGGTCCTTGGCAAGGGCACGGCGCTTGTACAGCGCCAGCTTGACGGGGCTGGACCGACCGGGGGCGAACTCGGCGTACTTGCCACCGAAGCTCTTGGCCACGGTCAGGCCCCGGCCGACGTAGAACTGCTTGGTGGCCTTCACGTCCTCGACGCCGAGCAGCAGGACGACCTCGTCGATCTCGCGGGTGGCGGGACCCGTGTCCTTCTTCGCCGAGGTCGCGATCTTCCAGATCGTCCCGTCCGGGGCCTGGACGACGCCGCCGTAGCCCCACAGCGACTTCGCGGCGGGCTTCAGTACCGTGGCGCCGGCGTCCAGGGCCGTGCCGACGAAGCTGTCGACGGTGGCCGGCCCGGACACAGTGAGCGCCAGAGTGAAGCCGCGGAATCCGGTGGAGTGTGCCTCGCACACCCGCAGGCGTACGTACGTGTCCACCCCGAAGGCGCTGTAGAAGCGGCGGGCGGCCTCGGGGTCGGCCACCTCAAGGGTGACGGACGCCAGGGCCGTGGCGGCTGCGGTGGAAGTAGTGGTTGCCATGACCATCACGCTAGGGCTGCGCGGCCGCCGGGGCTTCTCGATTCCTGACCGGTCTCGAGACTTGCTTCGCCACGCACGCCGGCATCCCCTCCACCTCGACGGCCGACCCCGCCTCGCGGGCCGTACGCTCAGCATCGGCACGGCCGACCGCCGCATCCGCCGCCTGGGGCCGGAAGGCCCCGGGTAGCATGCCGACCAGTTCGGTGAAGCGGGTGGTGAACGTGCCCAACGATGCGCAGCCGACCGCGAAGCAGACCTCGGTGACGGCGGGGTCGCCCCGCCGCAGCAGCGCCGTCGCCCGCGCGATGCGACGCGTCATCAGGTACGCGTACGGCGACTCACCATAGGCGGCCCGGAACTGCCGACTCAGGTGACCGGCGGACATGTTCACATCACGTGCGAGCGCCGCCGGGTCTTTCGTTCCGATGCATCACCCTCCCCCACCCTGGCCCGCATCACGGACAGCATCGTCCGAGTGCCGGAAAACTCGGCGGACGAACCGACTAACGCGCCACGAGGTAGCGGAGGTAGACGACCCCCGAGCTGAAGGTGCGGGTCTCGACGAGTTCGAGATCCACCCGGCGCTCGCCGTGAGGAAGGAACGGAATTCCACCGCCAACCAGCACCGGGTAGACCATGGCCCGGTACTCGTCGATCAGCCCCATCGCGGCCGCCTCGGCGGCGAGAGTGGCGCCGCCGATCGCGATGTCGCCCTCCTCCGGCTCGGCTCGCAACTGCTCGATCTCCTCCGCCAGGCCGCCGGAGACCAGGCGGGCATTGCCCTGCACCGCCGACAGCGTGGTGGAGAACACCACCTTCGGGAGCGGCTTCCAGAGCGAGGTCCACTCGCGCATTGAGTCGTCAAGCGATGGATCCTGGTCGGCGGTCTCCCAGTACAGCATCGTCTCGTACAGTCGTCGTCCCAAGAGGTGAACGCCGACCCCTCGAATCTCGTCGATCCAGAAGCGAAAGACCTCCGCGTCGGGCGCCGTCCAGTCGAAGGCGCCGTCCGGCCCCACGATGTAGCCGTCAAGTGAGACACCCATCGAATACGTCACGCTGCGCATCAGAAGTCCTCCTCGGCGACGGGTTCCACCTTAGGACCGCCGGACGCCGCAGGACTCATCGCGGCTCGCGGGATCTCCTGGGCCGAGTCACCCGCTCGAGCGCCTCGACCAGTCCCGTCCGCTCTCTTGGCGGTACGCGGGACACTGGGAAAGCGGTACCGCGCTCCGGGATGCCGGACATGGCGATGGGGTCCGGCGAAAGCAAGAGAAGCGGGCTCGCCAGATCCTCAGAGACCTCACTGCGACTGTGGGAGGGCGCCGTTCGCCCACACGGGCACCATCTGGGCGGCGAGCGTCGTGCGACAGCTCCTCTCGCGTGAAATGTGACAGCGTGTACGAGGCCACAGCAGACGGGCCCCCAACCAATACAGCTGTCGAGGAGAAGCACGATGTCGAAGCCTCCGCTTACCCCCGATGCGATCGCCATGATCAAAAAGGCCAATCCGGCGGTCATCACCACGCTCCGGCCGGATGGCCAGCCCGTCTCCACCGCCACCTGGTACCTGTGGGAGGACGACGGCCGCGTCCTGGTCAACATGGACGAGGGCCGCAAGCGTCTGGACCATCTGCGCAACGATCCACGGGTCGCTCTCACGGTGCTGGACGAAGCCAACTGGTACAACCACATCAGCCTCATCGGCCGGGTCGCCGAGATGCGAAACGACTCAGACCTCACCGGTATCGACCGGCTCAGCCAGCAGTACACCGGCAAGCCCTACGCGCAACGAGACCGGGCGCGGGTCAGCGCCTGGATCGAGATCGAGCGCTGGCACGGCTGGGGCGCGTACAAGGACAGCAGCCAGGCGGGCTGATCAGCGTCCGGCCCTCCTGAGGTACACCACGCCCCGAACATGCTGGTGGACGCGGTCGTGGCCGCCGCAGCCGTCCGCAGTTCGCGGACCGCCGCGGACCGCGTCACTCGCGCGCCGATGTACTGAGCGGCTGGACGAGAAGGGCGCCGTCGAAGGCAAGCCCGGCCGGTGGCATGGCATGCCGGTCGCACGATGAAGTCAGTCTCGGCGCAGTTGCAGGAAGCGTCGTACAGGGGTGCGTCGGGGAGCGGGAGGACGTCGCCGGACCAAGGCCAAAAGCGTGATGGGCGGCGTCGGCCAGGCCGGTGAGCTCGGCCGGCCTGAGGAACGACAGCCAGGCGTCCGGCTCTCTCTCCCCCCCCCCCCGCCCGCGCGCTCGTAGGCCGCCTCGGCGCGGGCCAGAGACCGGGTCTGACGTGCGCCGGCCCCCGGGGGTTGACGGTGCGTCGGCCCGCAGCGGCGCCGCAGTTGTACCCGAGCGCCGGAACGGGGGATCAGGCCATCACGGACTGGACCTCTCGTCGCAACCTGCGCCAAGCCCTGGACGCCCTCACCGAGGCCGGCTTCCCCGCGGGCCCGGTCCACAACGCCACCAGCATCGTCGAGGAGCCGCGGTATCTGGCGCGCGGAACGGTACAGGAATTCGAGGTCTTCATCGATGAGCAGGTGCAGAGGGTGCGCTTCCCCGGTCGTTCCCGCCCTGCCCAACAGTCCCGGCAGTCCAGCGGATCGGCCCGGAACTGGAGAGCACACCGACAAGCTGCTCGGCGGAACGCTCCGCATCGGTGACGCCCGGTCGGCGGAACTTCGCGCCGCCGGGGTGATCTGAGGTGACGCAGGCGAACGTCCGGCTCACCGACGTGGTACTTCGCGACGGCCTCCAGGATGAACCCGTCGTGGTACCCGCGGCCGACCGCTGCGACCTCGCCGATGCCTTGGCGGCGGCCGACCTGCGCACCATCGAGGCCGCTTCCTTCGTCTCGGCCCGGCGGGTGCCCCAGAGCCGGCGCAGAGGAACTGCGACCCCCACGACAACTGCCTCACGCAGCCGCTCACCCCGCGACCGCAGAACCCGTGCCCCGCACCATCCACACCGACCTGCTCGACCCGGGCCTCCCGCCCGGGGCCGCCTCCGCGGAAGGCAAGTCCGCGAGGGCCCCGGTGCCGAACGCCTACCGGTCCAGCGCCGGTCCGGCGACTGGCACCTCGACCTCGACGGCCGACTTCCAGGGCGCCCACCTGGGACTCCGCCCCGGACGCGGTGTTGTCGCTGGTGCCGAAGAAGGGCTTGCGGTGGGGACGGATCAACTCGCGGTCCGGTAAGGAGAGCACCGTGATCTGGCCGACGCCGGCCCTCACCCCCTTGATCGTCGGGTCGCCGAACGCGGCGTGGATGTCGTCGGCGCGCTCCTTGGAGGTGGCGCCCATCTTGCGGGTGGTCGGTTATTCCACCGTTTCCAGGTCGAACTCCTCACGTAGCCGCTTGATTCCCAGCTCGTACAGGAGTGGGAAGAGCCCCGGGGAGGCCGGAGGAGGGTGAGATGGCCGCTATGCGGTCGCCGGGCACGAGCTGGGGCGGATACGCGGGTGGTCCCATGCGGGTGAGAATTGAGAATAGGGACCTGACTTCTTGTTGATCACCTCCATTTCCGACGGGGGCTTCCACTCGTAGAGCACGCCGCCCGCTGGACGGAAGCGGCCGGCACGGCCGACGGTGGGGTCCGGCTGCGGCCAGGCGCCTGGTCGGTAGAGTGATCGCGGCCCCGCTTCGCAGGGGACTGAGGCGCTATACCCTCCAGGCGCGCAGCTGGTCGGCGACCTCCTGGATCCGGATGCCGGTGTCCCGGATCTTGCGGACGAGGTCGGACGGGGCGCCGTAGGGCGGGTCGATGCCCTCGCCGGACTGGTCCATGTACTGAGCGGCGATGAAGGCGGCGTACAGGCTGTTGCGGTACGGGAGAGGCTCCAGGCGCACGATGGTGTGCATGAGGGCTGCCGCGCGCCAGGCGGCATCGGGGTCGGCGGCCGCGAGAGTGGGCAGCCGGGTCCTGTGTCGGGCGACGGCGGCGACCAGCGCCGAGTAGTCGGCGACGGAGAGGTCGTCGTGGCCGAGCGCGGTCTCCTGGACGTCGAGCAGCCAGGAAACGTCGACGTAGAGGTGCATCAGGCGGCGACTTCGTTGCCGTGAGCGCCGGGCGGCACCTCGTCGGGGAAGGCGGCGTCGAACTCCTCCCGCAGCCGCTCCGCCCATCCGGCGGCGCCGGAGACGAACTGCTTACGCTGCATCTCGCGGACCCCGAGGTCGTGGAGGTACTGCTTCAGGCTCTTGCCCTCGGCGGCGGCGGCAGCCCGCACGCCCTCGAGTTCCTCGTCGGTGAAGGACACATTCAGCGATGGCATACCCGAATGGTACCTAGTAGGTACCTGGGGCGGAAGCGGTCCCTCCCCCGAATGCGAAACACCGCATCGACGTCGGGGCCGGTACCTGGCGCGGTGCCGGGCCACCTGCGGACCCGACCAGACTCTCCCGGAGCGGACATCCGCCGTCATGACCGCCAGGGCAGCACGTCGGGCGGCAGCTCCGCCTCTCTCGCCCGGTCGCCCGGCGTGAGCTGGTCGGGGTAGCCCGCCTCCGTCCACACCAGCTTCTTGAACTGCCGTGGCTGACGCGGCGAACACGGCGACCGCGGCGACGGTGATCCAGGCACGCCTGCTGGGACGGCGGGGCGTGCAGCCGCTCCGGGAGCGGCTGTGAAAGATCAGCCGAGGACACCAGCAGCTCCGGTTCTGGACGGGTTGCAGACGGGCAACTGCGCGGCGGCAATGACTATCGGATGGCCCGCGACAGCGCCGGCTTGTGACGGCTGCGACGCCGGACCGTTCACGGTGGAGGAGGGTTCGATGGTACGCCGGGCACGGAGCGGCCATCGGCGTACCGCACGGGTACGAGCAGCGCGTGCCTGCCTGTTATTCGGGGTCCTCCTCGGGATCCTCGCAGGGTGTTTCCGTGACGGCGCTCACTGCGGGCTCCCCCTTGCGCCAGGCAACTGTCACCTTGAGGGTGGCCTTGCCCCCGGCCTCCGTGACGACGCTCACCAGTTGGCCGCTCTTGACTGCGATTTCGATGCCGAATTCGAGCGTCACCTCGTCCGGGGCCGCGCGCCGCAGTCCCGACCTGACGCTGCGCGTGACGGTCTCCAGGGTCTGGGGGAGATCGCCGAGCTGCCGTGACAGGCGGTCACCGAAGCCGGTGTCCCGGGGGCCCTCGTCTTCGTCGTTGACGCGCACCCATATCGAGGTTCCGTCCGGCATGACTGCCTGGACCGCATCGGACACGTGCCCTCCTCTTGTTTGGCTCGTCGCCTCCCGGCGAAAGGATGCCCGGTTCGGGACGTCCGGCGCGACCGGTCACCTACAATCACCTCACGGTCACAGAAGGAAGTGGTCATGGTCAACCAGCATGCCCGGTTATCGTCAGAGAAGGTTTACCTCTCCGACGTCGAGATCCATCGGCAGTCCCCCATCGCAAGCCCCGAGGATCTCCGGGCACGCGTGCTGTTCCACGTTCTACTGTCCGACACTCTGCTCGTTGGCGATTCGCAGTCGCTCAACACTCCCCTCTTTCGTGCTCTGGTGTCCTCTCACGAAGCCGACGGCCAAGCCGTAAGGTCGGATCTCGCGCCGCTCCTGCGGAGCGGCCGTATCCGGGTCGCGTGCCGGGACGGGCAGACGCTGACGGCCGTCCGGGACGCTCAAAAGCTACGGCAGGTCGAACACGTGCCCAGTGCCGCATACGCGGAGCTGATGGACGGCATGACGCATGCCCACGCGGTCACCTACCGCCTTGACGCCGTATCGGCTGCCTTCAAGTCCGGAGTGATCCGGCTGCTGGAGGAGCAGACGCGGAACGCCGGGGGAGAGACGCGTGGAACGGTTGAAGCCGCGCTGGAGTTTGTGAGAGGGCAGGAGCCGCTGTACTTCAAAGCCCTCAAAGATTGGGAGGAGTCCTTCCGGACCGGCTCGTCGGGAAGCACGGAGGTCGTGCTCGCCGTGGCCGCCGTAGACCGGGCCGCGGGCGAGTCGTACCGCCAGGCACTCCCCCATGTGCTGGGAGCCGGGACCGCTGCCCCGCGCAGTGTCGAGCTACCCGCCGCTGTTGCCACCCGCAAGGTCCTGGAGCGCACCACGCTGCCCGCCAGCATTCTCGACGGTTTCTTGCTGGGTCGACTGCCGGTCGAGGTGTTCCTTGAGGCCACCGAGCAGCCGTCCCGCAGCGTCCTCGTTCGCCAACTGGGCTTACTGCGTCGAGGCAGCCAACCAGACCTGTCCCAGCTGATGGAGGCCATGGCTGAGTTCAGCACGTGGATGCAGGAGGCCTTCGTGCGTGCCTTCCGCGATACCGACGAACGCGCGCGGGCGGTCCTGGACGGCAACCACAACTTGATGCGCTTCGGCATCTCCCAGGACTCGCTGACCGGCGCGCTCGGCGCCGGACTCGATGTGCCGGCGGCCGACGGGGACGAGGACTACCTCGACTTGCAGGTCGTCGACCGGAGTGTGCCGGCCGCAGACGGCGCGGCCGGCATCGGAGAACTCGACGCACAGCAGATGCGGCAGCGCGTGATCACGGGTGCGTACGTCGGCTGAGCCGGACGCCGCTCACATCGGCGGCTCGGAGCCGGTGCCGGAGCCGTCTGCGATTGCAAGCGCCAGGGCAGCCAGCGTCACGCCACAGGTGACGCTGCCGCTCTGCAGCCACTTCACCACCTCCGTACGCGAGGCCCAGACCGGCTCGGCCACCGACTCCATGGCCTCCGGCTCGGCGGCCGACGGGGTGCCTGCTGATCCGGTGGGGCGGACTTCGGCGGCGAAAACATGCACGTCCGATTCGATCAAGCCCGTCTCGGCGTGAATGACGCCCAGTGGGCGCAGTGCGGACGGGGCGCAGTCGAAGCCGGTCTCCTCCCGTAGTTCCCGTACGGCCGCCACAGCTGGATCCTCATCCGCTTCGCAACCGCCCCGGGGGAACTCCAGGGAGACCTCGCCGATCGGGTATCGGTACGTGGGAACGAACGCGAAACCGTCCTGCCCCATGGGGACGATCACCACTCCGCTGTGGGACCACTGCCAGCGCAGATAGCGGCCCTGCTTGCCCGACGGCGAGAGCACTTCATCGTTGAACAGCGCACCGAAGCGGTTCCGGAAGACCTCCACTGCCCGCTGCCGCCGGATGGGTGGGGGTTCGGCGTGGGCAGACGCTACGTTGTCCATCGGCGCCGGGCTCCTTTCAGCTCATGCAACCGTCCAGCACGGTCTTCATCTGCACCCATGATGAGTGCTCGTGTGTGAATTCATCGAATTCGTCACTGAGTTGGAGCAGCACCTGGAGCACCATCGCCTGCTGCTCACGCAGTCGCGGCGAGGTACGTAACGACAGCGCCGCGCGCTCCGTCGCCGCCCGGCTCAGCGCCTGGTAGGCCTCGCTGAAACGCCCGGCCCGGATCAGCCCGAAGCCATGGCGTTGCAGGGTCTCGGGCAGCCGGGCGAGATAGCGGCCGGGCCGGAGCCTGAGCAACTCCTCCAGCCGCTCGACCGCCTGCATGCTGGAGGTGAGTGCTTCCTCGGTCTTGCCTATGCGGTGGCGGCACTCGGCCAGGGTTTCCAGGCAGGTGAGGTACACCTCGTCTTCACGAGCTCCTTCCGGCACCTGTTCGCACCGCATGACGCCCTCGGCGGCATCACGGGCCGCGCCGTTGACCTGTGTATCTCCAAGCCGCAGCAAGGCCAGCGTGCTCAGCGCACCTGCCATGTCCATGAGGGTTCGATGCCGCATATCGGGATTGCTGCCTATGAGCTCCCGGTATAGGGACACAGCCTCGACGCTGAGCCCCAACGCCGACTCCGTCTCCCCGGACCGGTGCCGCAGCAGGCTCAGGTTGTGCAACGCCGCGGCGTAGTCGGACCGATACTGCGCGGACCTGCGGACAAGATCGCGGCTGAGCAGGACCGCCTCGTCAGCTGCCCGCACGGCATCCTCCCGGTGTCCGCTCTCCTCCAGTCGCAGGCTGTACCTACGCAGACGCCTCAGACGGATGTGCCGACTGGTGTGGTCGCTCCCCGCGTCAGGCATTTGGAGCAGCCGCTGAAGCACGAGCGCCGACAACGCGGAAAGGCTGGACGGATAGCCGGGAAGACAGGGTTCGACAAGGCAGAGCAGGTCGGTCTCGCAGGTCTCCAGCACTGGTTGGATCAGGTCCACCAAGGGCTCGGCGTGCGGCACGCGGGCGCCGACGGTTACGAGGGCCGGCACCAGGACTCGGGGATTATCGCGCACGACCTGCGCAAGCGCCCGGTCGAGGACCGTGTGGGCAGGATGGTCCGCAACCCGGCCCACGGCCGTGCAGCCACGGGCCCGGGCCAGGACGTCGAGTGTCTCCAACACGGCCCTGGTCCGCGCCTGCTTGTTCCGAAGCGCGGACACATCCAGAACAGCCCCGAGGTAGGCGACGACGTCGCCTGAACTCTCGGGCTCCGCCAGCACACGCCGCACCAGGATCTCGCCCAGCCGGTCAGGCTCAAGGGGTGCGACGTGGTCACCGTCCGTTGCGGGATACAGCGCGCGTAAGCAGGAATGCACTGCAGGGGCGTTGACGGGCGGCTGCCCGGGGAAGGCAGTCCTGCGCACGGACGTCAACAGCGCGGTCAGGTCACCCCCGTCTCGCCGCTGGGCCAGGGTCGGCACCAGCAACAGACCTTCTGCCATCATCCGGCCGGTCCGCCCCGCCAGGACACCGCCCGCCCCGAGACGGTCCTCCAGCAGCGTGTACCACCCCGTGATCTCGTGCCGACAGATCCGTGCCAGCGGATCGTCGCTTTCCCTCCACTCCTCGCCCTGGCGCAGGGTAAGGACGGCGTCGAGGGCAGCCGCAAGCATTCCCAGAATCGAGTCCTGCTGGCCGGCCCGGCGCGCGAGGGACGGTGGCATGAGCACCCACGGGCATTCCAGCAGGCGTGCGAACTCCCCGAACGCCTCAATGACCAGGGTGCCGGGGTCCTTGGCGCTCAGCGTGTTGGGCAGCCTCTGTGAGCTCGCACCCCTCAAAGCCCAGTCCTCGATGTAGTGTGTTTCGAACTCCTCCTTCAGCGCATGCCACAAGGGCTCCTCGGAACGTGCCAGCAGCAGCACGCGCAGGGTGATGCCATCAGGTCGGTGCCGGTGGACATGCGTCATGAGAGCGCTGATGTCGCCGAGCCGTGCTTGGGCATAGTCGAACACCACCAAGCAGGGGAAACCCGCGCCGAGCGCGGCGGTGAGGCCTTCCAGCCACTGGGGTCGGCGCAGAGGGTTGCCAAGCGACTCCCTGTCTGCGAATCCCGCGATCCAGCCCATGTGCCGCAGTCGGTGGCACAGTTCGGCGGACAGGCGGGTCTTGCCCGAACCGCCCGGCGCGTACAACAGGCGCAGCAACTGATCGTCAAGTTCATAGCACCAGTTTTGGAGCTCGCTGAGCTCTGGGCGGTCCACGAACGGCATTGCTCCGCGTGCCAGCATCTGCGCTGGCGTGTTCCCCGAACTCGGACCGCCTGGCTCGGGACCGAAGAGGTCTGCCTGCCGTCCCCTGCGGTTGCGGGCGAGATCGAACCAGACCGTCCCGGGCCGGTGCGCGGCATGGTTACGTTCCAGCAACCCCGGCGAGCATTCCTCCACGGCGTCGACGGGAATCAGCCACCCCCCAGACATTCCCTTCTCGTGGCGTGACGCCTTGAGCACCCCGCACACACGCCCCGTCGTCGTATCGAGCACCGGACCGCCGCTGAATCCCTGGACCACCTGGTCCCACTGAAGCCGCACGAAGCGCCCGCTTCGACCGGCCACCGTGAGGTGCAGGGTGTCGGGCTGGACGCCCGGTTCCAACGTGTGCCCGCTGAATCCGTGGATGGACACCGACGCCGCCTGCGTCGGACCCGCACTGGCAAGCCACACCCCGTGCAAATCGTGCGCGGGCTCGCTCAGCCGCACTTCGGCGAGATCCGGAAAGCCGTAAGTGCTTCCTGCGCCCTTCGTCTCGGGCATAAGACTGATGACCTCGATCGCGACGGTGTGCCCCCCGACCGTCGCCGTCAGGCTGCCCTCCTCGCGCCCGGCCACCACGTGCGCACACGTGAGGGCGGTGTCAGGCGTCACCAAGAACCCGGTCCCGCAGAAAGCCTCGCCGGCCCAGATGCCCACGACGTTCTGCTCGGTCAGGACGCGCAGCCGCTCCAGTGCCTCACCGTCCAGGCCCTTGTGTGTCGTCATCGATCTCCCCCGAGTGGCCCCGCACAACAGACTCATTGTCAGGTGACTTCCCGACAGCATTCTGCCGTCCCGTCAGCTACGGCAGCGGGTCATTCCGGCGGCGCGGCGACTGCAACCGGTTGGGCCGTCACCGCCGGGTGGTCGAGAGGACCGTGTCCTGGTTTGGCCGCCTGCCGAAGGCTCCACCGCCGCTATGAACGCAAGGCCGAACACTTCCTCGCCTTCGTCGGCATAGCCGCAGTCCTCATCGGCTATCGCCGTCCTACAGCACGTTGACCCAGCTCATCGCTCGATTAGCCTGCGTCGATCACGGCCTGGATCAGGCCGGGGAATCGGCGGTCCAAGTCCTCCTTGCGGAGGCGCATGTACAGACCGTTTCCCGCGTCGCGCTGATACACCAGCCCTGCCTCGCGCAGTACTCGCCAGTGACGTGTGCGACTGGACTTGCCCACCGGCAGGTCGAAGGAAGCGCACAGCCGCTCTTTATTCGGCTGTGCGGCTAGTTCAGCCACGACTCGACGCCGGTTCGCGTCAGCGAGCGCCAAAAGGATGGGCCCCACCTCCAACTCCTCAGCGCGAGGGTGCACCAATTCGCCTTCCGCCATCACTTCACCCCTCGACAAGGTACGCCTAGCTGCGTACCTTGCATGAGGTACGCAGCTAGGCGTACCTTACCGCCGCTGGGGGAGTCATGTCTGTACCCGCGTCGCCGCGCCGCCGAGTCCTGTCGCGCATCCGCAATGCGCTGCGCAGGCTCCTGCTCATCGAGTACTCGCCCTTCATGACCCTCTGACCCAGGCAGGGTGCCCATCCCTCACGTAAGGAGGCGTCGGTCGTGGTGAGAGCGGTTCACACGAGAACCTGGGCGATTCCTCCTCGGTCGCGCCGGCCGGCGAGCGGCCCGCCGGACAGATGCGGTCGAATGTGCAGGCCTGCGCCCGGACCGTGGATGTCAGGAGTTGCGCGGGGCTACCAGGCCGGATTCGTAGGCGAGGACGACGAGTTGACCGCGGTCGCGGGCGTGGAGCTTGCCCATGGCCCGGTTGATGTGGGTTTTCGCGGTCAGCGGGCTGATCACCAAGCGGTCGGCGATCTCGTCGTTGGACAGGCCCTGCGCGACAAGTGCGACAGCCTCGCGTTCGCGGTTGGTCAACTCTTCCAGTCCGGTGCCGGTGTGAGTGTGGATCGGCTGGGTGACGTACCGGTGGATCAGCTTGCGGGTGATGGACGGTGCGAGCAGAGCGTCGCCGCGGGCGGCGACGCGTACGGCGTGCAGGAGATCTTCGGGGACGATGTCCTTGACGAGGAATCCGGCGGCGCCGGCACGCAACGCGTTGAAGACGTATTCGTCCATGCCGTAGTTGGTCAAAATGACGACGTGCACCCGGGTCAGGGCCGGGTCGGCGGCGATGCGCCGGGTGGCCTCGATGCCGTCGACGATGGGCATCTGGATGTCGATGAGCACGATGTCGGGCAGGTGCTCCCTGGCCAGCGCCAGGCACTCCTGTCCGTCGGCGGCCTCGGCCACCACCTCGATGTCGTCTTCGAGGTCGAGGAGCGCGCGGAATCCGCTGCGAATGAGCGGCTGGTCGTCGACCAGCAGGACGCGGATCATGACATCTGCTCCACGGGGAGTTCGGCCTGGACGGTGAAGCCGCGCTCGCTGCGCGGTTCGGCGCGCAGCCGGCCGCCGAGGGCGGTGACACGTTCGCGCATGCCGAGCAGCCCGAGGCCGGGCGTCGGCGCGGTGTGCGGCGTGGCCTTGCCGTCGTCGTCGATGCGTATCGCGAGGGCGTCGGGCCGGCAGTCGATCCGGACCGACGCCGTGGCGGCGTCGGCGTGGCGGGCAATGTTGGTCAGCGACTCCTGAACGATCCGGTAGGCGGTCCGGCCCACCGCGGCCGGTACATCGTGCCGCTGTCCTTCGATGGTGAGAGTCGCCTTCAGGCCGGTGTTGCCGGCCCGCTCCACCAGCTCCGGGATGTGGTCGAGCCCACGGGGCGGGGTGGCGTCGTCGTTGCGCAGAGCTTGCAGGGTCGCGCGCAGTTCGCGAGTCGCCTCACGTCCGGCTTCCTGGATCGCCAGTAGGGTCTCCGGCACCTGCTCGCCGCGCCGTCGGGCCAGGTGGACGGCGACTTCGGACTGCACCTTGATGATCGAGATCTGGTGGGTGAGCGAATCGTGCAGCTCCCGTGCTATGTGCAGCCGTTCCTCATCGGCGCGGCGCAGCGCGGTCTCCTCCCGGGTGCGCTCGGCTTCGTCCGCCCGCCGCTCGGCCTGCCGCACAGCCTCCCCCGCGGCAAAGGCCGCGATCAGCCAAGCCACCTCCAGGGTGCCGCGGGCCTGCGCGAACGCCTCGCCCACGGGCCCGTCGTGGAAGACCAGGGCCGTGAGGTGCAGAGCGACCAGCATGGTCACGGACGTCGCCACCGTGATGGCACGGTGCCCGGCCCGCACTGCGGCGTATACCGCGACCAGGTACGAGACGGCGAGCACGTCGAAACCGGCCGCCAGATACCCCACCGCGCACAGCCCGGTGACGGCCAGGACAACAAGCGGAGCCCGGCGGCGCGCGGCCAGCGCCAGGCCACCGGCCGCCAGCAGCACGTAGCCGAGCAGATCGGGCCCCGTGCCGGGGTGCTCCCCGGACCGCCCGGTACCCAGCAGCAGCGCCGCCACCCCGGCAGCGACCGCCCAGTCAGTGACACCGGCCAGGACACGGATCCGCCCTTTGTCCATGCGCGCACCCTAGCCGGATGTCTCTGAGGGCGAATCCCGCTTGCGGACGAGCGGCCGCCTACCGCACACGCGGTACCCGCGCGGCGCCTGCAGCATCGGCGGTAGTCAAAGTGTCTGCGTCTGCCGGACGACCGGCGATGGGTCTGTCGGACATGCTCAGGCCATAACCAGTCGCAGGATGAAAAGGAGAGGACCTCATGTCCGTCGGATTTTCGCTTGCCGCACCGGCGGCCGCGCACGCCTTGGCCCAGTCGGGCGACGTCGGTGCATACACCCTGACCGCCGCGCGATTCTGGGCCACCTCGGCCGCGCTGCTGGCGCTGGTCGGCGTGGTCATCGGTGGACTGGCGCTAGCCCGCTCCAGCCGTCGTATCGGCAGCGGTGGGAAAAATGGGGCCATCGTGGCCCTGGTATCGGGGCTGATCGCGGTGGTCGGCGGCGCGGTCAATCTGGCCGTCGCCGACGGTGGTCCCGGCACCGGCAACGGAGTAGTCGGTGGCGCGGTGGCCCTGGTGCTGGGGCTGATCGCCATGGTCCTCGGTGGGCTGGCTCGGGCCCGTTCGCGCCGCACTGCCGCAAACCGGTGTGGGGCGTCCTTGTCGTAGCGGACCACGACGTGCGCCCTCACGTGGAAGTTCCCGGCTCCGGTATCGGCACCACCCTGTTCGGCTGAACGCCCGCCAGCCTTGGAAGGCAGGCACAGCCTTAACTCACCGGCCGCTCCATCCGTGCACCCCTCCCCCACCCCACCGAACTAGACCGCCACCACGCGGTCTTGCGGCTCACATGATTTCAAAAGGTCGGGGCCGGCAGCCGGGTATCGAAAGCTACGTACCGGCCCCTCCACAGTGCAGGAGTACGCGCCGACACGCGCCCGGGCCACACCCCCCAAAATCAGGCCGAGTAAGGCCTCTTCAGAGAGCGCGATTCCCTCGGCGCCCATGGTCGGGGCCCATCCCGTATCCCAGGTGGTCTCGGTGCGCGGGCCGGTGAGCGTCGGTGTTGTCACGGCCTTGGGCGATGACCGTGCGATGCCCTCGTCTGCCGGCACTCCGGCCGGCACTTGCGGACTGTCCGTCGCCTCACGTCGGAAGATCAGGTTGTGGCTTCGGCCCGGGCGTCTTCCGGTAGTAGGGCCAGGAGCTGTTCCGTGTGGCCGGGCAGCTCCACTTCTGCGAGGCCGGCGATAAGGTCCCTCAGCGGCACGGGCTGGTCGACCAGGGCTTTGCCGTGGGACAGGAGCAGGGCGGGCACCAAGGTGTCGAGTTCGGCCTCGCTCAGCATCGGTCCGCCGAGTGCGCACAGGGCGTCTGCCTGGAGGCGGAGGCGGTCCCGGAGCCCCGTGTTGCTGCCGGCGAGCGCGATGACGCGTTCGAGGGTCCAGGTGTCCTGCGCTATGCGGTTGTCGTACGTCGCCGTTGCTCCCGTAGCGGCAGAGGAGACGGCGGTGATGGTGGCGGCGGTGACGATGGCGACGTGCGCGAGGATCTGGTCTGCGTTCCACTCGCCGGCCGGCGGGATGGGGCTCGTGTCGCCGGAGTCGGCCACGGTGGCGGCCGCGTCCAGCAGCGCGCGGTAGGCGTCCCGAAGCGGGGTGGTGTCCATCATGTCTTCCTCCTTCTGCGGTCGTGCGCAGAGTGAATGGGGGACGGCCTGTGGGGGCTCCGGCTCAGTCATGTGCGCGGTACATCTCCCATGGCGCCTGTGGGAGGACCTCGCCGGTCTCCAGCAGCGACTTGAGGTTCGCCAGCACGGCCGGCCACCCGTGCGAAATCCCGCTGAACATCTCCGCGTTGGCGAGATTCTCGTGGGTCACGGTGAGTCGGACGATGTCGTGGTGCGGTTCGACGAGAAAGGTGACAACCGACGGCTCTCTCGGCGATTCGGCGTCAGGGGCGTCGTCGAAGGTGATGACCAGGCGCGTCGGCGGCTCGGCCTTGATGACTCGTCCGGCCACGTCGACGGCGCCTGATCCGTCGGTGCGCCGGTGCTCCCAGGTCGAGCCCGGTTGCCAGTCCGAGACGTTGGCGTGGCCCCAGTAGCGCGCCGTCAGGTCTGCGTCCGTCAGGGCTTGCCACACCTGCTCGGCGCTTGCGCGGATGTAGGTGACATAGACGTAGGTCGGCACGGATGTGGGTCCGCTGGTCATGGCGTACTCCTCTGCCTGGTTCTTGATGGCACTGATCACTTGCAGGCGGGGCTTGTCGAACCCCGAGATCCAGCGCTCCTCGATCTCGTGGATGGGCGCCGGGTTGAGGTAGTGAAGTCGTTCCCGTCCGCGCCGTACGACGGTCACGAGGTTGGCCCGCTCGAGGAGGTCGAGATGCTGTGTCGCTGACTGGCGCGCCATGTCCAGGCGTTCGCACAGCTCGCTCAGCGTCTGACCGTTGTGCTCGCGCAGACGGTCGAGCAGGAGTCGTCGGGTGGGGTCGGCCAGCGCTTTGAAGACCGAGTCCATCGCTCTCGCTTCGAGGCTCACACTTCGATTATGCAGGTAATTACCTGCATAATCAAGGCGAGCCGTCTTCGGCCTGATCTCAGGCCGACCATCAGAGCCATTCGTTGATCGCGGTGACGATTGAGCGCATCCCACACGCGCTCACCCCGAGGTCGCGCTGCCGTCCGCTGAGCGGTTGAGCGTGGACATGCCCCACAATTCGGCGATGCGGCCGTCCTGCACCCGGAAGATCTCCATCATCGAGGAACGCTCGCCCCTGCATGGGATCCCTGCGGATGCTGAGGGACAGCCTTCCCCCTGGACTGCGGCCCTGTCTGTGTCCACGAGCATGTCTTCGACGGTGACCTGGATGTCGGGGAACGCGGCGTGGAGTCCGTTCCACGCCTTCACGACGCTGTCGACACCAATGGTTCCCAGTGGGTGGCTCACGAAGTCGCCGGAGAAGATCGTCTCCGCCGCGGCGGGGTCACGGGAATTGAATGCGTCATACATGCGCCGCGCGATGGCTCTTACGGCGTGCGTCATCTCAACATCCTGTCCGGAACATGTACAGAAGATCGACTCACGGGAAGAACGGAAGCGGACCCAAAGCAAGAAGGTTCTTGGCAACGGGACGCCCCAACGGCGGCATCCCGTTCACCGGCACGCCCCAGGTGCAGACTCCGGTCGGCGGACCTCAGGGGTAGAGCTTCACCTCAGGGGTAGAGCTTCTTCTGCTCAGCCAGCATTGCCACATACTTCTCGATCCGCCGCACCCGGGTCTCGGGCTTCTTGGCGTCCTGGACGCGGTACAGGACCGCGTATCGGTTCTGGCCGTCCAGTGTCGCGAAGAACTCCGCAGCGGCGGGGTTCGCAGCGAGCGCCTCAGTCAGATCGTCCGGCACCGAGGCGCTCTTCCACCCGGCATACGCGGCGTCCCAGCGACCGTCCGCCTTGGCACGCTCGACTTCGGCAAGACCGGACGGCCGCATTCGTCCATGTTCGAGCAGGGCTTCGGCCTTATCACGGTTTATCTTCGACCACTTGCTCTTCGGCTTGCGCGGCGTGAGCCGCTGCAGCCAGTAGGAGTCGTCGAACCGGCCCTTCTGCCCGTCGATCCAGCCGTAACAAAGTGCAACGTCGAGGGCCTGTGCGTAGTCCAGAGCCACGACGCCCGGAGCCTTCTTCCTGAGCTTCAGCCAGATGCCGGGCGAGGAGGAGTGATGCTCGTCCAGCCAGCGCTCGAATGCCTCGGCAGATTCGAACAGGATGATTTCCAAGTCTTCAGCCATGTCTCAGCTTTGCTCTCAGAGGGTTTCGAGCAGGGAATGGGCTGTGCCGGGGCCCATTTGCCTGTGGTCGGTGGCTCGTTCGTCAGGGTCGGCCCTCGGTCGGGAGGCCCACGCCGTCCAGGACGGTGAGGTCCGTGCGGCGCGGCGGGGCCGACAGCAGGGCAAGGACGTCGGAGGGGGCGGGGCCGTCGGCGGGAGGCGGAGGCGAGGGCGGCCTGTGCGCCGGCGTCGTCCTGCCAGGCCTCGGCGACGTGGACCGTGTCAGGGTCTGTTCCGTCCTGGCTGATGAGGTAGATCTCGCAGCCCGGGAAGCCGCGAAGTCGTTCCGCGACTGTCAGCAGGACGGCGGCGAGTTCGCCACCCCTGCCCGGGTGCGCGGTCGTGGTCATCAATCGGCCGATCAGGTTCAGACCAAGGTGGAGATGCAGAACGGGTGGCCGGCGGGGTCCAGTAGGACCCTCCACCGATCGGGCTGGGGCTGGGTCGGAGGCTCGACAGCACCCAGGGCCACCAGGTGAGCCTGCGCCGAATCCAGGTCGTCGACGCCCAGATCGATGTGGGCCTGCTTCTCCTGAGAGGGGCCCGGCCAGGTGGGGCGCCGGTAGTCGGCCAGCCGGTTGAACCCCAGTCCGGCCGACCCCTCCTGGCCGAGCAGGATGAAGTCGTCGCTGGAGTAGACGACGGGCAGGCCGAGGACACCGCCGTAGAAGCGGGCCAGTTCGGCGGGATCCGGGCAGTCGAACGTGACGGCCGCGTAGCGGATCGCGGGCGCGGAAGCGTTTGCGGTGCTCATGGGGAAGACGCTACGCCGGGACCAGGACGGATTCTGTCCTGGTCATGGGAGAGACTTCGGGGTGTGATCAGCACCTCCGCCCGCCTGCTGCGACTGGTCTCGCTGCTGTCCGCGCGGCCGTCGTGGACCTGCCGCGAGCTGGCCGGGCGGATGGAGGTCACCGAGCGCACCGTCCGCCGGGACATCGCCAGGCTGCGGGAACTCGGCTACGGCGTGGAATCCGAGCCCGGGCCGTGGGGCGGTTACCGTCTGGGCGGCGGCACCCGGGTGCCGCCGCTGGTCCTCGACGACGAGGAGGCACTCGCCGTGGCCGTCGCCCTGCGCGAGGCCGCGCTCAGCGGCGTCCTAGGCAGCGACCAGGCCTCGCTGTCCGCGCTGCTGAAACTGCGCCAGGGCCTGCCTCCGCGGATCGCTGACCGGCTGGGCGAGTTGGATGCCGCGTTCGTGCACACACCCAGGCCCGACGAGCGGCAGATCGCGCCGGGCATGCTGCTGGAACTGGCCACCGTGTGCCGCCGAGGTGAGCGCACTCGCCTGTCGTACCGGGACCGGGAAGGAAAGGCCACCGTCCGGGATGTCGACCCGTACCGCCTCGTGCACACCGGGAGGCGCTGGTACTTCGTCGCCCGGGATGTGGCGCGGGACGAGTGGCGGACGTTCCGGGCCGACCGGGTGACGCAAGCGCAGCCAACGGGGCAGGTGGTGGAATTCGTCGACCCGCCCGACCCGGCGCTTCTTGTCTCGCGAGGCATCGCCGGCGGCGCCTACCCGCTCTACGTGACGGTCCGCCTCCCGCTGTCCCTGGACCGGGCGCTGCGCCTGGTCCCGCCCACGGTCGGCACCCACCGCTCGGACGGCCCCGGG
Organism: Streptomyces sp. NPDC096152; assembly: GCF_044763235.1. Lineage (NCBI taxonomy): Bacteria > Bacillati > Actinomycetota > Actinomycetes > Kitasatosporales > Streptomycetaceae > Streptomyces > Streptomyces sp. NPDC096152. Next base: position 717,729 of record NZ_JBIWFW010000002.1, on the reverse strand, counting down.
GACACCATCGTCGAGATCGGCGGCCCTGACGCGGACGGTCTCGCCAAATACCTGCTCAGCCTGGGCACCCCGCTACGAGTGCTGTCCCCGGACGACGTGCGGGAGGCACTGCTGCGCCGCACCCGAGAACTGATCGAGGACAACGGGGGCCGTCGGCCCTCGTAGGGGGGCAGGCCGGGCATGAGCGCCGATCCTCAACCGGTGTGCGGGGCTTCCTCGGAACGGCCGGGGCGCGGCGATCGTCCCGGAGATCGCCGCGCAGGTCAGCGCAACAGCAATCAGACGGCGAGGGGTGACGGACGGTCACGGCACCCCGACCCAGAAACGCAGGCACGCAGGCACGCAGGCACGCAGGCACGCAGCGAAGCGGTCAGGCCCACCACGGCCCAGTCCCACCAGATGCATGCGCTGCCCAGCGTGCGCGACGCGCAGGCTGGGCAGACGTTACCCACCCAGTGCGGACACCACCTAGCGGTCAACGGACTGGCATGAACTCGGCGTCGTTCTTGCCCAGCGGCGGCGAGGTTCTGGACGCTGTCTGCAACATCGACGTCGACGTCCGGCTGACACCCGCCTCGATGAGGGCCTGCCAGCCGTGAAAGCAGCTCTACACGGTAGGCGGGCCGTGTTCGTCGCGAGCGGTGGGGCCGGCTCCGGAGGGAGAGCCGGGGTCGGCGGCCCCGCAGAATTTAGGAGGCAGGGTTCCACTGCTGATTCCGCGGGGCCGCTGCTTTTCACGCGTACCCTGCGGTGCGTCCGATACGCCCGATCTATTCCAGCCATCACAGCTTCTGTCTTCTCAAGCGAGTGAGGCCCGACCGTGCTCCGGCCGGGCCTCACTCTTGCTTTCGCGGGCAGCGTGCTTCGCCAGCTCAGGCGCGCTCGCCTACCAGCGGTACCAGCGGCCCTTTCGTCCGCCGCTGTCCGCAGACCGGACAACGAAGCCCAGCAGCCAGACGATGAGCACGATCACAGCAATCCACCAGAGTGCCTTCAGTGCGAAGCCCGCGCCGAAGAGGATCAGAGCAAGCAGAAGAACCAGAAGCAGGGGAACCATCGTTATCAACCTCCTGGCCATCGGATGCCCTTACTTCAGGCCTACAACCGCACAAAATACAAGTTACTTCCAATGGGCTAAGGGCATGCGCACACCGTGCACGATTCCCCTTGCGCCAGGCGGACACACCCGACCTCGTGGCCCTCATACCAGCCGAAATCCGTCATCTGCTGGCAACTGAACCCCGCCGCCCTCCTGCACTCCGCGACCGTGCGGTGAACGGTCCCGAGGGCGACGACGCCGCCAAGCACCTGCCCGACGTTGTCATTACATGCGGCGTGGGCACACGTTCGCGGGACGGCCGGCGCAAGACCGCCCCGCCCACGCCAAGCCCTCGCTAAACTCCCCACCGCCAGGCCATTGAACAGCAGAAATTCCGAAGTCGGTGATGCGCAGACGGACAAGAGTGGGTACGTCCCTGCGTTCAGCGGGCCGGACCAAGATCGACATGTGCAGAGCTTCCCACCGCCTCGATCTGGTAGCAAGGCATGCCCACAAACGCAGGGAGGGGCAAACGTCGCCCTGATGCCGCACCAGGAGCTGTCCGGCCGATCATGCGATCGCGTTGAGTGGAGCCCTGGAAAGTGGCCGAGCGCCTCGTCGTAGGCTGCGGCACATGGGCCTGTGGGACGTCTTGCCGGACAGTGAACGACAGCATTGGACCTTCGGTCCCTTCGTGAGCGCGGGTCCTCTGCGGTTTGGAATGACTACCGATGAGGCTTCCGCTGCACTCGGCGGCGTCCCTGCAGCCGTGCGCGAGCACTACGCGCGTTGGGACGTCGTGTGTCACCCGTACTCCAAATTGGGCCTGAAGCTCTACTTCGCGGCTGAGCGTTTGCGTGGAATCTCGCTCGATGCCCGCCGGGGACCACAAGTCCATGCGGATGAAACGGCGTTGGTCGGACAGGTCCCCTCCGAGCTGGAACAGTGGCTGTTCGACCGCGCCGAAAGCCGGGAAGCATTTACGGAGCTCTTCTACCTGCCGGGCGCAGAGCCCGGATCGCTGACTCTTGGCGTGGTGCTCTGCGTGCAGCGAGCCGGCGATCATTTGCTCACGCGACCCGTCTTCCTGGCCGCCGAGGCCATGGATGATGTCTACCACTACCTGCCGAGGGAAGCCTGGGCCATCTTCTGATCCTGGACGGCTGGGCACAGACACCCGTCCGTTCGACGATCAAGTGGTCTGGAGTGCGGCAACCGAGCCGGGGCGGTGAGCGGACCGGCGGCAGCGACGGTGATCGCACCCGCCGGGTAACCGACCCTCACCCGATTCTGCTGTAGAGGAGGTCGATCACGCGCAGAGCGACCTCGACCTCCAGTCGCCCCACGGAGAGCGGCTTGCCCCTGATTTCCTCAGCCTTGCGGATCCGGTAGTGGACGGTGTTCTTGTGCAGGTGGAGGCGGCTGGCGGCCTGGGTGTAGCTGCCGTTGAGCTCCAGGAAGACGCGCAGGGTCTCGCGGAGCTGTTGCGTGGGCGCGTCGTTGGAGGTGAGACCCGGCAGGACCCTGGCTACCCAGCGGCTGATGTCCTCGGAGTGCTCGGTCAGAAGTGCGGCGACGGCGACGTCGTCGAATTCGAGCAGCCTGTGTCGCTGGTCGTGTGCGGTCTCGGCGACGGCGCGGGCGCGCTGTGCCTCTCGCAACGAGCCCCGGAAGCCGGCCAGACCGCGTCCGGGAGCACCGAGCGCGATGCGCAGGCCTTCGCTCTTCGCGAGAAGCTTTCCGAGCAGGTCCCGGTCGATGACGGGTTCCGAGGGTGAGCTGATCCATGCCCACAGGGTGCGGTCGTCGGCGAGCATGGTCAGGGGCGCTCGGCCGGTTGTCTCCTGAAGGAGCCGGGTCGCGCTCTGCAGGATCCGCCCGGCGTCCGTGGTCGTGCTGGGAACCCACGCGGTGGCGGCCTGGTGCCAGTCGCCCATGGGAACGTCGAGCAGCTCCTGCGCTGCCGCCTCGGTGATCTGGTCGTTGTCGAGGACCAGGCGCAGCTGCGCGGCGCGGGCGGCTCCGGTGCGGCTGTCCCAGCGGCGTCGCTCGGTCTCGTAGATGTCGATGAGGCCCTCGACGACCTGGTCGATGTAGCAGTTGGTGCGCTCGGACAGCTCCGAGACCGTGGCCAGCACGGCGGTGGTGTCGGTGTGGCCGAGGCCTCCGAGTGCGTCGAGCGCCCACTGCACGAACCGATGCTCTCCGAGGCGGTAGGCACGCAGCAGTGCCTCGAGGGAGAGGTCGTGCTGGGCGAAGCGGCGCGCGTACTCCGCCGCGGCGGGTGGCACGGTGATCCGGTCGAGGGGGATGCTGTGCGCGAGCATGTCGACGATCGCGACCAGGTTCGCCGACGTGCTGGCGGTCATGAGCCTGCGTACGGTCTCGTCGTGCCGGAACTCCGGGATGACCTCGACGAAATAGTCCGTCATCTCGGTGGTCAGCCGAGGCAGGCCGGTGTCGATGACGCGGGCGACCTCGGCGACTACGGCGTCGACTTCGGCGGGCATGCGGGGACTGTAGCCGCGACGACTTCCGGGTGCCAGGTCTTCCCGCTCACTCGGCCGGGCGGGCGGCTCGCGGGCCCGCGACAGCTGCGTGAGTCACAGGGCGCTGGTTGTGCCCTCGTCACAACGAGCGCCATCGGGTTCGTGGCCAACGCCCATGTTCCGGATCACGCTGGGGCTCGTAGCTTTCCCCTACGCAGGTCAACGACGACGCGGAGGGGCGATTCCATGCATCTTGCGGGGCTTCCGGACGAGCGGGCTCGAATGGCACCCGCCGGCCCGTGCGTGACCGACGACTCCGCCGTTCTGGACAATGCCGGTTTCCTCGAGTCCGTCCGCGCCGCGGCCGCGGTCCTGAGCCGGAACGGGATCGGCGAGGGCGATGTCGTCGCGGTCGTGCTGGCGAACCGGGTCGAACTGGTCGTGGTGTTGTTCGCGGCCTGGCGGCTCGGCGCCGCGGTCACTCCGGTCAACCCGGCGCTGACAGAGTCCGAGGCCGGTTTCCAGATCGGTGACGCCGGAGCAAGGGTCGTGGTGGGTGAACGGTCGCACTCTTCCCTGGTCACGCTTGATCTGGCCGACCTCGCAGGTGGCGCGGGTTCCCCGGATCTCGGCTCGGGATCGCCGAGGGAGGACTCGCTCGCCCTGCTTATATACACCAGCGGCACCACCGGCCGACCCAAGGGTGTGATGCTCGACCACACCAACGTCCGCGCGATGTGCGAGATGATCGTCGCCGGGCTGGGCCTCGATCGGACGGATCACAGTCTGCTGGTCCTGCCGTTGTTCCATGTCAACGGCATCGTGGTCAGCGTCCTGTCGCCGCTGCTGGCAGGCGGTCACGCGACGATCGCGGGCCGGTTCCGGGCGCAGACCTTCTTCGAGGTCGTGGAGCGCGTGCGGCCGACATACTTCTCCGCCGTGCCGGCGATCTACGCGATGCTCGTCGCCCTGCCCGACTCGGTCGAGCCGGACTCGTCGTCGCTGCGCCGGGTGATCTGCGGGGCGGCACCGATGCCCGCCGAGCTGATCGCCCGCTTCGAGGACCGCTACGGAGTCCCGATCGTCGAGGGCTACGGCCTTTCGGAGGGCACGTGCGCGTCGACGCTCAACCCTCCGGACGGGCCGCGCCGCCCGGGAACGGTGGGAGTGCCCCTACCTGGTCAACAGGTGGCGCTGATGGGCGCGGACGGCCGATTCGTCACCGAGGGGCCCGGGGAGGTCGTGATCAAGGGTCCGAACGTGATGCGGGGCTACCTCAACCGGCCCCAGGAGACGGCCCGGACGGTGGTCGACGGCTGGCTGCACACCGGTGACGTCGGCCGGTTCGACCACGACGGCCATCTCGTCCTGGTCGACCGAATCAAGGACATGATCATCCGCGGTGGGGAGAACCTCTATCCCAAGGAGATCGAGAACGTCCTGCACGGCCACCCGGCCGTAGCGGAGGCGGCAGTCGTCGGAGCGCCGGATCCGGTGCTCGGCGAGGTTCCGGTCGCTTACGTCGCGCTGTACCCGAACGCGCAGACGACGCCGGAGGGCCTGCTCGAGCACTGCCGCGGCCAGCTCGCCCGGATCAAGCTGCCCACCCGGATCGCGATCGTCGACGCACTGCCGAAGAACCCGGTGGGGAAGATCGACAAACCGTCGCTGCGCCGAGTCGTGACCCCGGCCGTCTGAGCCGGAAAAAGCCGCGGAAACCCTTCTTCACCGGAGCGAGGGGCCGGACGTTGTGTCCGCAATCCGACCTAGGGAATCGTAAGGAGAATGAACGATGGGGTTCAAGACGGGGGACTTTCCTCCGGTCGATCTCGACACATTCCTCGACAAGCCGCTCCTCGAGCGGACGAAGGCGCTGGCCCTGCACTGGGTCGAGTACGGCTTCGGGTCACCGAAGATGATCCCGACGACCTATGTCGTCAAGATCCTGATCCTCTACCTGTTCGCCGGCACCGCACTGATCACCTGGACGTCCGGTGTCGGCCCGTTCTGGTCTTCCTCGAAGCTGTCGGTGTCGCCGGCTCCTGGGGGCCGATCGCCGGCAAGTTCAAGCCCATGACCGGAGGGATCCTGTTCTGGGCCAGGCCCGGCACGATCCGACTCCGGCCGTGGAAGCGGGTGCCGTTCACGGGCGGTGACCGGCGGACGGTCGGCGACGTCGTCCTGTACCTGGGGTTCCTGGGCACGCTGCTGGCCGGCGTCGTGCTGCCGGGAGTGCCGTCCGCGTCGCTGTCGGCCGTGCTGCCGGACAACGGCTCCGGGCTGGTCGCCCCGGGTCTCATGATCGCCGCCATCGTGCTGTACGTACTCAACGGCCTGCGCGACAAGACGGTGTTCCTCGCGGCGCGCGGTGAGCAGTACCTGCCCGCCCTGGTCTTCTTCGCGTTCCTGCCGTTCGTGGACATGATCATCGCGGCGAAGCTGCTGATCTGCGCCGTGTGGATCGGCGCCGGGGTATCGAAGTTCGGCCTGCACTTCACCAACGTCGTCCCACCGATGGTCTCCAACAGCCCATGCGTCCCGGCCAAGTGGCTCAAGCGTGCGCACTACAGGGACTTCCCCCGCGACATCCGCCCCTCGAAGCTCGCGACCTTCATGGCGCACGTCGGCGGCACCCTGGTGGAGATCGTCACGCCGCTGGTGCTGCTGTTCTCGCAGAACTACTGGCTCACCCTGGCGGCGGTCCTGCTGATGGTCGTGTTCCACCTGTTCATCACCTCGACCTTCCCGCTCGCCGTGCCGCTGGAGTGGAACATCCTCTTCGGCTACCTGGCGATCTTCCTGTTCCTCGGCCACCCGGCCTGGGACGGCTACGCGGTGACCGACATGTCGTCGCCCTGGCTGGCCGTGGCCATCGCCGTCGCGCTGATGTTCTTCCCGGTCCTGGGCAACCTCCGTCCGGACCTGGTGTCGTTCCTGCCCTCCCTGCGGCAGTACGCCGGGAACTGGGCCTCGGCCTTGTGGGCCTTCGCACCGGGCGCGGAGGACAAGCTCAACTCCATGGCCCACCGCCCGACCAGGAACCAGGTCGATCAGTTGCGGGAGATGGGCTACCCACCGGCGGTCGCCGAGATCACCATGCAGCAGACGATCGCCTGGCGCTCCATGCACAGTCAGGGACGCGGTCTGTTCTCCGTCCTCGCCAAGAACCTCGACGACCTCGACGAGCGCACCGTCCGCGAGGGGGAGTTCACCTGCAACTCTCTGATCGGGTTCAACTTCGGCGACGGCCACCTCCACGACGAGACCCTTGTCCAGGCCGTCCAGCGCCGGGTCGGGTTCGCCCCCGGTGAGCTCGTGGTCGTCTGGGTCGAGTCGCAGGCCATCCACTCCAAGGTCCAGCACTACAAGGTCATCGACGCCGCTCTCGGGGTCGTGGAGCGTGGCACCTGGAAGGTCTCCGACGCGGTCGCCGCCCAGCCCTGGCTGCCCGACGGCCCGATCCCGCTGAACGTCACCTGGCAGGCTTCGCCCTCCGTACGGACGACCTCGGACACGCGGGACGACGAAACCGACGCACCCGTCGGCACCCAGGTCTGAGCGACGCGCAGGAACGGAGGGTCGAGCAGATGAGCACAGCGGTCGTGGTCGGCGCCGGGCCCAACGGGCTCGCCGCCGGTGCCGCCCTGGCCCGGGCCGGGGTCGACGTCACCGTCCTTGAGGCGGCCGACGAGATCGGCGGGGGCACCCGGTCCGGCGAGGCGATCCTGCCCGGCCTCCTTCACGACCACTGCTCGGCCATCCACCCGATGGCCGTCGGATCGGGCTTCCTGCAGAGCCTGGACCTGCAGCGGTACGGACTCCGCTGGCGGCTGCCCGAGATCGACTGCGTACACCCGCTCGACGACGGCTCGGCGGGTGTGCTGCACCGCTCGGTGACCGACACCGCAGTCGGTCTCGGCGCCGACGGTCGGCGATGGCGACAGCTCTTCGCAGGGCCGTCGACGGCCTACGACACGCTCAGCGAGGACATCCTCGGGCCGCTGCTGCGCGTCCCGCGACACCCGATCCGGCTGGCGCGCTTCGGCATCCCGGCCCTCGTCCCGGCGACGGTCCTGGCGAGGACGTTCACCAGGGAGCAGACGAGGGCTCTCTTCGGCGGCGTCGCCGCCCACGGGTTCCGGCCGCTGCACCATCCGCTCAGCGCCAGCATCGGGCTCGGCATCCTCACCGCCGGGCACCGGCACGGCTGGGCGGTCGCAGAGGGCGGCTCCCGACGGATCACCGACGCGCTGGCCGCCCTCATCGTCGACCTGGGAGGGAAGATCGAAACCGGGGTACGGGTGCGGTCGGTGTCGGAGCTCCCGCGGACCGACGTGACCGTGTACGACCTGGCGCCGTCGGCCGTCGCCGACATCCTCGGCGACCACCTGCCCCCACGAATCGCGCGCGCCTACCGGCGCTTCCGGCGCGGGCCCGGCGCGTTCAAGGTCGACTTCGCCGTCGAGGGCGGCGTCCCCTGGACCGCCGAGCCCGCCCGCCGTGCCGGCACCGTCCATCTCGGCGGCGGCTTCGCCGAGATCACAGCGAACGAACGGGCGATCAACGACGGCCACATGCCCGCCCGGCCGTTCGTGCTCGTCGGACAGCAGTACCTGGCCGACCCGCAGCGCTCGGTCGGTGACATCCACCCGGTGTGGAGCTACGCCCACGTGCCCTACGGGTACACCGGCGACGCCACGGAGGCGATCACCGCCCAGATCGAGAGGTTCGCCCCCGGCTTCCGGGACCGGATCGTCGGGACCTCCGTGCGTACCACCACGGAATTCGCCGAGCACAATCCGAACTACGTCGGCGGCGACATCATGACCGGAGCCAAGACCATTTCTCAGCTCGTGTTCGGTCCCCGCCCGACGCTCAACCCGTACGACACGGGGCTCCCGGGCCACTTCCTCTGCTCGGCGGCGACACCGCCGGGCCCCGGAGCCCACGGGATGTGCGGAGCCCACGCCGCCGCACGCGCACTCGCCCACCTCCGCCGCTGACCAGACCCGCACAGCACTCCGTCTCCGGCGCCGTCAACGCGGCACGCGCGGTGCTGGGGGCGTCGCGCCTGCTTCACCGGGCCGGGCGGATGACGGTGAGCGCGACCGCGGGCAAGCTGGGGAGCTCACGCCACGGCGGGCTCCGCCGACTCCCCCGGAAGGTGTTCGTCTTTCCACACCTCACAGGAAGAGGGCCGCCCGCCATCCGGAGGTATGACCGAGAGTAGCGAAGTACTACTGGGCGTCGAGGTAGTCGTGCACGGGCGTCATGGGGCCAGGGTGAGGTCCGTGACGATGTGGCTGGCGGAGACGATGTCAAGGACGGGGAGGTCGGCCAAGGGGGCTATGACGTGGGCGGACAACTGGAGGCGGGCGGGGCCGGCGTAGGCCTCCTTGACCGTGACGTCGCTGATCTCGGTGCGGACCAGCCGGCAGGTCTGCGAGCGGCCCGTCGAGGCCGGGAACGATCTTGACCGCGATGGTGGGGGAGGCTTCCCGGCCCTGCGGCGACAAGGTAGTCAGGTGCCGGCGGCCGCGGTGTGGCGGGCGGTGACGTCTTCCCATCTGACCAGGTCCCGCAGCTTGGTGAAGTAGCCGGGGCGGACGTTCTTGTACTGAGCTCGAGGGCCGGCAGCTGGTGGGCGACCGAGGACGTACCGGCGAGCTTCAAGGCCTGGCCGACCTCCCGCATCCACGCCGGGTAGCCCTGCCGGTCGACCATCTCCGGCTTCGGGGACCCGAAGGGTCCATCCGCTGAGCTGCTGGGAGCGCCGACCGTACTCACCTCGGAGCAGCGGGAGTTACTTCCGCCGGCGGATGACCCAAGCGGCCGGGCGGGAGAACATGGCCGGGCACCTGTCCCCCGAACTGATTGAGGTGCGCATGCCTCCCTCCGCCGGATCGCGGCCGGTGGCCACGCCCGCCGGCGACGGCTCGCGGCGGCGTTCAGGCCCCCGGCTGTCTCAGAAGGCCCGTAAGAGCCTGGTCGTCGTGCATGTGGTCGTCTCCGTCAGCTGGTTGGCGTTGATGCTCTGCTTGCTCACCCTGGGGACGTGGGCGCTGGCGACGGACGATGCCGACACACTGCGGACCGCCTACCGGGCGATGGAGATGCTGGGAGACGTTCTGATCATCCCGCTGAGCCTGCTCACGCTGGCCAGCGGCGTGGCACTGGCGCTCGGCACGCCCTGGGGGCTGTTTCGCTACTACTGGGTCAGCGCCAAGTTCTGGCTGACCCTCGCGGCGACGGCGGCCTCGATCTTCGCCCTCACCGCCAGACTGCACGACGCGGCGGACGCGGTCGCCCGGCATCCGGTGGGCCCCATCTCCGGCATGGATCTGGGATTCATCCGCTACAACATGGTGATCGTCCCGGCCGTCGCGCTCCTGCTCTATCTCATCAACGTCACCCTGTCCGTCTTCAAACCATGGGGCCGCAGGCCCACCCCGAGGTGAACTCGGACAAATTACTCTTCCGCACCCACGCCCCACGCCCCTAGGAGATCCCGCAAGACGCCCCTAGGAGATCCCGCAAGGTCACCAACAGGCTGGTTCGCTCAGGGAGCCAGCGACGGTTGACGACGAGAGCCCGCCAGTAGAAGCCATGCTCTAGGGGAGGCGGGCCAGCAAGTGGGCGTCGAGGAAGCCCCGCTCGGAGGCCGGGTCGTGGAGCAGCCTGGCGAATGTGACGAGCCCGGCCCCGGCCAGCAGCTCGGCGAACCGGTCCGCCGGCCAGCTATAGGCGGGCGTCACCTTGTGGTCGAAGCGGACCGGCTCCGGTGCGTCGGTCGCGAAGAACGAGACCAGGAGCAGGCCCCCTGGTGCCAGGACACGCGCCTGTTCGGCGAGCAGCGCGGGTAGTTCCCCAGGAGGCGTGTGGATCATCGAGTAGTGGGCCAGCACTCCGCCGAGCGTGCCGTCCTCGACCGGGAGGGCCTCCATCCGCGCCTCGTCGAACCGCAGCGCCGGATGGGCCCGCCGGGCGTGGTCGACCATGGCTGGGGAGAGGTCGAGCCCGAAGGCATCCAGCCCCAGATCGTGCAGCATGGCCGTCAGATGTCCGGGCCCGCAGCCGACGTCGGCCACCCGCGAATTCCCCGTCCCACCCACCAGCTCGGCGAAAGTGCCGATCATGTTCCGCGCGAACGGCCGCGTCTCCAGCCCATTGGCGAACAGCGACGCATACAGCTCGACGACCCCGTCATAGGCCGCCCTGGTCTCATCCTGGTGCTCCGCCACGGGAAGGAAGCTAACACCCTCCATTCGCAGCAGTCCTCCGACCCCGTGCCGAATACCGCGCCGTCGTAGTGGACTCGCTCGGCCACCACGACAAGCCCCCCACCCGGGCCCGCCACGAGGCCAGTAGGACCTGGAGCGATACGGCGCCGGCGACCACAGTCGGTCACCAGCTGGCTGGGTTCCTCAGCACACCGGCGAAGCCGATCGGGCGATCAGGCGATCAGGCGATCAGGCGATCAGGCGATCACACCAGTATCAGCCTCCTGTTCCGTTGGCCGGCCCTCGCCCGGGGCCCCGCGTCGGGGTTCGCGCGACGGCCTGCGGATACTGCGGGCCGTGCCAGTCCAGGCACAGGACGGTGGCGTCGTCTGACGGGTGACCGTTGCAGGCGTCGGTGACCGCGGCGGCCAGAGTGCGCACGACCTCGCGCGGGTGCTCGGCGGCGGTGTCACGGATGAGACCGGGCAGGTCGACTTTTCCCGCCTGGCGATCTTGCATTCCATCGGTGTAGAGCACGAGGCGGTCACCAGGGCGCAGGTCGAGGTGTTGCGCCTGGTACGGGCCCTTGTGCGCGGCGACGCCGAAAGGCAGGTTCACGGCCAGACGAAGTTCGGTCACCGTGCCGTCGCGCAGCCGTAGGGGCCAAGGGTGGCCGGCATTGACGACTTGGGCGCTGGTCCCATCCAGGGCGATGCGCAGCAACTGGCCGGTGGCGAAGGTATGTCGGCCGTGGTCGAGGAGGGCCTGGTGGGTCTGGCGGGCCTGTTCGACGAGGTCGCAACCGGCGCGGCGGGCGCCGCGGGAGGCGTTGACCAGGAGGGTGGCCATAAGGGCGGCGTCGACGTCATGGCCCATGGCGTCGGTGACGGACAGGTGCAGGGTGTCGTGGTCAAGGGTGTAGTCGAAGGTGTCACCGGCGATGTCGGCGGCCGGGACCAGGGAGCCGGCGAGGGCGAACTCGGGGGCCTGGCAGGAAGGGGCCGAGGGCAGGAGTTGGCGCTGGATCTCCGCGGCCAGGCTGACCGAGGTGGTGCGGTTGCCCCAGTGGTAGAGGTCGGTGAACCGGCGGTCGGTGACGATGATGTACGCCAGGCATGCGCGGCCTCTTCGACCTGTTCCAGCACGTCGGGCGTGACCTGGGTGAGGAACAGCTCCAGGACGCCTATGGTGTCGCCTCGGTTGGTGACGGGGGCGAGCACCCGCCGGACGCGATCGTCCTCCGGGACCTGCACCAGCTTCTGGGTGCGCAGAACCTCGTCGTAGACGCTGTCGTCGAAGGGAACGTGTTCGGCGCGGCGCTCCTGTTGCGTTGCCGCCTCCTCGCTGACCCGCAGCAGGCGCCGGCCGACGACATCGACGAACAGGAAAGACACGTATCGTGCGCCGAACCGGTCGTGCAGATTGCGCGCCACGACGCCGAGGGAACCCACCGGCGCGGCATCCTCGGCCGCGGCCAGAACCTCGGCGAGTCCCATCCGATCGCGTGACACGTCAGCCTCCCTGCGGTTACGCATTCGCTTTCCCGCCGAACCGCCAGGTACGGCACATCTGTGAGACATGCCTCAGCCCGTACCGCCAGGACGAGAAGGGCCCAGAGACGCCAAATTCCTGCCTGACCCCCGCACGCCTGAGGTCAAGTTGGGGGGATACGGGCCGAAGCACGTTTGGGCACCCGAGGGGGCTGAGGCATGGAGCGGACACCGGGTGGTGAGGGCGTGGCCAGTCGCTGGTGCAGAGCCTCGTATCGGTGTCGCGGGGCGTTCGAGGTCAGCGAGGAGATCGCCGTCGCCCCTGATGTGGGCGTAGCTTCCTCGACCATGTCCAGACCGTGCACGGGCTGCCGGTATCCGTCCGTGCGATGGGCCGGATGCACTTCGTGGTCAGCGAGCTGGTAATCAACGGGTGCTGCCGTCAGTCGAGCGGCGCACGCTGAGGCTCGACGTCCCCTCGGGCGTCGGGCCGCCCATTCAGGCCGTACCGACATCCGACGAGATCGCCACGCGGCGTGAGTGGAACGACTCCTGCGCACAGCGGGGAGAAGGGGGTGGTCGCCAAGCGCGCGGTCGACCCACCGGCCGTCGAGGATATGGGGGAAGGTCCGGCACGCTGAGCCGATAGGTGCCGCAGTGGTCGGCTACACAGACCCGCCGGCGCGGCCGCGGGCTCTGGTGGTTGAGCTGCCGGACGGCTGCCGTGCGCCCCCGCAGCGGTTGACGCCTCAGCCGTCGGGCGGCCGTGGTCGAGCTCCTGCCGGCATCACGGGGTGCCTGGTCCGGGACGGATGGCCGTCGCACACCTCGGACCGCAGCCCGCCGCGGCGGCGCGAACCGCCGGACCCGCCGCGGCGGACCGCAGGGGCGGCGGTTCGCGAACCGCGGATCACACCACGCCGCTCTCCCACCACCACGAGCCCGAGCCGTACGAGGGGTACTGGACGCGGCTGTCGACGTGCTGCCACGAGTGCGTGTACGCCTCCAGGCCGGAGAAGCCGCAGGTCTCGGCGATCCGGTAGGTCTGCAGGGTGGTGTAACCGGAGACCACGATGTCGGCGGCGACGCCGTACACGTGCATGCTGTTGGACGCGCCCCCCACGGCCGCGTTGTGGGAGACGCTGCGGAAGCCGGAGTTGATGGTGATGGCGCTGTTGCCCGCCTTCTTGCGCACGGCTTCCAGCTTGTACATCAGCCGGCGCACGTTCTCCTTGACCTCGGTGGACCCGACCTTGCCGCCGCTGAAGCCCGAGCCGTCGGCGGAGTAGAACTCGCTCCAGTCGAAGTGGGCGGTCGAACCGTCGCTGCTCTCCAGGCTGTTGAGCACGCTCTGGGTCTGCGGGCCGACGACGCCGTCCGCGGTCAGGCCGTAGGCCGACTGAAAGCGCTGCACGGCGGCAGTCGTAGCCGGGCCGAACGCGCCGTCCCAGGCCACATACGTCTGCTGGGCGGTGGAGGCGGCCCAGCCGCCCACGCGGATCTGCAACTCCACCACATCGGAGCCGGAATCGCCCTGCTGGAGGGTACGGCTCCACCCGTAGGCCGAGGCCGGTCCGGCCGAGCCGAGGTCGGCCGCGACCGCCAGACCGAGCGCGGCCGCCACGCCCGCGGCGCCCCGGAACAGGGTGCGTCGGCCGACGGGGCGGCCCGGGTGTCCTGCTGGATTCATGAGTTCTCCTTGTCTCGACGTCCGGTCCGTTCGACGCCCTCTCCCGGCCTGCCGGTGCGGGCGGTCCGCGTCAGGCGACCAGCGCCTGCCAGGTGTTGGAGCCGACGATGCCGTCGACGGT
>NZ_JBIWFW010000002.1:0-703583 GCF_044763235.1 Streptomyces sp. NPDC096152 | reverse complement strand
GGTGAGGGAGTGCGCGGACTGGAAGGAGCGCACCGCGCTGTCGGTGGCCGGCCCGAAGGAGCCGTCGACGGTCAGCGACGCGCCGTGCGCGACGAGTTGACTCTGCACGGCCCTGACCGCGGGCCCGGACGAACCCTGCTGCACGGTGACGATGAGCGCCTGCCAGGTGGCGGGACCGACGATGCCGTCGACGGTGAGGGAGTGCGCGGACTGGAAGGAGCGCACCGCGCTGTCGGTGGCCGGCCCGAAGGAGCCGTCGACGGTCAGCGACGCGCCGTGCGCGACGAGCAGGTACTGCACCGTCTTGACGCGCTCACCGGTGTCCCCCTGCTGCACGGTGGGCCAACTCGTCGTCGGCGGCGGGTTGTAGGTGCTGCCCTTGGCGAAGGCCTGGAGGTCCGACAGCGTGCCGTTGAAGGTGTCCTGGTCGCCGGGGAAGGTACCGGAGTCGGCGTACTGCCACAGCGTCTGGGCCGACCAGCCCGCGGGCAGGGAGCCCGGGCTACTGGCGTAACGGGCGATCCACAGCGGGTTGGTGGCGCCGAATCCGCCGTAGTTGCCGGTGCACGTGGTCCACCAGTCGGTGGTGGTGTAGATCGTGGGGTAGCGGCCGGTCCGGGTGCGCACCTCGTTGCTGAAGTCCCGGATCCAGGAGACCATCGCGCTCTGGCTGAGCCCGTAGCAGGTGGCCCCATAGGGGTTGTACTCGATGTCCAGCGCGGGCGGCAGCGTCTTGCCGTCGGCGCTCCAGCCGCCGCCGTGGCCGACGAACCAATCGGCCTGCGCGGTCCCGCTGGAGTTTCCTGGCAGCGCGAAGTGGTAGGCACCCCGGATCAGGCCGGCGTTCGCAGCGCCGTTGTACTGCTGGGAGAACGAAGGGCTGGTGTAGGTGGTGCCCTCGGTCGCCTTGACGTAGGCGAAGGCGGCACCGGCGCTGCTGACGGCGGCCCAGTCGACGGAGCCCTGATAGCCGCTGACGTCCAGACCGGCCGGGCCGGTGCTCGCGGCGGCCGCGAGTGTGGTGGAGCGGGAGCCGCTGCCGAGGCGCTGGAGTCCGGATCCGGCGTGGTCGTCCTGAGGGTGTGTCATGCGGACGGGCGCCGCTCCCCCGCCGGTGGGCGTTGCCGAGGCGGTGGCGGGCAGGGCGAGTGTGACGGCCAGGGCCACGGCCGTCAGTACGGTCGCGAGGGCCGGCAGACGGAACCGGCACCTGCCTGCCGTCTCGGATTCGAACCGCGACAGGACTGCTGCGAGCATGCTTTTCCCCCGAGTTCAGGCCGGCGTCCGCAGAAGGTGGGACTGCGGCGGACGGATGCGAGTGCGGTACGCAGACCGGCGCGCGGCATGACGGCGCGCGAGAGGCCGAGTCGTCATGTCGGTGCGGTGTGCGGTGGTGTGAGAGGTGGCGCACATGCGTTTGATGTGTCTCTGACAATAAGCTACGCGCGTGGAACCCGGGACGGAAGATGGCTGTCGGGACCGGCACGGCCGCCGGAGCTCGGCCGTGGGCCCCCCTTCGACCCGGCCGGTGACCGTCCGCGCCGAATGCGCGGGCCGGCGAGGCGCGGCGCCCTCGACAGCGACGGACGGCCGCGATCCGACGGCAGGTCACCCCGGGACGTACAACCTGACGCGATATCCGCCTGCCTGAGAGCCGACCACTCTCAGTCCGGACCGAGAGCCGAAGGTGAACGACCCGACTGGCCCTGTTGCACACTGCAGGCACCCAGTAGATGCCGTCGAGGAGGTCTCCCGGCGGGACCGCCGTCGAGCCGACCAGCTTGGCCAGGGTGTCGATCCGGTAGACCCGCGAGAGCCCCCGGGCCCTACCGCCCTCGGGCCTGTTCCAGGTTCGACCGGTGGAGGACGGAGAGCCAGGTGCTGGCCGGCATGGCGAGGTCGTCGTAGCGCTGCACCAGCCGTACCCTCGCCCGCCGGGGTTGACACCGGCCAGCAGCAGGTACCAGACCGGCTCCCTACGAGGGCAAAGGACGATCGTCATGACAGGGACTCAGCAGATCTTGTTCATCCAGGGCGGCGGCGTGGGCGCGCACGATGAATGGGACGACAAGATGGTCGACAGCCTGAGCCGCGAGCTCGGGGACGAGTACGAGGTCCGCTACCCGCGTATGCCCGACGAAGGCGACCCGAGTTACGTCCGGTGGAGCCCGGCGATCCGGCGCGAGATGGCGGGCCTGGAGGACGGCGCGGTCGTGGCCGGCCATTCAGTGGGCGGCACGATCCTCATGCATGCGCTCGCCGAGCAGCCGCCGGAGCGCAGGCTTGCGGCGATCGTGCTGATCGCCGCCCCATTCGTCGGCCAGGGCGGCTGGCCGGGCAACGAGTTCGAGCTGCCCGGCGATCTCGGCGCGAGGCTGCCGCACGACGCGCGGGTGCATGTGTTCCACGGACTCGAGGACGGGATCGCCCCACCGTCGCATGCCGATCTCTATGCCCGCGTGATCCCGCAGGCACAGGTGCACCGACTGCCCGGGCGTGATCACCAACTGAACAACGATCTGAGCGACGTGGCCAAGGCGATGGGTTCCGACAAACCCTGAACTCTTCAACCGCGCTCCCGAATGCTGTCCTGGCACCGGAGGACGTAGCGTTGCTCACGCGAGGCCACGGCGGCCACGAGGCGTGGGTTGCGCGGTGCGGATCTCGTCGACGGCGCCTCCAGCGATCTTGGCCAGTGGCGGCGGCGTCTTGTCGATGTGGAGGTCGGGCAGGTGAGGGAGCCAGACGACCTCGCTGCGGCCAGAACGGTCCCGCGGTGGCGGTCATCGCTGGTCTGGTCCAGGCGGAGGATGGCCCCGTCCGGAAGGTGCCAGGCATCCTCGCAGAAAAGCACACGGCCCTGGCCCATTTGACTCAAGTACGGGCAGGGCGGCCTCGATTGAGCGATTCTTGGACAAGCACCGCCGACCACAGACACCTAGCGTGTGGGTACTGGTCATCAGGTCGGCGCTGCTGGGGTAGCTGACGAGCAGCCGGGGGGCAATTCATGAACGGCAAGCGGACATTCCTGGGCCTCGCTCTGGTCACTGGCCTAGCCTTCTCCACCGCGTGCGCGTCGGGCCACAGCGGCTCCCGGAGCAAGAACGTGCGGGCGAGCAGCACCACGCCTTCGGCATCTGCATCCAAGCGGAGACAGTCCGAGCAGCAGCTCGTCGTCATCACCTGGTGCGACACGCTGAACGCGGGCTACCGTGCCCAGCAGAAATTCACCCTGGACGGCTCAAGAGTCGGCAGTCCGGTCTACTTCAACGTCACGCCGGTCGATGCCATGACGAGTGCCACTCAGGCCGGCTGCATGCACAGCCTGAGTGGCGCCGAATTGCGCAGCGTCTTCACGGCGGACTACGACACCATCGTCACCACCAAGACGGACAACGGCAGTCGGCACGCCGGCTTCGAGTACTCCGTCAGCAGCGTCCCCGAGACGAGCGACGGAGGCGCGGCGGACCCTACGCCGAACAACTTTTTCGATCTGACGGGCATTCCGGCAGACTCACTCATGAAAGTGCTCGACACACCTGGTGCCGTCGGACCGGACAAGAAGGTGTACTTCACGCGTGAGGTGGACGGCGAGACCGGCTCCGATGCGACGTTCCAGCTCATGGCGGCCGACCCCAATACCCCGGCGAAGCCGGTGCGCGCCCTCGAGGAGGGCGGCACCGTGTTCTTTCCGCCCAACGCCACCAAGCCGTCCATCAGCACGACCGGTGACGTGAGCGGTCACGCTGTATACGTCAAGGGTGGCGCTTACGGTTTCGAAGGCACACAGGACGGTCTGAACTTCGGCACCCAGTCGTAGCTCGAAGCCGGCAGGGGGACGTTCTACAAGGTCGCGGGTGTCGATGACATCTTGGCGCCGTTCCATGTGTACGACGGCCACCACCTGCTCGCGTCCACACAAGAGGCCCTCTACGACCTCGCCCTGTCCGGGCACAAGATCGCCGCGAAGAAGATCCTCAGCGCTCCAGGGCACTACCTGGGCGATGCTCTGCTGGTCGGCAGCACCATCATGTTCGTCGCGGGAGACGACAAGGGCGAGCAGTCCCTCTACACCCTCCCGGTGACCGGCGGCACGGAAAAGCGTGTCTACCAATTCCCGGCCAACACCACCGCCGGTGTCAACATCCTCGGCACCGCCGACGCTTCCTGAAGCAGCATGCCTACAGGGTGGCGGAAGGCCGCGATCAGGCAGGCCACAGCGGGAAGTCGGGGCAGCGGCGGAGTTCGCTGTGCAACCACCCCCTGGCTGTGGTCCCGGGCTGCGGGTGTGACCTGCCCCGCTCCGCGGACCTTGGCGACGGAATGTGGCTGACGACGGAAGGAACCTGGTGCGCAGGTCGGGCGGCCGACTCCAGTGAACGCGTCCCGTTCAGATGACTCCGAGGAGCCCGTTGCCGCCGAGCAGGGTTCTGTCCTTCTGCGAGAAGCCGACGGACGGGGCGGTGATCACGCGGCTGCCCTTGGCGGTGGGGCCGCCGGTGCCGCCCGGAAGGACCCAGACCGCGCCGCGTTGTTCTCCTCCGCGGCGCTGATGAAGAGTTCCGGTTTGCCGTCCTTGTTGATGTCGCCGACGGCCACGGTGGTGCCGACTGAGTCCTCGGCCTCGCCGGCTCCGGGGATGTCGTCGGTGTCCGGCAGGACTCCGCCCTTGAGCTTGAAGTCCCGGAAGCCGTACAGGTCGTACGCCGCTTCGGCCCTACGGACGACAGCCTCGCCGCAGTCCGCAGCTGTCCGTTTCTGCTCTACCGCGACCCCGGGCTCCTGCTGCTCACGCCCGAGGCGTCCAATCGTTCGCAAGGAGGCCGAAGATGGCCTCGTCCGCGTACGCGCCGTACACCCAGGCGGAGTGCCGCAGCGTTCCCTCTCGCAAGAACCCCGCCCTGGCTGCCGCTGCGATCATCGGCGTGTTGTCCGTGAGGGTCTCCAGTTGCAGGCGCTGCAGTCCACGTACGGCGAATCCGTATTCACACAACGCCTTGAGAACATCCACGCCGAGCCCGCGACCGCGGAACGCGGGCCGCAGGGAGACCCCGATATGAGCCGTCCTACTGTGCAGGTCGATGCCCCACAGCAGGGCCTCGCCGGCCAGCTCCTGCGACCCCAGCTCCACCACGGAGAAGCAGGCCGCCGCGTTGGAGGGCTCAGCCACCGCGTAGGGCGACTGCCCCGAACCCGGCGAGATGGGCCGCCACGGGCGGGAGTCGGCACGGGACCGCGTAGCCACGTCGTCGTACAGCTCGGAGTGGAGAACCGGGACATCGCTCTCATGCCGGGCCCGCAACCCGATCTTTTCACCACGTATCACAGAGCATTGCTATACGAGAGGCGAGCAGCCGATCAACCGCCCTACCCCGACGGGCTCCAGCCGGTCGCAGTTCATGCCGGTCCACCGGGGCGAACTGACACTCCGGCTCGTCGGGGGCTCGTGCCGCAGGAAGACAGCCATGTTGGACCTGCCAGGCAAGCCACAAGACTCCGACAGCGGGATTGCACCAGGCGGCCATCACCCGCAGGAACGCCCTCCATGGGCATGCTGGACCAGGGCCTGTTGCGAAAAATCTCGGCGCTTCGTGTACCTGGGAGGTAATGGCGCCGATCGGTCGGCACTGGCAAGAATGCCGACCTCGCCGCGTCAGTCGGATGCGGATGTCGGATCGGAGTGATGAGCCATGTCCATAGCCGCACCCGCGGCCACTCGCGCCGTCGTGGACGAGCTGTTGCGCCGGATCGGCGAGGGCGATCCGGCGAGCATCGCTGAGATGTATGCCGTGCAGGGCGACTGGAAGCTGGACTGGCCGGAGGCCGAGCACGGTCGCACTGCCACCCCATGGATCCGTCAGCCACTCGTTGAGGACTGCGACCAGCACAGTTGCTTCGTAGCGGACGGCGAGCTTGTCGTATGTCGTGGCCACCCCCGGTGATGCTTGGGGTGATGGATCCCGGACTCGACGGCGTGGCGTTCGCCGTAGTCGGTCTGGTCGAACTTCGCCGACCGCCCGCCCTGAACAGTTCCTGGTGTGCCCCCGCACCATGGCCGAGACGATCGCCACATGGTCGTAGAACCTCCTGAGGCCGCCTGCCTTCGCGCACCAGGTCGCCATGGTGCCTGCTCGCTGCGGGCCGCCTGGTCGGCTGCTCGTTCCGCGAGGGCAACGCAGAAGGGGCCCGCGCTTGCGGGCCCCTTCTTCTGGTAGCGGGGACAGGATTTGAACCTGCGACCTCTGGGTTATGAGCCCAGCGAGCTACCGAGCTGCTCCACCCCGCGTCGGTGATGCCACTCTACATGGTGGATCACGCGGGACGCGATTCGGGCGTCAGCCGCCGCGGACGATGTTCTCGGCCTGATGCTTGCCGGGGCGGATCCGGCTGAGGACGCCGGGACCGAGCAGAATCACGCCGTCTCCTGGAGGGTCCCGGTCGTCAACGGGGGCGGCGTGGCAGTCACGGGCTGGGCCCGGCAGGGTGACGGGCCTGATCGGGAACGTGCGTCACGTCGATGACGTCGACGAAGCCGGCGCGCACGCCCTTCGGGCACGGGCATGCCGATTTTCCGCTCCACAGAAACCGTATGCACGCCGCTCGACCCCTTCCGGCCCGCCGCACGCAGCGTGCTCGTGGCCCGCCCTTACGGCTGCCGCCCTCCCCTCGTCACGTCCGCGCAGGTCCTTGACGGTCTCTTGGCAACCGCGCGGGACATGGTGCGCGGTTCCCGGGAAACGAGCGGGGAGTGACACGCATAGGATTGGTCGTCCTCACCCTGGCCGCGGGACTCGCGGCGATCGCCGCCGCCGGCTGGATCTCGCCGTGGTGGTGGCTCGCCGCCGTCCCACTCGCCCTGCTGGGCCTGCTGGGCGCGTGGGACCTGCTGCAGCGCCGGCATGCGGTGCTGCGCAACTACCCCGTCCTCGGACACGCCCGCTTCCTCCTGGAGGGGATCCGGCCCGAACTCCAGCAGTACTTCGTCGAGCGGAACTTCGACGGCCGCCCCTTCGACCGGGATGTGCGCAGCATCGTCTACGAGCGGGCGAAGGGAACCGACGCCGAGCAGCCGTACGGCACCGAGCGGGACGTCTACCAGCCCGGCTACGAGTTCCTGGTCCCCTCCATGGCGCCCCGCCCGGTCCCGAAGACACCGCCCAGGGTGCGGATCGGCGGCCCCGACTGCGACCGCCCGTACGACATGGCGCTGCTGAACGTGTCGGCGATGAGCTTCGGCTCCCTGTCGTCGAACGCCGTGCTCGCCCTCAACGGTGGTGCCGCGGCGGGCGGCTTCGCTCACGACACCGGTGAGGGCGGCCTGTCGGAGTACCACCTGCGGCCGGGCGGCGACCTCGTCTGGGAGATCGGCACAGGCTACTTCGGCTGCCGGACCGACGACGGCGACTTCGATCCCAAGGAGTTCGCCGACAAGGCCGCGCACGACCACGTCAAGTGCGTGTCCCTCAAGCTCTCCCAGGGCGCCAAGCCCGGCATCGGCGGAGTCCTGCCCGGAGCGAAGGTCAACGCCGAGATCGCGCGGGTGCGGGACGTACCAGAGGGGCGGACGGTGATCTCGCCGCCCTACCACCGGGTGTTCTCCACCCCGCGCGAACTCGTCCGCTTCATCGCCCATATGCGGGAGCTCTCCGGCGGGAAGCCGACCGGCTTCAAACTCTGCCCCGGGTCACGCCGGCAGTTCCTCGCCGTGTGCAAGGCGATGCTCCAGGAGGGCACGGCACCGGACTTCATCATCGTGGACGGAGCCGAGGGCGGCACCGGCGCGGCGCCACTGGAGTTCGCCGACCACGTCGGCACCCCGCTCACCGAGGGACTGCTCACCGTGCACAACGCGCTCGTCGGCGCGGGCCTGCGCGACCGCATAAGGATCGGGGCGAGCGGCAAGATCGCCACCGGTACGGACCTGGTCAAGCGCCTGGTGCAGGGCGCCGACTACGGCAACGCGGCGCGGGCGATGATGTTCGCCGTCGGCTGCATCCAGGCGCAGCGGTGCCACACCAACACCTGCCCCACCGGGGTGACCACGCAGGACCCCTGGCGCGCCCGCGCCCTCGACGTCGGCGACAAGACGCAGCGCGTCCAGCGCCTGCAGGAGGCCACCGTGGCCAGCGCACTGCAGATCATGGCCTCCATGGGCGTCACCGACCCCTCGCAACTGCGTCCGCACATGCTGCGCCGGCGCATCGACCCCATCACGGAGCGCTCGTACGAGGAGCTCTACGAATGGCTGGCCCCGGGGCAGTTGCTCGCCGAGCCCCCCGCGTCCTGGGCTGCCGACTGGCACGCCGCCGACCCCGACCGTTTCACCGTGTGATCTGGAGGATCCCTTGGCCCGAACCGTTGCCCGCGTGATCGTGGACGCGCTGAGCGAACTCGGCGTGCGCCAGGTCTTCGGCGTCGTCGGTGACGCCCTCAATCCGCTGACCGACGCCATCCGCACCACCGAGGACGTGGAGTGGGTGGGCTGCCGGCACGAGGAGGCGGCGGCGTTCGCCGCGAGCGCCCAGTCACAGCTCAGCGGCACCCTCGGCGTGTGCATGGGCACCGTCGGACCCGGCTCCGTCCACCTGCTCAACGGCCTCTACGACGCGGCCAAGAGCCATACGCCGGTCCTGGCGATCGCCGGTCAGGTGCCGCTCGCCGAAGTCGGCAGCGACTACTTCCAGGAGGTCGACAACGACGCGCTCTTCAGCGACGTGGCGGTGTT
This sequence comes from Streptomyces sp. NPDC096152, assembly GCF_044763235.1. Lineage (NCBI taxonomy): Bacteria > Bacillati > Actinomycetota > Actinomycetes > Kitasatosporales > Streptomycetaceae > Streptomyces > Streptomyces sp. NPDC096152. The sequence goes on along the minus strand of NZ_JBIWFW010000002.1, from coordinate 694,858 downwards.
CCGGGCGACGGTCACCTCCCCCGACCAGCTGCCGCAGATGCTGGAGTCGGCGGTGCGCAACGCGCTGGGCCGCAAGGGCGTCGCCGTGCTCACCGTGCCGGGTGACCTGGGCGACCGGGAGCTGACCGCCGACCGGCCGGCCCGCTTCTCTCTGAACCCGCCTGTGACCAGGCCGGAGGAGTCCGCGGTGCGCCGCGCCGCGGAGCTGCTCGACCGTGCGGAGCGCGTCACGCTGCTCGTGGGCCGGGGCGCCCGCGCCGCACGCGAGGACGTACTGGCCCTGGCCGACCGCCTGGCCGCGCCGATGGTGCTCACCCTGAAGGCCAAGGAGGGCTTCGAGGGCGAGACCAATCCCTTCCAGGTCGGTCAGACCGGACTGATCGGCAACCCAGCGGCGGCCTCGGCACTGGAGGACGCGGACACCCTCCTGCTGCTGGGCACCGACTTCCCCTACCGGGACTGGCTGCCGGAGGGCCGGACGGTCATCCAGGTGGACACCGAGGCCACCCACATCGGACGCCGGGTTCCCGTCGAGGTCGGCCTCGTCGGCGACACGGGCGCGACCGTCCGGGACCTGCTGGGCCACCTGACCGCCGCGGCTCCCGGTTCCGAGGGCGCCCGCGACCGCTCCCACCTGGAGGGCGCGCGCAAGAGCTTCGAGCAGTGGCGCGCGGGCCAGGCCAGGCTCGCCGACCCGGCGCACGACAAGGGTCTGGCCGGGCGGATCCGGACCGCGCTGGACAACCGCGACCACGACATCCGCCCGGAGGCACTGGCCGCCGTCGTCGACCGGCTCGCGGACGACGACGCGATCTTCACCTCGGACACCGGCATGGCCACGGTGTGGCTCTCGCGCTTCGTCGAAATGCGCGGCGAGCGGCGGCTTCTCGGCTCCTACAACCTCGGCTCGATGGCCAACGCCATGCCGCAGGCGCTCGGCGCACAGTGCCTGGACCGGTCGCGCCAGGTCGTGGCCTTCTGCGGCGATGGCGGGCTGAGCATGCTCCTGGGCGACCTCATGACCCTCAAGACCAGCGGGCTCCCCGTCAAGCTCGTCGTCTTCGACAACCGCCGGTTGGGCATGGTGAAGCTGGAGCAGGAGCAGGCCGGCCTGCCGGAGTTCGGCACCGTGCTGGACAACCCCGACTTCGCCGCCGTCGCCACGGCCATGGGCATCACCGGCATCCGCGTGACCGATCCGGCCCGACTGGAGGAGTCCGTGCGCCGCGCCTTGAGCACCCCCGGGCCTGTCCTCCTCGACGTGCTCACCAACCCGGACGAGATCGCCGTCCCCGCCAAGCCGACCGTCGAACAGGGCTGGGGCTTCGCAGTGGCCAAGATGAAGGAGATCGTGCGCAGCCACGGCGACTCGGACGCGCACTGAGCCCAACACCCGCGGCCGTGCGGGCCCGGCCGGCCGTCCCCACGCGGGGGCGTGCCGGCGGGCCCGGACGAGGCCGACGGCGGTCACAGCCGCAACGCCAAGCCACTACGCCCGTGATCACGATCTACGGTTGGAGTACCGGCCTCGGACCGGAACCGTTTTTCGCCGTTGACCGGCTCCGTGGTGCCCCGACTGCTGCGACCGACCACGGACGCCGGCCTGTCAGTGGTCCTTCTTGCGCCTGCCTCCGATTTGGTACGGCCGCATCATCTCGTTGTCCTCGTGCTCGAGGATGTGGCAGTGCCAGACGAAGCGGCCAGGGTGGTCGAACCGGGCCTTCACCCGGGTGATTTCCCCCGGATAGGCGATCACGGTGTCCTTGAAGCCACGCTCCCGGCTCTCCGGCGGAATGGGTGACCCGTTGAACGGTTGCCGGTTCACCACCTCGAACGCCACCGCGTGGAGGTGGATCGGGTGGGCGTCGTCCGTGAAGTTGTGCAGCTCCCATGTTTCGATCGCGTGCAGCCGCGGGTTCTCCGTGACCGGATCGGCCCAGTGGAGCAGCACCGGATTGCCGGCAGAATCGAGCGTCCCGAACATGGCCTCGACCGGTGTATCCGGTGGCACCAGGGGACTGCTGGAGTCCATCTCGTTGAGGGAGAGACGACGGGTGACGCTCGACGAGCCGAGTGGCCTGATCCTGGGCAGCCTGAGCCGATCCGGCGGGACGCTGGTGTCCTTGCTCGCCGGCGGACCGACCACGAACTTCATCACCTGCCCGGTGGTGGCCGGATCCGCCACGAGGAAGTCCACGCCTGGTTCGCCCCGGCCGAAGGGCTCGTCCGCGCCCTCATTGATGAGGTACAGCTCGGTGCCTTCCGGGATCCCGGTGAAGTCGACAATGACGTCGGCCCGCTCCGCGTTGGCCAGCAACAGCCGCTCCAGCCGCACCGATTCAGGCAGGAACCCGCCGTCGTTGCCGATCTGCCACAACGGCAGGGCCGAGCGGGCCGGCCGGGCGGTCGGACTGTCCGCGATCTTCAGGATGAGGAACCGGGCGTTGCATCCGTTGAGGAAGCGCAGCCTGTAGCGGCGCGGTTCGACCTCGAGCTTCGGCCATGTCCGGCCGTTGACCACCATGGAGTTGGCGAAGAATTCCGGGTTCCAGATCGGGGACACATCCGTGGTGGGAATGTACGGGCCCGCGTACTCGTCGAAGAATTCCCGGCTCGTGGGATAGAACAGCGAGCCGTCCGAGTTGAACGAGCGGTCCTGGATGGCCAGGGGGATCTCGTAGTACCGGGTGCCCGGCGGATCACCGAGGGCGGGCGCCGGTCCGGGAAGAGCCCCCTTGGGCAGGTCGCACTCGCCGCCGCGCAGCAGATAGAACCCGACGGGCCCGGCGTAGACGTTGAGCCGGGTCAGACCCAGGGCGTGATCGTGAAACCAGAGGGTCGTCGCCCGCTGGTCGTTGGCGTACTGGAAGGTCGCGGTACCCGGCTCCCACTTCAGGCCATGTACATCGGCGAACTTCCGACGGAACTCGTCGTAGAACGAGCCCACGGTGGCGAACCCGGCAGGGATGTCGTTCGCGCGTGGCAGGTACCACGCTTCGGGGTAGCCGTCGCTCTCCTCGGCGGAATACCCACCGTGCAGGTGCGTGACGATCGGCACGGGGCCGGTATACGGACCCGGCGTCGAGGTGAAGACCTGTCGGCAATCGCGCCCGGCCTTGCCTCCCGGCGGGTTCGCCCAATGCAGAGTGGGGTCGACCGGCAGCAAGTGCGGGAGGAAACGGCCCTGGCTGTCGACGAGATCATTCACCCAGGTGACCCGGACTGGCCGGTCGACCCTCGCCTCGATGGTGAACGACGGGTAGTTAAACGTGTCGTCGTCCCTGAGCGAGCCGTACCCCCACAGAGTGGTGGACGGCAGAGTCGGCGGCAGCACCTGCTGGTTGAACTGCCGGACACCGATGACGTACCTGTCGATGCCGTGCCGCTGCGAATGGGGAGCCTTCGGCATCACCGGCGGAATCACCAGGTCGGTGACATATTTCGGGATGGTCGTAGGGTCCAGGGTGGAGACTGGGAATCTGGCCGCAGACCCGGCCCGCAGGGCCACCGCGGTCCCGTTCGGGCGTGCCACCGCCCCGTTAGGTCCTGGAAGGGCCAGGGCCGCCCCACCGACGGCCCCGGCTACGAGCACGTCTCTTCGTGCGATCATTTCACTCGCCTTCTGCAGCCCGGGGAGTCGGGCACCCCCTTACTGGATGCTATGGCGCGTGCACAGCGAGTTACCGGCACGGCGTTCAGCGTGTCGTCGGGTTGTCCGGGCCGGGCGACGTGCGGCCTGTCATCGGCGCGACGTCGGCCACAACCGTAAGCTGCAGATGACCGTGTCCATCGATCGGGACGGCCGACGGGCCATGTATCCCAGGGCCCCGGGTTCGGTGCGCCTGATCGAGTCCGGGACGAAGAGGTCGTGCCAGCCGCGTGCCAGGTCGCGCGGGGAGCCACGGCGGAGGTCTGCAGCGGCGGCCGCGCGGATAGCGTCGGTCAGCAGCTCGGCCGTCGCCCAGAAGCGGGGCGCCGTCCACTTCCACGCGGTCATCCGCCTCGACGGCTCGGAAGGCGGCGAGACCGCACCCGTAGCAGCCCCGGGTATGGTCCGGCCGCCTCCGCCGTCGCAATCAGCGTCGGCTCCCGCCGACTTCCCGGGCAGTCGTCGTCGCGGGGGCCAGAACGGGATTTTCAGCAGCCTTGCAGACTAGGCCGCGGTCCCGCAGCCAGGCGGCGTCACGCTGCCGGACGAGCTTGCCAGCGCTGCCTCCCTGCGCCCGGACCGGCGCCGCACGAGTTCGACGGTCTCCCACGACACGGCGGCAACGGCCACCAGCGCCAGGAGCAGGTAGAAGACAATCAGTTTGTGCAGGTCGTCGAGGAAGTACCAGATCGATGCGGTGGCACTGAACCAGAAGGCGACCAGTGAGCCGGCGCCACGCTCCTGGCTGCGTACCGCGCCGACGAGGCAGCAGGCGGCGGCCAGTGCCAGCAGGGCGGCGATGGCGACGTAGGAGCCGGCCCAGCCAGCCTCGGCGCGCCGGAGTTCGGAGTTGACCGCCACCGCCTCGGCCGCCGGTCCCCAGCCCACCGCGCATGCCAGGCGTGTCGACCATGGCAGCGTCGCCATTCCCAACACTCCGGCCGCAACGGCGACCTGGCCGAAGTGAGCGGTGTCCACCAGGTGGCCGTGTGCGCACAGCAGCGAAAGCAGACATCCGAGCAGAGCCAGAGCGCTGTCGGCGGAAGGGCGCAGTGAGGTACGGAACCTGTCGCGGGGAGCGGTTCGGCCGCCGGGCCGCGTCGCTCGGGGCGGCGGTGGAAGAGCGGTGGCCTTGGCCGTCGGCATGGAGCTCTGTGTGAGGGCGTCGGCGAGGGACGCGCGCATCTCTCCAGCATCGGCGAATCGTTCCGCCGGGTCCTTGCGCAGTGCGCTCTGGATCACCGCCTCCACCGCCGGCGGTATCTGGGGCCGGAACCGGGCGGCCGGCTCGGGTTCGGCGTACAGGTGCTGATGCATGACGGCGAAGGGCGAGTCGCCGCGGAACGGGGGCTGTCCGGTGAGCAGTTCGTGCAGGAGGCACCCCATCGCGTACAGATCGGCCCGATGGTCGACCTCCGCGCCGCTGATCTGCTCGGGCGAGAGGTAAGCGGGGGTGCCTATGGCCGCACCGCTGCCGGTGATACGGGTGGCGGCCTCGGTGAACGCCTTGGCGATGCCGAAGTCGAGGACCTTCACGGCGTCGGGTCCGGTGAGCATGATGTTCGAGGGTTTGATGTCCCTGTGCACGATGCCGCGTTCGTGGCTGTGCCGCAGCGCGTCCAGAACCGCGCAGGCCGTCCTGATGGCGTCGGCGACAGGCAGTGGGCCCTCTCGGAGGACCTCGGCGAGGGTGGCGCCTTGCACGTACTCCATGACCAGGTAGGGCCGGGGTCCGTCCGGGTGCGGCTCCTCGCCGACGTCGTGGATGGTGGCCACCGCTGGATGATTCAGCGCGGCGGCCGCATGCGCCTCACGCCGGAAGCGGGCTCGCGATTGCGGATCGTGGGCCAACTCCGAGGAGAGCAGCTTGACCGCGACGGTACGGCGCAGCTGCCGGTCCACCCCCCGATGGACCGTTCCCATGCCGCCCTGCCCGAGCTTCTCGGCCAGCTCGTACCGGCCACTGAGGACCATGTCCCGCCCCACATACGCCTCCCATATATCCAGATCCCGGCGCAGCTTACGGCGCGACCTCGACAGGCCGATCGCCACCGCCCCAGCCGGGCGCGTCGCAGAGCAGGCGCGGGCGGGCGCTCTGCCGAGTTCAAGTGACCAGTCGGCCAGGGCCCGGAACCAGGCGTTCTTGGGCGACGGTCAGGCAGACGCACCGTGCAGCAGCGTCGCGGTGATGCGCGAGCTCGAACAGCCACCACCGGAGGACCCCGACACGGTGCGGATCCGTGCCTACGACCTGCGCTCCAACGCCCAAGAGGCATTGTTCCGGGTGCAGATGCTCACCGATGACGAGACGCTGAGCCAGGCCGCGGAGGATGTGCTCGCAGACATTACGTTCCTTGCACGCAGCAAGGGAGCAGGCCATCTGACAACGGCCGCGCGGTCGCGCCCACTCCGCGGCAAGGGCAGGGGTCTGCATGTTCTGTCACCCCTCCCCCATGCCTGCAACATCCCCGTCAGCCCCACCCGCGAGCAACTCAACGCGCTCGCCCACGAGCTGAACAACCCCCGCTGCACCGCCGCGAGAATCGCTGCGAGGCTCCGCACGTGGAAGCCCTGACCGGCTCGACCGGCGACCCCAGGTGAACGGCGGCCCGAGGTCGATCGCGCGAGCGGTGACGACGAGGCGGCCAAAGGCGCGGGCCGATGTCCAGGGGCAGACCCTGGGAGTAGTCACCCGACTCATGCCGGGCGGCCGGTCCCGACATCACTCAAGCAAGTTCAGTAGCCTCACGCTGCGCGGGACCGGGGCGGTCTGGGAGGGGCGTCGGGGGAAACCGTCCGAACCGGGGAGTCGGCCTCCGCAAGGCGAGGGGAAGACTGTCGGCGAGCGTCACGGCCCTCGTCCGCCGTCAAGGCCGGCGTGCTGATGTTCTTGGTCTTGCTGACCCACTGCGGCAGCGTGAGCCGTCCGGCCGAGGGAGCGGGTGTGCGACGACGGGGTGGCACGTGGCCGCGCTCGGATCGGCCGTCGTGGTATCGGTGCTGGTCGCGGTGAGTGTCGCAGGCCAGGAAATCTCGTAGGAGGGTCAGGTGCGGCGCCACCGCTGCAAGGCAGTCGTCCGCCTGGCGGGCCGTCGTTGTCCGGTCGTGGTCGCTGGTCCGGCTGGGGATTCCGATCATGGTGAGACCTCCGTTCGCTATCTCACCTTCGCCCAGCGAGGACCCCTCGCGCGTCGTCCTCGCGCAGTGAATCCTGGGTACCACGGCCGCAGTATCCGGGACGCCTGCCTACAGCCGCGGCAGACATGCGGTGGCCTACGTGGGCACTTCTGAACGCACCGGTGCCGGCGCCGCGCTGGCCAGGCCGCACTGGTAGGCGATGACCACGAGCTGGGCCCGGTCGCGGGCCGCCAGCTTGGTCATGGCCCGGTTGACGTGGGTCTTGGCGGTCAGCGGGCTGACGAACAGGCGTTCGGCAATCTCGTCGTTCGACAGACCCAGGGCCACCAGCCCCAGGACATCGCGTTCCCGTGGCGTCAGGCACTTCAGCCGCTCGTGCACCTCTCCTGGGCGGGGGTTCGGCTGCGCAAGGAAGCGTCTGATCAGCGCCCCTGTGGCCGCGGGTGACAGCAGTGCCTCCCCGGCGGCGACCGTGCGGACGGCCTCGACCAGTTCCTCGGGGCGCGCGCCCTTGCCCAGGAAGCCGCTCGCTCCGGCGCGCAGCGCTTCGGCCACGTGCTCGTCGTCCTCGAAGGTGGTCAGGATGAGCACCCTCACCGCTGCGAGATCCACGGACTCGCTGATCAGCCGGGTGGCGTCGAGGCCGTCCATCTCCGGCATGCGGATGTCCATCAGCACCACGTCCGGGTGCTGGGTCCGCGCCAGCTCCACTGCCTCGTGACCGTTGGACGCCTCGCCGACCGTCTCCATGTCGCTGGTGGAGTCGAACAGCATCCTGAAGGTGCCTCGCAGCAGGGCCTGGTCATCGGCAAGCAGTACGCGAATCGTCATGCCCGTCCCTCCTAGGTGTCTCACCGATCAGCAGGCCGGGGCGCAGCGGCAGGTCGGCCGTCACGCTGAAGCCGCCCTCAGGGCGCGGTCCCGCGTGCAGTCGGCCCCCGACCGTGGCCACCCGCTCACGCATCCCTATCAACCCGTGCCCGGTACCCGCAGGCGGCGGACGATGCTGCGGGGTCCCCCCGTCATCCTCAACAGTGATCGTCAACCGTTCGGGGTGATGGTGCAGGATCAGGCGGGCGTGGTCGGCCCCGGCGTGCTTGCGCACGTTGGTCAGGGCCTCCTGAACGATGCGGTACGCGGCCAGATCGACCGCCGGCGCCAGGGGGGCGGCGGTGCCGTGCCGGGTGTGGCTGACGCCGAGGCCGACGCGTTCGAAGGACGCCAGAAGCACCGGAATGTCAGCCAGGCCCGGCATGGGGTTGCGAGGCGCGACCGGATCGCCGGACTGCCGCAGCAGCCCCACGGTCACCCGTAGCTCGTCGAGCGCCGACCGGCTGGTCTCCCTGATGTCCTCCAGGGCGGTCAGCACTTGTTCGGGTTGCTGCTCTGCGAGATGGGCGGCCACGCCGGCCTGGGCGTTGATCAGTGCGATGTGGTGCGCGACGATGTCGTGCAACTCGCGTGCGATACGCACCCGTTCGGCCGCCACTCGCTGCTGCGCCTCCTGCTCACGCGTGCGTTCGGCGTGCTCCGCCCGTTCCTCCACGGCCGCCACATAGGCGCGGCGCGAGCGTAGGCCGTCGCCGATGGCGGCGGGCAGCGCCGTCCAGGCCAGCAATGCCGCGTTGTCGGGGTTCAGCCATGAGCGAGGGGCATACAGGATGGCGGAGCCCACCAAGACGGCGGCCGAGGCGCAGGCGGTGGTCCAGGCGGTCCGCCGGTCGGTCAAGAGGGCCACGGTGTAGACGGACACCAGAACCGGGCTGATCACGAGCGGGCTCTCCCGGAACCCGAGGACCAGGAAGCCCACCCCGCAGCCGAGTGCGACGGCCAGTACGCCGATCGGGTGGCGGCGCCGCCAGATCAGTGCGGAGCAGCCGACGCCCGCCAGTACCAGGGCAGTCCAGCGTAATGAGAACCGGTGCTCGTGCGGTTCGATCGAGGCAGCCACCACGGACAGCAGGAAGAGGACAGCCAGGCCCAGCCCGTCCGTCACACGAATCCGGGTCGCCGCTTGCCGCCTCTCGTCGCTGATCAGCACCATGCCACCACCGTAGGGTCGACGGCCGGATCGAGCATCACGTCGCCAGTCGCACTGATCAACGGCCGGCCAGTGCAGAAACGCCTCGCCCCGGTGACCGACCGGTCCGTCACGGCTCTGCGGATGCAGGCGGTTCGATGACGCAACAGCGATCGCCCGCGCCGACCCGCTGCGCGGACGGAGCGGAGATCACCGCCCTCCAGGAGGATCGCCGGGATGAGCCCGGAAGGGGCCACGGGATGATCTTGAAGCCCCGAGCGCCCGGAGTCGCCTCTCCAGGGACCGTCCGACCCGAACTCGCCTCGTTCCACGAGGCATTGACGAGCGGCCCCGGCCGGTACGTACTCCCACCTCCGCCGCCACGCATGGCCGTCGCGGTCATCGCAGGGGCTGGGCGTCGCGCGTCTGCCGTTCGGTGGTCGACTGCCGCGTTTCGGCCGGTGAGCCTGCCGGCAAGCGGGCAGGACCAGGAATGACAGCACTGGATCATCCGCGGCTGCGCAGACGGCTCCCCTGCGCCGCAGTGGCCGGCCAGAAGCGTCGAGCAGGCCGGCTTCAGGCGGGCGAGATGGCCTCTGCCCCGGACGGGGACCGGTTCGGCCCCTGGCTGATCGGTGGGCGAGAACTCGGCCGTTCAGGACGCCGCACGGTCGCTCCTGCCCCGCCGACCGGCGGTAGGTGCGCCCGGAAATCGCCGCGCCCTGGCAGCCCGGAAGCCCCCGATGCCATGGTCGTCGGTCGCGGGGGAAGAACCCTGATAAAGAGCGGAACCCAAAAGGACAAGGGGTTGATCGTGATGACAATGGCAGCGCAACAGGGCGGAGGCGGAGGTTCCAGCGGCCTCTACGACGTCCTGGAGCTCATCCTCGACCGGGGACTGGTGATCGACGCGTTCATACGGGTCTCCCTCGTCGGTATCGAGATCCTCAAGATCGACGTACGGGTCGTGGTCGCCAGTGTCGACACCTACCTCCGCTTCGCCGAAGCCTGCAACCGCCTCGACCTGGAGTCGGGCCCCCGCAAGCCGGTCGGACTGACCGAACTGCCGAGCAAGATGAAGGAAGAGGGCGCCCGCGGCATGACCAAGGGAGCGCTCTCAGGGGCGGCACAAACGATCTCCGAAGCCTTCCAGCAAGCCCGCCAGGAGGGACGTACACAAAAATGAGCACCCACCGGGATCGCCCACTCCCCCGCCGAGCGCACCACCCCCGCCGCCGGTGAGACCACGGGCCCATAAAACCAGGCCGTGACGGCACCCGCGCAGCCCCGGCCTGCCAGACGACCTGGCAGGCCGCGGGGCGCACGGGGGATACGGCCACTCTTCGCCACGCACGACGGCAAGGGCAGAGCGGTCCGCATCCGGCGAGACCGGCCCAGCACTCTCCGCCAGCGCGTCGACCGCCCCAACGTCGCCACTCCTGGGACGAAGGTCGACGAGACAGGCTTCACCTCCAGCCGACGCCGACGAGTCCGCGTCCCGGTCGGTACGGCGTCTGCACCGCAGCCACGCACGCCACTGTGCTCACCGGAGCACGGAAAGCGCGGAAGACCTACAGCCCGACCATCGCCACTCCTTGACCGACCGAACGCCGGCCAACAGAATGTGCACGCTTGAGAGCGCTCTCAAAATGAGAGTCACAGCATCCTGGAGGGGCCCATGTCCGGCACGGCACGTCAACACCTCACTCGGAGGGCGCTCCTCGGCGCCGGGACGGCCACCGCGGTGCTGTCCGTGGTCGGCGCCGGTTCGGCCGTCGCAGCCGGCCGAACCCCGAAAGCCGCCGTTCGGGCCGGCGCCCGGGCACGCGGCTACGTCTTCCTCGACGCGGCCATGGACGCCTACCCGGAGCACGGCACGACGCGTCTGGCCCAGAGCTACACCGACCAGGCGGGCCTGTTCAGCACCGCCTTCACCTACGACAACGCCCTTGCCGTGCTGGCCTACCTCGCGCAGCCCGGCCACGCCGCGCGGGCCAGAGCCATGGCGCTCGGGGACGCGCTGCTGTACGCGCAGACCCATGACCCGCAGCACGACGACGGCCGACTGCGTCAGGCGTACAACGTGGGCCCGTACGTCTACTACGACGGCTCGCCGCAGCCGGACGGGTTCGTACGCGCGGACGGCACGGTGAACATCGGCACCCAGTTCGGCTTCACCGGTACGGCCGTCGGGGACATGGCGTGGGCAGGCATCGCTCTGGCCGCGCTGGCCGACCGCACTGGAGCGGACCGTTTCCTGTCCAGCGCCGTCCGGATCGGCGAGTGGGTGGAGGCGAACGCCCGCACCGACCAGCCCCTCGGGGGCTACAAGTTCGGCGTCGACGGGTCCGGCGCGAAGCTCCCGTACAGCGCCACCGAGCACAACATCGACCTGACGGCCCTGTTCGGGCGGCTCGCCCGGCTGACCGGCGAACGGGTCTGGCTGGAGCGGCGCGCCCGCGCCGAAGCGTTCGTCCACCGGATGTGGGACGCCACCGGCGGCTTCTTCTACACCGGCACCAACGACGGTGTCACCGTCAACACCTCCCCCGTGCCGGAGGACACCCAGACCTGGAGCTACCTCACCCTGCGCGAGCGCCGCCACGCCGGGTCGCTCGACTGGGCTTGCGCACATCTGAGGGTGACGGACACCGCGGACCGTCCCAACAGCACCGTGCCCGCCGGTCAGTCCTACGAGGGCGTCACCTTCAGCTCGGCCTCCCTGGTGGCGGACGAGAGCGCGCCCATCGCGCCGTATCAGCCCAGGCCCGACCGCAACGGCGTATGGTTCGAGGGCACCGCCCACCTCGCCCTGGCCCTGCGCGAGCGTGCCCAGCCCGGCGACGCGCGGCGCGCGGCCCGTCTCCTCGACTCCCTGGAGCAGGCCCAGGACCGGCTCGGTCAGGGGCAGACCGTGGGAGGCAGGGCCCTGCCCGAGGGGTCGGGCGTGGTGTCGGCCAGCAGCCCGCTGGACACCGGTTTCGGCTTCGGCTACTACCCCTACCGGCACACCGGCGCCACCGCCTGGTACCTGATGGCGATCGCCCGCGCCAACCCGCTGCGCGGCCACTGAAGCCGGCACAGCTGCTCATGCCGGCTGGGTGTCTCCGCATTCCGCCGGGACGTGCCGATCTCCGTCGGTCTGCCGCCGGCTGGCCGCGTCAGGTGCCGAGGTCGAGCGGGTCCGGGGCGACATCTGCCGCGCCGACTGGCACATCCCGGACCTGGTCGGGCACGCCCGCAGGCTGCGGGCGTGCCCGATCGAGCAGCCAATACCCGTACGACAAACCGAAGTTCAGCGCCCCTTAGAGCAGCAGCCCGCGCAAGGTGTACCCCACTTGCAACGTTGAGGGCGACTGATTGCGGCTGCTATCAGTAGAGCGGGTACGGGTTGTAATTGCAGTATTGCCCTTGCTGCAATTGACCGTTGGTGTCGATCCACGTAAACGTGTAGCAGTCCTTCGACGGAGCAGCTGAAGCCGACTCAGCGGCGGCGCATGCGATACCGGCTGCCAGTGCGGCGGAGATGGTCCCGAGTGCGAAGGTTCGCATGATTCGAATTATCATCAGAATCACGTACTTTGCTCGCATAGGCAAGTCTTTCTTTTCATACCATGACACCTGGATCTTCGCCACTCGGCACGATTGGGGTGCGTCTGATGAGGCGGTGCCCGCAAGTCACGGCATAGGTCCTGCCGCCGGCAGAACCCGTACGAGGCCCTGACAGGCCGCATCGCTGGGCGCTTTCGCCGGGTTGGAAGCGCATTACCGGGCACGGCGCTGCAGACGGCCCGCACCCATCTGGGTTTGGACCAGCCGTGTTCCCGCCGTGTCCCCGCCGGTGTGTGAGCAGGCGATTACGCCTCCGTGCAGCGAAGCTGAGGGTATGAGCATCAGGAACGAGCGTCCGGTGAGTGCCGAACAGATCAGTGCAGCGTTGAGCGCTCTAGGGGCTGAACCGGTGACCGATCAGGAAGCGGGCACCGAGGGATCACAGGAAGGCGACCGTCTGCGGCTGCTGGGCAATCTACTGGCCAAGACAGAGCTGGAGATCACCACCGCGACGCGTCTGTCCGAGGAGGGGGAGATCGAGGATGTCCTCGACACGCTGCTCGGGTGGGCAGATCAACTGGGCCCGGATCCCGGCCTTGCGGTCAACGTCTTGACGAACAGACTGCAGCGCACTGCCATGCAGGTCTCGGAATCCGAAGCGGAGGAACCCCCTCCAGGACGGGAGGCGTCCTTCGCGGCGGCGATGACGGCGTTGTACACCTTCAGTGCCCAGCTGCACGCCGACCGAGGTGATATCGAGGGGACCCGCCGGGCTCTGGGCGGGGCGGAGGAAGCCCTCATCGACATCATGCAGGGCATGCATGACCTGCGTGTGGCCATCGGCGACACCGCCGAAGAGGACGAGGGATCAGCGGGTTAGCCATAGCTGGCGCGAACTTGCGTTCGTAGCGGCGGTGCAGGCGTCGGCATCCGGCGAGCCACTTTTCAGAGGATGTCGCGGATGAGATCGGGTTCATCCGGCTCCGCGTCGTGCCGGTGGCCGCCTTCGCCGAACAGCTCCCCGAGGGCCATGGCCGGGAACCGCAGGGGTTCGTCGCGTCCCTCCAGCCGGATCCGTACCCTCCACTGGCCGTCACCGTGCTCGAGGAGCACATCGACCCAGTCCGGCCCGAAGGCCTGGAGGCCGACCAGTTCTGGGCCGCCCTCGGGACCGTAGTCGCGGTGGGTCGGCAGCGAGGCGAGGTCCTGGATGAGCCATGCCAGGTGGGCCCAACCCGGGGATGCGGCGTCCGGCATCCAGTACTGGCCGACGCGCTCGGTCCCCTCGCCGGGGATGGCGCGGCCGTCGCTGGTGGCGCCGCGCGGACGGGAGGTCTGAGTGTCGCAGAACTCGAAGGTGCGCGTGGCCACGTCCATGCGGCGCAGCTCGATCCCTTGTGTCCCGGCGCGGAAGACGAGGTCGGAGACGCTGAGAAGAAAAGCCGCCGTCGCGTCGTCGGCGACGGGCCGTTCGCTCGGTTTGCTCGCGGAGGGCGGTTCGTAGGAGCCGACCGTCACCGTGCGCGTCCGGCGCCTCTTTCCGCGGGCCGCCATGATGCTTCCCCTCGGTCTCGTGCGGATGCCGCCCCGGCTGGTCTTCCGGGGCGGCATCCATGCTACCGACCTCCTGACGGATGCTCAGGCAGTCTGGATGAGGCTGCCCTTGCTGACCTTCAACGGCTCGTAGGAGAACACGTACTGGTCGCCCGGGGCGGTGTTCAGGGCCGTCATACGCGGCTTGAACTTGGTGTTCACCCAGGTCGGGCACTTCTCGGTGCCCACGCAGAAAGCGGTGACCGCGCCGAAGAAGGCGAACCGGCCGCGCCCGCCGGTGGGGGTCATCGTCTCGTCGGTGGCCAGGAGCATCTTGCGCCGGTCGACGATCTTGCAGCGGCTGCCGGAGCATTTGACGTGGTGGGCCCAGCCGGTCAGGTTGTAGCGGGGGCCCTTCAGGTGGTCGATGTTGGGCGACTTGGCCAGCCAACCGACGATGCCGTACTTGGTGATGTTGTGCTTCTTCTTGATCTTGGTCCAGCCGAAGCCGACCATCTTGCCCTTCTTGTTGCGGTAGTACTCGCCCAGGCGCAGTGGCAGTTGGTGCTGCTTGCTGTGGGAGTAGTCGAACTCCTTGAGCACCTTCAGCTTCGTGAAGGCCTTGGCCTGCGCCGACTGCGTCTGCTGCGGGGCCTGATTCTGCACCGCGTTCGCCGGCGCGGCACCGGCGAGCAGACCGGCCGCCACGGCGCCGACGCCCGCCATGCGTATCTTCTGCATGCTGTCCTCCCCGTGATCGTCCCCCTGGACAAGGGGGAGGATCACCGTACGGAAGTGGCAGCACTACTCTCCATTGTCTCTTTGTGCACATCCCTTTCAGGCAGTATCAGGCCTCGGCGGCAGGCTCACCGCTCATGCCAATGGCACAGATGCACGTCTCGTTTCATCCCATGCAATTGGCGGCCGTAGAACATTGGAAGGGAAATCAGCGGTAGCCGAGAACGCGGTACCGAACGGGCTCCGCCGTCGCGGCCCCCACCATCACCGCTGCTGACCGAAACCCGACTTGTCTTAACAGGCAGTGCCCCAAAGACCAATAGTTTCACGACCACTGAAGCGCATAACGTGCTCGCCTCACGGACGGCAGCCCCGACGCGGGGCCGTCCCTCCATCAAACGAGGGGACACACACCCATGCGCATCAGCGCGCCCAGAAAGGCCGTCATATCCGCCGGTCTCGGCACCCTCCTCCTCACCGGCGTCAGCGCCGCAACCGCGCAGGCCGCACCGGCGACGTACAGCATCACCTCCGCCCAGGCCCAGGCCGTCAAGACCGTCTACGCCAATACGGACGCCGCCGCGAGTTGCAGGCTCAACACCATCACCATCACCCGCACCAGCATGTGCATGGATGTCGGCGCCCGCGTCGACCTGCTCAAGAACGGCAAGCCGGTCGGCTCCGCCTCCTTCGACATCAAGCACTCCATGACGCTGAAGACCAACAAGCTGAAGTGGGCTGAGAGCTTCACCGTCGGCAAGGCCAGGCTCGTCAACGCCGGCGGCATCCACGTCGCCGTGTCCGTGGGCGGCGGCAAGGGCGTCAAGACCGCCGTCAAATTCCCGCAAGGGTCCACCCTCGGCCCAGCCCACAAGGGGACCGTCGGCTACGCCGCCGGCGTCGGAAAGAAGAAGCAGCTCACCAGCCCGGCCTCCTACCGGTTCACCTTCACCAAGCCCGGCTACACAGCAGGCGGCTTCACCTACAAATCCGCCAAGTACCGCTGTGACGACACGTTCTGGGGCCCCAAGAAGCGCACCAAGAACCCCGGCTGCGTCTTCCCGTCCGCGCCTCCCGTCTTCACCCTCTCCCGCAGCGACGCGAAGGTGAAGGAATCCGCCAACCACATCCTCGACGCCCAGCGCAAGATCGCCGGCCACCCGGGCGCCTCCACCCCGCTGCACCGCATCACCGACGAGAAGACCATCAACGCCCACCGCAAGGCCATGTGCGCGAGGGTGCACAACCCCAACCCCAAGAAGTACGACTGCGACGAGTACCCTTTCGCCGCCAGCAAGGAGGGCGGCAACCCGGCCCGCGGCAGCACCCGCATCATCTCCGCCGGTGACAACCGCAGCGCCGGCGCCCGTCTCGGCGGCTTCTACAAGGCCCAGCGCGTCCTCAACGGCGACGGCTACTACGTCCGCATCAAGTAAGGCGCGCAACGCGCCTGCCACAGGTGCGGTCTAACCTTCCAGCACGTAACCGGCAGGCACAGCAGGCACGATGGGGGTTCTCCATGCAGCGTTCCAACTGGCCGCTCCTTGACGGCCGCACCCGGCCGCTCAAGATGAAGGAGTGGGGCGACCTGGCCGTCATGGATCCCGACGCCGGCAAGCCGCCGCGCGGACACGGGTTTCTGGCGGCCGAGAAGGACTGGCTGCACATTGACGCCGGAAGTGCCCTGGAGAACCCCATCGTCACCCTCTACGCCGGGGATGACCCGGGCGCGGAAAGCGGCTGGGACGAGGTCGAGGAGATCACCGTGATCTCCACGACCGGCTTCCTCGCCCTGTGCGACAGCGGGTACGAGCCGCTGCGCAAAGAGAATCTCGCCACCGCCGGAGTCGGCCCCTACCTGATCCGCGTCCATGCCAGTGACCGGTCGTCGGACGGCAAGAAGCCCCGCTTCCTCATCCAGGTCATCCCGGGCGAGCGTACGGGGGCCGAGCCTGAGCCGCCCTCCTCCACGATCGAGGAGTCCGCCGGTCCGCTCCTGGTACGGACGTCCTTCGGGCAGCCAGGTGAGTGGACACGCATGGTCCACGCCCTCGAGGGAGGCTCGGAGCAGTACGAGTCGATCACCGTCATCGACAATCGCACCTACGCGGGCTTCACGGCGGATCAGATTCAGGCGCGGATCGGGCGCGATGACGAGGACTGGCCGGACAGTACTCTCGTTCTCATCGCCGACGAGCAGGCGCTGGCCTCCGCGGAGTTCCCTTTGCTGGCCGTGAACAACCTGCCCGACGAGGACGACGCTCCGTTCAGGATCACCCTCACGGCGGCCGGTTCCTTCGTCGTCAACATGGAGCTCGCGAACACGAGCTTCGGTGACTGGGGCCGGGGCGTCGACGCCGACGGCGTCTACCGGGAAGAGCACTACTGACAGTGCTACCGGCAGTGCTGTGGGGGCACACACCACATGGTGTGTGCCCCCACAGCACTGCCAACTCATGCGTGCGTTCCGCGACCCCGCTCCGGCGCGCAAGATCCCGGATTCCTTCAAACGTGCAACGCGAAAGAGCAATTCCCGTTAACGGTCTGTTTCTGAGCCGAGTGGCGTGATCATTTACAACTTGGTGACTGGCGGAGACGGTCGCCCGAAAGGGCATTGCACCTTAAGGCAGTGCCCTACCGTGCCATGCCTTAAGTGACAATTTCGGTCAAGCCGTTCCGTCCGTAAAGTCGTTGACGTTCACACAGAAGCTCATATGACACGGGAGTCGCGCATGCTCACGTCCACGACCGGCCGTCTCACCTCTGCCGCCATCGCTACCATTGCCGGGCTCACCGTCCTCGTCCCGGCCGCCCACGCCGCCGAGAGCGACCCGGCGAAGCCGGCTGCCAAGCTGACCGTCCCGGCCTACGAGAAGTACCTGAAGCAGCAGAGCACCTCAGCCGCAAAGAAGAGCGCCGCGCAGTTCGCCAAGCTGAGCAAGCATCAGAAGCAGGTCTTCGTCAAGACCCTCCAGGACCAGAAGGTCTACAAGGCCCTCACCGGCAAGGCCTGGGGCAAGATCCGCAACGTCACCAGTGTCGACCGCTACAACAAGAACGTCACCTTCGTCACCAAGGCGTCCTTCAAGACCGCCAAGGACAAGGCCCGCACCACCACTGCGGCGTTCTCCGTGACGGAGAAGATCTTCAACATCCCCGTCACCACCGAGGGCGCCACCCTCGTCTACCCGACCGTCGGCAAGCTCCCCGGCACCACCAAGGCCAGCACCGACGTGTTCAACATCAACGCCGCGATCCGCATCGACGCCACCAGCAGCGTCAAAGGCAACGACGCCAGCGGCCGTATCACCGCCCTCCCGCGGGTGAAGACCTTCGGGAAGAAGGTCGTCAAGCGGGTCACCCTCCACTCCACCAGGAGCGCCTTCATCGGCCGGCTCGTCAACCAGAAGTAGCACCCACGCTGTGGGGGCCGCTCTCCCCACCTCCGAGGAGAGCGGCCTCCGTCCCAGAAGACCGAGCGGCGCCCGTGGACGGATTGCCCCGCCCTGTCGCCGATAGTGACGGGCTCGTGATGGTGCCTGGCC
The DNA here is from genome assembly GCF_044763235.1 of Streptomyces sp. NPDC096152. Classification (NCBI taxonomy): domain Bacteria; kingdom Bacillati; phylum Actinomycetota; class Actinomycetes; order Kitasatosporales; family Streptomycetaceae; genus Streptomyces; species Streptomyces sp. NPDC096152. The sequence continues at coordinate 676,683 of NZ_JBIWFW010000002.1, read as the reverse complement.
GAGATGAAGATCACGACCTACAGCGAGAGCAATTTGAAAACTTGACGGATATTGCCTCTTCGGGCAACGCCCGAAGAGGATCCCCACCGATGGGCAATAGGCAAAACGGACAACGCATTTTCGGCCATGGTAAGTTGACGTGCCTTAATGGCGTGAGCGCTTTGTTAACGATGGGTAGATTGGGGTTCGGTCGCAGCCGCAACCAGGCCACGGGGGTCTGCTGGAGAAGCTGCGATCAGGAAGGGCCGGAATGACCCAACGGTCCGACGCCGGAGACACGGCCTGCCCCTACCGGCGCACCGGATACAGCCCCAACCCTGGCGTACGGCGGCTGGAGAGCCTCACCCAAAGAGAGAGAGAAGTTCTGCTGCTGCTGGGAACAGGACAGGGTAACCGTGAGCTGGCACAGGAACTGGGGATCGCGGAACGCACGGTGAAGGCGCACATCGCGAACATCGTGGCAAAGCTGGGACAGCAGACGCGGACACAGGCCGCGATTGTCTCCGCCCTGACCCACGGCTCACTGTGCACCGACCCGATGTGTTCGCGGCACCTGGGCCAGGTATGGGGCCAGCGGCGGACGCCGTCTGTCGCGTGAGGCGGTGAACAGCCGACCTCTCTGAGAAAGTATCCCGCCGACACGCCTGTTCGGGCCGGTGGTGCCACGGTGATCGCACCGCCGGCCCCGAACCGGCTTGCCGCCCCGCAGGAGAATTGCGAGTCGACCAGACGGGTTCACGACCAAGGTTCCCTCGCCCCCATCCGTGCTTCGTGTGCACGCTCTCGCCGAGGCCGGCGTCCCGTGCCGGGCCGACGAGGTGGCGCGTCCGGGGCCTCAGAATGGCGTGAACATGCAATCGATGAGCAGGTAGGTTGGATGATGGTTCGCCGCAGCAACCAGGCCACGGGGGTCTGCCGGGAAACGCGGCGTCCAGAAAGGGACCGGAATGACCACACGGTCCGACGTAGCCGACACAGCCTGCCCCTACCGGCGAACTGGCCAGAACCCGGAACCCGGCGTCTGGCGGCTGAGGGCGCTGACCGACCGGGAAAGAGAAGTTCTGCTGCTACTGGGGACGGGTCTGGGCAACCGCGAGCTGTCCAGGGAACTGGGGATCGCTGAACGCACGGTGAAGGCGCACATCGCGAACATCGTGGCAAAGCTGGGACAGCAGACGCGGACGCAGGCCGCGATCATCTCGGCCCTGGCCCACAATGCGCTGTGCACCGACCCTTCGTGTTCACGGCATCTCGGCAAGGTCGTAGGCCAGTGGCGCGAGCCCACCCTCGCGTAGGCGGTCGGGCCCGCCCTCTTCCAAGGGGCGGGCCCGGCGCCGGTCACTGCGCGTTCAGGCACCGGCCAGACGCCGGTATGCCAGCCACCAGGTGCGACAGCCCGACGATCGCCTCGTCAGTCCGTGCCTCACGAGTGAGGATCGCAACCTGAGTCGCGGGCGTACGGCCGAACGTCACGATGACCTTCCGCTCCGGCGTCGACTGCCGAACATCGATCACCCAGTCCACCCCGTCCGCCTCGAAACACGGATCCTTCGTAGCCAACGGTGAGTTGACACCGCAGCGCAGGATCACGTCCTGGTCACCCCACACCACTACACCCTCAAGACTCACCGACCGGCGCTCTTTGCCTGCCAGCACGCCCGGCGCCTTCTGAGTGACCTCCCGGCAGTGTGTGTCCCCCGCACCCCTGGCAGCCGTCAGACCCCGCTCCGGACCGTCCAGCAGATGAGTCGTCACCGCACCCCCCACGGTCAGAACGACGATGCCGCAGACGGCAACCCATGCGAGACGGCGCAAACGCGTCATGAGCGAGAGTCGTCTTCCCGTGAGTGAGACCAGTGCGAGGGCCACCGTAGGCCACCGGATCAGACGATCGCACACCGGGTACGGGGCACCTCCCTCTTGGGTGATGCCCCATTGGACACCTCCCCAACAGACGTAGCGGGCATCTCAGTTCGCGCCTACGTTCGAGACGCGCCATGTTGATCAAACGGGGAGGAACCCATGCGTAAGACAGCCGGCTCACTGCTGCTCGCCGCCGTTGCCGCCGGTACGGTGACCGGGCTCGCCGTACCGGCGGCCAATGCCGCGCCCCAGGCCAAGGACCCCTACGCCCACACCCGCCTGGAACGCGTCTGGGCGCCTGGCCACATCTGCCTCTCGATGGGAGGCAGCACCAAGAACAACGCTCGAGTCACCGTCGGCAAGTGCTCCAGGACCGACAAGACGCAGCGCTGGACCCTCCACCGGCTCTACAAGAACCAGTCGCTGTTCACCATCAAGAACGACAAGTCGGGCAAGTGCCTGAACGTCGACAAGAAGAGCCGCATCGTCCAGTACACCTGCCACTCCAGCTGGAAGGCGCAGCGCTGGATGCTGGGCGGCTCAAAGATCTGGAGCCAGGCCCGCAACGGCAAGGTCATCGCGTCGAACTCCACGAAGGCCGGCTCGCATCCCTACCTGGAGAAGTCCGGAGGCTCGAACCCGGCCCGCGGACGCCAGGAGTGGGGCCTGTCCTGACCCCGCCCGGGGGCGGCTTCCAGGGTGTCACCGCCCTGCGTACTGCGCGGAAGCCGCCCCCGGCGCGCTGCAAAAGCCCTGAACACCCCCTACAGGCAGGCACGTTGAAGCCACTGCTTGATCCAAGGAGTCGTTCTTGAACGTCAACCGCACAGTGGGACGCTGGTGCGCGGCAGCTGCGCTCCCCGTCGCCCTTCTCGCCACCACGGTGGCCAACAACGGAACCACCGCCGCAGCCTCCCCTGCGCCACAAGAGGCCGAGTTCGTCCTCAACGCCACGACCGGCACGTTCACCACTGGCAAGGCCGCTGTCGCCTCCAGCGCCGTCCACACCGTGAAGACCTACACCGGTCAGGCCACCGACAGCCAGATCCTCGCCGCCGGCTCCCAGCACGTCATCGCCGACGTCACCCTCGCCCACTCCCCCAACCAGGCCGAGCGCGCCGCCTGGGCGGCCTCGTCCAAATTCGTCGACCTGTCGTGGCCCGACCTCGGCGCCAAGACCTACACCGTCATCCGTGACGGCAAGGTGATCGCCAGGACCTCCGGACACAGTCTCCGCGACGCCGCGATCGCTCCCGGCTCGGAGCCCTCCTACCAGATCAGCGGTGACGCAAAGGGCCTCGGCCACACCTGGGGCCTGAACGTCACCGTCCCCACCGGCGACACCTCCACCGCGCTCGCCCAGACCGCCCGGAAGGTCGAGGCCAAGGCCAAGAAATACACCAAGACGGTGGTGACCTGGCGGTCCTTCATCCGGCAGCGCTGGGTGACCGTACCCAGCTACATCAGCAAGGTCGCCGGCTGCAAGTACGGCAGCGCCTACAAGTACAAGGGCGACGGCCGCGGCTTCTCCAAGGCCGTCTCCGGCACCTCCTTCCGCGCCGGTGTCCGCGGCGTCGTCTACTGGACGAAGTCTTCCTACGACCTCTTCCCCGAGACCGGCTGGACCAAGGTCTACAACAAGAAGGGGAAGTTGATCGACAAGCGGAAGGCGTCGACCAAGAAGATCGACTTCCGTACCAAGACCCGGTTCGACGGCAAGACCCGCGCAGTCCACGGGCAGATCGAGGCCACCGACCCGTTCTGCCCCAAGTCCGGCATCCGCCGCGCCGGCATCGGCGTCTACTACGACGCCCGCCTCGCCCGCAACGGCGACTTCTACGTGTCCGGTAAGGCCCGCCCCGCCCCGGACCACGAGATGTACCTCTTCGGCTACACCAGTGGCAACAAGCACTCCGCCAAGACGGTCTACCAACACAAGATGAGCACCAAGAAGTTCAGCGGCCTGGAGTGCCTCTTCGCCCGCGCCTGCGAACCCAGCACCATATCCAACAACGGCGGCTACTAGCGGTCCTCCCGGGCCGGTGCCCCGACGTCAGCCGCTCGCAGCGAAATGGGATGATGAGTCCTGCCGCCGGCCCCGACCACGGGCCTGAAAGGAGCGCCATGATGTTCACTCCGTGGCGTAGTGCCCTCGTCTACGCCGTCTGGGTCACTCTGATCTCATGGCTCGCCGGCACCGTAGTGCTGACCGCAGCCTCGCTCGCTTTCGGAGACAACCTCGGGCCCACCGGCCCCGAGCCGCTCGCATGGTGCAGGGACCAGGCCGTCTTCCTGGTCACCTGCACCACGCTGCTCGCCCTGGGCCGCCGCCTGCTCTCCCCGCTGCCGCGCTGGAGAACCGTCCTCATCGACGGCGCCCTTTACATGCTGGCCCTCGGCATTGCCAACGCCGTCCCCTACCGAAGCGTCAGCCCGGGAGAACTCCTGGACGCCGCAGCCCTGTACTCGTTCTTCGGCCTGTTCACGCTCCAGCTGCCCACCGCCTGGTGCCTGTCCGCCTGGCGCTCAGGAAAGCTCGACGCCGTTCTGAAGAAGCGCTACACGATCGACGACGAAGAGCAGGCGACCCCGACCAGGTGAACGCCGACCCTATGACCGCGCCGCCCTGCGGACATCCCCCGTTCCCACGTCGATCAGGTTCGGGCCCTGCCGGCGCACACCCGCGGTCGAGCAGACAGGCTCACCATCCCCTTCTCCTCAGCGACCAGGAAGCGTCACATCCTCACCCACCCATGAAGACAGCCAAAGCCACAAGCCTCGTCCTGGCGCTCCTGATGGCTTCAGGATGCGCGAGCGCCCCTCTCGACGACGGCCAAGCTCCCCGCCTGCAGGAGACGTTCGCCCCTGCCCACCGCAAGACGATGCCCGACCTGACGGGTACGGCGATCGACGGCCGCCCGATCGCCGTACACGACTACCGAGGCAACGTGCTCGTCATCAACGCGTGGGCCTCCTGGTGCGGCCCCTGCCGCGCCGAAGCCCCCGACGTCTCCGCGGTCCACGCCACCTTCCACACACGCGGCATGCGCGTCATGGGCGTCGACACCGACGCCTCCCGAAAGGCCGGCGCATCCTTCGCCCACCAGCACCACCTCACCTACCGCAGCCTCCACGACCCGAAGTCCCTCCAGCTTCTGCGCATTCCGAAAGGCCTCGTCAATCCGCAGGCCTACCCCTACACGCTCGTCATCGACCGGCAGGGCAGGATCGCGGCGACCCGTGTGGGCCAGATCAGCCGCTCCGAACTGACGGCTCTGGTCGAGCCGTTGCTGTAATCATGCCGCTGGTGAGGGGCGTCGGGCTCGGGCTCATCTTCTGTCGCGGGGGCTTCAACGCCGTATACGCCACCTACCACCTCGAACGCACCCGGCAAAGCCGAGTCGAACGCCGGGGCGGCTTCGCGGGAGGCGCTTGCTCCGACTGCCTCTCAACCCGGCGGAGCGGCAAGTGGCGACGTACGCACGGCGGCGGCCGCCCATCGGGACTCCGGGGGCGGCCGCAGGAGGCTTTCGGTCGAAACCGGTGATTGCCTGCCGGGTAGGTCAGACGTGCCCGAAGAACAGGCTGCCGGGTGCGTCCGGGTCGTTCGAGAGGAAGTGCTCACGCACCGCGCGGATGAACTCATGGCGCGAGATCGCACCGTCCCCGTCGGTGTCCAGCTTGGCGAACGCGTCCATCGCGTCCGCCGCGTCGCTCCTCCACACGTCCCTCAGGAAGCGGGCGAACTCGTCCTTGCTGATCTCGTTGTCGCCGTCGACGTCGATGACGTCGAAGATCGCGTGGCCGCCGCCCTCGGTCACGTTGAGGCGGCTGGTGTCGATGACCGCGAGGCGGTTGGCCGTGACGAACTGATCCTTCGTGAGCCGGTCCCCCTCCGCTCCCGCGTGACGCAGCAACTCCAGGAAGTAGATCTGGCAGAAGCTCTGGATCGCCCTGGCCCTGCGGTCGCCCTTGTCGAGCCGGTAGGCCTGGATGTAGCGGTCGCCGAGCTTCTGGTAGTCCGTCCAGTCCACGTAGCCGTCGTGGTTGGCGTCCATGGTGTCGAACGCGCGCTCAAGCTTGATGGTGATGACGTCCTGTGCCGTCATGGTCATGGTCTGCACCCTTCGTGATCTTGTCTCGCGGCCCCCTCAGCATGGGCAAGGGCCTCCTGAAAGGGGCCGGACCACGCAGGCGACCACTCGATCTAGTGATCATCTTCCTCGCCCTGCCGCACACCTCGCAGTGATCAGCCAGGGCAGTCGCCTCAAGGGCGACGGCGTCCTCGCGAGGGCACCCGAAGCCAACCGTCCCCGACGCCGAACGCGGCATCTGAGCTTGTCGGAGCCGTGGCCCTCTTCGTGGGATTGAGCAGCGCCTGAGGGTTGTCCCGTGAATGATCTTTGGCGCTGCTGGTGACCTGCTGGTTTCTCCGTCATCCGACGAGGGCGAGGTTGTGCAGACGTGCGATGCCGAGCATGGCGTGGTGCACGCCATCGCCCTTCAGGCGGCAGTCGCGAAGGATCTCGCAAGGGTCGGCCGTGGAGCCGGCGCCTGGAGGACCGGGCTCTGCTGGTCGCGGCGTACTGGCGGACCAACCTGCCCCTGCGGCAATTGGCCCCGCTGTTCGGGGTGTCGAAGGCGGGCTCAGTCCGGCGAACGATCCAGGACGAATCCAACGCCGTGATCACACCAGCCATGCGGCAGATCATTTCAGTTGCCGATGCTCCTTCCCACGACCGATCTTGGGCACCCGGCCAGCAAGGAGGACAGGATGGGGCTTGCACTCTTCCCCGGAGATGGTGATGTGACCGGCCCGGACGTCTGCGTCCATAGGGTCACGCGGCAACCGGCTGGGGGCCACCTCAACGCTCGCGCGGACAGTTCTCGGCCGACGCCCCGTGCGCAGGGCGTTCCTGACCGCGCAGCCGGTGTCGCGGGTGGCCAAGCCGGGCCAGGAGCGGAACAGGTGGTGACCAGCTCGGCGGTGTAGAAGGTGCGCAGCCGTTCGCGGACCTGGCCGTGGCGACGAGGAAGTGCGGATCTGGCTGGGCCTTCTGGGCTCGGCGTGGTCTGCGGAAGGACAACATGGCTTCGATTTCGTTTGCAGCGGCCGCAGCGCGGCACCGGTGCTCCAGCCCGGCTGCCTGGCTCAAGAGAAGTAACTTCGCGGCGCACCCTTGAAATAGTTGAAGCGGCACCTCGGCAGTCGAGGAGGCCGGGGACACTTCCACGCAGGCAGCCGCGTGTGCGGGCTGAATGGGCCGGCCTGTCCTGAACAGGCACCGGATATTGCGGTCGACGCTCTGCCACTGACACTTTCGGTTCTTGAACGCACCAAGACGCCATTCGGGGCTCATGTTCACATTCCTCGAAGCTGTCCAAGACACGAATGCGGAGCTGATCCATGCGTAAGATGACCAAACGGGCCATCGCGACTGCAAGTGCCGTCACGCTTTTGAGCCTTCCGCTGATTCTCACGGAGTCGGCCTCGGCTGCACCGCAAGTCTCAGTGCCGGCCCCTCCCTGTGTAGCGCTGTACGAGAGTTGGCGGTACGTCACTGCTTCCAACGACTGCGCTGACACCATGACCGTGATGATCGTCTACCGAGACGGCGCGACGGGCCTGTGCTCCACCCTCACGCCGGGCACCATGACTACGGTCGGCGAGGGATACCTCGGCCAGCACGGCCACGCCGACCATCTTGCCCTCTGCGAGCCCTCGTAGAGCGGGCCGAGCCTGGGCCGGGTCTCTGACCTGCGGTCGTACAGTCGATCAGCGATGCGACCTGGGGTGACGGCGCACGGCCGACCGGTTCCTCGGCGGCGCCCCACCCGTGATCGAACTCGACGGCGTCCCGCTCGACCAGCTGCCGCCGCGCCCATGCGACGGCTCACGTCTCCATGGCAAGAGCATGACGAGGCGCAGGCCCTCTCCCGCCCACCGGCCGCAAGCCCTGCCTGGTCGGCACGTCATCACCGGCACCGACAACGTCCACCTGAAGCCGTAGAGGGACTACCGAACGCATCGAACGACTCCCGTTCCGTGTATACGCAGCCGAGGCGATCTTGTCAGGCCGTCGAGTGAGTCTCGGCGGCGCGCTCGCCCGCACGTGGCCTTCACCACAATTTGTTCATATCGGGACAGATTAGTGCGTATAAGTGGTTCTTGAGACTGACTGCCCTCTCGGCAATCAGCTCCAGGGATTCAACGATCAGTCGCATGGGAGAAACGTTTGATTACGGCACGTAAACGACGCACCGGCATGGTGGCTACGGCCGGCGCACTCGGCGGTGCGCTCGCACTCACGGCCCTCGCCGGTACCAGCAACGCCGCCACCAGCGACAACAGCGCCGGCGCTCACCTGAAATCGCAGGCGCGGGCGGACCGGGCGGCCACCCCGGACGTTTCCGACGCCCGAATCAAGATCACGCCCAGGCAAGGCGCCTACAACGTCGGGGTCAACGCCCCCGTCAAGGTGACCGCCAGTAATGGCAAGCTCACCAAGGTGACCATGACCGCCGTCGCGACCGGTGCCGAGGTTCCGGGCACCCTGTCCGCACACGGCACGTCCTGGAAGTCGCACGGCAAGCTGCAGCGGGCCACCAAGTATCAGGTCGCCGCGGAGGCCGAGGACGCCAAGGGCCGCTCCGTCACCCAGAACGCCACGATCACCACGGTCTCCCCCGCCAACGACTTCATCGGGCACCTCTCCCCCCAGAGCGGCTCGACCGTCGGCGTCGGCATGCCGGTCACGGTCACCTTCGACAATGCGATCGGCAACAAGGCCGCCATGGAGTCGAAGATCCAGGTCAGCTCCAGCAGCGGCCAGCAGGTGGTCGGTCACTGGTTCAACAACGACCGTCTGGACTTCCGGCCCAAGAACTACTGGAAGCCCGGCTCCACCGTCACCGTCAAGCTCAACCTCCACGGCACCCACAAGACGGTCACGTTCAAGATCGGCCGGAGTCAGATCAGCACGGTCGACGCCAAGACGAAGCTGATGACCGTCGTGCGGAACGGCAAGACGATCAAGACCATCCCGATCTCGTCCGGCAGCCCCGAGCACCCGACGTACAACGGTCGGATGGTCATCTCCGAGAAGTTCCGGCAGATCCACATGACCGGTGCGTCCGTCGGCCTCACGAAGAAAAACGGCAAGCCCGAGTACGACATCAAGGCCGTACCGCACGCCATGCGCCTGTCCGACTCGGGCACGTTCATCCACGGCAACTACTGGTCTCCCAACTCGTTCTTCGGCAAGGTCAACGCCAGCCACGGCTGCGTGGGCCTGAAGGACGTCAAGGGCGGCGGCAACGGCAAGCTGCCCGCGGCGTGGTTCTTCGACCACTCGATGATCGGTGACGTCGTGATCGTCAAGAACTCCGACGACAAGACCCAGCTGGCCGCGGACAACGGCCTCAGCGACTGGAACATGCCGTGGAACGAGTGGGTCGCGGGGAGCGCGATCAGCTGACGCCACGCCACTCTCCACACATCTGAACCTGAATCCCCTGCGCCAGGCGGCGGCCGACACCATGACGGCCGCCGCCTGCGGTCGCTCAGGCGCAGAGTGACAGAAAACTGGTTGGCTGCGCTTCCAGTAATGAGGCATGCCGTCACTTCGGGAGACGGAGCAGCGAACGAGGCTCTTATTCACAATTGTTACGTTCGTCAGGCTTTAAAGGGTTTGTAAACCCCTGGGGTTGAGGGGTGGTACAGGAGTACGGTTCCGGCGCTCGGCAGTGGGAGATCCAGTGCGGCCGTAGGGGCGGCCACGACCTGTGCCGAAGAAGCCGGAGACAGTGCATGCGTGTGTATTCCGCACAGCGCAGACCGCGCCGCAGAGCGGCGAGCAGCGGGCGGGCGGCACTCGCCGCCGCGGCCGCCGCACTCCTGATAGCGGGGACGGGATCCCTTTCCGCATACGGGACGGTCAGCGACACGGGAGCCAGCCGCCACGAGGTGGCGGGCGAGGAGTCCCAGGAGCTGATGGAGTCCCTGGACACGTTCAACGAACCGAGGCTCTCCCCCAGCGGCCAGATCGCGCCGGGCGCTTACGCGGACGCCTGGGCCCACATCCAGAACATGCCCGTGAAGGCGGGCAGTTGGAACGAAGTCACCACCTCGCCGTACAACGAGGACGCGCTGCACTACCGCGACCGGTCCGCCTCCAACTCCGGTGGCGGTGCGGGTCACTCGGCGGGCCGTATCGCCGCCCTCGCCACCGACCCGACGCACCAGGGCGTGGTCTACGCGGGCGCCGCCGGCGGCGGTGTGTTCCGCTCCACCGACAACGGCAGAACGTGGACGCCGATCGCCGACCGGCTGCCCGCCCTGTCCGTGGGCGCCCTCTCCGTCGCCCCCGACGGCTCGCTGTGGCTGGCCACCGGCGAGGCGACCACGGCTTCCGACAACTACCTGGGCAGCGGCGTCTACCGACTCGCCACCCCGGTCACCGGCACCTTCAGTCAGAGCGACAAGGTGGGCGGTGCGGAGCTGGACTCGGCCTCCATCCACACCGTGACCTTCGACAAGGCCGCCGGGTACGTCTTCGCGGCCTCCTCGCACGGCGTCTTCCGGCGCCCGCTGTCGGCCGGTCAGTCCACCGCCTGGACCAAGGTGCTCGCCCCGTGTGCGGGCGTCGGCATCAGCGGCGTCGGCTGCGGGGTGGACAGCCACTACGCGGACATCGCCAACGACATCGCCGTACAGCCCGGGAGCGACGGCACCAAACTGCTGGCCAACGTGGCCTGGCGCAGCGGCGCCGACTACAACGGCTTCTACTACTCCGACGACGCCGGCACCACCTGGAAGCGCGCCAACCCCACCGGTGCGATCAACCCCGCCGAGATCGGCAACGCCGCCTTCGCCTACGCGGCCGACGGCAGCAAGCTGTACGTCTCGATGGAGTCCCCCAAACTCCTCACCAAGTCCTCGGGGGCCGGGGTGTACTCGGTCCTCGCCGGTGTGTACGTCAGCCCGAGCGGCAACGCCGACGGCTCGTTCAAGCAGATCGCGACCTCCTCGTCGCTGTCGACCAGCGGCTCGGCGATGAAGGTCAACGAGATCGGCACCGGCTACCAGCCCGGCTCCCAGGCCTGGTACGACCAGGTCATCGCGGTCGATCCAAGCGACCCGGACCACGTGTACCTGGGCCTCGAGGAGATGTTCGAGTCCCGGAACGGCGGCGCCAACTGGAAGGCGATCGGCCGCTACTGGGACTTCGGGATGCCCTGCTTCTCCTACGACCCGGACGCGAACTCCTGCGACGGCGACGTGATGCACTCCGACCAGCACGCCCTCGCCTTCTCGCAGTGGAAGGGCAGTACGCCGGAGCTGTTCGTCGGCAACGACGGCGGCGCCTATGCCCGCCCCACCACACAGACCACCACCGGCTGGCGCAACCTCAACGAATCGGGCACGCTGCGCAACCTCCAGTACTACTCGGTGCGCGCGGGCCGGATGACCGACGGAAGCGGCGAGGCGGTCTGGGGCGGCCTGCAGGACAACGGCGTCTCGCTGCTCGCCCCCACGGGTGCCACCTACCAGGGACAGCAGCTCAACCCGAACGACGAGATGGTCTCCCCGTTCGGCGGTGACGGCGGCGACCAGCTGGTCAACCCGGCCAACGGCTGCCAGACGGTCGGCGAGTACGTGGACCTGGCGCTGCAGATCACGAACAACTGTGGCTACACCGCGAGCGACGACGGTTCCGAGGACGTGATCACCGACATCGCGCCCGGCGATCCCGGGGCACGCTTCATCGCCCCGTTCAGCGCGGACGAGACCGACCAGAACGGCCTGTGGGTCGCGGGCGGCCAGTACGTCTGGGGCAACACCAAGACCTGGAAGAGCACCTCCGGAGCCGACTGGACCAAGCTGTACGACCTGGGCGCCGGCCACTCCGCCTCGGCGGTCACCAGCCGCAACCACGTGACCTGGGCGGCCTGGTGCGGCCCCTGCGGCGCGGTCAACGAGACCTTCGGGCGCGGCGTCGCCACCAACTACGGCGGCACCTGGCACCAGGTGAACCTTCCCGCCGCCTTCCCCAACCGCTACATCTCCAGCCTGACCATCGACCCGTCCGACGCCTCCGGCGCAACGGTCTACGCGGTGATCAACGGCTTCTCACGGCACTGGAACGAGGGGCCCGGCGCCGGCTACGGCCACGTCTGGAAGACCACGGACGGCGGTAAGACCTGGACCGACGTCAGCGGCGACCGGGCAGCCGCGGACTCCTTCCCGGACGCCCCGGCCAACTCGGCGCTCGTCACCAAGGGCGGCACCCTCGTGGTCGCCACCGACCTGGGCGTGTTCATCAGCACCTCGGAAGGCCACTGGGCGCGCCTGGGCACCAACCTGCCCACCTCCCCGGCGGTCTACCTCTCGCCGAGCCCGGACGGCAGCCAGGTGTACGTCGCCACGCACGGCCGAGGCATCTGGAAAACACCCACCCCGTAACACCCCACCCACACCCGGCATCACAGCACGTTGGACGACTGAGGCCCCCGCACCGATCAAGGTCCGGGGGCCTCGGCCGTGAGGCGCTCCCGGCGCGCGAGAGCCTGCGCGCGCCGGGACCGCCTCACGGCCACGATCCGTTCCCAAGGGCTGACTCATCCGGGCTGGATCGCGACGAGTTCGACCTCGAAGCCGTCATCGTTCTCCAGGTAGGCGGCGTAGTGCTGTCTGCCGCCGGCGTGGGGATGCTGCTCGGGGAACATCAGCTGCCAGCCATGCTCAGCAGCGTCGGCAGCCAGCTCCTCCACCATGGTCGAGTCCTCGACGTGGAAAGCCAGGTGGTTCAGACCCGGGCGACAGCGGTCGTGCCGTTCGGCAGTGAGGGCCGGGGACTGCTCGACGACCAGGTAGGTCGACCCGAGCCGCCAACTGCGGCCGCCGTCCCAGCTCTGGTGGACGGCGTAACCCAACGTCTCAAGCAACCAGCCGAGCGAAGCGAGCGCGCGGTGGAGGTTGGGCACCCACAGCTCGACGTGATGCAGCGTTCCGTGTGTGGGCCCGTTCACCCGCACACCTGGGCACACGTTTCCCGCTGCAACCCCGGCACCAGCCGGCACTGGGATGTGCAGAGGCTCACCACTTCCCGGCCCTCACCCGATAACTCCCCACCCCCTAGGGGGACTTCTAGGCTTTCCGGGCCAGCCCGGCGGCGATGAGACGCTCCCAGACGGTGAGCTCGCGTTCGCCGTTTCTGTTGAACGGGTTGTCGACTGCGTCAGGACGCCACAGGGACGCGGGGACGACCCCGGGGTCGAGGATCTCCAGGCCGTCCAGCAGGGATTCGATCTCCTTGTCGGTGCGCCAGCGGCCGCGGCCGAAAGTCTGCTGGAGGACCGCCTCGGCCTCCGTCGTCTCCGGGTTGTGGCCGGAACGGAAGTGGCTGACGAAGAAGTAGCTCCCGGAGGGCACGCGGTCGCGCCAGTAGCGGACGATGCCGGCTGGGTCTTCCTCGTCGTTCACGTGGTGCAGGATGGCGCTGAAAATTACGGCGACGGGGCGATCGAAGTCGATCAGTTCCAGGGTGTCGGGGTGACTACGCACGTCTTCGGGGTTGCGTACGTCGGCCGGGACGACCCGGGTCCGCTCGTTCTCCTCCAACAGGGCACGGCCGTGGACCAGCACCTGGGGGTCGATGTCGACGTACACGACCCGGGACTCCGGAGCGTGCCGCTGCGCGACCTGGTGGACGTTGTCGGAGGTGGGAAGACCGCTTCCCAGATCGATGAACTGCCGTACGTCAGTGGTCGTCACGATCTCCCTGACCGCCCGGGTCAGGGCCGCGCGGTTGGCGAAGGCGATGGCCACCGAACCGGGAAGGTCACGTTTGAACACGTCGCCGATCTCCCGGTCGACGGCGTAGTTGTCCTTGCCGCCGAGCAGGTAGTCGTAGACGCGGGCGATGCTGGGCTTGGTGGGGTCGATGGAGACGCCTTCATCCGTCATGACGGCCATCCTTCCCTGTGACGTCCCCCGCTGACCACCACTTCGGGACCTTCAGCGCGGCCGGTCCCGTGTGCGCCGTCCGGCCCGGCTGGAAAAAAGCTTCCGTTTGTCGCGACGGATGTCGCCGGCCTCCCCGTAGAGCAGACGAAGACACCACCCGTTCCGCCACGCACCACCGCCCTTCGTCCGACTCGCGAACCCACGAGGTATCTGTGGCTCTCCACTTCGCACTCCGTCTCCGCCGCCACCCGCGGTCGCGGGGACGTGTCGTAGTCGGGTTGCTGACGCTCGTCGTCGGCAGCCTGCCGAGTGTGTCGGCCGACGCCGCCACTCCGTCCTCCGGATCGGTCAGCGACACCGCGCCCACGACCACGTGGAGCGCCGGTCCCTTCACCGTCCCGAACACCACCGGCACCGCCGGGACCGTGAACTGCTCAACTCCGCAGGCGTGCGACGACTACGCCCTCGACGTGTCCGTGCCGGCGGGCTACGACGCCGGCCACAGCCTGCGCCTCAACGTCAAGTGGCCCAATTCCGCGGCCGACTTCGACCTGTACGTCCTCGACGCCGGCGGCCGGGAGGTGGCCGCCTCGGCTTCCTCGAGCGACCCCGAGACCGTGCTGCTTCCGGCGGTGACGGCTTCGTACACCGTGCGCGTGGTGCCGTTCGCGCCGCTCGGCGACAGCTTCACCGGCACCGCGAGCCTCGTCGCCAACCCGGCCGACCCACCGCCGAGTACGGCCGTACCGCCGACGTACGGGAACTCCTCGGCCCCCGACTCCATCGCGGACGCGCACAACGCCGGTGAACCCTCGATCGGTGTCGACCGCGCCAGTGGCGCCGCGATGTTCCAGGCGTACACCTCGACGCTCAAGGTCACCTACGACAGCGCAGGCTCCGCCACCTGGCAGGACAAGAGCGCACGCGCGGCCAACGGCTGTCCCCAGGGCAGCACCACCAGTCTCGACCCGATCCTGTTCACCGACCCGGCCACCCACCGCACCTTCGAGTCGCAGCTCGCCGGCAAGAGCGCCCTGACCTGCTACACGGACGACGACGGCGAGACGTGGACGCCGACGGGCGGCTCGGGCATCAACTCCGGTGTGGACCACCAGACCATCGGGGGCGGCCCCTTCGCCTCAGGCGGGCCGGGCCCGATCACCTCGTACCCGAACGCCGTCTACTACTGCTCGCAGGACATCGCCGACGCCTCCTGCGCGGTCAGCCGGGACGGCGGCCTGACGTACGGGCCCGCCGTCTCGATGTACTCGCTGCTGGACTGCGGCGGCCTGCACGGGCACGTGAAGGCCGCTCCCGACGGCACGGTGTACGTGCCCAACAAGGGCTGCGGCGGACATCAGGCCGTGGCCGTCTCCGAGGACAACGGGCTGACGTGGACCGTTCGTGACAACCCCTCCAGCACCCCCGGTGACTCCGATCCGAGCGTGGGAGTCGGGGCCGGCGGAACCGTCTACATGGGCTACCAGAACAGCGACGGCACGGCGCGTGTCGCAGTCAGCCACGACAAGGGCAAGACGTGGCTGTACGACCAGAACGTCGGCGCCGCCCTCGGACTGAAGAACATCGTCTTCCCGGCCGTGACGGCGGGCGACGACAATCGCGCCGCGTTCGCCTTCCTGGGCACCACCACGGGCGGCAACTACCAGGACTCCGCCACCTTCGACGGCATCTGGCACCTGTACGTGGCCACGACCTACGACGGCGGCCAGTCCTGGGTCACCGTGGATGCCACCCCCACCGACCCGGTGCAGAAGGGATCGATCTGTACGGGCGGCACGACCTGCGGCAAGGACCGCAATCTCCTCGACTTCAACGACGTCACCGTCGACGCCCGGGGCCGCGTGCTCGCCGCCTACGCCGACGGCTGCACCGGCACCTGCGCCACCGGCGGCGCCCAGAGCTACGACGCGCTGGCCTCCATCGCCCGCCAGTCCTCCGGCAACACGCTGTACGGCGCGTACGACGCCGTGGTCGGCGGCACTCGCAGCCAGCCCCGAGGAGTCCGGTAGGTGAAGCCTTCGCCCCTGACCGCCGTACTGATCGGCGCCGTCCTCAGCGTGGCCGCCGCCACCGGATGCTCGCCGACGCCGCGGCACGCCGAGCCGGCGGGCGCCTCACCGCTCACGGCCCCGCGCGCAACACCTCCGTCGGCCGGGCAACCGGCGGACGCCGCACCCGGGACATGTCCCACCGCCGCCTCCCTGCCGCTCCCCAAGGACTTTCCGGCGAACCTGCCGGTGCCTTCCGGGGCGGTCGTGACCTCGGTGGAGCACCGCACCGGCGACCGGCTCGTCGTCGCCACCGTCGTACGCGGCGGCTTCGACGCCACCCTGGCGTTCCTGCAAAGGCGGCTCCCCAAAGCCGGATACGCCCCGAAGGACGGCGAAGTGGAGGAGGACGACGCCGAGTCGAACTTCTCCTCCGCGACCGTCGAGGGCCGCTGGACCCTGCGGAAGATGCCCGACTGCGAGGAGGGGGTGTACTTGACGTACCTGACCGCTGCCGCCTCGTGAAGGTGGCCGGACAAGGCCCGCCCTTCCCGGCCGGGGTTCCCCCCGGCCGGGGCCTCCGCCTGCGGCTCCGACGGGGTGTCCGCAGCCGGCACCGGCCCAGTCGCCACGGCCCGGTCGTCACGGGGCGGCGGCGCGCAGGCCGCCGGGGGGCTGGTGCGTACGGCTGATCAGATGACCGGCGGGCCCGCCTCGATGCGGCGGAGCACCGGGGCCAGACGATCCAGGTCGGGGCCGGTCTGGATCTGCCGCTCGTCCCACCAGGTGGCACCGGCGTCGTGCAGCGGACCGATCACGTCCTTGGCCTCGGCCTTGTTCAGGGGCGTGGCACCGCCCAGCACGAACTCGAAGGGGCGCTCGGCCTCGGCCGCACGCTGCTTGCGCACGTACCCGACCAGGTCCCGGACCTCCGCCGCATCCGGCACATGGCCGTGCCGGGCCGTCTCGAACAGCGGCACCGCGCCGTCCCACCGCGCTGCCCGCCGCATGGGCGCACGACGCGGCCAGAACCCACCGATCCACACCGGCGGACCGGGCCGCTGCACGGTGGCGGGCACCAGCGTCACGTCTCGGACCTCGTAGTGCCGGCCGTGGTGGTCCACCGGCTCGCCGGACCAGAAGCGCCCCAGCAGCTCCAGTCCCTCGTCCAGCCGCTCGGCGAGGATGGGCGGCTCGGCCGTGTCGCCGAAGCTGCGGTATTCGTCCTCGACCGGCCCGCCCAGGCCCGCGGCGAAGATCACCCGGCCCCCGCTGAGGTGGTCCAAGGTGGCCACTTGCCGGGCGAGTTGCTGAGGGCGGTAACGAGGGACCGGCGTCAGTAGGGTGCCCAGTCGGATCCGGGAGGTCGCCAGCGCGGCGGCGGTCAGCAGCATCCAGGGGTCCCCGAAGGGGCGCCCCTGGTGCCGTCGGTGCAGTACGTGGTCCCAGACGAAGAGCCCGTCCCAGCCTGCCAGTTCGGCGGCAGCCGCTACGGTCGCGACGTTACGGGGGTCGGCGAAGTCGCCGAAGTTGGGGATGTTGACGGAGCAGCGCATCCCGGCAGGATGACCTGCCTGCCGTGAAGGGGGCAATCGGATTCGCCCCCCGGCGGCTTCATGGCAGGCAGCCGACAGGCGCGGCCTACGCTGCTCCGGCGGGACAGGCGCCGAGGCCGTGATCGGTGTCATGGGCCAGAACCCGCGGAAGGGCAACTCGCATACGTGGGCGGACGTTGAGGCGGAGATCTGCGCCGTCATCGTCACCGGCATGGTCGCACTGATCTGGATGTCATCTGCCCGACCGTGACGCTCAGGCCGCGAGAGCCCCGTCCGGGCAGATGTCCTGAAGCATCAGGGTTTGGCCACCGGGGCCTGCAGTTCGGTCACCCACTCGTCACGGTCGTCCGGGCACTCCAGGTTGATCTCCCTCGGGTATCCGGCGGACCGGTATCCATTGCCGTCGATCCAGCGGGCCAGGGCCTGAGCCGTGGGAAGCACGGCGTCCATCGCGCCGCGGTGGACGATGAGCACTTCCTCGGGCCGGGCCGTGGGCCATACGGTGTCGAGCCGGTCGGTGAGCGCCCGCGCCCGCTCGATCCGCCGCGTCCAGGTGTTCGGCCGCGGCCCCGACCGCCGCTCGGCCTGCTCCTGGAGGCGGCGTGCGATCCGGGTGCGTACCCGCTCGCGGCCGACGGCGTACGGCGGCTGCTCGGCGCGCACGTCCTCGATGACGCGGGCGAGTTCGCCGGCGCCCGGGACGGTCGTGCCGGCGGCGGCTGTCGGCGACAGGCGGACTGCCGTGCCCTCTAAGAGCTGTCCCGCAATGGCCTGTCCGCTGCCTGGCATGATCGACGCGTGACCAGTGAACCTGGGCGGCAGGGCCGCATGAAGTACGTGCTGTTCGACGTCGATGGCACGCTGATCGACGCGGTGAGCAACCAGCGTCGGGTCTGGGGAACCTGGACGGAGCGGTATGGGCTGGTTTGCCGGTGCCGGGCGTGATCGTGGACGCGGCCGCGGTTGAGAAGGGCAAGCCCTCTCCCGTTCCCTATCTGCGGGCAGCTGAGCAGCTCGGTGCCAGTCCGGGGGACTGCCTGGTCATCGAGGACGCCCCGTCCGGAGTGCGGTCCGGGCTGCGAGCCGGGATGACGGTGTGGGGTGTGAACGCCGCTGTCGCGGTGGAGGGCGTGCATCGCCACTTCGTCAGTCTTCGCGAGGCAGTTCCTCACATCCTGGCCTTCGCGTCCAATCCTGACGGGAGCGCCGCAGTCTGAGCCAGTCCGCCGGCACCGGGCAGCACCGGGCAGCACCGGGCAGCACCGGGCAGCACCGGGATGATCATGCGGTGACCGGTGCGATCACGGCGTCGGAGCCTTCCTGGACAGCCCCGTTCAGCGGACTGAGCCCGCGACAGTTCGGCAAGCTGATCACGGCGTTGCGGCGCGAAGGCGCGGACCCGGTTCGCAAGGGCCGGCCGTGGAGCCTGCCGCTGGAGGATCGGGTCCTGCTGGTCGCCGCATACTGGCGCACCAACCTCACGCTGCGTCAGCTGGCACCGCTGTTCGGGGTATCGAAGTCGGCGGCGGACCGCATCATCGACCATCTCGGGTCGTCGCTCGCACTCCAACAGCGCACGCGGTTCCGCAAGGACGCCGTGCTGATCGTGGACGGAACCCTGGTGCCCACTCGCGATCACACCATCGCCGAGCGGTCGAAAAACTACCGGTACTCCACCAACCACCAGGTCGTCATCGACGCCGACACCCGCCTGGTCGTCACCGTCGGCCGGCCCCTGCCCGGCAACCGCAACGACTGCAAGGCATGGGAACTGCCCGGGGCGAAAGCCGCCGTCGGTACGACCATCGTCATCGCTGACGGCGGCTACCGGGGCACCGGCCTGGTCATCCCGCACCGCCGGGAGAAAGGCCAGAGCGAACTACCAGCGTGGAAAGAGGAACACAACGCCTCCCACCGCAAAGTCCGCGCCCGCGTCGAACACGCCTTCGCCTGCATGAAGACCTGGAAGATCCTCCGCGACTGCCGCCTGAAAGGCGAAGGCGTACACCACGCCATGCCCGGCATCGCCCGCCTCCACAACCTCACCCTCGCCGGATGATCGTGAAGCACCGCTGGTCAACCAGTATGTCGTAGATCATTTACGACAGCGCTTAGGAAGCTGCGCGGGGAAGGGATTGTCCGCATGCGCCCTGGCCAGCAAATGGCCCCTCCACGTCGATCACGCGGCCGAGGCTATCGGTGCCGGCGCCGTTCAAAGCCGAGGACAGTTCCTTCGAGCACGACATGGCACGGTGTCTCCTCGATGAAGTCCATATTTCGCTGCCAGTGCGGTTGATCACTGGCATATGCTCTGCGAGCCCGTAAGCAGGGCTGATGGAGGGGGCGTTCATGCATGATTCCTGGAGAGCCGGTTCGGAGACGGGGCGCGGGGACCGGACGGCAGAGGAGCCGGGAGGGACGCCGTTTCCGGACGACGTGAGCGGCACGCCTGACAGCGGGGCCGGGCTGCGGCGGAGGGTGTCGTGCCTGGGTCTCGTTGCACTCGTCCTGGCAGTGTTGGCCGGTGGGGTCGTTTGGCTGTTCCGGGACGACTTCTTTGACCCGTTCGGCGACGAACGGGCATGCGCGGGAAGCGAAGTGCAGTTGCCGGGAGTGATTCGTGTCGACGGTGCGCCGATACCCGCCGGCGCCTCCGACGTCCGCTACTTCACTCGCACCGGCAGCGCTGAAGTCACCTTCGTAAGCGGTCAGATCCCGGATTTCCTCAACCGTGCGGGAATCCTCCCGGAGGGAAAGCAACTGTTCGACGAGGAGTACGGCACCAAAGGGGTCGCCGAGGACGAGATCGAGCTCCCGGATGGTCTGTGCGGCTCTTCCCTACGGGGTCCCGTCTGGACCTACCACTCCACAAGCGTCACCGGGTCCAGCGTCAACGTCATGGTCGAGCGCTCGCCCACGGTCGACGACGGCTTCCGCTTCCCGGCCCGAGCCGTCGTCACCTACAGCATCCCCTGACGCGCACGGCGGAAAGTTGTCTGTCTGCTGGTCAGCCGGGGTGTTGATCAGCACGACTGAAGAGGCTGGCGGTCCTGACCAGCCCAGATGCCGTGCGCCTTTGTTGCGGGTTCGTTCAGCGCCTTGCAGCGCACTACCCACCGGGCTTGCGATGCGCCGCGGCGCCCAAGACCGCGCTGGATCACTGGAGTTCGCCGACACATCATCTGGAGATGGCGTCCTTACAGCTCTCCGACACTCTCACCACCTCGAAGACCACCGGGAAATCGGTGATCTGCTGGTTCGGGCCCGGCTGTGAGTTGCAGATCTTCCACGCATCCGGGTCGTCCACCGGACGGCGCTGTCCGCTCGCATCCTTGAAGACCAGGTCGATTTCGGAGCTCATCTGCTCGTACGCGCGCCCGGCGTTGCCGCCGATGACGTCGGGCATGACGGCGGCGACCGGCTCACGGTCTGCCGAACGACGCGTCTCCGCGGCCTCTGGGCTGGTCGCGGTGCTCGCCGAAACGTCCCGGACGGACGGCGCCGCGCAGGCCGTGACAGAGGTCAGGAGCACGGCGTGGATGACGGGTCGCAGAAACTTGGTGACGGTCATGTTCCCCCCAGCGTGACGGCAGTCCGGACAGTATTCACGATGCGACAAGCGGAAACATCACCTTATTGATCAACCCCCACCCGATGGCCATGTCGGGTCCCGGCCCGGTCGGCGGAACGGCCCGGGATGGTCGATCGCGACGGGCTTGCTCCGGCAGGCGGCAGGTCGGGCGAAAGCAGAAAAATCCTGGTGCGAGCAGCACCAAGGCCGGCACGGCAATGACAGGCGGCAGGCGGAGTGGGAACGGGAGGACTCGCACAGCCCGTCGTGGATCAGCTGGGCCGAATTGGAGGAGGCTGACTGGGCCGGCATGGAGTCGGTTTCGGGTTCGTCCGCGTCTGAAGGCCGCTCACCCGACGCCAGGTCGTGCGTCACGAGGACTGGGGTGAGGACTGGGGTGACGTCTGGTCGGTAATGGGCGTACTCGCCAAGCGGCACGGGGCGGAGAACGTCCGTCTGGTGGTCTGGTTCGACAACTAAGGCCGGCCTGGCGGATCAGAGGCGGAGCCAGAGTCTGATCGAGGCGAGGGTGACGGTGCCGTGGAAGGTGCAGGCGCGTTTCTGGAACCTCGTCGCCACGGCCCGGGAGTTCTTCGATGAGTTGATCGTTCGGGGATCGTGTGATTGATCTGGCGTCGTCGCAGGTAGCGACGTTTGCGGCGGGAGGAGTACGCCTCCGCGGGAGTGCCGGGGACCGGACGCCGCCCGGCGTGGAGTCGTGGCTGCACTCATGCCGTGGTCGCCTCACAGTTGGATCTCTGGTCTACGGCTGGCCGCTGTGCGCTGTGACAGCCAGAGGGCGACCGCCTCCGACACCGGCTGCCCGGTCTCCAGCTCGACGAAGCCGAACTGGCCACCCTGATTGCACTCCAGGAACCACCAGGCGCCCTCCTCGTCCACGGCGAAGTCGAAGGCGGCGTAAGCCAGTCCGGCGCGGGCGAGGTACTCGTGCACCGACCGGCCGATGCGTTCGGGTACCGGGATCGCCTCCCAGGTGTGCGCGGTGTCGCCGTAGCGCCCGTCGATCTGGCCCGGCTCGGCCGTCTTCCGCGCGGCGAACAGCCGGTTGCCGACACAGGTCAGACGGATGTCGGCGCGCTTGGGTATGTATCGCTGCAGCAACGCGGGGCCGGCCGCGACGGCCGAGAAGTCCGCGTCGGGGCCTATCAGGGTGGTGGGCAGGA
This sequence comes from Streptomyces sp. NPDC096152, assembly GCF_044763235.1. Lineage (NCBI taxonomy): Bacteria > Bacillati > Actinomycetota > Actinomycetes > Kitasatosporales > Streptomycetaceae > Streptomyces > Streptomyces sp. NPDC096152. The sequence continues at coordinate 654,532 of NZ_JBIWFW010000002.1, read as the reverse complement.
CCACGCCGGGGTCACCGGGAGGCGGCCCGGAGGCGGATTTCACCACCACGTCCTGGTGCTCCTCCGCGAACTGCCGTGCCAGGCGTGGCGCCGTGGTGAAGACGGTCGGCGGAACCGCGAAGCCACTGAGGTGAGCAATCTTCAACTGCCAGGGCTTCAGGCGGGCCCGGTCGGCATTGCGCGGATGGTTCATCCACCGCGTGGCGGTGGAGAAGAGCATTCCGAACAGGGCCTGACGGGCCTCGGCGGTCAGCCACGGCGAGGGGTGCGTCGCGTGCGCCGCCGGTTCGCCGGGCCTGCGCACCCATACGGAGCGCAGGCCTCCCATGCTGAGCACATGTCCGTTCACAGACAGGTGCCCGTCGAAGTCGCCGTGGGCGTAGTGAGCGGACAGCACTACCTTGTCGGGCAGGTCGGCCGGGTCCAGCCGCATGACGGGCGTCCCCATCCGGTGCAGCTCGGCCACCACCATGTCGGCGGTCACGTCCTCCTCGGACGTGAGGATCAGTACGGTCATTCGATTACGGAGCGTCAGTCGTCGAAGTGCGTCTGGGAACCGGCGGTGGACGTGGTCGTGCCGACAGCCAGCAGCAGGTCCGGGTCACTGACCGCCGGGCGGCCATCGGGAAGCACGTTCAACTGACGCGACTCGTCGAAACGATACGGCGTCACCAAGGTCGGAAACGCTTTCGGCAAGGCGTAGTTGAGGGTGAACGGTCGCACTCGGAACCTCCACGGGTGCAGTTGGGCTGTACGCGGTACTCATGCGCCCCTACGTAAGGAACGCTCGCTCTTCTGTTGCATCAGGGACAGGTCGTCACATGTCCGCCGCATGATTCGCATCACCTGCATCACTGTGCTCACCTTCCCCACAAGTCACACATCGGATGGCGCATCAGATCTGTCACACCGTTACGTACAGTGACAGCACCCTCACTTGGCCATCAAGCCGGGTTGATGGACTCCTGTACCTCGCGAAAACACCCAAGCCTCAGACAGGCGAGCGCGTGACCGGCGGCGATCAGCCCGCATCCGGCATACAGCGCACCCCCACTCGGCCGCAGAGCACGCAGCCGCCGCTCAAGGCCCTGGACGGTCTCCATCCGCGACTGACAGAGCGCGCTCACCCCGGTGGACGGGGTTATTCGAGAGGGCTCCACGCCGGTGATCACACCAGCCGCACGAGATCATCTCTCTCGTGGCCAGCGCGCGTTGTAGCATCACGCGCCGCATGCACGGGGCGGCTGATGGTCGGCCGTCCCTATGGCGCGCCATTCCCGGCGGAAGGCAAATGCGTGGAGACAACGGAGCGGCGCTCCTCCGTGGGAAAGAACGTGGAGTACAGCACGGCCGCCTGGCTGATCGGGTGGGTGGTCTTCCTGGGTTCCGGGTATGTGGCTTCGTTACTGTTGATCAGTACCTGGGCGAACTGCGACATCGGCACCAACGGCTCCTACCAGCTCGTTGCTTGGGTGGTCGCGTCGACCGGCGTGGCGACCGTGTCCACCGTGCTGTGGGCTGTGATGCGCAAGATGACGGGTGGCCGACGCCTCTTGCTGCCGCTGGTGTTGACGATCCTTGCCAGTGCGATGCTGCTCTGGCCGGAGCTGGCAGTGTGGTACGTGTCGCCCGGCCACCCGGACAGCATGTGCGAACCGGGCGGCACGCCCGTGGGGTGGCCCAGCTGGCTGCCTTTGTGAGGCGGGCCACGAGTAGAGCGGCCAGAAGTCGGCTAACGCGGCTATCCCGCTATGGCGCCGACGACGTGATCACGGGCAACGACTCGGACCTGGTCGGCTCCGTCCCCAACCGGTACCTGAGTTGCCCCCTACGGCAGGCCCGTCCTGTGCAAAACAAGCACAAGCGGTCACAGGCGTCCCCTCGGGTGTTGCACGTCAGTCCCGGACCAGACAGAACGGGTGTCCTGCCGGATCCGCGAGGATACGCCAACTCCGCCTTCCGTCACCCGCATCCAACAGGGTGGCGCCCAGCTCAAGGACGTCTTCCTGGGCCTGGTCCAGGTCGTTGACCCCCAGGTCCAGATGGAACTGCTGGGGCCGAGCGGGATCCGGCCACCGCGGTGGCTGATGGTCTTCCACCCGCTGAAAACACATCACGAAGCCATCGTCCGTGTGGAGCGTGGCCCAGCCGTCGCCGAGCGACCACCGCGGATCCGGCTCGTTCACCACGCCGCCGAGAAGCGACCGGTAGAACTGGGACAGCTCGACGACGTCGGCACAATCCAACACCACACACTGCAGCTTGGCGATCACGAGGGCAGCGTAGGACACGCTTCGACCGCAACCGGGCTGACCAATTGGTGCAGGGCCACTCTGTTCCGATCACGGAGCGGAGGAGCTCGTCGCAGGTTGGTGAGCGGCGACGATGTTCAGCGACGGCCCTGCCAGAGTTCGCGCCGTTCGCTGTGCGGGTCGTGGACGACCTGGGACGTGGTGTCGAAGTGCATGGTCGTGCGGTGCTGGGGTTCGTACCCGGGCCAGCCGGGGTCGCCGGTGGTGGCGAAGGCGGTCCAGGCGGCGTGCATCGAGTCGGCCAACTGCTGCGGGGGCTCGGTGCCCATGAGGCCGGCGAAGCCCTGGCCGTGGAGGTTGTCGAGGTTGTCGAAGACGAAGGGGAGCTCGATGGCGTGGCAGGCGCCGAGCCGGCCGTTATAGGTGGGCGGCTGCCAGACGAACTCGTAGAGGTGCGTCGCCCCGGCCGCGTGGCGGGCGTGGGCCTCGGCGAGGCGGATGGCCGGGATGCGGTAGAACCAGTCGGTGGCGATCGCTGCCAGGAGGTCGCCGGGACCGGCGTCGGGGTGTTGAGTGCGGTAGACGGAGAGGAGGGCGTGGCTGTCCGGTTCGAGGCCGTAGGCCGCCGCGGCAGCGTGCAGTGCCTGTTCCGGGATCAGGTCGAGTGCGCCGGTGGGGACGAGGAAGAGCCGGAACTCGTCGGTGTTGGTGCCGATGAGCACATCCACGTCGGCTCCCGCCCCGGCGGTGATCGCGTCGATGGGCGGGCTGGGGATGATGTCCCCGTCGACCACGGGTTCGAAGGGCATCAGGTTGAGGGCGGCCTCACCCCAGCGGGCCGGGTCGGGGTCGGCGGAGATCGCGGCGCGCAGCTGCTGCTGGGCCTGGACCAGCGCCTGTGCAGGCGCCTCGGCGATGGCCGCTCGGGTGGGCGGGAGGTCGAGCACCTCGGCCAGCCGCTTGCCGATGAGCTGTGCGGTGGCGGGGGCCAGGGTGTGGTGGGCGGCGCCGCTCTGCAGGATGGCGCGGCGGAAGAGGCCGGCGGCGCGCGGGGCGGCCAGGAGCGCGCCGATGCTCATCGCGCCCGCGGACTCGCCGAAGACGGTGACCGTGCCGGGGTCGCCACCGAAGGCGGCGATGTTGTCGCGGACCCACTCCAGGGCGGAGATCTGGTCCAGCAGGCCCAGGTTGGAGACGCCGTCGCCCAGGTACAGGAAGCCGTCCGCGCCGAGCCGGTAGTTGAGGGTGACCAGGACGACGCCGTCGCGTGCGAAGCGGGTGCCGTCGTAGCCGGGGACCGAGCCGGAGCCGTTGGCGAAGGCTCCGCCGTGGATGAAGACCATGACCGGCCGGGACCCGGTGGGGTCCGGGGTCCAGATGTTCAGGTTCAGGTAGTCGTCGCCGGGGTTGTCGACTTCCGGGATGAGCTGGTCGAACGGCGCGGCGTAGGGGGCCTTGGGCGCGGTGGGGCCGTAGCCGCCGGCGTCACGTATGCCGTTCCATGGCGTGGCGGGCTGCGGCGGCCGAAAGCGCAGAGGTCCGACGGGGGGCGCGGCATAGGGGATGCCTTTGAAGGAGGCGATGCCGCCTTCGTCTCGCCGGCCGCGAACCGATCCCAGGCGGGTGTGGACGACGGGGTGCAAGGGCGTGCTCCTTTGTCGGCGGGGCAAGGACGGCGGGCGGGTTGGGCGACGCGCCGGTGCGGGCGTGGCCCGGGCAGGGCGGGGGTCAGGGGGCGGTCGCGCCCGCGAGGCGCAGGGCGAACCGCGCGTACGAGTCGGCCACCTGCTCGCGGGGGTAGGGCTGGTCGGGGCCGAACCAGTGGGCGACCTGCATGCCCATGCTTCCGATCGCGGTTGCGGCGAGCGGAAGATCAGGGACGTGGAAGTCACCGTCCTTGGTGCCGCGTTCGAGAATGTCGAGAAGCAATCGACGGCAGATACGGCGCAGTTCCAGAGACGGGGCAGCCAACTCTGCTGATAGCGCGTGCAGTTCGGAGTTCGTCACGACTGCCAGGAGCGGGAAGTCGGTGTGCACGAGCACATGGGCTCGGACCAGGGCGGTGAGCCGGGCGGCCGCTCCCTGTGCGGCGGGCACGGAAGCGACGGCTTCGGACAGGCGGGTGTGCAACTCCTCGTGGCCGATGCGCACCAGTTCCGCCAGCACGTGCCCCTTGGACGGGTAGTGCGCGTACAGCGTGGCGGAGTTGATGCCGACCCTGTCGGCGATCTTGCGGATCGAGGTGCCGTGGAACCCCGACTCCGCGTACAGCCCGAGTGCCTCGCGCAGGATCCGCCCGCGCGTGCCGGCAGGGGTGACCCCCTGGGGCAGGACGATGTCCACGACGGCCACCCGCCGCGGCTCCCAGACCGGCACGTCCACAGGTTCCTCCTCGCGCCATGACACCGGCGACGCGACGGCAACCAATCGATTGGTTGACACCGTGGCGCTGAGGGCCGATGGTACTGCGGAACAGCACGAAAGCAACCAATCGATTGGTTGGAAATCTTTCGGGTGGTCGGTCCCCCTGCCGCTCTCGCCCGGGCAGCGTCGAAGGAGACGTGCGTGACCAGCCCCAACGCCAACCTGGCAACACTCCTGGCGGGCTCTGCCGTCCGCTTCCCGAGGCGTCCGGCGGTCCGCCTCGACGACGCGGTGCTCGACTACGCCGACCTGGAGGAGATGAGCGCACGCGCGGCGCGTCTGCTCCACGGAGCGGGCGTGCGGGCGGGAGACCGGGTCGGGCTGATGCTGCCCAACACGCCCGCTTTCGCCGTGCTCTACTACGGCATCCTGCGGGCCGGCGCGGTCGTGGTGCCGATGAACCCGCTGCTCAAGGCGCGCGAGGTGGAGTACTACCTCGCCGACAGCGAAGCCTCACTGCTGCTGGCCGAAGCCGCCACGGCCCAGGAGGCGGTCAAGGGCGCACTGGCCGCGGGCACGCCGTGCATCGAGGTCCCCGCCGAGGGCATGGGCCGGCTGCTGGTGGCCGGCGAGCCGCTCCCGGGCGTGGTGTCTCGCGAGCCCTCGGACACGGCCGTCATCCTCTACACCTCGGGCACCACCGGCCGTCCCAAGGGTGCCGAACTCACCCACGCCAACCTGAGGGCCAACACCGACACCACCCGACGCACCCTGCTGGAATCGACCGAGCAGGACGTGGTCTTCGGCGGGCTCCCGTTGTTCCACACCTTCGGCCAACTGGTGGGCCTGAACTGCGCGGTGGCAGCCGGGGCCTGCCTGACTCTGCTGCCCCGTTTCACCCCGGCCAGGGCACTGGAGATCATCGAACGGGACCGGGTCACCGTCTTCGTGGGCGTGCCCACCATGTACGCCACGCTGCTGGCGGCCCCCGAACGCGAGAACCACGACGTCGGCTCACTCCGGATATGCGTCTCCGGTGGCGCCGCCCTCCCGGTGGAGGTGCTGCGCGACTTCGAAAAGGCCTTCGGCTGCGTGATCCTGGAAGGCTACGGACTGTCCGAGACCTCCCCGGTGGCCTGCTTCAACCACCCCGGCCGCCCGCGCCGGCCCGGCACCATCGGCACGCCGATCGACGGCGTCGAGATGCGCGTCATCGACAGGGACGGCACCGATCTGCCGGACGGCGAGCCGGGAGAGGTCGCGGTCCGCGGCCACAACGTCATGAAGGGCTACTGGCGCCGCCCCGACGCCACCGCCGAGGCCGTCGTCGACGGCTGGCTGCGCACCGGCGACATTGGAGTGAAGGATCCCGACGGCCACTTCCGGATCGTGGACCGCAAGAAGGAGATGATCATCCGCGGGGGCTTCAACGTCTACCCGCGCGAGATCGAAGAGGTGCTGTACGAGCACCCCGCCGTCGCCGAAGCGGCGGTGATCGGAGTGCCGCATCCGACCCACGGCGAGGAGGTCGTCGCCGTCGTCGCGCTCAAGCCCGGCGCCGAGGCGGAGCCGGAGGGACTGAAGGAATTCGTCAGGACGCAGGTCGCCGCGTACAAGTACCCCCGCCAGGTGTGGATCGTCGACGCGCTGCCCAAGGGGCCCACGGGAAAGATACTCAAGCGGGAGATCAAGCCGCCCGCAGGGAAGAGGGCCTGACGGCCCATCACGTAGTACCTCCGGGGCGCAATGGTCGACACGGCCGGCGGCCGACTCGCTCCGGTAACCGGCGCTCCCGGTCGCCAGTGCCCGAGGGGGCACCCGCGACCAGTGACCCCGCCCCGGCCCGATCGGTAACGGCCGGACGGCCTGGCACCTCGTGCCGCGCGTCGGTTCGTCGGGGGCGTCTCCCGGGGACTGCCGGCGGGCCTCCGTCCCGAACCACGCGCATCCGCCGCTTCTGTTCCTGTCATGTCGCGCAGGGCGGCGGATGAGGCATATCCGCGGACGGCGACAACTCTCCGAGGGCGCACTCGGCTTTCTCGGCTGGGCCGGTGACCGACCGGCACCGGACGTCACCACCGGCGCCGCTGTGCCCGGCAGATGACATGGAAACCGACGAACAAATACTCCTCGCACGTGTCTTGACGACCCATACCTACCGGTCAGTACGATCACGCCACCCCTCGAACGACACCGGTGCCCTCCCCAAGAAGGGGCGAGCCGTCCCTACGGCACGCCCCCGCCCGCCTGCAGATATCGCTGCCGCGAACTGAACCGGGAACGCCCAGCGCGGTCCCCTCCCCTCCCCGTCCGACGCACCCCGAGTACGTTCCGAACCCCACCCTGGGAGACTCCCCATGAAGAGATCCGTCGTGATCTCGGCCGTCGCCGCGGCCGGTGCCCTCCTCGCCGTGCAGGCTGCGATCCCCGCCGAGGCGTCAAGCGCCTCCACCTTCAGCTCTTCCAGCAACCCCATCCTGTTCGTGCACGGCTACACCGGTGACGGCAGCAACTGGAACACCATGGCCGGCCGCTTCAAGACCGACGGCTGGCCGTCCTCCTACCTGGACCAATGGACGTACGACTGGCACCAGTCGAACGCCACCACCGCCCAGCAACTCGCCTCAGAGGTCGACAAGCTCCTCACCGCCACCGGCGCCTCCAAGGTGGACATCGTCAGCCACTCCATGGGCGGGCTCTCCTCGCGCTACTACCTGAAGAACCTCGGCGGGACGTCCAAGGTCGACGCCTGGGTGTCGCTGGGCGGCCCGAACCACGGGACCGACAGCGCGAACACCTGCTTCGACACCTCCTGCACCGAAATGCGCATCGGATCCGATTTCCTGAACGCCCTCAACGCGAACGACGAAACCCCCGGCACGCCCCGTTACGCGACCTGGTGGTCGCCGTGCGACACGGTGATCAATCCGGACAGTTCCGTGTCCCTGTCCGGGGCGTCCAACACCAAGACCGCCTGCCTCAGCCACACCGCCCTGCTCACCGACGCGACGGTGTACGCACAGACCCGCGACATGATCAACAGCTGACCTGGCCGAGCACCTGGCAGGGACCGCGGACCCCACAGCCGCTCACCGCAGGTCCCTGCCGGGCAGAACTTCACGCAACCCGGACAGCACTCCCCAGGCAGTGCTCGCTCCAAGACGCTATAGCCTCCGCGCGTGGCCAACAGCCCCCGCCAGATGGGCGAATCTCGCGTCGCCGAACTACCCCACCCTGAAGAGATCCTGAACAAAACGGAGTGGGCATCACTCGAAACGGCGTCCGGTACGGGCGCACTCCTGCCGGCTGCCTTGGCACGTCTCCTGCACGCGGACCCACCGAGCGGGAGGAGCGACGACGCCTCCGCCATCGCCGCAAGCTCCGGCTGAAGGCTGCCCTCCTGGGGCGCTCGCGGGGCGGGCAGACCAGCAAGGTCCACCTCGCCGCCGACCGCAAGTGCCGCCCGCTGACGTTCATCCTGACCGCCGGACAGGCGGCTGACAGTCCGCAGTTCATCCCCGTTCTGAGGAAGATCCGGGTTCGTGGACCCGTCGGGCGTCCCCGCACCCGGCCCGACGCGGTCGCCGGGGACAAGGCCTACTCGTCCCGTGGAAATCGCGCCCACCTGCGCAAACGCCATATCAAGGCCGTCATCCCAGAGAAGGCGGATCAGGCAGTCAACCGGAAGAAGAAGGGCGCCCGAGGCGGCCGGCCCGTCGCCCACGACGCCAACCTCTACAAGGAGAGGAACACGGTTGAACGCCTAATCAACAAGCTTAAGGCCTGGCGAGGCATCGCGACCCGGTATGACAAAACGCCCGAGAGCTATATCGCTGGACTCCACCTCCGAGCGTCGATGATCTGGGCCAAGGACCTCACACGAAACGGCCCCCGCCCACGGGCAGACAAGCGACCCCATCGGGGGCTGATGCCTCACCCGTCGAACCCGGACCACCGGAACCCGTGTTCGAGCAGCGGTGTCAGGGTCCCGCGGTGAAGAGCGCTGAACCCCACGATTGCCTCGTCCTCGTCCCCGCTGACCTGGGCGAGCAGTCCCGGCGCCGCGAAGAACCGCTCGGCCGCTCCGGTTGGCATGAATGGACTCAGAGGTACGGGGCGCAGCAGGTTCCACAGCGCGTCAAGGCGCGCGGTCGGCATGCAGTAGGTGCGAGCGCCGTAGGGGGCCCCACTCATGGCTCCGTTGAGGGTGAACTGCAAGAGGAAGCGACTCAGCGGTTCCTCTTCAAGGGTCGTCTCCGGGTTCGGATCGTCGGGGTCTTCGGTGAACCACACACGTGGATCGGCCCCGTCGGGCATATTGAGCGGCCAGGGGATGGACCAGTCCTTTCCGGCCCCGTTCCACATGGCGAAGACCAGCCGGTCGCCCAGTGGCCCGGAAGCACGCCTGGGCTTCTTCAGCACTGGGTCGATGAATCTGTGAATGGCCGGGCGGAGGCGGGCCAAGCGGTGGAAGGCGGCCAATGCTTCTGGCAGGTTGTCCAGTTCGTTTGCCGTGGTCTCGTCGGCAGCCGACTGCGCTTCGGGAAACCAGCCGAGGACGAACGACTCCAAGGCCCGGATGGGATCTGATTCCACGAGGTCGATCCAGTCCACGCCTGGCACCGGCCCGGGTGAGGGGACTGGCCGGACCGCATCCAGCGTCTCGCGGGTCAGCGGCTGGATGAGCCTCAGTTCGGCGCGGTTGAAGTTGGCCGGCGCCGACGGCATCGCCCTGCACTGGGCGATGCCGAGCGGGAGGCAGCCCTCTTCCAGTCGCGCGAAGACGTGAATGGGCAAGGCACCCCGGAACTCGAACCGAGAGTGGAGCTCTGGAATCCGATCCCCTCGCAGAAGCACCCAGACGGAGTCCTGGACGCCGCTGACCTTCGGATTGTCCCCAGACTCGACGATGACGACGGTTGCGTCAGCTCCCGCCCCGATCAAGGCCGGCCCCATTGCGTACCGAAGGAGGCCAGCTCCAGCAACAGACAGGGCCGCTTCCTCGGTGATCAGGGATGGAGGCGTTCGCAACATGCCGTCAGCGTAACCATGCAGGCAGGCAGGTAGGCAGGGCAGATTGATCGGGACCCGATACAGGCCCTAGAAGAGGCGGGCGTGCTTGTGCCGCGTGAGGTTCTCGAGGATCTCACGCAGCCAGGGGCTGCCGACGGCCGGTAGCCGTACCAGGGTGTGCTGGAACGCTCCCGGGTCAGCCCGGAACAGGTGAGGGGGGCGCGGTGCGGGCGGATCGTCGCGGAGGACGCCGTCGGGGATGACGCCCGACGCGAGGGTGGGCAGGTACGGCTCGGGTGCGGCCAGCCATAGCCATATTCCGAAGGGCAATGGCACTGGGTATGCCGAAGTGGCCGGACCGGCCGGAGCCCAGGACTCCCCCGTCTGCGGATGGGCCGGTACGAGGATGATGTCGGCGTCAGCGTCGGGGGCGGGCCGTCCGGGTCCGGCAAGGATCGCCCGTCTCGCTTGCCGACCCACGGGCAGCAAGGTGTCAAGGGCGCGTTGAAACACCTCCCTGCTCAGGCCGTCCGGGACGGTCACCGGCCGGCCCTCCGAGGCCGCCAGCAGGTGGGCCAGCGCCCGGCCGGCCGCCGCCTCCCACTGTGGGCTCCATGACCACAAGTGGCGCGACCCCAGCCGCGATCCCCAGGCAGTGATCGGCTCGAACGGTGGCGTGCCCTTCCCCTCCGACATCAACTGCTGCCAGGAGAGCGGTGCGGCGTCGGCCGCGTCGATGCGGAGGCGGCGCACGGCGTTCGGGGCGAGCCACACAGCCTGCCAGAGCGAGCAGTCGTCGATCCGGCTGGCCACGGCCAGGCCGCACGCCTCGCAGGCCATGTTGGGGCCGTCGGCCCCATCGAGGCCGCAGCAGTAACCGCCGGCCTTTTCCGGGATCAGCAGGGTGCCGCGGGCATCTCCGGGTGAGATCACGATCGCGCCGGGCGCGCCATCGGACAGGGCGTAGACCGGTGCGTAGATGCCGCGGTCCGCCACATCGTCCGGACCGATCTCCTCCCACCTGCGCCACGGCGGTCCCCAAGGCTCCGGGTCCACCGCGAACGTGCCCGACTCCATGAGGACCGGGAGCTGAATCCCATTCCCGTACTTCTGATGGGCGTGGGCCGGCAGGGCAACCTGGGACAGCGGGGTGGTCAGCCTGGCGCCGCACCCCGCACACACGAAAACGAACAACTGCCCTCCGCTGGGGAACAAGGGCATCGTCGCAGCTCGGCAGCGGTCGGCCAACATGTTTTCGTACGTCTCGGGGCCGGAGCACCGCCACGGCGTGGAGCAGCTCAGAGGCTCTTTGTAGCGGCGGTCACCGAGTGGCCGGGGCGCCCCCGCGGCAGGTCATTCGCGGCCGCGCTCCGCAAGCGCCTTGATGCCGCGAAGAGTGGCCTCGATCCCCGCGCGCAGTTCCTTCATTCGGAAGGCGATGATCTCCTCCTCCCGGTCCGGCCAGCGCTCGATGGCCAGAGTGACCCCGCTGCGGCCCGGCCCCACGAGGGCCGACTGCCGCAACCGCGTACCCCCGCCCTCGGCCTGGAGTTCGTAGCGCCAGGACGCCAGGGACTTCGCCGGATCCAGCGTCGGTTCGCCGTACCGGCCGTCCGCATCCGTCACCGCCCAGGCGAAGACCCGTTGCTCGTCCAGCTCGACCACATGGGAGACCGTGCGCCACTCGCCGAGCTGCTGGTGATGGTTGAAGCCCTCGAAACGCGCACCCGGCAGGGGACGGTCCGCGCCGTCGAGCCACGCCACGCGCTGCAGCTCCGGGCTGAGCCGGGCGGGCAGGCGAATGTCGGTCACCAGCTCCCAGACCCGCGGCGGGTCTGCCTCTATGCGCACATCACAGTGCACGCTGGGACCCTTGGCAAATCGCATGTCGCCCCTCGGTGTCGGACTGCTGGTGACAGTGCGCAGTCGGTCGGTGGTGGCCATTGCGGACCACCAGACGGCGCTCCATGCGGACCAGGATCACCCGCGGAGCGGGCAGCCCGGGCGCCGCACTCGCGATGGTGTTCATACTCGCAGACTCCGCTCAGGCACGCTGGCGCGCGATCATCGCACCCCACCTCGTGGCCCTGGCCCGCGCCGGCGCCCGCTTCGAGAACGGCCACCTTGCCGAACGCCCCGAAGCCCCGCGGCATGAGCGGCCTTACCCGGCTCCAGGGCATCTTAGGTATGCCTGCGCCGTACGTGCAGATGACCCTCGCGGGGAAACGAGGGCGGCGCCGCGGCCAGGACCGTGTCGAGGTCGTACCGGCTCTTGTACGCCACGCGGCACGAGGCCGGGTTGTCCACTTGGTGCAGGAGCTCCAAACGCTCCAGCCCGTCGGCCCCCAGCGTGTCGAAGGCCCAGCCGGTGAGAGTCTCCAAAGCGCGCGGCGCCACACCCCGCCCGCGGGCACGCGCCGCGGTCCAATAGCCCACCTCGGCCGACGGTTTACCGAACGCTACTTCCTTGAGGACCACATGGCCCACCAATTGCCCGTGGGCCGGATCGGGTTGCGCTTCGAGAACCGCGAAACCGAACCGATCCCATGCTGCCCAGCCCCGCTCCTGGCCTTGCACCCATTGCATCGCATCGGCTTCGTTCTCCACCACCGAGCTGGTCCAGTGGCGCAGTGTGGGGTCTCGGAACGCGTCGACGAGTGCGGCAATGTCTCCCCTGCACCAAGGGCGAAGGACGAGGGCGGGAGCGGACGGCGTCGCGCCCGCGTGCAAGAGGACGGTGTCGTTCACCGTCCGATGGTATGCGGCAGTGTTCGTCCCCCACTGCCGGCGATCCCGGCCCACTACGGTTCCATTCGGACGCGGACGGCCTGGACGGCCCAGTTGAACGCCGGCGCCAGGCTCTGCGGGGCGGGCCAGCCGTTGATCACTGCGAGCAGCTGGAAGTGCCGATCCCGGCGTGGGTCGCTCACCCTTTCCAGCCGGGCCAGCAGCAGGCGGCGCAGCTCGGCGTCGTCGAGGCGGCCGAGGACCTGGGCATAGTTCGCCGCCAGCGCCGCAACGATCCGATCGGCTTGGCGCGAGGCCGGGGCGATGCCCGCCGCCAAGGCGGGGCCGGCCTGGTCACGGACGGCCGCAGCGAAGTCGCGGCGCAGCCCCACCGTGTCGCCTTGGGCCTGTTCGGCCGCGTAGTCCTCGATCATCCGCCGTACGCTCACGCGGAAATCCGGGTCCATGGCCAGTTCGGCCCACTCCACCCATGCCCGGACCTGCTCCACCTCGGCGTAGTCGGGTATCTCGGGTGTCATCGAGCGCCTGACCCCCGCGAACACCGGGTCGGCGCCGAGACCGCCGAAGGCGGCATCGAGGAAATCGCCGATCAGACTTCGGCGTTCGTCCTCAGAGAGCCGGGCCAGCTTGTGCACTTGATCCGTCTCCTCAGCAGTGAGCCCGCGCTCGGCTACCGCCGTCAGCACCGCGTGCCGCAGGCGCAGGACGCGGATCTGCACGACCAGGGCCTCGGCGTGCGTGGCAGCGATCTCAGGAAGCGAGAGCTCCCTGTCCACGACCCTGCGGATCGTGGACAGGTCCAGCCCCAGGTCCCGCAGGGTTCGCACAAGGTCCAGGCGCGCGACGGCGTCGATGTTGTAGAGGCGGTAGCCGGCCGGGCTGCGGTCCGTCGGCGCCACGATCCCGCGATCGGAGTAGAACCGAATGGTCTTGACCGTCAGACCGGTCCGCCGGGCCAGTTCGCCGATCGAGTAGAGCGTGTCGCCGTCCATGCTCCCCACCTTGGCGTCTCCCCCTGCGGGAGACTCAAGCCCGTCCGCCTGCCGACGGCCGATCACTCCACCAGTCTCCGGCTACGACCTCGAAGGTCCGCGATCAGCCAGATGAGCCACGGGTGTCGAAGCCCTTGCGATCGAGTACTGCTCGGATCCGGCCGAGCCACTCTGTGCCCAGCCGGCGCCCGTTGGGGAGTTGGTCGTCTCGATCCCAGCGCCACGTTGTGATCATCGTCAGCACGAGGATCCGGCACTCGCGCAGCAAGTCCTGATTGACACCCGGATAGTGCTCGCCGACTTCTTCGGGGGCATGGGCGATGTCGAATTCGACGGGCCCACGGCAGCACGTCTCGAAGTCTATGAACAGCAGCCCGTTCTTCGTGGTGAGCACGTTGCCCGGGTGCGGCTCGCCGTGCAGCGGCTGCTCGGCGCCGCCGCGCTCGCCGATCACCCGTCTCAGGCTTCGTAACGTGTCGCCGAGCAGTTCCCGGTCCGCGTCGGCGAGGGCCGGAGTGCGGTCGCGGTTCGCCACGAGTCGTTGGGCCTGCTCGACTCGATCCGTGAATCGCGGCGTCGGGACGTCGAGCTCGCGCATACCGGCATGCAGCCGCTCGAGCGCATTGGCGTAGTCGGCTGGTGAGATCTCTCGAGGTGTCACGGGTTCGTAGTAGGTCCATAGCGTGACCACGAAGCCGTCACGCTCATGGACGCGTGGCTCCACCCGAGGGTCGAGAGCGGCCACAGGGCACCCGGATTCGGCGAGCCGCTGAGCAAGCTCGACTTCGAACTGTGCGACCTGATGCGCTTCAGGTGCCACCCGGGCCAGGACGTCGCAAGGCAGCAGACGCAGAGTGAGCTTGTTCGAGTCATGAAGAACGATCGCGTCGTTGGCTGTCAGGCCAAGTGATGAGGCGGTCGACAGGGCCGCGGCCATCGCACGCGGGACATCTGATGCCTGCATCGTCGCCCGGCCCCTCTCCGTTGAGCGCTGCCATGTGAGCGCTCCCATGACTCTCCAAGCGGTGGACATTTATACCAAGTTGTCGATCGGGAGTCGCGGTGGCGCGAGCGGCAGGGTGCGACGGAATCGGCGATCTGCCCCTTCGATTCGAGGTCAGGGCAGGGTGAGGATGCGGGGGCCGTCCTCGGTGATGGCGATGGTGTGTTCGATGTGGGCGGCTCGGCTGCCGTCGATCGTGCGCAGGGTCCATCCGTCGGGGTCGGTGCGGTACTCGTTGCGGCCTCCGGCCATGAGCATGGGTTCGATGGCGAGGGCGAGGCCGTGACGCAGGGGGAAGCCGCGGCCGGGTCGTCCGTGGTTGGGGACGTGGGGATCTTCGTGCATCCTGCGGCCGATGCCGTGGCCGCCGAAGTCGGCCGGCATGCCGCAGTCGGCCTTGCGGGCGACCGTGCTGATGGCATGGGCGATGTCGCCGATGCGATGGCCGACGGTGGCGGCGGCGATGCCGGCGTCCAGGGCCTGCTGGGTGGCCGTGATGAGTTCCAGGTCGGCGCGGCGAGGGGTGCCGACGGTGAAGCTGATCGCGGCGTCGCCGGTCCAGCCGTCGAGTTCGGCTCCGCAGTCGATGCTGACGAGGTCGCCGTCGCGCAGGCGGTAGTCGCCGGGGATGCCATGCACGACGGCGTCGTTCACGGAGGCGCAGATCACGGCGGGGAAGGGGATCGGGGCGAAGGCGGGCTGGTAACCCAGGAACGGAGAACGCGCTCCGGCCTTCGTCAGGACGGTGCGGGCGGCTTCGTCGAGCTCGCGCAGACGTACTCCCACGGATGCCGCTGCCCGGGCGGCTGCGAGTGCGTGGGCCACGACACGTCCGGCTTCTCGCATCGCCTCCAGTGCCGTGTCGGTCTTGATCTCCACCATGTGTCGTGACTCCCTGCCATGCGACGCCGCCCAATACTTATACCGGTATTAGTATCACGGGTATGGTCAGAGTTCCTTTGACTCCGCAAGAGCGGCAGCGCGGAGAGCGCTTCGGGGTCCTGCTCCGCCGGGCCCGCGGTGACCGAAGCATGGTCGACGTGGCGGCAGCCGCCGGGGTGTCCGCCGAAACTCTCCGCAAGATCGAAACCGGCCGGGCCCCGACCCCGGCCTTCTTCACCGTGGCAGCCCTGGCCCACGCGCTGCACCTGTCCCTCGACGACCTCGCCGCCGCCTGCGCGGAAGACGCCGGAGGCGGCGAAGGCGGCGAGCGGGCCATGTCGGCGTGACCGTCGGGCCCGAACCCGCGCCATACGGCCGAGAGTCGGATGTTCCTGAGCAGGGCGTGGACCCAGTCGCCGCAGCGGCCGGGCTGCGCACGCGGGCAACGGCTTACCGCGGCTTGGTCGCGATCTGGATGAGGTTGCCGCAGGTGTCCTCGAACACCGCGGTGGTGACGGGGCCCATCTCCACGGGCTCCTGAGTGAAGCGGACGCCGAGGCCGCTCAGACGCTCGTACTCCGCCTTCACGTCGTCGACGGCGAACTGGGCGAGCGGGATGCCGTCCCGCACGAGCGCGTCACGGTAAGGCTTGACGGCCGGGTGGCCGGCGGGTTCCAGGAGGAGTTCGGTGCCGTCGGGCTCGTCGGGTGAGACGACGGTCAGCCATCGAGCCTCCTCACCCAGCGGGACATCGTGCTTCTTCACGAAGCCGAGGATCTCGGTGTAGAAGTGCTCGGCCTTGGCCTGGTCGTCGACGAAGACGCTGGTCAGATGGATCTTCATGGGCTGCTCTCCTCAGGTCCGGCTGCGTCTGGCACGGGCCGTCGCTCGGTGATCTGCCGCAGCGGGGCTGTGTTCAGGTCATGGAACTCTTGACTTGCTCTCCGTGGTGAAGCTGGGAGATTCCGGCCTGCTCGCTCGGTGCTGTGCCGCTACGCGGCACGGGCATCGGGCGGGCTTCCGCGGCTTCCTGCTTCGTCGCACTGTGCCAGAACGGGTCCGGCGTGAAGACCAACCACCCCATACTGCTGCCCGAACCCCTGATGCCGTGCGAGACGACGATCAGCGGGGCGGGGAGAGCAGGCGGATGGTCCGAGCCCGTCAGCCGGCTGGAGGCGGACCACGGCCTCAGCCGAACGGGGAGGCGCTTCCCGGCCTGCATCCATCGGGGACGCTGTTGCCACTGATGTTGAAATCCCCGCAGGTCAGGAAGACGTGGTTCAGTCTGCCGAGCGTGAAGGCGAGTACTCCGACGGCCACGATCGCACCGACGACTCTTCGCTGCTGCTGCGCGGAGAGCTCGGATCCCCCGAACAGCAGGATCTGGAGGAGTAACCAGGTCAGCAGCGGTGCGCCGATGATGCTGAGGATGCCGCCGGCCAGGAAGAGCACCTCTCGCGACAGCCCGCCGTCGCGGGGCACGATGGCGGCGAGGGCCAGCCAGCCGCTGGGCATCGCCAGACAGGCCAGGTACGCCCATCCGTGCCGCGGCAGGCGTTCACGGAGCAGCAAGGCGCTGATCAGCACACCGGTCGACACCGCCCAGAGGGTGAGCACCTGGTAGTAGAAGACGACGTGGTAGGCGCCGAGCGTGAAAGCCGGCTCCCAGACCGTCAGCGCTCCGCCGCCCGCGACGACGGCAGCCGTTGCTTCCCAGCGTTCGCTGTCCGGCCCGCGCCGACTCGCGGAGGCTGGATCCGGGGGGCGGTTCTCCTCATCCATGAAGGTCCATATCCGAAGGGGCGGCATATTACGGACATCGTAGGATCAGGTGCTCCGGGGCCTGGGGCTGATAGCCCGTATGTTCCCTTGTTTTGCAGTCGATGGGCGTATGCGCGCGCTGTGCCGCCGGGTCAGGAGTCGATACGGCCACGTCAGGCAACACGGGTTCCGGAGGGGCGCTTACCTGTCAGGTCATCGACCGCGGCACGGCCGCCTGCCACGATCGCAGGCGTACGCAGCCCCGTCGGCCGAGAGGACACCATGCCCGCCTACGCCATCGCGCATCTGCAGGAGGCCGCTCCGCACCCGGAGATCGCCGAGTACATCGAGCGCATCACCGCCACCTTCGAGCCGTACGGCGGCCGTTTCCTCGTGCACGCCGCGCAGCACGAGGTCAAGGAAGGCAGCTGGCCCGGGCACGTCGTGGTGATCTCCTTCCCGGGGATCGCCGAGGCACGGGCCTGGTGGGAGTCCCCCGCCTACCAGGCAATCGCACCGCTGCGCTCACGGCACATCGAAGGCGACATCATCCTGGTCCCGGGCGTCCCCGACGACTACGACCCGGTCGCCACCGCACAGGCGATGCGGGAAGCGCTGCCTGCCGAATAGTGGTCACGGTGTGCCTGGTGTGATCAGGGAGCCGGAACGTCCTGGACAGCGCCTCTCTCCGGCACGAATCGCGTGCCTTCGGGAAGCCGGCCATCGCGTTGCGGTGACGCCACGTCAAGTGCCGAGTCACAGTGGCTGGACACCGACAGTTCTGACGCTCACCAAGGCAACGGCCCCGTCACGTCGAAGTACCCGCCACTGGGGCCGTCCGGGCCCAGCTCTGCCATGCGGACGATGATCTCGGCGCCCTCCTCCACCGTCTGGACCCCGGTGTTGCCGTTCAGGTCCGTCTTGGTGAAGCCGGGTTCCACCGCGTTGACGCGCATGGCCGGGAACGCCTTCGCGTACTGCATGGTGATCATGTTGACCGCGGTCTTCGAGGCCGGGTAGGCGACTCCCGGATAGGCGGCGGCCGGGTGGTCCGGGTCGGCCATGTGCGCGAGCGAGGCCAGGCCGCTGCTGACGTTGACCACGACCGGCGACGCGGATCGCCGCAGCAGCGGCAGGAACGCGTGGGTGACGCGTACCGTGCCGAAGACGTTGGTCTCGAAGACCTCCCGCATCATGGCGGCGGTGACGTCGGCCGCGCCGATCACCTCGTTGTTCGGGCCGCGCGCTTCGATGCCGGCGTTGTTGATCAGTACATCGAGGCCGCCGTCGGCCTCGATCACCTTCACCGCGGCCGCGACGGACGCGTCGTCGGTGACGTCGAGCTGCACGGCCCGCGCCCTGCTGCCCAGTTGTTCGGCCGCGCGGCGGCCCCGGTCCGCGTCCCTGCTGCCGATGTAGACGGTGTGGCCCGCGGCGATCAGGCGGCGGGCGGTCTCGTGGCCGAGGCCCTTGTTCGCTCCGGTGATGAGTGTGTTCGTCATGCCTCCACGATCCGTCCCGCACGCCCCGGCAGCCAGGCGTCCCGTCTTCCTGGGACCAGCGGTACCAGGCAGACACGCGGCGGGCGGGACACACTGGTCGCATGGCGACGGCGGAGTTCGGCAAGGCGGTGCGCCGGTGGCGCGACCGGGTCACGCCCGAGGCGGCAGGTCTGCCGGCGGGCGGGCAGCGGCGCGCGGCCGGGCTGCGCCGCGAGGAGCTGGCCCTGCTGGCCGGGATCTCCGTCGACTACGTCACCCGGCTCGAGCAGGGCCGTGCCACCAGCCCCTCGAGCCAGGTCGTCGAGGCGCTGGCCCGGGCGCTGCGGCTGTCGCAGGAGGAGCGCGCACACCTGTTCCGGCTGGCCGGGCTCGCGCCGCCGGGCCCGGAGACGGTGCCGGCGTACATCACCCCGAGCGTCCAGCGGCTGCTGGACCGGCTGACGGGGACGCCCGTGGCGGTCTTCGACGCCTCCTGGACCCTGCTCATGGCGAACGCTCCCTACGCGGCCCTGATGGGCGATCCGTCCGGTCGGCGCGGCAACGAACGCAACGGTGTGTGGCGCCATTTCCTCGGCCCGGGAACCGGGGCCCGGCGCACGCCACAGGCGCAGCGCGATCACGAGGCCGCGCTCGTCGCGGACCTGCGCGCGGCCGCCGAACGCTACCCCGCCGACCGGCGGTTGCAACGGCTGATCGCCGAACTGCACGCGGGCAGCGGACGGTTCGCCGAGCTCTGGGACACGAGCACCGCCGGCCGCCACGAGGCCTCGCCGAAGACCATCGACCACCCCCAGGTCGGGGCGGTGACGCTGGACTGCGACATCCTCACCGTGGCCGGCAGCGACCTGCGGATCATGGTCTACACCGCCGAACCAGGCACGGACGACGCCGAACGTCTCGCCCTCCTCACCGTGCTCGGGACCCAGAACCTCAGCAAGCCCACCCCCTGACACGCCCCGCCCGGACAGCCACAGTCGTAGCAGGGCGAGGGTGACCAGGGCCTGATGGTGGCGCGGCCTCCTTGCACGCTCTTCGCGCACGAACGGGGCGGCGTACTTCGACGGGGTGTCGGTGTACGCCGCCCTCGGGTGGGACGCGCTGCGGGGGTGGCCCGCGTTTGTCACCCGGTTACTTCGGGTCTTCGTTGAACTTCGCGGTCGACCAGAAGTGGCCGAGCACCGCGAGGCCCAGGCACCAGGCGACGGCGAGCCAGCCGTTGTCGCCGATCCCGGTGCCGAGCAGCAGACCGCGCAGCGTCTCGATGGCGGGGGTGAAGGGCTGGTACTGGGCGATGGGCTGGAACCAGCCGGGCATGGAGTGCAGCGGGACGAAGGCACTGGAGAGCAGTGGCAGCAGGATCAACGGCATGGCGTTGTTGCCGGCAGCCTCGGCGTTCGGGCTGACGAGGCCCATGCCGACCGCGATCCAGGTGAGCGCCGTGGCGAACAGTACGAGCAGTCCGAACGCCGCGAGCCACTCCAGGACGGTGGCGTCGGTGGAGCGGAAGCCGATGGCCACGGCGACGGCGCCGACGAGGACCACACTGATGATCGACTGCAGCACGCTGCCGACGACGTGTCCGACGATCACGGAGCCGCGGTGGATCGCCATGGTGCGGAAGCGGGCGATGATGCCCACGGTCATGTCGTTGGAGACGGAGACCGCGGTGCCGACCGTGGTGCTGCCGATGGTCATCAGCAACAGTCCCGGGACGATGTAGGCGATGTACTTGGCGCGGTCCGGGCCCCCGCCGCCGATGCCCGCACTCATGGTGTCGCCGAAGATGTAGACGAAGAGCAGCAACAGCATGATCGGGGTGAGCAGCAGGTTCAGCGTGAGCGACGGGTAGCGCCTGGCGTGCAGGAGATTGCGGCGCAGCATCGTGGACGAGTCGCGTACGGCGAGGGAGATCCGGGCCGGGCGGGTGGGAGCAAGAGGGGTGCTCATCGCAGGGTCTCCTCGGGCTGGTGGGGGACGCCGGCGCCGCCGGTCAGGGCGAAGAAGACGTCGTCGAGGTCAGGGGTGTGCACGGTCAGCGCGTCCGCCTCGATACCAGCCGAGTCCAGCCGGTCGAGGAGGGAGCGCAGCTCGTGCTGGCGGCCGTCGCTCGGGATCCGCAGCGCGAGGGCTTCGTCGTCCCGGGTGGCCTCGCCCAGGGCCGAGACGGCGCTGCGGTACGCGGCCGGGTCGGTGAAGCGCAGCCGGATGTGCCCGCCGGGGACGAGCCGCTTCAGCTCCTCGGCGGTGCCCTGGGCGGCGATCCTGCCGTCGTCGAGTACGGCGATACGGTCGGCGAGCTCGTCGGCCTCCTCCAGGTACTGGGTGGTGAGGAAGACGGTGACGCCGTCGGTGACGAGCTCGCGGATGATCTGCCACATGGTGTGGCGGGAGCGGGGGTCGAGGCCGGTGGTCGGCTCGTCCAGGAAGATGATGCGCGGGTCTCCGACCAGGGTCATGGCGATGTCGAGGCGGCGCTTCAGGCCGCCGGAGTAGGTGGAGGCGGGCTTCTTCGCGGCCTCGGTGAGGTCGAAGCGCTCCAGCAGCCCGGCGGTGACCTGCCGCCCCTCTCGCTTGGAGAGGTGGTGCAGGTCCGCCATGAGGAGCATGTTCTCCTCGCCGGTGATCAGGCCGTCGACGGCGGAGAACTGTCCGGTGACGCCGATCGCGGCGCGCACGGCCTGCGCGTCGGTGGCGGGGTCGTGGCCGCCGACGCGGATCCGGCCGCTGTCGGGGTCGGGGCTGATGAGGGTGGAGAGGATCTTGACGGCGGTGGTCTTGCCGGCGCCGTTCGGGCCGAGCAGGGAGAAGACCGTTCCTTCCTCGACGGCCAGGTCGACGCCGTCGAGCACGACCTTGTCGCCGTAGGACTTGCGCAACCCGTTCGCCGCGATGGCGAGGTTGGTCATGAGAAGTGCCCCTTCTTACCGACTGCGGATCTACAGGCTGCGGGCGGTGATGTCGCCGTGTGAGGTGGTGGCGCGGATGTCGAGTTCGGCCTTGCCGTCGTTCTTGAGGGCGTTGCTGATGCGGCCGTGGCCGGTGCCGGCGTCCAGGGAGGCGGAGACCCCCGGGGCGGCACCGACCGAGATGTCGCCGGACTGGGTGCGCAGCACGACCGTGCCGCGCCCGGCCTCGGCGATGCGGATGTCGCCCCGTGCGGTGCTGATCTCCGAGGGGCCGCCCAGTCGGCCGATCTCGACGTCGCCGTCGATGGCGGTGAGGTGGAGGCCGGCGGCTTCGTCGATCTTGATCTGACGGTAAGCACCGTCGAAGGTGACGTCGCCGAGGCGGCCGACGGCGCGGAGCTCGGAGCCGGCTGCCTTCGCCTCGACGCGGGAGCCGGCGGGCAGTTGGACGGTCACCTCGACGGATCCGGAGGGGCCGAAGAGCTGGCTCTTCGCCTCCGGGGCCTCGATCCGCACGACGCCGTCGCCGTAGGCGACCTCGACCTGCTCCGCCGCCTTCACGTCGCGGCTCTTGGAGGCGTCTGCGGGCAGGACCTCGACCGTGATGTTGGCCCGGTCGGCGGCGATGAGCTGGATGCGTCCGGCGGGGATGTGGATGACAGCGGCGACGGGGACGGGGGTGTCGAACCTCTGCATCGTGCACTCCTTCGTACTGTTTTTTCTTACGACGGAAACGCTACGTTGCGTTTACATATCTGACAACCAACTCGTTGCATATGCTCCCCATCGCCCCAGGCAGATTGCCTTAAATCGTTGCAATGAATTGAAAGATAACGCAACAACCCAGATCTTGATCATTGCAATGAGATGGCGGTGAACGCTATTCTGGGAAGCACCACGGAACATGAAGGAGGCCGCGATGCCGGGAGGCAGACTCACCCAGCAGGAGCGCCAGCAGATCGCGCTGGGACTGGCCGACGGCCTCGCCTACGCGGAGATCGCCAGACGCCTCGACCGTCCGACCTCGACCATCACCCGCGAAGTCATGCGCAACGGCGGCCCCACCGCCTACCGCTCCGACCTCGCGCACCGCGCCACCGAACGCCGCGCCCACCGGCGCAGGCAGACCGCGCCCCGGGGACCGCAGGCACCCCCGCAGGCCTACGGTCGCGATCCCGAGGCCGTGCGCGCGTACGAAGAGACGCTCACCACCGTCTTCATGCAGTCGGGAACGCCCCAGATGATGGCGCGGGTCATGGCCTGCCTCACCATCAGCGACGCGGGCAGCCTCACCGCGTCCGAACTCGTCCAGCGCCTCCAGGTCAGCCCGGCGTCCGTCTCCAAGGCCATCACGTTCCTGGAGAGCCAGGACCTCGTTCGCCGGGAACGCGACGAACGCCGCCGCGAGCGCTACGTCGTCGACGCCGAGGTCATGTACCAGGCGATGATGGCCAGCGCCCGGTCCACCGCCCAGGTCGCCGAAACCGCACGGCAGGGCGTCGGCGTCCTCGGCGCCGCCACCCCGGCCGGCACCCGCCTCGAGAACACCGCCCGCTTCCTCGACTTCGTCTCCGAGAGCCTCGCCCGAGCGGCGGACCAGGCCCGCGAAATCCTCCACACGAAACCCGGAACAACCTCGGACCACACCGCCGAGCCGGATTCGGATCGCTGACGGGCAGCCGTCCTACGGCCCGCCCCTCAGCGGGACGGCCCGCGGCGGCGACCCCGATTGCGCCGGACCAGCGAGCCGTTCAGGGCGGTGGCGAACAGACACCAGGCGGTGTAGGGGGCCAGTGCCGCGGCGGCCGGACGGTCGGTGCGGGCCACCTGCCGCACCAGCTGAGCGTTGCTCAGGTCCAGCGCGACGGTGCCGAGCAGGCCTGCCCTCGGGCTGCGGCGGCCGAAGAAGAGATGGTTCCAGGCGGCGTTCAGCCCCAGGTTGACCGCCAGGCCTGCCGCCAGTGCCGTTCGTTCGCGGCCGCGGGCCCGGCTCAGCGCCCGCCCGGCGGACCAGGCGATCGTCGCGTACAGCGGCGTCCACACGACGCCGAACGCCCAGGACGGCGGCTGCCACGCCGGCTTGTCCAAGGTCCGGCACCAGCCGCTGTCGGCGTCGACGGCCCGAGCCCCCGCCACGGCGGTCGCCGCGACGGCGGCAGCCGCACCGACCGTCCACGCACCGCGCCTGCCGGGCCGCGCATACCCACTGATCACCTTCACGAGAACACCTATACCCGCACCTGTCCCGATACGCCCCTCCCCTCCCTCAGGAGCCCCGTGACGGCTCCGGACGCCGCCCTGGCTCCGCGGACAGGTCGCGCACCCCGATCAAGGTCCTGAACCGGCGGACACGCGTGGATTGGTCGTGTCGAAGTAGACCGTGTCCGTGCCCGGGTCGAGAAGGAACGCACCCGAGTACCTCTCGCCCGTCATGTCACGGTCGAAGGTGTCGCTGCACACCCACCTGGCGCCGGCGGGCATGAACTCGACGAGTTCGTCGGGAACCCGGCTCGGCGTCCCCGGCTGAAAACTCCGGTGCGGTGCGGCCGTGAGGGCGGCCACGGCACCGGCTCGCAGCCGGGCGGTTCCCACGACCCGGACGTCGGTGGGTCCCGGAACGGACCCTCTGGAATCCGTGCCCAGCGCGGTGCCGAGCCAGTGCGCGCGGGACAGGGGGCCGAGCGCGGGAAACCGACGCTCCAAAGGCTTCACATCCGTGCGGACCTCGCCGCCGCTGTCCGCGCCTTTCGTCGTCGACGTGCACGCCGCGAGCACCACCGCTGCGCCGAGCGAGAGCACTCCCCGCCGTCCGAGACCCGTCATTCCGCCCCCAAGCACTCCTCGCCCCCCACACACCCCAGCCAGACCATAACGCTCCACCCGCGCCACACCCCGGCCTCCCATCATGGAGGCCGGGCACGCACCCGTGTGACGAGAGGAAGCAGCGCATGACCGGCCTCGTACGCGAGACGTCCAGCCAGGTCCACATCGACGCCGCCACCGTGGACCTCCTGGGCGCCGACCTGTGCACCGACCACCAGCCCGCACAATGGGTCGGCGGCCTGCTCGCCGCCGACCCCTCCGGGGAGGCGGTTCGCATCGTCTGCGGGCAGGAGGTCGCCGCCATCCATGTCACCGCCCAACTGTGGGACGGACCTCCCCCGCTCACCGGTCCGGAAGCCTGGCAGGACATCGCCGAAGTGTCCGTCGACTGGCGTTCCCCGATGCTGGACTTCGGCACGACCGGGGACGGGAGGACCTCGCGCAGCAGCTGGTGCTGCCCGTCCCCGGCGGCTACCGGATTCGGGTGTCGGCCCGCAACCGGGACGACGGCGATCCGCGTGAGGACGGCGACCCGACCGAGGCCCTGCTGATCCAGGTCCGGCAGGCGCCCGCGGAGGAGAACCGGTTGATCAAGCGGTCCAGCCGTACCGCGCAGCTGTGGACCGAGCGATGACCGCCGGCTTCTGACGCGGTGGGCCTACCGGTAGAAGACGGCCACGCCTCCGTGGTGCGAGCAGGCGCCCTGGTGGTGGGCCGCGTAGGAGTAGGTGCCGTCGTTGCACCGCGCGGTGGCGCCGCTCGCGGCGCCGTCGGACCCTCCGGAGGAGCTGGAGCCGCCGCTGCCGGTGCCGGTGCTCCCCGAGGACCCGCCGCTGCTCCCCGAGCCCGCGGCGGCGGCCCTCGCGGTGACGGTCACCTTCACCTTGACCGTCTTGGTGGCCGTCACCGTCGGCGCGGGCGCGGGCGTCGCGGTCGCCGTTGCCGTTGCCGTGGCTGTAGCGGTGACCGTGGCGGCCGGCCGGACCTTGTCGGCCACCGCTTTCGCATGGGTCCCGTCCCCCTGGTCGCCGGCGCCGGCGCCGATCCCGAGGAAGAAGGCGAGTCCCATCGCCGGCAGGACGTAACGCTTCCGCGCCCATCTGGGAGCGGGCCGGGACGGCTGCGGCGGCATCGTGTACGGGTTGCTCATGTGTCCCCCCAGGGCATGGTGGCAGCGCGGACCGGGGCGTCGGCCGAGAAGGGCTCCGCCCTGAGCGCGGCAGCCATGCTCGTGCCGCAGGTCCGCCACGAAGTGTGCGTACTACATTCACATAGTTCACTGGGTCTTCACAACAGGGAGTGCTGTCACCGCCGTTGGGAGGACCAGGGCGAGCTACAGGCTCAACTCGCCACCGCTGCGCGCGGCATCGGTCGACCGGCCGGGCCAGAAAGGCGGGGTGACGAGGACGGCCGCGAGAGTCACGGCCGTGGCTGCCGGGGCCGCCACGAGGCGCCGTGGTCCGCGGGCCGTAGCCGGTGGGCGAGTCGGAGCGCCACCCACGCCGCCTGCGCGAGGACGCCGCCGACGCAGGCGAGCAGCAGCGGCATGAGTGTGTCCGGAATGGACAGCGCGCCCGTCACGAGGGCTCCCGCGACCGGGCTCAGGCAGGCCAGCCCGATCCAGGGAGCGACGCGCCGCCTCGGTCGCACCGCCAGCAGAGCGGTCAGCGCCAGACCCTCGCCCGCCGCGTGCACCAGGAGTGCCGTCACCACGGCGACCGAGGCGGTCAGCGCGAGGGTCGCCCCCTCCAGAAAGCGGTGCGCGGCAAGCGCCGACACCGCACCGATGCCGCCCGCGCGACCCGGTGCGCACGGGCAGCCGGCCCGGACGACGGCGCCCATCGCCCCGTACGAGAGGAGCGCGGTGAGGGGCACCGCCCACTGCGGCACGCCCGCCTCTTGAGCCTCCTCCCACGCGTCGGGCAGAAGATCGAGAACCGCGGTGAGCAGCAAGATCCCCGACGCGGCGGCCGGCAGCAGCGCCGACCGGCCGGATCCGCGCCGCGCCAGCCAGGCGCCCACCGCCGTGGCCGCGGCCACCAGGACCACGGCCACCAGCGTCTGGGTGGAGGGCACCTGCCACCCCGCCCCGGGAGTGTGCGTTCCTGCTGTGGGGAGCACGGAGAGCATGTCCCCTCCCTGCGAGGGTGGCGGGCCGGTGTGCGGTTACCGGGGCGCGCCGGCTGCGTCAGCGGCGGTAGCAGTACGAGTCCGAGGAGGCGTCGCCGCCCTGCAGGCGCGTCTGGTGCACGCGCAGGCCGAGGAAGTCCGGGCCGTGCGGGAAGAAGCGGCTGTCGACCTCGAGCCCGCCGTGCGTGGTGTCGGCGTCGAGTTTGACCATCCACGGGTCGATGCCCTCGGGATAGAACTGCGCGTCCCAGGCGGCGTACAACGAGTTCGTCAGGTAGACGCGCCGGCCGTCGCGGCTGAGCTCGACCATCTGCGCTCCGCCCGTCAGCGGGACGTCCGGCTCGGCGGGGTGCGGCTGCCGGCTGACGATGCCGCCGAGACGCACGGAGGCGGTCTGCCGGGGATGGAACGGGTCGCTCACGTCGTACTGGAGCAGGTCCCCGGTCCCCCACGCGGACACGTACAGCCACTGGTCGTCCACCGTCAGATCGATGTCGGTGATCAAGGGAGGCACGGCGCCGAACGGCCGCAGCGCCGGGGGCAGGTCCTCCGCCTGCGCGGGCTCGGCGGGGACGGTGATCACCTTGCGGACGACGAAGTCCTCGCCCTCCCGGTTCCACAGCCACACCGACGCCGACAGGTCCTCGACACTGACCACGGTGTTCGTGAAGCCCCACGTCGCCTCGGGGTCGTGTGCGGGGCGCAGTTCCAGCACCATCTGGTTCTCGTCCCCCAGATCGACGCGCTGCAGGTGCCGGCCGGAGTCCAGCTCCCAGAAGTGCAGTGCGTGGCCGTACTGGCGCCCCAGCAGCAGCTCGGGGACCAGTCCGTCCTCGATCATCGAGGGGGTCCCCCACTCGCTGGTGACGGCGATGTTCTGCCGCAGATGCCACCAGACGTCGTAGGACAGCCGCTGCGGTCCGTGGTCGCTCTCCCAAGGTCGCAGGACGTCGAAGCTCTCGTGGTCCAGCAGGGCCACGCCGCCCGGCCCCTCCTCACCGTCCGCGCCGCCCAGACAGGACAGGAACATCCCGTCCGGGCCGCAGTGGAGTGTGTGGGGACGCGAGTATCCGGCCTTGGCGGCCAGCTCCTCCGGCTGGATCACCTTGATCAGGTGGGGGCGGGCGGGGTCGGGGCTGGTGTCGAAGACGTGCAGCCGGGAGGAGCGCAGTCCCGGGACGATGAGGTAGCGCCGTGCGGCGTGATGGTGGCCGGCGTGGGCCAGCGCGCTCGAGCAGGCGTTCCAGCCGAAGTGGTGCAGTTCGTTGCCCGGGTCGGGCAGGTCCGCGTGGGAGATCACACGGCCGTATGTGGGGGATTCGGGGTCCGTGCCGACGGTGAACAGCGCGTCCGGGCGCTGTGCGGTGGGGTCGAAACCGACTACATAGGCGAGGCTCTCCGGGGGCGCGGCAACGGCGTCCGCCGGGGTGCGGTACAGGGTGGGGTCACTGGGTTCGTCGCGGTGGAGAGCGCGCTCGGTGGTCGTCATGGCTGGTCCTCACTCCCGAACGGGAGCCTGGAGTCCGAGAAACTCCCCAGCAGGCAGCCGGGCTCACACGTTCGAGATCGGTGTGCAGACGGGAGACAGACATGCCATGGAGCGAGCCTTTCACAGCCCTGGTGCCCTGCCAAGGCAAGGGCGCGGCGGTGCGGGCGGCCGCCGTGCGGAGCGGCCCCGTGTCCATGCGCGGAACGGCACCAGCGGCTCGGCAGACGACGCACGCCAACGACGCACGCCGTGCCGCCGCGCCGCCTGCCGCCGCGCCGCCTGCCGCCGTGTCTGACGGTGCGCGGTGGGCCGCCCCGGCCGCGAGCGGTCAGGGCAGCGGGGTGCCGCCGGTGGCGTTCAGGATCTCCGCGGTGATGAAACTGGCCCGCTCCGAGGCGAGGAAGACGTAGGCGGGTGCCATTTCGGCGGGCTGGGCGGGCCGGGCCAGGGGGGCCTGCTTGCCGAACTGCTGGGTGTCCGGCAGCGTCGCCGGGATGAGCGGAGTCCACACGGGCCCGGGAGCCACCGCGTTGACCCGGATCCCGTCGGGCGCCACCATCTGGGCCAGCCCCTGGGTGAAGGTGACGATCGCGCCTTTGGTGGTGGCGTAGTCGAGGAGATGGGGACTGGGCTTGTACGCCTGCACGGACGTGGTGTTGATGATCGATCCGCCGGCCGGGATGTGCGGCAGGGCCTTCTTGCACAGCCAGAACATGCCGTAGAGGTTGGTCCGGACGACCCGGTCGAACTGTTCCGTGGTGATCGCCTGGATGCCGTCGGGCTGCGCCATCTGGTAGGCGGCGTTGTTGACGAGGACGTCGATCCGCCCGAACTCGGCAACGGCGCGTTCGACCAGCCGTTTGCACTGTTCTTCCTCGCGGATGTCGCAGGGGACGGCGACCGCCTTGCGGCCCGCCTCCTCGACGAGCCGCGCGGTCGCCTGGGCGTCCTCGCCCTCCTCCGGAAGGTGGGTGAACAGGACGTCGGCGCCCTCGCGGGCGAAGGCGAGGCACACGGCGCGGCCGATGCCGGAGTCGCCACCGGTCACCACCGCCTTGCGGTCGTCGAGCAGCCCGCTGCCCTCGTACGTCTCTTCACCGTGGTCGGGTGGAGGGTCCATGGGGCCGGTCCAGCCGGGGTGCTCCTGCTCCTGGGCCGGGAAGTCCGGCTGGGGGTGCTTGTGCGTCGGATGCTCGCTCATGAGGTGTCTCTCTTGTGGGGGTGCGTGCGGTTCGTCAGACCGCGCTCGGCTCGTAGGTCCACCGGAGCAGGGCTCCGAGGCCCCCTGTCGGCAGGTGGTGGTCGTCCGCCTCGTCGGGGGCGACGACCATGACGTCGGCCCCTGTGGTGGCGGCGGACCTCAGGAGCGCGTCGTCCGCGCGTGCGGGCCAGGGGTCGCTCTCGCCCAGGGTCCTGGCGTTGGTACGGCGCACGGCCAACTGGTCCGGCCGGCCTCCGATCCAGGTCTCACTTGCCAGATCCGGCCCGTCGGGTCGGATCAGCAGAGTGTCGATGCGGTGTTCCCGGGCGGCTTCGACCAGGGCCGGCACGCCTTCCACCGCGCCGACGGGCGACTGGCCGCCGCTCCGGCCGGTGCGGAAGCGGTCGAGCGCCTCCTGGGCACGGCGGTGCACGTACTGCTGCCGGGCCTCGGCGATGTCCTCCTCCAGCGCGGCGGAGGACGAGCCGGGGGCGCGACCGCCGTGGGCGGTCTCGACCGCGACACGGCGGACCGGATCGGGGAGCTTTTCGTGCACGGCGCGTCGTTCACGTGCGTCGCCCACCAGCACCACCAGATCGGCGCCGCTCTCCTCGCAGGCCGAGGCGAGTGCTTCCGCGACGGCACCGGCGTTGTGCTGCCAGGTGTTCTCGACCTTGAGCTGGAAGTGCCGCTCGCTCAACTGGTCGGACGCCGTGCGGTGCACGGGATGCCGCCGCCCGGCGACCTGGCCGGCGTGGTGGGACACGGCCTCGGAGCGCAGCTCGAAGTCGGCACCGGTGCGGTCGATGTACGCCACGAGGCACAGCGGGTCCCGGCCGGACAGTTCCAGCAGCGGTGTCAGCCGCGGCAACGGGGCCCAGACGGAGATCGGGCGTTCCGGCGGCCGCGAGAGGGCGTGGCTCAGGACCACCTCGCCGTCCGTGGCGAAGTAGACGCGGCCCGCGGGGTCTTCGGCGGGAGACGCCTCCATCAGTGTCTCCCGTACCGCCCGCACGGTCGCAGCGTCGGCGCCCTCCTCCTCCAGCGTCCGGCAGGCCTCTCCGACGGACAGCTCGTGCCGCTTGGCACCTGCTTCGTCCTCGTGCGCTGCATGGAAGTACACGGTTGCCCAGGGGCCGTCGCGATCAAAAAGCTGTTGCAGAAATGACAGACGCATGTCTCCTCCTTCGGTGAGTCCGGGGCGATGCGCCCTTCGCGGGCGACGCGGCCTGCGCCGCGTAAGGGAGCGGCTCGTGCAGGTCTCGATCGGCGTTCCGGCGAATCTCCCCGGCTCTCGCCGTTCGGACGCGGCAGGTCGGCCGCCTCCGCAGGTCCAGGCGGCCGACCTCTCATGACCGTGCTCTTCGATTCATGACCTTCATGACCGTGGTCTCCGAGTGCCCCTGGGAGGCACTCCAAACGGTCTGTGATCCAGCAGCCGCATCGCCTTCCGTAGTTTCCGGAGGGTGGGCAGGGCTACTCGTCTCCTGCTCGGCGTGAGACGACCCGGGAGGACCGGATGAAGCAGCCAGGTTCCGAAGCTGTCCTGTCGGCGGTGGATCGCCTGGAGCGGTGGAGTGGGGCCGACCGTGTGATCGACGCCCTGCGCAGCGCGGTGCGGTCCGTGCCGCTGGGTGCCGGGCGCGACGCGCTGCACGGGCGATGGCTCGGGCACCCCCTGCATCCGCTGCTGGTGCAGGTGCCCGTCGGTACGTGGTTGTCCGCGGGCGTGCTCGATCTGCTGCCGGGGGCGCGCCGGGGACCACGTGTACTCATCGGGGTCGGGCTCGCCGCCGCGCTTCCCGCCGCGGTGTCGGGCTGGGTCGACTGGGCCGAGCTTCACAGCCGGCAGCAGCGCGTCGGCTTGGTCCATGCCCTGGCCAACAACGCGGCCGTCTCCCTGTTCACCGCCTCCCTCGTCACCCGCCTTCGCGGCCGGGAGGGGGCGGGCAAGGCCCTCGGCTTCGCCGGACTCGCGGCGGTGGGGCTCGGCGGCGCACTCGGCGGTCACCTGGCCTACCGACAGGCGGCCGGCGCCAACCATGCCGAATACGTGCCCCAAGCGGTGGCGTCCGGATGGCACCGGCTCGCGGATCTGGCCGACATTCCGGTCGGGAAGCCGATACGCCACCACGTGGACGACGTACCCGTGGTGATCGTGCGCGAGAACGAGGACCGCGTGCACGTCCTGGCCGAGCGGTGCAGCCATCTGGGCGGCCCCCTTTCGGAGGGAGACCTCACCGACGGCTGCATACGCTGCCCCTGGCACGGCAGCGTCTTCCGGCTCACCGACGGGTGGAACGTGCAGGGCCCGGCGACCGCGCCGCAGCCTGCCTTCGAGGTACGGATCGAACAAGGCGTCGTCGAGGTCCGGTTGGAGGACTGACGGCGCCACCCGGGAAGCCCGGCGCGGATCGGCGATCACACGGCAACCGCTGCCGATCCGCGCCCATCCGCGCCCGAACGGACTGCGCCGGGGACTGCGCCGGGGATCAGGCGACGGGCGGGGCGCAGGGGGGTGCCGACCGTTCCGCGACGAGCCCGGCCTGTCCGGACCGGGCCGCCACACCGGACGCTGTGCGGTCGAGGTACGCGCGGGCGGCCTTCAGAGCGTCGGTGATCTCGCGGGTGCCGGTGGACACGCACAGGGTGTAGGCGAGGTCCCGCAGGCGGGCGCTCGGTGCGCCGGGTCCGGTGAGGCTCTCCTCGACGGAGAGCGTCTCGTATTCCTTGACCAGCCGGCGCAGGGTGGTGGGCGGGGGCATCAGCATCGGGCGGTCTCCTCGCGTTCGGGCGGCGCCGGGGGTCTCACGGCGCTTCGGGCCGAAAGGCCCTGTCACAGATCACCGCAACGGAGAGCGTGCCCGGACCACTGGAGGGAGCCGGCAGTCGGGGGTTCCCGCTGGGCGCGCGCCTCCAGTCCGAAGCACGAACTCCCGACTGCCCCTGGGCCGTAGGCCGCAAACACCAGGCCGGTGAGTTCGGCGATCAGCGCCGGATCGGGTGAAGCAGTGAGCCGTGCCGCGTCTTCGGGCCCGCTCCGGCCGACACCGCTGCGCCCGCTCGGGCGTTCCGCACCACCCGACACCGAGCCGCCAGGGCAGCCACCGCTCGGGCGGAACCTCGTCGTGATCGGCCTGTCAGCGGCCCAGCGCTTCCTTGAGCTGCTGCTTCGACATGGACGAACGTCCCCGCACGTTCTTCTTCCGGGCCTCGGCATACAGCTGATCGCGCGTAGGTCCCTGTGCGCCCGAATGTGAACGCTCGCCGCCTCGCTGGGAGGCGGACTTCTTGTCGCCCGTGGAAACGCTGCTCTTCTGCCGCGCTTCCCCGGAACGTGCCCGCTCCTTGTTCACCGTCCGCGCGGCGATCTCCTCGGCCCGCTTCGTCGACTCACCGCGGCTTCGAGCACTTTCCTTGACGTGCTCGTACTGACGTTCCCTCTTCTTGCTCGATCCCGCCGGCATGGCACAGCCTCCTCATAAGAATCGAAAACCGCTTCGACTCCTTCATCCTCGTTATCAGCCGCCCTCGGATTCCCGCTGGGCTCCGGCGTTGGGGGTGATCGCGTCCGCGGCCTCGCCCTCATGTCCGTCCTCCCGGGGCTTCCTGGCGGCATCGCGTTCGTCGGCCTCTGAGATCTCCCGGAACACCTCGTCGAGCGCGGTCTCGCCCTTGCGGTCCTCATCGCCTGGCATGTCGTCTCCTCTCTCGAAGGCCCGAGGTGGTGTGGCGGCTTCGCGTGGCGGTCCGCCTCGCGTATGGGTACCCACCGAGGACTCCTCACGCGTGCTTCCTGTCCTCGCAAACTCCGAGCACGGTCGTGAGCAGGCCGGGTGGGCGCCGCGGCGGTGCCCGGGCAGGTCGCGCTTGCGCCCGAGTGCCCGCCACTCGGCGCCGGACGCTCGGGCGGAGAGGCGTGGCGGACGTGGCATCCGCCGCATCACCGGTAGCGTCGCCACAGAGTGAACGCACCTGTCGTCGTGCCGGTTTCCGTCGTCTCGGTGGGCGCCGTCCGCCGGCGGGAGCCGGCGGTTTCCCCCTGCGCCGACCAGGGCACCGCGAGGCGCTCCCCGCACTCGGCACGGCTGAGGAGGATCATGAGCGAACTGTCGGAGCGCCTCGACGAGCCCGCGCCTCCCGCCGCTGCGACGCCGCTGGGGCGCAGACTGCTGGCCTGGTCCACCACCACCGACCACAAGGTGATCGGCCGGCTGTACATGGTGACGGCGTTCTGCTTCTTCCTCCTCGCGGGGCTGCTGGCTCTGGGCATGCGCGCCGAACTGGCCCGTCCGGGGCTGCAGTTCATGAACGCGCACACCTACAACCAGTTCGTCACCATCCACGGCACGATCATGATGCTGCTGTTCGCGACCCCGATGTTCGCCGGGTTCGCGAACGCCGTGATGCCCTTGCAGATCGGCGCCCCGGACGTGGCGTTCCCCAGGCTGAACGCGCTGTCGTACTGGATGTATCTCCTCGGCGGCCTCATGGTGGTCTCCGGCTTCCTGGTCCCGGGCGGCGCCGCCGCCTTCGGCTGGTTCGCCTACGCGCCGCTCAACAGCGCGTACTACTCCCCCGGCGCGGGCGGTGACCTGTGGGTCATGGGGTTGGTGGTCACCGGTGTGTCGACGACGCTGGGCGCGGTCAACTTCATCGCGACGATCCTGTGCCTGCGCGCCCCGGGCATGACCATGTTCCGGATGCCGATGTTCACGTGGAACGTGCTGTTCACGTCCATCCTGGTGCTGCCCGCGTTCCCGGTGCTCACGGCAGCGCTCCTCGCACTGGAGTGCGATCGGAAGTTCGGTTCGCACGTCTTCGACGCACACAACGGCGGCGCCCTGCTCTGGCAGCACCTGTTCTGGTTCTTCGGGCATCCCGAGGTGTACATCGTCGCGTTGCCGTTCTTCGGCATCGTCACCGAGATCCTCCCGGTGTTCTCCCGCAAGCCGCTGTTCGGCTATCTGCCGATGATCGGGGCCACGACCAGCATCACCATGCTGTCCGCGGTCGTATGGGCGCACCACATGTTCGCGACGGGGGCGGTGCTGCTTCCGTTCTTCTCCCTCATGTCGTTCCTGATCGCGGTGCCGACCGGGATCAAGTTCTTCGCGTGGATCGGGACGATGCACCGGGGCTCGCTCTCGTTCGAGACCCCGATGCTGTGGTCGATCGGCTTCCTGGTGTCGTTCCTGCTGGGCGGGCTGAGCGG
The DNA here is from genome assembly GCF_044763235.1 of Streptomyces sp. NPDC096152. Taxonomy (NCBI): domain Bacteria; kingdom Bacillati; phylum Actinomycetota; class Actinomycetes; order Kitasatosporales; family Streptomycetaceae; genus Streptomyces; species Streptomyces sp. NPDC096152. Next base: position 620,251 of record NZ_JBIWFW010000002.1, on the reverse strand, counting down.
GGTTCTGATCGCGTCGCCGCCGCTCGACTTCCATCTCACCGACTCGTACTTCATCGTGGCACACCTGCACTACGTGCTGTTCGGCACCGTGGTCTTCGCCATGTTCGCCGGGTTCTACTTCTGGTGGCCCAAGTTCACCGGGAAGATGCTCGACGAGCGTCTCGGCAAGCTGCACTTCTGGCTGCTCTTCCCGGGCTTCCAGCTGACGTTCCTCGTCCAGCACTGGCTCGGTGAGGCGGGGATGCCCCGCCGCTACGCCGACTACCTGCCCAACGACGGTTTCACCTTGCTCAACACCCTCTCCTCGGCGGGCGCTCTCCTGCTCGGCGTCTCCACGTTGCCGTTCCTCTACAACGTGTGGCGTACGGCCCACAAGGGGCGGCGGGTCGAGCAGGACGACCCCTGGGGGTACGGGCGCGGCCTGGAGTGGGCCACCGCCTGCCCGCCGCCGCGGCACAACTTCGTGGCGCTGCCCCGGGTGCGGTCGGAGTCCCCGGCGTTCGACCTGCACCATCCGGAGATCGGGCGGCGGCCGGAGAAGGAGGCGCAACGGTGAAGGTGGAGGCACTGCTCTTCGGCGGCGTGGCCGTCTTCTTCGGCGCCGCCGCGGCGCTCTACGGTGTGTGGTCGGATGCCGAGCCCGCCGGCACGGCCGCGCTGATCGTCGCGTTCGGGATGGCGGCGCTGGTGTCGTTCTTCTGTGCGACCCAGTACGTACGCCGCGGCCCCCGCCCCCAGGACCGTACAGAGGCCGAGGTGGCGGACTCCGCCGGCCCGCTGGAGTTCTTCCCGGCGCACAGCCCCTGGCCGGTGGTCACCGCTTTCGGGTTCGCCCTCGCGGCGGCGGGCGTGGTGTTCGGGCTGTGGCTGTTCCTCATCGGCTTCGGCGTTCTGGCTCGTGGTGTGGCCGGGATGGTGTTCCAGTACGCGAGCCGGGGGGCCGGTCAGGAGGACTGAGCGGAGCGCGCGGGGCGCCCGGCCGGAACGACGTCACCGGCCGGTGGCCGCTCTCGTAGCCCCCGGTGAGGGTCTGCCGTACCTCGCCGGTCTCCTCGCCCTCGACCAGCCGCTGCTGTTCCACGTGCAGCAGGGCACGACACAGCGCGCGGGTGACGAAGAAGGCGAGGACGGGGGCCACGATCAGTGCGACCCGGAAGATCCAGGTCAAGGCGTTCACCGAGATCCGGAAGGTCATGGCCACGATGTCGTTCCCGCCGGCCAGCAGCAGCACTCCGAAGAAGGTGACGCCCGCGGCGCCGAGGCCGGTACGCACCGGCCGTTCGCGGGGCCGGTCGCAGAAGTGCTGCTCCTGCCGCCACTCCCCGGTCAGCCGCTGCTCGACGAAGGGGTAGGCGTACAGAACGGCGAAGAGCAGCGCGGGCAGGACGGCGGCGGGCAGCAGGACGTTCCACATGAGGGTGTGCCCGGCGAGGTTCGTCTCCCAGGGTGGGACGAGCCGCAGCGCTCCTTCCAGGAAACCGACGTACCAGTCCGGCTGGGAGCCGGTGGACACCTGATCCGGCCGGTAGGGGCCGTACGTCCATACCGGGTTGATCTGCGCGAGCCCGGCGAGCAGCACCAGCAGCCCGGAGACGGTGAAGGACAGGCCGATGGAGGAAGCCGTGAACCGCGGGTACAGGGGCTTGCCGACGACGTTGGCGTTCGTACGGCCCGGACCGCGCCACTGGGTGTGCTTCAGATGGAAGACCAGAATCAGGTGCACGGTGACCAGGACGATCAGCGCGCCCGGCAGCAGCAGGATGTGCAGGCTGTACAGCCGGGGCACGATGTCCTCGCCGGGAAACTGGGAGCCGAACACGAACATGCTCACGTACGTCCCCATCACCGGGATCGACAGCATGACGCCCTGGGCGATCCGCAGGCCGGTGCCGGAGAGCAGGTCGTCCGGCAGGGAGTAGCCGGCGAAGCCCTCGGCCAGGGCGATCACGAAGAGCGTGACGCCGATGACCCAGTTCATCTCCCGCGGCCTGCGGAAGGCGCCGGTGAAGAAGATCCGCAGCAGGTGCAGGCCGATCGCCGAGACGAAGACCAGGGCGGCCCAGTGGTGGGTCTGCCGGATCAGCAGGCCGCCGCGTACGTCGAAGCTGATGCGGAGGGTCGAGTCGAAGGCGCCCGACACGAGCGTCCCGCGCAGCGGGCCGTAGGAGCCCTCGTAGACCAGTTCCCGCATCTCGGGCTTGAAGAAGAACGTCAGCCACACGCCGGTGAGCACCAGCACGATCAGGCTGTACAGAGCGAGTTCGCCCAGCAGGAACGACCAGTGATCCGGAAAGGACTTGCGCAGCAGCCGGCCTGCCCCGTCGTGGACGGGCAGCCGGGCGTCGGCCGCGTCCGCGAGCCGCTCACCGGGACGGCGGCCCTCGGCCGGTCCCGTGGCCCGGGGCCGACGCCGTCCCCTCACGTCATGTCCGCGGCGTGGTGCGCGCGTCCCTCGGACCGCGCGGGGTGGTGTGGCTCAGGACTCACGGAACGCCCTCCTCCTGACAGCGTGCTGCCGTGTCCTCCCCATGCCTTGCCCCGGCAGGCGCGTGGCGAGTACTCCGCCGCCGCGAAACACTCCCGCGGCAGGGCCGGGACACCCGATCGGCTGGCGCGGAGAGCGCCGCTCCGGCTACGGCCTCACACGGCGCTCGCGCATCACCCCGGGCCCTGGAGGTCCCGTGCCGTTCCACCCCGGCCCCACGCCGCGGGCCGACACCCCGAGACGGACTCACCACGCTTCTCCACGGGCGTCCGGAAAAATCACGGGCGTCCGGAAAAAAATCGGGCGGCGATGTCGAGAACCCGTGGCCGGCTCCGTCCCTGGGGTGAAGGCGGCCACAATGGGTCGCACCAGCACCGAGGAGAAGCACGATGGCGAAATACCTGCTGCTCAAGCACTACCGCGGCGCTCCGGCGGCGGTCAACGACGTGCCGATGGACCAGTGGACGCCGCAGGAGATCTCGGCGCACATGCGGTACATGAACGACTTCGCGGCGCGGCTCGAGAAGACCGGCGAGTTCGTCGACGGCCAGGCGCTCGCCCCCGAGGGGACGTTCGTCCGGTACGACGGTGAGGGGCGGCCGCCCGTCACCGACGGTCCGTTCGCCGAGACCAAGGACCTCATCGCCGGCTGGATGGTGATCGACGTCGACAGCTACGAGCGGGCCGTCGAGCTGGCCGGGGAGCTGTCGGCCGCACCGGGGGCGGGCGGCAAGCCGATCCACGAGTGGCTCGAGCTGCGCCCCTTCCTCGCCGCGCCGCCCACCATCTCGGAGTGCCCCCACCAGTGAACGAGGCCCTGCTGAGGAGCCTCACGCCCAGCGTGCTCGCCGTCCTCGTCCGCCGCGGAGCCGACTTCGCGGCGGCCGAGGACGCCGTGCAGGACGCGCTCGTCGAAGCGGTCCGCGTCTGGCCGGCCGATCCCCCGCGGGATGCGAAGGGCTGGCTGGTCACCGTCGCCTGGCGCCGCTTCCTCGACGCGACCCGGGCGGAGGCCGCCCGCCGCCGGCGTGAGGACCTCGTCGACCAGGAGCCTGAGCCCGGGCCCGCGCCCACGGTGGACGACACGCTCCACCTCTACTTCCTGTGCGCCCACCCGTCGCTGACGCCGTCGTCCGCGGTCGCGCTGACGCTGCGCGCCGTCGGCGGGCTGACCACCCGCCAGATCGCCCAGGCCTACCTGGTGCCCGAGGCGACCATGGCACAGCGCATCAGCCGGGCCAAGCGCACCGTCTCCAAGGTTCGGTTCGACCAGCCCGGCGACGTCGCCACCGTGCTGCGCGTCCTCTACCTGGTCTTCAACGAGGGCTACTCGGGCGACGTCGACCTCGCCGCCGAGGCCATCCGGCTCACCCGGCAGCTGGCGGCCGTGATCGACCACCCCGAGGTGGCGGGGCTGCTCGCGCTCATGCTGCTCCACCACGCCCGGCGAGCGGCCCGTACCGCGCCGGACGGCAGCCTGGTACCGCTCGCCGAGCAGGACCGCGGCCGGTGGGACACGGAGGCGATCGCCGAGGGCATCGCGATCCTGCAGGCGGCCCTCGCCCGGGACCGGCTCGGCGAGTTCCAGGCCCAGGCCGCCATCGCGGCACTCCACGCCGACGCACCCACCGCCGAGGAGACCGACTGGGTCCAGATCGTCGAGTGGTACGACGAACTCGCGAGCCTGACCGACAGCCCGGTCGTCCGGCTCAACCGCGCGGTCGCCGTCGGCGAGGCCGACGGACCGCGTGCCGGGCTGGCGGCGCTCGCATCGCTGGACCCCTCGCTGCCCCGCCACACCGCGGCGGCCGCGTACCTCCACGAGCGCGACGGCGACCTGGTGACGGCGGCACGCCTGTACGCCGAGGCCGCCCGGAAGGCGCCCAACCTCGCCGAACGCGACCACCTGACGCGCCAGGCCGCCCGGCTCAACGCCCGCGGGTGTCGCTGACCGGTCACGCCCGGACGACTCCACAGCACGGCACGATGCCCGGCGTGGTGAACGGGCGCAGCGCCGGCACCGGAGGTCCGGTTGGCCTCTCCGCCGCCCGGCGGCTGCCGGAGCCTTCAGTGGTTTCGGGTGCGGGGGCTGTCGTACTGCTCGTCGGTGACGTGTTCGAGCCAGGTGGTCTCCGGCTGGCCGTCGTCGGGCGCGGTGCCTTCCCACAGGGCCAGGTGTTCCATGAAACGGTCCGCGGTTGCTCCGTGCCAGTGTTCTTCGCCGGGCGGGCAGGTCACCGTTTCACCGGGGTGTGCTTCGAGGACGGTGCCGTCGCGGGTGCCGATGAGGGCGATCCCGGCGACGACGTGGAGGGTCTGGCCGACGGCGTGGTGGTGCCAGGCGGTGCGGGCGCCGGGGGCGAAGCGCACCATGTTCGCGCGCAGGCGGGAGGGCTCGGTGCCTGCGTGGATGACGTCGAACCAGACATCGCCGTTGAACCAGTCCTCAGGGCCCTTGCCGGTGGGCCGCGGCTTGACGAACTTCACGGGTACTCCTTGGTGTGGTGCTGGTCGTAGGGGGGAGAGGGGCGGGCGCGGGTCGCGGGCGGGTCGGTGTTCGAGCGGGCGCAGGCCGGCCTCGGTGGGGTGTCGCCGGCGGCCGGGCTCGCTGCGGCACGTGCCTGCCGGGCCGGGGACTCACTCTCCGGCCGGGTGGTCGGTGGCCTTGGCCGCCTCACGCTGGGTCCCGAAGTCGTCGATCCGCTTGCGGAGGACGTCGAGGGTGGAGTCCAGGGCCTGGGAGCCGAGGACCATCCGCAGGGGCGCGGGCTCCACGTCGACGGATTCGATGATGCGCGCGGCCATCCGCTGCGGGTCCCCGGGCGCGAGCCCGTTCGCCGGGTCGAGCATGGCCTTGAAGGCGTGCGCGGGCGTGTCGTCGTAGACGTCCATCGGGTCGGCGACCCGGGCGCTGCCGTAGCGGAACTCGGTGCGGGCCCCGCCCGGCTCCACGAGGGTCATGCCGATGCCGAAGCCGGTGACCTCCTGCGCGACGGATTCGACGAAGCCCTCGATGCCCCACTTGGTGGCGTGGTAGAGCGAGTTGCCGGCGAAGGCGACCTGTCCGCCGTAGGAGGAGATCTGGAGGACGCGGCCGCCGCCCTGGGCCCGCAGATGGGGAAGGGCCGCGCGGATCAGGGTGAGGGAGCCGGTGAGGTTGGTGGCGATGATGTGGTCGACCTGCGCGTCGGTGAGTTCCTCCGCGGCGCCGAACAGGCCGTAGCCGGCGTTGGAGACGACCACGTCGATGCGGCCGCCGGTGAACGCCTCGTCCACCGCCTTGCGTACGGCGCCGGTGTCGGTGACGTCCAGGATCCGGGCCCGGAAGGTGTCGGGGTACTTCTCGCGCAGGTCGGCGACCTTGTCGAGGGCGCGGACGGTGCCGACCACGCGGTCTCCGCGTTCGAGGAGCTGGGTGGTCAGGGCGTGGCCGAGGCCGCTGCTGACACCGGTGATGAGCCAGGTGCGGGTGGTCATGCTTCTTCCTTCGCGGGTGGGCGGGGGCTGGGTCAGGGCCGGATGAGGACCTTCAGTGCCTCGCGGTCGTTCATGGCCCGGTAGCCGTCGGCGATGTCCTCCAGGCCGAGCGTCCGGTCGAAGACGCGGCCGGGCCTGACGGAGCCGTCGAGGATGTGCGGCATGAGCTCTTCGATGTAGGCGCGGGCCGGGGCGACGCCGCCGGTGAGGGTGATGTTGCGCATGAAGTCACCGAACCCGAAGGGCACCTCGGTGAACTGGGGGGCGCCGACGCGGCTGATCGTGCCGCCGTCGCGGGCCACGCCGAAGCTCTGCACGATCGCGTCCCTCAGTCCGACGCATTCCAGGACCTTGCGGGTGCCCTCTCCCCCGGTCAGTTCGCGTACGCGGGCGATGCCCTCCTCGCCGCGCTCGGCGACCACGTCGGTGGCGCCGAAGTCTCGGCCCAGGTCGGTCCGCTCGCTGTGGCGGCCCATGAGGATGATCTGCTCGGCGCCGAGCAGCCGGGCGGAGATCACCGCGGCCAGGCCCACGGCACCGTCCCCGACGACGGTGACGCTGTCGCCGCGCCGGACGCCGGCGGTGCGGGCGGCGTGGTAGCCCGTGCACAGGACGTCGGACAGCGTCAGCAGGTCCGGCAGCAGCTCGGAGTCCTCGCCGACCGGCAGCTTCACCAGTGTGCCGTCGGCGTAGGGGACGCGTGCCGCCTGACCCTGGCCGCCGTCGACCCCGTTGACGCCCCACTGTCCGCCGTGCACGCACGAGGTCTGCAGGCCCTCACGGCAGTAGCCGCAGGTGTTGTCGCTGTAGACGAACGGCGCCACCACGACGTCGCCGGGCTTGAGGGTCCGTACCTCGGAGCCGGTCTCCTCGACGACACCCAGGAATTCGTGGCCCATGTGGCGCGGGGTGTCGGTGGGCGGCAGCGACTTGTAGGGCCACAGGTCACTGCCGCAGATGCAGGACAGCACGATCCGCACGACGGCGTCGGCGGGATTCTGGATCTTCGGGTCGGCGACGTTCTCGACGCGTACGTCATCGGCCGCGTACAGCAGGGTGGCGCGCATGGGCTCAGCTCCTTCGGGGGAACGGGTGGCGGCGCCTGGCGGGCCGGATGCCCGGCGGGGGGATTCGACGCGGCTCCAGGCGGAAGACGGAAGGCGGAGGTGCGGCCCCAGTCGGTCAGGGCATGCGCGACGAGGGTGGTCCGACGCCCGTACCTCCGGTCCGGGCTACACGATCCAGCCTGCCCCCCGGCGAGCGTGACAGGCAGGCCGAGGTCTGCCGGGGAGTGGCGAGCGGGGGTGTGGCAGGGCCCCCCTCATCGGGCGTGTCACGGTGACAGCGGAGGGACACTGGCCCCATGGCACCCGAGCAGCACAGTGGCGAGGAACTGGGACGCTTCCTGCGGGCCCGCCGTACCCAGACCAGTCCCCGAACCGTCGGCCTCACCCCCGGGCCCGGCGTGCGCCGCACTCCCGGCCTGCGCCGCGAGGAGCTGGCCACCCTGGCCGGGGTCAGCATCGACTACTACACCCGTCTGGAGCGGGGCAAGGAGACCCGGCCCAGTCCCGCCGTGGTCGACGCCCTCGCCCGCGCCCTGCGGCTCGACGACGCCGAACACCAGCACCTGCGCGACCTGGCAGTCCGCGCCGCGCGCTATGCGCCCCAGCCCGTCCAGGCCCCCAGCCGTACCGTGCGCCCCCACCTGAAGCTGCTGCTGGAGAGCGTGCGCCCGTACCCGGCCTACATCGTCAGCCGAGGCATGGACGTCCTCGCCCACAACCCCGGCGGCCTCGCCCTCTACACGGGCATCGGCGACTGGCCGGCCAAGCAGCGCAACCTCGCCCGCTACCTCTTCCTCCACCCCGCCGCCCGCGAGATCTTCCCCGACTGGGACAACCAGATCCGCGGCTGCGTCGCCCGCCTGCGCGCCCTGGCCGGCACCGACCCCGACGCCCCCGACCTCACCCATCTCGTCGGCGAGCTGCTCCTCAAGAGCCCCGACTTCGCCGGACTGTGGGAGCGCTACGAGGTCACGGGCCGCAAGGTCGCCACCAAGACCTTTCAGCACCCGCACGTCGGCAGGCTCACCCTCGGCTTCCAGGGCATGGCCCTCGAAGGCACCCCCGGCCACCGGATGGGCGTCTACACCGCGGAGCCCGGCACCCCCGACCACGACGCCGTGCTCCTGCTCGACATGACCGTCACGCACGCCGTGGCGAAGCCGTCCGAGCAGGAGTGCTGACAGGCGGGCGCGGTAGCCGCTTGAGGTGCCGGGTCCGCGACCCCCTCGCGTCCTCCTCCGGCATTCCTGTCCCTCGCCCTCCGGAGCGGACCAGGCAGCCCGGACATAACCTTGTTTCCGGACATAACGGACGCTGGGTCGTCGTCGGCGGCCGGTGAGCAGTGAGGACGGACATGCGTGACATCCCCAGAACCGGCGCACACCGCTCCGCTCCCGGCGCGCCGCTGAGCGGCCGGGTCGCGGTCGTCACCGGCGCCGCGCGCGGAGTCGGTGAAGGCCTGGCGCGGCGCCTGTCCGATGCGGGCCTGCTCGTCGCACTGCTCGGGCGGGAGGAGGAGACCCTCTGCCGGGCGGCCGCCCTGCTGCCGAACCGGAGCGTCTGCGTCGAGGCCGACGTCACCGACCGTCAAGCGCTGGAGAGCGCCGCCCGCCAGGTCGAGGAAGAACTGGGCCCGGCGAGCGTGGTCGTGGCCAATGCGGGCATCGCCGCCGGCGGCCCCTTCACCCACACCCCGGCCGACCTGTGGCAGCGCGTCATCGACGTCAACCTCACCGGATCCGCCAACACCGCCAGAGCCTTCCTCCCGCAACTGGCCCGCACCCGCGGCTACTTCCTCCAGATCGCCTCTACCGCCGCCTTCGGCTCCGCCCCCATGATGAGCGCCTACTGCGCCTCCAAAGCCGGCGCCGAATCCTTCGCCCAGGCGCTGCGCGGCGAGGTCGCACCCGACGGGGTCACCGTCGGCATCGCCTACCTCCACTGGACCGGCACCGACATGGTCGCCGGCATCGACGACCACCCGGTCCTCAGGGCCCTGCGCCGCAACCAGCCCCGCTTCGCGCGGCGCGTCCACTCCCCCGCCCAGGTCGCCGACTGGCTCACCCGGGGCATCGTCCACCGCGCCCACCACATCTACGCACCCCCCTGGCTGCGCTGGTGCCAGCCGCTGCGGCCCCTCTTCCCCACCCTCGTCGCCCACACCGCCCGACGCGAACTGAGAACCCACGCGCGCGGCGAACTGGCAGCCGACGTCGCCGTCCTGGGCGCCGGCGGCCGCGCCGACTGGAACTCCTACCGGTCCACCACCCGCCCCGGCGGCTAGCGCACCGCTCCAGGCGGGCGCGACCAAGTACGCCCAGCGCGGCAAGACCGTCGAGATCACCGGCCTCAACGACCCCAGCGCCCGGCTCCACGGCAAACTCAGCGGCGAACCGGCGGCGAGCCACTGACCAGCCACCGGCTGATCCTGCGACACGCCCCCGGCCGACCACCGGGGGCCTGTTGCCGCGCTACGCGGGCGTCAGCAGACAGAACTCGTTGCCGTCGGGGTCGGCCATCGCGACCCGGCCGGCCGGGTCCTGGCCGGCGTTGTCCTGCCCGGCGTCGATTCGGGTCGCTCCGAGGGAGAGCAGGCGCTCGATCTCTGCCTGCCGTTCACCGGGGGCGGGCGGAGCGAGGTCGAAGTGCAGCCGGTTCTTGCCCGTCTTGGGCGCCACCGGCGGACCACCCCATGTGATCTTAGGACCGCCGTGCGGCGAGCGGATCGCGGTCTCCTGGTCCTGGTCCCAGACCAGGGGCCACCCCAGCGCCTTGCTCCAGAAGTACCCGACTTCCTGCGAACCGTCGCAGGCCAGCGCTCCGATGAAGCCGCAGTCGGCAAGGAAGTTGTTGCCCGGCTCGATGACGCAGAACTCGTCGCCCTCGGGGTCGGCGAGCACCACGTGCCCCTCTTCAGGGCGTTGGCCGATGTCGATGTGCCGTGCGCCGAGCCGCAGCGCCCTGGCCACCGTCTGCTGCTGGTCCTCCGGAGACGTACTCGTCAGATCGAAGTGCATCCGGTTCGGGCCGGCCTTCGGTTCCCGGGTCGGAGAGAAACGGATACGGAATCCGGTGTCGTCGCTGGGCAGGAGTGTGACGCCGTCGTGCGGATCGTCGACCGTCTCCCACCCCAGGACCCCGGACCAGAACTGCGCGAGCCGCCGCGGTTGACTCGCATCGAAGCACAGCGCGAAAAGTCGAGAAGTCATGTCCCTGTGCATCTCCGATCAGCTGACTGATCACTGCCACAGGGCGCCCCGCCGGCCCCGCGAACGGAAAGCTTACGAGCGCGCCGGTGTCACCCGCAGCCGAGTTTTCCGGCGGCCGCCGGAGGGACCGGCAAAGCGCGCGGACAACGCGTAGCCCCTCCCCCGGCTTCGTCCGACGCGAGATCCTCTGGTGTGTCAGTCGACCAGGAAGGACAGCACCTCGGCGAAGGTTGGGACGTGCCGGGTTCGAGGCGTTCGACGTCGCCCCTGAAGTTCCGCACCTCCACCCCACCCAGCTCCGCGGAGACGCCTGCGGCAGCGCCTCCATGAGCGCCTCGAGGTCGGCGGACCGAAGGACCACGGCGATAGGCCTGGTCGAAGCCTTCGACCGGCAAGTACCGGGGTTCGGGGGCACAGGGGCCTCTGGCCGTGGTGAGGACGTCCAGGACCGGTGTCTCGCCGTCGTCTTCCGCCGGGTGGCGGGGCGGGTCGGCCTCGGTGAAGCCTTGGCGGAGCCGATCCTTGATCTTGCGGTCCGCGTGGCGCCGCGCGTGCTCCTCGTCGTTGAGCACCGACGTGCTCGCCTGTTCGTGGACGCCGGAGTCGGCCCGGACCCGCCCATCGCTCATCGGACCGCGGCCCGGCGCTCACCACGAGCCGCCGCCACCGCCTCCCGCGCCGCCGCCGACTCCACCGCCACCGGAGTTGCCGCCGCCGGAACTGCCACCGCCGGAGGAGGGGGAGGTCGCGGACGCCGCCGCTGAGCTGACCAGGGCGACGGCGATGGCCGGGCCGAAGAGGGACATGCGGCGGGCGGAGCGGCCGGCGGTCGGGGTGGCCGTCGAGTCGGACATCGCCTGCGACCAGCGGTCGTTCACGCCGAGGGCCACCGCCCACGCCGTGTACAGGTCCAGCCTTCCGACATCGGCGGCCTCGTCCACCTGATGGGGAGCGGAGTCGGACAGGTAGCGCCGGAACGCCTCCACCTGGGTCCACAGGGCCGTACCGCGAGGGGAGCGGATCTCCAGCTCCCAGCCGCGGACCGCACCTGCCAGGCCGCCACCCGCAGCGACCGCGCCGGGCACCAGGACCATCCACCACGCGGGGCCGACGTCGTTGTCGCTCAGTACGGCCCCGACGACGACGGCGATCACACCCACCAGCGCGGCGACGCACCCGCCCACTTGCGCCCAAAAGCAGCGCTCGGTGCCGGCCGGATCCCACAGTCCGGATCCGCGCCGCCAGGCCTCCAAGCGACTCTGAAGAGTGTTCCAGCCCTCCTGGAACCACGGGTCGTACAAGCCCAGCGTCACGCTGTCGCGGCCAGGAAACACGTGGTCGAGTACGTCCTTGACCGTCGGGTCGACTTCCCCGCCGTCGGCGGGTGTACGGCGGGTCAGCGTCGGGTGGTGCTGATTGTCGTCGATGTCGAGGTGGCCGTCGAGGGTGGTGGTCATCAGCCAGGCCACCTGGTGCTGGGGGAGGACGGATTCGGCGAGCAGGATGCCGCCCTGCGCCGGGGTGAGTTCGGCCGGAGGGGCCGAGACCGGCGTCAGGGACCGCCCGAGCTTCTCGACGTCGACGCGCTTGCCCCTGCCATCCCCGCCGTCCGCCGTGCCCCGTTCGCGCCCCATGAAGCGCATCACCCGTCCTGTCACCAACGCGGCGAGCAGGGCGATTCCGGCGGCCAGCAGGCCGGGCACCAGCGTGCCGACGCCCACGTCGTTGCCGGTCGCCGGGCCCGAGGGCGGTACGGGGGTGGCCGCCTTGTCGGTGAGCGTGCCGCCGGTGCGGGTCGCGTACAGGGTGGCGCCCTTGCCCGCGTCGAGCTCGCCGAGGTCGACGACGAGGTGGCCCGGCTCGGGCTCCGTGAGCGCGCAGCGCTGCCGGGAACGCCTGGTGCCCTGGACACAGCGCGCGCCGGCGAGATCGTACGGCGTCACTACGTGAACCCGGACGTTGGCGACATCGACGTTCCAGCCCGTGCCGATAGCGTCCCAGGCGAGCTTGCCACCGCGGGCGACGTTCTGGAGCGTGTACTGGACGGAGTATCGGTGGACGCCGGTGACCGTGTCGTGGGGGTCGCCCACGCGCAAGCTCAGGATGTCCTCGGTCCACAGGTCGCGGTCGTCGGGGATGGTGACCTCGTACGGCACCGTGCCGCCGTCCATGGTGACGCGGGGCCTGGATTCGTCCTCGTAGCCGAGCCCGGGGATGTCACGGTAGATACCGTGCCGTGCGTTGACGCCGACCCCGAAGTCGTAGTCGATCACCTCGGTGATACGGGCACTGCCGTCCTTGTCGATCACGGCGCTGACCCACATCCCGGTGACCCGCTCGGTGTTCCCGGCCACCGCGCCCAGCGTCGCGACCACGCCCACCAGCGCGGCGGAGACGACCAGCCACACCATGCCGACGCGTCTGCGCCGCCGTACAGAAACCTTCGATATGCCGCTCACAGCCCCCACCCGCTCTGGACACCACTACTGCATGATCGCTCGTGGCGAGCCCCCGACCCAACGAGGCTGACGAACCTGATCACTGGCTACGGTTCAGTCTTCGGTCATGGGCCAGGTCTCCCGGACCAAGTCCGGGCGTTGGTGTGCGTCGTCAGACCACGCACAGTCATTGCCGTCCCCCTCCAGGCGGATCAGGTCGACCGCATCCTCGGCCATGACTGCCCCTCCGGACTCGCGCATGTTGCCGAACCCTAACCGTTGGCACGGACACAGGAACGGTGGAGGTGTGTCAGGCCGCGTGAGCTTCGGGGCGTTCGACGAGGTGTCCTCGTTCGAAGCGGGATCCGGCGCGGACGAGGGCGAGGAGGCGTGGCGCATCCACGGCCTGCCACCGCTGCTGGGCGGTCGTCGCGCCGGCCGACTCGGCGTCCGGCACCCGAAATTGACCGCTCCGATGGTGCCGCTCTTGGTAGACAGTCGCGATGAGCCAGATCAAGATACGTACCGCGAGCGACGCCGAGGCTCCCGCCCTGCTCGCCTTCTGGGCCCGGTCGGCCGAGGGCACCAGCATCACCGACGACGAGGACGGCGTCACCCGACTGCTCGACCGTGACCCGGAGGCCGTGCTGGTAGCCGAACGGGACGGAGCGATCGTCGGTACGGTCATCGCCGGCTACGACGGCTGGCGCTGCCATCTGTACCGGCTGGCCGTCGACCCGGACCAGCGCCGCCAGGGGATCGCGGCCGCCCTGCTCGCCAGCGCGCACGAACGTTTCGTGGCGCTCGGCGGCCGCCGGGCCGATGCGATGGTCCTGGACCACAACGAACTCGGCCAGCATGCCTGGCGCGCTGCCGGTTACCACGCCGATGAGGAATGGAGTCGCTGGGTCAGGCCACTGATCTGACGCGACCGTCGCATTGACGCCCACGTGCTCACGCCTTTGGCTGGAGTACTAGGTGCTCCATGGATGATCGGCACGACCGAGCGGCAGGGCATCACGTGTTCGCCCGCTCCGCCGCGCTGCGTTCCACGCAGAACTCGTTGCCCTCGGGGTCGTGCAGCGTGACCCACCCGGTGCCGTCAGGCCTTCGGTGGTCGCCCTGAAGTGTGGCACCGAGCGACAGCAGACGCTCGACCTCCTCGTCCCGGGTGCGGTCCTGCGGCTGGAGATCGAAATGCACGCGGTTCTTCACCGTCTTGCGGTCGAGCACCTTCACGAACAGTAAGACGGCCGCAGCGGCCGTGACCATGGCTTCCGGATCCCCCGGAAAGTCGTCATCGGAGAGTGAGCCGTCCAGGACCTGGGCCCAAAACCCCGCCAACGCATAGGGATTGTCGGTGTCGACGGTGAGATGACGGATCAAGGAAGTCATGCCCGGAATACGATCACAAGGGCTCCCGGCCGTCCAGAGGCGTCGCGCCTCGGCACCGGCCGTGGCATCGGGCCGGCCTTGGTGCCGCCGTGGGCGACGTGGCTGGTCGGCCGCGTAGGCACCGAGCCCGAGGGTGGGTCTGCGTCAGGAAAGCCGCAGGTCGATCCAGGGGACGGTGTCACCGGGCAACAGGTATCTCTCGGATTCGACGAATCCGTGCTTCAGCGCGAATCGCAGTCCGTCGTCGTTGGAGGACAGGACCACCGTCTCGATCACCTTGGCGTCGAGCTGTCGCGCCCGGTGCAGCCCTCGTGCATAGAGCTCCTCACCGAAGCCCCGTCCACGGTGAGGCGGGAGCACACGGGCGATCACTGTGGCCGTCAAGGTGTCGTCAGCCGGCGGGCGCACCGTGCTGCAGCCCACGAGCACGTCGCCGAGGTAGGCAACTTCGAGGTGGTTGCGCGCGGCACGGTCCCGCACCTCGTCCAGGGAAAGAGGGTGGGTGGAAATGATCACGTTGTGGACGTGTCGCCAGCCCCTGAGCGCGGCGTCGTCGCCCGGCTGCTGGATACGAAGATCAGGCATCGGAACAGGAAACCCGAGTGATCCCCCGGTATCAACCCCGTTCGGCCACCGATACGCTGCAGCGTGACGCCGAAGTGGCCCGGTGCGGTGCGGGGTTGCGCGTGGACCCGTCAGCTCGAACGCCGGCGACCGGTCACCAGATCGCGCCGATACCAGTCGCCGGGCTTGCCGCCGAGGTCAGCAGGGTCCGCCGGGCCGATCAGGACGAACCCGGCCTTGGTCAGCACCCTCTGGGACGCGGCATTCTCGCGGGCGGCGGCCGCCTTGAGCGTGCGCAGCCCGTACCGCTGCGCCGACAGCCGGCACAGCTCGCGGACGGTCGCGCTCGCCACGCCGCGGCCGGTGACATGCTGCGCCACCCGGTAGCCGAGCTCCGCGGTGTCCTCCTCGATGTTCACCAGGTTGAACCTGCCCAGTACCGAGCCGTCGTCGTCAACGAGCGCATGGAAGGCACAGATGCCGGCCTCCTGCTCAGCCAGCAGGGCGCTGTACCGGTCGGTGAACCGGTCGAAGAAGTCGTCGCCGCGGTCGGGCACCGAGGCGGCGAAATAAGCACGGTTCGCCAGCTCGAACGCCAGGACCGCCGGGGCATGGCCGGCCTGCAGCCGCTTCAGCTCGGGCACGGTCCAACTCTAACCATGTGGTCCCTTGGGCCACTTGAGGACGGTGAGGAATGCCTCGGTGTCAGTGCCTGCTCGTAGGGTGCGCTCGCGCGTGTGATCGCGATCGACCATGAGCCTGGAGGCTGACGCACGCTGCTGGAGAACAAGACCGCCGTCACGGGGATCGTGGTCAACCCGAGCTGCGGGTCCACCCTCGACTGAAGGGGGAGACGGTGCACCTCGAGTGGTGCTCGTACCAGGCCGGTACGGCGGGCCGTGTCCTGCTGCCCACGGCCGGCCGGATACAGCCCGCTCCGCCCCGGCGCGCGGCATACTCGGCTCAGATCGTCAGGACGATCTTCCCGCGGGTGTGGCCCGCCTGGCTCAGACGCCATGCCTCGGCCGCCTCCGCCAGCGGCAGGGCGTGTTCGACATGCACCGTGAGTTTCCGCGCGTCGGCCAGCTCGGCGAGGTCCGCGAGGTCGGCCGCGTTCGGGCGGACCCACACGAAGTGTCCTCCCTTCTCCTCGACCTCCGCCTCGGTGATCGACGCGACCCGCTCGCGGTTCTTGAGCAGCTGTTGTGACACGTCCACCGCGCCTTCACCGACGAAGTCGAGGGCCGCGTCGACACCCTCGGGCGCCAGTTGCCGGACCCGGTCGGCCAGGCCGTCGCCGTAGGTGACCGGTTCAGCGCCGAGCTCGCGGAGGAACGCGTGGTTGCGTTCGCTCGCGGTGCCGATCACGCGGGCCCCGAGCGCGACGGCGATCTGCACGGCCAGGGAGCCGACACCGCCCGCGGCGGCGTGCACGAGGAGCGTCTCCCCCGCGCGGAGGCCGACCCTCTTGATGGTCTGGTGGGCGGTGAGCCCGGCGAGCGGTACCCCGGCGGACTGCTCCCAGGTCAGGGCCGCGGGTTTCCTGGCCAGGGTGCGGACGGGAGCCGAGACGAGTTCCGCGTACGTTCCGTTCTGTGCCCAGTCCTTGCGTACGTAGCCGAAGACCTCGTCCCCCACGGCGAACTCGCCGGCGTCGAGTCCCACGCGTTCGACCACGCCCGCGACGTCCCAGCCGGAGATCAGGGGGAAACGGACCTCCATGATCGGGTCGAGATATCCGGCGGCGAGCTTCCAGTCGACCGGGTTGACCCCGGCCGCCTTCACCCGGATCAGCACCTCCGCGGGCGCGACCTTCGGGTCGGGCCCGTCGGTGAGTCGCAGGTCGTCGGGTGAACCGTACTTGTCGAGCGTGATGGCCTTCATGCTTCTCAGGATCTCCCGGGAAGGCCGGTGTAATCCGGCCGACACGCATGCTCGGAGGTGAAGGCACCAATGCGTATGGCGGCCAGGTTGTGCGCGTGCGGAGCCGAGTCGAGCCACCCGGCGCAGTCCGACCAGGGCGCTCGCGCAGTCGCCGTCCGGCAGGGCCGCAACCGGCAGGCCGTAGCCGGTCAGGGTGGCCCCGGACCATTCGGCGCCGGTGTCGTCGTCCCGGTAGCGGGCCGCCGGGTCGAGGCCGCGCAGCCGCCGCGGAGGGTGCGCGGGACGGGTGAGGGCGCCGCCGGGGGTCGGGCCGCCGTCGGGGGCGTTTGCGAAGCGCAGTACCGGTGTGCAGCCGAGGGGGCGGGACGGCACCGGAGCGCCGGGGGGTCTCAGCCGCTGCTGGGCGCGTTCCAGTCGACCAGTTGCACGATCACACCGTTGGGGTCGCGCACCTGGAAGGCCCGCTCGCCCCAGTCCTCGTCGGTCAGGGGCATGGTGATCGCCACGCCTTCGGAGCGCAGGCGGGCCAGCTCGCCTTCCAGGTCCTCGACCACGAAGGCGAGGATCAGACCCGCGGCGTGCTCCTCGCACTGGTCCGCCGGGAGTGTCTCCAGCCCGCGCCGCAGGAAGACGACGTTCATGCCGGCGTCGTCGCGCGTCAGGGACGCGAAGCCGTCGGCGGCCATCACCTCGCTGAAGCCGAAGTGCCCGACGAGGAAGGCGGAGGACGCGGGGACGTCGTCGACGTTCAGTGACACGGCACTACTGGTGATCTTCACGGAGGCTCCTCTGCCCTGCACCGATGGGTTCCCTTTTCTCTGTACGACGTACATTGTACAGAGTACAGAGATGCGGTGCGAGAGGATTGGCTTGTGCCGACCGAACGAACGAGCGCGGGCGACCCGGCCCGGACCCTGCACCTGCTGTGGCGCGGCTCCTCCCCCGACCGCCGCCGCGGACCGCGACGCGCGCTGAGCATCGACGCGGTGGTCGAAACCGCCGGCGCCATCGCCGACGCCGAGGGCCTGGACGCGCTGACCATGCGCCAGGTCGCCAAGGAACTCGGCGTGGTGCCGATGACCCTGTACACCTACGTCCCCGGCAAGGCCGAACTCCTCGACCTCATGCTCGACGCCGCCTACGCCCGGATGCCCCGCACCGACACCGGCGGCCGGCCCTGGCGCGAGCGCGTCATCGCCGTCGCCGACGAGAACAGGGCCCTCTTCGAACGCCACCCGTGGGCCGCCACCGTCTCCACCTCCAGACCCCCGCTCGGGCCGGGGCAGATGGCGAAGTACGAGCACGAACTTCGCGCGCTCGACGGCCTCGGCCTGAGCGACCTCGAGATGGACGCCTGCCTGACCCATCTGCTCACCTTCGTGCAGGCATGCGCCCGCGCCGCCGCGGACGCGCGCGCCGCCCAGGACGACAGCGCCATGAACGACCAGCAGTGGTGGGACCTGAACGCCCCCCTGCTGGCACGCGTCCTGGACGCGGACTCCTATCCCACCGCTGTCCGCGTCGGCGCAGCGGCCGGCGCCGCACACGGCAGTGCCTACGACCCCGACCACGCCTACACCTTCGGCCTGCGCTGCGTCCTCAGCGCCTTCGCCGCTCTGATCGACGAGGCGCAACGGGGGACGACGCCTGGCTCGTAGCGTCGGTGCGACTCGGTCACCCCGCGTGCGTGCAGGCGGGGCGACGGCCGGACGACGGTCTCCGGGGGGCGGCCGGCCCGTCCTTGACCGCAGCGCGGTTCATCGACGAGAGCCCGGCGGATACTTGTCGGATGGATGGATCGAGGGCCTCCTGGGTCAACACCACGCACGATTGGGCCGGCATCGTGGACGCGGGCCATCTCGCTCGGATCCGCCAGGGATCCGCAGAGTTCGCTCCGGGCGGGCCGGAACACCTTGTTCTTGAGATCGTCGCCTACGCCGCTGACGAGGCAGCGAGCCGGGGCGGGGGACGGTGTGTGGTCACGTTGCACACCGACGGCTCGGTGTCGGTGAAGGATGACGGACGGGGCACCGACACCCGGGTCGACGAGCATGGCCGGGTGGTGAAGAAGCCGGTCATGGCCACGAAGGATCTTCGCTTCTTCGACCTCCCGGAGGCGGAGCGGCTTCCGGACGGACATCCGCGTCGCGGCATGTCCGTCGTCGCAGCGCTCAGCGAGTGGCTGATGCATGCCAACCGCCGTCTCAACGGATCCTGGAGCCAGCGCTATGAGCACGGCGTCCCGGTGTCCGATCTGCAGCCCGTCGAGGCCGACGGGACCACGGGGACCTGCGTCCACTTCCTGCCGGACGAAGCCCTGCGTTCGCGGTGGTCGTTGACCGCGGACGATGTGGCGCGGTGGTCCGAGCACTGGCCGGATCTGACTGCCCGCCTCGACGATCAGCGCGACGGAGAGGACCGGTCAGGTCGGTGACCAGCGGGCGCACCCCTTCCCGCGCGACGCGATCAGGAAGATCAGCGGTGTCGGTCCGCACAAGCTCCGTCGACGTGTGGCCGGACTGGACCCGCTCACCGGCGAACCCGACCCGTATGCCGCCATGTTCCCCGTCACCGGTGACTGATCGCCCTCGGCGGCCGTGCGTGGGGAGTGCCGGACGACAGTGCAGGCAGAAGCCCCGGCCCGATTCCGGCGGGCCGGGGCTTCCTCGTCACCTGGCCGGTGCGAGGTCAGTCCTTCCAGTCGTGGTCGACCACGCGGAAGCTGCCGACGACGCCGTTCTTGACCCAGACGCCCTTGGTGTGCCAGACGCGCACGCCGTCGCTGGAGCTGTGCGGGCCGACGGTGGCGACGGGAGCGCCGTTGTCGCAGACCACCCCGCGGAAGACCTCGACGGTCCTGCGGCTGTCGTTCCAGATGTTCAGGGTCTTGGCACCGAGGCCGCTGATCACGGTGATGCAGTCACCCGAGTGGGAGGAGTACGAGCGCTCGTTGATGTGGATGCGGCCCTCGTCGTAGTCGTCGTTGCCCTTGTTCGGGGCGCCGCCGTCGAGCGGAGCCGCCACGGGAGCGGCCGGAGCCGCCTGGACCTGGACCGCCGGAACCGAGGCAGCCGACGCGTAGGTGATGCCCGACGCGACCAGAGCGGCGGCACTCGCGACAGCGGCGGTGACAACAGTGGAACGGGAGGTCTTCATCTCGTTTCTCCTGTCTCAGGAATGCCGACTCCTCAGCCGGCACAAGATGAACGTAACCATCTCCGCCACTCATGTCATTTAAGGCAAAGCCGATAATCGTCCCATTGAGCGCCGAACGGGGTATTTATCGCACCCATGGAACGCCTCGCCGATGGCAGAGCGGACGGCAAACCACAGTAAATGCAGACTGATTGACATACCATTAGCCCCTACGGGTGGACTCCTGACACACCCTCACCCTCTCGCCCCCAGCGTGTCGCTCCACATCCCCGCCGCCACGAGCCACTACCAGAGCCTGGCCGAGCCACACGCCGCCTCCTTCTCCCCACCGCAGGGCCCTGTGCCTGCCGCGCGCGTCGGCTCTGGGGCCGCGGCAAGGCCGGTCGCCGCCCCCGCCGCGGACCTTCGACGATTTCGCTGGTGTGCACACAACTACTGCCTTTTCGTGCGCAGTTGAGTACAGATGAGGACAGGCCGCGGCCTTTCGTGTTCCGGCTCGCGGCGCGGCGGATGCGGTCGCCTGTCGTTTCACGGGTGTTCAACCAACCGCCCCCGGCCGCGTCGTGTGCCGTCCCTAAGGTCGCTGAGGTTGCGAAAGAAGGGGCTCATGGACGCACTCCCAGCACTCCGGGCGCGCGGGATCACGAAGTGTTTCGGCGAGGTCGTCGCACTCGACGGCATCGATCTGGAGGTGACGCAGGGGCAGATCCACGGCCTGGTCGGGCCGAACGGCGCCGGCAAGACGACGCTGCTGGGTCTCCTGCTGGGGCTGGCCGTCGCCGACGGCGGCCGCCTGGAGATCCTGGGGACGCCGGTCGGGCGGGCCCCCGCCGCCCCCGACGGGGTCGCCGGCTTCGTGGACGGGCCCGGCCTGTACCCCTCGCTCACCGCCCGGCAGAACCTGGCGGCGCTGGCCGCTCTCCGCGGCCACGACCCGCGGACGGCCGACATCGACGACGTACTCGGCGAGGTCGGGCTCACCGATGTCGCCGACGACCGGGTCCGCGGCTTCTCCCTGGGCATGAGGCAGCGACTCGGGCTCGCCGCCGCCCTGCTCACCAGGCCCCGGCTGCTCGTGCTCGACGAACCTTCCAACGGCCTGGATCCGGCGGGCAAGAGACATGTGCACGGGGTCCTCACCCGGCTCGCGGCGGACGGGGCCGCCGTGGTGCTCTCGAGTCACCGCATGGACGACCTCGCGGCACTCTGCGCGGAAGTCACCGTCATCGCCACCGGACGGGCCGTCTTCTCCGGCCCGCTGAGCAAGCTGGCCGCCGAGAACCGTGAACTCGACTACCGGCTGGTCACCTCCGACGCGCGGGCCGCCCGCTGGACGGCTCTCGACACGGCCGGGATCCGTGTCGTCGACGACGCCGCCCCGCGGCACGACGGCGAGGGGCTGGTGGTGCGGGCGCCGGTGGCCGCTCTCGACGAACTGGTGGTGCGGCTCGTGCACGCGGGCATCGCGGTGCGCGAGCTCGCCCCCGTGGTGTCGCCGCTGGAGGCCGCGTTCCTCGCCCTCACCGAGTCCCAGGAGACCGGCCGATGACCGCGACGACCAGCGTCGACGACCGGGCTGTTGCCGCCGGATCCCACCGTGTTCGCGTGCCGGTGTCGCGCGCCTACCGCTTCGAGCTGGTCAAGCTGGTCTCGCAGTGGCGGATCCGCCTGCTGGTCCTTGCCTGCTGGACCGCGCCGGGGCTCTTCGTCGCCGCGGTGAGCCGGCAGAGCACGCTCCCCACCGACACCCTCTTCGGCCGCTGGATGCACGCCACCGGGTGGGCCGGACCGCTGGTGCTGCTCGGTTTCGCCGGCACCTGGGCGCTCCCGCTGCTCACCTCGATCGTCGCCGGCGACGTGTTCGCGTCCGAGGACCGGCTCGGCACCTGGCGTCACCTGCTGGTGGCGGTCCGCTCGTCGCGGCGGATCTTCGCGGCGAAGGCGCTCGCCGGTCTCACCGTCATCCTGCTGCTCGTGGCCGGGCTGGGCTGTTCCAGCACGGTCGGCGGGCTCCTGACGGTCGGCGCCCGGCCGCTGGCCGGACTCGACGGCCACCTGCTGTCGCCCGGGGACGCCGCCGTGAAGGTCCTGACGGCCTGGGTCTGTGTGCTCGCCCCGACCCTCGCCCTCGCCGCGATCGGGCTCCTCGGATCGGTCGCGCTCGGCCGGTCCCCCATGGGGCTGCTGCTGCCGGCACTCGTCGCGCTCGCGATGCAGATCGCCCAGATGCTGCCGCTGCCCGTCGCTGTTCGCCTCGCCCTGCCCGGCTACGCCTTCATCGCCTGGAACGGCCTCTTCACCGACCCCGTCCAGGCCGGTCCGCTGCTCATCGGCATCGTTGTCAGCCTGGTGTGGGCCGTGCTCGCGACCGCCCTCGCTCATCTGCTCTTTCTGCGGCGCGACTTCACCAACCCGGCCCACGACGGCGCGGGGCGCCGCGCGATCGCCGTCGGGCTCCTCCCGCCGGCCGTGCTGCTCGCCCTCACGGTCACGGTCGTCGCCATGGCGACCCCGTCCATGGACTCCGGCATCCGCCAGGACAAGGTGCAGCGGTCGGTCGCCACGGCGTTCGCCCACCTCTACCGCCTGCAGACGAAGCAGCTCAACCGCCCCGACGTCACCGAGGCGCGCCTGCGGGCGACTGCGGCCTGCACCAAGGGCGCCGGCCGGCTCTCCCCCGACGGGCCCGGCAACGACTGGCGCTGTGTCGTCTCCTGGCATCTCCCCGGCGTCGAGGCCACGGGGACGGCCGTCTACCAGCTCGACGTCACCGCGGACGGGCGGTTCGTGGCCGACGGCGACGGACCGAAGGAAGTGAACGGCTACTTCCTGGTGCGCACCCCGGCAGGCGACGCACCGAACCCGCTCTGGCAGTTCGACGGCAACGTCGACCTGCTCCCCACCCCGAAGGGATGACTCCATGCAGGTAACACGCCGCCGACGACGTGCCGAGGAGGGCCACCTCCGCTTCCTCGGCAGACGCATCGGCCGCCGGATACCCCTGGTGACGGCGGGCATCACCGCTCTCGGCGTCGTCGCCGCAGGCGCCGCCTTCGCCCAGACGCACCAGTTCGGCACCGACCAGGTCGGCCAGATCACCGATCAGGGCCAGGTCGTCTCCAGCGACCAGTACATCGCCCCGTACGGCGACCGCCTCGTCGTCGACAACGGCAAGATCATGTCGTCCTCGGTCAGCCCGGACGGCACCCATCTCGCCGCCTCGCTGACCGACGGCGGGAGCGCCCTGGCCGTCGTCGACCTGAAGAACTGGAAGGTGCAGCAGCTCGTCGGCGCCTCCGCGGCGTCCAGCCCGCGCATCAGCGGCAACAGCGTGGGCCAGGAGGGCCCGACGTACTCCCCGGACGGTTCGCAGCTGTGGCTGGGCCAGACCGACGGCTACACCAGGTTCACCGTGCAGGCCGACGGCAGCGTCGCCGACCCGGCGTTCATCCGGATCCCGGCCGACGGCCCCCGGCACGCGCTGGTGGGCGAACCGGTGTTCTCCCCCGACGGCTCCACCGTGTACTCCGCGGTCAACGGCCAGAACCGGGTGGTCGCCATCGACGCCGCCAGCGGGGCCGTCGAGCGGAGCTGGGCCGTGGGCAACGCCCCGCGTGACATGGTCGAGGTCGGCACCAAGCTCTACGTCAGCAACGAGGGCGGGCGTCCGGCGAAGCCCGGCGACACCACCCTCAACTCCTACGGCACCCAGGTGCCGGCCGACCCGAGGACCGCGGCCACCACCACCGGCACGGTCAGCGTGATCGACCTGGCGCACCCCGATGCCGCCCCCGCCGGCATCGACGTCGGTCTGCACCCGACCGCCCTGTACGCCAGGAACGGCGCGCTGTTCGTCACCAACACCGCCACCAACGACGTCTCGGTGATCGACACCCACCGTGACAAGGTCGTGCAGACCATCGCCACCCAGCCGTGGCCGGAGGCGTCCGTGGGCTACGAGCCCGACGCGGTGGCGCTCACCGACGACGGCCGTCTGCTGGTCACGCTCGGCCGCGCCAACGCGGTCGCGGTCTACCGGTACACCGGCCCGCAGGAGCCGGTCAGCTACGTCGGCCTGCTTCCGACGGACTACTTCCCCGCGGAGGTCACCACCGTCGGCGACGAGGTCGTGGTCTCCAACACCCGGGGCGTCGACGCCCGTCGCCCCACCAGCAGCGCCGGGCACGGCACCCACGACACGACGTCGAGCGTGCAGCGGTTCAAGCTGCCGGACGACCAGGTCATCAGGTCCCAGACGGCCAAGGTCTTCCGGCAGAACGGCTGGAACGGCGGCTCCGTCACGACGGCCCAGGGCAAGGGCGACACGAGGCCCGCGCCGGTCCCGCTGCGGCTCGGGGACTCCTCGACGATCAAGCACGTCTTCATGATCGTCAAGGAGAACCGGACCTACGACCAGGTCCTCGGTGACGTTCCGGAAGGCAACGGCGACCCGTCGCTGGCACAGTTCGGCGAGAACGTGACGCCGAACCAGCACGCCCTGGCGAGGCAGTTCGGGCTGTACGACAACACGTACGACATCGGCACGAACTCGGCCGAGGGCCACAACTGGCTGATGCAGGCGGACAATCCGGAGTACACGGAGTCGTCGGCCGGTGAGTACGCGCGCAGTTACGACACGGAGGACGACGCCCTCGGCCACCAGCGGACCGGCTTCATCTGGACCGGCGCTCAGGCGGCCGGCAAGTCCGCACGGAACTTCGGCGAGTTCCAGCAGTTCCTGACCAAGCCGTCGGACGCGAGCTGGCAGAACCTGTACTGCGACGCCAAGAACATGGACGCCACCGGACAGGACACCGCCTACACCCTGAACTCGTCCTCGCCGATCCCGTCCCTCAACGACGTGTCGGTGCACGGCTTCGCGAAGTTCGACACCAGCGTCCCGGACGTCTACCGGTACGAGATCTGGAAGCGCGACTTCGAGAAGAACGGGCCGGCGAACCTGAACATGTTCTGGCTCTCCAGCGACCACACCGGCGGCCCTGCGAACGCGGCCGCCCAGGTCGCGGACAACGACCTCGCGACCGGCAGGATCATCGACAGGATCTCGCACAGCAAGTACTGGAAGGACTCGGCCGTCTTCGTCGTCGAGGACGACTCCCAGGCGGGTCTCGACCACGTCGACGGCCACCGTGCCCCGATCCAGATCATCAGCCCCTGGGCCCGGCACGGCGTCGTCGACAGCCACTACTACACCCAGATCACGGTGATCCGGACCATCGAACAGATCCTCGGGATCCACCCGATGAACCAGAAGGACAGCGCGGCCAGCCCGATGCGGGCGGCGTTCACCCGGCACCCGGACTACACACCGTTCGAGGCGCTGCCCAACCGGACCTCGCTGACCGACGGTCTGAAGACCCCGCCGTCCTGCGGCCTGGACGACCCCGCGCCCCAGGACCCCCACGCCGCGGCCGCGCCGTCGGCGACGGTGCCGGCGGACATGAAGCCGCTCGCGGCGACGTGGGAGCGGTGGAAGTCCAAGCAGCGGCTGACCGGGCCGGGCGCCGTGCCCGACTTCGCGAACCCCGCGCAGATGAACCACTTCACGTGGTACGAGACGCACGGGTGGAGGAAGCCGTACCCCGGCGAGAACAAGATCTTCGCGCCGGCGGACGTGCCGGGCGCCTACCTCCCGTCGTCGGAGTCCGACGGCTGATGCAGGCCGCCTGCCTCGCGGAGCCCCTGGACGGTGTCGTGACCGGCCAGGGGCTCCTCTGCGGGCGCTGCCGAAGACCCCGGCCGTGACCGGACGCGCACCGCCGTTCGAGTGACGGCCGTCCGGGGGACGTCCGCCGGAGAGAAAAGGAGCGGCCCGCGGCATCGGTGTCCCGACCAACCCCTGCTGCGCCCCTTGCCGTCCGGGACGGCCAGGTCTCCCGGCGCGGCGCAAGACGGCCGCGCGCGCGGCGGACGGCCGCGCGGTCGGGCGGCACGGACCGTGCTAAGGGAAAGGTATGAGACAGTCCCGAATCGCTTCATGGGCCGCTGCGGCCCTCCTCGTCTCCGGAGGCCTCACCGGTGCCGCGCCGGCGCAGGCCATGCCGCGCGCCGAGGGCGCCGGGTACGTGGCGCTGGGCGACTCCTACTCCGCCGGGGTGGGCGCCGGCGGCTACCTCAACTCCAGCGGGAACTGCCTGCGCAGCAGCCACTCGTATCCCGCGCTGTGGGCCGCGGAGCACGCGCCCTCGTCGTTCGGCTTCACCGCCTGCGACGGCGCTCGCGCCAGTGACGTCCTCACCGACCAGCTCGGGCCGCTCGGCGCCGGTACCGCGCTGGTCACCCTCACCGTCGGCGGCAGCGACGCCGGCTTCGGCCGTGTCATGACGACCTGCGTGCTCCTGGGCGCCGGTGCCTGCCGGACGGCCGTCGCCGACGCGAACGCCTACATGGACGAGACCCTCCCTCGCGACCTGGACAGCCTCTACACAGCCATCGCGGACAGGGCCCCGGCCGCCCACGTGGTGGTCCTCGGCTACCCGTACCTGTACAAGCTCAACGGCATCTGCACGGCGGGCCTCGCGGACTCGGACCGGGCCGCCATCGACGACGCCGTCGACCATCTCGACAGCGTCATCCACCGGCGCGCCGCCCGTCACGGCTTCACCTTCGCCGATGTCAGGGGCGCCTTCAGCGACCACGAGATCTGCTCCGGCAGTCCCTGGATGCGCAGCGTCAACCTGCTCGCCCCCAACGAGTCCTACCACCCGACACCCCTCGGGCAGTCCCACGGCTATCTGCCCGTCCTCACCACCGCGGCCTGAGACCGGCCCCAGCACCCGACGGTCACCGTGCCAAGGCGGCCGTACGTCGTGCCGCGCCCGGGGCGGACCGGTTCGGGCCCGCACGTCCAACTCACCGCAACGACTGGGCAGGTGGGCGCTCGCGCCGCGCGCCGTAACCGATGAAGTACGCCGGCACCAGCTTGAGCCAGGGTGCGGTGGTGAGCAGTTCGCTCACGTGCTGCGCCCGCCCGGTGTCGCCGAAGGCCGGGCGGCCGGCGAGCACGGGCGCGATGACCCGCGCGTGGGCGATGCGCTGCAAGGCCTGCGTCAGCGCCGCCGTCGGCCACCGGCGCCGCTCGACGCGGCGTACGTCCCGCAGGCCGACCTCGCCCCTGCGCAGCGGTTCGACGAGATACCGGGCGGCCGCCACGGCGTCCTCGACGGCGAGGTTGATGCCGATGCCGAACACCGGCGACATCGCGTGTGCCGCGTCGCCGATGCACAGCAGCCCCGGGCGATGCCAGCGCCGGAGGCGGTCGAGCCGTACGTCGAGCATCTTCACCTCGTCCCAGGAGCGCAGTGCGTGCGCCCGGTCCGCCAGCCAGGGGGCGGCGGCCGAGAAGTCGGCCATGAACCGTTCGAGGCCGGCGGCACGGCGCTCGGCGTCCGTGCCCTTGGGGATCAGCGCGGCGCACTGCCAGTAGTCCCCGCGGTCGATCATGGCGGTGACGATCCGGTCGCCGGTCCCTCCCACCAGCCCGTGCGGGTCGCCCGCCCGCCGCGGGAGCCGGAACCACCAGGCGTCCATGGGGCACGCGAACCGCCGCAGCCGCAGCTCGGGCCGCGAGCGGGCCAGCGACCAGCGTCCGTCGCAGGCCACGGTGAGGGTGGCCCGCAGTT
Organism: Streptomyces sp. NPDC096152; assembly: GCF_044763235.1. Classification (NCBI taxonomy): domain Bacteria; kingdom Bacillati; phylum Actinomycetota; class Actinomycetes; order Kitasatosporales; family Streptomycetaceae; genus Streptomyces; species Streptomyces sp. NPDC096152. The sequence continues at coordinate 592,933 of NZ_JBIWFW010000002.1, read as the reverse complement.
CGCCGGTACGGCCGTCCGCCGTGCGGTAGCGCACGCCGGTGACCCTTGCGCGTTCCACCAGGAACGATGTCGCCTCGGTGCCCATCCGCAGGGAGAAGGACGGCTCCTTCCGGGCCTCGTCGGCGAGGAGGTCCAGCAGGTCCCACTGCGGCACCATCGCCACGTAGTTGTACGGGCCGGGCAGCGCGCTGATGTCGGAGACGGTGATCAGCGAACCGTCCGGGCCGAGCGGCAGCCGCACGGTGGTCACCCTGCGCTGCGGCAGACGCGCGAAGCGCTCGGCCAGACCGAGGTCGTCCAGCAGGGTCAGGGTCGAGGGATGCACCGTGTCGCCGCGGAAGTCGCGCAGGAAGTCACCGTGCTTCTCCAGGACCGTGACCTCCACGCCGGCCCGCGCGAGCAGCAGACCGAGGACCATCCCGGCCGGCCCGCCGCCCACCACGCAGCACGTCGTCCGTTCCGCCGTCGGTTCCGTGGCCGGCCCCACTGTCCGTTCCATCGCAGCCCTTCCGTCCGTTCCGCCGGTTCCATCCGTTCCCGTCGTTCCGTCCGCGCCCCGCACTCCTGCGCCATATACCCTCAAAGTGGACAGCTCGCGTCCGTGCCCACGACGCTCCCGGGAGGCACGATGAACCGGCAGCCGATCCTCCTGCCCTACGCCGACCCGGCCTTCCTGGCGGATCCGTTCCCGTTCTACCGGCAGCTGCGCGAGGAGGGCCCGGTTCGGCGCGCGGTGATCGCGGGCGGCCTCGAAGCGTGGCTGGTCACCCGGTACGAGGACAATCTCGCGGCCCTTTCCGATCCGAGGCTGAGCAGTGACGTCCGCGAGGCGTCGGACACCCGGCTCCTGGAGCGGCTCCCCGCCACGGACCGCGAGTCGATGATGCGCACCATGCTCCGCTGCGACCCGCCCGACCACACCCGCCTGCGCCGCCTGGTGTCCAAGGCGTTCACCGCGCGCAGGGTGGGCGAGCTGCGACCGCGCATCCAGGAGATCACGGACGGGCTGCTCGACGCGATCCTGCCCGCCGGCCGGGCCGACCTCGTCGAGAGCTTCGCGCTGCAGCTGCCCGTCACCGTGATCGGCGAACTGCTCGGCGTGCCCGTCGCCGACCGGCACGCGTTCCACCGGTGGACCACCGAGATGCTCGTCCAGGGAGCGGAGCCACCGGACCCGGCCCGGATCGAGCATGCCTGGCGGCAGATGCGCTCGTACCTGACCGCGCTGCTCGGCACGAAGCGTGGCCGGCCGCAGGACGACCTGCTCAGCGCCCTGATCACCGCTCGGGACGAGGAGCACCGGCTGGACGAGGAGGAGCTGATAGCCATGTCCTTCCTGCTGCTGGTGGCCGGATACGTCACCACGGTCAACCTCATCGGGAACGCCCTCGTGGCGCTGCTCGCCCACCCCGACCAGTTGCGACGGCTGCGGGACGATCCGGGGCTGCTGCCCGGTGCGGTCGAGGAGTTCCTGCGCTACGACGGCCCGGTCAACCCCGGCATCGCCCGGTTCGCGCGCGAGGACGTGACCATCGGCGGAGTGACCATCCCGCGAGGAGCGACCGTGCTGGTCGCCTCCGCCATCGCCGACCGGGACCCGGCGCAGTTCCCCGATCCCGACCGCCTGGACATCACCCGGGAGAGCAACGCGCACCTCGCCTTCGGGCACGGCGTCCACTACTGCCTGGGGGCGCCGCTGGCCCGGCTGGAGGGCCAGATCGCCATCGGAACCGCCCTGCGCCGCCTACCCGGCCTCCGGCTGGCCGTGCCGCCCGGTGAACTGAGCTGGCGGGCGGGCGGCCTGCGGGGCCCCGAACACCTGCCCGTCACGTTCGCCCCGGCGCCCACGCGACACCATCCCCACAGCAGGTCCGCGGGTCGTACGCCGGAGAAAGTCGACACGCCGGAACTTTCCGGCGGATAGTGGAGGCATGGCGGCGGTGGACGTGTTCGGCGTGCCGGCAGACCGGTGCGCTGAGCGCCCCCCCGTTGGTCCAAGCGACCCACCCGTTGGTCAGCGTCTGCACGGCCGAGCCGTCGAGGTCCTTGAGCTTCGTCCCGGCGAATGCGCGCGCCGCGTCGGAGGTGAGCACCCGGAACGCAGGCCTCTCGGCTGCAAGCAGAGCAACCACCTGCGCTGCCACGTCCCGTGGCGTCTGCGCGTCGGCAAAGGCCTCGCGGGTACGGTCCAGGTAGGCCGACAGGGCCGGCGCGTACGGCCCGGCCTTCTTCAGCACGTCGTCGTCGAGCTTCACGTTGTTGACGAACTCGCTGGCCACCGCACCCGGCTCGACCACGCTGACGTGCACGCCGGCCGTGGCCGCGACCGGCGCCAGGGATTCCATGAAACCCTCGACCGCGAACTTGGCGGCACAGTACGCCTCGTTGAAGGGCTGGCCGATCACCCCGCCGACGCTGGTCACAGTCAAGAGACGGCCCTCGCTCGCCCGTAGCAGGGGCAGGGCCGCCTTCGTGACGCTCAGCACGCCGAAGAAGTTGACTTCCATGACGGCACGCACATCCTCGAGGCTTTCCTGCTCCAGGGTGCCGTGTGGCCCGCGCCGGCATTGTTGACCAGTCAACCGGGGCGGCGGACATCACCGTCTCCACCCCGCCCTGCGGCGACAGACCGCGGGCCATCGCCCGCACGACCAGATCGCGGTCGGTGACGATGCCGACCACCCGGTCGTCGTCGACGACGGGCAGGGCCCCGACGCCCGCACGGGCCATGTGCCGCGCCGCATCCTCCAGCGAGCTCGTGCGGGGCACGCTGGCGGGCGGGGTGTTCATCAGGTACCGGATCTGCACGTCGGTCCCTGCCTTCGGAAGGGCGAACGGACAGGCGCGGTGGACGCCCCGGGCCGTCCGCGGCGCCCCGTCGCCGCTTGCCGGCGACGGACCGCACCCTTCATTCTCGCCTCGGCCGCCCACCCCCGCACCTGAGGAAACCCGGCGAGGCCCGTCGCGCGTGACCGTCGCGGCGGGGTGACGATGGAGGCACGGACTGATCGGACCGTTCACAGGGATCCGTGAGGGGAAAGCAGCGGTGGGATGAAGCCGGAGACGTCCGCGCGGCACGCCGGGCATCGCAGTGTTCCGCACACCGCGGACCTGCGCGTGGAGGCATGGGCCCCCACGCGCGAGGAGTGCCTGGCGCAGGCGGTGCGGGGGGTCTGTGAGTCGTTCCTGGACCTGACCGGGGCAGCCGAAGTCCGCCGGCGGGACGTCGTGGTGCGGGCCGACAGGGACGAGGATGTGCTGGTGGCGCTGCTGGAAGAGGTCGTGTACTGGCTCGACACCGAGAACGAGATCCCCGTGGAGGTGGAACTGACGCCGGTCACCGGCGGCGTGCGGGGCGGTCTGCGGATGGCCGATGCCGGGTCGCTTCCGGTGACGGGGGCCGCGCCGAAGGCGGTCACGCTGCACGAGCTGGCCTTCACCCGGGGGCCGGAGGGCTGGACCTGCTCGGTGACGCTCGACGTATGAGCACGGAAAGCAGCGAACATGACCGAAGCCGCCCCCTCTCCCGAGGATCTCGTACGGGCCGTGCGAGCGGCCGGGATCGGCGACGAGCGCCTGCTGGAGGCCGTACGTGCCACGCCCCGGGCGGCATTCGTGCCTGCCGACCAGCAGACGCGCGCCTACCGTGACGTCCCGCTTCCGATCGGGCACGGGCAGGTGACCACGCAGCCCTCGCTCTCGGCGACGATGATCGAGGGTCTCGAACTGGGCGGGGACGAGCACGTGCTGGAGATCGGCACCGGCCTCGGTTTCCAGACCGCGCTGCTCGCCCGCCTGGCCGCCGATGTCGTGACCGTCGAGATGTACCCGGACATCGCGGATCAGGCGCGGCGCAACCTCGACCGGCAGGGCGTTCGCGAGGTCGAGCTGCGTGTCGGGGACGGCAGCGGGGGTGTGCCGGACCGCGCACCGTACGACGCGGTCGTCGTCTCCGCCGCGTTCCCGGAGGTTCCCGCGCCCCTGGCCGAGCAGTTGCGGGTCGGCGGTCGCCTCGTGCAGCCCATCGGGCCGGGCGGCCGGGAGCAGGTCGTGTCCTACCTGCGTACCCCGACCGGGCTGGAGCGGCAACGGGTCCTCACGCTCGCGTACTTCGTCCGCCTGCAAGGGCGGTACGGCTTCTCCTCCTGACTCCTTCTCCGGGGCGGGGCCGGCCGGCGGTCATCCGTCCGCGATCCGCACCACGGCGAGCGTGATGTTGTCGGGTCCGCCGGCGGCGATGGCGGCCTTCCACAGTTCGAAGGCGGCCCGGCCGTCGTCGTACTCCTCCAGCAGGTCGTCGAGGACGTCGTTCGGCACCGGGTCGGTCAGGCCGTCGGTGCAGATCAGGTACCTGTCGCCGGGGGCGGCGGGTGTGGCCTTCACATGCGGGGTGATGGGCCGGTACTTCCAGGTGCCCCCGAGGGCCTGGGTGAGCAGAGAGACGGTGCGCTGACCCGGCTCGGGCGGTGGGTTGTCGTCCACGCTGACCTGGAGCAGCCCGTCCCGGGGCGCGGCGAAGACCCTGCTGTCGCCCACGTTGAACGCCAGCAACGACCCGGGCAGTACGACGGCGCCCGCGACGGTCGTGCCCATGGTCGCCAGTCCGTCGCGGTCGTCGCCCGCGGCCTCGTACACCTCGCGGTTGCAGGCGTGCAGTGCCTCGCGGACGTGGTCCTCGTCGGCCAGGGCGGGCCCGGCCGCCGCGAGCCGGCGGACGACCAGGCCACTGGCCACCTCGCCGCCGGGCTGGCCACCGATCCCGTCGGCGACGGCGACGACGAGCGGCGTGCCGAGCGGGAACATCAGCGTCTGCGGGGTCTCGGTCACGGTGGCGCACAGGGTCCACGGCCCGGCGACCAGGCTGTCCTCGTTCCGTTCGCGGATCAGCCCCGGATGGCTCAGCGCACTCACCGCGACGTACGTCATCGGACGCCACCGCCTTCCCGCACCGGACCGGGCCGGGTTGCGTTGGGCCGGACCGGGCCGATGGTGTGTGGCTCTTGAGGGACCTTGGAGGACCTTGGGGGACCTTGGGGGCGCGCCGGACGGTGCGTCCGGGGCCCGAATCGTGTGCTCAGACCATTTTCGGGCGGTCCATTCTGCGGTGCATCTCGGCCTGACCTAGGCGGAGCCTCACGCGGCGGTGCGGCTGCCGGGGGCCGCCCTCCGCAATAGCATGGAGGCCACAGGGCTGGGATCGGGACAGTCCGCGCGCGAGACGAAATTCTCCCGGCGGCCGCGCACCCGCTTCGACACAGCGACCGCTCAGACCTCGAGGGGAAGCGTCACGTCCGTTACGGCCAGGGTCGGGTGACGCGCATGGACATCACGCTGGTGGAGGAGACCCCGTTCCGGTTCCGCATCGAGCGGCAGGACCCGATGCGCGTGCCCGGGCTCGTCTTCGCGACACGAGATCTTCTGCCGCAGGCGGCCGGGGACAAGGCGCTGGAGCAGGTCGCGAACGTGGCGACCCTGCCCGGCATCGTCCGCGCCTCGTACGCCATGCCCGACGTGCACTGGGGGTACGGCTTCCCGATCGGCGGGGTGGCCGCCACGGACATCGACGCCGGCGGGGTGATCTCGCCCGGCGGCGTCGGATTCGACATCTCCTGCGGCGTCCGGCTGCTCGCCGGCGACATCGACCGCGAGCCCCTGGCGTCCAGGATGCGGCGGCTGATGGACATCCTCGGCGACACCGTCCCGCGCGGACTGGGGCGCGGCGGGCTGTGGAAGCTGTCCGGCCGCCCGCAGTTGGAGCAGCTGCTGGCTGCCGGGGCCGAGTACGCGGTCGCGCACGGTCATGGCGTACCGCGCGACCTGGAGCGCTGCGAGGACCGCGGAGTGCTGCCGGGGGCCGATCCGTCGCAGGTCGGCCAGCGGGCCGTGGACCGGGGGCTCCAGCAGGTCGGCAGCCTGGGATCAGGCAACCACTTCCTGGAGGTACAGGCCGTGGACCAGGTGTACGACGCCCGCACCGCGGCCGCCTTCGGCCTGCACTCCGGCCAGGTGTGCGTCATGATCCACTGCGGTTCCCGCGGCCTGGGACACCAGGTGTGCACCGACCACGTCCGCGTCATGGACCAGTCCCTGCGCGCCTGGGGCATCCACCTGCCGGACCGGCAGCTGGCCTGCGCGCCCGCCGTCTCCACGTCGGGCCGCGACTATCTCGGGGCGATGGCGGCCGCGGCCAACTACGGCCGCGCCAACAGGCAGTTGCTCACCCAGGCCGCGCGCCACGCCTTCGCCACCGCCGCCGGGGTGGGCCTGGAGCTGGTCTACGACGTCTCCCACAACATGGCGAAGATCGAGACCCACGAGGTGGACGGCGTACCCCGCCGGCTGTGCGTCCACCGCAAGGGCGCCACCCGGGCCCTGCCCCCGGGCCACCCGGACCTGCCGGACGACCTCGCCGAGTCCGGGCAGCCCGTGCTGGTTCCCGGCACGATGGGCACGGCCTCCTACGTGATGGCCGGCACCGTCGGGAACGAGGCCTTCTGGTCCTCCGCCCACGGCGCGGGACGCGTCTGGAGCCGCCACCAGGCCCTGCGCCGGGTCCGCGGCGAGCAACTTCGCGACGAGCTGGAATCCCATGGCATCGCCGTCCGGCCGGCCTCCTGGCGCGCGCTCGCCGAGGAGACCCCCGATGCCTACAAGGACGTGGACGCCGTGGCCCTCGCGACCGAGGGCGCGGGGCTCGCCCGGCTGGTCGCGCGCCTGGTGCCGCTCGGAGTCGTCAAGGGGTGAGCGGGCTTCGCCAAGGGGTGAGCGGAGGGACGAGTCAGGACGTGTCTGCCGCCTCTATAGTACACGTCATGATCGACTCCCGTACGGGCTCTGACGACGCCGAGGTCGCTGTAGCCGCGGCACGTGCCGGTGCGGACGTGGTGCGCACCCTGTACGGCCGGCGGCTCGCCCGCATCGACAAGGGTGCCGGAGACTTCGCCACCGCCGCCGACGTCGAGGCCGAGAAGAGGATCCTCGAGGTCATCCGTGCCGCCCGTCCCGAGGACGCCGTGCTGGGCGAGGAGGGCGGCCGGCAGGGTGCCGCCGAGGCTGAGCGCCAGTGGTTGGTGGATCCCCTGTGCGGCACGCTGAACTACGCCGTGGGCAGCATGCTCGTGGCCGTCAACGTCGCGCTGCGGGGCGGGGCGGCGGCCGTGGCCGACCCGTTCAGTGGCGAGGTGTCCTTCACCGACGGCGAGACCGCCCGGGTGCGGCGCGACGGGGTCGACGCGGAGCTCGTGCCCTCGGCCGACACCCGCTTGGTGGAAGTCAATCTGGATCCACCCTTCCCCGGCGCACCCGGATTCCGGGCCGTGGACCTGCTGGCGCGTCCCGGGTTCGCCGAGCGGTTCCGGCCGCGGGTCGTGTCCACGACGCTGGCACTGGCGTGGGTCGCCGCCGGGAAGCGCGCCGCGTACGTCACCGACGGCGGCGACCTGTCCGGGAGCGTGCACTTCGCAGCCGGTATCGCCGTGTGCCGGGCCGCCGGCTGCGTGGTCACCGGGATCGACGGCGTCCCGATCGAGCGGGCGGGGCGCGGTCGCGGACTCGTCGTCGCCGCCGATGCCGAGACCCACGGGCTGCTCATGTCGATGATCAGGTGATGGTCGCGCGGGTGTCCGTGGCAGGCGGGGCCTGTGGGCCCTGGGGCGGTGGCTGTGACTGCCCGACGGTGCGGCCTGCCGTTCGCCGCAGCAGTGGTCGCCGCAGAGCTGTGATGAAGGGGGCGGCGGCGGGCGCCTCACTCCGGCGCGTCCGCGTCGAGTCGCGCGAGGCCGCGTTCCCACCTCCGGCGGCGCTGCTCCTCGGACTGTTCCCACCACGGTGTGCCGCGCTCCCCCGACGCGATCTTCGCGCGGTTCACGCGAGCGCGGGCCGAGCGTTCGGCCTCGGGGACGCCGGCGGTTGTCGCGGAGCGCACCGCGCGGCGAGCGGCCATGAGGTGGTGACGAAGACGGCCGGCGACTTCTTCGGGGAGCGAGGGATCCGCCGCCCGCCATTTCCGCCCGTTGACGACGACGAAGTGTCCGTCGGGAGTCTTCTCCGGCTGCCGGTGCGCGTCCACCCTCAGAGAGTGCCCGATCACCGGGCAGTTCAACGGGGGTGGACGCGCAGTGCCGGGAGTGTCGTTTGGCCCTGCTGTGGAGCCCCGGCCCGATTCCGGCGGGCCGGGGTTCCCCATTCACTCAGTCGGTGCGGGATCAGTCCTTGTAGTCGTGGTCGACCACGCGGAAGCTGCCCACGACACCGTGCTTGACCTTGACACCCTTGGTCCAGCGCACGTGCACGCCGTCGCTGGAGCTGTGCGGGCCGACGGTGGCGATGGGAGCGCCGTTGTCGCAGACCACCCCGCGGAAGACCTCGACGGTCTTGCGGCTGTCGTTGCGGATGTTGAGGGTCTTGGCGCCCAGGCCGCTGATCACGGTGATGCAGTCACCGGCGTGGGAGGAGTACGAGCGCTCGTTGATGAAGATCCGGCCCTCCTCGTAGACCTCCCCGCCCTTGCCGCCGGTGCTGCCACCGAGGGGGGCGGCGGCGACAGCGGCCGGCGCGGCCTGGGCGGCCTGGGGGGCCTCCGGGGCCGAGGCGGCCGACGCGTAGGTGATGCCCGTCGCGACCAGAGCCGCGCCGGCCGCGAAGGCGGCCGTGACAACGGTGGAACGGGTGGTGTTCATGTGCTTCTCCTTCTCAGGGACACCGGCTCCACAGCCGGCACATGATTGAACGTAACGACCACCCCCAGACCTGTCATATCGGGCATATCGGAGAGCGGGCTCCGAGACTCCGAACGGGGTATTTATGGGGCCTTCACGCCGCTTCCCCCGCGACGGAGGGGGCCACAAACCCCCATAGATATAAGCAGATTGACACACCATTGGTCCTTTCGGGTGATCTCCTGACGCCTGCTCACCCTCAAAGACAGCGTGTCGCTACAGACCCGGCAGACCGCGACACGCTAGCGGGGACCCGCGGCACGGGGAGAGCCCCTGCCTCGACCCGCGCAGTCACAGCGGGCGGGGCCGGCGGTGCCGGGGCATCGCGCTCCAAGGCGCCTGCCGCTCAGCACCGCCCTCGAACGCTTCAGCGCAGCCGGTCCAGTTCGGCGCCGATGGCGTCTCGCAGCACATCGTGCCGCGGACCGAGCCTGAACCGCTCGTCTCTCCATCGATCACGCGGGTACAGCCACACCGGTCCACCCCTCAACTCGACCGGCTCCCAATCGAATCGAGGCCACACGTGGGCGTGCAGGAACGGATCACTGTTGCCCAGGATCTCCAGATTGACCCGGCGGAATTCCGGGTCCAGACGCTGACAAGCCAGCTCGACCGCTTCGCCGAGCTGATCCATGTCGGACAGGAACGACATCCGCCTGGCCCTCGGCAGGTCGGACAGTCGTCGAACACCTGGTTCATCCACGAGAAGCACCGAGTACCCCGGCAGGAACTGAACGTCCCCGATCACCGCGAAGCCCGCCTCGAGCCGCCGCAGCACAGTCGGGTTCTCGCCCCGCAGAGCAGCCCCGATCCGGTCCGTCCGCCATAGATCAGTCATGACCCGACCTCACCACAGCCGCCACACGCGGTCGACGGATGCGCCGAACTGACGCGAACTCAACTGAACGTTCGGCCCGCAGCGCTGAGTCCGTGTGTAGCCTGCCGATCTGTTCGACCGCCTGCCGACGGCCGGGGAGACGGTGCGAATGGCCCGTCAGCTCGGTGAGGACCCACCGGTTCTCGTCACCTTCCGCCGGGTCGGATGCGAACGTCGGGTTCATCGCCGCCGCGCGCCAAGACGTGCCGCGCTCGAGCGCCGAAGTACGGCGGTTGCGGGCGGCCCCGGAGCAGAGGCAGCGGGCCGGCTGACCGTCCGTACGCGGCGCGGGACGGCCCGGCCCAGTGGCCGCGCCGTCCCGCAGGAGCTCCCGTACCGGCCCTCAGTGGGCGGTCCAGCCTCCGTCGATGACGAGCGAGGTCCCGGTCATCGCCGACGTGTGCGGAGCGCAGAGGAACGCGGCCGCCTCCGCGATCTCCTCCGGCTCCACCAGTCGCTTCACGGCCGCGCTCTCCAGCATGACCTGTCCGACGACCTCCGCTTCGGAGATGCCGTGGACCTCGGCCTGGTCGGCGATCTGCCGCTCGACCAGGGGGGTGCGCACGTAACCCGGGTTGAGGCAGTTGGACGTGACCCCGTGCGCGGCGCCCTCCATCGCGATCACCTTCGACAGGCCCTCCAGGCCGTGCTTGGCGGCGACGTAGGCGCTCTTGTAGGCGGAAGCGCGCAGACCGTGCACGGAGGAGACGTTGACGACGCGGCCCCAGCCCCGGCGGTACATGCCCGGCAGCGCTCCGCGCACCAGGCGGAACGGGGCCTCCAGCATGATCCGGAGCATCAGCGAGAACTTCTCCGGCGGGAAGTTCTCGATCGGCGAGACGTTCTGGATGCCCGCGCAGTTGACCAGGATGTCGACGTCGTCCAGGTCGAGCGCGTCCACCGCGTCCAGGTCGGACAGGTCGACGACGAGGGCCTCACCCCCGGTGGCCCGAGCGACGGCGCGGACGCCGTCCGCGTCCAGGTCCAGGGCGCGTACCGCCGCGCCCGACGCGGCCAGGCGCAGCGCGATGGCCCGGCCGATGCCGCTGCCGGCGCCGGTGACGAGGGCTGTCCGCCCGGTCAGATCGGGGAGGACGGAGGGCGCCGGGGACGGTGAGAGAGGCGAGGATGAGGTGGACACGAGCCATTCCTTCGTCGGTGTCGCGAGTGGTCGTAGGGGGCGGGGCCGCGCGTCGATCGGCGGGCGTCGAGCAACGGGCGGCGGGTGGTCAGGCCGCGAGGTAGTCGTGTGCGACGGACGGCGTCGGCAGCGTCAGGTCGGTGAGGATGTGGGACGCGCCGACGACCTCCAGCACCGGCAGGTCCGCCATGGGCGCCAGCGCGTGCGCGAACAGCTGCAGCCGGGCCGGGCCGGTCCAGGCGCCGAGAACGGTCAGGTCCGATATCTCGATGCGCAGCAGTTCGCAGATGCGCGGCGACCCGTCGTATCCGGGGATCTTCTTGAGCATGTACGTGGGGACGGCCAGCTCGGCGCGGGCGGCCTCGGGGTCCATCGGCGCGTACTTGAACCCCATGGTCGCGGTCGCCACCCGCAGGCTGCCGTAGTCGAGGGTGCCGACCAGGGTGTCGGAGTCGGTGTACAGGCGCGGTGCGCCCAGCTTCTTCGGGTAGCCGCTCCCCTCCCGGCCCAGGGCGATGGCGGGCGCGTTGTCCAGGTACATCGAGTGGATGTACTCGGCCTCCTCGCCGCCGTGGCGCACCCGCAGCACCTGTCCCGACTCGGTGTAGTCGCCGAGGCCCGTGCTGTCCGGCATCCGGATGACCTCGAAGCGCACGAGGGGCTCGTCGACCTCCAGCGGCTCCGGGACGACGGCGCGCATCGCGTCCGGGTCCGTGCGGTACGTGATCGTCAGGTACTCGCGCCGGGAGAAGCGGTACGGGCCCGCCGGGAAGGCCGGTCCGTCCAGAGGGGTCGAGGGAGCGCGGAGGATGTCTTCGCTGCGCATGCCGAGCAGTCCGTTTCCGTGGCGCGATGTCCGTACCGGGTCGGACCCCCTCACGCCGGGGACGGTCCGGCCGTCTGAGCACTCCCGACGCTAGGCGGGCCGATGGCCGAAGAGAAATGCGCCACCACCCGTATTTATACTCGTGTCGCATGAATACGGAGATGCGACATCTCCGGTACTTCGTCGTGCTGGCGGAAGAGGAGCACTTCTCCCGCGCGGCCGCGCGGTGCCGGATCAGCCAGCCCACGCTCACCCGCGCCCTCGCCGCGCTCGAGCGCTCTCTCGGCGTGCGGCTGGTGCGGCGCACCACGCGCAGCGTGGCGCTCACGGACGCGGGCCGCCGCCTGCGGGCCGAACTGGAAGAGCTGCTGCCCCGCATGGACGCCGCATTCGCGCGTGTCCGCGCCGAGGGGCAGTTGCGTCTCGGCTTCACCTGGCTGCTGCCGAGCGGCCTCGCCCGCCGCATCCTCACGGACTTCGAGGAGTCCACCGGAGTGCCCGTCGAGCTCGTCCGCCGCGACGACCGTCTCGCCGGTGTGGACGTGGGCGCGGTCGACGCGGCCCTGCTGCACGGTGACGTGGACGATCCCGCCCTGACCTCGATCCGGCTCCGTTCCGAGCCGCGGATCGCCGTTGTCGCCCGCGACCATCTGCTCGCCCGGCGCCGTCGCCTGCAGTGGGCGGAACTCGCCGGACTGCCGCTCGTCGTCAACTCCGCCAGCGGCACCGTCCGCCCCGAGCTGTGGCCGCCGGGGCAGCGGCCCTCGGTCGCGGTGGAGAGCGCCACCTACGACGCCTGGATGGAGATGGTCGCCCTCGGCCGGGGCTTCGGTGTCCTGCCCGACTTCGCACGGCAGCACCCGCACCCCGGCGTGCGCTACATCGGCCTGGCCGACGCGCCTCCCGTACCCCTCGTCCTCGTCCTTCCGGCCCGAGCCCCGCACCCGCTCTCCGACGAACTGATCCGGGCCGCCCGGGCCGCCGCGGAGCATTCCGAATGACGTCCGCATGATGACGTCCGCACGAGGGCGGTGGCGGAGATCAGCCCTCGGTCGATGCCGCGGCGGGACGAACAACCCGTGCGGATGATCAATTCGGTTGCCGCGGGGCCGGTGGGCTCGGTAGGGATACGGTCATGGACGAGGCGACGGACGATGTGCGGCAGGCGATCGCGGGCGAGTTGGCGCTGATGGATCCGCGGATCCGCGCGTCACGGGAGTTTGCCGGGCGGCTCCTCGACCCGGAGTTCGTGGAGGTCGGCGGGTCCGGACGTCGGTCGACGTACGAGGTCATGCTCGGCGAACTGCCCGGTCATCCGGGCAGTTCGCCGGACGGTCCCCGCTACGAGCCCTCGGATCTCTCGGGCGTGCGGCTCGCCCCGGGACTGGTGCATCTGACCTTCGAGACCAGGCTCGGCGAGCGCAGGACCAGGCACAGCTCGATCTGGCGCAAGGGTGACGGCGACGCGGGCTGGCGGATGTACCACCACCAGGCCACGCGAGTGCCGGCCGGGATGGAGTAGGGCCTGCCCGCAGGCTGATCTCCAGGAGCCGCGGCATCCGAGGCCGAGGGGAGGGCGCACCGAGGTCCGTCCGCCGGCTTGCCCTGTCCCCTGCGACCGGGCCGCCGCGATCTGGCCGGTGAGCCGGAACCGGCCCACCGGCGATCAGCGGGAACGCCGGCCCGGGACTACCGCCGGAACGGCCCTGTCACGGCGAACGTCGTGCCGGGGGTGTAGCAGTTGACGTACATCGTCCTGCCGTCCGGGGCGAAGGTGACGCCGGCGAACTCGCCCCACTCCGGGGCCTCGGGCGTGCCGATGTTCTGGCGGTTGCGGGCCATGGCGTACACCTCGCCGCGGCGGGTCACGCCGAAGACGTGCTGGGCGCCGTTGCCGTCCTCGCAGACCATGAGACCGCCGCTGGGGGCGAGACAGATGTTGTCCGGTGACTCGCCGGGCAGTCGCACGTCCGTGTCCGGGCCGAAGACGACGACGAGCGTGAGGCGGCGCAGGGCGGGGTCGTAGCGCCAGATCTGCCCGAAGTGGTCCGCTGCGGAGCCGTCCGCGCTGCGGGCGAAGGAGGACACGAAGTAGACGCAGCTTCCGCCCCAGTAGCAGCCTTCCAGCTTCTGGGCGTGGGTGATGCCCTTCGGCCCGAAGTCCTGCAGGCGGATGGGGGTTTGGGTGGCGAGCGGGTCGGGGACGTCCACCCATTCGATGCCGTCGAAGGAGGCTCCCGTCTCCTGGATGGAGGACAGGTCCGGCACGCCGGGAACGCGCATGGCCTGCAGCCGGCCGCCCGCGCGCAGCGAGCCGAGGCCGCCGCGCGGCCGCTCGGGCAGGAACCGGTAGAAGAGTCCGAAGGGTTTGAGGAAGGCGTCCTCGGTCTCGTAGACGACACCCCGTCCGGGGTCGATCGCGATCGCCTCGTGCTGGAAGCGGCCCATGGCGGTGAGCGGTACGGCCCCCGTGCGGTGCGGATCGACCGGGTCCACCTCGAAGATGAAGCCGTGGTCCTTGGTGTAGCCGTTCGTGCCGGCTCTGTCCTCGGTCTCCTCACAGGTCAGCCAGGTTCCCCAAGGGGTGTGCCCGCCCGCGCAGTTGACGGCCGTACCGGCGATCGCGACCCGCTCGGACAGGACGTCGCCTCGGCTGCCCAGCGTGAGTGTCGTGCAGCCGCCCTTGCCGGCGGGGTCGTAGGTGATGCCCGCGACGGCCGGGACGGGGACCGCCGCGGTGGGACGGTTCTCGTGGTTGCGCACCAGGTGCACCCGGCCGTGTCTGCCAGCGAAGGCGGACATGCCGTCATGGTTGCTGGGGACACGCCCTTCCCCGGAGCGGAGTCGATCGCCCTCGCGGGAGAGCACCTTGTAGCGGAAACCTTCCGGCAGGTCGAGCAGGCCGTTCGGATCGGGGACGAGGGGGCCGTAGCCGGAGCGGCCCAGCGCACTCGCGGTACCCGCGAACAGCTCCGACAGTGCTCCGGTGAAGGCGATACCCAATCCCACGGCGCCGGATCGGGCCAGTACCTGACGTCGCGTCGCCGACCCGCCGGTCTCGGGCGCGGCGTCGGACCTGGATTCTGACATGGGGCAGCCTTCCTGCTGGCGGACAGGAACTGTGACCCCGCCGTGTCTATCATCAGCCACCGGCATCGGGAACCACGCGTGTCACCCGTGTCCTCCGTTCCCCCTCCGCCGTGTTCGGTCTCCTGTCAGCGGGGGCCGTTCGCCCTCGACGCGGACCCGAAGCAGATCCGAAGCGATTCCGAGGCGGCTTCCAGGGCGGCTCCGAAGCGACCCCGCCGGCCGCCGCACGGGTCCTCCGGCCGCTGGTCGGGCGCGTTCATGCCATTATCTGCTCCATGAGCACTGAGGCCGAACACACCGGGATCGTCTACTGGCGGCGCAGCCTGTGGAACGGCGCGCGGTGCGAGCCCCTCCTGGTCACCCTGGGCGCCGGCGCCCTGCGGGCCCGTGATCGCGCCTCCGCGGTGGTCTTCCAGGCGGACCCGCGCACCGTCACCGGCCGGTTGACCCGCCTGGGCACCCTCCTGCTGACCGTGGACGGACGACGGTACGACCTCGTGGGCAGGGGCGGTTCCATGTCCCCCGACCCGAGCGCCGAGCAGGAGCAGGCTCTGGCCGACTTCGCCCGGCGCGAGGCTCAGCAGGCGCCCCCGGCCGCCCAGACTCCCGCCGTGACCAGCGGCGCGGTGGACCAGTTGCTGAACGAGGGTGCGGCGGGACGGATGCGTGCCTGGCAGGAGATGCTGCGCACGGCCGGAGCCCGGATGCGGTAGGCGCCGTCGCGGGGCCGGGGCGGCTTCTCCCTCGTCCAGGTGGATGCACCCTTGGCCGAGGCCGAGCGGCTCCAGCGGGGCTGGTGCGCCTCACCGGTGCCGGAGCGGCTTCAGCGGTGCCGGAGCGGGCCGTTTTCGTCGTCGGGTCGGGGGCACGCGGGTGAGTGAGTGTCTACGAAAGGACTGACATGAGCGCCGCAGAGAAGGCCAAGGCCAAGACCGAGCAGGTGGTCGGGAAGGCCGTGCGCAAGGCGGCCCACGCGCTCGGCAACGAGACCACCGCTGCCAAGGGAGCCGCACTGGAGGCCCGGGGCAAGGCCCGCGACACCAAGGAGCGGTCCAAGGACGGCCTCACGGGCTGACCTCCCCCGCTGTGACATCCGAGGGGCCGACGGCTGACGCTGTCGGCCCCTCTCGTCGTGCTCCGGCATGTGCCCTGACCTGTGCTCCCACTGTGTCTGAGCTCGTACGGGCGGTGGGCGCCCTGTTCGGCGTGTGGACAGCGCCCGCCGGGGCCTGCCACTTGTCCCTCCCCGGTCCTCGGGCTAGTGGCTGAGCAGGAAGGCGATGAACTCCTCGAACTCGACCTGGTTACTGGTGTTCACCCGCCGCACGTCCCGGAGGAGTTCCGGGATCTGCTGCGGTTCGGCGTCGTCCAGCATCAGGGGGACCACGGTCCGGGAGGAGTCTCCGCTGAGTTCGGCGTTGAGGACGAATCCGTACTCCGACTGCGCCCAGATGGACTTGGGGAAGTTCGGGCTGATGCAGGGAAGGACGTACCGGCTTCCGCGCAGGCCTTCCTGGATCCTCTGGGTGAGCCGGTCGCCGAACCGGATCTCCCCGCTGTCCAGCCAGCACCGGATGCCCCGCTCGCGCAGCCGCTCGGCCAGGGACTCCACCTCCGGCTTGTCCGGCGACGCGTGACAGAGGAACACGTCGTGCGAGAAGTCCTGGCCCTTTCGCGTCCGCTCGAGCACGGTCGGGGTGACGAAGGGCATCAGGGTGCGCTCCGCCGTGACGGACTTTGCCATCATCGCGGCACCGTAGAACTTCACCAGCCCCACATGGCCGGGGAACGGGACGTGCGGGCAGGTGGCCAGCAACTCGTACTCGTGCTTGCCGGTTCGGATCTCGCCCCGCATCCGGCCGGAGTAGAACTCCAGCGAGAAGCGGTTGAACCCCTGGGAGAGGGTGATGGGCTCCGGCAGTTGGGCGATGGGGACCAGCACTCCTTCCTGCAGGACGCTGAACCGTGCCACGGCCGTGTGGTCGACCGGGTTGGGCGACACCGTGTGGAACGCGACGAACGTCCAGCCCAGATCGGCCCGGCAGACCAGCCCGGCGCCCGTCCCGGTGGGACTCGTCAGACGGATCTCCGCGGAGACACGGCCGTTGAGCATCGTGCCGAGCGACGTGTCGACCGCGTAGGAGGTGGCGAAGTCGCCGATGCCGCCGCCGTGTCCGAAGAGAGTCTTCGACCCCGCGTTGTAGGTCCAGTCCTCGTTGTCAAAGCTGTGCCAGCTGGTCACGGATTCTCTCGCGGTGTTCTTCCAGTGTGGCCCTGTCCTGTGGGAACTCGAGGATCAGCCGGTCGATGAGCCGGATCGCCTCCAGCAGCAGACCGGCCTGGTTGTCCGAGTCGACGCCGTACGCTGCCATGTCACGGTAGTCGTTGCGGGCCCACCCGCGTTTGACGACCTTGCGCCACCGGCTCAGGAAGAGCTGCACCACCGGCGACTGACCGTACGGAGCGAGGAGTTCGGTGAGCGCGAGAGATACGGCGTTGTTGCCCATGTAGACGCCGACGTTGCCCATCTCACCCTGATAGCGGGCGTCGTCGCCCCACATGGACCGCCGCTTCTTGATGTCCGCCTCGACCGCGCGCATCCGCTCGACCTCGGCCATCAACTCGGTGCGCATACTGCTGAGGTCCCCGGACTCCAGCCCCGCCATGAGTTTCTCGTCGGTGGACGCCGCGCGGTGCTGCGCCACCACGCTGGTCACGAGGGGATGCACCGGTGTGGCGGCGACCTGGGGCTGAGGCGCCAGGGTGACGGTCTCCTCCGCGGCCGCCACCTCCTCGCGGTCGTTGTACAGCGTCGCCCCGATGCGGAACGACTCGCCGTCCACCCGCTCCGGATCGATCTCCAGACGGACCGCGAAGTTGAAGACGTCCTGCCCCTTCAGGGACCGCAGACCGTAACCGCCGCGCGGGCTGCTGCGCAGCGAGTGCAGCTCCTCGCTGATTTTCACGCCGGCGGGCAGGTCCAGTCGTACGCGGGGCCGGTCGTAGGCGACGGTGAGGGCGCCGAGGAACTCCTCCTCCAGGATGCTCTCGATCGCGGAGTCCCCGATGTACCAGAACCGGCCTCCGGAGGCGGTGGAGATGGCCTCGAGCAGGTCCTCCTGGAAGTCGGTGCCGATGCCGACGGTCGAGGTGGTGATGCCCACGTCACGAGCCCGGGAGGCCATGGAGGCCAGCGTGGCCTTCTTCGTCTCGCCCCTGTTCGCCATGCCGTCGGAGAGGAGCACCAGCCGGTTGTAGTGCTGGTCCGTCATGTGCGTCTGAAGTTCCAGCAGTCCCTGGTACCAGCCCATGGAGAGGTTGGTCATGCCGCCGGTCCCGATGGCGCCGAGCTTCTCCTCGACCTTGTCCCGGGGCGTCTGCGGATTGATCACCACTTCGGCCTCGTCGTCGAACACGACCACGGTGAGCAGACTGTTGCCGGTGATCCGGCGGAAGATCTCGACGCAACTCCGCTTGGCGGTCTCCAGCTTCTGGCCGCTCATGCTGCCGCTGCGATCGATGACCAGGCAGAGGTTCATCGCTCCGCCGGTGCGCCCCGTCGCCTCCTCGGCGATCCGGCACCTGACCTCGAGGACCACGTCGAGTTCGGTGACCTCGTCGTCGCGCGTCGCGGTCCGTTCGGGAACCACCAGAAGTTTGACGGGCTGATCATTCTGCGCGGATGGCTCGCTCATGCCGTTCCCCCCTCGTACAGCCACATAAGCATGTTCTCGGGACCAGGAGAGGGAGAATCGGCAATTCCGGGCGGATCGACGGCCGTTCAGGAGCTCTGGCCTTCGCGCTGCGGGGTGGGTGGCGCGGGAGCGGGCCCTCCGGGCACGCGGCGGAGGAAAACCACGGCCAAGCCGCTCAGGAGTGCGACGACGGTAACCGTGGTCAGGAGGTACGGGGCGATCCCGCCGGGAAGGGCCGAGGGGAACCAGGCGGCGGCGGTGAGTACGCCATAGGTGCCGACGCACCAGAATGCTGCCCGTGGTGCCCGCGGGGCGCACAGTACAAGGGGGGCACGGGGTGCACGGGGTGCGCAGAGGGCGTCGCAGGCCAGGGCCAGCAGGGTGAGGGCCAGGACGGACAGTGCGGCGGTCAGTGCCAGGCCGAGGCCGATCACGCCGGTGACCCCGTGCCACCACATCGTGCCGAGCTGCGTCGAGGTGCCGGAGCCGAAGGTCATTGCCGGGTGCAGGACGCATCCTGCGTACAGCCCCGCCCACAGGCCCACGGCGAGCAGGGTGAGCCGCCCGGCCAGCCTGCGGCCCCCTCGGATGCCGTCCCACGCGGCGACCGTGTGCCGGATGCCCGTACCCAGTACGGCTCCGGTGGGCAGGAGCAGGGGGATCGCGAGCCAGGAGTAGAGGGGGCGGAGCGTGTCGACGTCCACGAAGCCCAGTCCCAGCCCGGTCATCATGAGGTCGAAGCTGTTCCCCAGCAGCAGGTTGACGGCGAACATGGCGACGCATCCGGTCAAGGCCGCCTCCCAGACGCCGAGTTCACCCGCCAGAGCGGGGTTGCGGAGGGCCGCACGGCGGCGGTGGAGGGCGGGGTGCGTGGCGAACGGCCAATGAAAGCGGCGGCTTTGTGCCGTCTTCCGTGCCGTGGGGGCCCTGCCGCCGAGGACGAAGGTGCGTGACGCGCGGTTGTTGTGCGGGCGCTGCGCGGACAGGGCCGTGAAGAACTCGTCCAGTTTCCTTCGGCGTTCCTCCGCCGTGCCTTCCTCCGCCCTGTCTTCCTCACCCGTGTCCGCTGCCTGCGGACCGCTCACGGCGAACGCGTCGGCGTGCAGTTCGCGGGACTGCAGGAAGGTGTTGCGGGCCGCGTGAAGCAGGAGGGCGAGCAGCACGAAGTGGAAGGACAGCCGGATCAGGTACGCGCCCTCGCCGGCGTATCCGGACACGGCGAAGCCGAACGTGGCGACGAGGAGGAGGTTGAAGGCCGCCCACAACGCGGTGACACCGTAGGTGAGGTCGAGGTCCCGGTGGCGGATGTGGCCCAGCTCGTGGCGGACGACGACCTCGAAGGTGCCGGGATCCTCGTCGAACAGTGCCTCCATACCGCTGGCGAGTTCGATGTGCCGGCGGCGCCAGTGGCCGAACGCCACCGCGTTCCTGGTGTAGTCGGAGGCGTTGAGCCACACTCCGTGGACGGTCACGCCGGTGTCGTCCGCCAGCCGTTGGACGGCGTCGGCCAGGTCGGGCCGGTAGCCGCGGGGCGTTCCGGAACGCCGTGTGGGGTGCAGGCGGCGCAGGCCGCGGAGGAGGATCTGCTGGTAGGGGCTGAGCCAGTACAGGGTGATGCCGCCGGCTCCGAGCGCACCCAGCGCGAGTCCGGCGCGTGACGCGCGCCGGTTCGGCGGCGGTGGTGCACAACGCCGGTCGAGATACCGCTTCAGGGCCGGCGCGTACGCGTCCGGCACCCGTCGCGGCGGCCAGAGCGGCGCCTGACGGAGGATCTCGGCTTCCACCGGGTCCATCGGCAGGGAGAGTTGGAAGTCCCTGACCGCCTGGAGCCAGCACTGGGGGTAGGGTTCCGCGGCTCGGTCGCGTCGCTCGGTGGTGGCCGGGAAGGCGACCGTGACGGCCGCGGCCATCAGCGTGACGCAGAAGAGGACGGCGCGTACGAGCACGCTAGGGCCTGGTCGCCGCTGAACCGTCTGTGCCTGTGTCTGCGCCCGAATCTCCGTCCGCGCCGGCGCCACCGCCGGCGCCTCCGCCCGCGTCCGCGCCGCCCTCCGTGGCCGGGCCTCCGCCGACGGGCGTGCCGCCGTCCGCGGCCGTGGGCTGCGTGGGGCACCGCGGTGTCGCGTCCGCCGCCAGCATCCGTACGAGTTCCGCCAGAACGGAGTCGGCGACCTGCTCGGCGCGCGGCTCGGAGAGGTGACGGCGGGCGCCCGACAGCGCGGCGGCGTGCCAGCGGGCCAGTTCCGTGGCGGTGGGGGCGGGCAAGGGGTCCGCCGACGCGGCGGGTGCGAGCTCCGGACGCCGCCAGCGGCGCGTCACACGTCCCACGACGCGCGAGGTCAGCCGGCTCACCAGCTCGGCGGACATCACCCCGATCACCCCGGCCGCCGCCGACAGCGCCGCCGGGGTCACCACATCGGCCGCCAGCCCGAGGACGTCGACGGACAGGGGCCGGCGCTTCCACAGCCGGGGGCGGAAGTGGCTCCGGGCGCGCTGCTCGAAGAGCGGGAGCTCGCCGGCGGCCACCTCGTTGACCACCTCCCTGGCCACCGCCCGGGCCAGTCGACGACGGTCCCCGCCGAGTCTCCACGCGCTTGCGGGCACGGCCGTCGTAGACGATGTCGGACTCGTCATGAGTGTGCGTCACCCCCGTTGCGCCGTCGCGCCGTCGCGTGCTTGCCCCCGGACCGACTCCGTGAAGTCGGTACATCCGCCCCTCTACGCATGTGCCGTGGCGTGTCTCCGAGTATGGCCCCCGCCGCCGCGTCCCGTCCGGCAATCATCCGGACGCATCCGCGGAAGCTCCGACCCGGAGCGCAACCATACGAGCCCCCCGAATGTCATGTATGCAGACGAGACGGAAAAGTCATGACGCCGAAGGGGGACATCATGCGCAAGGGACGATGGACGACTGCCGCCGCGGCGGTCGTCGTGATGGCGACGGGAACGCTGGGGGCGGCGGTTCCGGCGGCCTCCGCCGTCGGTCAGGGAACGGCCCGCGCGGCCGCGCTCGGCTGTCCGACCGGCTGGGGCAGTCTGTCCAAGCACGGGGCGGACGGCTCGCAGGTGCAGCGGTCGCTGACCGGCATCCGCACCGGGCGGCACGACTGCTACGACCGGATGGTGTTCGACGTTCCCGGCGCGAGCAGCAAGGCGCCCGGCTACGACGTCGCCTACGTCAAGACCTTCCGCCAGGACGCGTCCGGCGCCGTGATCCCGGTGTCCGGCGGGGCGATCCTGGAGATCCGGATCCACGCGCCGTCGTACGACCCGGAGACCGGCACCCCGACCTACCCGGGGCGGGCCGGCAAGAAGCTGCCCGGTGTCGACCTGACGGGCTACCGCACCTTCCGGGACGCGAAGTTCGGCGCCAGTTTCGAGGGCGTCACGCAGGTCGGGCTCGGTGTGCGGGCACGCCTGCCGTTCCGGGTGCTCAGGCTGCCGGACCGCATCGTGGTGGACGTCGCCCACAGGTGGTGAGGTGCGGGCGGTGCACCCGCGCCGAGCGCACCCGAGGCATCGCCGGGGCCGTCCACGCGGACGGCCCCGGCGTGATTCCGGCGGACGACTCCGGCGGACGACTCCGGCGTGATTCCGGCGTGCGGGGGCACGCGGTCGAGACCTGACCCGAATGTCGACCGCACAGTCCTGGAGTCCGTAGTGATCATCGTTGGTGTCCTCGTCTTCTGCGTGTTCCTCGCGATCCTCGCCTTCCTCGTCCCGCGCCTGTCCCGGCACCCGCAGAACGGCGCGCAGCGCACCCTGGGCGCCGGCTCCCGGGCCGGGTCGAAGGCGCCCGGCCCGCTGGGGCGTCTGCTGAGCAAGCCCTTCAGCTCCAGCTCCCGCGCCGTCGGGCGCAGCGGCGGCGCGGGCCGTCGGGCCCGGAACCGTCTCCCGTTCTGAGCGAGAAAAGCCTGTCTGCACCCGGGCAGAGGGGGCATATGGCGATGGCCGGGACTGAGAAGACCCCGGCCGAACGTCGCCGCGAGGCGCTGACGATGGGAGTGCCGATGCCTACCGCCGTGCCGGAGAGTGCCGCCGGACTGCCCGGGGAAAGACCCGGCGCACGACCCCGAGCCACCGGAGCCGCCCACGGGATCTCCGTGCCCCGCGGCACCGGCCGGGCCGCCGCCCGGATCGGTGCGCTGACCGTGTGTCAGGCGGCGCTGATGGTGGGCATCGGGTTGTTGATCACCGGGCCCGCCCGTGGTCTGTGGCCGATGACGGTCGAGGACCACGTCAACGAGGGCTTCGAGCGGATCCGGACGGGCACGCTGACGGCCCTGTCGTCGGTCGCCTCGGAGGCCGGTAACACGCTCACGGTGATCACCGTCACCCTGCTGAGCTGCCTGGGGTTGATCCTGCTCCCCCGGCTTCCGATGTGGCGGCAGGCGCTGTTCCTGGCCCTCGCCGTGGCGCTCCAG
Organism: Streptomyces sp. NPDC096152; assembly: GCF_044763235.1. NCBI lineage: Bacteria > Bacillati > Actinomycetota > Actinomycetes > Kitasatosporales > Streptomycetaceae > Streptomyces > Streptomyces sp. NPDC096152. Next base: position 570,163 of record NZ_JBIWFW010000002.1, on the reverse strand, counting down.
TCACTGGTCTTCCTCGGCATCACCGTGGCCGTCGAGCGGCACCGGCCGGACGTGGACCGTCTCGACGCCTCTCCGCCGACGTCCAGTTACACCTCCGGCCACACCGGCGCGGCCACCGCCGTCTACGCCGGGCTGGCGGTGCTGGTCCTGTCCCGGATGCGCGGGCCGTGGCGGAGAGTCGTGGCCGGAGTGCTGTTCCTGCTGCCGCTGCTGGTGGCCGTCGCCCGTCTCTACCGGGGCATGCACCATCCCACCGACGTAGCGGGCGGGCTCGTCAACGGCAGCCTGTCCCTGCTGATCGTCGGACGTGCCCTGCTCGTGGACGGATCCGTGGCCGCTGCCCCGGCCACCGCTCGGCGCATTCCGGCCCCCGCGGCCGCCGCGCAGCCCCTCCCGGCCCCCGCCTCCGGCCATCCGGAACGGCCCGGCGGCCGTACCGCCGTGGTCTTCAATCCCACGGTCACCGACCAGGCCGGCCGCGACGCGCTGCGCCGGGTGCTGGAGCAACACGGGCACCACGCACCGGTGTTCATCGAGACCACCGCCGAGGATCCGGGCGGCGGCCAGTCCGCCGAGGCGGTGCGCGACGGTGCGTCGCTCGTGGTGGTCTGCGGCGGGGACGGCACCCTCCGTGCGGCCGCCGACGCCCTCGCGGGCAGCGACGTCCCGCTCGCCATGGTGCCCTGCGGCACCGGCAACCTGCTGGCCCGCAACCTCGGCCTGCCCCTGGCACCCGCCGACGCGCTGGACGCCGCGCTGCGCGGCACGGCCCGGCACATCGACCTCGGACGCATCGAGGGCGACGGCCTGGCGGCCACCCACTTCGCCGCGATGTCCGGCGCCGGACTCGACGCCGCCGTCATGCAGCGCGCCAACGACCACGACCGGGCCAAGGCCGTCCTGGGCTGGCTCTCCTACGTGCTGGCCGTCTTCGGCTCCCTGCGCACCCCCCGGATGGAGCTGACCGTCCGCCTCGACGACGGGCCGACGTTGCGCCGTGCGGCCCGTATGGTGCTCGTCGGCAACATAGGCACCGTGCAGGGCGGCATCACGCTCCTGCCGGACGCCCGTCCCGACGACGGACTGCTCGACCTGCTGATCCTCGACCCGCGCGGCCCCGGCGACTGGCTGCGCGCCGTGGCTACCCTGCTCCGGGGCGGGACGAAGACACCGCCGAAGACCGCGGACCGCCTCACCGCGGAGGAGCGCGACGGGGACGGCGACGGCGTGCCGGTGGAGTTCTTCGCCTTCCGCCGGGCCGAGTTCACCTTCGACTCCCCGCAGCCGCGCGAGCTCGACGGGGATCCCGTCGCCCCCGGCCGCCGGCTCACCGCGCAGGCCTGGCCGGGCGCGCTGACCGTGCTGCTGCCCGAGCGGGGGAAGTGATGGGTACCGCCACCACCGTCCCCGAGACCCGCGACATGAGCGGCGAGGAGCTCTCCGCCGACGAGGCGTGGGCCTCGCTGCGCCGCTACGGCGGCTGGCACCTGCTGCGCGACGCCTTCCTGCGGTTCCGCTACGCCGACGGCTTCAGCCACTCCCGTGCCCTCGCCCTGCAGACGGTGCTGGCGGTGATCCCGCTGGCCATCGCGTTCGTCGGCCTGTCCGGCACCCTGCACACGGAGAACATCGGCAGACTGGCCGAACTGACCATCCACAAGATCGCCGAGGGCCCCAGCGCCAAGGTCGTCGCCGACGCGCTCGACCGCGGCCGGCGCTCGGCCGGCGACGGCGCGCAGGTCGCCCTCTGGCTCGGCGCGGGCTTCTCCCTGATGAACGTCACCACCGCGATGTGCCAGATCGAGCGCGGAGCCAACCGGATCTACGGCAACGAGCGCGACCGCCCCTTCCACCGGAAGTACCTGCGCGGTCTGGTGATGTCCCTCAGCGCCGGGCTCCCGCTCGGCCTCGGGTTCATCGCGATGGTCGCCGGCGACGACCTCGCCTCGGCGGCGGTGTCGGTCTACCGGCTCGACGGCAGCGCCCAGGCCGCCTGGGACATCCTGCGCTGGCCGTTCGGGCTGCTGCTCGCGCTCATCTCGGCGAGCGCCGTCTTCCGCCGCTCTCCCCGCCGCAAGCAGCCCGGCTACACCTGGCTGGCCTTCGGGGCCGCGGTGTACCTGGTGCTGTGGATGACCCTCACCTGGCTGCTGAGCCTGTATCTCGACCTCAGCGGCTCCTTCGACACGGTCTACGGGCCGCTCAGCGCCTTCATGTCGCTGCTGCTGTGGGCCTACCTGACCTCCGTCGCCCTCTTCCTCGGGCTGTCGTTCGCCGCGCAACTGGAGGCCGCGCGCGGCAGGCGGCCCGGTCCGATCCAGCCCGATCCAGGAGTCTGAACGGTGGTCCGCAACGCCCTCTCGCTTCTTCGTGACCGTCGCCGCCGGGAGGCCGACCGCCGGTTCGGCGCACGGCTGCTCGCCTCGGTCGCGGTCGCGGCCGTCGCCTCGGTGCCCTTCGGGCTGCTGCTGATCCTCGTCGTGGGCCAGTGGCGGCCGCTGGGCCGCCTCGACATGGACGCCGCACGACGGCTGCACGAGGTCGCGGTGAACGACCCGGCGTGGACGAGCGCCCTGCACGTACTGTCCGACCGGGTGTGGGACCCGGTCACCCTGCGCGCGGCCGTCGCGGTGCTGACCGTGTGGCTGCTGTACCGCAGGGCGTGGCGGCTGGCCGCCTGGGCCGCGGTGACGGCCGTGGCGGGCGGCCTGATCGGGCTGCTGGTGAAGACCGTGGTGGAGCGGGCCAGGCCCGCGCTGGAGGACCCGGTGGCGCACGCACCGGGTTACTCCTTCCCGTCTGGCCACGCGATGACCGCCACCACCTCCTTCGCGGTGTTCCTGCTGGTGCTGCTGCCGATGGTGCCGCGGGCCGCGCGGATACCGTTCTGGTGCGTGTCGGTGCTCTCGGTGCTCGGGGTCGGCTTCACCCGCGTCGCCCTCGGCGTGCACTGGGTCAGCGACGTCGTGGGGGGCTGGCTGCTGGGGCTGGCCGTCGTGGCGCTCACCGCCTGGGCCTTCGAGGCGTGGCGGGCGGACGTGGGCCGGGGCCGGGCGCCGGTGAGCGAGGGCCTGGAGCCGGAGCTCACCGGCAGCCGCCCCGAACCGGATTCCCCGGGCCGCTGAGCGCCGCCGGCGCTCGCGTCCCGCCGGTCCGGCATCGTCCGCGTCCCGCCGGCCCGGCATCCTCCGCGTCCCACGGGGGCGGAATCGCCCGCTTCCCGTCGCTCCGAGGTCGCTCGTGTCCCGTCTGGTCGGGGTCGCTCGATGATGCGACGCTGGGGTGGAGAGGCGACCGGAGCGGCACCGTGGAGGGCCGATGGGACGGGACGTCCCGGCGCTGGTCTTCACCCGCGAGGACCGCCGCCGGTACCGGATCAAGATGCAGGAGTGCCTCGACGCGTTCGCGCTGATGCTCCGCGAGGCACGGTTCGAGTCGGAGCGGCCCCAGGTGGGGCTGGAGATCGAGCTCAACCTCGTCGGCGGCGACGCGGAGCCCGCGATGCGCAACAACGCCGTACTGGAAGCGATCGCGGACCCCGCCTGGTCCACCGAGCTCGGCCGGTTCAATCTCGAGATCAACATCCCGCCCAGGCGGCTGACGGCGGGCGGCCCCGACGCGTGGGAGTCCGAGATCCGCGCCGCGCTGAACCACGCCGAGCAGCGCGCCGGCACCGTCGGCACGCGTCTGATCATGATCGGCATCCTTCCCACGCTGCGGCAGGAGGACGTCGGCGAGGGGGCGCTGTCGGAGAACGCGCGCTACCGGCTGCTCAACGACCAGGTCTTCGCCGCCCGGGGCGAGGACCTGCGCATCGAGGTCGACGGCACGGACCGGCTGCGGACCTGGGCGGACACGATCACGCCGGAGGCTGCTTGCACCAGTACCCAGTTCCACCTCCAGGTCTCCCCGGAGGACTTCGCCGGCTACTGGAACGCGGCGCAGGCGATCGCCGGGGTGCAGGTCGCGCTGGCGGCCAACTCGCCGTTCCTGTTCGGCAAGGAACTGTGGCACGAGACCCGCATCCCGCTCTTCGAGCAGGCCACCGACACCCGGCCGCAGGAGATCAAGGTGCAGGGGGTGCGGCCCCGGGTGTGGTTCGGGGAGCGGTGGATCAACAGCGTGTTCGACCTCTTCGAGGAGAACCTGCGCTACTTCCCGGCGCTGCTGCCCCTGTGCGACGAGCAGAACCCGGCGGAGACGCTGGACAACGGCGACATCCCCGAACTGGGCGAGCTCACCCTTCACAACGGCACGATCTACCGCTGGAACCGCCCGGTCTACGCCGTCGCCAACGACAGACCGCACGTGCGCGTGGAGAACCGGGTGCTGCCCGCCGGCCCGACCGTCGCCGACACCCTCGCCAACGGCGCCTTCTACTACGGGCTGACCCGCGCCCTGGTCGAGGAGGACCGGCCGGTGTGGTCCCGGATGTCCTTCTCGGCCGCCGAGGACAACCTGCACACTGCGGCACGGCACGGCATCGAGTCCCGGCTGTACTGGCCCGGGATGGGTGAGGTGCCGGTGCCCGAACTCGTCCTGCGGCGGCTGCTGCCGCTGGCCCACCGGGGGCTGGAGCTGTCCGGCATGGACGACGCCTGGCGGGAACCGCTGCTCGGCGTCATCGAGCAGCGGTGCGTCACCGGCCGCAACGGAGCGGTCTGGCAGAAGGAGATGTTCCATCACATCGACGCCGCCACTCGTGCCGGCCGGCACGAGGCCCTGCGGCGGATGACCCAGGTCTACATCGACTACATGCACCTCAACGCCCCGGTGCACACCTGGCCGGTCGACTGACGCGGGCCGTCCTCACAGCACGCGCAGGACGCCCACGACCTTGCCGAGGATCTGCGCCTGGTCACCGGGGATCGGCTCGTAGGCGGGGTTGCGCGGCATGAGCCACACCTCTCCGTCCTGGCGGCGGAGTTGCTTGACGGTGGCCTCGTCCTCCAGGAGCGCGGCGACGATGTCGCCGTGGTCGGCGCTGTCCTGGCGCCGCACGGTCACGATGTCGCCGTCGCGGATCGCCGCGTCGGCCATGCTGTCGCCGGTGACCGTCAGGGCGAACAGGTCGCCCTCCCCCACGATCTGCCGCGGCATGCAGTAGACGTCCTCGATCATCTCCTGGGCCAGCAGGGGCGCGCCGGCGGCGATACGGCCCAGCAGCGGTACCTGGACGGGCGGCTCGCCCGTCTGCCCCGGGACGGGCGCCCCGGCGTGCCGCACTCGGTAGGCGCGGGGGCGGTGCGGGTCGCGGTAGAGGACGCCCTTGCGTTCCAGCGCCATCAGCTGATGGGCGACGGAGGAGGTGCTGGCGAGCCGTACCGCCTCGCCGATCTCCCGCATCGAGGGTGGGTAGCCCTGTCGCTCGACCGTCGTGGTGATGAAGTCCACGATGTCCCGCTGGCGGCTGGTGAGCCCGCCGTCGGCAGGGCGGGGGCCCGGTGGGCGGCCCCGGCGTGCGGGCGCGCTGTTGTCCATCCCGGGCACCTCCGTACAAGATCTCGCAGAGCGCGACAATAACCCGCGTCCCCCGGTCCTGGGAATGGCGGGGTGCTGGGGGCGCGGCTCACGCCGGTGTGCCGGGACTGGGGGCAGCCGTCCGGTGCCTGCCGTTCTGCCCCCGCCGCGCCGAGCCCGAGGTCAGGCCGAGGGGTCGGCGCGGATGGCGGCGATGTCGAACTGCAGGCGCACCTTCTCACTGACCATGGCGCCGCCCTCGGCCAGCCTGCTGTCGTACGTCAGGCCCCATTCGGTGCGGTTGACGGTGGTCGTGCCGTCGAAGCCGACCCGCTCGTAGCCGAAGGGGTCGGTCACGTGCCCGATGTAGGTGAGGTCCAGCACGACGGGCCGGGTGACCTTCTTGATGGTGAGGTCGCCGGTCATGCGGTAGACGTCGGCCTCCGCGAGCTGGACGGCCGTACTGGTGAAGCGCATCTGCGGGTAGGCCCTGACGTCCAGGAAGTCACGGCCCATCAAGTGGACGTCGCGCTGCTCCACACCGGTGCGCACGCTGGCCGTGGAGATCACGATCTCCGCCCGCGATCGGGCCGGATTACGGCCGTCGAAGAAGAGGCTGCTCCGGTATTCGGCGAAATACCCGCGGACCGTACTCACCATCGCGTGACGGACCGAGAAACCGATCGCGCTGTGGGCCGGGTCGATCATCCACTCTCCGGTCAGCGCGGCCAGCGCCGGATCGGCGAGGACCGTACCGGTGGAATTCGGCCGGGCATCCCCGAATTCGGGCGCGGGGGAAGCCGCCGAACGGCGTGAGGGCGCTACACGGTTGAACAAATTCATGATCCAACTATCTACTGCTCCGGGAATTCGTCGCAAGCCCCTGCGCGTCCGGCGCATCGGCATCCGCCCACCCTGACCTCCCGATTCACCTGACGCAAGTTCACGCCCGACGACCGCACAACCGTCACCCGATCTCCATAACGTGGACCGACAGGTCGAGGCCGGGTTCACCGGCGGCGCAGGCGGCGCACGGTGGGCGCGCCCGGCGCGCCCACCGCCGGAAAGCCGCGACGGCGGATTCCTCGTGGAATGCCGGGTTTTCTCTCGGTGTGCCACGCGCCCGCAGACCGTACTAGCCCGAAAGAGGCGCAAGTGGACTTTTCGAACATGGACAGGGGTGCCCCGATGTTCGACAGCGCCCCGCGAGAAGCGCGTCCCGGGGCGGGGCGGCCGCTGGAGGCGTCCGTGCGGCGCGAGATGGAGGAGCGGCTCGGGGCCGATCTCGGTGCGGTGCGCGTGCACACCGGGCCCGAGGCCGCGGTCGCGGCCGACCGGCTGGGGGCGCGGGCCGTCACGGTCGGGCAGGACGTGGCCTTCGGCTCCGGGCAGTACCGGCCCGGTGAGCCGGAGGGCGCTTCCCTGGTGGCGCACGAGCTGGCGCACACCGTGCAGCAGGCGCGCGGGGGGCCGACAGTCGCGTGCGCCGCGAAGGCGGGGGGCGGCGGAGGTGTCGCCGCCCTCAGTGACGAGGAGTATGAGCGATGAGCCATCAGCCGACGCCGGAGATGCCGGGCCGGATGCGGGAACGCCTCGATGAGCTGAGGCGGGACTACGAGCGTGGCCGGCGGCAGTTGCAGAACATCCTGCGGGAGGAGGCGGCCACCCGGGAGGGGCTGCTGCGGGTCAGCGGGGCGATCCAGGTCCTGGAGGAGATGCTGCCGCGGGACACGCCCGCCCCGGACCGTGCCGCCCGCACCGGCACCGCGCCCGACACCGTTCCCGCCGCCGACACCGTTCCCGGAACCGACGCGGTCCCCTCGGGCACGCGGCCCGAAGCCCCGGCGATGAGCGTTCCGTAGCCACGGCGACCGGCGTGGCGCCGTCCGGGGGGGACGGGTCGCGCACCTGGACGCTGCCGTTCACGGACGGCAGCCGGGTCCGGTCACGTCGACGTCGAGTTCGGCCGGCAGCTCACCCACGGGGCCGCGTCGACACGGCGGGCGCCTCGACACCCGGCGCCGGACCGTTACTGCTTGGCGCCGAAGTCCTGGGTCCACCACGGCCCGCCGGACCCCTTGTGGATGCCCACGCCGATGTCCTTGAAGGCGCAGTTGAGGATGTTGGCCCGATGGCCGGGGCTGTTCATCCAGGAGTTCATCACCGACTCCGGGGTCTGCTGGCCCTGGGCGATGTTCTCCCCGTAGGTGGACCAGCGGTAACCGGCGGCGGTGATGCGTTCGCCGGGCCCGGCGCCGTCCGGGTTGGTGTGGTCGAAGAAGCCGCGGGCGGCCATGTCGTCGGAGTGGGCCTGAGCGGCGTCGCGCAGTTGCGGGTCCTCCGCCAGCGGGCCGCAGCCGGCGGCCGCTCGCTCCTTGTTGACCAGCGCGATCACCTGCGCGGCCGTGCCGGAAGGGGCCGCCTGCGTACGCGGTGCGGTGGACGGCGTACGGCTCGGCCGGACCGATGCCCTCGGGGCCGGTCTGCTCGTGCTCGGGCGGGGGCTGCGGGAGGCCTTCGGCTTCTTCGACTTGGACGGTGAGGGAGACGGGGACGGTGAGGCCGACGGCGCGCTCGCGCTCGGGGTGCCGGTCGCGGAGAGGTCGGCGACGGAGGCGTCGGCGGTCCGCGTCGCCCGCCCGCTCTCGCCGTCGGGCTGCATGCCGAAGTACCACAGGCCGCCGCCGGCCACGCAGGCCGCGACCAGGGCGCCCCCGATGGCGCGGCGCCGCACGCGCCGGCGCCGGCGGGCCGCGCCGCGCCCGGCGGACCGCGCGGCCGTGAACGCGTGCGCCGCCGGCCCGCCGCGCGTTCCGGCCGCGTCGAGCGGGGTGGCCGAGCCGGCCGCGGCCGGTCCGGAGGCGGCGCGCACCTTGGCGAGCAGCGCGGGCGACGCCGCCACCAGCGCCAGGCCGGCCAGCAGGCCCTCCGCGGGCATCAGCCCGCTCCACAGGCCGGAGCAGCGCGCGCAGCCGCGGGCGTGCCGGGCTATGCGCTTGCGCCACAGCGCCGAGGGCCGGCCGTCCCAGGTCGCCACCACGGTCCGCAGTTCCTCGCACGGCGGCTGGGCGTCGAGCGCCCGTACGACCACGCGGGCGGCCTCCAGCTGCGCCTTCATCCGCTGCACCCGGACCGCCGTGTGCTGGGGGGAGAGCTCCAGGGCCTCGGCCACCTCCGGCCGGGTCAGTTCACCGGCGCACTCCAGCCACCACAGGGACAACAGTCCCCGGTCGTCGGGTTCGAGCCAGCGGGTCGCCCGGGCGGTCTCCTGGCGCTGGCCGGACAGCTGGAGCCGGACCAGGGTCAGGTCCACGAAGTCGGCGCCCGGGTCCGCGAGTTCCGCGGCCTCCTCCACGGCGCCCGGCGTGGCCTGCCGGTCCTGCCAGTGGGTCCGGACCTGGTTCATCGCGATCGCCACGAGCCAGGAGCGGAAGCTCTCGGGAGCACGCAGGCCACCGAGCGAGTCCAGGGCGCGGAGCATGGTGTCCTGCACCACGTCGTCCACGTCCACCGAGCCGTTGAGGGCCCGCCCCACGATGTTGTAGACGAGCGGCAGGTGCGCGGCCACCAGGGCGTCCTGAGCCTCCGGGTCGCCGGCCCGGGCGGCGGTCACCAGTGCCGCGAGCTCGGCCCTGTCCTGTGTACTCATGCAAGCTTCCCTGTCCTCGACGCCGAACGGTGCTGTCCGATACCTGGGAGACCGCCGAGGGGGTCCCGGATAACAGTTCCTCGGACATTCGTTCTGCGAGAGGTTCACCGCAGGGGGCCGCGACCGCAATGAAGACGGTCACACCGTGGGCCGGCACGGGGGCGGACACGGGTCCGGGCCGGCCCGTGGGGGCCGGCCCGGATGTGGTGCGTGCGGTCGGATCAGACGAGGTCGAACCGGTCGAGGTTCATGACCTTGTCCCAGGCGGCGACGAAGTCCTTCACGAACTTCTCCTTCGCGTCGTCGCTCGCGTAGACCTCGGCGAGGGCGCGCAGCTCGGAGTTCGAGCCGAAGACGAGGTCGGCCCGGGTGCCGGTCCACTTGACCTCACCCGTGGCGGCGTCGCGGCCCTCGAAGGTGTTCTGGTCCTCGGACGTCGACTTCCACGTCGTGCCCAGGTCGAGCAGGTTGACGAAGAAGTCGTTGGTCAGCCGGCCCGGGGTGTCGGTGAGGACGCCGAGCTTCGACTGGTCGTGGGTCGCGCCCAGGACGCGCAGGCCGCCGACGAGGACCGTCAGCTCGGGGGCGGAGAGGGTCAGCAGGTTCGCCCTGTCGAGCAGCAGGTACTCGGCCGGGAGGCGGTTGCTCTTGCCCTGGTAGTTGCGGAACCCGTCGGCGGTCGGCTCCAGCGCGGCGAACGACTCCACCTCGGTGTGCTCCTCGGTCGCGTCGACGCGGCCCGGGGTGAACGGCACCTCGACGTCGTACCCGGCGTCCTTGGCGGCCTTCTCGACGGCGGCCGCGCCGCCGAGGACGATCAGGTCGGCCAGGGAGACCTTCCTGGCGCCGGAGTTGAACTCGCGCTGAACGCCTTCCAGGGTGCGCAGCACCGTCGCGAGCTCGTCGGGGTTGTTGACCTCCCAGCCGCTCTGCGGCTCCAGGCGGATGCGGGCGCCGTTGGCGCCGCCCCGCTTGTCGCTGCCGCGGAAGGTCGAGGCCGACGCCCACGCGGTGGTGACAAGCTGCGAGACACTCAGGCCCGAGTCGAGGAGCTTGGCCTTGAGGGCCGCGACGTCCTCGGCGCCGATGACCTCGCCCGCAGCCTCCGGCAGCGGGTCCTGCCACAGCAGGGTCTCCTGCGGGACCTCGGGGCCGAGGTACAGCGACTTCGGGCCCATGTCGCGGTGGGTCAGCTTGTACCAGGCCCGCGCGAACGCGTCCGCGAACTGGTCCGGGTTCTCCAGGAAGCGGCGGGAGATCGGCTCGTAGATCGGGTCGAAGCGCAGCGACAGGTCGGTGGTGAGCATCGCCGGGGCGATCTTCTTCGACGGGTCGTGGGCGGCGGGTACGGTGCCCTCGCCCGCGCCGTCCTTCGGCTTCCACTGGTGGGCGCCGGCCGGGCTCTTGGTGAGCTCCCACTCGTAGCCGAAGAGGATCTCGAAGAAGCTGTTGTCCCAGCGGGTGGGCGTGTTGGTCCAGGTGACCTCCAGGCCGGAGGTGATGGCGTCACCGCCCTTGCCGGTGCCGTACGTGCTCCTCCAGCCCAGGCCCTGCTCCTCCAGCGAGGCGGCCTCGGGGTCGTCGCCGACGCTCTCCGCGGGGCCCGCTCCGTGGGTCTTGCCGAAGGTGTGGCCGCCCGCGATCAGCGCGACGGTCTCCTCGTCGTTCATGGCCATCCGGCGGAACGTCTCGCGGATGTCGCGGGCCGCGGCGATCGGGTCCGGGTTGCCGTTGGGGCCCTCCGGGTTGACGTAGATGAGGCCCATCTGGACCGCGCCGAGCGGGTTCTCCAGCTCGCGGTCGCCGGTGTAGCGCTGGTCGTCGAGCCAGGTGGTCTCCGGGCCCCAGTACACGTCCTCCTCGGGCTCCCAGACGTCCTCGCGGCCACCGCCGAAGCCGAAGGTCTCGAAGCCCATCGACTCCAGGGCCACGTTGCCGGCGAGGACCATCAGGTCGGCCCAGGAGATGTTCTGGCCGTACTTCTTCTTGACCGGCCACAGCAGGCGGCGGGCCTTGTCGAGGTTGGCGTTGTCGGGCCAGCTGTTGAGCGGGGCGAAGCGCTGCTGGCCGGCGCCGGCGCCGCCGCGGCCGTCGCTGATCCGGTAGGTGCCGGCGCTGTGCCAGGCCATCCGGATGATGAGCGGGCCGTAGTTGCCGAAGTCGGCGGGCCACCAGTCCTGCGAGGTGGTCAGCACCTCCGCGATGTCCCGCTTCACCGCCGGGAGGTCGAGGGACTGGAAGGCGGCGGCGTAGTCGAACTTCTCGCCGAGGGGGTTGGCCACGGCGGGGTTCTTCGCAAGGATCTTCAGGTTGAGCCGCTCCGGCCACCACTGCCGGTTGCCGCCGCCCTGCGTCGGATGGGGGGCGCGCCCGTGCGCGACCGGGCAGCCACCTCCGCCCTCCGCCTTCGCGTCCGTGACGATTGCATCGTGGTTCTCAGACATGGGAATCCTTCCGAACTGGGCGGATCACAAAGCTCAGGAACTGCGCGCGGTGGAACAGGCGGGGCACAGGCCCCAGTAGATGACCTCGGCCTCGTCTATGGAAAAGCCGTGGTCGTCGGACGCGGTCAGGCAGGGCGCCTCGTCGACCGCGCAGTCGACGTCGGCGACGACGCCGCACGTCCGGCACACGACATGGTGGTGGTTGTCCCCCACACGCCCCTCGAACCGGGCCGGGCTGCCGGCCGGCTCGATACGGCGCACGAGTCCCGCGGCGGTGAGCGCGTGGAGGGCCTCGTACACGGCTTGGAGGGAGACATGGCCCACACGGTCGCGCACTCCGGAGGCGATCGCCTCGACGCCGAGGTGGTCACCCGCCCGGACGGTCTCCAGCAGCGCGACACGGGCGGCCGTCACCCGCAGGCCGGCCCCGCGCAAGGCTTCTGCGGTGGTCGGATTCCGGGATTCGGTCATGGGGCCGAACCTACCTCCCTAAACACGAACGACACAAGAAAGCGAGGCATGCAAGTTTAGCCTTCGTGTCCCACGCACTCGGAGATTCACCTCCATGCGCCCCCCGCGTCCGGAAACGACCGGGCGCGCCGGTTCGTCGGACGGGGTGAGCCCGGGGGACACGACCGGAAGAGGGCCGTGCGGGTGCGGAGGGGGGCGTGCCATGAGGTCTGTCGACGGGGTGCGGGACCGGGGGCTGCGGGGCCGCTGACGTTCTCCGTGCGGGGCCAGGAGGCGGTGAGCCTCACGGCCGACGACGGCGGACGCTTCACGCACACCGCCGTGGTGCCGGAGGACGCGGCCCCGGGGTGGTACGAGATGACGGCGCGCTGCACCGCCATGGACACAGGCGGCGCCCGCGCCGCCTTCGAGGTCGTCGGGGCGCCGCGACCCGACCCGCGCCTCTCCTTACCGGCCGACTCCGGCCCGCCGGGGACGCGGCTCACCGTCACCGGCACCGGGTTCCGCTGCGCCGAGGGGGCGGCCTTGGACGTCGGCCCGGGCCTGCTCACTGGCCCTGCGGTGGTACGTGGCCCGTTGTGAGCGCGGCCCGGCGCCCGCCTGACGGAACGGCGGCTCCGCCGTCGCCGCACGCACGCGCCCGGCGGCGCCTCGCGGGACCGGCCGGGCGCTATCCGTCGGCCCGCTGGTGGAAGTGCAGGGAGATGGAGCGCAGGACGTCGGCGGCGGAGACGTCGGTGCGTCCGGCGTCGTGGACCTCGGCGAGCTGGACGAAGGCGAAGGCGAAGCAGGAGGCGATCTGCACGATGGCCGGGCCCAGTTCCTGGGTGACGATGTCCGCGACCTCGCGGGCGCTCGCGTCGGCGGGCAACTGGATACGGGGCAGCATCTCCTCCAGGAGCGAGGCGACCGCCCCGGTCTGCCGGATGGTGGCGTCGGGATTCTCGCGGACCTGGCGGCGCATCTCGAGCGCCTCGGTGAGGATGCCGACGACCCGCTGCATGCTCTCTCGCTGCTCCATGTGCGCAGCCTAAGTGAGTCGGGCGCGGGTGGTCCCGGGTGGGAACGCGCTTCGGCCCCGCCCGGGCGAGCCGGGGACTTGGTGCGGCAGAGGTTCTCCGGTCCGGAGGAGATCGCCGCGGCGCGCTCGGGGGAGTTCGTGCAGGGCACGGTCTGGTACGTCGGCGAGGTGATCCGCTGCGACTTCCCGGACGCGCGCTGGCACTACGACCCGTTCACCTCCGAGGGCCGCGCCCCTGAGCGGATGTTCGAGCCGGGCGTGCTGGAGGTGGGCGACACCCCCCACCTGGGCCGGCCGCACTTCCGGGACGGGGACTTCCTGTATCCGCTGGGGGCGCTGAACCGGCTCTTCGCGCGGACCGACGAACTCGGTGACCCGTTGGACGCCCACCTCGTCGACGTACTGGACGTCATGGCCGGCGAGGACGAGGAGTAGTCACCCCCTCTCGCATTATTCGAACACGTGATCACTTCTTCGTGCGATGTCTCACGCCGGCCCATGACCGGACGAGGGGCGAAGTAGCGCTAGATTGATCACCATGAGCGACAACGTGTATTTCGACATCACCATCAACGACGAGCCCGCCGGGCGGATCGTGTTCCGCCTCTTCGACGACGCGGTGCCCAAGACCGCCAAGAACTTCCGTGAGCTGGCCACCGGCGAGCACGGCTTCGGTTACGCCGGTTCGACGTTCCACCGGGTCATCCCCAGCTTCATGCTGCAGGGCGGTGACTTCACCCGGGGTGACGGTACCGGCGGCAAGAGCATCTACGGCGAGAAGTTCGCGGACGAGAACTTCAACCTCAAGCACGACCGTCCGTACCTGCTGAGCATGGCGAACGCGGGCCGGAACACCAACGGCTCGCAGTTCTTCGTCACCACCGTCGTGACGAACTGGCTCGACGGCAAGCACGTCGTCTTCGGCGAGGTCGTCGAGGGTCAGGACATCGTCGACAAGATCGAGGGCCTCGGCAGCCAGAGCGGCACGCCCAAGGCGAAGGTCACCATCGCGGCCAGCGGGACCGTCTGACGTCACCGCCCCCGGTGCTGGGCTCCCGGCCCAGCACCGCGACGGGCCCCCACAGGCCGTGACACCGCCGGCTAGCGGTGTTCGGGGTTCTCGAAGTCGTGACGGCAGCCGGCGTCCCAGGCGCTGCGCTGGTTTCCGTAGGCGGGGATGCCGCCGGCGTCCTTGAGCATCCGGGCCAGGTGCAGCAGGTTCCACGTCATGAACGTGGTGTTGCGGTTGGTGAAGTCGTTCTCCGGGCCGCCCGAGCCCGGGTCGAGGTAGGACGGGCCGGGGCCCGCCTCGCCGATCCACCCCGCGTCGGCCTGCGGCGGAATGGTGTAGCCGAGGTGCTGGAGGCTGTAGAGCACGTTCATGGCGCAGTGCTTGACGCCGTCCTCGTTGCCCGTGATCAGGCAGCCGCCCACCCGCCCGTAGTAGGCGTACTGCCCCGCGTCGTTGAGCAGGCTGGAACAGGCGTAGAGACGCTCGATCACCCGCTTGGTCACCGAGCTGTTGTCGCCCAGCCAGATCGGCCCGGCCAGCACCAGGATGTCGGCGGCCAGCACCTTCTCGTACAGGTCCGGCCAGGCGTCGGTCCGCCAGCCGTGTTCGGTCATGTCCGGCCACACACCGGTGGCGATGTCCTCGTCCACCGCGCGCACCACGTCGACGTGGACCCCCTCCGCCGCCATGATGCCGGTGCAGCGGTCGATGAGCCCCTGGGTGTGGCTGCGCTCGGGCGACCGCTTGAGCGTGCAGTTGAAGACGAGGGCCCGCAGGTCGTCGTAGTGCGCGGGCGGGACCTCGGCGGTCGGTGGCTGGGCGGTCACGAGCCCTCCTGGAGATCGTCCCACCGTGCCGGTCACGGTGGCGCGGGACCCCCATGGTGCTGGCCGTCCACCCGTCGTGGCCGCCGCGGCGCCGCCGGCCGGCGACAACCACCCCGACAGCCGAAGCGGCGCCGGCCGACGCGGCGGTGCGGTGTGCGGGCAGTGTGTGGACAGTGGCCGCGGCCCGGGGCCGGTCAGGCCGGGAGCACCGGGTTGAGGCGTACCGCCAGCAGGGCCACGTCGTCGCGTCCGTCCGGGGGCAGGCGGTCGAGCAGCTCGGCACAGGTCTCCTCGGGGTCGCCGGAGGTCTCGCCCACGACCGCGGCGAGCGAGTCCAGGGACCGCTGGAGGTCCTCGTGGCGGCGTTCGATGAGTCCGTCCGTGACCAGCAGGACGAGGGTTCCCGGTGCCGCGGTGATCCGCCGCGCGGGCGGGTGGGTCAGGCCGAGCCCGAGCAGGGGTCCGTGCTCGGTCACGTAGGAGATCGTGCCGTCCGGATCGCGCAGGAGGGGCGGGAGGTGACCGGCGTTCGCCACGTGGATGGTGTCCGAGCCGAACTCGATCAGCATGACGCACAGGGTCACGGTGGCGCCGGGCTCCACGGCGGTGAGCAGGTGGTCGAGCCGGGAGAGGACGACCTCGGGCGGATGCCC
This sequence comes from Streptomyces sp. NPDC096152, assembly GCF_044763235.1. Taxonomy (NCBI): domain Bacteria; kingdom Bacillati; phylum Actinomycetota; class Actinomycetes; order Kitasatosporales; family Streptomycetaceae; genus Streptomyces; species Streptomyces sp. NPDC096152. The sequence goes on along the minus strand of NZ_JBIWFW010000002.1, from coordinate 554,626 downwards.
CTCCGCGGCGTACGCCCGCAGCGCGTGCCGTACCTGCCCCATCACCATCGCCGCGTCCAGCGAGTGCCCCGCGACGTCGCCCACGGCCACGACGAGGCCGGCGGGCGTGCTGATCGCCTCGTAGAAGTCGCCGCCGATCTCGGTGTGCTCGCTCGCCGGCAGATAGCGGACGGCTAGGTCCGCGCGGGCCGTCTCCGGCAGGCTCTCGGGAAGGAAGCTCCGCTGGAGGGTGAGCGCGAGGGCGTGCTCCTCGCTGTAGCTTCGCAGCGCCTCCAGCGCGAGCGCGGCGGCCTGGGTGAGCTGGACGAGCAGTTCGTCGTCGTCCGCGGTGGTGACGGCGTCCGCGGGCGTGACGATGACGACCGGCGGCCGCTCGGGCTTGGCCCGGCCGACGACGGTGCGGCGGCGGGCCGGGTCCTCCAGGCCGGGCGGCAGGCACGGCAGCGGGGGGTGGGCGGTGTGCACGACCCGCGCGCCGATCTGCTCGCGCCGGGGCAGCGGATTCCAGGCCGGCATCGGATGGACCTGCGGCTCGGCGGGGTGCGCGGTGGCGTCGTCGTGCCAGGTGTGGGCGACGAGAGTGGTGCCCTGTGGGGTGGTGAGTACGGCGGCCACCTCGCAGCGGAAGATGGCCGCCGCCCCCTGGGCCGTCACCCGCACCAGTTCGTGCGTGTCCGCGGCGCTGTACAGGGCGAGGGTGGCGCGGTTGAGCAGGTGCAGCCGCTCCGCGAGGAGTTCGGCGCGGCGGCGGGCCCGGGTGTAGCGCAGGGTCGCGGTGACGGTGGCGAGCAGCTCGTCGGGTGCGGTCGGCTCGACGAGGTAGGCGTCCGCGCCCCGGTACAGGCCCTGCGCCCGGTCGTTGACGGTGATGGCCGACGCGGAGATGTTGATCACCGGGACGGCGGCGGTGGCCGGGTTGCCCTTGATGTGCTCGCACACCTCGAATCCCGTCATGTCCGGCAGCCGTACGTCGACGATGGCGATCTCGGGCAACCCGTCCGGGCGGTCGAGCAGTTCGAGCGCGCGCGTGCCGTCCTCGGCCTCGGTGACCTCGTGCCCGGCCCGCCGCAGGGTGGTCGCCATGACGTAGCGGTTGGTCGGGTCGTCGTCGACGACGAGGATGTGTGCCGGACGGTGGTCCTTGTCGGGTCGCTGGGTCATCTTTCCTCGGGCCTGGGCGGCGTGGGTGGTGGGGCGGTGTCGGACTGCCGGACGGGTGGTGCCGGCGGGGAGTCCACGGCGGCGGCGAGGCCGGCGGCCGTGAGGCGGGACTTGTTCAGGACCGCCCGGGCGTGGGCGAGCCGCGCGTGGTCCACGTCGGCGGGGTCGAGCGCGGTGAGGACCACGACGGGAACGGCGTGGGTCGCCGGCTCCCCGGCCAGCAGCCGCTGGACCTCGTATCCGTCGGGGCCGGGCATGTTGAGGTCGAGGAGGACGGCGTCGGGCTGCTCCCGCGCGACGGTCGCGACGGCGCGGCCGCTGTCGGTGAGGACGGTGACGGACCCGGCGAGCCGGTCGAGGAGCGGGCGGAGGCCGGCCAGGAACGCCTCGTCGTCGTCGACGACCACGACGGACCGCCAGAGCGGGGCCGGGGGACGGTTCTCCTGCCCCGGTTCCGTCCGCGCGGGCCCGGTGCCCTCGGCGTCGGGCGCGGGCTGCGGGAGGTGGGCGGGGATCTCGACGGTGACGCGGGTGCCGCGGCCGATCTCGCTGTCGAGGGTGAGCGTGCCGCCGATCAGTTCGGTCAGCCGGCGGGCGTAGGGCAGTCCGAGGCCGGTGCCGGCCCGGCCGCGCTGATGCGGTCCGCGGACCTGGTAGAACTCCTCGAAGACGCGCTCCAGGTCGTCGGCCGGGATGCCCACTCCGGTGTCCTGGATCCGGAAGACGAAGCGGGCGCCGTCGTCGTGCTCCCGCTCCTCGACGTCCAGCGCGACCGAGCCCTCGGCGGTGAACTTCAGCGCGTTGGACAGGACGTTGCGCAGGACGCGGGTCAGCATGACCTCGTCGGTGCACAGGGGGTGCAGCTGGGCGTGGTCGGGGATGTCGAGGGTCACCCCGGGTCGTGCGGTGCCCTGGAGGGTGCCCCGCAACTGGTGCAGCAGCGTCCGCAGGTCGGTGTCGACCGGGTGCGGCTCCAGCCGGCCGGACTCGGCCTTGGCGACGTCGAGCAGCTCGTCCACCAGGGCCAGGAGGGTGCTGCCCGAGGTCTGGACGAGGGCGACCTGCCGGCGCTGCTCGGCCGTCAGCGGGTCCGCGCCGGGACCGAGCAGCAGCCGGGCCAGCGCGATGACGGAGTTCACCGGCGAGCGGAGTTCGTGGCTGACGTTGGCCCAGAAGCGGGTCCGGTACTCGCCCGCGAGTTCCAGCTGCCGTGTCTTGTCCTCCAGTTCCGCGTAGAGCGCGACGACGCCGCTGTTGGTCTCCTCCAGTTCGGCGGCCAGTTCGGAGTACAGCGCCAGCACGCCCGTGTTGGTCTCCTCCAGTTCGGCGTTCAGGCGCTGCAGTTCCTCCTGCTGGGACTGCGATTCCTCCAGGGCGACGAGGAGCTGGTGGTTCTGTGTGTGCAGGGTGTCGATCAGGTCCGCCGCTCCGTCGGCCCCGGCGAGTCGGGCGCGTACCGCGTCGGCGAGTTCGGCGGTCGACGGCCCGGAGGCGGGAGCGTGCTGGGCGAGGACCAGTTCGTGGCGGTGGCCGTCCGCGGAGAGCAGGCGGCAGTCGTCGAGCAGCCGGGTGGCCGCGGTCAGCAGCGTGGACGGCGGCCGGAGGGGGCCGCGCCAGTGGAAGCAGGCGGAGAGCGCCACGGCGTCGGTGCCTTCGAGGGAGAGCCGCGCGGTCAGCCCGGGTGCGCCGAGCAGTTGTTCCCCGGCCTCGCTGACCACGGTGGCCAGGCGGACCAGGGGGGCACCCGTCAGGCCCACGGCCCGGCACGCGGACTGGCAGCAGCGGCGCAGGGTGACCACGTCGCGTGCTTCCCGCAGTGCGATGGTGATCAGTTCCCGGGCGGACGGTTCGGCGTTCACGGCTGCCTGTGCACGGCCACGACGATGCCCGCGTCGTCGCGGCGTACGGCGGCCTGGTTCAGGATCTGCGCGGCGACCAGTGAAGGGTCCTGGGCGAGCAGGCCGGGGAAGTCGGCGGGCTTCCAGCGGTCGCTGAGGCCGTCGGAGTGCATGACCAGCGCGGCGCCGGGCGGGAGGCCCGCGTCGAAGGTGCGCAGGCGCGGCAGGTGGCTGCCGACGATGCCCGGCATGGACAGCAGCCCGCTGCGCCCGTCCCGGCCGGCGACCAGCGCGGTGATGTTGCCGACGCCGCACAGCTCCACGCGGTGCCGGACGAGGTCGACGAGGGCGATCGCCACGGCCGCGCCGCGGCTCCCGCGCAGCGCCTGGTGGATGTCCTGCAGCACGGCGGCGGGTTCGGTTCCACGGCTGTCGCGGAACGCGGCCCTGGCCAGGTCCCCGACCCGGGCGGCGAGCGGTCCGTGGCCGAGACCGTCGCACATGAGCAGCAGGAGGGTGTCGGAGGAGTCCCCGGCGGCGGTGCGTACGGCCCAGGTGTCGCCGCACACCTGCTCGCCGCCGATCGGCCGGGTCAGGCCTCCGGTCTCCACCGGGTTCGGGTCAGGTGCCCGGCCGCCGGCCCAGAAGCGTGCGAGCACGACCGTGCCGCGGCCGCGCAGGGAGTGCACGCCGAAGGCGTCGGCCAGACGTCCGATGGCGCCGAGGCCGATGCCCAGGCTGCCGGAGCCGGACGTCCCGTCGCGCAGGGCGCAGTGGATGTCGTCGATGCCGGGGCCGCTGTCGACGGACAGACACTCCACGGCGGCACGGTCGCGGGAGCGGACCACGCGCAGGACGATGGCGCCGTCCTCGGCGTGCTTGAGGAGGTTCGTCGCCATCTCCGTGACGCACAGTTCGACCCGGGCGACGCGCTCCTCGGACAGGCAGATGCCCCGGGCGAACTGCCCGGCCTGGCGGCGCGCGGACGCCGCGAGGGCGACGTCCGAGCGCAGCCAGCGCACATCGCCGGCCTCGGTGACGAGGGTCGCGTTCACCGTCCCCACTTCACAATGCGCACCGTGGTGCCCCCGGGTCCCGACTCGATGTGGAACTCGTCGACGAGCCGCTTGGCGCCGCTGAGACCGAGTCCCATGCCGTTGCCGGACGTCCAGCCGTCGGTGAGCGCCAGCTCGACGTCCGGTATACCCGGCCCCTGGTCCTGGAACTCCACGAAGATGCCGGGCCGGCCCGCGTCGTCGACGACGGCCGCGCGCACCACACCGCCGCCCCCGTAGATCAGCATGTTGCGGCCGAGTTCGCTGGCGGCCGTGACGAGTTTCGTCTGGTGGACCAGCGACAGGCCGCTGCGCTGGGCGAGGGTGCGCACCATCTGCCGTGCCGTGACCACGTCGCCGCTGCCGGCGACGGGCACCGCTTCCGCTGTGGTGCTCGTCGCGCCGTAGTCCTTCATGCGCGGCCCGCGGTGTCCGCGGTGAGACGCCGCAGGAGCCACAGACCGCGCTCGAGGTTGAGCGCGGTGCGGACGCCCTTCAGTGAGAGGCCGAGTTCGACGAGCGTCATCGCGACGGCGGGCCGCATGCCTACGACGATCGTCTCCGCGCCGAGCAGGCGCGAGATGGAGGCGTTGGTGGCCAGCATCCGCCCGACGAAGGAGTCGACGATCTCCAGGGCGGAGATGTCGATGACGACGCCTTTGGCGCCGGTGTCGACGATGCGGCGGGACAGGTCGTCCTGGAGGTCCATCACCATCTGGTCCTCCAGGTCCGTCTGGATGGAGACCAGCAGGATGTCGCCGATCTTGAGAACGGGGACGCGGTTGGTCACAGCAGACCCCGCACATCGTCGGCGCCGTCGCGGGCGACTTCGTTCAGCGCCTGGCGCAGCGCCTCGGACAGCGAGGCGTTGGTGGGGATGTCACCGAACTCGATGCCGAGGGCCACGATGGTCTGGGCGATCTGCGGCCGGATGCCCGAGATGGTGCACTGCGCACCCATCATGCGAGCGGCGACGACGGTCTTCAGCAGGTGCTGGGCGACCTGGGTGTCCACGGTCGGCACGCCGGTGATGTCGATGATGGCGTGGGTCGAGTCGCTGTCGACCAGGGTCTGCAGCAGCTTCTCCATGACCACCTGGGTGCGCGCGGAGTCCAGCGTGCCCACCAGGGGCACGCCCACGACGCCGTCCCACAGCTTCACCACGGGCGTGGAGAGCTCCAGGAGCTGCTCGGCCTGCGAGGAGATGATCTCCTCGCGGGTCCGGACGTACGCCTCCGTGGTGAGCAGGCTCAGGTCGTCCAGCAGGCGGGCGAACTGCAGGTACACCCGGGCGCCCTCGTGGTCGTCCGCGAGGGTCGGCTCCAGCACCTCCTTGAGGGCGAGCACGCTGCGCGCGGTCTCGGTGGGGGTGAAGCCCTGGCGGGCCCGGTTCCGGGAGAGCTCGATCAGCAGGCTGCGCACCTCGCCGAAGGCGTCGCCCCGGCCGGTCAGCCCGCCCGCCAGCAGGCCCTGGAGGACGGCCTCGTACAGTTCGCCCAGTTCACGGTTCAGCTCGGCGACGCTCAGCCGGCCCTGCAGCGCCTCGCCGACGTTCCTGGTCCACTGGCCGAGGAACGTGTCACGCTGCGCGGTCAGTGTCTCGACCAGCAGTTTCGTGTTGCTGTCAGTCGCCACGTCCACCCCATCAAACACTTGATTGAATATGCCATGCAGACCATACGGCAAACGGACGGCTGTACGACGTGACGCCGCGGGGGCGCGGCCGGGCCGGCGTGCGGCTCCCCCGCCTTCCCCTCCCCCGGACGCCCCCGGCTGCCCACTGGGCGGGCGCTACTCCCCGGCCTCCGGGCGGCCGGCCTGTACATAGCGGAGCCAGGGGTGCACGTCGCCGCTCGCCCGCACGTCGAAGCCCTGATCCTCGACGAGCCGCTCGAGCAGGTCGACGCGGTGGTGCGCCATGGCGTGCCCGAGTCCGGCCAGGACCAGATGGCGGCCGACGCCGCTGCGGGGCGGCCGGAACTCCACGACCAGCAGGCGTCCGCCGGGCCGCAGCACGCGACGCATCTCACGCAGTGCCTTCGGCCGCAGGTCCTCCGGCAGGTGGTGCAGCATGAGGCTGGTCACGACGGTGTCGAAGGAGGCGTCCGGCAGGTCGAGCGCCTCCGCGATGCCCTCCCGGTACACGCACGGCGCCGCGTCCCGTCCGCCACCGCCCTTGCGGCGGGCGTGGGCGAGGACGGTCGGCGACGGGTCGACGCCGGTGACCTCCCCCTCCGGCCCGGTCCGCGCCGCCATGCGCCGGGTCAGGTATCCGGTGCCGCATCCGACGTCCAGGACCCGGTCGCCGGGCCGCGCGCCGCTGAGGGCGGCCAGTTCGGTGAAGGCACGCCGCCGCCTGCCGCCGAAGCAGACCTCGGCGCACAGCTCGTAGGCCCGGGCGGACCCGATCGTCACGCCCGGGGTGTCCGCGTGGGGCTTGCCCTGCATGAGTCGTCCGAGAGACATGAGGCGTCACTCCCTAACTTAGTCGGGACTAAGTGCGGCCCTAACTTAGTCCCGACTAAGAAAAGAGACAAGGCCCGCATACGATGTCGGCGTGACCGAGTCCGACGCCCCCACCCCCGCGACCGCCGGCGGCAGCCGGAGGACACCGCGCACGCGCATGCCGGCGGCCGAGCGCCGGGCATCGATCCTGGCCGCCGCCACCGAGGTCTTCTCCGAGACCGGCTACCAGCGCGGCAAGGTCTCCGACATCGCCCGCAGGGTCGGGGTCACCGAACCGGTGGTCTTCCAGAACTTCGGCTCCAAGTCCGCGCTCTACCGGGCGACCCTCGACCACGCGGCGGCCTCGGTGACCGAACGGCTCACCGAGGCCGCCGACGCGGGGCGGCCCGTTCCGGAGGTCCTGGCGGCGTTCCTCGACCCGGCCCACATGGACGACTTCCACCGGCCCGGCGCCCACGGCTTCCTCTTCGCCGACGCGGCCGCCCTCGCGCACGACCCCGCCCTCCACGAGGCCGCGCGCGACATCCACCAGCACTTCGCCGCCGCGCTCGGCGAGCTGCTGCGGCGCGGCCAGCGGGCGGGCGACATCCGCGACGACATCGAGCCGGAGGCCGCGGCCTGGTGGCTGATCTCCCTGCTCGCCGGCCGGTCCTTCCGTGCCGCGGTGGCACCGGACCAGGACGTCCTGGAGGCCGACCTCACCCGGCTGGCACTGCGCTCGCTGCTGCGTGAGGCGCCGACGGGCGGATGTTCTGGTTGAGGTGGAACAGGTTCGTGGGGTCGTAGGCGTCCTTGACCCGGACGAGCCGTTCGTACACCGCGCCGGGGTAGGAGGCGCGCACCTTGTCCTGCGCGGCGTCCCCGGTGAAGTTGACGTACATGGCGCCGTGGCCGTGGCGGGCGATGTCCGCGCGGGCCCCGCGCGCCCAGGCGACGTGCGCGTCGAAGTCCGTCGCGTCCGGGGAGCGCGCGATCACGTTGCACAGCACGCTCGCCTCGCGCTGGCTGAACGCCGTGGCCTCCGCGGGTACGCGGGCGAAGGCGCCGCCCAGCTGGTGCAGGTGCACCTCGCTGAAGGGCGTCGGCGTGGCCGCGTGGTGCCGCAGCACCGCGTCGATCGCCGCGTCGGACGGCTCGATGAACGCCGAGGTGAAGTAGTTGTGGGCGCCGGCCGTCCACATCGGGTCCAGCAGGGTCTGCATGCCCAGGTACGGCATCGGGCCCATCAGGTCGGCGATCGGGGTGCCCAGGGCCCGCAGCGGGGCCACGGCCTCCTCGCCGTCCGCCGGGGTGCCGGCGTACATGCCGGCCAGCACCACGACCCGGGTGCCGTGGACCTCCTCCGGGAGGAACGGCAGCGGGGGCGCGGTGGTCATGACCAGCATCGTCGTCAGGTCGTCGGGCGCGTGCGCGGTCAGTTCGCGCCAGCGGGTGACGACCTGCCGGGCCTGCGCGGCGGGGTAGAAGACGAGGCCGCCCAGGATCTGCGGCCCGACGGGGTGCAGCGCGTACTCCAGCGAGGTGACGACGCCGAAGTTGCCGCCGCCGCCCCGCAGGGCCCAGAACAGGTCCGGGTGCTCCCGCGCGTCGGCGCGCACCACGCGGCCGTCGGCGGTGACCACCTCGGCCGCCGTCAGGTTGTCGCTGGCCAGGCCGTGGCGGCGCAGCAGCCAGCCCACCCCGCCGCCGAGCGTGAAGCCCGCTATGCCGGTCGACGACACCAGGCCACCGGTCACGGCGAGGCCGAAGACCTGCGTCTCGTGGTCGAGGTCGCCCCAGGTCACGCCGCCCTGGGCGGCCACCCGGCGCCGTACGGGGTCGACGGCCACGCCCTTCATCGGCGAGAGGTCGATGACGACGCCGTCGTCGCAGGTGGAGAACCCGGCGATGCTGTGGGCGCCGCCGCGCACCGCGACGGGCAGGTCCTGGCTGCGGGCGAACTCCACGGCGCGGATCACGTCCGCGGTCCCGGCGCAGCGCACGACGAGGGCCGGGTGCTTGTCGTGGGTCGCGTTCCAGACCGCGCGGGCCTGGTCGTAGGAGGCGTCTCCCGGGCGGACGACCGTGCCGCGCAGGCCCGCCTCCAGCTCGTTGATGGTGGCGTCCCCCAGGACGCCCCTCGCGGTGTCGATCGACATGGCCGGCTCCTCGGTGGTGAGTGTTCCGCTTCGACACCAAGGACCGTAGGGAGCGTCTCTTAGCACTCACTCAGCAGCCGCTTTGCGGGGCGGTCGGGCCGGCGTCGGCTCGGTGACCGCGTCGCGCCCGTGGCCGGGCCCGGGTCGGCCGCCTTTCTCCGCCCGCGGCAGGACCCCACTCGGCCGGCCTCCCACGCCCGCGGCCGAACCCGACCCGGACCGCCGGTTCGCGCCTGCGGCCGGCGCGCGCTCGGCCGCCCTCCCACGCCCGCGGCCGAACAATCCGGTTCAACCCGGCGTTCCCCGCCCGCGGCCGGCGCGCGCTCGGCGCTCTCCGTGAGCATGGCCCGGCGCGCATCCGGCAGGCGCGCTGCGGGCCCGCACGGCGCTCGCTCGCCGCTTCTGCGCGGCCGAGCCCGGCGTTCACTCGGCCGTCGCCTTCTGCGGGCGGGGCAGTGCGCGGCTCAGGGCGGCCTGGCCGCGGGAGTCGCCGAGGCGGGCGAAGAGGTCCTCGGCCCGGGCGGCCGACACCCGGGCGGCGTCACGGTCCCCCGCCTGCCACTCCAGCCGCGCCAGCATGAGCGCGACCCAGCCGGCTGCGCAGGGCGACCCGGCGACCTGCTCCAGGCTCCGGGCCCGGGTCAGCAGGGCACGGGCCTCCTCCGCGTCTCCCGCCGCCCGGGCCACCAGTCCGAGGTGCAGCAGGCTGTTGGTGGCGCCCGGGATGTCGTCGGTCTCCTCGAACCCGGCGAGGGCGCGGGCGACGGCGGACCGAGCGCCGGTGGTGTCCCCCTCGGCCAGCCGGAGCAGGCCGAGGCAGCCGAGGGTGATGCCCTCCTCCCGGCGGTCGCCGAGGCGGCGCCGGAGCGCCAGGGCGGCGTCGAGGTACTCGCGGGCCGCGCCGAAGTCGCCGTGGGCGCGGCAGATGTTGCCGAGGGCGTTCAGGGTCAGGGACTCGCCGTGCGGGTCGGCGAGCGCTCTGAAGCAGTCGGCGCCGCGTTCGGCGGCCGCCCGGGCGCCGGCCGGATCGGCGTCCAGCCGGGCCGCCCAGGCGAGCGTGGACAGCACGTAACCACGGGCCCGGGCCGTGCCGACCGTGCGGCCCCCGAGCACCGTCTCCTCGAAGAACAGCGACACGAGCCGCTCCGACTCGTCCTCCTCCACCACGTAACCCGGAGTCATGACCGGGAAGAAGGGCGCCCGCCCCTCCCCGGCCCCGTCGAGGAGCCGCAGGCTCTCCGCGCAGGCCGCGCGGGCCGCCGCCGCCTCGCCGCGGCAGACGGCCCAGACGCCCTCGTGGTGGGCGACGACGGCGAGCACGGCGGGGTCGCCCGCCTCCCGGGCGAGCTTCCGGGCCCGGTCGAGCGCCGTCCGGGCCCGGTCCCAGCCGCCGCGCATCCACAGCAGGACGGCCTGCTGGAAGTGGGCGTACGCGAGGGCCGCCGGGTCGTCCCGCCGCTGGTGGATCGCGACGATCTGCGCGCCGATGTCCTCCAGGGCGGACCCGTCCCCGAGGCGGATCGCCAGCACGCCCTGCCCCATCAGCGCCCGGGCGCGCTGCGGCGTGGGCCGCGGGGCCGCGGCCAGCGCGTCGTCCAGCCAGCGCCGCCCCTCCGCCAGACGCCCGCGTTCGGACCAGAACAGCCGCAGCGCGACCGCCAGGCGCAGCGCGCCGTCCGGGTCGGTGCGCAGCAGCGAGCGCAACGCGGCGCGGAGGTTGCCGTAGTCGGCCTCCAGCTCCAGTGAGGGCGCCCCGGAGATCCCGGTGGGGGGCTCGTGGTCGCGGGCCAGGGCCAGTTCCAGGTAGAAGCGCCGGTGGCGCGCCTCGGTGGCCGGCAGTTCCCCGGCGGCCCGCAGGCGCTCGGCCGCGTACTGCCGGATCGTCTCCAGCAGGCGGTAGCGGGCCTCGTCCGGGTGGGGCTCGACCGTCACCAGGGACTTGTCGGCCAGTCGGCCGAGGAGGTCGAGGACCGTGGCACGCGCGGTGTCGTCGGCGCACACCTGTTCGGCGGCGGCCAGCGAGAAGCCGCCCGTGAAGACGGCGAGCCGGCGGAACAGGCGCCGCTCCTCCTCGTCCAGCAGCCGGTGGCTCCATTCCAGGGTCGCCAGCAGCGTCTCCTGCCGGGTGACGCCGTGCCGGCTGCCCCGGCCGAGGAGGGCCAGGGCGTCGTCGAGCCGTTCGGCGATCTGGCGCGGGGCCAGCAGGCGCACCCGGGCCGCCGCCAGTTCCAGGGCCAGCGGCATGCCGTCGAGCCGGAAGCAGATCTGCGCCACGGCGGCGGCGTTGTCCGGCCTCAGCCGGAATCCGGGGGCGGCGTCGGCGGCCCGCTCCACGAACAGCCGTACGGAGGCGAAGCGGCCCAGTTCCGGCACGGGCGGCAGCCGGCGGGGGTCCGGCAGGCTCAGGGACGGCACCCGGAAGCAGCGCTCCCCGTAGCTGCGCAGCGGCTCCCGGCTGGTCGCGAGCACGGCGACCCGCGGGCAGCGGGCGATGATCGCGGAGACCAGGGCGGCGCAGGCGTCGACCAGGTGCTCGCAGTTGTCCAGCACCAGCAGCAGCTCCCGGCCGGCGAGTTGGGCGACCAGTGCTTCCCGGGCGTCGGCGGAGTGCGGGAGCTGGAGCCCCAGCACCGCGGCGACCGCGTCAGGTACGAGGTGCGCTTCGGTGAGTGCGGCGAGGTCGACGAACCACACCCCGTCCCGGTGGGCACCTGTCCGGCGGGCCGCCACGGCGAGCGCGAGCCGGGTCTTGCCGCATCCGCCCGCCCCGGTCAGGGTGAGCAGCCCGCGGTGCCCGAGCAGCGCCTCCACCTCGGCCGTCTCGCGCTCCCGGCCGATGAGGGCGGTCGGCTGCTCCGGCAGGTTGTGCCGGGGCGCGTCCCGCCGTTCCTCCCCGGTGTCGGCGGCGCCGGGCCGCTCCGCCTCCACCTCGACGGAGTCGGCCAGCAGCGCGCGGTAGAGGCTGCGCGTCCGGGGATCGGGATCGGCGCCCGTGTCGCGGCGCAGCGCGTCCCGCAGCCGCTCGTAGGCGGCCAGCGCGTCGCGGCGCCGTCCGGCGTCGGCCAGGGCCCCCATCAGGGCGCGCCCCGCGGGTTCGTGCAGGGGGTCCTCGGCGACCAGCACCCGCAGGACGTCGACGGCCTCGGCCGGGCGGTCCTCGCGCCGCAGCGCCTCGGCCAGGCCCAGTCTCAACGCGGTGCGCCGGGTCTCGAGCGCGGCGGCCGCCTCGTCGGTCCAGGGCTCGTACGGGTCCTCGGGGAGCAGTCCGGGTTCGGCCAGGGCGAGCGCGGCCCGGTACCGTGCCGCGGTGCCGTCGTCCGCGGTCCGCCGGACCGCCTCGTCGAGCTCGTCGAGGTCGACGCGCACCCCGCCGTCCGGGCCGAGCAGCACCAGGTCGTCCCGGAGGACCAGGACGTCTCCGGGGGTCCCCGCGGAGGCCAGCGCACGGCGCGCGGCGTGCAGCACCTGATGCAGGTTGTTCGACGCGGACGACGGGTCGAGGTCGGGCCACAGGAGGTCGTACAGCTTCTCGCGGTGCATCCGGTGACCCGGTGCCAGGCACAGCAGCTTCAGCAGGCCGCGGGCCTTGCGCAGCCGCCACGCCCCGGCGGCCACCGGGCGGTCCCCGACCGCCACCGCGAATCCGCCGAGGAGCCGGATGCGTACCTCATCGGCCATGGTTGTCCTCACGAGCAGGCTACCGCCCGGCCGGTGGCGGGTCCCGCGGGGAGTGCGGGGAGCCTGGTGAGGGCGAAGAGCGCTGGGCGCGCTGGGAGCACGGAAGGCCTGGTGAGGGGCGAAGGGCGGGCGCGGGAAGGGCGCGGGGCTCGGAGGTCGCCCCCCGGCGTTGGTTTCCCGTGGAGCAGAGCCAGGGGGCGGGTGGGGGCCCGATCTGCAACCCACACACCTTGCTTCGGTGCGGCGGCGGTCTGCGGATGCAGCCGCGACCGGCTCGGATCATGCTGGGGTCATGCCTCCTGGACCGCCCGTGGTCGTGTACCCGCCCGCCGAGGACGGCGGACGGCGGGTCCGGGTGGGCGACCACTTCTTCGGCATGGCGTACGGGCCGCTGGACGTGGTCGACTTCCTGCGGCGGGCCGGGATCGAGGAGGCCGACCGGGCCTACGTCACGCAGTCGCGGCGGATCGAGTGGCGGGGCGGCGGGCCTGGCGTGTGGGAGTGCCCCTACGGCTGACCCGGAGGGGCGATCGGCGCGCGCGGACCGATCGGAGCCCCGGACCGATCAGGGCGTACGACCGATCGGAGCCCGCGGACAGACCGGAGCCCGCGGACCGATCAGAGCCTGACGACGATCAGGGCGATGTCGTCGCGGCCCCCGCTGGCGACGCCGAGCCGGGCCAGCAGGGTGTCGGCGAGCTGCTCGGTGCCGAGCCGGGCGCAGTCGGTGACCGCGTCGGCCAGCCGGCGCAGACCTTCGTCGATGTCCTCGTTGCGGCGTTCGATGAGGCCGTCGGTGTAGAGCACCAGGGTGTCGCCGCGCTTGTAGTGGACGCTGGCCTGGGAGCGCGGGACGTGCTGCGGGCGGGTGCCCAGGGGCGGGTCGGTGGCCTGGTCGAGCAGCTCGTAGCCGCCGTACGGGTGGGCGAGGATGGCCGGCGGATGTCCGGCGGTGCTGTAGGTGATCAGACAGCTGCGGGTGTCGACCATCGCCTTGACCGCGGTGGTGCCGAGGGCCCCCTCGACCGACCGCGCGTACAGGCCGAGCACCTCCAGCGCCTGCGCGGGGCGCTCCTGCGCCCGGATGGCGGCGGACAGGGCGCTGCGGAGCATGCCCATGACGGCGGCGGCCTCGAGACCGTGGCCGATGACGTCGCCGACGGCCAGGGCGAGCCGGTCCGGCGGGATGTCGACGACGTCGTACCAGTCGCCGCAGATGTTCAGCGAGCCGGTGGCGGGCAGGTAGCGCACCGCGACGTCGTGCTTGTGGTGGGCCAGGTCGGGGGCGTGCAGCATGGCCTCCTGGAGCGTGACCGCGACCTCGCGTTCGCGGGCGTGGGCCCGCCGCAGCTCCTCGTTCAGCCGCTGCAGCTCCCGTGCCCGCGCGTACAGTTCGGCCTCCAGCGCCTGGGCTTCTTCCAGGTGGACGCCCAGCCGCAGACCGGGGTGGGTGGCCCGGTGGGCCTTGATGTACGCGGTCACGTCCTCCACCCGGTGGATGATCCACGCCACCTGGCCGTCGGGGCCGAGGACGGGTGTGTTCACCGGGGACCACCAGCGTTCCTCGAACATGTCGGGCCGGCCGGACACCGGGATGTCGTACTTCTGCAGCGCCATGGTGTCCGCACGGCGGGTGCTGAGCACCCGGTGCAGGGAGGCGTCGAGGTTGCGCACGCCGTCGGCCTCGGGGTCGGCGGGGTTGTCGGGGAACGCCGTGAAGAGGTGCTGGCCGATCAGCTCCTCGCGGGTCCGCCCGGTCACCTCCAGGTAGGCGTCGTTCACATCGACGATCACCAGGTCGGGGCCGAGGACCAGGTAGGGGCTGGGGGTGGCCGCGAACAGCGCGGCATGATCGACCTGCGGTGCCATCGTCTTTCCCGTCCCGCCGTCATCGCCGACTCTGCCCAATCTAGGGCCGGCCGCCGGATACCGCCTCCGCGTGCCACCTTCGGCCGGTCGCCGGCGCCGGTCGCGGGCGCCCGGCTCAGGGGGCCACGGCCGCGGCGGCCGGGGCGGGGGCGTCGCGCAGGCCGAGGCGGAGGTGCTCCACGTGGTAGAGGGCCTGTTCGAGGAGCTCGGCGACGTGGTTGTCGTACAGCGCGTAGATGACCGAGCGGCCCCGGCGCTCGCCGGTGACCAGTCCGAGGTTGCGCAGCAGGCGCAGCTGGTGGGAGCAGGCGGACTGCTCCATGCCGACCGCGTCGGCGAGTTCCGTGGCCGCGCAGGGGCCCTCCTGGAGGCGGGCCAGGATCCGCAGCCGGGACGGTGTGGCGAGGGCCTGCAGCGTGGCGGCCACGTCGGCGGCGCCCACGGTCTCCAGGCGCTCGCGTGCGGTGGCGGTGGTCTTGGCGTCAGCTCCGTGGCCCATGGCCTTCATCCTACGGAGAACCACCCATGAACGCATGAACGCTTCTTCATGCGCTCCTGTACGGTGGCGGGAGCGGTGCCGCCCGTCCGGCTGCCCGACCATCCCGTTCACACTCCCGCGAAGGGACTTCCCGCACCCATGACCTCCACCCTGGCCCCGGCCCCGGTCGACCGGGCCGCGCCCCACCGCGCGAGCGATGCTCCCCGGCGCCGCACCCGGGTGTTCGCGCTGCCCGAGGCCCGCTGGGCGGCCGCGGCCACCGTACTCTTCCTGCTCGCCCTCCCCCTGCATCTGGCCGGCGCCCCGGCCTGGACCTGGGGCCCGCTGTACGCGCTGACCTACGTCTCGGGCGGGTGGGAGCCGGGCTGGGCGGGGCTGCGGGCGCTGCGCGAGAGGACCCTCGACGTCGATCTGCTGATGGTCGTCGCCGCGCTCGGGGCGGCCGCCATCGGGCAGGTGATGGAGGGCGCGCTGCTCATCGTCATCTTCGCCACCTCGGGGGCGCTGGAGGCGCTCGCCACCGCCCGGACCGCCGACTCCGTCCGGGGGCTGCTCGACCTGGCTCCCGCCACGGCCACCCGCGTGGACGGCGACGGCGGCGAGGAGACCGTCCGCCTGTCGGAGCTGTCCGTCGGCGACACCGTGCTCGTCCGGCCCGGCGAGCGGGTCGGCGCCGACGGCCGGGTGCTCGACGGCGCCAGTGAGGTCGACCAGGCCACCATCACCGGCGAACCCCTGCCCGTGGCCAAGGAGAAGGGCGACGAGGTCTTCGCCGGCACGCTCAACGGCACCGGCGCGCTGCATGTGCGCGTCGAGCGGGACGCCTCCGACACGGTGATCGCGCGGATCGTCCGCATGGTCGAGGAGGCGTCCGAGACCAAGGCGCCGACCCAGTTGTTCATCGAGAAGGTCGAACAGCGCTACTCGCTGGGCATGGTGGCCGCGACCCTCGCCGTGTTCCTGGTGCCGCTCGCCGTCGGCGCGGCGCTCGGCGACGCGCTGCTGCGGGCCATGACCTTCATGATCGTGGCCTCCCCCTGCGCCGTCGTCCTGGCCACGATGCCGCCTCTGCTGTCCGCCATCGCCAACGCCGGCCGGCACGGCGTCCTGGTCAAGTCGGCCGTGGTCATGGAGCGGCTGGGGCAGGTCGACGCGGTGGCTCTGGACAAGACCGGCACGCTGACCGAGGGCGCGCCCCGGGTGAGCGACGTACGGCCGTTCGCCGGATCCGGACTGGAGACCGGTGAGTTGCTGGTGCTCGCGGCCGCCGCGGAGCACCCGAGCGAGCATCCGCTGGCGCGGGCGGTGGTGGACGCGGCCCGCGAGCGGGGGCTCGCCCTCCCGGCGGCGGAGGACTTCGCCTCCACGCCCGGTGTCGGCGTGACCGCCACCGTCGACGGGCGCGCGGTCGCGGTCGGCGCCCCGGCGCGGCTGCTGCGCGGAAGGGCGGACGCCGCCGCGGCGCGTGCCGCCGTACTCGCCGCCGAGCTGGAGGAGGGCGGACGGACGGCGGTCCTGGTGACGGTGGACGGCTCTCCGGTGGGTGTCCTCGGAATCGCCGACCGGCTGCGCCCGGGCGCCGCCACGACGGTCTCCGCCCTGACCTCCCTCACCGGCACCGCACCCCTGCTGCTCACCGGCGACAACCCGCGCGCCGCCGCGCGCCTCGCCGCCGAGGCCGGCATCGAGGAGGTGCGCGCCGGGCTGCTGCCGGAGGAGAAGGTGGGCGCGGTCAGGGAGCTGGAGGCGGCCGGCCGCAGGGTGATGGTGGTGGGCGACGGCGTGAACGACGCCCCGGCACTGGCCGCCGCGCACACCGGCGTCGCCATGGGCCGGGCCGGGTCCGACCTGGCACTGGAGACCGCCGACGCGGTGATCGTCCGCGACGAGCTCGCCACCGTTCCCGCCGTGATCGCGCTGTCGCGCCGGGCGCGCCGGCTCGTCGTGCAGAACCTCGTCGTCGCCGGGGTGTTCATCACCGGCCTGGTCGTGTGGGATCTCGCCGGCACCCTGCCGCTGCCGCTGGGTGTCGCCGGGCACGAGGGCTCGACCGTCATCGTCGGCCTGAACGGTCTGCGGCTGCTGCGCGAGGCCGCCTGGAAGCGGGCCGCCGCGTGAGCCGGCGCAGGACGCCCGCACGGGCCGCGCAGGACGCGCCCCGGTGCACCGTGACCGTCTGCCGGGGATGCTGCTGCGGCACCGGCAAGATCCCCGGCGTGGACCACGAGGCCCAACTCGCCACTTTGAAGGCGGAGCTGGGATCGATCGCCCAGGTGCGGGCGGTGAACTGCCTGGACGCCTGCGAACAGGCCAATGTCGTCGTCGTGCAACCGTCCGCGACCGGGCGCGCCGCGGGCGGGCGGCCGGTCTGGCTCGGGCTGGTCAACGATCCCGACGCCACGGCCGACGTCACGGCCTGGGTCGGCGCGGGCGGGCCGGGGCTCGCCGAAGTGCCGGAGATCCTCGACCTGTACGTGTTCTCCCCGTCCCGGCGCGTACGGCGGGCCGTGGAGGAGGACTGAGTCCCTCTCGGCGGCCGAGGAGACTTCTGAGTCACCGTCAAGTGTCCTGATGTGGGCGGCTATGCATACGCCTCAGGCTCGGCGGCCATGGACTTCCGGGTCACCGTCGAGTGTCCTGACGCCCGCGGTGATGCGTATACCTCAGGTGAACACGCGGGCCAGCGCGGCCAGTACGTCCAGGCGGCTCACCGGAGCGGCTCGCACGCCGAGGTGGCCGTCCGGGCGGATCAGGAGCGCGGTGGATCCCTCGGCGCCGTACGCGCGGCGGAACTCCCCGGCTCCGTCATGGATCACCGGCAGCAGCAGGCCGGGCGCCTCGACTCCGTCGGCGAGCAGTGCGTAGCAGGTCAGCTCGCCCCGGGCCACGTTCCTCGCCTCGTCGGCGAGTTCGTCGAAGTCCGCGGCCCGGTCGGCGGAGTCGGCGTAGAGCAGGAGGACGTGGTCGCGCTCCCGCAGCAGGTCGAACAGGCGCAGCGGGAAGGCGCAGAGCGCGTCGCGCAGTCCCGTGCAGTCGGGCGCGCGGTCGCCGGCGGCCGGTCCCGGTCCCGCTCCCCCGGTCGCGTCCCGCTCGACTACGGGGCTGCCCGGGTAGGAGACGAGGAGTTGGGCCTCGCGCATCATCACGGTGGCGGGGTCGTCGGGGTCGGCCTGCACACCCTCGGCGGCGTGCCGCACCGTACGGCCGACGACCTCCTCCCCCACCGGTCTGCGTTCGGTCTCGTAGCTCTCCAGGAGCCGGGGCTGTGCGACGCCCTTGACGGCGAGCGCCAGCTTCCAGGCGAGGTTGTACGCGTCCTGGATGCCGGTGTTCATGCCCTGCGCGCCGGTGGGCGGGTGGATGTGCGCGGCGTCACCGGCGAGGAAGACCCGGCCGTCGGCGTAGCGGTCCACGATCCGGTGGCTGATGCGGAACACCGACGACCAGCGCAGCGCCGACGCGGTGCACGGCACCGGCGAGAGTCGTTCGAGCACCTTCTCGATGTGCTCGATCCGGGGCGCCTGGCCGTTGTCCGGCCCGTGCGCCGGCTCGCCCGGCTCCGCCGCTGGTGGGCGCCGGTCGTGCGACAGCTCGGGCGGAACCGTCGTCGACACCCGGTAGCGGGACCGGCCGGGCAGCGGGACGCACACCAGCAGGTCGTCGACGGTCCCGTCCTCGGCCCGGTGCATGGCGCGCACCCCGTAGCCGGCGGGCAGTTCCCAGTCCAGCTCGACGTCGGCGAGCATGTACTCCGCGGGGAACGCGCCGCCCTCGAAGGACAGCCCGAGCTGTCTGCGTACGACGCTGTGCGCGCCGTCGCATCCGACGAGGAACTCCGACCGGATCTCCCGGTCCTCCCCGGCGGCCGTGCGCAGCCTGCCGGTGACGCCCTTCGCGTCCTGGGTGAAGGAGACGAGCGCGGTGCCGCGTTCGACGTGTGTGCCGTGAACGGCGAGGCGCTCCTCCAGGATGCGCTCGGTCTCGTACTGCGGCAGCGCCGCGAAGCCGTACGGCACTTCGGGCGGCAGCGTCAGCTCGATCCGCGCCTGTTCGGCTCCGTTGACGTACACGAGTTGTCCGCGCACGGGCACCGCGGCGTCCAGCGCCGCCCGCGCCACTCCGGAGCGGTCCCAGATCTCCAGCGTTCTCGGCTGGACGCCCACGGCCCTGGCGTAGGGCAGGCGTTCGGGCAAGAGGTCGACGAGGCGGCAGTCGACGCCTCGGCGCCGTAGTTCGAGTGCCGCGGTCAGGCCCACCGGGCCCGCGCCCACGACCAGGACCTGGGTGTCGTCGGTCATGTCCGTCCTCCCGACGGTGCCCTCGTGCGGACACGCTCCCTTTCCATGCTGGCGCCCCCGACGGCCGACGGCCACCGGACGGGGGGATCCGCGCACACGAGTCTCTCGGTCGGTCGGAGCCGGCCGGCCCGTCGCTCAGTCGGTCGGCCGGTCAGTCGGTGGGCCGGTCAGTCGGTCAGTCGGTCAGCGCGATGACGGCCCGCACCCACTTGCCCGCCGAGGCCGACTGGCTCTCCACACTCCGGCACAGGGCCTTGACGATCTCCAGGCCGTGCTGGCCCACCCGCCCCGGGTCCGGTTGCCGGACCACCGGGAGGACGGGACTGGAGTCCCACACCGCCACCTCGAGGGAGTCGGCGCCCGCTTCGAGCTGCACCAGGCAGGAGCCCCGCGCGTACTTGAGGGCGTTGGTCACCAGTTCGCTGACCACGATCTGGGCCGTGGCCGTCGCCTGGCGGGACACGGTGGCGTCGCACGCCGACTGCAGGTGCAGGAGGAACGACCGGACGAAGTCCCGGGAGTCGGAGATCAGTCCCGAGCTCAGGGAGGTGTCGTAGGCCACAGCCGCCCGTACGGGCCTCGTGCATGGCTCGTCACCGCCGCGTTCGTCCACTGCCTGATGCATGAACCGGTGCCTCGCCCCTTTGCCGTCCGATGTGTCGTTCCTCTTCCTCGGCCCCGCCCCCGCGGGGGGAGTCACCGCGTCCGCGCTCATCTGGCGGTGATGACGAGAGCGGCCTGGTCGTCGTCCACGTCACCGCCGCCGGTGAACGTCCGTACGTCGCCGGTGACGGCTTCGAGGACGTCCTGCGCGCTCGGCCGGTGCGGGGCGGCGGCCAGCGCGCGGGCGAGCCGCTCGTCGCCGTACTGCTCCCGGCTCGTCGGGGGATGGCATTCGGTGATGCCGTCGGTGTAGAGCAGCAGGCTCTCGTGCGGCCGGAGCAGGAGGCTGCGCACGCGTGGTGTCGCGTCGATGCCGATGCCGAGCAGGCCGCCCTCGACCTCGACGGTGGTGACGTTGTGCTCGGCGTCGAGGAGCAGGGGCAGGGTGTGGCCGGCGCGCACGAGGTCGACGGCCAGGCCCTCGGGCGAGGAGGTCATCCGGCCGCAGATGAGGGTGACGAAGCCGTTGCCGTAGCCCGCGGGCCGGTCGTTGAGCGCCTTCTCCACGGCCTCGACGACGTCGACCGGACCGGGCAGCAAGGGGGCCACGGCGCGGGCGGTGTGCCGGACCAGGGCGGTGGTGGTGGCGGCGAGCGCGCCCCGCCCGCAGACGTCGCCGAGCACGAACGTCCAGGATCCGTCGTCGAGCGGGAAGAGGTCGTAGAAGTCGCCGCCGATCTCCAAGCCCTCGCCCGCGGGGTGGTAGTGGGCGGCCAGCTCGGCGCCGGGGATGTCGGGCAGGTCGGGCAGGAGCAGTCCGGTCTGCAGGTCCCGGGCGAGGGCGACGCGCTGCCGGTACTGCCGTGCGTTGCGGGCGGCGGAGGCGGCGCGGCGCGCCAGCTCCTCCGCCAGCGCGACCTTGTGGCCGTCGAAGGAGTGCTCGGCGGTGGACAGCAGCGTGAGCACCCCGAAAGGCCGGCCGCGGTCGGTGAGCGGGATGCACAGGTAGCCGGTGACGCCCAGGTCCTCCCAGGGGCCGGGGCCGGTGGGCGTGCGGCGGGCCACTTCGGTGATGCCGGACGCGAACACGCGGGACACGGCGTCCTGGTCGGCGGGACCCGGTATGTGAGTGGCCAGGAGGGCACTGTCCTGCGCGGTGGGTGCCGCCACCGCTACGCGCCGCAGACGGCCGGCGTCGAGGACGTCGACCGCGGCCAGGGGCGCCAGGGTCGGGGCGCACAGGGTGGCCGCCCGGTGCAGGATCTGCGTCTCGTCCAGGATGGCCGCGAGGGCGTTGCTGGCCGACAGCAGGAAGGCGAGGTCGTCGCGGGCCGCCTTCTCGCGGGCGTCGGCGGCCCGGCGCGCCTGCTCGACCCGGTGCCGTTCGACGGCCAGGGCAGCGGTGTCTGTGAAGACGCGGGCCAGGGCGAGGTCGACGTCCAGCGGGGCGCGCGGCGTCCGGTGGTACATCGCGAAGGTGCCCAGCAGACGTCCGTCGCGGGCCAGGACGGGCGTGGACCAGCAGGCCGCGACGCCGGCCCGCGCGGCCAGGTCCCGGAAGTCCTTCCACAGCGGGTCGGCGGCGATGTCGGTGACGACGACCCGCTCCCGCCGGAAGGCGGCGGTGCCGCAGGAGCCGGCCCCCTCCCCGGTGGCGATGCCGTCGATGGCGCGGTTGTAGAACTCGGGCAGGCTCGGGGCCGCTCCGTGCCGCAGGTGCCGACCGTCCTCGTCGGCGAGCAGCACCGAGACGATCACGCCGGGGGACAGTTCCTCGATCGCCCGGCACATGCCGTCCAGCACATCCTCCAGCGGTGCCTGCCGGGCGATCTGCTCCAGCAGCACCCGGTGCTCGGCGGCCAGCCGCTGGGCGTGCTTCGCCTGGGTGGTCTCCACGCCGATCATGCGGACGCCGACGACGTTGCCGCCCGCGTCCCGGCGCGCCTCGTAGGTGAAGTCGACGAAGATCTCGTGGGCCCCGGCTCCCGTGCCCAGGACGAATCGGACGTCCCGGCCCACATGGCGCTCGCCGGTGCGGTACACGCGGTCCAGCGCGGCGAGGAAGTCCGGCGTTGCCAGCTCCGGCACCAGCTCCCCGAGGGGCACGCCGGTGCGCTGCCGTCCCCCGCCGCCGATGGCGGCGAAGAAGGCGGGGTTGGCCGACTTCAGGACGTGGGCCGGTCCGACCAGGGACGCGAACAGCGCCCTCGACCGGCCGAAGAGCACCGACAGGTCGTCCTCGGCGCCCGGCGCCGTGCGGACGCGGCCGGCCGGGAACGCGGCAGCGGGCGTCAACCTCCGCTTGGGCTTGGCTGTCATCCCCGCCTCCCCTCCCCCGCGGTCCGCGGCCGCGTCCCGGCCGGTAGGTCATCCAGCAAATCATGCCCTACCGTCCTGACCAGCGCCTCGTCCACGGTGGGGTGCACGGGGATGGGCCCGTCCAGGCCGGTCAGGGAGAACGCCCGCCGCACCGAGGGCGGTGGGGCGGCGACCCGCAGCGCCACACCGTGCGGCAGCAGCCGCTGGTACAGCCGGACGAAGGCGCCGATGCCGGAGGAATCGCAGAACAGCAGGCGGGAGCAGTCGGCCACGACGAGGGGCGGGGTACCGGCCCCGGTGGTGTCGGCGTCGGCGTCGCTGGTGGCCGCGGTGACCACAGCGGCGGGTCCGGTGCCGGAGGGGCCGGTGACGCCGGTGCCGGAGGCTTCGGTCACCGCGGTGTCCGAGGCCTCGTGGAACTGCACCACGCTCTCGTGGTCCAGCTCGCCGCTCAGGCCGAGCACCAGGGCGCGACCGGATCGCGCCACCTCCACCGAGAACACTCGCACCGCACCTTTCACCCGATCGGTCTTCGGTATGCCGACTCCATGCTAAATACTTCCGCCGTCACGATGCCCCGCGTCCCCGCCGTCCGGGCGCGCTACGCGCGGCGGAGGCGACGGAGTCGGCGAATCCGCAGGTCGATCGCGTTGTCAGTCCCCCCTGCCAAGATCCCGGACATGCTCTACGACACCCTGGTGGCCGCATCCCGTGTCCATGACTCGCTCGACGACGTGCGATGGGCCGCGCTGGACCGCGTGCGCTGGCTCGTCGACCTGCTGGAACGCCGGCGGTCGGAGTCCGGCTTCGACCCGTCCGTGTGGCAGGGCCCGGACGCCTACGAGCGGTGGCAGGCGGCGTGCGCGGCGACCTCGGCCGAGATGGACCGGCGGCTCGCGGCCTGCGCGGACGACGACGGCAGGGCCGCGGTGCTGTGCCTGATGCTGGCCGCCCGCTTCGACCGGCGGGGCTTCTGGCAGTACGACACCGAGATAAAGGCCCTCGCGCGGCGGGTGGACGGCTGGACGACCGACGAGGTCGCGGTGATGCTGCACCGCACCGCGCAGTACGACATGGGCTTCTGGTTCGCCGCGTCGCTGGGGACGACGCTGGACGTGGCCGAGCGGCTCGGCGCCGACGCGCACCGGGCGCTCGCGCCCTGGCTGCGGCGCGCCCACGCCAAGCTGATGCGGACCGATGTCGAGACGCGCCTGCGCATCGGGCTCGCCGGCCGCCTGCGTGAACTGCTCGCGAGCGTCGACGAGGCGTGGATCCCCGAGGGACTGGTCCCCCCGCACGCCCCCTGGGCCGCCCCGCTGCGCGACCGCGCGCAGACCACGCCGACGGCGGAGCTGGCAGGCCTCGTCCGTCATCTGGCGAGCCTGACGGGACCGCGTCCCACCCAGCGGTGGCGGCGGACCTGTCTCACGCTCGTGGACGCGGCATCGGCGCGTGACCTCGTCTCCGGCCTGCTGCGGGCACTGACCGAGGACGATCCGAGGTACGGCGGGGGCGGCAACGCGGACACCGGCGGGCCCGAGGGCGGCCGCCCCTGGAACTCCGTCGTCCGGCGGGGCGACGCAGACCTGGCGCGCGGTGTCGTCTGGGCGGCCGCGCTGAGCGGCGGGCCGGAGGCGGTGCCCGGACTCGCCGCGCTGGCCCTGCGGGCCGGCCTCGGCCCCGGCCTGAGCGAGGACCTCAAGCTCGCGGGCGCGGCGTTCAACGCGCTGGCCGAGGTGGGCGACGCGACCGCGCTGGAGGCCCTGTGGCAGCTCCAGGCGAGGATCAGGCACCGGGCCCTGCGCAAGCAGGTCGACACCGCGCTGGTGACGGCCGCCGCGCGGCAGGGCATCACGGCGGGCCAGCTCGTCGAGCGCAGTGTGCCCGCCCACGGCCTGACGCCGGACGGCTCCGTGGAACGCGAACTGGGCGGCCACCGGGTCCGGTTGGCCGTCGAGGACGCGACGACGGTACGGCTCACGTTCACCGCCCCCGGTGGACGGGCCTCCCGCACGGCGCCGGCGGCGGTGAAGGAGGGGTTCCCGGACGAGCTGAGAGAGCTCAAGGCCCTGGCCAAGGAGGTGCGGGGCACGCTGGCGGGCGAGCGGGCACGCCTGGAGTCGCTGATGTCGGCCGAGCGCGAGTGGCCGTACGAGGAGTGGTGCCGCCACTACCGCGACCACCCGGTGACCGGGGTGGTCACCCGCGGTCTCATCTGGGAGTTCCAGGACGCCGACGGCGGGTGGCACGCGGTGGCGCCCGGGGCCGAGCCGCCCGCCGGGTGCGGGCGCGTCCGGCTGTGGCACCCGATCCGCGCCCGTGCGGGCGAGGTCGGGGCGTGGCGGGCGCGGATCGTCGCCGACCGGCTGCGGCAGCCGTTCAAGCAGGCGTTCCGGGAGATCTACCTGCTCACTCCGGCGGAGGAGGAGACCGGCGTCTACTCCAACCGCTTCGCCGCCCACATCGTGCACTACCGGCAGCTGTACGCGCTGTTCAAGGAGCGCGGCTGGCCGGCGAACTTCCTCGGCGCGCACGACGGCGGCCACGACGGCAGGGCGCGCGCGGAGTTCGGCGACGGCGAGTGGCGCGCGTGCTTCTACCACGAGCCCGCCGGCGACGACTACGGCTACGCGCCCGAGCACGCGGCCACGGACCAGGTCCGGTTCGAACGGCGGGACGGACGGCGCTGGCGGGAGGCCCGGTTGTCCGAGGTGCCGCCGCAGGTGTTCAGCGAGGCGATGCGGGACGTCGATCTGTTCGTGGCCGTGACGTCCATCGCGGCCGATCCCGAGTGGGCGGACCGCGGCGAGCACCGCTGGACCGACTACTGGCGGACGGCCATGTTCGGCGAGCTGACGGCGAGCGCGGAGATCCGCCGCGAGGCGCTGGCGCGGATCCTGCCGCGCCTGCGGATCGCCGACCGCTGCACCCTCGACGGCCGTTACCTGGTCGTCCGGGGCGACCTCACCACCTACCGCATCCATCTGGGCTCGGCCAACATCCTCATGGCACCCGACGACACCTACCTGTGCGTCGTCCCCGCCCGCCGCCCGACCGGCGGCAAGGTCTTCCTGCCCTTCGAGGACGACCGCCTCTTCCTGATCCTCAGCAAGGCCCTCATGCTCGCCGCCGACACCGCGATCACCGACCAGACCGTCCTGGCGCAGATCAAGCGCGGCGGTTGAGGGGAACGTTTCGCTGCCCGCTCGCGTCGTCCTTCTCCAAGGGCCCGGCTGCCGTGGCCCGAGGGGGAGGGGAGACCGGGTGGGTGCGGGCGAGTTCGCCAAGTGGGTACGGCGGTTCGAGGAGGAGCGCGAGCGCAGGCGCGCCCTGGGCGACCCGGGCTGGGAGCGGGGCGCGACACTGCATCCGGCGGTGTGGGCCGGCATCCAGCGCTTCCAGGTGGGCGAGGACGGTGACGGCGCCAATCTGGTCGCCAAGGCCGACGAGGCCGGGGACCCCGACTACGCGCGGGCGGTCAGGCTGTTCGTCGCCGAGGAGCAGAACCACGCCCGGCTGCTCGCCCTGCTGCTGGCCGCGGGCGGTATGCCGACCCTGGCCGGCCACTGGAGCGACACGGTCTTCGTACGGCTGCGACGGCTGATGGGCCTGCGGCTGGAGCTGCTGGTGCTGATGATCGCGGAGGTGGTGGCGCTGCGCTACTACCGCGCCCTGCGTGACGGCACCGGCGACCGCCTGACGTCGGACGTGACGGGCCGGATCCTGGCCGACGAGCAGCGCCATGTGCCCTTCCACTGCGCGCGGCTGCACGCCTCGCTCGCGGAACTGCCCCGGCCGCTGCGGCGCCCGGTGCTGGGCCTGTGGCGACTGCTCCTGCTCGCGGTGACGCTCGTCGTCGCCGCCGACCATGGCGGGGCACTGGCCCGGCTCGGTGTCGGGCGCCTGCGCTTCGTCGCCGACGTCATGGCCTCCTCCGCCGAGGTGACCACCGCGATACTGACGCCCCGGCCGGACGCGTGGTCGAGCGGGTGGTGACGCTCCCCGGGAGGGGCGCGGTCCCGCGTCGCTCCGCCGGCGCGCATGGTCGGGCGCCGCGTGGCGCCTGGCGGGCGTGCGGGGTCGAGCGCTGTCTCGCTCCGGCGGCGGGCACGATCGAACGTGGCGTAACGCCCGGCGGGTGCGCGCGGTCGGGCACCGCGTAGCCCAACGTGGGGCGCGCGTGGTCGAGCGCCGTGTCGCTCCGCCGGCGCGCACGGCCGAGCGCGCGCCGTGCAGCCCACCGCGGGCGGAGGGTCGAGCGCGGCGCAGCCCACCGCGGGCGGGAGGGCGAGCGCCGTGTCGCCCCGCCGGCGCGCATGGCCGACCGCGCGCCGTACAGCCCACCGCGGGCGGGGGGTCGAGCGCGGCGCAGCCCACCGCGGGCGGGAGGTGGAGCGTCGTGTCGCTCCGCCGGCGCGCATGGCCGAGCGCCGCGAAAGGCCCCGCGGGCGCCCCGGTCGGGCTCCGCGTGACGGCTCGCGGACGCGCGGTCGAGCGCGAGTTCCGGCTCCGCCCGGGGCGGGCACGCACCGACGGGACGACGCGGGCGAACGCGACGGTCCAGACGGCCTTGGGCTGCTCGAAGGGGCCCGGCAGCCGTTGCGCGCGGTGCACTCACGTGGCTTTCTCTCCCGTGACGCAGACGGCGTGGGGATGTCCTGGCGGTCACGGATCGCGCGGGCCGGGGCCGGGAGCGCTGCTCTCACCGCACGTCGAGTCCTCCAACACGTCCTGCACGTCCTGTAGTACGCCGTGCACGTCCTACTCGACGGACAGCACGACAGCCTGGCCGTCCTGCAGCGCCCGTCGCTCGGCGGCGGTGAACTGCGGCGCGGAGAGCCGGGGGCGCAGGGGCCCCACCAGGGCCGACGCCAGGACGGCGGGGCTGAGCAGTGAGGCGGGCGGGGCCTGGAGGGTCACGACCTCGGTCAGGGCGGTCGCCGCGTGGAAGGAACCGGTCGCCGCGCGGGAGAGCCGGGTGACGTAGCGCTGCAGAAGCCGGTCGGCCAGGGCCGGTTGCCTGCCGAACGTGGTGGGGTAGTGGATGTCCTGCCCCACGGCGAGCGACCAGGCGGCCGCGACCGGACGGGCGATCGCGCGCTGGGCGCCGCGCGCCATGCCGGCGGCCGTCGCGCCGTGCCGGCCGAGCGTGTCGCGCAGGGCGAGCGCCCCCTGCGCGGCGACGGACATGCCGTGGCCGTACACGGGGTTGTACGCGGCCACCGCGTCGCCGAGGACGACCAGTTGCTCGGGCCAGACCTTCAGACGCTCGTAGTAGCGGCGCTCGTTGGCGGTGCTGCGGGTGACCGAGACGTCGGTGAGCGGTTCGGCGCGCGCGAGCAGATCGCCGATGACGGGGTGGCGCAGGCCGCGGGCGAAGGACGTGAAGGCGTCCGGGTCGTGGCCGGGGTTTCCGCCGCGGGTGCCGGCCAGGCTCACCATCCAGCGGCCCCCCTCGACCGGCACCAGCACGGCGCTCCGGCCCGGGCCGGGCACCCGCGGGCCGGCCTGGACACTGACCACGGGCCACGGGAAGGCGTCACCGCCCGGGGCGCGGAAGGTACGGCTGGCGTAGGCCAGACCTGAGTCGATACGGTCCTCGGCGAGCCCCCCGACACCCAGTTCGCCCAGCCACCGCGGCATGCCGGAGCCCCGCCCGGAGGTGTCCACGACCAGGTCGGCCGCCATGTCGGCGGCAGGGTCGCCGGCGCGGTCGGAACGCGTCCGCACCCGCACCCCGGTGACACTGTGGCGGCTGCCGAGCAGACCGACCACGCGGCTGCCGGAGTGCACCGTGACGCGCCGGTCCGCGAGGACCTGTTCGCGGACCACGAAGTCGGTCAGGTCTCGGCTGCACGCGATCAGGTACTGCGTGGCGCGCTGCCACCGCCGGAACCAGCCCTCCGTGGAGTAGACGACCATGTCGGTGGTGATCGGGACGCGGCGCGCGCCGGCGGCCAGCAGGCGCTCGGTGGTCCCCGGCAGCAGCGCGTCGATGGCGTCGGCGCCACCGGACATCAGGATGTGGGCGTGCCGGGCCTGCGGGAGACCGGGGCGCGGACCGGGCCCGGCGGCCGGGAAGGCGTGGGGCTCGACGATGTCGACGTGGTCGTAGTGGTCCATGACCGCGGCCGCGGCGAGCATGCCCGCGAGGCCGCCCCCGACGACGACGGCACGGGTGCCGGCGGTGCGCCCGGCACGGTCGGCGCGGCCGCCGGCGGTGGGAGCGGTGCGGGCGCCGCGCGTGCGGAGGACACGCGGGACGCGGGGGACACGGGGCGATCCACTCATGACGGGCTGCTTTCTGCGGGGGCGCGGTGACGGCGGCGGGACTCTTCGACGGCCGGGGCGGTCAGCGCGCGCGAGATCGCTATCAAGTCCCGTCCGCGCCAGGCCACTTCGACGTCGTTGGTGTCGGGTACCGGCCCGGACACCCGGTGGGCGCGACGGTTGCGCTCGGCGGCGACGGCGATCATGGCGGCGTCCGCCATCGCCGCGGCCCGGTTCCCGTCCTCGCCCCGGTCCCGGGCGGCGCGGTACGCCCGGCCGCGCACGTCGCGGTCGAAGTAGGGGGCGACGGCGAGGAGCGCGTCGTAGATGGCCGTCTTCCGGCCGGTCAGCCGCATCGGGAAGTCGATCTCCCACCACTCGAACGAGACACGCACGGCCGTCGGGCCTGCCACACGCCGCAATTCTCGCCACAGCGGGGCCAGTTGCCACAAGTCGGCGGCCGCCCGGACCTGCTCGGCGACCCGTGGCCCGGCCAGCGGCAGGACGAATCCCGTGATGCCCATGACGGCGGCGGGCAGCGCGAACACCACCGCCACGTCGTTGAGGACGTCCCCGTCCCGCCCGGCCCAGCGGGCGGCGACCCCGAGCAGCTTGCTGGTGTCGAAGCACAGGTGCATCAGATAGGCGCCGGCCAGCATGAGCAGCCCGCCCCGCAGGGACCCCCGCACCTCGCGCGACCAGCGCCAGGACAGCACCCCGGTGACCACCGAGGCCGCGCCGTGCAGGACCAGATACGTGACGATCATCTGGCCGATGTACGGCGTGGTGGCGTAGTACATGTCGAACCGGGTCGTCTGCTCCACCGGGGCGTCGCCGCACCGGAAGAGCACGACGATCGCGAGGATCGCCGCCGCGTACACCGCGGTGCACACCCGGGACGCGCGCCGGGTCTGCTCCGGCGGCGCCGGCCGCCAGTGGACGAACAGGAGCAGGCTGGCGCCGGAGAACGCCGTCATCACCGAGTACACCAGGGGCGCCGAGAAGTTCGGCACCCCGGTGAGCCGGTTGACCCGGGGGATCGTCCCGGGCGCGGCGAAGAACATGATCCCCGCGCCGAGGAGGAGCATGAGGCAGGCCAGGCGCAGCAGCACGTCGTGCGGGCGCCTGAGCAGCGCGGGGATCTTCAGGGCGCAGGCGAACAGCAACAGCGCGGCGGTGATGTAGAAGGAGAATCCGCTCGTCACCGGCTCAGGCCTCCGCTTTCCACGGCACCGGGATTCCGCCGGGGCCGTCAGGGCCGGGGGATGCCGCGGTGCGCCATGGAGGCGCGGATCCGGCAGGAGAGCGCCCCGGGATCGGCCGAGGAGCAGGCATCCTCCAGGAAGGTGCGGACGTCGGTGGCGAACCGGAAGCCGAAGCGGTCCGCCTCCCGCTCGTCGGGGTGGTCGGCGTCCGCGCGGGCGGCGAAGTGCAGTGCGGCGTCGTGCCGCGCGGGCAGGGCGGCGAGATCGTCGTCGTCGGAGACCAGCCGCACCAGCTCCTCGACCACCGCCGCGGCCTCCCGCCGGGCCCGGGAGGCCGCGGGGCCGTGCTCGGTGCGGTTGACGCAGTGCCCCTGGAACATGTGCCAGACCTCGTGGCCGATGATCACGAGCTGGTGGTCGGGGTCCGTCTTCTCCTCGTAGGCGATCAGGTCGTGCTCGGCGCGGTCCACCCACAGCCCGCTCGCCGTGTGCGGCGGGAAGGCGAAGCCGCGCAGGTGGACGGGGCGGCCCCGGACCTGGCTGAGGGTGTGGCCGAGGGCGGCGAAGACCGACGCCTCGTCGGACGCCGATCGCTGCAGGTTCGCCACGAGCCGGTCGCTGAGCCGCCGCATCGCCTTAGTCCCGGCGTGTCTGGCCCGCCCCCTCGGCGCGCCCGCCCGTCTCCCGTGCGCCGCGGACCTCCGGCCGGAGTCCCCCGTGCTGTCACTCATCCCAAGCCCATCTCACCAGGTGTGCGGCACGCCACCGCCCTGCGCGGAGGAATGCCGATGCCCCCCTCGGATCCGCCGGGTCGGCCGGGGCCGGCCGGGGCGGGTGCGCCGGCCGGGGCGGGTGCTCCGGGCCGGGTGACGCGATGTCGGCAGGACCGTAGCCGGTGGGGAGCGGGCCGACCAGACCGGATCAAGCCCAATTGCGATCAAAGGCAAGTGGGACGGACGCGCCCGAGATGCCGCGTGCCACCGGCCGACTTACGCTGACGATGGCTCCTTGAGCCACGACTGCCCTGGTCACGGACCGGAGCGGACCCTCGCGTCCGCCTCCTTCACCCTCCGGTCGGCCGGACGCTTCGCGCTCTCCCTGACGGGCGACGGCACCCGTGCCAGGGCAGTCCGCCGCCCTTCCCACTGCTCTGACCGAAGTCGCGGCCCACATCGCGGACTTCGCACAGGTCACAGGCTTGGCAGCCACCCGCGGCAAGATCGAATCAACCTGGGGTTAGCATATGAGCGCTGCCTAGCTCGAAAGATGATCCTGTGACTGTCAACGACGACTCGTTCACCAACTGGAAGCACCGCGAAGAGATCGCGGAGTCCATGATCCCCATCATCGGGAAGCTGCACCGCGAGCGGGACGTGACGATCCTGCTGCACAGCCGCTCCTTGGTGAACAAGTCGGTGGTCAGCATCCTCAAGACCCACCGGTTCGCCCGGCAGATCGCCGGCGAGGAACTCACGGTCACCGAGACGCTGCCGTTCCTGCAGGCTCTCACCACGCTCGACCTCGGCCCGTCCCAGATCGACCTCGGCATGCTCGCCGCGACGTACAAGACCGACGACCGCGGCATGACGGTGGAGGCGTTCACCGCCGAGGCCGTCGCCGGCGCCACCGGCGCCAACAAGATCGAGCGCGGCGAGGGACGGGACGTCGTCCTCTACGGCTTCGGCCGCATCGGCCGCCTCGTCGCCCGGCTGCTGATCGAGAAGTCCGGCTCCGGCAACGGGCTGCGGCTGCGCGCCATCGTGGTGCGCGGGGGCGGCGGCCGGGCCGCCGAGGATCTCGTCAAGCGTGCCTCGCTGCTGCGCCGCGACTCCATACACGGCCAGTTCCAGGGCACCATCACCGTGGACGAGGCGAACAGCACGATCGTCGCCAACGGCAACGCGATCAAGGTGATCCACGCCAACGACCCGACCGAGGTCGACTACACGGCGTACGGCATCAAGAACGCCATCCTCATCGACAACACCGGCAAGTGGCGCGACCGCGAGGGCCTGTCGAAGCACCTGCGCCCCGGCGTCGACAAGGTCGTCCTGACCGCGCCCGGCAAGGGCGACGTCCCCAACATCGTGCACGGCGTCAACCACGACATGATCAAGCCGGACGAGCGGATCCTGTCCTGCGCGTCCTGCACCACCAACGCGATCGTCCCGCCGCTGAAGGCGATGGACGACGAGTTCGGCGTGCTGCGCGGCCACGTGGAGACCGTCCACTCGTTCACCAACGACCAGAACCTGCTGGACAACTACCACAAGGCGGACCGCCGCGGCCGTTCCGCGCCGCTCAACATGGTCATCACCGAGACCGGTGCCGCCTCCGCCGTCGCCAAGGCGCTGCCCGACCTGAAGGCGAAGATCACCGGCAGCTCGATCCGCGTTCCGGTGCCGGACGTGTCCATCGCGATCCTGAACCTGCAGCTCGCGCGCGAGACCGACCGCCAGGAGGTCCTCGACTACCTGCGCCACGTGTCGCTGACCTCGCCGCTCAAGCGCCAGATCGACTTCACCAGCGCCCCCGACGCGGTCTCCAGCGACTTCATCGGCTCGCGCAACGCCTCGATCGTCGACGCCGTCGCCACCAAGGTGGAGGGCGACAACGCGATCCTCTACCTCTGGTACGACAACGAGTTCGGCTACTCCTGCCAGGTCGTCCGCGTAGTCCAGTACGTCTCGGGCGTCGAGTACCCGACCTACCCGGCCCCGGCGGTCTGATCCCGGCGCGCCCTCCGGACCCGGCCCGGCGTCCCCACGGCCCGGACGCCCGGACGCCACCGCACCGCGCGTGACGCGCCGTACGGTGGCGTCCGGACCGGCGTCGGACCGCCCGATGGACGGGCCGCCGTCGGAACCGCCCGTCGGCACCGCCCGTCGGACGGGCCGGCGGACAGGCCGACGCGCACATCTCCGGTCGGCCGGGGGCCGCCCTGCTCAGGAGATCAGCTCGGCGCGGCCGTCATCAGCTTCGCGAACGCGGCCATGCACAGGGAACAATGAGCTGTCCGCTCCCCGTGGGACGCGTCGAGTCGTTCGGCGAAGCGCTGCCCGCACAAGGTGGCATGTGCCTGCTTGGCCACCACGTGCCATACCAACGCCGCGCCCGTTTTCTCCGGGCCCACGCACATCTCGTACATGATCGGCCTCCCAATCGTGGACGCCTTTCTCACTCCAG
This sequence comes from Streptomyces sp. NPDC096152, assembly GCF_044763235.1. Lineage (NCBI taxonomy): Bacteria > Bacillati > Actinomycetota > Actinomycetes > Kitasatosporales > Streptomycetaceae > Streptomyces > Streptomyces sp. NPDC096152. The sequence continues at coordinate 522,041 of NZ_JBIWFW010000002.1, read as the reverse complement.
GAGAACCGGCGCAAGCGTCAAGGGCGAAACGGGCGCAGCCCATTCGGGTGACGGCGGCACCATCGCCGCGTTCCCACCAGCGGGTTTCCGGCGTCCCCGGCCTCGCCGCCGATCCGAGGGTGTCGCGTATCACGAACGGCGCGTCGTGATCGCCCTGCCTGGTCTGCGGGGAGCCGTCAGTGTCACGATGGCGGCATGCAGTACGACTCTCGGACAACAGTGCACGTCACACGTCACCCCCGCGTCTTCGAGATCGCGGTGCGCGGCGAGGTCGACTACGACGAGTGCGACCTCCTGCAGGCGGCCTGGGCCGAGGCCGAGGAGACCGCGCTGCCCGTCACGGTGGTGGACCTGTCCGCGGTCACCTTCGGCGACAGCGCGCTGCTCAACGCCCTGCTGGATGCCCGGCGCCGGCACAGCGCGGCGGGGCGTGAGCTCGTCCTGCTCGGCCCCCTGCACCCGGCGATCCGAAGACTTCTCACGGTCAGCGGCACCCTCGAGCACTTCACCGTGACCGACTCCCGCAGCGCGGCCCTGCGCCTCGACCGGCCCTGAAACGACCACGGACCGGGACCGGGGCCACCGCGGCCCGCTGCTGAAGGGACCACGGACCGGCCCCGACCGCGCACCAGGCCCGCGGCGACCACGAGCGGAGCGATCATGCACGGCGACGACGACCGGGATGACGGCCGGGACCGCGGCCAGGAGCAGCAGGAGCTGTTCGGGCTCGGCGACCTGCGCCCCTCCCCCGCCCCGGACACCTCCCGCCCGATGTTCCGCGACTCCCCCGCCGCCCGGCGCGTACCGGACGCCGGAACCGGCTCCAGGGAAGGCCCGGCGACCGCGGTCCGGCGACCGCCGACCGGCCCGGTGCGGGCCGGCTCCGCGGTCGTCAGCCCAGCTCCGCGCCGCGTGAGGCCGCGTCGGTCTCGGTCGACGCGCCCGCGGTAGCCAGCTTGCCGCCGGTGCTCTCCAGGTGCGCCCGGACGAACCACTGGAACTGCTCCAGATCACGCAGCTGTTCGATGAGCAGGTCCTCGGTCGCGGGGTCGGCCTCGGACGCCTCCTTGATCGCGGCCCGCACGTCCTTGATCACGCCGGTGTAGACGAGGTCGAGGGCGCCCAGGTGCGCGATGGCGTCGGCCCGGCCGATCGAGTAGTCCTCCCACTTCCGTTCCTCGACGAGGGCACCGGGGGTGCCCTGCGCCACGCCGCCGAGCGCCGCGATGCGCTCGGCCACGTCGTCGGCCATGTCGCGGACGCGGTCGACCTGCGGGTCGACCATCTCGTGCACCGCGATGAAGTGCGGCCCGACGACGTTCCAGTGGACGTGCTTGAGCGTGAGGTGGAGGTCGTTCAGCGCGTGCAGGCGCATACGGAGCAGACCGATGAGCCGGCCGGCGGCGTCGAGCTCCACGCCGGGAACCGTGTACTCGGGGGTGAGGTCCTGTGCCATGTGTTCCGTTACCTCCATGTCGTACGTGTGGCCCCTGCACTCATGCCCCGTCGAGCCGGGGACAGACGTGCTTCCCGGTGATCAGGAACCGAACGGACCGGTGCGGCCCCGCGCGGACGGCAGGCCGGGCCGCTGCAACCGTTCACCCGGTTTGTTCCGAATAAGGGGCACGGCCGACCGGCCCCACGGGCCCGCCGCACGGCTCCGGCCGACCGGGACCGAGCGGTCCCCGTCCCGAAAGGAACCGCCATGAAGCTGAGTGACGAGTTGCCCGTCGACCACAGGCTCGCGACGGTCTACCGCTACGGCGCCGCCTTCTGCGGCCTGGTGCTGCTGACCTTCGGCTGTCTCGGTTTCGCCGACGAGCTCAGTCCCTTCAACACCAACGGCCGGCACGTCGCCGGCATGTCGACCAACGGCGTCCTGAGCCTCATCTCCGTGGTCGTCGGCCTCGTCCTCATCGGCGGGGCGGTCGTGGGCGGGAACTTCGCCTCCACGCTGAACATGACCGTCGGCACGCTGTTCCTGCTCAGCGGGTTCGCCCACATCTTCATCCTGGACCGCCCCGCCAACGTCCTCGACTTCGGCATGACCAACGTCATGTTCAGCTTCGTCATGGGGCTCGTGATCCTGACGTTCGGCATGTACGGGCGGGTCTCGAGCAAGCTGCCGCACGACAACCCGTACTGGCGCCGGCGCCACGCCCGTGAGGCGGCCCAAGAGGCGCTGGCCGTGCGGAGGGCGCAGGTGGGTCCCGAGGTCTCCGCCGCGCGGGGCGCCCGTGCGCTCTCCTCCGCGTCCGTGCCCCCGGCCGGCCGGCCGGGGAAGTGACCGACCGGCTCTCACCACAGGAGGCAGGCCATGGACGTACGAGCCGCCCGGATCCTCGTGCCCGGTGCCACGGGCGCTCTCGGCGGCGCCCTGGTGGAGCGACTGCACCGGCTCGGCTCCGCCACGGCGGCCGCGGGACGGGACGAGGCCGCGCTGCGCCGGCTGTCGGACGCGTGCGGAGGCATCCCGACCCGCCGCTTCGACGCCTACGACCTCGACTCCTGCGCGCGCACGGTGTCCTGGGCGGCACAGCGGCTCGGCGGCCTGGACGCCGTGGTCGTGTGCGTGGGGGTTCCCGCCTTCGGTCCGGCGGAGTCGGTGAGCGACGCGGTGGCCGAGCATCTCGTCACCGTGAACGCCCTCGCGCCCATCGCCTTCCTGCGCGCCGCGCTGTCCCTGGTGCGGTCGGGAGGGGTGCTCGCCGCGGTCACCGGCGTGGTCGCGCAGTCGTCGCCGGCCGGCATGGCGGACTACGCGGCGGCGAAGGCGACGCTGTCCGCCTGGCTGACCGCGGTACGGCGGGAACGGCGGCGTTCCGGAGTCGGCGTCCTGGAGATCTGCCTGCCCCACCTGGCCACGGGGTTCGCCGGGCGGGCCGTGACCGGCAGCGCGCCGCCCCTGCCGGACGGGCTGCCGCTCGGGCAGGCGGTCGACGCGATCGTCGACGCGCTGTCGTCGGGAGGGCGCATGGTGCGTGCGGGCTCGGACGGAAACCTGGAAACGATCGGCTAGGACGGCGGCCCGCCCCGCTCCCACCCATCCGTCGGCGCCGCCGCGACGTATCACCTTCGGAGAGCGAGAGAGGGACCCGAGATGAACAGCGCCTACGGTCGCTCCGCCTGTCGCTCGGTCCGCTGGGTGACCGCGTTGCGCACCGCCGTCCGCGGGCAGCTCGTCCACTGGGGCATGGGCGAACTCGCCGACGACGCGGCCCTCGTCCTCAGCGAGCTGGCCGCCAACGCCATCCTGCACGGCGAACCGCCGGTACGGGTGGCGGTGACGCTGCGCTGCGCCCGGGGCGATCCGCTCGCGGTGCGCATCGAGGTGACCGACTGCGGGCCGGCGTTCGACGTCGACGCCGTCCGCGCCCACTGGCGGCACCCCGCCTTCTCGCTGGGCGAGGAGGGCCGGGGGCTGTACGTCGTCGACGCCGTGTCCCGGGACTGGGGAGACCGGCCCACGGCCGGCGGTCACACGGTGTGGGCCGAGCTGGCCGTCGCCGTCTGAGGGGGGCCGCTCCCGTCCCCGGCCCGGGGCAGGCATCATGACGGCACCCCATTCCCGCATCCCGACTCACGACGGACAGCGCCCGGCCCCCCGCCGGGCGCCTCACGAAAGGACCGCTCACACGTGCGGCAGCCTGCGGACAGCGCGGTACGACCGGCCGGGAAGGCACTCCTCGTTCGGCATCGCCCGGTGCCGGCGCGCGCGGCGGTGGTGATCCTGCACGGCGGGCAGGAGGAGAGCCGGCGGTTGTCCCGGCCCTGGCACCTCGCCGCCCTGCGGATGCGGCCCTTCGTGCGCGCCGTGGCGGCGGACTCCGGGCGTGACGACGTCCTCCTGGCGCAGGTGCGCTACCGCCATCGCGGCTGGAACGGCGCCCAGGCCGACCCGCTGCGGGACACGGAACGCGCCCTGCGCGAGCTGGACGAACTGACCGGCGGCCTTCCGGTCGTCCTGGTCGGCCACTCCATGGGCGGGCGCGCCGCACTGCGCGCCGCGGGGCACCCGCGGGTGCGGGCCGTGCTGGCGCTCGCGCCGTGGTGCCCGCCCGGCGAACCGGTCGGCCACCTGGCGGGCAAGCACGTCGTCGTCCTGCACGGCAACCGCGACCGCGTCACCTCGCCCGCGGGCTCGGTCGCGTACGTCCGCCGCGCCCGCGGGGCCGGGGCGCGGGCCGCGATGGTGCTGCTCGACAACGGGGACCACGCGATGCTGCGGCGCCTCGGCGACTGGCACCGCACCGCGTCGTCGGTGGTCGGTCACCTGCTGACTCCGGACGCCGCGGCCACACCCCTTCCCGGGCCCGCCTACACGGCCGCCGAACCCCCCGTGTGGTGACGGCCGGTCCGGGACGTCAGGGCGCGGGCGGGGGTTCCGGCAGCGCGGTGTGGTCGGGATGGCCGCCGGTGCGGCGCTCCTCCTTCAGCCGCGCCTCGTACAGGTGGTTCCTTCCGCCGGCGAGCTCCTGGCGGGCGGCCGCCTCGAGCGCCTTGAACGGCTCGTAGTAGGTGGCGTCGTAGGCCTCGACGACCTGGAAGGTCCATTGGCCCGGGATCACGTTGCGGCCCAGGATGTCGCGCTGCACCTTCTCGGCCCAGGCGCCGTGCCCGGCCGCACGCAGCAGCTCCACCGCGCGGTCGAGCTCGAAGTCGGCGGTACCGGTGAGCTGGTGGAAGGAGTACAGGTGACCGCGGGCGCGTTCGGTGGTCTCCAGCGCCTTCGACAGGGCGCCCAGCGCCTCCACGGTGGTGTCCGAGACACCGAGCGGCGGCCGGTGGGCGGGGTCGGGGCCGTCGTCGTGATCGCTCATGGTGCACGGGTCTTTCGGTGGCGGCACGCGGTCAGGCGAGCACCCGGCGCTTCTGGGCCTCGAACTCCTCGTCCGTCAGCACCCCTTGGGCCTTGAGGTCGCCCAGCCGCTTCAGCTGCTCGATCTTGTTGTCCATGTCGTCCTCGGTGGACAGTGGTGGTGCAGCGGGAGCCGCGGGCACGGGTGCCGCCGTCTGCTGGGCGGCCTGTTGCTGCTGTTGCTGCTCGTAGTCCTGCTGCGCCCACCGTCCCGCCTGCCGCCGTGACACGCGGTTGGAGACCGCGGTGGCGGTTCCGGCTACCACGGCGGTGCGCGCGACACCGCGAATCAGTCCGGGCATGATCACTCGTCTCCCTTGCCGGGTGCGGAGGTGGTGGGCGGGTTCAGGCGGCCGCGGACCCGCCGGGCGGCGGGGTTCCCTCCGCGGCGTCCAGCGAGGCGAGCAGGTCCTGGACGGGGACCCGGCCGCTCGCCACGAGCTGCGCCCCGCTCCGGCGCAGCGCACGGGCCAGGGGCGCGGCCCACAGGTTCTCGTAGACGAGGACCGCGGCGGAGTTGCCGGCTTCCAGCGCCTTGCCGGCCTCGTCGATGTCGTCCTGGTCCAGCAGTCCGGACGAGGCGCCCTCGAAGACGGTGAGGTCCGTCTCGCCGCCGAGGTCCCGCAGCTCCAGGGCGGCGACGGACCCGTCGGCCTCCTTGCGGACGAAGGCGAGGTCGAGGATGCGGATGATGCCGCGGTCGACGAGGTCGACCAGCAGCGGGAATCCCTCACCCGTCATGCGGTTGCCGGGGAACTCGACGACGAGGTAGTCGACGGGACCCATGTCTTCGACGTCGTTCATGGCCATTCCTCGGGAGCGGGACGGGGGCCGGTGCGCGGTCGGCGCGGGCCGGGGACGCGGGTGGCGCGAGCCGGTGGGCCGGCCCCCGGACGCCGCTCGCCGCGCGGCCGGCGGGGGCGGACCACCCGCTCATTGCAGCACGCGGAGGGGGGCCTCGCACTCCGGGCCGTGCTCGGGGCCCGGCCCGGCGCCGAGCCCGGCCCACGGCTGTTTCGCCGTGCGGGACGGCCGTCGGGCGGGGGCCGGGGCCAGGTCCCGCACCCGCCGGACACACGGGTCGCCCCGGACGGAACCGCAGTGCTAGAACTGGGGACATGATCGGACGTTTCCGCCGATCCCGTTCGCGAGCGGCTCCGCCGCCCGGCGACCGGCGTTCGAGTGATTCGTCCCGTCGCCCGGTGCCCAGGAGCGTACCCGGGCGGCGTCCGTCGCTCAGCGTGCGCACGCTCTCCACGCAGGTCTTCCTCCTCCAGGTCGTCGTCGTGCTGGTGCTCGTCGTGGCGGCGGCCGGCGCCCTGGTGCTGCAGGGGCGGCTCGACGGCGAGCAGAACGCCCGCAACCGCTCCATGGCCGCCGCCGAGGCCTTCGCGCACGCGCCCGGCACGGCACTCGCCCTCCAGTCGGCGGACCCGACCGCGCTGATGCGGACGGCGGCGGAGAACACCCAGCAGGCCTCCGGGGTGGACTTCGTGTCCGTGATGAACAAGGACGGCGTGCGGGTCGCCGACCCGGACCCGAGGCTGATCGGCACCCGGGCGGAGGGGGTCGGCCGGGCCGCGGCGGGCGAGGCCTTCACCGAGGACTTCCACGGCAAGCCGTCGGACGCCGTCCGGTCGGTGGTGCCGGTCCTGGACCACAGCCGGCGGGTGGTCGGCATCGTGAGCGCCGGGATCCAGGTCGAGACCGTGGGACACATGCTCGGCTGGCAGGTGCCCGTGGTGCTCGGTTCGGCGGCGCTGGCCCTCGCGCTCGCGACCGCGGGCACGGCCCTGGTCAGCAGGCGGCTGCGCCGGCAGACCCACGGCCTCGGCCCGGCCGAGATGACCCGGATGTACGAACACCACGACGCGGTGCTGCACGCGGTCCGCGAGGGCGTGCTCATCATCGGCGCCGACGGCCGGGTCCTCCTCGCCAACGACGAGGCGCGCCGGCTGCTGGACCTGCCGGCGGACGCCGACCTGCGGCAGGTCACGGAGCTGGGCCTGGGGCCGGGCATCACCCGGCTGCTGATCTCGGGGGAGGTCGCCTCCGACGAGGTGTTCCCGGCCGGCGACCGGCTGCTGGCGGTCAGCGTCCGGCTCACCGCACCGTACGGCGGCCCGCCGGGCATGGTGGCCACCTTCCGCGACACCACCGAGCTGCGGGCCCTCTCGGGCCGGGCCGAGGTGGCCCGGGAACGGCTGACGCTGCTGTACGAGGCCGGGGTGCGGATCGGGACGACCCTCGACGTGCGCCGCACGGCGCAGGAACTCGCCGACGTGGCCGTCCCCCGGATGGCGGACTTCGTCACCGTGGAGCTGCTCGACTCCGTGCTGCGGGGCGAGGAGCCCACGGGCGCCGTGCGGAGAATGCGGCGCACCGCGTTGCGCGGGTCGCGGACGGGGCATCCGCTCCAGCCGGTGGGTGACCTGATCCAGTTCGTGGTGGCCGACACGCCGACGGTGGCGGCGTTGCAGCGCGGCAAGGCCGTGCGCGTGCCCGACCTGCACGACGCCCGGGACTGGCGTGCGCAGGACCCGGAGGGTGCGCGGCAGGTGCTGGCGTACGGCATCCACTCGCTGATCACGGTGCCGCTGCGGGCGCGGGGCGTGGTGCTGGGGGTGGTGAACTTCTGGCGGGGCGCCGACGCGCCGCGGTTCGAGGAGGAGGACGTGGCGGTCGCCGAGGAGCTGGTGGCGCGGGCCGCCGTGGCGATCGACAACGCGCGCCGCTACTCGCGCGAGCACGCGATGGCGGTGACGCTGCAGCGCAGTCTGCTGCCCCGGGACCTTCCGGACCAGGAGGCGCTGGAGGTGGCGTGGCGGTATCTGCCGGCGCAGTCCGGTGTGGGCGGCGACTGGTTCGACGTGGTGCCGCTGCCCGGCTTCCGGGTGGCGCTGGTGGTCGGCGACGTGGTGGGGCACGGGCTGCACGCGGCGGTGACGATGGGGCGGCTGCGCACGGCGGTGCTGAACTTCTCGTCGCTGGACCTGCCTCCGGACGAACTGCTCGGCCATCTCGACGAGATGGTGATGCGGCTGGACACCCAGACGGCGGGCGCCGACGGCGAGCAGGCCCCCGTCACCGGTGCCACCTGCCTGTACGCCATCTACGATCCCGTCGGCGGGCGGTGCACCCTGTCCCGCGCCGGTCATGTCGCGCCGGCCGTGGTGGACCCGCTGGGGCGGGTGACCTTCCCGGAGCTGCCGCTGTCGCCGCCGCTCGGGGTGGGCGAGCATCCGTTCGAGGCGAGCGAACTGGAGCTGCCGGAGGGCAGCCGGCTGGTGCTGTTCACCGACGGTCTGGTGGAGGACCGAAGGCGGGACATCGACGAGGGCCTGGATCTGCTCCGTTCGGCCGTCGGGCGCCCGGAGCAGACGCCGGAGGAGACGTGCCGGGCGCTGATGGAGACGATGCTGCCGGAGCATCCGAGCGACGACGTGGCGCTGCTGGTGGCACGTACCCGGCTGCTGGCGCCGTCCCGGGTCGCCACCTGGGAGGTGCCGTTCGACGTCAGGGAGGTGTCCCGGGTCCGCACGGCGGTGAGCCGCCGGCTGGGCGAGTGGGGCCTGGAGGCGGAGTCGTTCGCCACGGAGCTCGTCCTCAGCGAGCTGCTCACCAACGCGATCCGCTACGGCGCCCCGCCCGTGCGCGTCCGGATGCTGCTGGGCAGGTCGCTGGTCTGCGAGGTGTCGGACGGCAGCAACACCTCACCGCGGCTGCGGCGCGCGGCCGCCACCGACGAGGGGGGCCGCGGTCTGTTCCTGGTCTCGCAGTTCGCCGACCGCTGGGGCACACGCTACGTGGCCGACGGGAAGGTCATCTGGGCGGAGCAGCCCCTGGGCCGCACCCCGGAACCGGCCGCCACCGCCGCGCTGTTGGACGACATGGCCTGGTGAGGAACCATCGGCAGGACACCCCCGGCCGGGTACGGGCCGCGGGATGCGACGATGGAGCGCATGCGAAAAAACGGTGCGAGGCGGGCGGCGGCCGTGGTGGCGGCCTTCGGTGTGATGGCGATATCCCTCTCGGGGTGCGGCGGTTCCGGCCGTGCGCGCGCGGCGGGAGACGGCGCGCGGGGAGCGCACGGGGCGCCGGACGAATCCGACCCGACGCGGGTGCCCGGCATCGGGGACAGGCTGTGGCGGCGCGTGCCGGCCGGCTCCCGCCAGGTGGTCGTGGTCTACGGCGAAGGCCCGAACTCCCCCGACTCGACCGTCGCCCTCTTCACCCGGCACGGCTCGACCTGGGAGCGCACCCGGTCCTGGGCGGCGCACAACGGCAGGCACGGCTGGACGACGGACCATCACGAGGGCGACCAGCGCTCCCCGGTGGGGGTGTTCACCCTCAGCGACGCCGGCGGCGTGCTCGCCGATCCCGGAGCCAGGCTGCCTTACACCAGGTCGGCGTCCTTCCAGGCCCCGCACTGGTGGAACAAGGCGTCCTGGCACGACTTCGACTACGTCATCGCCATCGACTACAACCGCGTCAAGGGCACCGCTCCCAACGACCCCACGCGCCCGCAGGGGCAGGCCAGGGGCGGCGGTATCTGGCTGCACATGGACCACGGCGGCGGCACGTCGGCGTGCGTGTCCCAGTCCAAGGAGGCGATGCGCTACCTGCTGCGCACCCTCGATCCCGCCCAGCACCCCATGGTGGTGATGGGGGACAGAGCCGAGCTGCGGGGGTGAGGGCCCGCCGCGCCCGGCATCCGGCACCGGGCCCCTTCCAGTCCCTCCGGCCCGCTCCCTTCTCTCCGCTGCGTCGCAACGCGGCCAAGGGGTAGACGCGCAGGTGCGGACAGACGGAGAGGAAGGGATCACTGTGGACCGAACGTCGCTTCGGGCGGTGGGCTGGGCGCGCTCGCTGCCCATGGACCGCGAGGTGAAGGCGGCACGGGACTGGGCGCGCGAGCACCTGGAGTCCCTGGGGTGGAGCACCAACGCCCCGGAGACGGTGGACGCCGTTCTGCTGACCGTCTCGGAGCTGGTCACCAACGCGCACACCCATGCCCGCAGCACCGCACAGCTGGTGCTGACGTGGGACAACCGCTGCCTGCACATCGCCGTGCACGACGCCTCCAGCGAGCTGCCCTCCCCCCGGTCGCCGAGCACCGAAAGCCTCGGCGGCCGGGGCATGCTCCTGGTCGACGCCCTGGCCGACGAATGGGAGACCCGTTCCTGCCCGCACGGCAAGACGGTCACCGCGTGCTTCAGGCCGCCCCAGAACGCCGAGGCGGCCCCATGACACCGCGGACCGCGTGCGGCACGTGACAGCCCACGGACCGCTATTGGACGCCGAGTCAAATTACTGAACCGTAACCTCCTTGCCGCTACCGGCGGTAACAGCTGGTCGGTACGGTCTCGTCAACCCACTCCCCCGCAGCGTGGGGCGGTTGGTGGGACGACCGTGCCGCCCCACGCTGCCGGTTCTTCGTGCCCGGCCGCCGACGGCCGCCCGGTGCGAGGACCGCCTCTCCTGCCGGCCGCATCTCAGGAGGTTCCCCATGTCCTCGCGCAGACGTCTGCTGTCCGCGACCGCCGTCGCCGCTGCCTGTGTCGCCGTCCAGGCCCTGCCCGCCGCCGCCGACACGGGGACGGCCCCCGTGGTGTCCCGGGGCGTCACGATCCCCGCGTTCTACACACCGCCCGCGACGCTGCCCGCCGCCAACGGCGCCCTGATCCGCAGCGAACCGCTCCCCCTCGCCCTGAGCCTGCCCGGCATTCCCGGTCCGCTGCCGGGCCGGGCCACCCGCCTGATGTACAAGTCGACCGACACCGACGGCCTTCCGGTCGCCGTCACCGGCGCCTACATCGAGCCGACGGCCGACTGGAAGGGCGAGGGACCGCGTCCGCTGGTCGTCGTCGCACCCGGCACCATGGGCCAGGGCGACCAGTGCGCGGCCTCCATGGGCCTGGAGCATCCGGTGCGGTTCAACGGGCAGACCATGTCCGTCGGTTACGAGGACCTGTCGATCTACCGCCTGCTGGCCGAGGGCACCGCGGTCGTGGTCACCGACTACGTGGGCCTCGGCGCCACGGACCGGCTGCACACCTACGTCAACCGCCTCGACGAGGCGCACGCGGTCCTCGACGCGGCACGTGCCGCCCGGGCGGTGGACGGCGCGTCGGTCACCCCGGCCTCGCGGGTGGGCCTGTTCGGCTACAGCCAGGGCGGCGGCGCCACCGCGGCGGCCGCCGAACTCCAGCCGGCCTACGCCCCCGACGTCACCCTCGCCGGGACCTACGCCGGCGCGCCGCCCGCCGACCTCGCCGAGGTCACCGAGGCCATCGACGGCACCGAACTGACCGGTGCCCTGGGCTGGTCCCTCAACGGCTTCCTGCAGTCCGACCCCGAACTGCGGCCCATCGCCGAGGAGCACCTCAACGCCGCCGGCCAGGCCGCTCTGGCCGATCTGTCGACCATGTGCGTGGGCGACGCGCTGTTCTCCTACGGCTACGCGAAGAGCACCAGGTGGACGACCGACGGGCGCTCCCTCGGCGACATCATCCGCTCCACGCCCGCGCTCCAGGCCTTCCTCGACAGCCAGCGCATCGGAAAGCTGAAGCCGGCCGGACCCGTCCGGGTGGCGACCGGCACCAGCGACGACCTCGTGCCCCACGCGCAGGCCCGGCAGCTCGCCGTCGACTGGTGCCGCAAGGGCGCCGCCGTCACCTACGCGCCCGTCGCCCTGCCCGACGTGGGCAGCGCGCTGGCCAACCACTTCGCCCCGCTGCTCAGCGACCAGGGCACCGCCGTATCCTGGCTGACCGACCGTCTCGCGGGCAGGCCGGCCGCCTCCAACTGCTGGACCATGCCCACACAGCCCTGACCGCCCGCCCGCTCTCGGCCACGAGAGAACCCCGCCCCCGGATTCCGGGGGCGGGGTCTCGTCGAGCGCTGGGCAGGCCTTGCACCTGCATCTCCCCGCAGGAAGCGGAGCGTCTTTCCTTGGACCACCAACGCAGCGTCGGGTACCGGTTCTTCGGCGCCCTGCTCGAGATCGACCGTAGCTCGCCCGTGCCGGCCGGGCACGTCCACGGGCAGGCGGTGACCGGCCGGGCGCCCGTCACCACCGTGCGCCGATCGCGGCGACCGCGGCGAGCGCGGACACCAGGGTCACCGTGGTGACCAGCAAGGCCAGGCAGCGGGCGCGCAGTTGGCGGTAGCGCTGCTCGTACTCGGCGCGCAGCGACCGGCTCCGGTCGGCCACCCGCTGCAGATCGGCGCGCGCACGGGACAGGCACTCGCGCACGTAGTGCCGTTCGACCTCCTCCCGCTGCGCGCCGGTGAGCCAGTGCAGCTGCTCGGTGAAGGCGCGGGCGCGCTGCTCCGCCTCGGCCACCCGGGCCTGCCAGAGCAGGTACCCCTCGACCTGGTTGACCGTCTCGGCGGCCAGGGCCGCGTCGCCGGCTCCGCGGCGGCCCACCGCGTCCGTCACCGGCGGACTTCCAGGTTCTCCCGCCTGTCGGTCAGGGCGAGTTCGGGGTGGTGCAGGTCGAACGCGGGGGACTCACTGCGGATCACCGGCATGGTGACGAAGTTGTGCCGCGGCGGCGGGCAGGAGGTCGCCCACTCCAGGGACCGGCCGTAGCCCCACGGGTCGTCGACGGCGACGGTCCTGCCGTACTTGGCCGTCTTCCACACGTTGTAGAGGAAGGGCAGCATCGACAGGCCCAGCAGGAAGGACCCGATGGTGGACACCGTGTTGAGGGCGGTGAAGCCGTCGGCGGCGAGGTAGTCGGCGTACCGGCGGGGCATGCCCTCGACGCCCAGCCAGTGCTGCACCAGGAAGGTGGTGTGGAAGCCGACGAACAGGGTCCAGAAGGTGATCTTGCCGAGGCGCTCGTCGAGCATCTTGCCGGTCATCTTCGGCCACCAGAAGTGGAAGCCGGCGAACATCGCGAAGACGACGGTGCCGAAGACGACGTAGTGGAAGTGGGCCACCACGAAGTAGCTGTCGGAGACGTGGAAGTCCATCGGCGGCGAGGCCAGGATGACACCGGTCAGACCACCGAAGAGGAAGGTGACCAGGAAGCCGGCCGACCACAGCATGGGCGTCTCGAAGGAGAGCGAGCCCTTCCACATGGTGCCGATCCAGTTGAAGAACTTCACACCGGTCGGGACCGCGATCAGGAAGGTCATGAAGGAGAAGAACGGCAGCAGCACACCGCCGGTGACGTACATGTGGTGCGCCCACACCGTGGCCGACAGGCCCGCGATGGCGATGGTCGCTCCGACCAGGCCCATGTAGCCGAAGATCGGCTTGCGGGAGAAGACCGGGATGACCTCACTGACGATGCCGAAGAACGGCAGCGCGATGATGTACACCTCGGGATGGCCGAAGAACCAGAACAGGTGCTGCCACAGCAGCGCACCGCCGTTGGCCGAGTTGTAGACCTGGGCGCCGAACCTGCGGTCCGCCTCCAACGCGAACAGCGCCGCCGCCAGCACCGGGAAGACCAGCAGGGCCAGCACCGCGGTCAGCAGCACGTTCCAGGTGAAGATCGGCATACGGAACATGGTCATGCCCGGGGCGCGCATGCAGATGATCGTGGTGACGAAGTTGACCGAGCCGAGGATGGTGCCGAAGCCGGAAAAGGCCAGGCCCATGATCCACAGGTCGCCCCCGACGCCGGGCGAGTGCACCACGTCGGACAGCGGGCTGTAGGCGAACCAGCCGAAGTCGGCCGCGCCCTGCGGGGTGAGGAAGCCGCCGACCGCGATGGACGAGCCGAACAGGTACAGCCAGTAGGCCAGCATGTTCAGCCGCGGGAAGGCGACGTCGGGGGCGCCGATCTGCAGCGGCATGATCCAGTTCGTGAAGCCCGCGAACAGCGGCGTCGCGAACATCAGCAGCATGACCGTGCCGTGCATCGTGAACGCCTGGTTGAACTGCTCGTTCGACACGATCTGCAGGCCCGGGCGGGCCAGCTCGGCGCGCATCAGCAGCGCCATCACGCCGCCGATCAGGAAGAACGCGAACGACGTGATCAGATACAGCGAGCCGATCGTCTTGTGGTCGGTGGTGGTCGCCCACTTGACCACCACGGCTCCGGGCCGCAGGGGACGACGGGCCCCGACGGTTTGCTGCCCGGTCTGCTGAACATCTGTCATGGGGCCCGACGCACGCTTTCCTAGGAGATTTGGGACCACGAGTACCGCGCGCACACCGCAGGACTCGGCACCATCGTCGCGCTCCCGGCCGGGAATGGGACGGCGCCTGTCACCGACACGGACCAGCGCCGGACGGAAAACACCCGTTCGGCCCACACGTGGATACGGCCGAAGGGGTGGCCGGCCCGCCCGGTCGCGCGCCGCATGGCCGTCAGACGCGGTGGCGGGCCGGGTTCTTGCCCAGTTCGGCGGTGAACTGGGCTCCCGTGAGCAGGGCCAGGTTGGACAGCCAGAGCCAGATCAGGAAGACCACGACGCCGGCGAGGGAACCGTAGAGCCTGCTGTAGGCGCCGAGCGCGGAGGCGTACAGGGCGAAGGCGGCGGAGACCACGAGCCACAGGGCCACGGCCAGCACGCCGCCGGGCAAGGTGCGGCCGTGCCGGCGTGCCTGGACCGGCCCGGTGTGGAACACCAGGACGACCAGGACCACCGCGAGACCCATCAGCAGCGGCCAGCGCAGCAGGCTCCAGACCCACGCGACGGTCGCGTCGAGACCGAGGAACCGTCCGACGGACTCGGCGACCGGCCCGGTGAGGATCAGGACGAGGGCGCTGACGACGAGCAGCCCGAGGAGGGCCAGGGCGGTGAGGACGATGCGGTGCGCCCTGCGCCAGGGCGAGCGGTGGTCCTCCACCCGGTGCATCCGGTGCAACGCGCGGCGGAAGACTGCCAGATAGCTGGAGGCCGACCACAGGGCGCTGCCGGCGCCGGTCACCAGAAGGGTCCAGGTGGTGGAGTCGGCGCGCAGCATACGCGCCAGGACGTCGTGCAGTTCCGCGCCCGACTGCGCGGGGGCGTAGGCGGTGACCTGGCCGATGAACCGCTCCGCGGTGTCGGGGCTGATCAGCCCGAAGGCGATGACGGTGGCGAGCAGCGCGGGCAGCACGGCCAGGATGGCGTAGTACGTGAGCGCGGCCGCGTAGTCGGACACGTCGTCGTGCCACATGGACACCGGAGTGCTGCGCAGCGCCGGCCACCACGCGGCGGGCGGGCGGGGCAGCGCGCGGGGCAGGCGTCCGGTGCCCTGGGTGCGTGATTCAGCGGACATGCGGCATCCGGTGGGAGCGGCCGCTGAGGCGGATCCGGCCGTTGAGCGTGTAGGGGGCCGCCGCCTCCTCGGCCTGCGCCAGAAGGCGGGTGAGGGACGGCAGGACGGCGGCGGGGGCGGTGTCCGGCAGGAGCCACACCCGTACGTCGGCACGGAGCCGCCGACGGCCCGGGGCACCGATGCCGACCCGGCAGCGGGCCACGCCCTCGACCCCGAGCATCCGCCGCGCCAGGGCGTCCTCGAGGGCGCGCCTCCTGAGCGCGCCGCCGGGCGCCGGCAGCGGCAGCAGCGGGCGGGCGCGGCCGCCGTACTGGCGTACGCTCCACAGCGCGAGCAGCAGGGTGGCGGTGATCGACGCGGCCGTCGTGGCCGTGGTCCACCAGCCCTCCGCGCGGAGCGCGGCGAGGCGGTCCGGGTCCAGCAGCGGACCCCCCGGCCGAGGGGGAAGCCAGGTGACCGGCAGGCGGGACGCGAGCGGGGTGTGCGCCACCGCCAGGAGGCCTCCCGTGAGCACCAGCGCCAGGCCGGTGACCGTGAGGACGGTCCGGTTCACGGCCGCGTGCAGCCGTCGCATCATCTGGTCCCTTCGGAGGAGGCCGGACCGGACGGGGTCGCGCCCGCCCGGGCCGGTGGTGACGGTGCGGCCGGTGGGGGCGGCACGGTAGGCAGGGACGGCTCGGTGTCGGGCGCGGCCTCGGTCTCGGCCGTGGCCCGGGTCTCGGGCATGGCGCTGGTCTCGGGCGCGGCCCCGGCCTCGGGCGCGGCCCCGGTCCCGGGCGCAGCCCCGGTCCCGGCCGGGGCCCCGGTCCCGGCCCAGGTCTCAATCTCGGCCATGGCTCCGGTATCGGTCTCGGAGGATGGTGCCGTGACAGGGGCCGGCGGCGGGGCCTCGGGCGTCGCGGGCGCGGGTTCGGGTACCGGTGGTGTCCAGACCGGGCCCGGGGTGACGACCACGCGCAGGCGCGGTGTGCGGCGCAGGCGGCAGTCCGCCAGGGCGTGGCGCGCGGCCTCGGTGACGTGGTCCCGGGCGGTCGCGGCCCCGCCGAAGGCGAGCGCGGCGCGGACGGTGGCGCGGCGGCGGCGCACCCGCACCGTCACGGGCCCGACCCCGCTCGTGCCGGCCACCGCGTCCCGGACCAGGGCGGCCACCGCGGAACGGTCCACGGCGACGTCCGTACCCGGTGCCGGGGAGATGACGGGGAGGACAGCGCGGCGGCCGGGCGTGCCGGCGAGCACCAGCAGCCAGAGGCCGATCCCGGCGGCCACGGCGCCGGCCAGCGCGACGGGCGGGTCACCGGGGCCGTGGTGCGCCAGCCAGTCGGCGGCTCCCGTGCGCCAGGCCGCGGGCGGTCTGTGGCCGGTGCGCACGAGGATCAGGTCGAAGGCCAGGGCACCGCAGGCGAGCGCGGCGGCGAGGGTGAGTGCGGCCGTCGGCAGCCGCCGCCGCGACCACCACCGTCGCGGGGTGCGCCGACGCGGGCCCGGGCGGGCGGCGGGGTCGGCCGGTCCGGCGGCGGGCGGTCCGGCGGTGGGCGGCTCGGCAGGCGCGGACGAGGCCACCAGCGCGGTGACGTCGACGACCGGCTCGGCGACGTCGAGGCCGGTCAGCAGGCGGGTACGCGCGGCGACGTGCCGCTGCACGGCGCGTACCCGTTCGGCCAGCGGGGCGGGGTAGGGCAGCGTCACCTCGAGGGCCACCTTCGCCCGGCGTCCGCGTACGGTGGCCGAGCTGCTCGTGGCTCCTGCCTCGCGGCCCGGCAGGGCCTCCCCGGCCGCCGCCGCGGCGATTTTGCGCACCGCCCGGTCCGAGACCGTGGTCGTGCCCCGTTCCGAAACCGTCGTGCTCTCCCGCTCCGAGACCGTCATGGTCCCCCGTTCCGGCCCGGTGGTCATCGGCGGCCCCGTTCGACCAGGTCCCGCAGGTCCCGCACCCGGCCGCCGCCCTCGAACCACCGGCCCGCCGCCCAGCCCAGGGCGCCCAGCGCGGCCACGAGCAGGAACGCTCCGAAACCGCCGAACCAGCCGGCGAACGCCAGGGCCATACCGGCGATCATGCCCACGAACGCGGTACTCATCCTCGTCCACCTCTCACCGGTGTACCGCTTCCCCCCACCTCGGGCGGTGGGCTCAGGCCACGCGGGACTCGGCCGTCGTCTCCTCGGCGTCGTCCCCGGGCAGGTGGACGTCATTGACGGTGACGTTCACCTCGACGACGTCCAGACCGGTGACGCGCTCGACGGCGGCGATGACGTTCTCCCGGACGTCCCGGGCCACGTCGGTGATGGGAACGCCGTACTCGACCACCAGGTCCAGGTCGATGGCCGTCTGCCGCTCGCCCACCTCGACCTTCACCCCGCGGCCGACGTTCGGCCGGCCGCCGGGCACGCGGTCGCGCACGGCGCCGATGGTGCGGGACAGGCTGCCGCCCATGGCGTACACGCCCGGGATCTCCCGGGCCGCGATGCCCGCCACCTTCACCACGACGAGGTCGGCGATCGAGGTCCGGCCGCGCGTGGCGGCGGGCTGGTCGGCGCCGGTGGTGCCGCCCGCCAGGGCCGTCGTGGCCTGCTCGGTCCGTACGGCGCGGGGAGCGGAGGCCGTGGGGGCGGTCGGCGAGGTCTGCGTGGTCATGAGCCGTGTCCTCTCTGCTGCGGGTGAACTGCTCTCACTGCGTCAGACCCGGCCGGGCCACGTCTGTGACGCGGATTCCCCGAAAAATCCCCGGCGCTCCTGCCGGTCGTGCGTCCGCTTCGCATCCGATCACGGAATTCCGCGTAACAGGGCACCACGCTGCCGTGTCCAACGATCAGGACCGAACGAGAGGAGCCGCCCTGTGGCGGGGGCCCGCAGAGACACCGCACGCCCGACGGCGGACGGCGGGGTGGACGACGCCCGGCTGTCCGACGATCTGCTGACCGTCCGGGCGGCGGAGGGTGACGAGGAGGCCTTCGCGCTGCTGATGCGTCGGCACGCCCCGGCGCTGGTACGGCTGGCCACCGGAATGCTCGGCAGCCCGGTGGAGGCCGAGGACGCCGTCCAGGACGCCTTCATCAGCGCGTGGCGCAGGCTGCCGGAGTTCCAGCGGCGGTCGGCCTTCGGCACCTGGATGTACCGGATCGTCACCAACCGGTGCCTCAATGTGCTGCGCGCCCGCAAGCCGGTCAGTCCCCTGGACACGGCGGAGGACGTGCCCGCACCGGAGCACTCCGTGTCCCCGCCCCGGATCGCCGAGTCCCGGGACGCGATGCGGGCGATGCGCGACGCCCTCGACCTGCTGTCACCCGAGCAGCGCGCCTGCTGGGTGCTGAGGGAATGGGACGGCCGGTCGTACGAGTTCATCGCGGAAACGGTCGGCATCACCCAGGAGGCCGTCCGCGCCCGCGTCTTCCGCGCACGCCGTTGCCTGACACAAGCACTGGGGGCCTGGCGATGACCACCCGCATCGACCCGCACGACCCGCCGCCCCCCGGGGGCGGGGACGACGAGCGACTCGCCTGCGGACGAGTGCTCTTCGAGGTCTGGCAGGACTGGGAGCAGCGCGCCGACGACCCGCGCCTGCGCTCCTGCCCGCACTGCCGGGAGGCGGTGCGGGAGCTGGAGCGGCTGGAGTCGGCCGTGCGAGAGCTGCGCGAGGAGACGGCGAGCGCGTCCGCGTACGACGTGTCGGGGCTCACCCGGCGGGTGATGGACGTCGTCCGGATGGAGTTGCGGCCGGGGCGTCCGCTGCCTCTGGGCGACCTCGCGGAGGATCTGTGGATCATGGAGGCGCCCGCCGCCCGGACCCTGCGGGCCGCCGCGGAGACCGTCACGGGCGTCCGCGCGGGCTCCTGCCGTCTCACTCCCCCGCGCGACACCGGCTCCCCGGCCGTGGAGGTACGCCTGGAAGTGCACGCGCCGGCCACCGTCCCGCTCCCGGAGACCGCCGAGCGGGTCCGCCGCCGGGTGTGGGAGGCGGCCGAGGAACGGCTGGGTCTGCGGGTCTCGACGGTGGACATCCGAGTCACCGATCTCGTGGACGGGACGGGCGTCGTGCCGGACGACGCCGACGACCTGAACGACGACCGGGACGGCACCGGGGAAGGACGTGCCCGATGAGCGACTCCGACCTGCACGCGGGCCTGGAGCGGGACATCGCCAGGGCCGTGGAGGACGTGCCGGGTGTGGCCTTCCTCAGGCCGGGCGTCTACGGGCGGCTGCGTTCCGATCTCACCGCGGGCGGCCGCGGGCGGGCCGGAGGCCGGCCGGCCGGCGTGCGGATGAGCCGGGCCGGGGACGGCGGCGCCTGGCAGGTGGACATCCACCTCGTGGCCCTGGCCGGGGCCCGGACGGTCGACGTGGCCCGCGCCGTCCGGGGCGCCGCGCGGGAGTGCATGGCCGCCGGACTCTCCGTGGATGCGGTCCCGGCTCGTGTCACCGTGACGGTCACCGGCCTGGTGTGACGCGCCGCGCCCGTCCGTGACCGGCGGCCGCCCCCGGCGCGGGCAGGCGGCCGCGGGCAACCGTGTGGCGGACGCGGAAAACCGTATGGGGGACGCGGACGGCTGTTCGGCGGACGCAGACAGCCGCCCGTGACGGGCGGCCGTGCGTCAGGGCGGCCGGTCGTCACGGGCGGCTGGGCGCGGGGTGTCCGGCGGGCGGCCGGACGGCGCGGGGCGCGGGGGCGTTGATCAGGAGGCGCTGAGCATGCCTTCGCGGAGCCGGGCCAGCAGGCGGGACAGCAGCCGGGAGACGTGCATCTGGGAGACGCCGAGGCGTTCGCCGATCTCCGCCTGGGTGCGCTCCTCGACGAAGCGCATGTGGATGATCTGGCGGTCTCGTTCGTCCAGCTGGGCTATGAGCGGCGCCAGCGCGTGGAAGTCCTCGACCAGCTCCAGGGCACCGTCCTGCGCGCCGATGAAGTCGGCCAGCACGGTCTCGCCGTCCTCGCTGCCGCCGATCGCGGCGTCCAGGGAGGCGGAGTTGTAGCCGTTCGAGGCCAGCCTGGCCTCGATGACCTCCTCCTCGGACAGGCTCATCAGCTGCGACAGTTCCTTCACCGTCGGCGTGCGGCCGAGCCGGCTGCTGAGTTCCTCGGTGGCGCGGGCCAGCTGCACGCGCGCCTCCTGGAGGCGCCGCGGCACGTGGACGGCCCAGGAGGTGTCCCGGAAGAAGCGCTTGATCTCACCGACCACGTAAGGGATGGCGAAGGAGGTGAACTCGACCTCGCGGGCCAGTTCGAACCGGTCGATCGCCTTGATCAGTCCGATGGTTCCGACCTGGACGATGTCCTCCATCTCGCCCGGCCCGCGGCTGCGGAACCGCGCGGCGGCGAACCGCACCAGGGACATGTTCATCTCGATCAGCGTGTTCCGGGCGTACTGGTGCTCGGGCGTGCCCTCCTCCAGGACCGCGAGCTGGTCGAAGAACAGCTTGCTCAGCTCGCGGGCGTCCTTCGGGGCGACCTTGGAGGGCTCCTCGACCTCCGGCAGCCGCACCGTCCTCGTCTCCACCGCCGCTGCCGCCGTCGCTGTCGCCGTCATCATGCCCCTCCCCTGCTAGCCGGTCCCGTGCCTGACCACGGTGAGCACCGGATACCCCCGACTTACGCATACACACCCGCGTGCAGAAAACTCATGCGGAAAATATGGACGCCGTACGGGCGTCACACGATGGTGAGCACCTCCGACACGGGGCGGCGCGGCGTCACGACGCCCTGGGGGCCGTAGCCCAGGCGCAGCACCATCTGGACCGGGCCCTCCCCGACGACGGGGTCCCGGCTCAGCCCGCGCAGGTCGCCGCTCTCCAGCAGGTGCGAGGTCAGCGAGCCGGCCAGACCGGCCAGGGTCGCCCTCAGCAGGACGCGCTCCAGCGCCTGGCCCGCGCGCAGCCAGTCCGCCGGGCTGTCGCTCGGGGTGCTCAGCAGTGCCAGCTGCGGACTGCGTTCGAAGGCGGTCGCCCCGTGGTCGGCCGTGGTCCGTCGGCCGGCGAAGTCGCGCCAGGGGGCCTTGCCGTCGGTCTTGCGCGGCCCGAAGGCGTATTCGGGCACTCCGTCGACGGCCGTCTCCGCCTCGGCGCCCAGCCGGGTCCAGTGCTCCAGTTCCTCACGTCCGGCGGGGTCCGACTGGTCGCGGGCCTCGGCGTCGCGCACCAGTTCCAGGACGAAGTCGCCGTGCCAGGGCTGGGCGAAGGCGAGCGAGGCCCCCTCCTGCTCGGCGGCCTCGTGCAGGTCCTCCCGTACGGGCTGCGGGATCGGCTGGTCCGTGAAGGGGTGCCGGCTGGTGTGCCGCCGCCGGAGCGCGGGGTGCAGCCGCGCCAGCTCGTCGTCGGGCGCCCCGCCGGGGCCGGCGGGTGCGAGGCGCAGCGCGGCCAGCAGGTGCGGGTCGCCGGGGTCGGGCAACAGCCGGACCTCGGGCGCGAGCCCCTCGTGCGCGGCGGCCACGCGCAGGTTGAACAGGGCCGCTCCGCAGCCGATGTACAGCGACCGGTTGTCGGGGTCGGTGCGCGGCATGGCCCGTGCGAGGTCGGCGCGCAGTTCGAGGACACCCTGGTCCGTCAGGAAGCGGAACGTCCAGGGCTGCGCGTTGTGCATGGACGGGGCGAGGACCGCCTCCGCGACGAGCGCTCCCACCGTCCCGACGTCGATGTCTCCCGCGGTCATCGGACCGTCTCCTCACCGGCCGGCGACGGACGCCGGCCCTGTTCTAGCAGTACCCGAAGGCGGACTCCGTCACAGCTCGGCCCGCCTCCGGGTCCGGCGATCCGTTCCCCGATCGCCGCCCGGGGTCTCACTGGTCGCTCCGCGGTGCGTGCCCGTCGCCGCGCGGGGCGCGTCCCTCGCTCCGCGGGGCGCGTCCGGAGCGGCGCGGCATCACCTTGTACGCGGCCACCAGCACCAGCAGGGGCGCCGCGCTGACGGTGAGCATCGTCAGGCGCAGGCCGTTGGTGAAGTCGAGGGCGAGGTCCAGTCCGGACGCCTGCCGGAGCAGGTTCGGGTCGTACCCGGCCGTGCCGGGGCTGGTGGCCATGGCGCCCCGGACCGTGTCGACGGCCTCTCCGGCCTGGCTCAGCGACATCCCGCGTGCCTCGGCGTCCGCGGTCCACCGGCGTTCGAAGAACAGGTCCAGCAACAGCAGGTAGACCGTGGGGCCCAGGGCGTAGCCGGTCATGCCGAAGGCCGGCTGGACGGCGGCGGTGGTGCCGGCCTTGCCGGGGGGCGTGTGGGACAGGATCGTCTCGGAGGCGGAGGCCGAGGTGATCAAGGTGCCGAGGTTGCAGCTCCAGGTGGCCAGGACGAGCAGCCACAGGGCCATCCGTGCCTCGGCGGTGGCCGCCGTCAGCAGACTGCTGGCGATCAGCACCGTCAGGCCGGTGAGCATGACCGGCCTGGGCGAGTACGCCGCCATGATCCGCCCGGTGTAGATGCCGGCCGCCACGATCACCGCGGTGCCGGGCAGGTACAGCAGGCCGACCTCCTGTGTGGACAGCGCGAGCACGCCGGAGCCGAACTGCCCGAGGACGACGCTGAACCCGGCGGAGAGGAAGTTCAGGGTCAGGGCTGCCAGCACGGCGACCGCGAAGGGCCGTCCGCGGAACAGTTCCAGCGGCATGGCCGGTTCCGGTGTCCTGCGCTCGTGGCGGACGAACGCGGCCGCGGTGAGGGCGCTGACCGTCAGCGGGATCCAGGCCTGCGGGTGTCCCAGCCCGTTCTGTGCCGCGCCGATGCCGTGGACGAAGGCCAGCAGGGCGAGACCGAACAGGGTCACTCCGGCGACGTCGAGCCGGGAGGTGCGGTGGCCGGGCGGCACGGCGACGTGACGGACGGTCAGCACCAGGGCCACCAGCGAGAGCAGGGCGGCCGGCAGGAAGACACCCCGCCAGCCCAGCCAGTCCACCACCGCTCCCCCGACCAGCGGGGTCACCCCGTACAGGCCCATGTCGACGGCCATGAACACGCCGAGGGCGAGGGGCCGGGAGCCCGAGGGCACGGAGACGGTGAGCAGGGCCAGGGACAGCCCCAGCATCGCGGCCATGGCCAGCCCGTCCAGGAGACGCATCGCCAGCAGGAACGGGTAGTTGTGCGAGAGCGTGGAGAGCAGGTTCACCACGATCCCGGCGGCCAGGCCCGCGACCAGGAGCCGCTTGGGTCCGTGGGCGTCGCCCAGATTGCCCACGGCCAGGACGGCGGAGGCCACCACGAGCGTCGCCGCCCCGCCCAGGAACCCGAGGACGTCGGGCGGTACGCCGAAGGTCCGGCCGATCAGGGGCAGGTTCAGGCTCAGCATGAGGGGGTCGATGGCGGTGACGGTGAACGACACCGCGGGCCCGAGCACGGCGAGCAGGAGCGCCCCGGTGAACTTCGGCGTCCCCCCGGCCTCGCGCACGGCGGCCGCGCCGCCCTCACCTGTTCTCATCGGCACTCCAGCGGCCGGCCGGGGCGCGGGCCGCGGCGTCCTCCCGTTCGCGCGCCGTCACGCCGCCGCCGCGACCCGGGTGCGCAGGTTCTGGAACTGACGGGCCTGCATGACGAAGTGGGCGGGCTCGCCGAGCAGCAGGTCCAACGGCCGGGTGAGCGGCCGTGGGCGGCCGAGTCCGCGGGTGCGGACCACCAGGCGCGTTCCGCCGCCGGGGGCGGGTGCCAGGTGGAAGCCCCAGATCCCGTCGAGGCGGGCCCGGGGCGCCGGCTCCGAGCCACGGTCGAAGGAGTGGCCGCGGGTCAGGTCGAGGTCCGAGCGCAGGACCAGGGTGCGGTGGGGTGCGAGGAGCGCCACGGAGAACCAGGTCCGGCCGCCACGCGCCGTGTCGATGCTCTGGCCCTCCTCCAGCGCCTGCCACCGGGGCTCGATGTGGTCGGCGCTCGGTCTGCCGTAGTGGTCCAGCCAGTCCCAGCTGTACCAGCCCCCGCGGTCGTATCCCATCTGCACCAGCCAGGCCCACACCGTCTCGGGCGGTGCCGGCAGGGTCGTCGCCATGGTCGACGTGGCGTCGGCGTCGGGGACGAGTTCGTCGCCCGGGTAGACCCGCGTGATCTCCTCGCGTGTCGCGCCCCAGGTCAGCAGCCCGGGCCGGATCCACCGCGCGTAGGCGGCCAGTGCCCCGCAGGCCAGGACGACGGGGAGGGCCCGGGAGACGCGGGAGAGCGGAAGGTTCCGCGGTCGGGTGTACGCCCGGTGCCGGCGTGTGCGTCGCGTGGGCATCGTGGCCTCCCTGGGTGTCCTCCCCGGGTCTGCGTCTGCTTCCGGACTACCAGGGGCGGCGGGAGGGGTGCGAGGGCCGTTCGGCCCGCCGGGGGCGCCGGTCAGCCCCGGGAGTCCGGGTCGCGGTTCCCGTCCCGGCGGCGGGAGATGCGGGTGCGGGCGGAGCGCCGGCGCAGCCGGGCCTGGGCCCTCAGGGTGTCCCACTCCCGGCGGACCTCGTCCGCGGAGGGCCGGCGCCCCTGCCCGATCCGGACCAGTTCGTCCCGCACCTCGCGGCCCACCGCCGCCGAGGCCACGAGGACCAGCATGACGCCGAAGAGCGCCGAGATCATCGCGAAGACGACGCCGACCGAGCCGTAGCGGGCCGCGTAGGAGTTGAACAGGTGCGGCAGGTAGAAGGTGGCACCCACCGAGTACAGCGCCGAGAGGACGGCCGCGATCACCGCGAAGGGGGCCAGCTCTCGCGGGGTGATCCGCTTCGCGGAGAGGATCCGGCCGCTCCACATGAGGAACACGGCGGTCACCGGCCCCTCGTACAGGGAGGCGACCAGGCCGAACCGCCCCCTGCCGAAGACGGCGTACAGCCAGCCGGTCACCGCCACGTAGACGGCGAGGGTGAGGATCCACCACAGGCCGTTGCGCGTGTTGCGCACGCCGAGCGGCCTGAGTTCCCAGGTCTGTTCGAACAGCCGCTGGGTGGCCCGGGCGAAGCTGAGCGCGGAGATCAGCAGGAACACCGCTCCGAAGAAGCCGACCCCGGTGCTCTCCCCCTCGGCCGGGGTGAAGAGGAACCTGACGGTCTCCGCGCCCGACTGGGTGAGGCCGTAGCGCTTGATGATGCGGTCGGCGGTGTCCTCGCCGCCGAGTCCGTTCAGCAGGGCGCCGGTGAGGATCACGACCGAGACCAGCGCCGTCAGCGCGCCGGACGCCAGGGCCATCGCGCGGTCGAAGCCCACGACCTTCTGGAACCGGTTGATCACGCGCAGCGCGAAGGCGGGACGCAGCCAGAAGGTCAGCACTCCGATGAGGCGCTCGCGATCGATGCCCGCCGTCCTGTCCTCCGTGCACGTCGAAACCCGCCGGACGACGGGAGGCTAACGGATGGCCGGGCGGTGACCGGGGACGACACGGCGGGGCGGGCGCGGCCTCCCTCGGCCGCCCGTCGTCGCGGCGGGTGGCGCGCCGCCGCGGCGGCGGGCGGGTCCGGCACGAGGTGGTCCAGCTTGTCGTCGTCGGGGTTCACGGGTCCGCCTCCCGGACAGGCCCAGCACCGGCCCGCACCCCACTGGCGGGGGAGGAGAAGTCGGCCTCGAGGACGGCATCGGTCACGGCGGGCACCTCCACGGCGGGTTGCGCTGGTCCACGCCGACCTCGCACGTGCTGATCCGCTTCGCGACCGAGGACGTGCCGGTGGGCGACAAGGTGATCCCCGCGGGCGACGCCCTGATCGTGTCGTACGGCGCGCTCGGCCGTGACGAGCGGGCGTACGGGCCCGACGCGGGCGACTTCGACGTGACCCGGGAGCCGAGGAACCGTCACATCTCCTTCGGGCACGGCCCGCACGTCTGCCCGGGCGCGGCCCTGTCCCGGCTGGAGGCGGCCGTCGCGCTGCCGGCCCTGTACGCCCGTTTCCCGCGTCTGGACCTCGCGGTCCCGGTGTCGGAGCTGCGCAACAAGCCGGTGGTGACGCAGAACGACCTCTTCGAACTTCCGGTCAGGCTCAACCCGTAGGCCGTACGGCGGGCGGCCGAGATCGCGCACGTGGGCCGCCCGCCCCCCTTCCGCGCCTTCACATTTTCTCCACCTTGCCCACACCTTGCTCTCACCTTCGGATATGCTCCAGGCGCTTCAGCCGTTTCACCGAGGGGGGACCTCAATGCGCATACGCTCTGCCCTGGCCGTCGCCGCCACCGCCGGTACGTTCGCCGTCTTGGCCGCCGGGCCGGCCCAGGCCACCGAGTACTCGTCGGCGCTCAAGATCAAGGGCGTCCAGTTCGACGCTCCCGGGCGGGACTCCAACAGCTGCTCGACCGGCAACACCAAGTCGGAGTACCTGACGATCAAGAACTACTCCGGCACCGCGACCGTCAACCTCAGGGGTTACGTCGTGAAGGACGCCGCCGGCAACAGGTTCACGTTCCCCGCGAACCACTACCTGCAGCCCGGCGACTACGTGAAGCTGCGCGGCGGTCACGGCACCGACTCCGACGCGAACAATGTCGCCTACCGCCAGAACTGCAACTTCATCTGGAACAACGACAAGGACACCATCTACCTGTACAAGCCGTCCGGCGCCCACGCGGACACGCACGCGTACACCGCCTCGCGCGACGACCGGGACGGCAACGGGTACATCACCTACCACGGCTGACATCCCCGCGCGGGACGGCTTTCCCGGCGGACCGAGCGTCCCGGGAAAGCCGCCCCGACGGCGGTCCGGCGGCCGCGGCCCGGCAGTCCGGCGACCACGGCCCGGCGACCGTATTCATCAGCGGTGCTTCTGAATGCGATGCGAAGGAACGGTTGGACTTCAGGATCAACGAGGCGCAGGGTGAACACGTCCCCCTGTGTCCGCTGATCCGGCGGGGACAACCCTTCCCTGCACCACTTTCGGAGATCACCCGATGAACCACGTCGCGGACCCCGAGCGCTACAACGGCACCATGCGCTACCGCCGCACCGGACGCTCAGGACTCGACCTCCCCGTCCTGTCCCTGGGCTACTGGCACAACTTCGGGGACGACCGGCCGTTCGAGACACAGCGCGAGATCGCGCTGCGCGCCTTCGACCTCGGGATCACCCACCACGACCTCGCGAACAACTACGGCCCGCCCTACGGCTCCGCGGAGATCAACTTCGGGCGGCTGATGAAGCAGGACCTCGCGCCCTACCGGGACGAGCTGGTGATCTCCACCAAGGCGGGCTGGGACATGTGGCCCGGCCCCTACGGCCAGGGCGGCGGCTCCCGCAAGTACGTGCTGGCCTCGCTCGACCAGTCCCTGCGGCGCATGGGCCTGGACTACGTGGACATCTTCTACTCCCACCGCCTCGACGCGAGCACCCCGCTCGAGGAGACGATGGGCGCGCTGGACACCGCGGTCCGCCAGGGCAAGGCCCTCTACGTCGGCATCTCCTCGTACGACACCGAGCGGACCCGTCGGGCCGTCGCCATCCTGCGCGACCTCGGGACCCCGCTGCTCATCCACCAGCCGTCGTACAGCATGGTCAACCGCTGGATCGAGACGGAGGGCCTGCTGGACGCCGCCCAGGAGGAGGGGTTCGGTGTCATCGGCTTCACCGCTCTCGCCCAGGGGCTGCTGACCGGGCGCTACCTCGACGGGGTCCCGCGGGACTCACGGGCCGCGCAGGGCACCTCGTTCGACACCGGCTGGCTGTCCGACGACATGCTGCACCGGCTCCGCGCCCTCAACGACATCGCCGCCCGCCGCGGCCAGACCCTGGCCCAGATGGCGCTGGCCTGGGCCCTGCGCGACGAGCGCGTCACCTCGCTGGTCATCGGCGCCTCCCGGGTGGAGCAGCTGGAGCAGAACGTCGCCGCGCTCGGCAACCTCGACTTCGGCGCCGAGGAACTGGCCGAGATCGACAAGTACGCCACCGACGGCGGCGTCGACCTGTGGCGGGACGCCCGCACCGGCAACCTGGGCTGACCTCCGCCTCCTGAGCCGCGCCCACCGGGATCCGGCCCCGCGAGACACACGCGCGCGGGGCCGGATCCCGGTCAGTTCTGCGGCGAGTACCGGCCGAAAGCCGCTCCCGGCGCGGCCCGCGCCGCACGGACGGGTATCGCTCCCCCACAACGCCCGCACGCGCAGGGCAAGGGGGAGCCGACCCTGGTGGCTTGGAGGCGGCACGGATCCGGTCGACGCGAGCCGCGCCGGGAACGGCGGCGGCGCACGGTGCGCCTGCTGCGCGCCCAGGGCCGCTACGGGCCCGAGTTCCGCGAGGTGCTGCCCGCGCTGAGCTACCTCGTCCTGACCGTGTGCCTGACGGTCGCGGGCGCGGCCTCGGCGTACCGCGCCGTGGGCGCCGACGCTCCGCTGGCGGGCCTGGGCTGTCTGGCCCTGGTGGTCGTCATCGCCGTACGGCACCGGCGTCCGCTCACCCGGCGGCGCCTCGGCTACTACACCGCCGAGGAGATAGCGGATCTCGACGCGTCCGGCCTCGCCCTGGCCGTGGCGCGCATGCTGCGCCGGGACGGCTGGCACGTCACGGCCCCGCCCGGGGAACGCGTCCGCCCCCGGGTGCGGGCCGCCCGGCGCGGCCGCGGACAGCGGCTGGAGGTCGTCTTCCGTCCGGTGGCCGAGCCGCTGCCGGACGAGGACGCGCCCGCCCGCGGGACGGGGCCCGGGCCGCCGCTGCACCTGGTGGTGCACCGCGGCACGTTCAGCGCCCGGGACGTGCTGTGGGCCCGGCGACAGGGCGGCACCCGTCTCATGGACGGCGCCCTCCTGCACCGATGGGCCCACGGCACGCCCCTGCACCACCTGATCGACATCTCCTGAAGGAACGTCAACAGGACCGCACAGTGGTGCCTTCGACCGGACGGACGGCGGTGCGCTAGGACGACAGCGCCCACACGGCGTACGCCAGGGCGTCCGCGTTGCGGTTCAGGGCCGTCGCGTCCCGGAAGTCAAGAGCGGAAGCCGGACACCGGTGTCCGCATGGCGGAGGGGGCGGCGACGCGGGGCATGCGGCGGGGCGCCGACGGCGCCTCGGCGAGTCCGGCGGCCGCAGGCCGCCGATCACCAAGGCGCCGTCGGCGCCCCGCCGCGCGCTCAGCGTCTGCGGCCGCGGACCGACCAGCCGCTGCCGATGCCCGCGACGTGCAGGGCCAGCAGGGCGAGACCGATGAGCATGATGTTGGTGGAGGTGAAGGTGCCGTTGGTCGAGATGTCGGCCGCGTTGATCAGGAAGGAGATGAAGAACAGGACCGCGGAGACGATGGCCAGCACGAGGGCTTCCTTTCGCAGAGTGGAGTTCTCATGTGTCGTGCTCTGCGGATGCCCCCGACCGGCCCTCGCATACAGGCGGTTGGGCCCGGACGGACCGCGGCCCGGAGGGAGTGGTCAGTCCATCGGTCCGTTCAGTTCGTTCAGCCCCTGCAGCCCCTTCAGTCCGTCAGTCCGTCAGTCCGGCGGCCACCACCGCGCCCAGTTCCCAGCACGCCTCGACGTCGGCCCTGCCCGGCTCGCCGGTCACGCGCACCGCCTCGGCCGCGAGGCGCCAGCCGAGGCCCGTGGTGATCGACTCGATGGCACGCACCGCTCCGGTGACGTCGTTGCCGCCGTGCACGTAGTAGCCGAAGGGCCGTCCCCGGGTCTCGTCCAGGCACGGGTAGTAGATCTGGTCGAAGAAATGCTTCAGGGCGCCGGAGACGTAGCCCAGGTTCGCCGGGGTGCCGAGCAGGTACGCGTCGGCGGCGAGGACATCGGCGGCCGTGGCGGACAGCGCCGCCTTCCGCACCACGCGGACGCCCTCGATCTCCGGGCTCGTGGCGCCGGAGACCACGGCCTCGAACATGGTCTGGCAGTTCGGCGAGGGCGTGTGATGCACGATCAGCAAGGTAGGCACGTCACGCACCTTCCCCCGGCGCCCCCTCCGGCCGCAAACGCCGTGCACCCCCGGCACTCACGGGACGGCCGTCCGCCCGCACCCGCACGCGCGGTCGGTTGGGCCGTTTCCAGCGGGACTGCTGCCGACCGCCGCGCTGGTCGCCACTTGAGCGGGAGTGCCGCAGTCGGCTCGGGTTCCGCACTGCGGCACTCCCACTCCCCGGGACACGGAAGGAGGAGCACATCCCGGTGCGGGGGCGGGTTCCCCGGCGGCCGGACCTCAGGCTGCGCCGAACGGTTGATCTCCGAGGACGGACGGAAGACGTGATCTCCGAGGACGGCCGGAAGATGGGTCTGAGCATTCGGTATGCCGTAAGCGCATGGAACACCGATCCGACAGGCATTGGACGCATGGATACCTCGCACGCGATCCTGGAACCGGCGGCGCCCGACCGCAACGACGCGGGCCCCACCGAGTACGCGGGTTCCGCCCGGGTACCCGAGCCCGGCCGCCACCCGGCGAGCCACGGCCCGCCCTCGTGGGGGCGCCCCCGCCGTACACCTTCTCTCTCATCGGTCCCCCTCGGCTCCGCCCCCGTCGGTGAACTCGCCGGTCCGGTCGGCCGACCGGACATCGCACGCCGTCGACCGCCGAGTCGGCATTCGAAAGGACAGCGCTCGTATGACCTCAGCAGCCCGTGAACGACCGGGGCGCTCGCCGCGCGACGTCCCGCCGTCGAGGCTGCGCCGCGCCGGCGTCCGGCTCGGCTCGCTGCCCCTCGCGGCGGCGGCGCGGGGTGCCGTCGCACTGGCCGTACCGCTCCTCGTCGGCATGCTGACCGGGGCCGTCGTCCCGTCCGTGCTCGCCGCGATCGGGGCCCTGTGGGGGGTGAGCCAGGACGGTGCCGACCCGTACCGGCTGCGGGTCCGGCGGCTCGGTCTCATGGGCCTGGCCGCCGCGCTCGGCCTGCTCGCCGGGGAGCTCGCGCTCCGCAACGGGCAGCAGACGGCGGTGACGGTCTGCCTGGTCGTCGCCGCGCTGGCAGCCGGTTCGGTCAGTCTGCGCGGTGCGGTGGCCTCCGTGGCGGGCATGCACCTCCTGCTCGGCGTGACGATCGGCGGCGGCATCCCGATGCCGGGTCCCTGGTGGCAGGCGCCCCTCGCGCTGCTCGCCGGGGTGGGCCTGGTCGTCGTACTGTCCGCGGCCCCCTGGCTGTGGCGCCGGCACGACATCGAACGTGCCGCGGTGCTCGCCGTGTACCGGGCCTCCTCCGAAGCGCTGTCGGCGGCCGGCTCCCCCGCCGCCGAAGCCGCGCGGCGCCGGCTGACCGCCGCGCTGGACCACGCCCAGCAGGCGATGCGCCGCCCTTCGTCGCGCGGCGACCGGGCGGAGCCGGAGCGGCGGGCGCTGCTGCGGGCCTTCCACACGGCCGTGCGGCTGGGCGAGGTGACGTCGGCGCTGGTGTGGGAGGCGCGTCCGCTGCCTCCGGCCGCGACGCGCCTACCGCTGGCCATGGCGGAGCGACTGCTGCCGGACACCCGCATGACTCCCGCCACCGACTCCGGCGCCGCCCCCGTCCCGTCCGGCGAGTCCGAGGAGGCCGACTGGTCCGGCCACTCCGACCGCTCCGCCCCTCCCGACTGCTCCGCCCCGCCCGCCCGGTCCGACCGGTCCGACCGGGAGGGTGCCGTGCTCGACGTCCCGGCCGGGTCGCCGGGCCTGCGGGCGCTCGCCGAGCTGTGCGCGGAGACCGACCGGGCGGGAATGCCAGAGGTGGCCCTGCATCCGCCGCTCCGCCCGTGGGAGGGGCGAGCGGCACATATGCGGTACGCCGTCCTGCTGGCGGCCTGCGTGCTCGTCGCGCAGCTGTGCGCGCTGCTGCTGCACGGCCCGCGCGGGTACTGGCTCCCGATGACCGTGGTGTTCGTCTACAAGCCCGACTTCGGCCCGGTGTTCCGGCGGGCCCTGCACCGCTGCGCCGGCACCGTCGTCGGGGTGGCCGCCATCGGCGCGGTGACCCTGCTCACCACGGACACGTACGCCCTCATCGGCGCGGTGGCCGCCTTCGGCGCCCTGATGGCCGTAGGCGTGCGCCACCACTACGCGCTGGCCACGCTGGGCCTGACCGCGATCGTGTTCGTCCTGGTCGATCTGCTCGGCGACCACCGGGCGCTGTACGGGGCGCGGATCCTCGACACGGCCCTGGCCGCGGCGATCGTGCTCGTCGCGCACTTCGCACTGTGGCCCGACTCGGCGGCCGGGCGCGCCTCCGCGCAGACCGAGGCCGCGCTGTCCGCCGCGTACCGGTACCGCGATCTGGCCCCCACCGCCACCCTCTCCCAGCGGCACGCGCTGCGCCGCGCCGCCTACCAGCAGCTCGCGCAGGCCCGGCGGGCCGCCACGCACGCCCACGACGAACCTGGGCATCCTGGGCGGCGGCTGCCGGACTGGGAGGCGGCCATCAGCACGGCCGAGCAGCTC
The DNA here is from genome assembly GCF_044763235.1 of Streptomyces sp. NPDC096152. Classification (NCBI taxonomy): domain Bacteria; kingdom Bacillati; phylum Actinomycetota; class Actinomycetes; order Kitasatosporales; family Streptomycetaceae; genus Streptomyces; species Streptomyces sp. NPDC096152. The sequence continues at coordinate 489,727 of NZ_JBIWFW010000002.1, read as the reverse complement.
TGCGACGCGGTGTCCGCACGGACCCTGGCCGCCACCCCGGCGGCCTCCGCGCACGCGGCCACCCGACACTCCGCGCCCACTCGCGTGCCCTGACAGAATGACGGAGATGGATCTCCAGGTACTGCGCTCCTTCCGGGCGGTGGCCGGCGGCCTGACGGTGACCGAGGCCGCCGCGGAGGCCCGGGTCACCCAGCCCGCCCTGTCCCGGGCGCTGAACCGGCTGGAGGAGGAGGTGGGCGCGCAGCTCCTCCAGCGCGTCGGCCGCGTGCTGCGGCCGACGCCGGCGGGACGGGTCTTCAAGGAGTACGTCGACGCCGTCCTCGACAGCTACGACCGCGGCCGGCGGGCCGTCGCCGAGGTCGTCGACCCGGACGCGGGTGTGGTGTCACTGGCGTTCCTGCACACGCTCGGCACCTGGCTGGTGCCCAAGCTGGTGACCGGGTTCCGCGAGGCGTATCCGCAGATCCGGTTCGAGCTGCACCAGCACGAGGAGAACGGGCTGGTCCAGCATCTGCTCGACGCCACCGCGGACCTGATCATCACCAGCGACGACCCGGGCCATCCGCTGATCACCTGGCGGCGGCTCCTGGTCGAGCCGCTGTGGCTCGCCGTCCCCACGCGGCACCCGCTGGCGCTGCGCCCCCGGGTGCGCCTGGCCGAGGTCGCCGGGGAGCCCTTCATCCTGCTCAAACCGGGATACGGTCTGCGCGGCATCACCGAGACGCTGTGCCGCCAGGCCGGGTTCACCCCGCTCGTCGGCTTCGAGGGTGAAGAGGTCCACACCCTGCGCGGCCTGGTCGCGGCCGGTCTGGGCGTCTCCCTCATCCCCTCGTCGCCCGACACCGCGGCGGCGCCCGACTTCCCGATCCGCTACCTGGAGATCACCGACGTGCGCGGCGCCCGGGACATCGGCATCGCCTGGCTCTCCGGCCGGACCCTGCCACCGGCGGACCGCCGCTTCCTCGACCACGCCCTCGCCGCGACGGCCGCGACCGCCGACACGGACACGAACACGGACACGACCTCCGACACGGATGCGGACCGGATCACTCCGGGCACGGCTCCGTGAGGGGAACCCGGCTCCCGTCCACGGCGGCCCAGGGCTCCGGTCCCGTACCGTCGCTCCAGGCCTGGAGCGCCTGCCGGTCCACGCAGACGATCCCGCACTGCTCGGCGTACTCGACCGCCGGGGCCGTGAAGTCGCTGGTGGTCACGAGGGCCGCGACGTCCGCCCCGTGGACCGTGTAGCAGGTCCCGCCGAAGCGCTGGAGCTCCTCCGAGCCCACCCGGTTGGTGGCGCAGTAGCGCTTGCACTGGATGACGACACGCCGCCCGTCCGGGGTCACGGCGAGGACGTCGGCGCCGAGGTCTCCGGCTCCGCCGACGACCTCGACGGAGGAGCATCCGTCCCGCTCGCACAGCGCGGCTATCGCCTGCTCGAACTCGTACGGATCCAGCGCCTCGTAGTCGACGCCTCCGGCCTCCGAGCCTCGGGCGGGCAGCTCGGTGGTCACGAGGGCGACGGTCTCCTGAAAGCCGGCCCCCGGGGCGCTTTTTGGCCCGGTGTCCGAAGAGACGGGCGGATCGGCGTACGGCGTGAGGTGCGGGTCCGCGTGCGGGTCCGCGTCACCGGCGCGGGGCGCCAGAACGTACGCGTCCGCCGCGTGGGGTACCGGCCGGGCGGACGCGACGGGGCCGGGAGGCGTCTCCAGCGCGTCGAGCGCCGTCCTCGTCGCCTCGTCCAGCGCGATGGCGGCCCGGTACGCGGCCCGCTTCACCGCGTAGCCGCGCCGCCGGCGCCGCGCGGCGAGGACGGCGGCCGTGACGAGGAGGCCCAGGACGACGGCCCAGGCCGGGCGCTGTTCCACGGCGGCGGCCGCCGTGCGTGCGGTGAGACCGAGGATGGTCACCGCGGCGGCGAGGATGCCGAAGCACAGGGCGGTGGCTCGGAGATCGAAGGCGCGTCGGCGGTCGGTCCGTCTGATGCGGCGTGCGGGTGTGGTCACGGCGGTGCTGCCCCTCCTCGGCTGGTCGTGAAGATCACTTCCGCCCGTCTGCCCCTGATCGCACACTTCACCGACCCGGTTCCCCCACCGATCTGACATGCCCTTACCTGGAGCAATGGTCAGGGCCCGGCGCCGTCCCGCCGCAGGCTGGTGGTCTTGATCAAGCCCTTCGGGAGTTGTTGTGCACAGGCCGCCTGACCGTTTCCCCGAGGACCGTCGTACGGACGTCGCCGGCACCGACTCCCCCGACGCGGACCTGCGGCTGCCGGCTCCGCCCGCCTGGATGCGCTGGCTTCCGGTCCTGTACGTCGCGGGCGTCCTGGCGCTCGAGCCGGTCACCCCCGTGCAGTGGCCGGTGAGTTTCCTGCTCATCGCGCTGCCGCTGGTCGCCGCGTTCGCCCACGGGCCCGCCGTCGTCGCCGGGGTCACCCTGTTCGCCGTCGTGTTCGAGGGCGTGCTGGCCGGGACCCCCTGCTGCGCGGGCCGCTCCGTGGGCTACCTGTGGGACCGCCACTACGTGGCCGCCTATGTCTCCACGGCCCTGGTGGGGGCCCTCGGCACGCTGCTGGCCGCCCACCGCACCCGGCGGGAGCGGACCCTCGCCACGGTGCGTTCCGTGGCCGAGACCGCGCAGCGCGTCCTGCTGCGCCCGGTGCCCCGTCACCTCGGGCAGATCTGTGTGGAGACCCTCTACCTGTCCGCCGCCGCGGAGGCGCGCATCGGTGGCGACCTGTACGAGGCGGTGCCCACGGCGCACGGGGTCCGGCTGCTGATCGGCGACGTCCGGGGCAAGGGGCTGGTCGCGGTGGAGACGGCCGCGACGATGCTCGGCGCCTTCCGCGAGGCCGCGCACGACGAGCCCGATCTGGTCGGCCTGGCGCACCGCGTGGAGCGGAGCATGAGCCGCAGAGCCGCGCAACTGCCCGGCAGCGAGGTCGCGGAGCGCTTCGTCACCGCGGTGTTCGCCGAGATCCCCGACGACGAACCCGTGGTCCGCATCGTCAACTGCGGCCATCCCCCGCCGCTGCTCCTCGGCGAGGGCCGGGTCACCGAGCTGCACGCGACCGACCCTTCACCGCCGATCAACCTCGGTGTGCTGGTCGGCGACCAGTACCACCTCGACGTGGAGCCCTTCCATCCCGGTGACCGGCTGCTGCTCTACACCGACGGCGTGACGGAGGCCCGCGACCGCGCGGGCGCCTTCTATCCGCTGGCCGACCGGGTCCGCTCCTGGGCCGGACTGCCGCCCCGCGAGCTGCTGGACCGGCTGCACGAGGACCTGCTCGCCTTCGGCGACGCGCGGCTCGGCGACGACATCGCCGCCCTTGCCGCCTGCCGCCTGCCCGACGAGGCCCACCCGGACGCCACCGGGGCGGCGGCGGACGAGTAGGACGGTCGCTACCGCAGGGCCTCGATCGCGCTCTCCACGGTCGGCTCGAAGCTCAGGACCTGGTCGAGGCCGACGATGCGGAAGACGCGCATCAGGTCCTGGTTGACTCCGGCCAGGTACAGGCGGGAGTCGGTGGCCTGGGCACGGTGGTAGGCGGTGATGAGGACGGTGATGCCGGTGGAGTCGCAGTAGAGCAGCCCCGACAGGTCCAGCACCGTCCGGCTGCCGCGCGCGAAGGGCGTGTCCTCCAGGGCCTGAGTGAGGCTCGGTGCGGTGTGGTGGTCGAGCTCGCCGCTCACGGTCAGCACGGTGACACCGGAGGGGTGGGTCTGGGCATCGACGGTCAGAGTGCGGTCGGTCACCGGTTCTCCTGTGCGGTCGGGTGGTGGAGCGGAGGGACGTACCTGAGGGGCAGGGTGGTGCCGTCCCTGGGATGCCGGCGCGGCCGCCGGAGGCGCCGCTGTCTTATCCTACGGATCACACCGCCGAACTCGGGCAGGCGACGGTGCGGCGGCTTGAGGCGCGACGGGGCCCTCAACACGTCGCGTACCCGCGACCGCCGACCGGATTCCGGGGTTCCGCGGGCAAACCCACGGCGTCTCGGCGGGAGGCGGGGAGCGGTCCTGAGGTGCGATCGGCCGTTCCGGGGGTACCACGGAGCGGTGAAGGTGAACGAAAGGGTGTCGGATGGCGCCTACTGAAGACTCCGGGGTCTCCTCGAACCTGGAGGCCGCGGGTTCGGGGATCGATCTGTTCGCCGCCGACGCGGTGATCGGCGCGGACCTCGCCCTGGTGGACTGGACGGCGACGCCGCTGGGGCCGCCGGCCGGCTGGCCGCAGAGTCTGCGGACCGCGGTGAGCATCCTGCTGTCGTCGCGTTTCTCGATGTGGATGGCGTGGGGTCCCGAGCTCACCTTCTTCTGCAACGCCGCCTACCGCCGGGACACGCTGGGCCGCAAGTACCCGTGGGCGCTGGGCCGGCCGGCCCGCGAGGTGTGGGCGGAGATCTGGGACGACATCGGCCCGCGCATCGCCAGCGTGCTGACCACCGGGGAGGCGACCTGGGACGAGGCGCTGCGGCTGTTCCTGGAACGCTCGGGCTACTCGGAGGAGACGTACCACACCTTCTCCTACAGCCCCCTGCGCGACGACTCCGGTGCCGTGGTCGGGATGCTGTGCGTGGTCAGCGAAGAAACCGAACGGGTGATCGGCGAGCGGCGCATGGCGACGCTGCGCGATCTGGGCTCCGACCCCAGCGCGGCCCGCACCGAGCAGGGGATGCTGGACTTCTCCGCCCGGCAGCTCGCCCACAACACCGCGGATCTGCCGTTCACGCTGACCTACCTGTTCCAGGGCGACGGCAGCGCGCGGCTCGCGAGCGCGACCGGGCTGCACCGGGGGCATCCGGCCGCTCCGACGGCCCTTCCCGCCGGCGCGGCGGACGACGTGTGGCCGGCCGGGGCGGCGGCCCGGGGGGAGACCACGACGGTGGACCTCGACGGCCCGCCGTTCACCGGCCTGCCCACCGGGCCGTGGCCGCAGCCGCCCCGACAGGCACTCGTCGTGCCGCTGGCGCAGCAGGACGCTTCCCTCGGCTTCCTGGTCGCCGCGCTGAACCGGTACCGGCCGCTCTCCGAGGACTACCGGGGATTCGTCGAGCTGGTCGCCGGGCACGTCGCCGCGGGGGTCGCCGGCGCCCGCAGCTACCAGGCCCAGCAGCGGCGGGCGGAGGAGCTGGCCGCGCTCGACCGCGCCAAGACCACGTTCTTCTCCAACATCAGCCACGAGTTCCGCACCCCCCTGACGCTGATCATGGGACCGGTGGAGGAGCTGCGGACGCAGCTGGGCGACGCCGATCCGCGCGTCCGCGAGGAGCTGGAGGTCGTCCGGCGCAACGGTCTGCGGCTGGGCAAACTGGTCAACGCGCTGCTGGACTTCTCCCGCATCGAGGCCGGCCGGCTGAAGGCGCGCTACGAGCCGGTCGACCTGGCGGCGGTCACCGCCGAGCTGGCCAGTGTCTTCCGGTCCGCCTACGAGAAGGCCGGACTCGCCCTGGAGGTGGACTGTCCCCCGCTGCCGCAGACCGTCCACATCGACCGCGACATGTGGGAGAAGGTGGTCTTCAACCTGCTCAGCAACGCCCTGAAGTTCACCTTCCAGGGGTCCGTCCGGGTGGCCCTGCGCGCGGAGGCGGACGACGCGGTCCTCACCGTCCGCGACACCGGCGTCGGCGTGCCCGAGGCGGAGATGCCGCGGCTGTTCGAGCGGTTCCACCGCATCGAGGACACCCGGTCGCGCTCGAACGAGGGAAGCGGCATCGGACTGGCCCTGGTCAAGGAACTGGTCGGCCTGCACGGCGGGACGATCACGGCCGACAGCGTCGAGGGCCGGGGCACCTGCTTCACCGTCCGCCTGCCCTTCGGCACGGCCCATCTGCCCGCGGAGGCCGTCGCCGGTACCCCCGCCGGCCGCACCGGCTCGCCTCTCGCCGATCCCTATGTGCAGGAGGCCCTGCGCTGGCTGCCCCGCGACGGCTCCGAAGCCCCCGTGGGGAGCACGGAGGCGGAGCCGTCATCCGGCACCTCCGCTCCCGCCGCCCCGGCACGCGTGCTCGTCGCCGACGACAACGCCGACATGCGCGAGTACCTCACCCGCATCCTCGAGGGCGCCGGATACCAGGTCACCGCCGTCGACGACGGCGAGGCGGCCCTGGCCGCGATTCGCACGCGGGCGCCCGACCTGGTCGTCAGCGATGTGATGATGCCCCGGCTGGGCGGTCTGGCACTGGTGGGCGCGCTGCGCGCCGATCAGCGGACCGCCGCCGTGCCCGTGCTGCTGCTGTCGGCGCGGGCCGGGCAGGAGGCGTCCATCGAGGGCCTGCGGGCGGGCGCCGACGACTACCTCGTCAAGCCGTTCGCCGCCGCGGAACTGCTGGCGCGGGTGCGGGCCAGTATCGAACTGGCCCGTCTGCGCGGCCACCACGCCCGCTGGCGCGCCGCGCTGGTGGACTCGCTGCACGAGGCCTTCTTCGTCTGCGACGAGGAGGGCGCCGTCATCGAGATCAACAGCGCCTTCACCGAGACGCTCGGCTACGGCCCCGACCGTCTCCCCTACCGCCCCGTCCACCCCTGGTGGCCCGCCGCCGACACCGATCCGGAGGCACACCAGCAGGTCGCCGACGCCTTCGCGACCCTGCTGGAGCAGGGCCAGGGCAGCGTCACGCTGCCGGTCACCCACCGCGACGGGCACCGCCTGTGGATCAACGCGACCTTCAACCCGGTGCGGGATCCCGACACCGGGCGGCGCGTGGTCGTGGGGACGTTCCGCGACGTCACCGCCGAGCACTACGCCATTCAGCGGGAGAGCGCCCTCGCCTCCCTGAGCACCCGGCTGTCCCGGGCGACGAACCTGCCCGACGCGCTGTCGGGCGCCCTGACGGAACTCAGGGAGCTCTGGCGTGCGCGGCAGGTGCTCGCCGCCGTCTTCGCGCACGGCGACGTGCCCGTCCTGACCGCGACGGGCACGCCGTGGACATGGGAGGAGCTGCCCGCCGAGCGCCGGGGGGCGCTGACCGGCCTGCGTTCGGAGCCCCTGCTGAGCCCCGCCGTCGAATCCACCGGGGCGGGCGTCCTGCTGGAGCATCCGGACGGTCCGCTGGCGCTGTGGGTCGACCTGGGGGACAACCGGCCCTTCACCGGCGAGGACCAGCTGCTGCTGTCGCTGCTGGCCGGCCACCTCGCCCAGGGACTGGCCCGCGCGCACCAGATCGACCAGCAGCGCGAGACCGCGATCGCGCTGCAGCGCGCCATCCTGGGTCCCGCCCGGCTGCCGGACGGCTTCGCGGTGCGCTACGAACCCGCCACGCCGCCCCTGGAGGTGGGCGGCGACTGGTACGACACGGTGACACTGCCCGACGGCCGGATCGGCATCGTCGTCGGCGACTGCGTCGGGCGCGGGCTGGGGGCTGCCGCCGTCATGGGGCAGCTGCGCAGCGCCTGCCGCGCGCTGCTGCTGCAGGACGCCAGCCCCGCCCGCACCCTGACGGCGCTGGACCGCTTCGCCGCAGGTGTCCCCGGGGCGATGTGCACCACCGTCTTCTGCGGCGTCCTCGACCCCGGCAGCGGCCGGCTGACCTACTCCAGCGCCGGGCATCCGCCGGGCATTGTCGCCGAGCCCGGCGGCGCCGTCCGGCTGCTGGAGGAGGGGCGTTCCCTGCCTCTGGCGGTCCGTCCGGACCGGCCCCGCCCCGAGGCCGAGTGCACCGTGCCGGCCCGCGCCACGCTCCTGCTCTACACCGACGGCCTCGTCGAACGCCGCCGGCGCTCCCTGCGCACGGGCATCCAGCAGGTCGGCGCGGCCGTGCAGGAGGGCCGGGACGTCTCCGTCGAGGACCTCGCCGCCCGGCTGATGAGCGGGATGGCCCCGCAGGGCGGCTACGACGACGACGTCGCCCTGCTGCTCTACCGTCACCCGGGGCCACTGGACCTGTCCTTCCCCGCGGAGTCGGCCCAGCTCGTCCTGGTGCGCAAGGCCCTGCGGACCTGGCTCGACCAGTGCCGGCTCCCCCGGCAGACCATGCAGGACGTGCTGGTCGCGGCCGGCGAGGCGTGCGCCAACGCGATCGAGCACGGCCACCGCCACACGCGCGGCGACACGGTCCGGCTGCGCGCCGAGGCCTACGTCGACAACCTGCGCCTGGTGGTGTCCGACAGCGGCGCCTGGCAGCCGCCCCGGCCCGGCTCGCATCCGTATCGCGGTCGCGGGCTGGCGATGATGCGCGCCATGATGCAGCAGGTCACCATCACTCCGGGCCCCTTCGGCACCACCGTCGAGATGCACACGAGGATCGGTACATGACGACCCCGCTCACCCTCACTCCCGGCCACCGGCCGGACGGCACCGCGGTGCTGACGGTCACGGGCGAAATCGACATGAGCAACAGCGACAGCCTGGCCGAGGCCCTCGACGCGACGCCGGGGCAGGTGGTCCTCGACCTGACCGCGGTGGAGTACCTCGACAGCGCCGGTCTGGCCGTCCTCTTCACGCGCGCCGACCGCCTCGAAGTGATCGCCACCGACCTGCTGATCCCCGTCCTGACCGTCTCGGGACTCGCGGAGATCACGATGGTCCAGGGCGCGGGGCCCGGTACGCCCGACTCCGGGTAGGCGAACGCGGCCGTGCCCCGGCCCGCGTGACGCGGGGCCGGGGCACGGCGTTTCGTGGTGGACCGCGCTCAGGCGCCGGCGCGTGCCCTGCGGCGCAGGGTCAGCCAGGTGACCGTGGTGCCGGCCGCCAGGGCCGCGCCCGCCGCGACGCCCACCGGGAGGGCGGGGAACGCGGAGGCGTCGCCGCTCGCGGCCGTGGTCTCCATGGCCGGGCCGGGCGTGATGCTCGTCGTCACCGGGTCGACGGAGCGGATCGGGCCGACGGACTTCACGGAGCCGTCCGTGTTCAGCAGCACCTGCTTGCCGTTGGGGTGCCGGAAGTCGAACATCCCCGCCATCGAGCCCGCCGTGGCGTCGAAGGAGTGGTCGCCGACGCGGCCGGTGCGCCAGTTGTCCTCGATGAAGCGGGTGATCGAGGCCTGGTCGGTGAGGGTGTGGTCGACCTTGTTGACCTTGCTGTAGGGGGAGATCACCAGCAGCGGCTGTCGGGTGCCCGGGCCGCAGCGGTCCTGGTAGCCGCCGGACGGGGCCGGTCCCGCCTGGCAGGCGGGGCTGTCGGTGGCCTTGCCGTTGGAGCCGGTCGAGGTGTCCGTCGAGCCGTTGCGCGGCTCGGCGTAGGCGTGGTCGTACCAGCCGTCGGAGTCGTCGTAGGCGACGACGATCGCGGTGGACTTCCACTGCGGCGAGCTCTGGATCGCGTTGATCCGGTCGACGAGGAAGTGCTGCTCGTCGACCGGGTCGGAGTAGGCGGCGTGGCCGTCCTGGAACTCCGGCGCCTTGAGGAAGCTGACCGCCGGGAGCTTGCCCGCCTTGAGGACGGCGTCGAAGTCGGTCAGGTCGTAGTTGTGGTTGGCCTGGCCCGCGTGGCCGATCTCCTCGACGCTGCGGGGCGGCAGGTGGTGCGGGTTCGAGGTCGACTTGTAGTACTCGAACGGCGAGTGGTGCGGGCTGTAGTCGACGACCGACGCCCCGCCGACGTTGGTGTGCGCGGTCTCGCACTTGGCGTAGTGGCCCTGCTGCCCGTCCCACGCGGTGGACGGGCGGAAGCCGCCCTGGAACCAGCCCCAGGAGACGTGCTTGGTGTTGAGGACGTCACCGATGTTGCGGCCCTGCATGGCCGCGAGGGCGTTGGCGCTGGTGTGGTTCTTGCCCGCGCAGTCGTCGTAGGCCGGGTCGGGGTCGTTGACGACCGTTCCGACGCCCTTGGCGTCGGGCGACTTCACGGTGTACGGGTCGGGCGTCGACGTCTGCTTCGGGTTCTCCGTGCCGGAGGCGGGGTCCATGGAGACGACGCCGTGGGTCTGGCCGGAGACCAGGTTCAGCGCGCCGGGCGTGGACGGCCCGTAGGTCGAGCTGAAGGCGCGGTCGGACATCGAGTAGTGCTGCGCGTAGTTCCACAGCGCGGTGACGGTGTTGCCGTCGTAGTAGTCCATCACCAGGCCGGGCTCGCCGAACAGGCCGCCGCTGCACTTCTCGACCTCGGTGTTCTCCACGTACTTGTCGGCCTTGCCGCCGTCGGCGGCGTACTGCTCGGGCCCGTAGCCGTGGTTCTGGTCGCACGTCATGGCCTGTGCGGGGCCGAGTCGCTTGGGGGCGTACTGGTTGGGGTTCTTCGTCAGCAGCCCGGCGCGCGCGAGGGTGTCGACGTCCTTCGGGGTGTTCTTCGACGCCGTGAACTTCGTGCCGTCGGTGTTGGCGGCCTTCGGATAGGTGGCGAAGTAGTGGTCGAAGGAGACGTTCTCGTCGAAGAGGACGACCACGTGCTTGACCGGCGTCTTGGTGGCGGACTGCCCGTCGCCCTCGGCGGCGGCGAGCGCGGGTCCCGTCGTGCCGAGGACGGTGAGCGCTGCGGCTCCGGCAAGCGCCCCCGCCCCGCGTATCGTTGCTCGTCTTCCCCTGATCGCCATGCTGCTTCACCCTCCGGGCGGAATTCGCTCTTGCGCCGTACGATCGGTGATCCTGCGCCGGGCGGACGGCGCTCCGGCGGAGTCATGGTTGCGCACGGGTGAACACCGGGTCAGGGATGCCGGGCCAATTCTTGACCGTGTATTGACCAAGTGTCACCCCGGACTTGTCCGGACAGGTTCAGCTCAGCAGTGCGCGCCCGTACCAGTCCGCCGTGTCCCGTACGCCGGGCAGGGCGAAGAAGTAGCCGCCGCCGAACGGGGTGACGTAGTCGGTGAGCGGCTCGCCCGCCAGCCGCCGCTGGACGGTCTCGAACTGCCGGGCGAGGTCCTGCTGGTAGCAGCAGAACAGCAGGCCCATGTCGAGATTGCCGTTGGCGTCCATGCCCAGGTCGTAGTTGTGGGCGCGGCGCAGGATGCGCCGGTCGGCGGTGGCGGGGGTGCGCGGGTCGGCCAGCCGGATGTGCGCGTCCAGCGGGATGACGTCGCCCTTGGGGTCGTCGGAGTAGTCCGGCGTGTCGTGCTCGGCGTCGCCGTCGAGCGGCGCGCCCGACTCCCGGGCCCGCCCGATCATGCGTTCCTGCTCGCCGAGGGAGACCCGGTCCCAGAACTCGACCAGCATGCGGATGAGCCGGACGACCTGGTAGGTGCCACCGACCGCCCAGTCCGGCTCGCCCGCGTCCCGGCCCACCCACACCAGGCGCTCCATCTCGCGGGCGCTGGTGGCGTCCGGGTTGGCGGTGCCGTCCTTGAAGCCCAGCAGGTTGCGCGGGGTGCCGGACGGCCGGGGCGGGTTGGTGAAGCCGTCCATCCGCCAGCGGATCTGGAGGCCGCCGCGGGTGTGCCGGGTGATGTCGCGCAGGGCGTGCAGGACGGTGTCCCGGTCGTCGGCGTGCAGTTGCAGGCTGAGGTCGCCGTGGCACCAGTCGGGCCGCAGGTCGTCGTCCGGGAAGGCCGGCATGGTCCTCAGGCGGCGCGGCGCGCGGGCGGCGAGGCCGAAGCGGTCGTCGAACAGTGAGGCGCCGGCGCCGACGGTGACGGCGAGCGCGCCGCCGGGCACGGTGCCGCCCAGCAGGCCGGAGTCGGCGGGCGGCCCGGTGATGCCCACCGGTTGCGGGGTGCCGCCGGAGGTCAGGAAGCGGGCGCGTTCGGTGAGCGTGCGCAGCACGTCGGCCAGTTCGGCGCGGTCGGCGGCGGTGACGTCCAGGGCGGCGAACACCGTGGCCCGGCGCGGCGGCGCGAGGACGGCCCGCTGGTGTGTGCCGTGGAACGGGACGGCCGGGGCAAGGGCAGGCCCGGGCAGGTCCGCGGGCGGCGGGGCGGCCGCACCGCCCGCGGCGAGGCCGGCGCCCGTCAGTGCCGCTCCGCGCAGGAACCGGCGCCGGCCCACCCCCGGGGGGTGCTCGGCGGCGCTCACGCCGTCCGCCGCGGGTCGCTCAGGGTCGCCACCGACGCCAGCCGCTCGACCAGGTCGCCGAACAGGGCGTCGACCCGCTCCCGCCGCGCGCGGCTCAGCCGGTTCGGCGGGGTCCAGCCGCCGTCGTGGCGGAAGGCGTCCAGGGTGCTCTGCGCACGCGTCAACTTGCGCTCCAGCAGGGGCAGTTCGGGATACCGCCGGGTGAGCAGCGGGTGCAGCCGGGAGAGGACCTCCCTGGTGCCGTCCAGGTTGGCGCGGGCGGTGGCGAGGCCGGTGCCGCTGCCGTAGTCGGTCCGCCCGGTCAGCTCGAACTGCACGGTGTTCTCCAGGATCTCGTGTGCCCGCAGGCCGAGTTGGGCCGGGTCCATGCGGGTCTGCGACCAGGTGGCGCGCAGCGCCGTGAGCGCCTCGGTCAGCGAGGCCGCCGGGCCACGCAGGCTGCGGGCGGACTCACCGTGCCAAAGGCCGTACTCCAGGCGGTGGAAGCCGGTGAAGGAGGGGCCGTGCACGCCGCCGGGCAGGCCCGCGTCGGTGCCGTTGACCCGCCGGTCCGCGTCGCCGAAGGCGCCGTAGGCCGCCCCCAGCCGCTCGTAGCTCAGATGGGCCGGCAGCCAGGCGGTGCGGGCCCCGGCGAGGTCGCCGCGGTCGACGGCTTCGCGCAGCCGGCCGGCCAGCCGGACGGCGTCGTCGAGTCCTTGCCCGACCCACTTCTGGTAGGCGATGGCCGGCGGGATGAGGTCGTGCACGGTGAGCGGAGCCGCCGCCGGGCCGCTCCTCCCGTCGCTGACGCGGACGGTGGGGCCGGTGACCGCGTCCGCGTCCTCCGGCACGCACTTGAAGGCGTACGCGCCTCTGCCGAGCCGGACGGTCAACGGCCGTGCGGTGCCCGGGCCGAGTCCCTCCACCTCGCCGTACACGGCCTGGCTCCCGGGGTCCTCGAGGTACACCTCGGCGGCCTCGTCCGAGGTGTTGCGCAGGTCGAAGACCTGGACGCCGGACCGCGGCCGGTCCCAGCCGCGCCCGCAGTGACCCGGCGACACCTCAACGGCGGTGTGCGGCAGTCCGTCCGCTGCGGCGGGTGCGCCGTGCCGCTGCCGGTCGCCGGCCCAGACCACCGCCGCGACGAGAGCGAGGAGGACGGCGAGGCCGACGCCGGCCCAGGGGTGGGGCAGCCTGCGCGGGGAGCCGGACCGCCACATGCCTGGCCTCCCGGGGTCGTTCGGTACGTGATCACCTCATGCTAGGCAGAGGTGTTCACCCGAACGGCCTTCGGAGGCCGTCGACGACCAAGAGTTCCCCCGCGGTTCACCCACCGGTCGCCGTGTCCCCGGGAGGGACCACCGCCGACGGCGGGCCGGGCGGCTCCTCCAGGATGCTCCAGGCCACCGGCCCGAGCAGGTCGGCCAGCCGCTGGAAGACGTCCAGCAGCAGATCGTCCACGGTCAGCATCCCGGCCACCCGGTCCCCGTCGAGGACCGGCAGGCGCCGCACGCCGGACCTGCGGAAGGTGCGGTACGCCGCGTGCACGTCGTCGGCCGCGTCCACCGCGACGACCCGCGGCGACATCACCGTCTCGACCCGGCTGTCCCGGACGGCGCCCCCGCCCAGGCCCCGCAGCGCGAGGTCCCGGTCGGTGACGATGCCGCGCAGCGCCCCGTCCTCGACGACGAGGACGGAGCCGACCCCCTCCCGGTCCATCAACCGGGCCGCCTCCGCCAGAGTGGTCCCGGGCGGCACGCAGACCGCCGGGGCGCTCATCACCTCGGTCACCTTCACGCGCCGGCCCCCTCCCCCGCCACCCGTGCCGTCACCGGCCCGCCCCCTGCCCGGAGTGCAGCCCGTCGCCGCCGGCCGCCCTGTCCGAGGTGTCGTCCTCGTCGTAGCCGAGCCGGTCGACCACGTCGACGACGCCGTCCACGCTCTCGCACAGCCGCACCACCACCGGGACCAGGCTCTTGCGGGCCACGGTGCCGCTCAGCGTGACCTTCCCGTCGTCGACCTCGACGGTCACGGCGGCGGGCGACAGGCCGAGCGTCCCGGCGATGATCTCCTCGACGATCTCCTCCTGGATGGCCCGGTCCCGGCGCAGGAACAGCTGGATGAGGTCGCTGCGGCTGATCACGCCGATGAGCCGTCCGACGTCGTCCACCACGGGCAGCCGCTTGATCCGGTGCTCCTCCATCGTCCGCGCCGCGCGGACGATGCTCCACTCCGTGCCGGCGACCACGGCGGGGCTGGTCATCAGCTCCTCGGCGGTCCTCGCCGTGCCGCCGAGCGTCTGCTTGAACACCACGTCGGCCTCGGAGACGACCCCGACCGGGCGGTCGTCCTCGACGACGGGGACCGCGGTGATGTCGTACTCGTCGAGGATCCGCACGATCTCCTTGAGGGTGGTGCCGCGCTGAACGCTCACGGCGACGGGGGTCATCAGGTCGCCCACGCTGCGGTGCCTCATCGCCCCGGCTCCTTTCCGTCGCCCTCGCTCGAACCACGGGCCGCTCGAACACCAGAGTGCGCTGGGTTCCCACGCCGGGCACAGGGCCGAACGGTCCCTGCCGGTCCAAGCACCTCCCGGCGCGTGTCGCGGGGCCCGGCTTCCCGCGTTGTACTGAAGAGCGGGACCGAAACGCAGCAGCGAGCAGCGGGGGCGCAAGAGATCCGAGCGCGGGAGCACCGCCGAACGAGGGGAATGGCCGTGGCGTCGTCCGACCTGTCCCTGCCCGGGAAGCCGGAGTGGGTCTTCGACCGTGAGGCCGAGTGGGACGCGCTCGTCGCGTTCGCGCGGGACACCGCGCCCGGTGCCCGCCTCGGCGTGGTGACCGGGCGGCTGCGGCAGGGCAAGACGTTCCTCCTGGAGACCCTGACCGCCGTCACGGGCGGCTTCTACTTCGGGGCCCAGCAGGTGGCCGAGGCCGAGTCGCTGACCCGGCTCGGCGAGGCCCTCGCCCGGTACACGGGCACCCCCGTCCCCTTCCACCGGCACGGCTGGGAGGAGGTGGTCGAGGCGCTGCTGGCCCTCGGCGACGAGCGGCCGGTGCCGGTCGTCCTCGACGAGTTCCCGCACCTGGTGCGGCAGAGCCCGGCGCTGCCCTCCGTCCTGCACAACGCCTGCCGGCGGCGGCGCCAGGCGGGGCGGCCCGGTCAGGCGCGCCTGCTGCTGAGCGGCAGTTCCCTGCCGCTGATGCACCGGCTGTTCGGGCCGGCCTCACCGCTGCGCGAACTGGCCGGACCGTCCCTCACGGTCGGTCCGCTGGACTTCCGGCAGGCCGCGCGGTTCTGGGGCATCGACGACCCCCGCCTCGCACTGCTGGTCCACGCCGTCGTCGGCGGGACCCCCGCCTACCGGCACGACTACGTCGAGGACGACGTCCCGGCCGGCCCGGACGACTTCGACGACTGGGTGTGCAGGACCGTGCTGAACCGCCGCCGACGGCTGTACCAGGAGGCGCACCACCTGCTCCAGGAGGAGACCGACCACTGGGATCGCGCGCTGTCCCACTCCGCGCTCTCCGCCGTCGCCACGGGCTGCGCCACCCAGGGGCAGGTCGCCGACTGCCTCGGCACCCCGCTCACCGACACGGCACGCTGTCTTACGCTGCTGCGGGAGAACGGCCTGCTGGAGAGCGAGCCCGACGCCTTCCGGCCGCACGTGGCCCGGCTGCGCGTCGCGGAGCCGCTGCTGGCCTTCGAGCACGCGGCCGTGCACGCCCACCGGCCGACGCTGGAGCAGCGGGACCCCGCCGAGGTGTGGAAGCACGCCCGCCCGGTCTTCGACTCCGTGGTGATGCCGGTCCACTTCGCGCAGGTCTGCCGGGAGTGGGCCCGCGACTTCGCGGACCCGGCCGTCTTCGGCGCGCGGCCCGTCACGGCCGCCCGGGGCACGCTGCCCGACCCGGCGCACCCCGGCGGCGCGGAGACGGCGGCGGACGTGGTGGTGCGCGGGCCGGGCGACGCCCGTGCCGGGGTGCTGCTGTCGGTGGGGCTGGCGCGCTGGGACGAGGTGATGGACGTACCCCATCTGGAGCATCTGCGCGGCCTGCTGGCCCGGCTCGCCGACCTCGGCGAGGACGTCGGCCACGCCCGGCCCGCGTGTTACGGCGCGGCCGGCTTCAGCGACGCGCTGCGCGCCGCGGAGGCCGCGGGAGAGGTGGTGCTGGTCGGTCTCGACCGGTTGTACGGGCGGGGGTAGCCAGGGGTGGGGTCGCCCGGGGGCGAGGGCGGCGGCCCGGCGCCGAGGACGCCCCGGGGCCGAGGACAGCCTGGAGGCGAGGGTGGCCCGGGGCCGAGGGTGGCCCGGCCGGTGGCCAGGGAAGCCGAGCGGTTCGGGAGCGAGGGCGGCCCAGAAGCGAGGGTGACACGGCCGACGGCCCGACCGACGGGGGTCCGCGGCCGGGACCCGCGGGCGCCTGCGTCCGGGTCAGCCGGAACCCGAACGCGGCCGTCGGGGGTGGTGACCGCGCGGCCCGCCGGTCGTGGGGGCGGTGTACCGGTCGGGGTCGGCGTCGAACACGGCGGCGCAGTGCGCGGAGCAGAAGTGGTAGGTGCCACTGCCGGTCTGCCGCTGCTCGGCGGCGCTCGCCCGCTCCACCCGCATCCCGCACACCGGGTCCGTTACCGCGTCCCCGTCGCCCGACGGAGCGCCTGCCAGGCCGGGGCCCGCCGGGGCGCGGCCGGCGGCGGACTCGACGCGGGGGCGGGTGCGGTCCGGCCGGGTGTCGGGCAGCGGCTGGGGGTGCCAACGGCGCAGCCGGGAGGCGTTGGTGACGACCGACAGGGAGCTGAGCGCCATGGCCGCGGCGGCGATGACGGGGCTGAGGCGGATGCCCCACAGCGGGTAGAGCACGCCGGCGGCCAGGGGGACGCCGACGGCGTTGTAGACCAGGGCGAAGAACAGGTTCTGCCGGATGTTGCGCAGGGTGGCCCGCGACAGCCGGATCGCCGTGACGACCCCGCCGAGCGAGCCGGAGACGAGGGTGATGTCGGCGGCCTCGATGGCCACGTCCGTGCCGGTGCCGATGGCCAGGCCGACATCGGCCGCGGCGAGCGCGGGGGCGTCGTTGATGCCGTCGCCGACCATGCCGACCGTGCGGCCCTCGCCCTGCAGCCGCCGTACCTCGTCGGCCTTGTGCTCGGGGAGCACCTCGGCGAGCACCCGGGCGACGCCGACCTGCGCGGCGATCGCCCCGGCGGTGCGGGCGTTGTCACCGGTCAGCATGACGACCTCGATGCCCAGGCGTCGCAGGGCCGCGACGGCGGCGGCGGAGTCGTCCTTGACGGTGTCGGCGACGGCGAGCACACCGGCGGGCCGTCCGTCGACCGCGACGAGGACGGGGGTCTTGCCCTCGGCGGAGAGGGCGGCCGAGACCGGGGTGAGCGCGGTGGTGTCGATGCCGACGTCGCCCAGCAGCCGGGCGGTGCCGACCAGGACGGCGCGGCCGTCGACGGTGGCCTGGACGCCCTTGCCGGTGACCGAGTCGAAGCCCGTCGCCGCGGACGGCCGAAGGCCGCGGTCACGGACACCGGTGACGACGGCCCGCGCGAGCGGGTGCTCGCTGTCGGCCTCGACCCCCGCGACCAGCCGCAGGAGCAGGGTCTCGTCGAATCCGTCGACGGGGCGGACGTCGGTCAGGACGGGCTTTCCCTCGGTGACGGTGCCGGTCTTGTCCAGCACGACGGTGTCCAGCTTGTGCGCGGTCTCCAGCGCCTCGGCGGAGCGGATCAGGATGCCGGCCCGGGCGCCCTTGCCGGTGCCGACCATCACCGACAGCGGGGTGGCCAGCCCGAGCGCGCACGGGCAGGCGATGATCAGCACCGCGACCGCGGAGACCAGCGCCAGGGTCAGCTCCGGGGGCGGGCCCAGGGTGAACCAGACCGCGAAGGTGGCCACGGCGACGGCGATGACCGCGGGCACGAAGAACGCGGACACGGCGTCGGCGAGTCGCTGGATGGGGGCCTTCGACGCCTGGGCCTGCTGCACCAGGCGGATGATCTGGGCGAGCATCGTGTCGGCGCCGACCTTCGCCGCGCGCACGCGCAGCGATCCGGTCCCGTTGACGGTGGCGCCGATGACCGTGTCCCCGGCGCGCTTCGTGACCGGCATCGGCTCGCCGGTGACCATGGACTCGTCCACGGCGGAGGAGCCGGAGCGGACCTCGGCGTCGACGGGGATCTTCTCCCCCGGCCGGATGACGAGTTCGTCGCCGACCACCACGTCCTCGACCGGGATCTCGGTCTCGGTCCCGTCCCGTACGACACGGGCGGTGCGGGCCTGCAGGCCCAGCAGGGCACGGATGGCCTCGCCGGTGCCGGCCTTCGCCCGTGCCTCCAGCAGCCGCCCGAGCAGGATCAGGGTCAGGATGACGCCGACGGCCTCGAAGTAGACCTCGCGCACGTTCTCGGGCAGCAGCCCGGGGGCGAGGGTGACCAGCAGGCTGTATCCGTAGGCGGCGCTCGTGCCCAGGGTGATGAGGGAGTTCATGTCGGCCGCGCGGTGGCGCAGGGTCAGCCAGCCGGTCAGGTGGACCGGCCATCCGGTGTAGAACATCACCGGGGTGATCAGGGCCAGTTGGAGCCAGTGGTTCAGCATCCAGGAGGGCACCCAGGACGCACCGAACACTTCGTGCGCCATCACCGCGAACAGCACCGGGGCGGTGAGCACGGCGCCCAGCAGCACCCTGCGGGTGAGGTCCTTGATCTCCGCCTGCCGCTCGGCGGCGTCCGCGGCCTCCGCCTCGGCCGCCGTCCGTTCCGCGCCGGCGGGCGGTCCGCCGGGGGCGGCGGCGGGAGGTGCGGCCGTACCGCCGTGGCCGTCGGGCGCGGGCGGTGCGCCGCCCTCGGCCGGTTCGACCAGCAGCGTGCCGTGAATCATGTTCATGCCGCAGGCGAAGGGGAAGGTGCCCGGCCGGTCGGGGTTCAGCCGTACGGTGGTGCGGGTGCGGGCGGGCAGGCCCGCGCCGACCCCCAGGTCGGGGAAGACCACCCGGGAGGTGCACTCTCCGGCCTCCTGCCGGTCGAAGACCAGCTCCACGGGAATGCCCTCGCGCACCTTGATCAGGTCGGGGCTGTAGCCGCCCCGGACCGTCACCTCCACCCGCTGCACCCCGCCCTCCAGCCGGGCGGCACCGGCCCGGCGCGGGCCGAAGAAGTAGCGGCCCAGCGCGGCGATCAGCGCGGCCGCGACCAGAACGACGACGATGTCGAGGGCACCCATGGGCAGCTCGCCTCCCGAACCGGTTCGCTCTCCAGCCTGCGCCCGGCCGCCCCTGCCTGCCATAGGACGAACGGCCCCCGCGGTCCCGTTACCGGTCCGGGTCCGGCATGGGCACCGGACCGCGAGCCGCGGGACGACGACCGGGCGCCCCGGCTCACTTCAGGACGACGGAGTGCGTCCCGCGGGGCACGAGTTCGCCGACCACGGGCGCTCCGGGCACCTCCCCCGCCACCAGCAGGCCGCCCGAGGTCTGGGCGTCGGCCAGAAGCAGCCGGGTGTCGGCGTCGGTGCCGCCGAAGTCCGTGAAGGGGGCGACCCAGTCCAGGTTGCGCCGGGTGCCGCCACTGACGTAGCCCTCGCGTACGGCCTCCCGGGCGCCGTCCAGCAGGGGCACGGCGGCGGTGTCGACGACGGCGGTCACGCCGGACGCCCGGGCCAGCTTGTGCAGATGGCCGAGGAAGCCGAAGCCGGTGACGTCGGTGGCGCAGCGGACACCGGCGTCCAGGGCGGCCGCGGCCGCGTCCCGGTTGAGCGCCACCATGGTGGCGACCGCCTGCTCGAAGCGCTCGCCGGTGGCCTTGTGCCGGTTGTTCAGCACGCCGAGGCCGAGCGGCTTGGTCAGCGAAAGCGGCACACCGGGACGTCCGGCGTCGTTGCGCAGCAGTCGCTGCGGATCCGCCAGTCCGGTCACGGCCATGCCGTACTTGGGCTCCGGGTCGTCCACGCTGTGCCCGCCACCGACGTGGCAGCCGGCCTCGGTGGCGATGTCCAGCCCGCCGCGCAGCACCTCGCGCGCCAGGTCGAAGGGCAGCACCCCGCGCGGCCAGGCCAGCAGGTTGACCGCGAGCACCGGGCTGCCGCCCATCGCGTAGACGTCGGACAGGGCGTTGGCGGCGGCGATGCGCCCCCAGTCGTAGGGGTCGTCCACGACCGGGGTGAAGAAGTCGGCGGTGGACACCATCGCCCGGGCGGGGCCGGGGCCCTGGCCGGGCAGCGCGACGACGGCCGCGTCGTCGCCGGTCGCCAGCCCGACCAGGAGCGGGGTGTCGCCCGTGACGGGCGCGGACGCCGCGAGGGAGCCGAGGACGTCCTCCAGCTCGCCGGGCGGGATCTTGCAGGCGCACCCGCCGCCGTGGGCGAACTGGGTGAGCCTTACGGGTGTTTCGGGGACCGTCGTCATGCCGCGTCTCCAGCGGTCGGGGTTTGCGGGTTCTTCGGGCCGGGGGCGTGCCGGGTGGCCGGGCCGGTGTGCGGTGGCGGCCGCCGGCTCCGGTAGCCTGGCCGGGCGGTGGAGGCGTGTGGGTGCCTGGTGGCCCTCCCGGTCTTCAAAACCGAGGTGTCCGAGGATCTCGGGCAGGCGGGTTCGATTCCCGTCCGCCTCCGCTCTCCGCGCCGCTCCGGCATCGCCGGTGCCGGTCGTCGACGCGTTCCGTGAGGCCCCGGGCGTCGAGCAGTTCCAGCAGTGGCACCGCCACCCTCCGCGTGGTGTCCAGCGCCCGGCGCGCCTCGCTCAGCGTGAACGGCTGGGGCAGCCCGCGCAGGACGGCGGCGGCCCGGGCGTCCGCGCCGGGGAGCAGCACGATGCCGTCGGTGACCCGCAGCAGCGCGCCCGCGGCGACCGCGGCGGCCAGCGCCCTGCGGGTGAGCCCCAGTTCGGTGAGGCGGTCGGCCTCGGGCGCGCGGAAGGGCGCCCGCTCCAGGTCCCGGCGCACGGCCTCGACGGCGGCCCGCAGCGGCGGCGGCAGCGTGGGCCGCGCGCCCGCGGGCCCGTGCAGCCGGCCCTGGCGGCACGTCAGGCGCGGATCGCCCGGCGTCGCGGCGAGCGCGTCCACCAGGGCCCGGTCGGGCAGGCCGAGCAGGCGGCGGGCCGCCTCGGTCGGCAGCCCGGGTTCGAGGGGGTGGCCCTTCGCGTACCGCTCCACCTCGGCGGCCAGCCGGGCGCGCAGCCCGGTCCAGTGGCCCTCGTCGGCCAGCCAGTCCCCGGCCCCGGGCGCGGCGGGCGGCGCAACGCCCATGGCGAGCAGCTCCGAGCGCCGCACCAGCCTGCGGCGCCGCAGCTCCGCGGGCCCGTCGGGCGCTCCGGTCATCTCGGCGAGTTCGTCGGCCCGGGCCCGTCCGGCGCCGCGCCGGGTCAGCCGCGGCGGGCGCACGTCGAGCACCGTCACGCCGCAGGGCGTCCGTCCGCCGCCCGGTTCGCGCAGCACCGCCTGGTCCCCCACGCGTAGGGGAAGGGCCCGGTCCAGGGTCAGCCGGGCGGTGTCCTTGCCCAGCGGTCTGACGGTCACCGGGACCGCGGCCGTGCCGATGTGCAGGGTGGCGCGGCGGGGCAGTTCGTCGACGGGCTCGCCGGTGACCCGGACGTCGGCCACGGTGGTGGGCAGCCAGCGGCCGGGGGTCAGCAGAACCTGTCCGCGCCGCAGGGCGCCGTCCACCGCGCCGTGCACGTTGACCGCCACGCGCGCGACGCCGCTGACGGCGGGGCGTTCCTCGTGCGCCGCCTGAAGCCCGCGCACCCGCAGCTCGGCCGAGCCGTCCCCGGTGACCAGCCGGTCGCCCACGCTCAGGGTGCCCGCGCCGAGCGTGCCGGTCACCACGGTGCCGTGGCCGCGCACGGTGAAGGCCCGGTCCAGCCACAGCCGCACGTCCGCGTCGGCGGGCGGGACCGGCAGCGCTCGGGCCAACCGGCCGAGCAGCGCCCGCAGTTCGTCCAGTCCGGCGCCGGTCACCGCGCTCACCGCGACGGACGGCACGGCGCCGAGCGAGGTCGCGGCCATGCGCTCCACGGCATCGGCGCGGACGGGTTCGGGGTCGGCGAGGTCGCTGCGGGTCACCGCGAGGACCGCGTGCCGCACGCCGAGCGCGTCGAGGATCGCCAGGTGCTCCTGCGACTGCTGCTGCCAGCCCTGGTCCGCGGCGACGACGAACAGCACGGCGGGTACGGGCCCGACCCCGGCCAGCATGGTCGCGACGAACTTCTCGTGGCCGGGTACGTCCACGAAGGCCAGGTGCTCGCCGTCCGGGTGTTCCGCGTCGGGGTCGAGCCGGGTCCACACGAAGCCGAGGTCGAGGGTGAGCCCTCTGCGCCGCTCCTCCTCGTAGCGGTCGGGTTCCATCCCGGTCAGCGCCCGCACCAGGGCGGACTTGCCGTGGTCGACGTGTCCGGCGGTGGCCAGCACCCGCATGGCGGCTACCTCCCCGCGACCCGGCGTACGGCCGTGGCTAGCCGTTCGTCGTCCTCGGGCGGCACGGTCCGCAGGTCGAGCAGGCAGCGCCCGGCCTCCAGCCGTCCGACGACCGGGTCGGCTCCGGTGCGCAGCGGGGCGGCGTACGCCTCGGGCAGGGACAGCGCGGCGCTGGGCAGGGTCACGCCGGGTGCGCCGCCTCCGCCCACCGTCGCGGCGCTGTCGACGGCCCGTGCGTCGACGCCGTCGGCGGCCAGCGCGGCGGCGAGCCGGTCCGCCCGCTGCCCGAGCCGGCCGGGGTCGGCGGCCAGGGCGGTGGCGGTCGGGGAGGGCGGGCCGGTCAGGGTCGCCTCGAGGGCCGCCAGCGTCAGCTTGTCCACGCGCAGGGCACGGGCCAGGGGGTGCCGCGCCAGCGTCCGCACGATGTCCTCGGCGCCGAGCAGCAGTCCGCACTGGGGTCCGCCGAGCAGCTTGTCGCCGCTGGCGGTGACGAGACTGGCGCCGGACCGCAACTGGGTCTGCGCGTCGGGCTCGTCCGGGAGCAGCGGATGGGGGGCGAGCAGTCCGGAGCCGATGTCGACGACGACCGGCACGCCCAGCCCCGCCAGCTCGCGGGCCTCGGCGGCGCGGGTGAAGCCGGTGACACGGAAGTTGGAGGGGTGCACCTTCAGCACGAACGCCGTCTGCGGGCCGATGGCGGCGGCGTAGTCGGCGGCCGTGGTGCGGTTGGTGGTGCCGACCTCGCGGAGCCGCGCCCCGGTGGACACCAGCAGGTCCGGCAGCCGGAAGCCGTCCCCGATCTCCACCAT
Organism: Streptomyces sp. NPDC096152; assembly: GCF_044763235.1. NCBI lineage: Bacteria > Bacillati > Actinomycetota > Actinomycetes > Kitasatosporales > Streptomycetaceae > Streptomyces > Streptomyces sp. NPDC096152. The sequence continues at coordinate 466,644 of NZ_JBIWFW010000002.1, read as the reverse complement.
CTCGCCGCGGCTGATGACGATCTCCCGGCCGGCGGCCAGCGCGGTGGCGGCCAGGAGCAGCGCGGCGGCGCCGTTGTTGACGACGTGCGCGGCTGCCGCCGCGGGCACCCGGTCGCACAGGGCGCGCAGGGCGCTGCGCCCGCGCCGGGCCCGCACTCCGGTCACCAGGTCCAGCTCGACGTCCGTGGGCCCGGCGGCGTCCTGGACCGCCTGCCGGGCCGCCGCCGACAGCGGCGCCCGGCCGAGGTTGGTGTGCAGCACCACCCCGGTGGCGTTGAGTACCGGCCGCAGTCCGCCGGACGTGGCGGGCAGCAGGGCGACCGCGGTGTCGGCGACGTCCTCCGGCGGGACGGCGCCGTCGCGTGCCCGCTCCTGGGCCCGCCGGACCGCCGTCTTGACCGTGTCCTGGCCCAGCCGGGCCGCCGCCGCGGCGAGCCGCGGATCGGCGAGGACGGCGTCGGTGCGGGGAATCCGCCGCCGCGCGTCGGCGGGACCCGCGTCCCGTCCGCCGCCACCGGTCGCGGCCGTCCCGACGGTCCCGGTCCGCTCCGGTGTGACCCGCTGTTCCACGAAGTGTCTCCCTCCGGGCCGGCCTCCCGGCGTGTGCGGACCGCTGTCCGGAACGTCCCGAGGGCGGCCCCATCGTCTCCCAGTGCCCACGGACGGCACCGCGACACGCCTGATCACCGCGGAGATCACCCCTTCCCGCGGGCGGTGCCGGAAGGGTTCTGCGGCCTCGAAGATCAACTTATAGTGGGCGCCGCCACGGAGCCGCCTACCGGGCGGACATCCTCCGTGCTCACAAAGGAGACTTGTGCGAAGACGCGCCATACTCGCCGCGCTCGCCGTCACCGCGCTGGCCGGGATCACCGTTCCGGCCGCCTACGCGGACGACGGGACCGGTGACATCCAGATCGACAACGTGGTCGTCAACGGCGGCAAGAGCATCGTCGTCGGCACCACCGACCACACGGTCACGGTGTCCGTGACGGCGAGCGACCCCTCCGGCATCTGGGACGCCGACTTCTCCCTGTGGCGGGGCCCGGACGGGAGCGACCCCTACTTCGACGCCACCGACAGCATCGCCACGGACCAGGACACCACCCCGGCGGACTGCGTGGCCGCGAGCGCCACGACGTCCACCTGCTCGAAGACGTTCACCTTCGAGCCCGACTGGTGGCAGACCAACGCCGACGCGGGCACGTGGAAGGTCGAGGTGCAGGCGTCGGCCAACGACGGCAGCTGGACCGACCGCTGGGCCTACGGCACCACGCGGCTGCAGCGCCTGTCGAAGCTGACGGTGAACGCGAGCCCGGAGCCGGTCGCCAAGGGCCAGACCCTCTCGGTCACGGGCAAGCTGTCCCGGGCCAACTGGGACAGCCTCGACTACCGGGGCTACGCCGACCAGCCGGTCAAGCTCCAGTTCCGCAAGGCCGGCAGCACCACCTACTCCACCGTCAAGACCGTGTACACCTCGAGCACCGGCGGGCTGAGCACCACGGCCACCGCGGCCGAGGACGGCTACTGGCGCTGGTACTTCACCGGCACCTCGACCACCCCCGCCGTCAAGGCGAGCGGCGACTACGTCGACGTGCAGTGACACCGTGCGGCCGGCTCACCCCCGTCGGGGCCGGGCCGGCCGCCACGGCTCACGGCCGCGACTGACGGTGGTTCAGTCGGTTCCGGGCGGTACGGGGGTGGCCTGGTGGTAGTACATACGCCAGCCGTCCGCCCCGTCGCTCCTGCGCCAGAGCGAGCTGCGGCGGGCGCGCCGGCCGCCGGCCACGGTCTCGTAGGTCAGGTGCACCAGCCCGGGGGCCAGCACGACTCCCGTGATGTCCGACGGCTCGTAGCGGGGGCCGTGCGCGGCGCCGCCCCCGAGGTCCGGGAGCGCGGCGAGCATCTCCTCGCGGGTCCACCGTCGGCCCGAGGCGCCGACCTCGACGAACCCGGGGTCCAGCAGCCGGTCGGCCAGCGGCCGTGAGGCACGCACCTCCGGGTCCATCAGGCGCAGTTCGCCGGCGACGGCCCCGGCCACCTCGTCCTCGTCCGTTTCTCGACTCATACGATCATCCTCGGCCAGGGCACCGGGCCCCTCGCAACCGGGTTTCCCCGTCGCTCACCCACGGCCCCACCGGTGGCACGGGCCCCCACCGCGTCACCCGGCACGCGGCACGCGGCACGGGGCCCACCGGGTCACCCGGCACGCCGGAACACCGCGGCGGGGCCGACGGCGCCGGGCCCGAACCTGTCCCGGATCCGGTCCATGGCCTCCTCCGCGACCAGACGGGCCTCGCGTGCGCCGTCCAGGCTGATCTGCTCGGCCACCCTGTCGGCGTCGAGGAGGTCCTCGGCCCTCAGGGCCATGCCGGTCAGACGGCCGCGCTGGAGTCCGGCGGCGTCCATCAGCCGGTACGCCAGGGTGCGCAGGTCCTCGTCGTGCGCGGAGGGCTCCGGCAGACGGCGGGTGGTGTCCCACGCCGTGCCGCCGGCGAAGCGCAGCACCAGGGTCAGCGCCCGGGCGGCCTGGTGGCGCCCGCGCAGCAGGCGTCCGAGCCGGACGACCAGGTCCAGCAGGGCGGCCCGCACCTCGGCGCCCTCCAGGGCGTGACGGGGGAAGGCGCAGCGCACGGAGGCCGAGGCGGGCAGCGCCCGGGGGACGACCGCGCGCGGGTCGACACCGCGGGCCCGTTCGGCGGCCGACCGCCCGGCCCTGCCCCCGAGCAGCCGCTGCACCGTGGCGGGCGGGGTGGCGGCGAGCAGGCCCACGGTGTGGATGCCGTAGTCGCGCAGGGCCTCCGCCTGCCGCGGGCCGATGCCGTGGAGGGCCTCGACCGGCAGCGGCCCGAGCCACCGCGTGACCTGGCCGGGGTCGACGGCGAGGACGCCGCCCGGGGCGTCCACCTGGGCGGACGCGGTGGCCGCCACCGTGATCGAGGGGCCGATCCCGACCCTGACGTCGACGCCGAGCCGGGAGATCGTCCGCACCCGCAGCACCTCGCCCAGCCGGCGCGCGTCCATGCCGTGGTAGCGCAGGGCCCCCTTCAGCTCCACCAGGGCCGCGGCCGGGGGCAGGGCCTGCACCACCGGCGACAGCTCCGCCAGCTGCTCCAGTACCTGCCGGTAGGTCTCCTCCGGCAGACGGTCGGGGCAGCGCACATGCATCACCGTCGCCACCTCGGGCCCCCTCGCGTTCGCCGTCATGTCTCTCACCTCGCACGACCCACACTATCGAACGAAAATTCGAACACGCGAGGGCGGCGCGAGGCATCTCCGGCGGCCACCCACTTGGCCAGTCGCCGCCCGGGGATCCATCCGGTCAGTCGCCGCCCGGTGGCCGCCCACCCGGTCGGTCGCCGCCCGGCGGGCGCGTCCGCGCCGCCCCCTCGCGGTCCGACGACGGCCAGACGTACGGCAGGTCGTCGGGCACCCCGGGAAAGAGCGCGGCGTAGACGTCCGGGTCCTTGCGCACCAGTGCCGACCGGTGGCTGCGGTGCACGGCCTCGTCGCCGAGCCAAGGAGGCAGTTCCCCGGCGGCCGCCAGGTCGCGCTGGTCGCGCACCGGAGCCCCGGGACGGACCGCGGCGAGGTCGGCGACGAGGGTGGCCGCGCAGCTGTCCTGGTGGCCCCGCTCCCGCCAGACCCGGCAGACCTCAAGGCCGTAGCGGACCAGCGCCTCCTCGTACCCGGCCCACATGCGCACGGCCGGATGCCGGCGCCATCCGTGGCCGGGGACCGTCAGGCCGCGCAGCACCTGCACGGCCTCGACCCGCTGTTTGCCCAGGCGGCGGCGGTCGAGCACCCGCGCGGACGCGGCGAAGTCGGCGTACGGCAGGAACGTCTGCATGAGGCCGTCCGGAGCGTGCGAAGGGGCCGGGCCGAATCGGACCGGCCCGGTCAGTCTTCCGGCTTCCGGCCCGCCCGGCGTCCGCCCTTCACCTGACCGGCCCAACCGCACTGGGCCGCAGGGGGCGAAGCCGCGTCAGCGGTGTGACGGTGGTGGAAGTGATGGTGCAAGTGCGAATCCGAGGAGGCGTGATGCCGGAGGCCGTGGTCGAAGGTGGCGTTCCGTGCGCCGCCCCCGTGGACGGCGAAGCCGGGTCCACGAGCCGTGGCGGGCATCCCTTCGCACGGTTGAGCGCGGTCGCCGACGCCGTCCTGTACGAGGGCTACCTGCTCTACCCGTACCGCCGCTCGTCGCCCAAGAACCGGGTGCGCTGGCAGTTCGGCGTCCTGCTGCCCCCCGACTGGGTCGAACGCGACGGACCGGTCGTGCCCGGCGTGTCCGGCTCCGCCGACTCCTGGTACCAGCAGACCGAGTGCGTGCTGCGCGCACGGGGCGCCGACGCCGTCCTACGGGTGCGGGTGCGCTACCTGCAGATGCAGCACAAGCAGGTGGAGGAGGCCACCGGCGACGGCGGTCACCGTCCTGTGGAGTCGCTGCGGACGGCCGACGGCACCGCGCATCTGACCTTCGAAGAGGCGGTGCCGCGGGAGACGGACCTCGTCGTCCCGCTGGCCGACCTGCTGCGGGGCGGGTTCACCGCCTCGGTGGGCGCGCCGGCCGGCGAGGAGACCGAGCCGCTGCCGGCGGGCGCGGGGCGTGTGGTGCGGCGGCGCCGGGAGGTCCGGGCGAGCGCCACGGTCGCCGCCGAGCGGCTGGCGGAGGACGTGTACCGGCTCCGGGTGCGCACCGAGCACACCGGGCGGGCGGCTGATCCCCGGGCCGCGCGGGACGAGGTGCTGCGCGACGCCCTGATCGCCACGCACACCCTCGTCGGCGGCGAGGGGCTGGAGTTCGCCTCGCTCATCGACCCGCCCGCCGCCCTGGGCGACCACGTCCGCGACTGCCGCAACGCGTTCACGTTTCCCGTCCTCGGCGGCGGCTCCCCGGAAGACCTCGCGTCCGGTGCCCCCGGCGGCGCACCGCGGGACGGTGACACCGGGCCCGCCCTGCTCTCCGCCCCGATCATCCTTCCCGACCACCCGCAGGTGGCGCCGGAGAGCCCGGGCGATCTGCACGACGCCGGGGAGATCGACGAGATCCTGACGCTGCGCACCATGCTCCTGACCGACGAGGAGAAGCGCGAGGCACGCGCCACCGACCCACGGGCGGCCGAGATCCTGGACCGCGTCGACTCCATGCCCCGGGAGGTCTTCGCCCGGCTGCACGGCGCCATCCGCTCCCTTTCCCCGGCCGATCCCGCGGCACCCGGGACGCCCACGGCCCCGGGCCCCGGCGCCGGGCGCGCCGCCTGGTGGCAGGAGGGCGCCGACGACGGCCTGTCCCCCGCCACCGACACGGTGCCCGTCGACGGTGTGCCCGTGGGGCGCGGCAGCCGCGTGCGGCTGTGCCCGCGGGGCCGGGGCGCCGACGCGCAGGACATGTTCCTGCTCGGGCGGACCGCCCAGGTCGCCGCCGTCTTCCACGACGTGGACGGCAGCACGCACCTCGCGGTCACCCTCGACGACGACCCCGCCGCCGAACTCAACGGCTGGTACGGCCGCTTCCACTACTTCCGGCCCGACGAACTCGAGCCGCTCACGCACACCCCGGACGAGCCGCCCGCGGCGGCTCCCGCCGCACCTGTGACGGCGGCACCCGACCGACTCCGAGACCCCCTGATGGGGAGGCCGAACACATGACCACGCACAGCGGCACCACCGACGTCAGCCGAGAACCCAGCCGGGCCGAGGAGCGGAAGGGCTTCGACGAGATCACCATCCTGTGGATCTCCGAAGGGATGAGCTGCGACGGCGACACCGTCTCGCTGACGGCCGCCGACCAGCCCTCCCTGGAGGACCTGGTTCTCGGCCTGATCCCCGGCCTGCCCAAGGTGAACCTGGTCAACAAGGTGCTCTCGCCGAGTCTGGGCGGCGAGGACTTCCTCGCCCCCTACCGGGCGGCGGCCCGCGGCGACCTGGCCCCCTTCATCCTCGTCATCGAGGGGTCGATCCCGAACCAGAAGATCATCAAGGGCGACGGCTACTGGACGTCCTTCGGCAACGACCCGGACACCGGCGAGCCGCAGACCCTGAACTGGTGGATCGACCAACTGGCGCCCAGGGCCTGGGCGGTGGTGGCCGCCGGAACCTGCGCCGCCTACGGCGGCATCCACGCGATGGCCGGCAACCCCACCGGCTGCATGGGCCTCGCGGACTACCTGGGCTGGGACTACAAGTCGCAGGGCGGCCTGCCGGTCGTCAACGTGCCCGGCTGCCCGATCCAGCCCGAGAACTTCATGGAGACGCTGATCTGGACGCTGTACCACGCGGCCGGCTCGGCTCCCCCGCCGCCGCTGGACCACATGCTGCGCCCGCAGTGGCTGTTCGGGAAGACGGTGCACGAGGGCTGCGACCGGGGCTCGTACTACGAGCAGGCCACCTTCGCCAGGGACTACAACTCCCCCAAGTGCCTGGTGAAGACGGGCTGCTGGGGCCCGGTCGTCAACTGCAACGTGCCCAAGCGCGGCTGGATGGCCGGCATCGGCGGCTGCCCGAACGTCGGCGGCATCTGCATCGGCTGCACCATGCCCGGCTTCCCCGACGCGTTCATGCCGTTCATGGACGAGCCTCCCGGCGGCACGCTGTCGTCGCTCGCCATCAAGCCGTACGGCGCCGTCATCCGCCGACTGCGCGGGCTGACCAACGAGATGGTGAACCACGAGCCCAGGTGGCGCCACAACAAGCGCAAGCTGACCAGCGGTTACGACCCGCACTGGCGCCCCTGATGCCGCGCGGACCGCACACCCACCCAGAACCAAGGAACACGGACAGCGAGGGGCAGTAACGCAGATGACCACTACCGAGGCCCGGCCCACGGGGCGCAAGCCCGCACAGATCGTGGACATGTCCTGGGATCCGATCACCCGGATCATCGGCAACCTGGGCATCTACACGAAGATCGACTTCGCCAACCAGGAAGTCGTGGAGTGCCACAGCACCTCGTCGCTGTTCCGCGGCTACTCGGTGTTCATGAAGGGGAAGGACCCGCGCGACGCCGGGTTCATCACCTCGCGCATCTGCGGCATCTGCGGCGACAACCACACCACGTGCTCCGACTACGCCCAGCAGATGGCCTACGGCGTCAAGCCGCCGCGGCTGGCCGAGCACATCGTCAACCTCGGCGAGGCCGCCGAGTACATGTTCGACCACACGATCTTCCAGGACAACCTGGTGTTCGTGGACTTCTGCGAGGCGATGGTCAAGGCCACCAACCCCGGTGTGCTCGCCCGCGCCGAGCGCACCGCCGCGCCCCGGGGCGACGTCCACGGCTACCGGACCGTCGCCGACATCATGAAGGCGTTCAACCCCTTCGAGGGCGAGGTCTACAAGGAGGCCCTGAAGGTCAGCCGGGTCACCCGGGAGATGTTCTGCCTGATGGAGGGGCGGCACGTCCACCCCTCCACGCTGTACCCGGGCGGTGTCGGCACGATGCCGACGCCGAGCACCTTCACCGACTACCTGAGCCGGCTGATGCGCGTCATCGACTTCGTGAAGAAGGCGGTGGCGATGAACGACGACGTCTTCGACTTCTTCTACGAGGCGCTGCCCGGCTACGAGGAGGTCGGCAAGCGCCGTATCCTGCTGGGCTGCTGGGGCGCCTTCCAGAACCCCGACGTCGTCGACTACCGCTACGAGACGATGAACACCTGGGGCAAGGCGATGTACGTCACCCCCGGCATCGTCGTCGACGGCGAGCTCGTCACCAACAACCTGGTCGACATCAACCTGGGCCTGCGCATCATGCTCGGCAGCTCCTTCTACGAGGACTGGGTCAACGAGCAGCCGTTCGTCACCCACGACCCGCTCGGCAACCCCGTCGACATGCGGCACCCGTGGAACCAGACCACGCTGCCGGTGCCGCAGAAGCGCGAGTTCGAGGGCAAGTACAGCTGGGTGATGAGCCCGCGCTGGTATCACCCGGAGACGGGGCAGCACCTGGCCCTGGACACCGGCGGCGGCCCGCTCGCACGGCTGTGGTCGACCGCGCTGAGCGGCCTGGTGGACACCCCCTACGTCAAGGCGACCGGCAACAGCGTGCGCATCTCCCTGCCCAAGGGCGAGACGCTGCCGGAGACCACGCTGGAGTGGCGGATCCCGCAGTGGAGCAACACCATCGAACGGGACCGCGCCCGGCCGTACTTCGTCGCCTACGCGGCCGCCATGGCACTGCAGTTCCTGGAGGAGGCCATGGGGCTGATCCGGGCCGGCGACACCAAGGTGTTCGAGAACTTCGAAGTGCCGGACGAGGCGATCGGCTGCGGCTTCCACGAGGCGGTGCGCGGCGTCCTCTCCCACCACCTGGTGATCAAGGACAAGAAGATCGCGAACTACCACCCGTACCCGCCCACCCCGTGGAACGCCAGCCCCCGCGACATCTACGGCACTCCCGGACCGTACGAGGACGCCGTGCAGGGCCAGCCCATCTTCGAGGAGAACGGGCCGGACGACTTCAAGGGCGTCGACATCATGCGCACGGTGCGCAGCTTCGACCCCTGTCTGCCGTGCGGGGTGCACATGTACATGGGCAAGGGCAAGACGCTGACCACCGTGCACTCGCCGACGTACGGGGCCGACCATGGCTGAGGCGGGGCAGGACTCCCCCACCGGACGGCTCGCCGACCCGGCTGTCGAGTCACGGCTCGCCCGGCTCGACGAGTTGCTGGCGGGGCTGGAGTCCGCGCCCGGCCCGACGGCGCGCGGTGCGATCGAGGCCGTACGGTTGCTCACCGAGGTCTACGGCGAGGCGCTGGCCCGCGTGCTGGACCATGCGGACGGGCGGATGGCCGGCCGTCTGGCCGAGGACGAGCTGCTGGGGCATCTGCTGGTGCTGCACGGGATCCACCCCGAGTCGGCCGAGCACCGCGCCGCCCGCGCGGTGGAACGGCTGCGGCCCGCCGTCCGCGAACGCGGCGGCGACCTGGAGTGGGCCGGCGTGGAGGACGGGGCGGACGGCCGGGTCGGCCGGGTGCGTCTGACCACCGGCGGCGGATGCGGTTCCGGCTGCGGCGGCGGGACGGACGACGTCGCCGACGCGGTCCGCGCGGCGGTGCTCGCGGCCGCCCCGGAGCTGACGGCGGTGGAGCCGGTGCCGGGCGGGAACGAGCGGCGCCCGGCGCCCGCGTTCGTCCCACTGGACGCGCTGGCGCTCCGGGCCGCGCCGCGGGTGCGGGAGGCCGGGTGAGCATGGACGGAGCACTGGCCCGCGTCATCCGCTCAGCGGGCGACCTGGCGGCGGAGCGGGCCGAGGTGTGCGACCTGTGCGCGGCCCCGGTGGCCGACGAGCATCCCCACCTGTACGACACCGGCCAGGACGAGGTGCGCTGCGTCTGCGGCCCCTGCTCGGTGCTGTTCGCCGGGGACGGGGCGGGCGACGGGCACTTCCGCCTGGTGCCCCGGCGCCGGATCCGGCTGCCGCACCTGGACACCGGGCCGCTGGGCGTGCCGGTCGGCCTGGTCTTCTTCGTGCCGCGCGCCGACGGCACGGTCACCGCCCAGGGCCCGAGCCCGGCGGGGGCCATGCGGTGGGAGGTGGAGGCGGCCGCCTGGCAGCGGATGGCCGCCCTGTGTCCGCAGCTCGCCTCCGTGGAACCCGAGGTGGAGGCGCTGCTGGTGAACACCGTGCACGGTCTCGACCACCACTGGATCGTGCCGATCGACGACTGCTTCCGGATGGTGGCCGTGGTCCGCCGGGAGTGGCGGGGCCTGTCCGGCGGCGGGCGGGTGTGGCCCGCCGTCGAGCGGTTCTTCGCGGACCTCACCGAGCGTTCGTGAGCACGTGCTCCGCCGGACCGCCCCCGAGGACGGGACCGGCGGAGGCGAGGAAGGAGAGCACCCATGGGCAGCATCCGAGTGGGCCGGCCCCAGGCCCGGCCCGACATGCCCACGCATGTGCCCGGTATGCACCAGGGCAACACCGGGCCCTACGAGGAGCAGACCGGGCACCACAAGGACGGCACCGCCGACGCGCGCCGCTCCACCGGGATCCACTGGAAGCGGCATGACACGCTCCTGAAGGTCATGCCGAACATCTCACCTGGATGACAGACAGCAGGGAGTGGCCGTGATGAAGCTCCAACGAGCGAGAACGAGGCGCGCGGCGGGCGCGGGCAGGGGTGCCGGCGGAACGGCGCGGCGCCTGCTGGCGGCCCAGGCCGCTCTGACGGGCGGACTGGCGCTGGCGCTGTTCGCCTGGTTGTTCCCCAGCCTGAAGCGCGAGGTGCGGATCTGGCGCATGACCGGTGGCTTCCGCGCGGGCCACCGGTATCCGTGAGCCGGTCGTGCACGAGTTGTCGATCGCGACCGCGATCGTGGAACAGGCCGGTGACCTCGCCCGCGCGGACGGGACGGACGCCGTCGCGGCGGTCACCGTCCGGGTGGGCGAGCTGGCAGGTGTCGTGCCCGACGCGCTGACCTTCGCCTTCGAGGTGGCGCGCGACGGGACCGCGCTCGCCGCGGCCCGGCTCGTCGTCGAGCAGGTTCCCGCGCACGCCTACTGCGCCCCGTGCGCAGAGGAGTTCCCGGTGGGCATGCCCCCGTTCTTCTGGTGTCCGCGCTGCGACCGCCCGTCGCAGGAGCTGCGCAGGGGGCGGGAGCTGGAGATCACCGGGATCGAGCCGGTCCCGGCCTGACGGGCCGGGCGACAGGACGACCCCGCCGGAGCCCAGGGCTCCGGCGGGGTCGTCGCCGTGGTCGGGGCCGTGCGCTCCGGGCTCAGCAGATGCGCGGCAGTTGCTCACCGAGCGGCAGGTCCACCACCCGGGTGCCGCCGAGGCCGGTGGAGACCACGACCATGCCGGGGTGGTCGGCGACGCACTCGCCGATGACGGCGGCGCCCCCGCCCCGCGGGTGGGCGCGCATCGCCGCGAGGACGGCCTCCGCCTCCGGCCCCGGTACGAAGGCGACGAGCCGGCCCTCGTTGGCGACGTAGAGGGGGTCGAGTCCCAGGAATCCGCAGGCGTTGACGACCGCGTCCGGGACCGGGATCGCGCGCTCCCGCAGGCGTACGCCGGTGCCGGAGGCGCGGGCGATCTCGTTGAGGGACGCGGCGAGACCGCCCCGGGTGGGGTCGCGCAGCACATGGATGTCCGGGGTGACCGCGAGCATGGCCGCCACCAGGTCCGCCAGGGGCGCGGTGTCGCTGGCGACCTCGACACCGAACTCCAGGCCCTCCCGTACGCTCATGATCGCCACACCGTGCAGGCCGATGGGACCGCTGACGATGACGGCGTCGCCCGGCCGGGCCCGCTGCGGGCGGATGTCCACGCCCTCGGGGACGAGACCGACGCCGGCCGTGGTGACGTACACGCCGTCGCCGTGTCCGGACTCCACCACCTTGGTGTCGCCGGTGGCCACGGTGACGCCCGCCGCCTCGGCCGCCGCGCCCATGGCGCGGGCGACCCGCTCGACGACGTCGAGGCCGACGCCCTCCTCCAGGACGAAGGCCGCGGACAGGTAGGCGGGCCGGGCGCCGCTCATCGCCAGGTCGTTGACGGTGCCGTTGACCGCCAGGTCGCCGAGACAGCCGCCGGGGAAGAACAGCGGCCGGACGACGTAGGAGTCGGTGGAGAACGCGACCCGGGCGCCGCCGAGGTCGAGGACCGCCGAGTCGGCGAGCGCGGCCAGGACGGGGTTGCCGTAGGCGGGGGCGAAGACCTGCTCGATCAGCTCGGCGGACAGGGCGCCGCCTCCGCCGTGCCCCATCACCACCACCGGCTGGTCGCGCAGCGGGGCGGGGCAGGTCCAGTTCGCGGGGTCGACGGGGGCGGGGTCGACGGGGGCGGCGCCTTGGGGAGCCGGGGCCGCCGTGGAAGCCAGTTCAGCCAACGGGGTTCATCTCCTCCTGCGGGATGCGGGAGCCCTGCGGGGCCGAGCCGTTCATCCGCCGGTACAGGTAGTAGGCCGCGCAGGCGCCCTCGCTGGAGACCATGGTGGCGCCGAGCGGGGTGCGCGGGGTGCAGGTGGTGCCGAACGCGGCGCACTCGGTCGGCTTGATCAGGCCCTGCAGGACCTCGCCGGCCCGGCACTCGGCGGGCTCCTCGGTGCGGATGCCGCCGACGTCGAAGCGGTGCTCGGCGTCGTGGGCGCGGAAGGCGTCGGTAAGGCGCCAGCCGCTGCCCGGGATGCGTCCGATGCCGCGCCAGTTGCGGTCGGTGACCTCGAACACCTCCTCGATCATGCGCAGCGCGGCAGGGTTGCCCTGCTCCCTGACGGCGCGGGGGTAGGCGTTCTCCACCCGGTGCTCGCCGCGCTCCAGCTGGTGGACGGCACGCCGGATGCCCTCGAGGATGTCGAGCGGCTCGAAGCCGGTCACCACGATCGGCACGCGGTGCCGCTCGGCCAGCTCCGGGTACTCGGCGGTGCCCATCACGCTGCACACGTGCCCGGCGGCGAGGAAGCCCTGCACCCGGCAGGCGGGCGCCGTCATGATGGCCTCGACCGCCGGGGGCACCCGGACGTGGGAGACCAGCAGGCTGAAGTTGTCCAGGCCCATGCGGCGGGCCTGGTGCACGGCCATGGCGTTGGCCGGGGCGGTCGTCTCGAAGCCGATGGCGAAGAAGACGACCTGACGGTCGGGGTGCCTGCGCGCGAGCTGGAGGGCGTCCAGCGGCGAGTACACCACGCGTACGTCACCGCCCTCGCCCTTGACCCGGAACAGGTCCCGGCCGGTGCCCGGCACCCGCAGCATGTCCCCGAAGGAGCAGAAGATCACCTCGGGACGGGAGGCGATCTCCAGCGCCTTGTCGATGACCTCCAGCGGGGTGACGCACACCGGGCAGCCCGGACCGTGGATCAACTCCACCTTTTCGGGCAGCAGTTGGTCGATGCCGTGCCGGATGATCGAGTGTGTCTGACCGCCGCAGACCTCCATCAGCGCCCAGGGCCGGGTGACCGTCGCGCGGATCTCGTCCAACAACCGCCCCGCCAGTTCGGGGTCGTTGAACTCGTCGATGTACTTCATCGCACCTCACTTCCGTTCTCCCCGCTCTCCACGGCCACGGGGGCGTGCGGGGCGGCGCTCCCGGACTGTTGCGCCGCCTGCTCCCAGGCGTCGCCGAACTCCTCCTCCAGCAGCCCGAGTTGCTCGAACAGCTCCAGGGACGCCCGCGCCGACTCCTCGTCCAGGCGCTGCAGGGCGAACCCGACGTGGACGATGACGTACTCCCCCACCCGCACATCGGGCAGGTACTCCAGACACGCCTGTTTCTGCACCCCACCGAAGTCGATCAGACCGGTGAGCGGGTCGGCGCTGTCGTCGATGGCCACGACTTTGCCGGGCACTGCCAAGCACATGGGTCACTCCGTATCGTCGCTGTGTGCGGTCGCCGGTTCTCCGGCCGTCCCGTCGTCGGCCGGCCTCCTCGTGCGGGGGCCGGGGCGGTCGCCCCTCACCGGGCGGCTCGCGGGGGCGGCCGGCGGCCCGGTGGCCGGTGGGCCGCGACCAGGAGCTGCCCGAGCGCCAGCCCGCCGTCGTTCGGCGGGACCTCGCCGTGGCGCAGCACGGCGAAGCCGTCCGCCGCCAGCAGCGCGGTGCACTCCTCCTCCAGCAGGCCGTTGGCGAAGACGCCGCCGCTGAGGGCGACGGTGCCGAGGCCGGTGGCCGTACGGGCGCGCCGGCAGATCTCCGTGACGGCCCGTGCGACGCCCCGGTGGAAGCGGGCCGCGAGCACCGGCGCCGGGGTGCCGCGCCGCAGATCGGTCAGGAGGGCCCGCAGCAGCGGCGCGGGGTCGCACTCCAGGGGGCCGGGCCCGGGGGTGAACCCGAAGGCGTACGCCGCGCTCTCCCGCTCCCAGGCGTGGGTGGCCGCGGCCTCCAGTTCGAGCGCGGCCTGCGCCTCGTACCCCGCGCGGTGGCACACGCCCGCCAGGGACGACACGGCGTCGAAGAGCCGGCCCATGCTGGAGGTCGGCACGCATGCCACCTGGCGCTTCAACTGCCGTTCCAGAACGGTCAATTCCTCACGGGAGCAGGCGGTGACGCTGGGCAGGTGGGGCTCCCACGGCAGGCCGGCCGCCCACAGCCGGGCCAGCGCCAGCCGGCACGGGTTGGCCACTCCGGCGTCCCCGCCCGGCAGCGGGGCCGGGGTCAGGCGGGCGAAACGCCGGTAGCCCGCGTAGTCGGCGAGCAGCACCTCGCCGCCCCACACGGTGCCGTCGTCGCCGTAGCCGGTGCCGTCGAAGGCGACGCCGATCACGGGGGTGGTGCCGTCGAGGCCGTGCTCGGCCATCGCCGAGGCGATGTGCGCGTGGTGGTGCTGCACGAACAGGGGTTCCGGCGCCCGGAGTTCGGCGGCCCGGCGGCGGGCCAGGCGGGACGAGTGGTAGCCGGGGTGCCGGTCGGCGGCGACCAGCGCGGGGGTGATCCCGGTCAGCCGCAGCAGCTGCCGCTCGACTCGCCCAGCGGCCTGAAGCGCGGTCAGGTCGCCCATGTCGCCGATGTGCGGCCCGAACCAGGCGTGGTCGCCCTCGCCGACGCACGGGGCGTTCTTCAGGTCGCCGCCCATCGCGAGCGCGGCACGCACCGGGACCGCCAGGCGCAGCGGGCGGGGCACGTACCCGCGGGAGCGGCGCAGCACCTGCTCGGTGCCGTCGGGGCGGACCCGCAGCAGCGAGTCGTCGCACGGCGAGGCGATGGGGCGGTCGTGGGCGAGCCAGGCGTCTGCGAGTCCGGCCAGCCGGGTCAGCGCCTCGCCGTCGTCCGTGACGATGGGCTCGCCGGAACGGTTGCCGCTGGTCATGACCAGCACACGGGGGCCGGGGGGATCGCCGGGCAGCCCGAACAGCAGGGTGTGCACGGGGGTGTAGGGCAGCATCACGCCGACGTGCGGGCTGCCCGGGCACACCTCGTCGGCCAGTCGGAGGCAGTCCGCGCCGGTGCGCCGGCGCAGCAGGACGACGGGGCGCCGGGGACCGGTCAGCGCGGCCCGCTCCGCACCGGTCAGGACCGCGATCCGCTCCGCGGTGGCGAGGTCGGCGCACATCACCGCGAAGGCCTTGCCGCCGCGCTCCTTGCGGCCGCGCAGGGTGGCGACGGCCCGCGGGTCGGTGGCGTCGCAGGCCAGGTGGTAGCCGCCGACACCCTTGACGGCGACGATTCGCCCCGCGGCGAGCAGCGCCCGGGCGGCCGTCAGGGCGGCCGCGTCCCGGGCCGCGCGGCCCGCACCGCCGCCGTCGCCGTCGTCCCGGGCGGTCATCAGGCGCAGCCGGGGCCCGCAGTCGGGGCAGGCCACGGGCTGGGCGTGGAAGCGGCGGTCGGCGGGATCGCCGTACTCCCGGGCGCAGTCGGGGCACATCGGGAAGCCGGCCATGGTGGTGACCGCGCGGTCGTACGGCATCGCGGTGGCGATGGTGAAGCGGGGGCCGCAGTGGGTGCAGGTGATGAACGGGTGCCGGTGGCGGCGGTCGGCCGGATCGGCCAGTTCGCGCAGGCAGTCGGCGCAGGTGGCGGTGTCGGGCGGGAGCTGCGTCCGCCCCGGGGAGTGCTCGGAGGGGCGGATGGTGAAGGAGCCGGTCGCGCCGGTGGCGGGTACGTCCTCCAGTCCGATGCCGGTGACGGCGGCCAGCGGCGGCGGCTGCGCGGCCAGCCGGTCGCAGAACCGTGCGACGCCGTCCGGGGGTCCCTCGACCTCGATCACCACCCCGCTCGCGGTGTTGCTCACGAACCCGGCCAGTGCGAGGTCGGCGGCCAGGCGGTGCACGTAGGGCCGGAAGCCGACACCCTGCACCGTGCCGCGCACGGTGAGCCGACGGCGTACCGGCCCGGTGGCGGGTGCGGTCATGAGGTCTGTGTGGACGCCGGGTCGGGGTGTTCGGGGTGGCCGCTCCGGGCCTCGGTGCCGGGGCTCGCGTGATCGTGGGCGTGGCTGTGGCCGTGCCCCTCGCCGTGGCCGTCGCCGGGGTCGCCGCCGTGCTCGTGGCCGTCGGCGTCGTCGTGGCCGCCGTGGTGGTGGCCGTGCGGGTGGGGTGCGAGCGGCGGGCGGTGCGGCGGGGCGCCGTCGCGGGCGGCGAGCGCCCGTTCCAGGACGACGTCCACGCCCTCGCCGGTGCGGGCGCACGACCGCACGATCTCCACCCCCGGGTTGACGCGGTGCACATGGGCGCGGAAGGCGCCCTCGTCGAAACCGGCCGCCCCGGCGAGGTCCGTCTTGGTGATGACGACCAGGTGGGCGGAGCCGAACGCGGTGGGGTACTTCAGCGGCTTGTCCTCGCCCTCGGTCACCGCCATCAGCACGATCCGCAGGGTCTCGCCGAGGTCGTACGACGCCGGGCAGACGAGGTTGCCCACGTTCTCCACGAACAGCACCGACGTGTCCGCCGGGAGCCAGCCCGCCAGCCGGCGGCGGACCTGCCGGGCCTCCAGATGGCACAGCCCGTCGGTGAGCAGCTGCTGCACCGGCGCCCCCGAACGGGCCAGCCGGACGGCGTCGTTCTCCGTGGCCAGGTCCGCGGTCAGCGCGGCCACCGGGACGCCCCGCTCGACCGCGCGGGCCAGCACCCGGCCGAGCAGCTCGGTCTTGCCGCTGCCCGGGCTGGAGAGCAGGTTGACCACGGCGACGCCCTGCCGGGCCAGGTCACGGCGCAGGGCCGCGGCCAGGTCGTCGTTCTTGGCGAGGACCGCCTGCTTGACGTCGGACCGGCACATGGGCGCTGCTCCTCGGGTCGGCTCGGGAGGGACGGGCCCGGGTCCGCCCGCCGCGCGGCGGGCGGACCCGGGTCCGTCACCGATCTTCGGCGCCGTCGGCCGCGAGGTGCGGCAGCGCAGCCGTGTGCGGGCGGTCCGATTCCTCCGGGCGGCCCAACGCCGGTGTGGCCGCCGGGTCGGCGAGGAGCAGCGGGACCAGGGTGTGCAGCGCCGTCACGGCCCGCCCGACGGCCTCCCGGACCGGTGCGCTGATCCCGGGCACGATGTCCTCGTCGTCGCGCGGCAGCACCTGCGGCTCGCAGGCCAGGACGAGGACCCTGGGCAGCGGGCCGTCGCCCAGGTGCGCGGCCAGCGCCAGCACCTTGGCCGGGTCCATGCCGTGCGCCTCCGGCGGGGCCCCGGACGCCGTGCCGTCGGGTGGTTCGGGCTCGACCAGGGTCAGGGTGCCGGGCCGGTGGCCGCGGGCCGCGGTGTCGACGAGGACGGCGACGTCGTAGCCGTCCAGCAGTTCGTACGCCAGGTCCAGGCCCCGGATGCCGAAGTCGCGGGCCCGCACGGCGGTTGGCAGCGGGCGTTCCCGCAGGGCCCGCATCACCTCGGGGCCGAAGGCGTCGTCCGCGAGGAAGATGTTGCCGACGCCCGCCACCAGCAGGCGGGCGGGGCGCGCGGCGGTCATCGGCAGTTCCCGGTGGGCGTGATGCCGGCGGACGCGGTGCCGGCGGGCGCGGTGCCGGCGGGCGCGGTGCCGGCGGGCGCGGTGCCGGCGGACGCGGTGCAGGTCGGGGACAGCGGACGGGCCGAGCCGCCCGGGGTCCTGCGGACGAAGGCCGAGCGCAGCGCGTGATAGGGGGCATCGGGGTCGAAGAAGATCTCGTGCATACGGGCGAGTTCGGCGCGGCGGTACTCCGCGAGCGGGCGGTGCGCCTCGTCGCGGTCGCGTGCCGCCGCCTTGGCCGCGATCCGCCGGTCCAGGTCCGGGGACCGGGCGAGCCGGGTCGCGATGCGGTCGATCTCGGCGGCGAACCCGGCCGCCGGGGTGGGCACCTGACGGTCCACCAGTCCGAGCCGGGCCGCGGCCGTGGCGCTCACCGGCAGGGCCTCGGCCGTCAGCCGCCCGGCCGTCCCCGCGCCGGCCCGGCGGGGCAGGCTGTAGGTCCAGAACTCCGAGCCGTACAGGCCCATTCTGCGGTAGTGCGGGTTCAGGACGGTGCCCGTGCGGCACCACACCTCGTCGGCGGCGAGGGCGAGCATGACGCCGCCCGCGGCCGCATTGCCGCCGAGCGCGGCGACCACCAGCCGGTCGGTGGTCCGCAGCACGGCCTCGACCAGGTCGTTCATCGCGTTCAGGTTGGCCCACGACTCCGCGACCGGGTCCGCGGCGGCCTCGATGACGTTCAGGTGGATGCCATTGGAGAAGAAGTCGCGGGTCCCGCCGAGCACCAGCACCTTGGTGGGGCGGGCGAGGGCGTGGTGGTAGGCGGCGAGCAGCCGGTGGCACTGGTCGGTGCTCATCGCCCCGCCGGGGAAGGTGAAGGTGACGAAGCCGGCGTCTCCGTGCTGCCGGTAGCGGACGTCGGTCCAGGTGCGCCGCCCGGGGGGCAGTTCGAACGGGACGGCCGCCTCCGGGACGGAGAGCGGGCCGAGGACGGAGACCGCCGGGCGCTTGAAGGGCGCGGGATCGCCGGAGTCCTTGCGCGGCCGGAGTTCCGGAATCCACACGGCACCGTCGCGCGTGGCCCGGCACACCGCTCCCGCCCGGGTGGCGAGCAGTTCGCCGGGGCGTCCGCGCAGCCGGTCCTCGGGGTGGCCGCCGTGCAGGAAGACCTCGCGGCCGAGGAGTTCGTCGAGGACCCCGGGCCGGGAGTCGGCCCCGCGGAGCTTGCGCAGCACGGTGGCGGTGGTGTCGTTGTCCCAGTCGATGCGCCGCCGCTCCTGGCGCAGCGCGTCGCGCCACACCACGCGGATCGCGGGATCGCTCTGCGGCTGCGGCTTGAAGGAGCCCTCGGCGTACCTCCGTACGGCCAGCAGTACGGCGCCGACGGCGGCGTCGGACACCTCGTTGCGGTACAGGTCGCTCTTCCCGGCCGGGGCCATGTCGAAGGGCTGCGCCGCCCAGATGTCGCCCGCGTCCAGGCCCGCCTCGGCCTGCAGGACCGTCACGCCCCAGCGCGGCGCCTCCTCGGCGATCGCCCAGTCCAGCGAGGACGGGCCGCGGTCGCCCGGCGGTCCCGGGTGCACCACGAGACAGGTGTGCTGCCGCCACACGTCCTCGGGCAGCGCCGTCCTCAGCATCGGCGCGACGACGAGTTCCGGGCGCGTCTCGCGGAGGGCGGCACGCACGGCGTCCGCGCCGTGCGAGGCGAGCACGACCTCCACCCGGTGGCCGTGGTCCGACAGTTCGGCGTACAGGCGCTGGGACAGGCTGTTGAACGCGCTGGCGACGAGCAGGATGTCCATGACGCGGCATGTTCGCCGGTTCGTCCGGTACCGGGAAGGACCGTGACGGCGTTTCGCCTGCCCGCGCCGCGCCACTTCCTCCATCTGGACTTGTTCCGGCCGGGCTTGCCGCACGCGAAACGCCAGGCCCCCCTGGGCCGTGGGGTACTGACGGCGCGTCGCTCAGATACTTTCTGTTTATCTGATGTAACAGTCTGCGCATGATCAGTCAGCAGAACATCGACGGGACCGCGCGCCTCCTTGCACCGGGTCGCGGACTGCGCGCGGCGCTGCTCTCCCTGACCACCGCCGCAGCCCTGGCCTCCGGTTCGGCCGCGACCGCCCTCCCCTCCGCCGGCCTCCGCGCCAACTGGGACGCCATCGCGGCGTGCGAGTCCGGGGGCAACTGGAGGGCCAACACCGGCAACGGGTACTTCGGCGGGCTGCAGTTCCGCCAGTCCAGCTGGGTGGCGGCCGGCGGCCTGCGGTTCGCCCGCCGGGCCGACCTGGCCACCCGCCGCGAGCAGATCCACGTCGCCAGGCGGCTGGCCCGGATCCAGGGCATGTCGGCCTGGGGCTGCTCCTGGGCCGGACACTAGCGGCTCCGGCTCAGCACAGGACGGCGAGCGCGCCGGGGAGCACCCGGGCCGTCACGGGCAGGGCGGCGTCGACCTCGCCGTCGGCGCCGTAGGGCACCGCGCGGTCGGCCGTGACGCTGATCTCCTTGCCCCGCAGGATCCGCACCTCGGGCCGCTCTACGTGCGCGCCCGTCTTGAGTTCGTTCATCAGAGCGAAGAACAGGAGGCGCGGCGCCTCGCGGATGAGGACCACGTCGAGCACGCCGTCGTCGACCCGGGCACCGGGGGCGATCATGCGGCCGGAGCCGTAGTAGGGGGAGTTGGCGATCACCACGGTGTAGCCGCGGTGATCGTGCTCCACCCCGTCGACGGTGACGCGGTAGTCCGCCGCCCGCCAGCTCGCGACGGCCCGCAGCCCGCCCGCGTAGTAGGAGGCGGCACCGCGCAGCAGCCGGGCCCGGTTCGCGTGGAGGTTGGCGAGCGCGTCGACGCCCGCGTAGACGCTGCCGAGCACGACGGTCCGCGGGTGGACCGCCGACTCCACCTCGACGGTGTCGACCAGACGCGGGGACCCGTCGAGCAGGATCCGGGCCAGCGCGGCCGGGTCGGCGGGGAGTTCGAGGGCGCGGGCGAAGTCGTTGCCGCGGCCGGCCGGGACCAGGCCGAGGAGCGCGCCGGTGCCGCTGAGCGCGCCGCCGATGCCACCGGCGATGCCGTCGCCGCCCACGGCGAGGACCACACGTTGCCGCGCTCCGGCCTCCCGGGCGAGTTCCTGCGCATGGGCGAGGCTGCGGCTGTACTCGGTCTCCAGCTCCGCCCCCGCCTCCCGGAGCAGCCGTCCCACTCGCAGCAGCGCCGCGGCGCCACTGGATCCGCCCGCGGTGGGGTTGACGATGGCGGTGAACTGTCGCATCGGTGGGCCTCCGGGGCGGTGCGGGTCGGTGGCGGGAGCCGGGGGACGGCGGGCAGCGGGCTGGGGACGGTGCGACGCCTTGTCGATGAAACGACGAAGCGATGAAGAGGTCCAGCGGTCGGGCGCTTGAGCGGTTCGGTGTTCGGTCGAGCGGTCGAACCGTGAAACGGTCCGACGGTGGCGGCAGTGTGACAGGCGCGTGTCAGTCGAGGGGCAGCAGGACCCCGGGGTTGAGCAGGCCCTCTGGGTCCAGCCGTCGCTTGACGGCCCGCAGGGCCTCGATGCCGAGCGGTCCGGCCTCCCGGACGTACCAGTCGCGGTGGTCGGTGCCCACGCCGTGGTGGTGGCTGATGGTGCCGCCCGCCGCGAGGATCGCCTCGTTCGCGGCGTGCTTGGCGGGCGTCCAGTGGGCCACGGGGTCGTCGCCCTGGGCCGAGACGACGGTGAAGTACAGCGAGGCGCCGTTCTCGTAGACGTGGGAGATGTGGCACATCACCAGGGGCGGGGTGCCGGCCTCGGTGAGGGCCGTGGTGAGCGCGGTGCGGACGGCGGCGTACAGCTCGGGGATCCGGGACCAGAAGGCCGCGGTCTCCAGCGTCTCGGCGAACGCGCCCGCGTCGAGGAGCGAGTCGCGCAGATACGGCGCCGAGTAACGGCCGTGCGCCCAGCGGTCGCCGGGCTCCTCGCCGACGTACCGGCCGCCGCACTCGCGCAGGACGGCCGCGGCGTGCTCCCTGCGGTGGGTGGTGTCCTCCACGGTGCCCACGTAACCGGCGATCGCCATGCATCCGGCGGTCCGCGGCGCGTCCGCGGAGCCGATGGCGTCGGGCTGGGCGAGGCCGATCAGCGTCTCGGTCTCGTCGGACAGGCGCAGCACGGTCGGCCGCGGTCCGTCCTGGGCGAGGCGGCGCAGAGCGGCGGTTCCCTCCTCGAACGAGGCGAAGTGCCAGCCCTCGTAGACCCGGGTGTGCGGCAGCGGACGCAGGCGCACGGTCACCGACGTG
This sequence comes from Streptomyces sp. NPDC096152, assembly GCF_044763235.1. Classification (NCBI taxonomy): domain Bacteria; kingdom Bacillati; phylum Actinomycetota; class Actinomycetes; order Kitasatosporales; family Streptomycetaceae; genus Streptomyces; species Streptomyces sp. NPDC096152. The sequence continues at coordinate 445,068 of NZ_JBIWFW010000002.1, read as the reverse complement.
ATGACACCGAACGCCCCCTCTGAGCCCAGGACGAGCTGGCGCAGGTCGGGGCCGGCCGCCGAGCGGGGGGCGCGGCCGATGTCGAGCGTGCCCTCGGGGGTGGCGAGGGTGAGACCGAGCACCATCTCGTCGAAGCGGCCGTATCCGGCGGACGCCTGTCCGCTGGAGCGGGCGGCGGCGAACCCGCCGATGGTCGCCCACTCGTACGACTGCGGGAAGTGGCCGAGGGTGAAGCCGTGTTCGGCCAGCAGTGCCTCGGCCTGCGGGGCGCGCAGGCCGGGTTGCAGGGTGGCGGTGCGGGAGACGGGGTCGAGCGCGAGCAGGCCGTCCATCCGGCGCAGGTCCAGGGCGACGAACGGGCGCCGCCGTTCGGGGGCGAGTCCGCCGACCACGGAGGTGCCGCCGCCGAACGGGACTAGGGCCAGGCCGTGTTCGGCGCATGCCTTCAGGACGGCGAGCACGTCGTCGTGGCCCGCGGGGAGCACCACGGCGGCCGGGACGTCGTCGACGTCGCCGCGGCGGATGCGCAGCAGGTCGGGGGTGGACTTGCCGCGGGTGTGCCGGATCCGGGACTCCGCGTCGGTACGGACGTGCGCCTCGTCTCCGACGGCGTCGAGCAGGGCCCGGCGCGCGGCGGCGTCGAGCGGCGACTCGGATACGGCGATGTCTTCCAGGCCGGCCGGTGGGGCGTCGCAGGGCTTGACCCCGAGCAGGTCGCGCAGCAGCCCGATCACCGTGTCGGGCAGCGGTGCGGCCTTGGCCGGGTCGCCCCAGCCGCTCCACAGCATGTCCATGGGGTTGTCCTCACCGGTCGTGTCGAGTCGTGCCGTGCTCCGCCCCGGCGTGCCGCGCCTTGCCCTGCGGCACCCGGGGCGCGTTACACTGTGACACATGACGCCTATTCGTCACAACGGTTCGGACAGCGATCCCGTACTCGACGCCGTGCGCGACTGCGTCCTGGCCGTCGGGGTCCGCCGCACCACGCTGACCGACGTGGCCCGCCGCGCGGGCGTCTCCCGGATGACGCTCTACCGGCGCTGGCCCGACGTGCGGTCCCTGGTCGGGGACCTGATGACCCGGGAGTGGGTCGATGTGGCGACCCGGTCCATGCCGGAGCGCCGGCCGGGGACGGACACCCGCACGCTGATCGTCGACGGCCTCGTGGCGGGAGTGGAGGCGTTCCGCGCCCATCCGCTCTTCCGCAAGATCGTCGACGTGGACCCCGAGCTGCTCCTCCCCTACGTGCTGGACCGGCGCGGCGCCAGCCAGGAGGCCCTTCTCGGCCTGCTCGCCGACGCCCTGCGCGAGGGCCACGCCGACGGCTCGGTCCGTCCGGGCCCTGCCGAGCGGCAGGCCCGCGCCCTGCTTCTGGTCGTCCAGTCCTTCACCCTGTCGCTGCGCACCATGACGGAGGCGGACGACCCCGACCTGACCTCCGAGGCCTTCCTCGGGGAACTGCGCACCATCCTGGAGAGGACCCTGACGCCATGACCTCCAGCACCAGCCCGGTCGGCGCGGCGGACCCGGCCCCCGGCTCCTCCCTGACCGCGGCCCGGCGCGCCCGGGAACTGGCCCGCACCGTCGGTGGCCCGGCCGTGGACGTCCTGGTCGTCGGCCTCGGCGCGACGGGCGCCGGAGTCGCCCTCGACGCGGCGGCCCGCGGGCTGACCGTCGCCGCCGTCGACGCGCACGACCTGGCCTTCGGCACCTCCCGCTGGAGCTCCAAGCTCGTCCACGGCGGGCTGCGCTACCTCGCCTCGGCGCAGCTCGACGTCGCCCACGAGAGCGCGGTCGAGCGCGGGGTGCTGATGGAGCGCACGGCTCCGCATCTGGTCCGGGCCCAGCCGTTCGTCCTGCCGCTGACGCCGCTGGTCTCCCGCGGTCAGGGCGCCCTGGCCTGGGCCGGCTTCCGCGCCGGGGACGGGCTGCGTCTGGCGGCTCGCACGGCCCGCGCCACCCTGCCCGCGCCGCGCAGGCTGTCGGCCGTGGAGACCCGCCACCTGGCTCCCGCGCTGCGGCCGACCGGGCTCCGCGGGGGCCTGCTGTCCTGGGACGGCCGCCTCACCGACGACGCCCGCCTGGTCACCGCGATCGCCCGGACCGCCGCGGCGCGCGGCGCACGGATCCTGACCCGGGTGCGGGTCCTGGAACTCACCGGCTCCGGCGCCCGGATACGCGACGAACTCACCGGCGAGGAGGGCGAGATCCGCGCCCGTGCCGTGATCAACGCCGCCGGGGTGTGGGCGGGCGGCCTGGTGGACGGCATCCGGATCCGGCCCTCCCGCGGCACCCACCTGGTCCTGCGGTCCGAGCGGCTCGGCCCGTTGCCCGCCGGACTGCACGTCCCGGTCCCCGGGGAGACGAACCGCTTCGTCCTCGTCCTGCCGCAGGGCGACGGCCGGGTCTACGTCGGCCTCACCGACGAACCCGTCGACGGCGACATCCCCGACGTCCCGGAGGTCCCCGAGACCGACATCGGCTTCCTGCTCGACGTGCTGGGCACCGCCCTGGACGTGCCGGTCCACCGCGACGACGTGGTCGGGGCCTTCGCCGGACTCCGTCCGCTCCTGGACACCACGCCGGCGACGGGCTCCGGCGCCGCGCCCAGGACCGCCGACATCTCCCGCAGGCACGCGGTGCTCACCTCGCCGGACGGCGTGACGACCGTAGTCGGCGGCAAGCTGACCACCTACCGGCGGATGGCCGAGGACGCCGTCGACTCCGCCGTCGCCACCCATCGTCTCGAGGCGGGCCCCTCCCCCACCGCCTCCGTCCCCCTGGTCGGCGCCGCGCCCGCGCACCGCCTCGCCGCGCTCCCCGCCCCCCGGCACCTGATCCGGCGCTACGGCGGCGAGGCCCCGGCCGTCCACGCCCTGGGCGCCGAGAACCCGGACCTGCGCGAACCGGTCCTGGAGGGTCACCCCGTCACCCGCGCCGAACTCGTCTGGGCCGTACGACACGAGGGCGCCCTCGACGAGGCCGACCTCCTCGACCGCCGCACCCGCATCGGCCTCGTCCCGGACGACCGGGCCATGGCCCTGAAGGCGGCGCGGGAGGCGATGGGCGAGTTGGCCGTGTGACGGGACCGGCGAGGACGGAGAACCCGTCTTTCGGCGGAGGCGGACGGGGCCGTCGCGGCCGCCGGGCGCGTGGAACGTCAGGCGGCCTGGGCCGGGCCCTGCTCCAGGCGGTCCCGGAGCTGGGCGCGGTGCAGGGCGGCCACCGGGCCCACGAGGTCGGGGTGGCGCAGCAGCGCGGCCGCCCGGCGGTCGTTCTCGTCCGGCGTGACCAGGCGCCGGAACTCGGCCGGCGCACCCGTGACGTGCTCGCCCGCGACCACGGCGGCCACCGCCCGGCCGGCCAGCTCCCGGTCGGTGAGCAGACAGGCGGCCCAACTGGCCACCACCTCGTCCACCCAGGAGCGCCACGCGGAGGAGTCCGGGTCGCCGCCCTGGACGCCGTCCGCGCCCGTGATCCAGTCCAGGCGGCCCGAGCCACCGGGCCCGGCCATGCCGACCAGCGCGGCGTCCATCGGCGTCGGGTAGCGCAGCCACGCCGCGACCGTGACGGCCTGGCGCGCCTGCATTTCGCACAGGACGTTGGCCAGGGCTCCGCCGGACGCCGGGTAGGCGCCGGTCAGCCACTGGGCGGTCGCCGCGATGAGAGGGGAGAGTTCTTCGGGCACGTGCCGGACCGATCGCACTGTCGCAGGGAAGGGGGGCCGCCTGGAAAGGTAGCCCGCCCACCGAGGGCGGCGGCATGGCCCAGGTCTCTTCCAGAATGTGGCTTCGGCCACAGCACAGCACGGGCGACGGCATGGGCAGGGGCCTCCATTACAGTGATCCGCCTGCGGCGAGGGGAGAGACGCGGTGCGGGTCGGGACGGGAACGATGTGGCGGGGACTGGTCCCCGCCCTGGTGCTGGGCGGGGCCCTGACGGGCTGCTCCGGTGCGGCGGAGAAGAGCACACGGCAGACGGCACGCGCGTCGGCGACCACGGCACCCGGCGCGCACGGCACGGCCGCCGCCGCGTCCGGCGGCACCATCGGCGCCCCGGGCACGGCCTGCGAGCTTCCGGTCACCTTCGACATCGCCGAGGACTGGAAGGCCGAGGCAGTCGACTCAGGCGCGCCGGGAAGCGCGGCCGACGGCGGCCCGGACGGCCCCTCGGTCTCCGAGGAGGCCGCCGACGCTCTGCTCCGCCAGGGCCCGCTGACCGCCGTGTGCGAGATCGACGCCAAGCCGGCCGGCAACATCGGCTTCCTCCGCGTCTGGACCGGCGAACCGGCCGACACGGACGCCCGCGCGGTCCTGAAGGCCTTCGTGACGGCCGAGGGTGACACGAGCCGGGAGAGGTACCGCCCGTTCCGGACGGCCCGGGTGAGCGGCGTCGAGGTCGAGTACGTCTTCACCAGCCGGCTGCTGGACGAGACGAAGAAGGAGCGCGCTCTCGCCGTGACCACCACGGAGGGGCCGGTCGTCCTGCACCTCGGGGGCCTGGACACCGAGGAGCACGAACAGATGCTGCCCGCCTACGAACTCGCCAAGCGGACCCTGCGCACGCCGGCCTGACCGGCGGCCCGCCCATGAACGAGGCCGAGTCCGGTTCCGCCGGCCCGTCCCGGCCGGGAAGCGCCGGGAACGGGCCTCCCCTTGGCCGGACCCTCACGGTCCCACAGGTCTCACTGGCCTCACCGGTCCCACCGGCCGTCGGACGGCGGCTCGGCGGCGTCGCCGGTGGGCGCGGCCGGCGCCGCTGAGCGAAGGCGACGGCGATCCCACGTCGTCCAGAGGAACAGCGGTGCCACCACGGCGAGTTCGAGAGCCGTCGACAGTCCTGGCACCACCTCGGTCGGGAGGGTGAAGAGCAGGACGAACCGGGCGGCCGCCTCGGCGGTGAGGGCTATGCCCCAGACAGCGGTCTGCCGGCGTAACACGGCGTGAGCGTGGTGGCAGTCGGTTCCGGCGCGCGGACGGAACCGTCGGGCGAGGTGGGCGAGTGCGGGGGTCGGGGTCGCGCAACTGGCCAGGAAGACCAGGCCGGCCAGGCCGCTGCCGGCCGGGTCGCGGGCGAGCAGGATCCGCTCGTCCCGGGCGACGAGGGCGATGAGCAGCATCAGGGCGTAGGTGCTGAGCATGAGCGCGTTCAGGCCGTCGATCCGCCGGGTACGGGCCGTGGTCCACGCGAGCCGGGCGCCCGCGGCGGCGGTGGCGGCAAGGAGCGAGGCGGTGACTCCCGTCCCGAGTGCCTGCGCCCCGTAGAAGACGCCGGGCGACAGGCCCAGGTCCAGCAGGAGGCCCAGGCGGCCGGGGCGGGTGCGGCCGGATCGGCGGCGGCCGGGGCGGACGCCCGGGGCGGGGTTCGTGGTGCGGGGCGCGGCGATCGTCCGAATCGTGTTCATGTTGCGAGGCTAGGGACGGCGGCCGCCGCGGTGATCAACCCCTGAGCGGAGAACCGGGTGGATTTCATGGGCCCGGTTTCTCCACCCTTGGGTGGGGTCGGGCGCAAGGCATGGGCGGGCGCGGGGCCGTGGCCGGTCGGCGTGGCGTGGCGTGGGGCCCTGGACGGGGCGCAGGGCACGGGCCTGTCCCGGCCGGGCGCGGGGCCCGTGCGTGAGCACCACCGCAGCACCCCGGCAGGGCTCGTACCCTGGGGCCCGTGCACATCTGTTTCGTCTGCAGCGGCAACATCTGCCGGTCCCCGTCGGCCGCACTGGTGTTCGTGGAGCATCTGCGCCGTACCGGCCTGGACGAGGTGGTGCGGGTCACCAGCGCCGGGATCGGGCCCTGGCATGCCGGGGAGGCCATCGACGAGCGGGCCGGTGAGGCGCTGCTCCGGCACGGCTATCCGGTCGAGCACATCGCCGCGCAGGTCGGCTCCGAGCACCTGGACGCCGACCTGTTCCTGGCCCTGGACCGGGGGCACGACAAGGCCCTGCGCCGCTTGGTGGACGACCCGTCCCGGGTGCGCCTGCTGCGCTCCTTCGACCCGGACGCGACCGGCGACCTCGACGTGCCGGACCCGTACTACGGCGGCCCGGAGGGGTTCGAGGAGGTGCTGGCCATGATCGAGGCCGCGGTGCCCGGCCTGCTCACCTGGGTGCGCGGGCGGCTCGCGACATGACCGCCGGCCCGGCGGCCGCCGCCGACGAGGGACCGGGGCCCGCGGCCGCCCGCCTCACCGGACGCCCCGTGACCGGTGAGCGGCGGCTGTCCGCGGCGCTCACCGAGGTGACGCTGGACGACGGCCGGATGGTCATGGTCAAACGCGGTCCCGAACCCGGCGCCGTACGGGCCGAGGCCGCGGGGCTGCACTGGCTCGCCGAGGCGGGCGCGGTCCGGATCCCCGCCGTGCACGGACACGACCGGCTCCGGCTGGTGACCGACCTGGTCCCGACCGGCCCGCCGAGCGCGGGCGCCGCGACCCGTTTCGGCCGCGACCTGGCCGCCCTGCACGCCGCGGGGGCACCGGCGTTCGGGGCGCCGCCGCCCGGCGGACCCGAGGAGGCGTACATCGGCCTGGCCCCGCTGCGCAACGCCCCCGGTGACGACTGGCCGGGCTGGTACGCCGAGCACCGGGTGCTGCCGTATCTGCGCCGGTCCGTGGACGACGGCACCCTGCGTCCCGCCGAGGCGGCTGTGATCGAGCGTGCGCTGGAGCGCCTGCGGGGTCTGGCCGGCCCCACCGAGCCACCTGCTCGGCTGCACGGCGACCTGTGGAACGGCAATGTGCTGTGGGGCGCCGACGGAGAGGTCTGGCTGATCGACCCGGCCGCGCACGGCGGGCACCGGGAGACCGACCTGGCGATGCTCCACCTGTTCGGCTGCCCCCATCTGGACCAGGTGCTGGACGGCTACCAGGACGCGGCGCCGCTCGCCGACGGCTGGCGGGACCGGATCGGGCTGCACCAGCTCTTCCCGCTGCTGGTCCACACGGTGCTGTTCGGACGCGGCTACGCCGACCGGGCGGTGGCGGCGGCCCGGAGCGCCACCTCCTGACCCCTTCGCCCGCCCCGGCGGCCGGCCCCCGGTCGTCCGCCGGGACGGCCCGCGGTCCCCGTTCGCCGGTCCCGCCCGCCAGTCCCACCCGCCCGGTGTCCTACGACCCCGTCGTGCACCGGTGCCGTACGCCCGCGTCACGCCTCCGTGCCGTCCGCCCGGGCCGTCCCCGCTAGGTGCTCTCCACCAGCCGGGCCAGGTTGTCCAGGGCCATGCGTGTGCCCCGTTCGTTGTCCTCGCGCGGCACGGCGTCGGGGACGCCCTCGTGCCGGATCACGACATCCGTCCCGCCGCCGGCCCCGACCTCCGACCCGGCGTCCGACCCGCCGTCCACCGCGGTGAGGGACGTCGTCATCGTCATCGCGCCGCCCAGCGCCTCCTCACCGGTCTCGAACTCGATCACCTCGACGACGAGCTCGTCCGGGACGAGCCGCGCGAAGTGACCCCGGTAGGTGTCCGTGCGGGCACCCGACTTCCCGGGTCGCCCGGGATCGTCGTAGGTGAGGGACACCCGGAACCTGCCGCCCTCGCGCGGGTCGAACTCGTGCACCCGGGCGGTCATGCCGGCGGGGACGCGCCAGGCGGCCACCGCGTCCGGGTCGAGGAGCGCCCGGTACACGGCGGCGGGAGGCGCCTGCACGCGCCGTGCGACGGTCGTGGCGTACATGACGGCAACGTACCGCGCCCACCGCTCGGCCGCGCGTGCGCGTGGGCGCACCCCCGCGAACGGGTCGTGGGGAGAACGGGGCGCGAGAGTACGCAGGTTGCCTGCCGGATGTCCCGATTCTGTCACCAAGTCACCCAGTCGTCCCTGCCGTTGTCCGTCCATGTCGGTCCGCGTGCTAAGAAATACGGCGTCACAGACATGCGGCGTCCCCCAAGGGGCGCCGCGTGTCATGTCGTTCCGGCCCCAACGGGCCACAGGGGGAAGAGGTATCACCGCAGTGAACCGCACCCGCACGACCGTCGCGGCCCTGGCCGCGGCCGGGGTCGTCACCGCCGCCCAGCTCGGTCTGGCCGGGGCCGCCTCCGCGGCGACCGCCGCGCCGCAGAGCTCCGGCTGCCCGATCAACATCGTCTACCCGTCCCGGTTCTACGTGGATCACAACGGCTGGGTGACCAACGGGGGCCTGTACTTCGGCATCAAGAGCAAGACCGACAAGAGCTTCAAGAAGGTCACCTTCACGGTCACCAACGTGAAGAACCTGCGCTTCGGCACGGCGACGCCCAAGGGCGGCAAGATCACCCACCGTACGTCGCAGACCGTCTCGGTCTACACCTCGACGTTCAAGGGCAAGGCGAGCCTTGGCTTCAAGGTCCGTACGCACCTGCTGAACACCCACAGCTACAAGCTGAAGTTCACCCTGCACGGCTCCGGCTGGAACTGCGCGGTCAGCCAGGGCACGTGGGGCGCCTGATCCCCCGCTCCCGCAGGCCCTGCGGGCCTTCCCGACGCCCCGGCTTCCACGGCCGGGGCGTCGGCGTGTCCGATCCCGCGCCCGCGGTATGTAGGCTGCCCATCCAGGGGATCTTCGGGCGGCGGCACTCCCATGTGGGTCCGCCCGGCTGGGAGAAGGGTGGCGCGGATGGACTGGCGTGGGTTCGCCGAGCAGATGGCCGAGCTGTCCCGGCGCCTGCTCGCCCAGGAATCGCCGCAGGCGACGCTGGACGAGATCGTCTCGGCGGCGGTGGAGCTGATCGACGGGTGCGACGCCGCGGGCGTCCTGGCCCTGCGCAAGGGACGTGCCGTGTCGCTCGCCACGCACGGGGACATGGTCGAGGAGTCCGACCGGCTCCAGGGAGAGCTGGGCGAGGGGCCCTGTTTCGACGCGGCCCGCACCACCAACGGCGACCGTTCCTTCCGTATCGCCGACATGCGCGACGCGCCGGGCTGGCCCCGGTACGCGCCCGCCGCCCGGGGCCTGGGCATCGGCAGCATGATGGGGTTCCTGCTCTACACCCGCGACGAGGACTTCGGCGCGCTGGACCTCTACTCCCGGCGGCCCGGCGTGTTCACCCCGGACAGCGAGACGGCCGGCTGGCTGCTCGCCTCGCACGCCGCCGTGGCGCTGGCCGGCGCCCGGACCGTGGACCAGCTGGAGCACGCGCTGGAGACCCGGCACGCCATCGGCGAGGCCATGGGCATCCTGCGGGAGCGCCACCGGCTCAGCGAGGACGACGCCTTCGCCGTGCTGCGCCGTATCTCGCAGCACCACAACATCAAGCTGCGCGACGTCGCCCAGAACATCCGCGGCGACGCACCGAAGAAGCCCTGACGGGCGCGGGGCGACCGGGGCCGTCGCCCCGGCCGCGTGGCGCTTCGGGGGCGCACGGGACGTGACGCGGGCGCGCTTCGGGCGCGCTCAGGACGTGACGCGGGCGCGCTTCGGACGTACTCCGGGTGCGTTTCGGGACGCGCTCCGGCTCGACGCCGGGTGCGCTCCGAGTGCCTCCTGACGCATTCTTGCTGTGTCGTCCTCGTGGCGGAGCAGGGGTAGGACCGATGACGGGCAGAGCCGAGGAAGCGGACCGGACGGCCGTACGGCTGGCCGCGCTGCTGGCCGGCGTCTCGACGGAGGCGATCGGCGCGGCCGGCGGCCACGTGGGCGGCGTCCACCTGCGGTCCGCGACACCCGGCCTGCTGCGGCTGGCCACGCTCGCGGGGCTGCCGGGCCGCCTCTTCCAGCCCTGGTGGCGGCTGCACGTGGACGCGCGCTCCCCCGTCACCGACGCCTACCGCCTCGCTGTGCCGGTGATCCTCCCGAACGCCACCGAGACCATGCGCCGCTACCCGCAGTTCGCCGCCGGACTGCCGTTCCAGTTCGGCTCTCTGTACGTACCCGTCGTCGGCGCCTCGACGACCTACGGCGTCCTCACCGTCCTGCGGCCCTCGGCCCCGGACGCCTCCGCGGTGGAGGCCGCCGCGGACCGGCTCGGACGACTTGCCCGCGATCTGGGCGCCGCGCTGGCGGCACGCGAGCGACGAGGGGCGGAAGTCGCCTGGGACGCCGAGCCGCTGTGCCTGCGCCCCCCGGCGACGCGCGCCTTCGAAGGGCGGGTCGGGCGGTTCTCGTGGGATCCGGCGACGGACGCCGTCACGTCCGACGACCGCTGCGGCGCGCTGCTGGGCACGACCGGCGCCACGTGTCCCGCCACCGGTCACGCCCTGGCCGGCGCCGTGAGGGCGGACGACGGCCGACATGTGCTGACCGCGCTGTGGGACACGGCGGCGGGCCGCCCGCCCGCGCTGCCGCTGCCCGTGCGGACCGGCGACGGCGCGCTGCGGCTGATCGAGCTCTGGTCCTCCCCCGCGGCCGCCCCGCCCGGGGTCCGGCAGGTCAGCGGCACCGTACGGGACCCGGGGCCCGGCCCCCTGGGGGACGCGGCGGCCGATCTGCTGCCGGACGGGGTCTTCTGCCTGGACCGGCTGGGCCTCGTCGTCTACGCCAATCCGCGCGCCGCGCAGCTTCTGGGCCCCTCGCGCCACGCCTTCGTCGGCCGGCCGCTGTGGGAGGTCGTGCCCTGGCTGGACCAGCCGATCTGCGAGGACCACCTGCGCGCGGCGCTGCTGGCGCCGGACCCGGTGCACTTCCACGTCCGCCGGCCCCCCCGCCGACAGCCGGGCACCGTCCCCGGAGCGCCGCGAGAGCCACTGGCTGGCGCTGTCCGTGCACCCGGGCCCCGACCTGCTCACCTGCACCGTCCGCCCCGCCGACCACGTGGCGGGCACGTCCTCCGAGCTCGACGCCGTGCCCACCCCACCGCGGATCGCGGACACCACCGCCGTCACCCCGGCGGCCCGCGTGTCCACCGCGGCCGGCGCACCGGCACCCCGCGCCGACTCGGCGGCCCACCTGTACCGCCCGATCGTGCTGGCCATCGCGCTGTCCGAGGCCGTCACCGCCCGTCAGGTGTCGGCCGTGGTCATGCAGGAGCTGCTGCCCGCGTTCGGCGGGAACCGGCTCGCCATCTACCTGTTGCAGGAAAGGCACCTCTATCTGGCCTGGGAAACGGGCTTCCCGAAGGGCTTCCTGGTCCCGTTCGAGGGCGTGGGCCTGGACGTGCACCTGCCAGGGGTGGAGACGCTCACCAACGGGCGCCCCCTCTTCTTCGACTCCATGGCACAGCTCGCGGCCACCTACCCGGGCATCCCGCTGGACGCGGCGGAGGGTTCCCGGGCCTTCCTGCCGCTGATCGCCTCGGGCCGTCCGGTCGGCTCCTGCATCCTCGGTTTCGACCACCCGCACTGCTTCAGCGGCGACGAGCGTACGGTCCTCACCGCGCTCGCCGGGCTGATCGCGCACGCCATGGAGAAGGCCCAGCGCTACGACACCGAGTCCGCCCTGGCCCGCGGACTCCAGCAGGCGCTGCTGCCCCGGCTCCTGCCGGAGCACCCGGAGGTGGAGACGGCCGGATGCTATCTGCCGGGCACCGAGGGCATGGAGGTGGGCGGGGACTGGTACGACGTCCTGGCCACCGGGGACGGTCTGGCGCTGGTCATCGGGGACGTCCAGGGCCACGGGGTGCAGGCGGCGGCCACCATGGGCCAGCTGCGCAGCGCGGTGCGGGCGTTCACGCTCGGGGGTCATCCGCCGGACGAGGTGATGAGCGGCACCAACCGGCTGCTGATCGATCTCGACCCGGGCCAGTTCGCGAGCTGCTGCTACCTCCGGCTGGATCCCGCCACGGGGGTGGTCCGGGTGGCCCGGGCGGGGCACCCGCTGCCGCTGCTGCGCCATCGCGACGGGCGTACGGAGGTCTGCGACGTGGCGGGCGGTGTCCTCCTCGGGGTGGACCGGCTCGCCCACTACCCCGTGACGGAACTGCGCGTGGAGCGCGGCGCCGTCCTGGCCCTGTACACCGACGGGCTCGTCGAACGGCTCGGCCTCGACATCGACCTCGGTGTCGAGGCGCTGCGCGTGGCGCTGGCGGAGGCCGGGGCGATGGCCGCCCGGGTGGACGGGCAGTCCCTGACGAGCGTGGCCGACCGGCTCACCGCGACGGCCCGGCACACCGCCGACCGGCCCGACGACATCGCCCTCCTGCTGGCGATGCGCCGCCCCGCTCCCCGGCCGGCGAACTGAGCGCCCCCGACGCCCCGGACGCGCCCCCAGCGCCTGCCCCGGACGCGCCCCCCGGCGCCCGCTCCGCACGTGCCCCCGGACGTGCCCCCGGAAGTGCCCGCGCACGTGCCCCCGTCCCTTCCCACCCTGTCCCCGACCCTCGCCCGGCGCGGCCCGGCAGTGTAGACATGGCACATGGTCCGGCTCCCGGGTCGCACCGGCACGCGGTCGGCCCCTCCTCACGGCGGTCGGCGCGCCCGTACGGCGCCCGGCCCCGCTCGGCGAGCGCCGGAGCGGCCGGACGGGGGCGGGACGCCCGGGCCCCCGCCCACCGGACTGAGGGCCGCCCTGGGCGGGCGGAGCGTCGCCGGACAGGTGTTCGTGCTCCAGGTCGTCGTCGTACTGCTGCTGGTCGTGGCGGCGGTGGTCGCACTGGTGCTCCAGGTGCGGCACGACAGCGCCCAGGAGGCCCGCAACCGGTCCCTCGCCGTCGCGCAGGCGTTCGCCGACGCCCCGGGGACCCGGGCGGCGCTCACCGCGCCGGATCCGACGGCCGTCCTGCAACCGCGGGCCGAGGCCGTCCGCCGGGCGACCGGGGTCGACTTCGTCGTCGTGATGAACACCGCCGGGATCCGCTACACGCACCCCAAGCCGGACCGCATCGGCAAGAAGTTCGTCGGCACCATCCGGCCCGCGCTGGCGGGCGGCGTCGTGGTCGAGGAGGTCGACGGGACCATCGGACGGCTGGTGCAGGCCGTCGTGCCGGTCAAGGCGCCCGACGGCACGGTGGTGGGCCTGGTGTCGGCCGGGATCACCACCTCGAACGTCGGCGGTGTGGCGAACCGGCAGCTGCCGGTCGTCCTCGGTGCCGCGGCCGCCGGTCTCGCGCTGGCCACGGCGGGCACGGCACTGGTGAGCAGGCGGCTGCTGCGCCAGACCCACGGGCTCGGACCTCGCGAGATGACCCGGATGTACGAGCACCACGACGCGGTGCTGCACTCGGTCCGGGAGGGGGTGATCATCGTCAGCGACGAGGGCGACCTGCTGCTCGCCAACGACGAGGCGCACCGCCTGCTCGGCCTGCCCCGGGACGCCGAGCGGCGCCACGTCCTGGATCTCGGCCTCGACCCGGAGACCGCGGACCTGCTGGCCTCCGGGCGGGTCGCCACCGACGAGGTGCACCTGGTCGGCGACCGGCTGCTGGCGATCAACCAGCGGTCCACGGACCTGGAGGGCGGCCCGTCGGGCACCGTGGCCACCCTGCGCGACTCCACCGAGCTGCGCGCCCTGTCCGGGCGGGCGGAGGAGGCCCGGGAGCGCCTCACCCTGCTCTACGACGCCGGGATGGGCGTCGGTACCACCCTGGACGTGGTCCGGACCGCCGAGGAGCTGGCGGAGGTGTCCGTGCCGCGGTTCGCCGACTACGCCACCGTGGACCTGTACGAACCGGTGCTGGACGGCGAGGACCCCGATCCGGCCTCCGCGCTGCGCCGGACCGCCTCCAGCGGGGTCCGCGAGGACGCTCCCCTGTTCCCGCGGGGCGAGCAGATCCGCTTCGTCGCCTCGTCGCCGCAGGCGCACAGCCTGCGCACCGGCCGCCCGGTCCTGGAGCCCCGGCTGGAGGCCGCCCCGGGCTGGCGGGCCCAGGACCCGGAGCGGGCCGAGCGGGTGGTGGCGTACGGCATCCACTCGCTGATCACCGTGCCCGTCCGGGCCGGCGCCCAGGTGCTGGGGGTGGTCGACTTCTGGCGCTCCGAGAAGGCCGAGCCGTTCGACACCGAGGAGCTGGCCCTCGCGGAGGAGCTGGTCGCCCGGGCCGCCGTCTCCATCGACAACGCCCGCCGCTACACGCGCGAGCACGGCATGGCCGTGACCCTGCAGCGCAGCCTGCTGCCGCGCAGCCTGCCCGAGCAGAGCGCCCTCGACCTCGCCTCCCGGTACCTGCCCGCGCAGGCCGGGGTGGGCGGGGACTGGTTCGACGTGCTGCCCCTGTCGGGCGCGCGGGTCGCGCTCGTCGTCGGGGACGTGGTGGGCCACGGGCTGCACGCCGCGGCGACCATGGGGCGGCTGCGGACGGCGGTGCACAACTTCTCCGCGCTGGACCTGCCGCCCGACGAGCTGCTGGGGCTGCTGGACGAGCTGGTGGCCCGGATCGACCAGGACGAGACCGAGGCCGGCGGCACCGCCCCGGTCACCGGCGCGACCTGTCTGTACGCGGTCTACGATCCGGTCTCCCGGACGTGCGTGCTGGCCCGGGCCGGGCATCCGCCGCCGGCCGTGATCCGGCCGGACGGCAGCGTCGGCTTCCCCGAGGTGCCCGCCGGTCCCCCGCTGGGCCTGGGCGGTCTGCCGTTCGAGACGGCGGAGCTCGCGCTGGACGAGGGCAGTCGGCTGGTGCTCTACACGGACGGGCTGATCGAGGACCGGGAGCGGGACGTCGACACCGGCCTGGAGGAGCTGCGGGCGGCCCTGGAGACGGCGGGTGCGTCGCCGGAGGAGACGTGCCGGTCGGTGCTCGACGGCCGGCTGCCGTCCCGGGCGGGCGACGACATCGCGCTGATAGTGGCGCGCACCCGGGCCCTGGGCGCCGAGCGGGTGGCCGAATGGCCCGTCCCGGCGGACCCGGCGGCCGTCGGCGAGATCCGCGCGGCGGTGACGCGCCGACTGGCGGAGTGGGGCCTGGACGAGCTCACGTTCGCCACGGAGCTGATCCTCAGCGAGCTCGTCACCAACGCGATCCGCTACGGCAGTGCGCCCCTCCGCGTCCGCGTGCTGCGGGACCGGTCCCTCATCTGCGAGGTCTTCGACTCCAGCGACACCTCGCCGCACCTGCGCTACGCGGCCACCACGGACGAGGGCGGGCGCGGGCTGTTCCTCGTCGCGCAGCTCTCCGAGCGCTGGGGTACCCGCTACACCGCGACCGGCAAGGTCATCTGGTCCGAGCAGCCCCTGCCCTGAGGCACGGACCGGCAGGGCAAGGCGGGCGGGCTGCGCGCGCTCGGGCGGTTCACGTACTACGACGCGATCGCGACACACGGGGACGGCGACGACCCGACCGGCTTCCAGGCCATCCGCGCGCGGGCGCTGCGCACCGCGGGGCCGCCCGCCCGGGGCAGCGGCGAGGTGACGTATCTCAACGCGTTCCTGGACGCGCGGGTGCGGGCCATCAAGCAGGAGGCGGCCCACCGCGACACCAGCAGGGTCGACACCGGACAGCGGGTCTTCCTGAACCGGCGCGACCTCGACCTGCCCCCGCCGCTGGACCGGCAGGCGTACGGGGACAGGTACCACATCGGCTGACGCGCGCCTGCCCGGTCAGCCGAGGGCGCGGTCGAGGTTGTAGGCGGCGCTGATCAGGGACAGGTGGGTGAAGGCCTGCGGGAAGTTGCCCTGTTGCTCGCCGGTGCAGCCGATCTCCTCGGCGTACAGGCCGAGATGGTTCGCGTAGGTGAGCATCTTCTCGAAGGCCAGCCGCGCATCGTCCAGCCGGCCGGCCCGGGTGAGGGCCTCGACGTACCAGAAGGAGCAGATGGAGAAGGTTCCCTCGTCGCCGCGCAGCCCGTCGGAGCCGGCCTGCGGGTCGTAGCGGTAGACGAGGGAGTCGGAGACCAGGTCCTCGGTCAGCGCGTCCAGGGTGGAGAGCCACTTCGGGTCGGTGGGGGCGATGAACTTCGCCAGCGGCATCATCAGCACGGCCGCGTCCAGCACGTCGCCGTCCTCGTACTGGACGAAGGCGCGCCGCTCGGCGGACCAGCCGCGGTCCATGATGCGGCGGTAGATGGTGTCGCGGCACTGCCGCCAGCGGGGCAGGTCGGCGGGGAGCCCGCGGCGGTTGGCCAACCGGATGGCGCGTTCGATGGCCACCCAGCACATCAGGCGCGAGTACAGGAAGTTGCGGCGGCCGCCGCGGGTCTCCCACACGCCCTCGTCGGGCTGGTCCCAGTGGTCGCAGACCCAGTCCACCAGCGCGCTCACGTCGTCCCACTGGTCGCTGGAGATGGGCTGCGCCCACTTGTCGTAGAGGTAGACGGAGTCGACCAGGGCGCCGTAGATGTCGAGCTGGAGCTGGTCGGCGGCGGCGTTGCCGACCCGGACCGGGGCGGAGCCCTGATGCCCCTCCAGATGGCCCAGTTCGCGTTCGGGGAGCTCGGTGCGGCCGTCGATGCCGTACATGATCTGCAGCGGTCCCGCCGCCCTGCCGTCGCCCGGGCTGATGTGCCGGGTGAGGAAGCGCATGAACGCCTCGGCCTCGCCCGAGAAGCCGAGCCGCAGCAGCGCGTAGACGCAGAAGGCGGCGTCCCGGACCCAGACGTAGCGGTAGTCCCAGTTCCGCTCGCCGCCGATCTGCTCGGGCAGGCTGGTGGTGGGCGCGGCGACGATGGCGCCGGTGGGCGCGTAGGTGAGCAGCTTCAGGGTGAGGGCGGAGCGGTGGACCATCTCCCGCCAGCGGCCGCGGTAGCGGGAGGCGGACAGCCAGTTCCGCCAGTAGGAGACCGTGGCCGCGAACTGCTCCTCGGCCTCGGCGCAGGCGCACCGGCGCGGTGTGGTCTCACCGCCGACCTGGTCGAGGGCGAAGACGGCGGACTCGCCCTCGGCGAGCTTGAAGTCGGCCAGCACGTCCGGGCCGTGGGCCTCAACGGGCACGGTGGCGGTCAGGGCGAGGGCCCGGTCCGCGGACTCGAACAGGGCGGTGCAGCCGACCATGCGGACGGTGTGCGGGTCGAGGCCGTAGTTGAAGCGGGGGGCCACCCGGGCCCGGAACGGCAGTGTGCCGCGCACGCACAGCACGCGCCGGATGAGCCGGTGCCGGTCGGACTCGGCGGAGCCGGCCGGGTGCCCGGTGACCGGCATGAAGTCCTGCACCTCGCCGACGCCGTCCTCGGTGAAGAAGCGGGTGATCAGCACGTTGGTGTCGGGGAAGTAGAACTGCTTGGTCCGCGCTCCTTCGGCGGCGCCGAGTTCGAAGCGGCCGCCCCGCTCTGCGTCCAGGATCGCGGCGAAGACGCTGGGGTCGTCGAAGGAGGGGCAGCAGTACCAGTCGATCGTGCCGTTGCTGCCGACGAGGGCGACGCTGCGCAGGTCGCCGATCAGACCGTGTTCGGCGATCGGCACGTAGCGGGGGGTGCTCGTGAAGGTGTCCGGGACGGCCTGTCGGTCCGGGGTCTCGGCCATGGCGGCGGCCTCCCTGTCCGGGAACGCGCGGGCTGCCTGGCGCCCGCGGGCTGTCTCCAGCTTAGGTGGGGCGGCGGCGTCCGGGGGTTTCCGGGAGCGAAGCAGAGGTACCCCTGCCACAGGCCCGGCCGGGGTCCGCGCAGTGGAGCCGGTCGCGTGCGGTGGGTCACCACGGCGGCCCTTCGTGCCGCTTCCGGATGCAGGGCGCGGCCGGGCGGGCAATGGTGGAGAAAGCCCCGGTCCCGCGGCACGGCGCCACTGCGGCAGTCCGGCCCCGACAGGACCCGGGCCCGAGGAGGAGAGACATGTCGACGTCACAGCCCGATGCATCCCGCCGGCCCGGGGACCGTGCCACCCCGGACAACCTGCTCCACGCCCGAACCGGCACCGAAGTCTCACCGGAGGACCTGGTGCTGGCGACCGGCCGGGACATCACTCCCAAGAACCTCGAGTGGGCCAAGCGCAAGCTGGAGGCGGAAGGACCGGCGGCCCTCGACAAGCTGCTGCCTTAGGAACCGGGGCGGTGCCCCCGCCCGCCGGGGCGGGGGCGGGGGGCGGATCCGGACCGGAGTCCCGTTCCGGGGCGGATCCGGGGCCGGAGTCCTGCTCCGGTCCCTTCCCGAGGGTGCCCTCGTGCTGTCAGACTCCCAAGGGTGCCCGACTTCGACATGCTCGTGATCGGATCCGGACCGGGCGGCCAGAAGGCCGCCATCGCCGCGGCCAAGCTGGGCCGCCGGGTCGCCGTCGTCGACCGCCCCGACATGGTCGGCGGGGTCTCCATCCACACCGGCACCATCCCGTCCAAGACGCTGCGCGAGGCGGTGCTGTACCTCACCGGGCTCACCCAGCGCGACTTGTACGGGCAGAGCTACCGGCTCAAGGAGGACATCACCGTCGCCGACCTGACCGCGCGCACCCGGCACGTGGTCGGCCGCGAGGTCGACGTCATCCGCAGCCAGCTCTCCCGCAACCATGTGTCCCTGTTCGCCGGAACCGGCCGCTTCGTCGACGACCACACCGTCGCCCTGCGCGAAGTGACCGGCGACGAGCGGCGGTTGAGCGCCGAGCACATCGTCGTCGCCACCGGCACGCGCCCGGCGCGGCCGGACAGCGTGGAGTTCGACGGGCGGACCATCATGGACTCCGACAACGTGCTCACCCTCGAAGGAGTCCCCCGGTCGATGGTCATCGTCGGCGCCGGGGTGATCGGCATGGAGTACGCCTCCATGTTCGCCGCGCTCGGCAGCAGGGTGACGGTGGTCGAGAAGCGCGCGGGGATGCTGGACATGTGCGACGCCGAGGTCGTGGAGTCGCTCCGCTACCACCTGCGGGATCTCGCCGTGACGTTCCGGTTCGGGGAGACCGTCGCCGCGGTCGAGCGCCATCCGGGCGGCACGCTGACCGTGCTGGAGAGCGGCAAGAAGATACCCGCCGACACCGTGATGTACTCGGCGGGCCGGCAGGGGCTCACCGACGAACTGGACCTGCGCAAGGCCGGGTTGACTGCCGACGCGCGGGGCCGTATCGCGGTGGACGAGCACTACCGCACCGAGGTGCCGCACATCTACGCGGTGGGCGACGTCATCGGCTTCCCCGCGCTGGCGGCGACCTCGATGGAGCAGGGGCGCGCGGCGGCTTACCACGCCTGCGGGGAGCCCGTCGGGCGGATGCACCGGCTCCAGCCGATCGGCATCTACACGATTCCGGAGATCAGCTTCGTCGGGCGGACGGAGGACCAACTCACCGAGGACCGCGTCCCGTTCGAGGTCGGGATCTCCCGCTACCGCGAACTGGCCCGCGGGCAGATCATCGGCGACTCGCACGGCATGCTGAAGCTGCTGGTCTCGCCCGAGGACCGGACCCTGCTGGGAGTGCACTGCTTCGGCACCGGCGCGACCGAGCTGATCCACATCGGGCAGACCGTGATGGGCTGCGGCGGCACCGTCGACTACCTGGTCAACGCGGTGTTCAACTACCCGACCCTCGCGGAGTCCTACAAGGTCGCCGCCCTGGACGCCACGAACCGGCTCCGCCAGATCGACCGGCTGGACGGCTGAGGCGGCCGGGCTCGGCGGGGGCCGAAGCCGGGTCCCTCCGCAGGGCCCACGGGCGGATCCCCCCGCGGGGCCCACGGCCGGGTGACGTCCGCCGGCCTCACGGCCGGACGCCGTCCGCCGGGGTCACGACCGGACGACGGCCGCCAGGTCAGGGCCGGGTGACGTCCGGCGGCAGGGGGTCCTCGTCCAGCGGCAACATGTCGTCACGGACGATGTGGACGGCGGCCTCCTCGGCCCCGGCCGCGCCCGCGTCGATACCCACGTCGGTGGCGATCTCCTCGCCCTCGGTGTCGGCGTGCGCGCCCTCGTCCGGGGCCACCAGGCGGCCGGAGCGCTCTTCCCCCGCCTCCGGGTCGACCGGCTCGCCCTCGCCGCCGGGCAGGTCGCCCACGCCGTCGCCCTCCGGCTCCCCGGCGTCGGGCACCTCCTGTGCCAGGCGCTGGTCGAGCGTCTCGCCCGCGTGCTGCTCGGCGGCCGTCGTGCCGTACTTGGTGACGCCGAGCGGCTTCTCGGGCGGGGAGTAGCCCTCGTCGAGGAGGTCGTCGTAGGACCGCTCGTCGAGCGCGTCCTCCAGATCCAGCGGCGCGGCGTCCTGCTGCTCCTCGTTGCTCCCGGTGGGCTGGTAGGCGTCGTCGGCCATCGGATCCGTGCTCACGGGCCTCTCCTTCTCCTCGGCTTCTCCGTGTCCCGCCTCCGCGGGCTCCGCTCGAGCGGCTCCCGCGGGACGTCGTGGTCCGCGTTTCCCGGTGGGCCGGTCCCAATCAAAGCGCGTGGCAGGGACACTGGTTGAACTTCGGACAGCGAGCGGAGAATTACCCTCCGGTCAATCTTGAACGGGCAACCAGCACGGCTATCATCACTGCCACACACGGTGTGACCGTCCGGCGACGCGGCGGCCGAACGGGCCACCCCCCTTGTTTCTCCGGCTGCCCGGCCCGGGGCCATCCTCCGGGCGGACCCGCGCCGGCCACCCCCCACCCCCCTTACGGCGCCCGGGCGCCCCACCCCTGGCGTCGTGCACGACGGAAAGCAGCGCATCCATGAGCAAGAGCAGCGGCAGAGGGTTGCAGGCCGACGCCCTCGGCACGTTCGACACCGTGGTGATGGCCGTGGCGGGCAGTGCCCCGGCGTACTCGCTGGCGGCGACCAGCGCGGTCCTGGTCGGGGCGGTGGGACTGGCCAGTCCGGCGGCACTGCTGTACTGCGCGATACCCATGCTGGGCATCGCGCTGGCCTTCAGCTACCTCAGCCGCATCGACGTCAACGCGGGCGCCAGCTACTCCTGGGTGGGGCGGACCCTGCACCCCTTCCTCGGCTTCGTCAGCGGCTGGGCGCTGGTGATCTCCGCGACCATCTTCATGGTGGCCGGGTCGCTGCCGGCCGGGTCGATGACGCTGGCCCTCTTCGCTCCCGAACTCGCCGACGACACGGCCCTGTCGACCGTCGTCGGAGCGGCCTGGTTCCTGGTGATGCTGCTCGTGGTGCTCGGCGGCGCCCGGCTCACCGTGCGGGCGCAGCTGCTGATGTCCGGCGTGGAACTGGTCCTCCTCGCGCTGTTCGCCGTGCTCGCCCTCTTCCACACCGACAACGCCCGTGCCTTCGACTGGTCCTGGCTGGGCTTCAGCCACTTCGACGGGGTGGCCGGGTTCGCCTCGGGGGCGCTGATCGCCGCGTTCTACTACTGGGGCTGGGACGTCACCAGCAACCTCAGCGAGGAGACCCGCAACAGCCGCCGTACGACCGGGCTCGCCGGACTGATCGGCGTGGGCATCGTGTTCCTGCTGTTCGAGGTGTTCACCATCGCGGTGAACGTCATCCTGACGTCGCGGCAGATCCAGGGCAACGACGCCAACGTGCTGGCCGTGCTCGGCGAGGAGGTCTGGCCGGGCTGGGGCGGCAAGCTGCTCACCGTCTCCGTGATGCTGTCCACCATCGCCACCCTGGAGACGACGCTCATCCAGGTCACGCGCTCGCTGTTCGCGATGGGCAGGGACCGGACCATGCCGTCCGCGCTGGGCCGGGTGCACCGCACCTGGAACACCCCGTGGGTGGCCATCGCCGTGGTCGGCGCGGTGGCGCTGGCGATGTTCATCGCGTCCAACGCGCTGGGCACGGTGGGCGACATCCTCTCCGCCGCCATCTCGGCCATCGGCCTGCAGATCGCCGTGTACTACGGACTGGCGGGTCTCGCGGTCGTCGTCGCCTACCGCAGGATGCTGCTCAAGTCGGCGGCCCACTTCGTCCTCGGCGGTCTGTGGCCGCTGCTGGGCGCTCTCTTCATGTTCTGGGTCTTCGTCGAGTCGCTGGGCGAGCTGAGCCCGGCCGCCGTGGCGATCGGGCTCGGCGGGCTCGCGGCCGGGCTGGTGCCGATGCTGTGGTACTGGCGGCAGGGCAGCGACTACTACCGCCCGGCCAAGCTGGACGCCGCCCGCGCCGTCACGTTCGACTACGTCCCCGACCGCGGGCATCCGGGCGAGCAGGTCCGGCTGTACGAGGGTCTCCCCACCGACTTCTGAGGGAGATCCCGATGGCGCGAGACCGCCACGCACCCGACTTCGACCCCGACTGCGGGGACGCGCCCCTCACTTCCGCCCGCCACGACATCGTCATCGGCCGCTGGCAGGGGGTGCGGGACCTGCTGCGGGACACCGGCGCCGACTGGGCCCTGCGGGGCCACCGGATCCGGCTGCTGGCGCAGGCGTGCGCGAGCAGTTCGACCGTGGAGTCCTGGCTGGCCGCCGAGCCGCGCGGCGCCGACGCGCTGGTGCTGCGGGCGGCGACGGAGACGGCGCGGGCCTTCCACCTGGCCATCGCGGCGGGCCGGGGCGTGCCCATCGAGCGGGGCCGCATCGACGCCGCGGTGCTGGCCTGTCTGCAGGCCGCCGAGGCGTACCCGGCGGACCCCACGCCGTGGATCTCACTGATCTCCGTCGCCCGGCTGCACCCGGCAGGTGTCCGGCGGGGGGATCTGGCCCGCTGGTGGGACGAGGTGCACCGGCGCGACCCCTTCAGCGTCGAGGGCCACCTGCAGGTGCTCCACTACTACTCCGCGCGCTGGCACGGCACGCACGGCATGATGTACGACTTCGCCCGCGAGGCCGCCGGAGCCGCGCCGCCCGGCTGTGCGCTGCCGGTGCTGGTCCAGTACGCGCGGGTCGAGGAGTTCCGGTACGTGCTGGACTGCGCGAAGGGCCGGCGCTCCGCCGTGGGCTCCGGGCAGCACTGGGACCACGACGGGGCCGTCAGCGACGTACGGCGCACCTGGGAGCGCTGGGTGCTGGGCCGCGGGGACTCCGCGGTGACCCCCGTCGAGCTGCGCGACCTCAACTACCTGGCGCACGCCGCCTGTTACGCGGGCGTCGCCGACATCACCACCGGGGTGCTGCGGCTGCTCGGCCGCCGGGCCAGCCGCACCCCGTGGTCGTACACCGGCGATCCGGTCAAGCAGCTGGAGCGGGTGCGCAGGGAGGCGGGGCTCGGGCCGTGACGGGCGGCCGGTGCGGGACATGCGCGAGGCGGGGACGCGGACGCGGTCGGAGCCGCCGGGGTGGCGGGCCGAGTCCGCGCCGGTCCGCGCGCTCCGCCGACGCGGGGTCGAACGCGCCGCGCACGGCCGCGCCGATCACGGGAACGATACGGGACCCGCTATCGTCTACAGTTCAGTAGACGGTCTACAGAAGTGTAGACATCCGCAGCGAAAGGGCGCGCCGATGATCCCACCCCCGCACCTGTCGTCGCAGCTCGCCGTCAATGTGCTCGACGCCCAGTCCCTGCTGGCCGCCTTCGGCGTGCTGGGCGTCGGCGTGGTCATGTTCGCCGAGACCGGGCTGCTGATCGGCTTCTTCCTGCCGGGCGACTCGCTGCTGTTCACGGCGGGGCTGCTGTGCACCGGCGGGGCCGACCGGGGGGTGCGGCTGGCGCTGGCTCCGCTGCTGGTCGCGGCGGTGGTGGGCGCGCTGGCCGGCTCTCAGTGCGGCTATCTGCTGGGCCGCCGGGCGGGCGGCGCGCTGCTCGCCCGCAGCCGCTCGCAGCGCCTTCACGAGGGGGCGCGGCGCGCCGAGGAGCTGCTGGACCGCTACGGACACGCCAAGGCGATCGTGCTGGCCCGCTTCGTGCCGGTGGTGCGCACGGTGCTCAACCCGATGGCCGGCGCCCTCGGCGTGCCCGCCCGCACCTTCACGCTGTGGCAGGTCGTGGGCGGTCTCGTCTGGAGCGTCGGCCTCGTCCTCGCGGGATACGCGCTGGGCTCGTCGATCCCGAACGTCGACAAGTACCTGCTCCCCGTGATCGCGCTGATCGTGCTCGTGTCGCTGATCCCGCTGGCCGTCGAGGTGCTCCGCTCCCGCCGGGCCGCGAAGGCCGGGGAGGCGCGCGGATGAGGCCGGCACTCACGGCCGCCTCGCTCGACGGTTCCGCCTACACCGACGTGGTGGACCTGGCCCGCCACTCCCCCGCCTGGCTCGACGACACGGTCTCGGCGTGGTCGGCGTACGGGCTGGCCGTGTTCGCGGTGCTGATGCTCGTGGGCTGGTGGCGGGCGCGCCGGGTGAGCCCCGAGGCCGCGCTGACGGCGCTGGTGGTGCCGGTCGTCGTGGTCGCCGCCTACGCGGTGAACTCACTGGTGAAGCTCGGGGTGCGGGAGGTGCGCCCCTGCCGCACCCTGCGCCTGGTGACGCTGGAAGCCTGCCCGGCCCGCACGGACTGGTCCTTCCCCAGCAACCACGCGGCGATCGCCGCGGCCGCCGCGGTGGCCCTCCTCTTCGTCTCCCGCCGGCTCGGCGCCGTGGCGGCCGCGGCAGCCGCCGCGATGGCCGTGTCCCGGGTCTGGGTCGGCGCGCACTATCCGCACGACGTGCTGGCCGGGCTGCTGCTCGGCTCCGTCGCGGCCCTCGTCGCGATGCGGGCGCTGCGACGACGGCCGGACGCGCCGGCCCGGTGGATCGCCGCGACCCCGCTGCGGCCGCTGCTGGGCGCGCCCGTCGCCGGGAAGGCCGCCGTACGAGGCGCAGGGTGACCGGATGAGGCGCAGGGAGACCGCCGACCTCGCGGGCAGCGTCGGGCTCGGCGCGTGGGCGGCGTTCACCGTGCTCGGCCTGTTCGTCGCCGGTTCCGGCGCTCCGCCGGCCGTGGACTCCGGGCTGCTGTCCTGGTCCGTGGCCCACCGCCCGGTGGTGGCCGTGGCCGCGGCCCGGGTGCTGACCGCCACCGGGACCGGGGTCGTCCCCTACGCGCTCGTGGCACTGGCCGGGCTCCTCCTCGGGCGCACGCCCCGGCAGCGGGTGCTCACCGCGGGCCTGGGTGCCGCCTGCCTCGCCGCGGGCCAGGCCTTGCGCTACGGCGTGATGGAGCTGGCCGCCCGTCCCCGGCCGCCGCGGCAGGACTGGGCCACGCACGCCTCGGGCTGGGCGTTCCCGTCCGGGCACACCACCACGTCGGCGCTGGCCGCCGGGCTGGTGATCGTGGCGGTCTGCCTGCGCGCCCCCCGCGGACGCACGGCGCTCTGCCTGGTCGCGGGGTGCTGGGCCGTGCTGGTGGGGCTGACCCGGGTGTATCTCGGCGTGCACTGGTTCACCGACGTGGCCGGGGGCTGGCTGTTCGCCCTCGGCTGGCTCGGCGCGTGCCTGGGCGCGGCGGCCCGGTGGCTGCCCTCCCGCCTCGTGGCCGGCCTGGGGCCGGCGTCCGGAGCGCCGCTGGAGGAGGGCACCCCGCCGGACCCCGGCGACGGTCCGGGCCGCCCACCCGGGGCGTGACGCACCGCGTCGCCACCGGGCCGGCGGGAGCCGTCAGGGCCCAGGGACGGCGGACGGGACCGGTGGCTCAGGAGTCCGCGGCCCGGTGCGCACTCGGTGCGACGTACAGGCGCAGGGCGCCGGACCGGTGGACGGGCCAGGAGCGGGCGTAGGCCGGTGGCCGGTCGCCCGGGAGCGTGAGGACGGCGACGGGGATGCGCTGCGCGGTGCGCACGAGGCCGTCCCGGGTGATGTTGGCGTTGTGGCCCCCGGTGTCCACGGAGGAGCAGCCGGCGTAGAAGGCGAGGGGCACGGCCTCCTCGCCGGTGAGCGCGCAGGGCGGACGCACCCCGAGGCGGTGCAGTTCGGCGACGGTGCGGTCCCAGGCGCGGCGGTCGGCGGTCGTGCGGTCCACGGTGTGGGCGAGGACGGCGTACTGGACGGCCAGATGCCCGGCGAGCGCGAGGGCGACCAGGGTCACGGCCACCGGCCGCCAGGCCTGGCCCGGCGCCGTGACGAGGTGGACGAGTGCGTCGGCGACCGGTATCGCCAGCAGGGCGTAGGCGGGCAGCAGGAAGCGGGGGGCCGCGTAGCCGATCAGGAACAGGTACGGGAAGGCGGCCGTGGCGGCGCAGGCCAGCGCAACGAGCGTGGGGGCGGTCCGCCGGGCGCGCCGGGCGACCACGAGGCCCAGGAGGGCGAGGAGCGGCAGGACGAACCACCAGCCGACGAGCACGGGTTCGGGCAGGGGGCCGGTGCACGGGCGGCACAGGGTCCGTCCGTCCAGGCTGCGTAACTGGTCGGCGACGGCGAGGTGCCAGCCCAGGCCGCCCTGGATGGCCGAGCCGTCGGACAGCCGCTGGAGCAGGCCGCCGTACGAGACGTAGGCCTCGACCACCCACTCGGCGGACCCGGCGGCCAGTCCGGCGAGCAGCGCGAGGAGGGGCCGCCCGTGCCGCCGCACCGCGGCGAGGACGAGCAGCGGAAGGATCACCCACACCGCGTCCATGGGGCGCATCCACGCCATGAGTGCCGTCCCCGCGGCCAGGCCCCACAGCGCGGCGCGGTCGCCGGGGCGGGCCCGGGCGCGCAGGAAGCAGCCGGCGCAGACGAGGGCGCCGACGGCGACCCAGTAGTTGGGCATGGCCTGCGGGCCGTAGAAGAGCGTCACCCACAGGGAGGCGAACAGGGCCCCGGCGAGGGCGAGGACGCGCGAGGGGAACAGGTCACGCCACACCCGCAGGGCCAGGTACAGGGCGAGGCCGGACAGCAGGGCGAGGTAGACGCGCAGCAGCGAGGTGGACGTGGACCACGCGGCGACGGGCGCCACGAGCAGCGAGACGCCGCGGGCGCGCGGGGCGCTGAAGAAGGCCGCCGGGGCATGCGGGCTGACCTGGCTGACGTAGACGGTCTCGTCCCAGCCGAGGCCCATGGGCGGCCGGACGAGGAGGAGTTGGGCGAGAGTGAAGGCCGCCGCGACCGTGGCGAGGAGGCCGTCGCCGCGCAGTCGCGGGACCCGGCGCGACGCGCCTCCGGGTCCGGAGCGGCGGGGCCCGGTGAGTATGACGTGGCTGATGTCGGTCATCTCCCTCTCTCGCCCCTACACGATGTAGGGTTCTGTCGACGCCACAGTCTGCCGGACCGTGAGCGGGAGTCGGGCGGGATTTCCGGAAAGATCACGGACAAAGTAACCCGCGTCGGTCGGGCACGCAGGCGCGATACCGCCACCCGCCTGACACCCCTACGCGCTGTAAGGTTGAGGGCATGGCTGGCACGGTGCCTCACGGCAGGACGGAACGACGCAGCTCGGGAGAGCTGGAGAGCGAGGTCCTCGCGGCACTGTGGGCCACCGACCGGCCGCTGACACCGGTCGAGATCCAGTCGGAAATCGGCGGAAACCTGGCCTACAACACCGTGCACACCATCCTGAAGCGGCTCTTCGACAAGGGCCTGGTGCTGCGCGAGGTCGACGGCCGGCGCGGCGCATACCGGCCGGCGAAGAACGCGGCGGAGCTGACCGCCCAGGCGATGCACGAGGCCCTGGACCGCGGCCCCGATCCGATCGCCGCCCTCCAGCAGTTCGTCACCGGGCTGAGCCCGGAGGAGGAGCGGGCGCTGCGCGAGCTGCTCAACGGAGGCGCGGCATGAGGCTCGACGTCTACGTCCCGCTGCTGCTGTCCCTGCTGCTCGCCGCGATCAGCCCCGTGGTCGGACGGCGGGTGGCGCCCGCGCTCGCCGCGCGGGTGCTGACCGCCGCCTCGGCGGTGACGGCCGCGGCGACCGTCTGGTCCCTCGTCCTGCTCGCGGCCACCCTGCTCGACGACGCGCCGCCCGTGGTCGCGCACGCCCGGGCGCATGGGCAGCGGCTCGCCGCGCCGGTGCCGGAGGCCGTCGGCGTCGCCGCCTGCCTGGCCCTGGCCGTGGTGGCCCACCGGCTGTGGCGCGCGGTCCGCGCCGAGTACGGCACCCGCCGGGCGCTGCGCCGGCTGTGCGCCGCGCAGCCCGGGGACACCGAACTGATCGTCGTCGCCTCGCCGGTGCCGCAGGCGTTCGCCGTCCCCGGCACCCCGGGCCGGATCCTGGTCACCTCCGCGATGCTCGGCGCGCTGGACCCGGTCGAGCGGCGAGTTCTGCTCGCCCACGAGCGCGCCCATCTGAACCACCGGCACGCACCGCTGATGACCGCCGCGACCCTGGCCGCCCGCGCCAACCCGCTGCTCACACCGGTACGCACCACGGTCGCGTTCCTCGTCGAGCGCTGGGCGGACGAGCGGGCCGCGGACGCGGTGGGCGACCGCACCGCCACCGCCCGCGCGCTGGCCCGGGCGGCGCTCACCGCCGGGCAGGCGAAGCCGTCGTGCGCGCTGGGCTTCACCGACCGGGCCGTCACCCGCCGTATCGCTGCCCTCCAGTCCGCCCCGCCCCCGCACCTGTGGTCCGTCGCGGCCGCCGTCCTCGCCCTCGGCCTCCTCCCGGCCCTCGGCGCCGCCGACGCCACGGACGACCTGCTGCGCCTGCTGACGAACGTCCTCGCCTAGGGCCCTTCTTGCGGATCGGGCCGGCTCCGGGCGACGGTGCCTTCCGAGGTGCCCGAGCGGGGTTCGGTGCGCACCGCCGAACGAGAGGCTCTGGTGTTCACGCGGCGCCTTTGAACTGCGCACGCAGCAGGGCGTCGAAGACGCGGGCGCCCAGCAGGCGCCGGGTGTGAACGAGAGCCTTCGCCGCGGGCGTGACCACGTAGCGGGTCCTCGGCCGGGCGGCGGTGGCGGCGTGCTCGATGGCCTTGGCGACGGTCTCGGGCGGCGCGGAAAGGATCGTCGAGCGGTAGGACTGCGCCATCTGCTGGTCGGCTGCGGTGTTCAGCGCGGCGTAGGGGCCGGCCGGGGCGGCGGAGCCGGACAGGGTGCGGGCCGCTGTGTCGCCGAAGGAGGTGCGGATCAGACCGGGCTCGATCAGGCTGACCTTGACACCGAAGGGCGCGGCTTCGAAGCGCAGGGCATCGGTGAGGGCCTCCACGGCGTACTTGCTGGCGTGGTAGTAGCCGCCGACCGGGAAGACGATCCGCCCGCCCATGGACCCGACGTTGACGATCCGCCCCCGGGACGCGCGGCGCATGCCCGGCAGGACGAGCTGGGTCATCCGGGCGAGGCCGAAGACGTTGGTCTCGAACTGACGGCGCACGCCGTCCAGGCCGGTCTCCTCGATGGTGCCGTACTCGCCGTAGCCGGCGTTGTTGACGAGGACGCCCACGGAGCCGTGCTCCGCCTCCACGGCCGCCACGGCACGGGCCATGGACGCCTCGTCGGTCACGTCCAGTTCGAGGACGCGGGCTCCCGCGGCGGCCAGATCGGCCAGGGTCTCGGGGCGGCGGGCGGTGGCGTAGACGGTCAGCTCCGGGCGGCGGGCCAGGCGCAGGGCGGTGGCACGACCGATGCCCGAGGAGGTTCCGGTGATCAGTACGGAGGTGGTCATGACGGTTCCTTGTGGGGTGTGTGAGGGTGGTTCTTCGTGCGGTTGAGGCCGGCCACGATCAGTGCCACTCCGTGGCGCAGACGCCGGGCCGGAACATCGGGGTCGGAGAGGTCGGCCTCCAGGCCGCGTGTGAAGGCCAGCAGGAGTTCGGCCACTTCGGTGGCGTCCGTGTCCGGGTGGTCGGCGGCGACGGCAGCGGCGACCAGATCACGCATGGCGGTGTTGTACGCCTCTACCTGCTCGGCCGAGATCCGGGTATCGGCGCCCAGCAGCTCGGCCGCGTGGGCGGGACTGTCACGCCACAGCCGTACCGCCAGCCCCAGTTTCGCCTCCAGCACCGCGGTCAGGCGGGTGCACAGGTCTCCCCCGGCGTCGACCGCGCCGTGGGCCCCGGCCAGCGCGTCGGCGAGCAGACGCGCAGCCAGGCGCCGGAACGCGTCCTCCTTGTTGCGTACGTACTGGTAGACCCCGGGGCGGGACATACCCGCCTCGCGGGCGATGTCGTCCATGGTCGTGCGCCTGACCCCGTGCCGGGTGAAGCACGTGTACGCCGCGTCCAGGATCAGCTTGAGCCGCTCGTCCTCCAACATGCTGACAATATTTGCATGAAATGTCAGTTCGTATCAAGGCGCTCCGCCGGTGCCGCCCGGACGCGCCGCCGGATGGCGACGGATCGGTCGGTTGACGCGACGGAGGCCGGGGCGGACGTGCCGAGCAACTCCGCACCGCTGCGGTCGTCGCGCGAAGGACTGCCGGCCGGTCGCCCGCGGACGGTCCGATCGGACGAGTCCCGGCCCGCGACGCCCGCCCCACCAGGACGGCCGGGGCGGGCGCGGCGCGGCTCAGCGCACGTTCGGGCGGCGGTTCGGGGGCTGCTCGGGCGCCGGGAGGTGGCGCGGCGGGGGCACCGGGCATGCCGTGGGGGCGTCCGGACGCACCGTGACCGGAGTGCCGTGGTGCCGGATGGTCAGCGCCGGTCCCGCGAGCAGGCGGTACGTCGCGCTCTCCTGGCCGATCTCCACGCGCAGCCGCCGGCCGCGGAAGAGCAGCGAGAAGGCCAGGCGGCTGAACTTCTCCGGCAGCCGGGGCGCGAACTCCAGCGCGTCGCCCGCCCGGCGGGTTCCGCCGAAGCCCGCCACGAGCGCCATCCAGGTGCCGGCCAGCGAGGCGATGTGCAGCCCGTCGCGCGTGTTGTGCTCCAGGTCCTCCAGGTCCATCAGCGCCGCCTCGGCCGCGTAGTCGTAGGCGAGGCGCAGATGGCCCGCCTGAGCGGCGATGACCGCCTGGACGCAGGCCGACAGCGAGGAGTCCCGCACGGTCAGCGGCTCGTAGTAGGCGAAGTTGCGGGCGATGTGCTCCTCGTCGAACTCGTTCCCGCAGGTGTACATCGCCAGCACCAGGTCCGCCTGCTTGACGACCTGCTTGCGGTAGAGGTCGAAGTAGGGGAAGTGCAGCAGCAGCGGGTACTGGTCGGGACGGGTCCCGGCGAAGTCCCAGCGCTGGTAGCGGGTGAAGCCCGCGTGCTGCTCGTGCACCCGCAGCTCGTCGTTGTACGGCAGGTGCATGGCCTCGGCGGCGTCCCGCCAGGCGGCGGCCTCCTCGTCGTCGGCGCCGAGCCGTTCGGCGTGCTTCGGGTGGCGTTCCACGACGTCGGCGGCGGCCAGCAGGTTCGCCCGGGCCATGAGGTTGGTGTAGGTGTTGTCGTCGGCGACGGCGCTGTACTCGTCGGGGCCGGTGACACCGTCGATGTGGAAGGCGCCGTGATGGTCGTGGTGGCCGAGCGACCGCCACAGGCGGGCCGTCTCCACCAGCAGCTCCAGTCCCGTGTCCCGCTCGAAGTCCTCGTCGCGGGTGGCCGCCACGTACCGCACCACCGCGTGCGCGATGTCGGCGTTCACGTGGAAGGCGGCCGTGCCGGCGGGCCAGTACGCGGACCCCTCCTGCCCCTCGATGGTCCGCCAGGGGAACGAGGCGCCGCGCAGCCCGAGCTGGGCCGCGCGCTCCCGGGCGGCCGGCAGGGTGCTCTGCCGCCAGCGCAGCGCCTCGGCCACGGCGTCCGGCGAGGTGTAGGTGAGCACGGGCAGCACGAACATCTCGGTGTCCCAGAACGCGTGCCCGTCGTAGCCGGAACCGGTCAGCCCCTTGGCGGGGATCGCCCGCTGCTCGGCCCGGGCGCCGCCCTGGAGCACGTGGAAGAGGGCGAACCGGACGGCCTGCTGGATCTCCTCGTCGCCGTCCACCTCGACGTCGGAGCGCGCCCAGAAGTCGTCCAGGTACGCCCGCTGCGCGTCCACCAGGCCCGTCCAGCCGCTGTGCGCGGCGGCCGCGAGCGCCGCGTCGACCTGGTCGCTCATCGCGGGCAGGGAGCGGACGCCGGACCAGCCGTGCGCGACGAACTTCTCCACCCGCAGCCGCTGCCCCGGCTCCAGGACCGAGGTGACCGTCATCCGGGCGATGTCCGGGTGGCTCTCGCTGCCGGCCGTCGTGCGCTCGGGGCCGGTGACGACGTGGTCGGCGGCCACCGCCACCCGCAGACCGCTGTTCCGGGTGCGGTGGACCAGGCGCAGCCGGTTGCCGGAGGAGAAGTCCTCCTCCGGCTCCAGGCACGCCTGCAGCGCCATCGCCGCCCGCGGGTCGCCGTCCGCCTCCGGAAGCTGCTCGTTGGCGACCAGCTCCGACTGGATCACCACGCGGGCCTGGCTGCCCACGGCCTCCACCTCGTACGCCACCGCGGCCACGGCCCGCTGGGTGAGCGAGACCAGCCGGGTGGAGCGCACCCGGACCGTGGAGCCGGCCGGGGAGACCCACTCGCAGACGCGCTCCATGAGGCCGGTGCGCAGGTCCAGGGTGCGCTCGTGGGAGACGAGACGGCCGTAGCGCAGGTCGAAGGGCTCGTCGTCGACGAGCAGCCGCAGGATCTTGCCGTTGGTGACGTTGATGACGGTCTGGCCCGACTCCGGGTAGCCGTAACCGGCCTCCGCATACGGCAGCGGGTGCACCTCGTGCACGCCGTTGAGGTAGGAGCCGGGCAAGCCGTGCGGTTCGCCCTCGTCGAGGTTGCCGCGCCAGCCGACATGGCCGTTGGACAGGGCGAAGACGGACTCGCTCTGGGCCAGGACGTCCAGGCTGAGTTCGGTCTCGCGCACGGTCCAGGGCTCGACGGCGTACGAGCGGTGGGTGATCACGCGGCGCCTCCCCGGCCGTCGAGGAGGTCGGCGAGGTCCTTCACGACGACGCTCGCGCCGTGCGCGTAGAGGGCGTCGCGCTGGCCGACGCGGTCGACGCCGACGACGTATCCGAAGCGGCCCGCGCGGCCCGCCTCCATGCCGGCCAGCGCGTCCTCGAAGACGGCGGCCTGCCCGACGCCGACGCCGAGGTCCCGGGCGGCGGCCTCGAAGGTGTCGGGGCGGGGCTTGCCGGGCAGCTTCCGCTCGCGGGCCACCACGCCGTCGATGCGGACGTCGAAGAGGTGCTCGGCGTCGATCGAGCGCAGCACGTCGAGGGTGTTGGCGCTGGAGGAGACGATCGCCGTGCGCAGGCCCTTGGCGCGGACCGCGTCGATGTAGCGCAGCGTGCCGTCGTACGCCTCCACGCCCTCGGTGCGGATCCTGCGCAGCAGCAGTTCGTTCTTGCGGTTGCCGACGCCGTTCACGGTCGCCGCGTCCGGCGGGTCGTCCGGGGAGCCCTCGGGCAGTTCGATGCTGCGGGAGGCCAGGAAGGTGCGCACCCCGTCGGCGCGCGGCCGTCCGTCGACGTACTCGTCGTAGTCGGCGACCGGGTCGAACGGCGTGAAGTGCGCGCCGTCCCGCTCGCGCAGGAACGCGTCGAACGTCTCCTTCCAGGCAGCCGCGTGCACCACGGCCGTCTTGGTGACGACCCCGTCGAGGTCGAAGAGGCAGGCCACGATTTCTTCGGGCAGACCGAGCTCTGTCATACAGGCACCTTTCCCCGTGCGGCGGTGTCGAGAGAGTGTCGAGTGCCACATGGGAGCATTCGATGCCACCGCCCGGGTGACACACTGTCCGGTGTGCCGCCGACCTTCGACGAACTCCTCGCCCGCGCCCGCCGTCTGGCGCGGGGCGGGCACCGCGCGCTGCTCGGCATCACGGGCAGTCCCGGCGCGGGCAAGTCGACCCTGGCCGCGCATCTGGTGCGGGCGCTGAACGGATCCGGGGAGCCATGGGCGGCGCACGTCCCGATGGACGGTTTCCACCTCGCCGACGCCGAGCTGGTCCGGCTCGGCCGCCGGGACCGCAAGGGGGCGCCGGACACCTTCGACGCGGCCGGTTACGCGGCGCTGCTCGGACGTCTGCGGGAGGAGCACGACGGCGAGACGGTGTACGCGCCCGGCTTCGAACGGGTCCTGGAGCAGCCGCTGGCGGGCGCGATCCCCGTGCCGCCGTCGGCCCGTCTGGTGGTGACCGAGGGCAACTACCTGCTGCTGGGCACCGGCCCCTGGGCGCGGGTCCGGGCCCGGCTGGACGAGGTGTGGTTCTGCGAACTGGACGAGCCGGAGCGAATCCGCCGTCTCGTCGCCCGGCACGAGGAGTTCGGCAAGGGCCACGAGGAGGCGGTCGCCTGGGTGCTGGGCACCGACCAGCGCAACGCCGACCTGATCGCCGCCACCCGGAACCGGGCGGACCTGGTCGTGCCCGGAACCGTCGTGCCCGTCCCGGTGCCGAACCCGCCCGCCGCGCCCGGCCGTCGCTGAACTCCCCGCGCCCGCGAGCCGTACCCCTGGGCACGGCGGAGGGTCCGCCGGTACGACTCGTGCAGCGGTGCCGCCCGCGCGGGGGAGCCGGAACGACGGCGGGGCGGGCACGACGGGGCTCCCGCTCGCTGCCGCCTCACCTCCGCGGGACGGCGCCGCGGGGCGGATGATGACGCGCGAACAGCACACGGTCCCGACCCCCGGCCCCGGCACCGTGCCCCGGGAGCCGGGAGCCGGGGAGCAGGCGTCCGGAAGGCCGGGGAACGACGAGTCGCGGGCCGGGGAGCCGAGCAACGGGCACGACGCGGCGGGACCGTGGGGCGGGCGGCTGCGGCGGCACCGGCGATGGCTGGTGCCGCTCGTCGTGGTGCTGCTGCTCGCCCAGATGACCGCCGCCATGGTCACCGCCGCCGCCGAGCAGACACCCACCATCGACGAGCCGGTGTACGTGGGCACGGCGGCCGTCTACCTGCGCGAGCACAGCCTGGCCTACAACCCCGAACACCCGCCGCTGGGCAAGCTGCTGATCGCCGCCGGGGTCGCGGTCGCCGATCCGCACGTCGATCCGTCGTTCACCGGCGACCAGGGGCGGCTCGGGCGGCACCTGCTGTACGAGTCCGGCAACGACCCGTGGCGGCTGATGCGGTGGGCCCGGCTGCCGGTGATCGTGCTGACGCTGCTCTTCGGGCTGGTGGCGTTCGCGTTCGCCCGGGACCTCGCGGGCACCGCGGGCGGCCTCGCGGCCCTGGCCCTGTACGCCTTCTCGCCCGACCTGATCGCGCACGGCTCCCTGGCCACGCTGGACGTGCCCGCGGCCGGCTTCGTGCTCACCTCGGTGTGGCTGCTGTGGCGGGGCCGCCGCCGGCCCCGGCTGTATCTGCCGCCCGCCGGTGCGGCGCTCGGCGCGGCCCTGGCGACCAAGATGAGCGCGCTGCCCGCGGCACCGGTGGTGGGGGCGCTCGCCGTGCTGTCGGTGTGGGCGGCCCGGCGCCCGGCCGGCCGCGCCGCGCGGGCCAGGGCGCTCGCGCTGGGCACCGGCTGGGCCGCCGTCACGGCCGCGGCCGCGATCGCCGTCGTCTGGGCCGCGTACCTGGTCGTGGACCCGCGGCTGCGCTGGACGTCCGGGGAGCCGGTGCCCGCCGTGCACGGGCTGCGCGGGACGCTGACCGGTCTGCTGCCCCTGCCCGAGGCCTACCGCGACGGCATGCGGATCCAGTTCGGGCTGGAGGGCCGTCCGTGGCAGGGCTTCCTGTTCGGGCAGGTGTACACGGGCGCGCGCTGGTACTACCTGCCGGTGGCGCTGGCGGTGAAGACCCCGCTCGGCATGGTCGCCCTGTGGGCGGCCGGGGCCGCCCTGCTGGTCGCGGTGCGGCGGCTGCGGCCGGCGGCGCCGTACGTGCTCGTGCCCCCGGCCGTGCTGCTGGCCGCGGCGATGCAGTCCTCCCGGGACTTCGGCACCCGGTACGCCCTGTTCCTGCCGATGTTCCTGGCGGTGGCCGCGGCCTGCGTGGCCGTGGTGCGGCGCGGGTGGGTGCGGGGCGCGGCCGGGGCGCTGGTGGCGTTCGTCGCGGTCAGTTCCCTGCGGACGTATCCGTACTACCTGCCGTACGCCAACGAGGCGTTCGGCGGTCCGGCCCGGACCCACGAGCTGCTGCACGACGCCAACGTCGACTGGGGGCAGGACCTGGGCCGACTGGCCGACCGACTGCGCACCCGGTATCCGGGCGAGCGGATCTGGCTGGTGTACAAGGGCAGCGGCGTCCCGGCGTACTACGGCATCCACGCGGCCGACCCGCGCAAGGTGCCCCCGCGGCGGGTGCGCGGCCTGCTCGTGGTGTCCGACTCGGCGGCGGCCAAGGCGACGGGACGGCTGGCCGCGCTGATCGACAGCAGCCGGCCGGTCGACGAGGTGGGCCACTCGATCACGCTGTACCGGCGCTGACCCGCCGACCCCGGCCCGCGGCCGGGCGCCGCTCAGGCCGGGCGCCGCTCAGGCCGGGTTCGGCTGCTGCTGGAACCCCGCGGCGCTGACGTGCTGCATGACCCGGCTGGCCACCCGGTAGCGGCCGTTGGGCACGTGCCCGGAGCGGACGATGTGGACCGTCAGCGGGCCGGCCCACGCGTAGCCGCGTCGTTCGGCGTGCCGGGCGAGACTGTCGGTGAGCACCTGTCCGACGCGGCTGCCGCGGCGGATCAGCTCGTCGTGCACCGTGTCGGCGAGCTCGACGTCGAAGGCGTTGGGCACCATGACCAGTTGGTCGCTGCACACGACGGCTTGGGCGTCGCACTCGCGGCGCAGCGCGTCGAGGAGCTCCACCGGCTCCTTGCCGGCGATCCGCGCCCAGAGCGCCCCCCACCGGTTCTCCAGGGCCTGTTCCAGCGCGCTCAGGGTGCTCATGAGGATGTCCACCTGCCGAAAGTCGTCGGGGTCGGACCGGGCGGGTGCCCGCACGGCACACGCCTATCCCTCCGGCCGCCCGGCGGTCTGCCTCCGCACGCCCGGCGGCGCCCCCGGCCGTCGGCCCGATGCCCCCGTACAAGCCCTGGTCACAACGGTGAGTGAGCTATGTTGAACCCCTGTGGGAGACAAAGGAGGCGCTTCGGTGTCATCGCCGCAGCAGGCCCGTGCACAGGCATCCGCGATCACTTCGGGCAAGACGGTTCCCGAGGCGGAGGCCGCGCCGACGTCCCAGCTCAGGGCACTCTTCGACGGACCGCACCTGTCTCCCGGCCAGCGCCGCATCGCCCAGTACCTCATCGAGAACATCGCCGAGGCGGCGTTCCTGTCCATCACGGACCTCGCGGAACGGGTCGGCGTCAGCCAGCCGTCGGTGACGCGCTTCGCCGCCGCGATGGGCTTCACCGGCTACCCCGCGCTGCGCGAGAAGCTCCAGTCCATCGCCCTGCGCACCCTCGCGGGCGGTCCGGGCGCGCCGGAGGAGGACCGGAGCAACGAGCTCCAGGCCGCCGTGGACGCCGAGATCGCCAACCTGGAGAACCTGCGCCGCGACTTCGCCGACCCCGACCGCGTGATCGACATCGGCCGCAAGCTGTCCGCCTCCACCCCGTTGACGGTGCTGGGGCTGCGCATCTCGGTGTCGCTCGCCGAGTACTTCGCGTACGCCGCCCGGCGCATCCACCCGGACGTGCGGCTGGTGACGCTCGGCGGCAGCGTCGCCTACGACGCGCTGCTGCAGTCCCGGGAGGCCGGGGGCACCTGGGTGCTGGCGTTCTCCATGCCCCGGCACGCGCACGAGACGCTCACGGCGGTCCGGGTGGCGCGCAGCGCCGGACTGAAGGTCGCCCTGATCACCGATCTGGCGCTCGGCCCGGTGGCCGACGAGGCCGACGTCACCTTCGCCACCGGCACCGGCTCCCGCCTGGTGTTCGACTCCTACGCGGCCTCCAACATGATGTGCGCGGCGCTGCTGCAGGCGATGACCGACGCCGACCCCGAGCGGACCCAGGGCCGCCTGGAGGACTACGAGCAGATCGCCGACCAGCACCAGTTCTTCCTCAAGGACTGAGCACGGCCGCTCCCCGGTCCGTACCTCCCGTAGTGCAGGGACGGGAGTCATGCATTCAAAGCAGGCATGAATGTTTTCATACGTCTTGCAAAGCGATCGGCATATATAAATACTGCTCACGGATCGCTCCCCGGCTCACTCCGGGCACGTTCCGCACCCCATGACTCACCACCCGCACGCCCGAGAAAGCCGACGGACCGCCCATGCGCACCCCGCACCACCCCCCGCACGGGCACCGTCCGCCTCCCGGGCTCCCGCACGGGCATCCCGCGCCGCCGTCTCCTACCCGCGTCGGCGCACGGGATGTTCGATCGGGCCTCGCCTGCGCGAGCGCCCATCGCGGCGGCCCCGGTCATCCCCTAGGCCGGGGCCGCCTCACCCTCGTCGGACCACCCTTCACGACGCCGCACACCCGGAAGCGAAGATCATGCCCCTGACGACCTCGCGCATCAGCACGGACTGGCCCTGCCAGGTCAAGACGCCCGGTACCTACGACTGGGAGCGCTCGGCGGCCAAGTGGCTGCGCGAACTGGTGCCCGCGCGCTACGCCAGCTACCCCGCGCTGATCCGCCACCCCGTGCTGCTCGCCCGTCACGCCCACCTCCAGGTCCAGCAGGAGATACGGGTGGCCCGGACCGCCCTGCAGACCGCGCGCGCCGACCTGCCCCGGCTGGGCATGCCCGAGTCGGTCATCGAGCACACGATCAAGCTGTACGCGGCGGAGGTCATGCAGTTGCAGCACATCGCGCGCAGCGTGCGGGCGGTGACCGAGGCGCTGGTGGAGCGCGGCACCACCCGCTGAGACACCGCCGCCACCGCTGAGACCGGGACACCGCTGAGACATCGCGGGGTCGCCGACCGGGACGCCCCCGCGGCACCCGGCCGCACAGCCGCCGCCCGTCCGCGGCGGCCCGACCGGGGAAACGGAGGGTCCCGGCGAGAATCCGGACGTACGACCCTGTGATCGGACCGGGTGGCATGTGCGATGCTCATCGCGTGAGCAGCGAGCCCGCCCGCCCCGGGGAGTCCGGCGCCGTACCCGACATGATGGCGTTGGCCAAGGTCGTGGCCCGGCAGCGGGCCGAGATGGACCGGCTGCAGAACCTGGCGGCCACCTCGGCCGTCGTGGAGCGTGCCAAGGGCGCGCTGATGGCGCTGACCGGCTGCTCCCCGGAGTCCGCGCACGAGGAGCTGCTCCAACGGGCCCAGGCGGCGCACCGCACGCTGATGGAAGAGTGCTGGCTCACGCTGGGCGCCCTGGTTCCCCCCTCGGCCCACGTCCCCGGGGAGACCGCCCCGCCGCCCTCCGCCGCCGCTTCCGCGGTTCCCGATTCCGCTGCCGCCGGCGCGGAGCCGTCCGCCGGGCCGCTTCCCGCGCGCGACCGGACGACCACCGCGGACCGGGCCGCCGACGCCGCCGTCCTCGCCGGTCTCGGCCGGGACCTGGTCCGGGTCGAAACCCCTCAGGACCTGGCCCGGTGCCTGCGGGAGCAGCTCGCCGCGCCCGTGGGCGCCGACGCGGTGATGATCTACCGGCGGCTGACCGGCGGCGGGCTGGAGCTGATCGGCCACGCCGGCATCGGCGACACGATGGCCCGGCAGTGGCGCCGCGTTCCCCCGCTGAGCGGGATCGCCGCGCTGGACGCCCTCACCGCCCGCGAGGCGCGCTGGCTGGAGGACGTCGCCGAGGACCGCAAGCGGTACTCCCTGATCGATGACGCCTCGGACCGGTGGCGCTCGCGCGCCTGGCTGCCCGTGTTGAGCGGCGGCACGGCGGACGTGGTCATCGGTGTGCTGCGCGGCCGCGACGGGCCGTTCGCCCCGCGCACCCGGGAACTGCTGAGCGGCGTCGTCCGGCTGTGCGCGGGCCGGCTGCGCGCCTTCGACGGCCGCCCGGAGCGCGGCGAGGAAGGCGCCGAGGACACCGTGCAGCCCCTGTTCGACGCCCTTCCCGGCATGACCGTACTGCTGACCCCGCTGCGGTCGGCCTCGGGGGACGTCGAGGACTACCGGATCGCCGCGGCCACCTCCGGCACCCTCGACGTGATCGGCCGCGGCGGACGCGAGCTGGTCGGCCTGCGGGTCCTGGAGTGCTGGCCGACCGTGGCCGAGGAGCCGCTGTGGCAGGGCTGGCAGAGCACGCTCGCCACCGGGGAGCCGTATGTGGGCGAGCCGTTCGCGCAGCAGGAACTCGTGGCGGGCCGCCAGGAGTTGTCCACGTACTCGGTGCGCGCCGCCCGCCTGGGACACGGTCTGATGGTGACCTGGCTGCGGCACGACTCCTCGGACCGGCAGGAACTGCGCCTGGCCGACCTGCAGCGGCTCGGCCGGCTCGGCTGGACCACCTGGAACCTGGTCACCCAGGAGGCGGCCTGGTCGTCCCAGGTCTTCGCCCTGTTCGACCGCGACCCGGCGCGCGGACCGGTCCGGCTGGGCGAACTGCCGGACCTCGCGCTGCCCGAGGACGGCCCCGTGCTCGCCCGCGCCGTGCGCGAGCTCAGCTCCGAGGGCAAGCCGTTCGACGTCTCGTTCCGGATCAGGACGGCGAGCGGGGTGCGCCATCTGCGGGCCGTCGCCGAGTCGGTGCCGGACGCCTCGGGTACGCCCGTCCAGGTCCACGGCTTCGTGCAGGACCTGACCGCGCAGCGCAGCGCGGAGCTGGCCCTGGTCGAGAGCGAGCGGGCGATCCTGGCCCAGCACGGGGTGCTGCGCGCCGAGCGGACCCTGGCCGGCCGGCTCCAGCACGCGCTGCTGCCCCTGCCGCGGCGGCCGGTGCAACTGGCCGGGCTGCTGGTGGACGTCGCCTATCTGCCCGCCCAGTCCGGGCTCCAAGTCGGCGGCGACTGGTTCAGCGCGATCGAACTTCCCAACGAGGACGCCCTGTTCGTGGTCGGTGACGTCGCCGGGCACGGACTCGACGCGGTGGCCACCATGGCCCAGCTGCGCTTCACCGCCAAGGGCATGATCATCACGGGTTCCTCGCTGACCGGGGCGCTCGCCCGGCTCAACACCCTGCTGCTGCACTCCCGCGACCAGCACGGCACCGCCACGATGGTGCTGGCCCGCTACGACCCCCGCGAGCGGCGTCTGATGTGGGCCCAGGCGGGTCACCCGCCGCCGCTGCTGCTGCGCGGGGGCGAGCCCCGCTTCCTGGAGCGCCCGCGCGGGATGCTGCTGGGAGCCACCCGGTCTCCCGTCTACGAGGAGGCGGAGTACCTCCTGGAGCCCGGCGACCGGCTGCTGTTCTACACCGATGGCCTGGTCGAAAGACCCGGCGAGGGCATCGAACTGGGTCTGGACCGGCTCGCCCGGTCGGCCGCCGCGCACCGCGCGGACGGGTTCGGCTCCCTCGGTCCGCTGCTGGGCTCGATGCTGGCGGGCGAGCGGCGCGACGACGTCTGCGTGGTGGACGTCCGGGTGCCGACGGAACCGGCCTAGCCCGCCTGGTCGGCCGAGTCTGCCCGGTCAGGCCCGCCGAGCAGGCCGCTCGGGCCTTCGGGGGTCAGTCCGCCGGGTGGCCCGGAGTGATGTCGAGGCAGTCCGAGAGCCGCAGCGACGGGCCGCCGAGGTCCGCCCGGCCGCCCGACTCCACCGGGTCGAGCTCGAACCCCACGTGGTCCCCCGCGTCGAGGCGGCGCACCACCCGGCCGACGAACCACGCCGGCGTGTCCGGCAGGACGACGGCACCGCTCCCCGCCCGCGTCCAGTCGGCCTCGGCGAACTTGTCCACTCCGTCGTCGGCGGTGCGGCCGCCGAACAGGGCGGCCAGCGCGTGCTGTTCCCGGGTCAGCAGGTGCACGCCGAGACGGTCGGCCCGCTCGGCCACCCGGAAGGTCCGGTTGGCCTTGGAGAGCCACACCATGAACCGTGTGGGCCGGATGGAGCACTGGGCGGCGAAGCCGACCAGGCAGCCGGCCCGCTCCCCGTCGGCCGCGGCCGTGACCAGGTACATGTCGGGGTCCAGCCGTTGGGTGAATGTGTCCATGCCTGCCATGTCCGCCGTGCTCCTGCCGTTCCGTACCGCCGTACGCCGTGTGCCGCCGCCCCGCGTACGCCCGTACGTCCGCGCGCGGCGCGCCGGCTCACCTCTTCACGTCGGCGTGTGCCCTCCTCACCCGTCGTCAAGCGCCGTACGGGACTCCAGCGACCGGCGGGTGTCGTCGCCGTAGACGCCGGTCTCGTCGCCGCTGATGCCGTACCAGAGCTGGAAGCGGGCCACGGCCGCCCTGAGCACGGCGTCGTAGGTGCCGCCGGTGGAGCCGTCGCGGTACACGTCCGGGATGCGCAGCAGGCGCTCCTGCAGCTCGGCGACCTCCGGGCCGCTGTCGCCCTCGCGCAGCGTCCCGGGCCCGTCGGGGTCGGTCCCACGGTTCGGGCCGGTCGCCACCGTGGGGACGGGAGCGGGGGCGGTGGAGGCGCTCGCGGACGGGTGCGGAGCCGGTGCCGCTGCGGCACCGGCGGCCCCGCCCCTGCCGGGCAGCAGCAGGGCGCAACCGAAGCCGGTCAGGGCGGCCGCGGCGACGGCGACCACGACGGCGGCCCGGCGCAGTCCACGCCCCGGCGCACCGGGGCCCGCGTCCCGCCCGGCGGAGACCGCCGTCTTCGGCGTGACCGGGCTGGTGCCCCGTGCGCCCGGGCCGGTGTCACGAGAGACCGGGCCGGAGCCGCGGGCGCTCGGGGCTGTGTCCCGGGCGGCTGGGCCTCCTGAGTCCCGGGCGGCTTGGCCGCTGTCCCGGGTGAACCAGCCGGTCTCCCCGGCGATCGGGCGGGTGCGCGGCGCGCCGCGGGGCGCGGGTCCGTCGGCCGGTACCGGCGGCAGCTCCTCCGTGGCGTCCTCGACGACGACGGCGGCGTCCTCGACGCTCCCGTCTCCGCTCCGGCCGTGCTCCCCTCCGCCGCCCCCGGGTCGGACGCCCTCGCCGGCGGGGTTCCCGGTTCGGCGTTCCTGGAACTCCCGCATGAGCTCCGCGAGGGCGTCGGTCCGCCGGGGCCGTATGACGCGGACCGGTTCGAGGGGCGGCCCGCCGTGCGGCTGCCCGTCTCCGCGCGGTGTCGACACACTGCACTCCTTCCGTCCCTGCGCACGGACCCCATCCCGAGGAGTGATACGTGGCCGCCGCCCCGCGGGTTCACACGGCCGGCCGGTTCAGCCGGCGGCGGCGAGGAAGCGGTGCAGGGAAGTCCTCATCGCGGTGACGAACGCGTCCCTGCCCGGGTCGTCGAGGGCGTCCAGGGACAGGTACGGGTTGAGGTCCTCCAGCTCCACCAGGAGCAGTCCACCGCCCGGCGCGCGGCAGGCGTCCACCCGCTGGATGCCGTGGCCGAGCGCGTTCCAGTCGACGAAGCGGCGGGCGAACTCCAGGTCCTCGCGGGTGGGCCGGTACGGCCGCAGGTCCCAGCGCCGCGCGGGGTCCGGCGCGTACAGGGCGTACTGGAGGTCGTCGTCGACGAAGTAGAACGAGACCTCGTAGACGAAGTCGATGTGCGGCTGGACGAGGACGCCGCCGTCGACCAGGCCGGGCAGCACGTCGGCGGGGACGGTCCTGAGTCCTATGGAGTCGGCGCCCAGCCTCGGCTTGA
Organism: Streptomyces sp. NPDC096152; assembly: GCF_044763235.1. NCBI lineage: Bacteria > Bacillati > Actinomycetota > Actinomycetes > Kitasatosporales > Streptomycetaceae > Streptomyces > Streptomyces sp. NPDC096152. Next base: position 402,259 of record NZ_JBIWFW010000002.1, on the reverse strand, counting down.
CCACGTAGCGGTCCGCGGCGGGCAGCCGGTGCAGGTCGTCGAGCCGGTCGACGGTGGGGATGACCGGGAATCCCGCGGCGGTCAGGTCGAGCAGGTACTGCTTGCCCGCCATGTCCGCCTTGCCGGTGAGCGGGTTGTAGACCCGGGTCCCCCGGGCCAGCGCCCGCGCCCGGAAGTCCTCGTGGGCCGCCTGGTACTCCAGGACGGGCCCGCTGTTGCGGACCACGACGGCGTCGAAGGCATCCATCAGCGCGGCCGCCTCGCGCGGATGGCACAGGGCCAGGTCGAAGTCCTCGCGCAGGCGCGAGGTCAGGTGGATGTCCTCGTCGCAGTAGCGGCGCCCGCGGGCCGGGTACGCCAGGTCGGTGACGTAGAGGAGGCGGGGTCGGGCGGACGGCATACGGGGCTCCTGGGGCGGGGGTCCGAGCCTGCGCTCGGGCGGGGGTCCGGGGCGGGGCAGGGGGGCGGGCGGAGAAAGGTTACTTCCCCTGCTCGGCACCCCCGTGTGAGCACTCAGTTCCCTCCGTGGAGCGCACTGAGTGCCATTCCTGCCCGGCCGGATGCTACGTTCCCGTCCATGAGCTCCAGCAGCGCGGCCGCCCGTCGCGGCGAGAAGACGGAGGCGGCCGCCGCGAAGCCGCCCATGCGGGACGCCCTGGTGGCGGCGGCGTTCCGGCTGTTCCTGGAGCGCGGGTACGAGCAGACCACCATCGACGACATCGTGGCGCTCGCCGAGGTCGGGCGGCGGTCCTTCTTCCGCTACTTCCCCTCGAAGGAGGACGTGGTCTTCCCCGACCACGAGCGGTGCCTGGCCGACATGACGGCGTTCCTGGCCGCCGGCGGCGACGAGGACGAGCCGGTGCAGCGGGTCTGCGACGCCGCCCGGCTGGTGCTGCGGATGTACGCCGAGAACCCGACGTTCTCCGTGCAGCGCTACCGGCTCACCAAGCAGGTGCCCGGGCTGCGGGCGTACGAGCTGTCGGTGGTGTGGCGCTACGAGCGCGCGCTCGCCGACTACCTGCGCACCCGGTTCGCCGGACGGCGCGACGGGACGCTGCGGGCGGACGTGATCGCGGCCGCCGTGGTCGCCGCGCACAACAACGCGCTGCGTTCCTGGCTGCGTTCCGACGGGCAGGGCGACGAAGGCGACGCCGTGGACCACGCGCTCGGATACGTGCAGTCCGCCTTCGGCGACGCGCCCGCCGCCCCCGCGGGCGGCCACCGCGCCGAGGAGGAGGGGGAGGACGTGGTCGTGGTCGTCTCGCGGCGGGGGGCGCCGCTGTGGCGGGTCGTGCAGGAGATCGAGTCGGCACTCGGCCGGAGCTGAGCCCCGGTTCCGCAGATTGAGGGTACGCAGTGCCTTTACGAGTGGCACTGAGTGCCATACCCTGTGCTCCGTGCACGGTGGCACGGGCGGCCGCGCACAGGCGTGCGCGGGCGACCCGGCACGCGGGATTCCGGCCGAGCGCAGGGAGCTGACCAGCGTGTACCACCAATCAGGAAACGTCGCTCATTTGGCAACCGGCTCCGCCACGGGCCTTCTCGACCCCGGGGCCCGCGAGCCGGAGGCCCTCTACTTCCAGCGCTGCGCCTGGTGCGGCAGCGCCATGTACCACCGGCTGCTGTGTCCGGTCTGCCGGGGCAGCGAACTGCGCACGGAGCGCAGCGAGGGCAGCGGCACCGTCCGTCACTCGACGGTGGTGCATCGCAACACCCCGGCCGCGCGCAATGTGTCGCTGATCGAGATGGCCGAGGGCTTCGTCGTCCGGGGGCGTGTGATGGGCCCGCCCATCGGCATCCACAGCGGCGACCGGGTCCGGCTGTCCACGGCGAAGGACCCCGTGCGCGGCGAGCCGGTCTTCCAGCTGCTGGACGAGTACCGAGCCTGGACCTGAGAAACGAGCCTGACGGACGGGTCTCACGGACGGAGACCTGACGGACTGCCGCGGTCCGTCACCTCACCGGCGGGGACGACGCGGCCCGCTGAGCCTCCGCCGCCGGCCGTCCCGTCCGCTCCCCCGGCCGCCCCGCCCCGGACGCGCCGGAGCGCGCCTGGCCCCCAGCGGGGCCGACGGCGAGGGCCAGGAAGGTCAGCAGGGTGCACACGGCGTAGACGCAACCGGGCCAGGCGAGCAGTGCCGGGTAGGGGCTGGGGTGCGCCAGGTGGTCCTCCGCCCGGATGAGCAGCGGGACGAGACGGGCCCCGGCCGCGAGTGCCCAGACGGCGAGCGTGAGCCGGGCGAACGGGCGCCGCCGGAGCGGACCGTGGGCCAGCCAGATCATGGCGGGCAGGCACCAGATCCAGTGGTGGCTCCAGGAGACGGGGCAGACCAGCAGCCCGTACAACTCCACGGCGACCAGGATGCCGAGCCGATCGCCTCGCCGCACCGCCGCCCACAGCGCCCAGGCGGCCGCCCCGGTCGCCAGGGCGAGCGCCGTCCACCAGACCGGGGCGACGACGGCCCCGTCCTGGCCGACCAGCCGGGCGACCGCCCCGCGCAGGGACTGGTTGCGCACCGACCAGAGCGGGCCGACGCGCTGGGTCCGCGTCACGAGCACCGACCAGTAACGCGCCGACTCCTCCGGTGCTACGCCCCAGGCCACCGCCGTGGCCGCGCCGCCGGCGACGACGGCCCACAGCGCCGCCCGCCACTGCCGGGTCGCCAGCAGGTACAACCCGCCCACGGCCGGGGTCAGTTTCACCGCCGCCGCCAGACCCACGGCCGCGCCCCGCCACACCGCTCCCCGCGTGGACTCCCCTGCCCCGGCCGCTCCTGCCCCGGAGGCTCCTCCCTCGGCATCTCCCGACCCGGGTCCCGCTCCCCGGCGCCCCGCTCCCTCGGGGGACGCCAGACCGGCCAGCACCACGGCGCCCAGCAGCAGGTTCACCTGCCCCTGGTCCAGGGTGTGGCGCACCGGTTCCAGCCACAGCCCCACGGCGGTCCACAGCAGGACACGCGCCCTGCCCCGGCCGTCGGGGCGCGCGGGGAGCAGCCGGAACGCGCACCCCACGATCACCAGCAGAGCGGCGACCGAGAGCGCCTGCCAGAGCACGACCGTCGCCGTCCAGGGCAGGCGGGACAGCGGAAGGAACACCAGCGCGGCGAACGGCGGGTAGGTGAACGGCAGCAGCGGGATGGGCGGCCCGGTGTGCACCGCGAAGTCGTACAGGCCGCCGGAGAGCACGTGCGGCGCGGCCCCGTGGTAGACGCGCAGGTCCAGCGGCTCGGTCGGATGCGTGACGACGGCCAGGACGTGCGCCGTCAGCGAGACGGCCAGGCACCGGCCGGCATGTCCGGTGAGCCACCCGCCGATCCTCCGGCCCCCGGCCCCGATCGTTTTCACCCGCACCAGCCCCGTCATGTCCACGGGAACCGCAGCCTAGCCGAGCGCGCACCCGCGCCCGACCACTGCCACGCGGGCGACGACCGTTCAACACGCCTTTCCTCACGGCCGATGGCCCAAGAGCCAGGCCGGCCGGGGACCGTCGGAACGGGCCCCGCCGCCCAGGCCGCTCCTGGGTGGGAGTGGCCCCAACTCGGCGGCTGGATAGCGCCGTTGAGCTTCACTGCTCCGCTCCACGCAGGCAACCCGCCGCCCTCGCCTCCCGTCCTCCGGAGCGCGAGAGGCCCCCGGGACCGCCGGGGCGCCCGCGCATCGGTTGCCAGGAGGAACCATTGATCCGTGTCCGGCGCACAGGCGTGACCGCCGTGGCGGTGCTCGCCCTGCTCTCAGCCGCGCCCGTGTCGGCGCAGGCCGCTCCACCGCCCTCAGCCCCGCGGGCGTCGGCGGTCGCGGCCGACGGGGACGGCGACGGCGGGCTTCCACCGGGCTGGCGCGTCACCGGCGAGGGAGCCGCCCGGCAGTTGGTGTGGCGGTCGGGCACCTCGGTGCCCATGGGTGACGCGCGTGTCGAGTTCTACGCGGGCGGCCGGCTGCTCGGCCGGCCGCAGCCCGGCCGGGACGGGCACACGTTCCGGCTCGCTCTGGACCGGGCGCGCGCCGGCAGCCTGAGCGGACTGCAAGTACGCGCGTCCGGAAGGCGGTTGGACGGGCCGGGCGCCACTGCGCCCGCGCCGGGCCGGAACTCCGTGGCCGCGGCCGCCCCTCCCGCGCCCCTCCCGGCGAACGGCGTCGACCCGGGCAGGCCGGGCCCCTATCGCACCGCCACCGGCGAGTACCACCTCGACTCCGTCCGGCTGCCCGGCCTTCCGGCGCCGGTCGAGATGCGGGCCGTGGTGGTCGCTCCCCGGGGTGCCACCGGCCGCCGGCCGCTGGCACTGTTCCTGCACGGCCGCCACGCCACCTGCTACAAGCCGCACGGCGCCGTCACCGGCGACTGGCCCTGCCCGTCCGGGACCAGGCCGATCCCCAGCCACCGGGGCTATCTGCGGGACCAGAGGCTGCTGGCCTCGCAGGGCTATGTGACGGTGTCGATCGCGGCCGACGGCATCAACGGCCAGGACTGGGCGGCGGAGGACGGCGGGGCGCAGGCCCGCTCCTCGCTGGTGCGCCTGCACCTGGCCCGCTGGGCCGGCTGGGCCGCCCGTCCGGCCTCGGCGCCGGACGTCGTACGCGACGCGCCCCGGGCCGACCTCTCCCGGGTGCTGCTGGTCGGGCACTCCCGCGGCGGCGAGGGCGTCAACCGCGCCGCCATGGACAGCCTCTACCCGCCGCCCGCCGGCCAGGACGGCTACCACGGCCCGGTCAGCTGGCACATCCGCGGCACGGTCCTCATCGGACCGACGGCCTTCGGCCAGAATCCCGTCGCCGACGTGCCGTCGGCCACGATTCTGCCGGGCTGCGACGGAGACGTCTCCGACCTGCAGGGCGAGCTCTACGTCGACGGGACCCGAGGCGTCAGCCGGGGGGCCGCGCTGCACAGCGCCGTCTACGTCGTCGGCGCCAACCACAACTTCTTCAACACCGAGTGGACTCCTGGCACGGCGCAGGCGCCCGCCGACGACGACTTCTGGAACGACCCCGGCCACCGCGACCCGGTGTGCTCGCCGGGCACCCGCACCCGGCTGACCGCGGACCGGCAGCACCGGGCCGGCGCCACCTACATCGCCGCCGCGGCCAGGCTGTTCGTCGCCGGTGACGACCGGGTGCGCCCGCTGCTCGACGGCTCGGGCGTGCGGGCGCCGTCCGCGGACCCGGCCCGGGTGCTCACCCATGCCGTCGGCGCCGGCCGCACCGGCGCCTTCCTGCCGGACGGCCCGGTGTCGGTGACCGGCGGCCGGCTGTGCTCGGCGGTCGACCCCAGCCCGTCCGTCGCCTGCCTCGGCCCCGGCGCGAGGGGGGTGTCCCCCCACTTCGCGCCGTGGGAGACCGCCCGGGAGACCGGCCGCCGCGCGGTGGCGCTGCGCTGGTCCGCCGCCGGGAGCCCGGTGCGGGTGCGGCCCGCCGCCCCGGTCTCCCTCGGCGGCGCCGAGGGCCTGGCGCTGCGCGTGATCGTGCCGCCGAACACCTCCGGCACCCGGCTGGACGTGTCCGTCACCGACGCCTCCGGACGCCGTGCGACGCTCGGCCGGGTCCGCGTCGACGGACTGCCCGGCACCGAGCGGACCGCGTCCTACTGGGCACGCGAAGTGCGCGTCCCGCTCACCCCCGCCACCCGCGCCGGTCTCGACCTGCGCCGGGTCACGGCTCTCGAACTGACCCCGCGCACCCGCTCCGGCCGCGCCTGGCTGATCGACGCCTGGGGCCGGCGCCCCGGCACCCCCGCGGTTCGCGCGGCCGTGCTGCCCCGGATCGACATCGGGCGGCTGACCGTCGAGGAGGGCGACTCGGGCGTGCGCACCTACCGGGTGCCGGTACGGGTCTCCGGGCACGGCAGCGGGCAGGTGCGCCTGTACGTCGTGGACCCCGCGACCGGCGGGACCACGGACCGGCTGGTGACCGTGCGGCCGGGCGGCCACGACATCGACGTACCGGTGAAGGTGGAGGGCAACACCCGGTTCGGGCAGGACGTGTCCCACGACGTGCTGGTGAAGGCGGTGCACACCTCCGTGATCGGCTCCTACCGGGGCGGGGTGACGGTCGGGAACGACGACCCGAGGCCCACGTTCACGGTCACCCCGCTCGCCGGCCGGGTCACCGAGGGACAGCCGCTGAAGTGGCGGCTGACCCTGTCCGCGGCCGCCGACACGGAGATGTCCGCGCTGTTCGCCGTACAACCGGTTGAGCGGGGGCCGGAGTTGTCCACCAAGGACGTCGATCCGCGGTGGCTCCGGGAGAGCACCGGCGCGTCACCCGACCCGGAGCGGCCCCTGTCCCGGGTGAAGGGCCTGTCCCTGTGGGCGTCCGTCCCGGCGGGCCGGCTCAGCGCGGAGGTCACGGTGCCGACGGTGAGGGACCGGGTCACGGAGCCCGCCGAGTCGGTCCGCTTCCGGCTGACCGACGACGAGGGCCGGCCGCAGGACGGAGGGCCGGAACTGACCGGCACGGTGCTCGACGCGTCGTAGCCGGTCCGCTCGGCCGTGGCGGTCTCGCGGGCCGGACCGGAAGGCCGCGCGGCTCCCTCGCGGGGCCGCGCGGCCGACTTGCCCGAACGTGATCGCTCTTGACGTGCCGTCAGGTGGTGGCCTTCGGGACCACCCGGATGCCGACCGAGCCCTGCTCGCCCCGGCGCAACCGGCTGCCGAGCAGGGTGAGCCGGCCGAGCAGGCCGTACTTGCGGGCGACCAGGCCGCGGTAGCGGGCGCTGGTCGCCGGGTCGCAGATCTCCGCGGTCGCCGGGAGCTGGTCGCCGGTCGGGTTGCCGCGCACGTCGCACGGGCCGACCAGCACATCGGGCCGGTTGCGGATCCGCTTGACCTTCCAGGAGTCGGCGGCCGTCCACACGCCGAGCGCGCAGCCGTCCCTGACCACCCACACCGGGGTGGCGACCGGGGTGCCGTTCTTGCGGTAGCTGGTGATCAGCACGTACTTGCCGGCCCCGAGCCGCTCCACCACGGTGTCGTTCATACGCGCAGTCTAGGGCCTCTCTTCCGGATCTCGCCGGGGTGCTGAACGCCCGTGTCCCGCGCCCCGTATGGAGAGGAGGGCGCTCAACGACCGGAGCGTCCCGGCGGTGTTGCAACCGTGTGTTCGGGGTTCGGGAGCCACGCATGAGGCACGCACGACGACGGGTCGTCCGGCGAGTGACACGGCTGACGGCCGTCGCGGGACTGCTTCTGGGAGGAGCGATGGTCACGCAGGCCGCGATGGCCAGTGAGGCTCCCGGCACGTCCGCCGTCCCGCTCCGGGCCGCCACGCCGTCGGCCGCCGGCATGGGCGCGGGCCTGGCGTCACGGCTCGGCACCGCACGTACGGCGGGCAGCTGGATCGGCGCCGACGGCCGCCCGGTCGTCGCCGTCACCGACGAGGGGGCCGCCGCCGAGGTGCGGCGGACGGGGGCCGAGCCGAAGGTCGTCCGGCACAGCATGAACGAGCTGAAGGCGGCGGCGGCCGGCCTGCGGGCCGCGCCCCGGGTGGCCGGCACGGCGTGGGCGCTGGACTACCGGACCAACCGGGTCGTCGTCCAGGGCGACAGCTCCGTCTCCGCCGGCGACTGGGCCCGGCTCACCCGCGTCGCCGGCCGCCTGGGCACCTTCGTGCACATGGAGCGCGCCCAGGGCAGGTTCACCACCCGGCTCAACGGGGCACAGCCCATTTTGTCGACCAGCGGCCGCTGCTCGGCGGGATTCAACGTCACCGACGGACGCGGCGACTTCATCCTGACGGCAGGGCACTGCGGGCCCACCGGGTCGACCTGGTTCGCCGACAACCAGGGCAACCAGCAACTGGGCCGGACGGTCGCCGGTTCCTTCCCCGGCAGCGACTTCTCCCTGGTGCAGTACGCCTCCGGCCGCGCCGGTGACGGCGCCGACGTCGTGGCGATCGGCGGCGGCAAGGGCGTGCGGATCACCGGCGCGGCCGATCCGGCCGTGGGGCAGCGGGTGTTCCGCAGCGGCAGCACGAGCGGGCTGCGCGACGGCCAGGTGACGGGGCTGAACGCGACGGTGAACTACCCGGAGGGCACCGTCACCGGACTGATCCAGACCACGGTGTGCGCCGAGCCGGGCGACAGCGGCGGGCCGCTGTTCTCCGAGGGCGTCGCGCTGGGGGTGACCTCGGGCGGCAGCGGCGACTGCAAGACGGGCGGTACGACGTTCTTCCAGCCGGTGACCAAGGCGCTGTCCGCGCTCGGTGTGCGGCTGATCGTGTCGGCGCCCCAGGGCGGGGGTGCGGCGCCCTCCGCGGCTCCGTCCGCGTCGGCCACCCACAGCGCCATCGCGCCCGGTGCCGTCTCGCCGGGGTCCTCGGCGCCGGTGGCGGGCGGCGCGAACGGCTCCACGCTGGTGTCCCGGCTGACCGACCCGCGCAACGTCGGCCCGGGGCTGCTGGTCATCGCGGGCAGTCTGATCGCGCTGGTCGCCACGCGCTACATCCGCGCGGAACAGGACCGCAAGGCCTACCAGCGGTACTACTCGGCGACCTGGGGCTGAGCGGGACGCACAGCCGGGCCGCGGGACGGGCGGCCGAGGGCCGCGGGACGCGGGACGCGGCGCCGTGGCGGGCGGCCGAGGGCCCCGGGACGGGCGCCGTGGGACGGGCGGCCGAGGAGGATGTGGAACGGGCACCCGTGCGCTCACGGGTGCCCCGGAGGGTGTGGTCCGTTGCCGGCGGTGGCGCTCAGGCCGCCCTGACCGGGTCTGGAGCGGCCTCAGCCCACTCCAGCACGAGCCGCTGGTACTCCTCGCGCTGCTCGGTGGTCAGTGTCCCGCCCGACCGGAGCCACAGGGCCCGGATCTCCTCGTTGACCTCCGCGGCCGATCGCTCGGAGACGGGTTCAACAGTGGTGGACATGTTGTGAAGCATATGCCGATCGACGTGAGGGCGCTGTGAATAAGTGCTAGCCATACGGACATTTCGGACCGTGTCCCTCATCACGTCCATCCGCCGGGAAGAAAACGCGAGTTCGCCTCCCGACGCGTGTGAGGAACACGTCACGTCCGGCTTTCCGTCAGGTGCCCGGCTTGCGGCCGTAGACGAAGACGTCGTCGCCCTGCTTCAGCAGCGACCAGTACTTCTTGGCGTCCGTCGTCGTCATGTTGACGCAGCCGTGCGAGCCCGGCGGGTTCCACATGCTCAGGCCGACGGAGTGGAAGGCCTGACCGCCGTCGAAGAACTGGCTGTAGGGCATCGGCACGTGGTAGATCATCGACACGTGGTCGATGTCCCGCCAGTAGATCTTCTTCAGACCGGTGCGGGTCTCGTACCCGTCACGGCCGGTGCGCACCGGCACGGGCCCGTACACGAGCCGGCTGCCGTCCTGGATCCAGCTGAGCTGGAGGGTGAGGTTGACGCAGGCGATACGGCCCTTGTTGACCGGGCACTTGCCGTCCTTGTTCGGGTTGCTGCCGACCGCCTTCTGTTTGTTCATCAGGTCCATCACGCCCCAGGTGACGGGCCCGGCGTAGCCGATGTTCGGCGTGATGCCGTGCTTGGTCTGGAACGCCTGGATGGCCTTGCAGTCCGCGGCCGACTGACGGCCGTCGACCGGCCGGCCGAGGAACTTCTCCACCTGCTTCTGGTACGGCCCGGTCCGCGTCGTGCAGCTCGCGGCCTGCGCCGGCGCGGCGCCGAGCGCCAGACCGAGCGGCGCGACGAGCCCCGTGACGCCGAGCGCGACGACTCCCCGCCTGGACATGCCCCTCATGTTCCGGATCCCCCTTCGTGCGGCCCACTGCTCTCCGATTGCTGGACAACCGCCGGGCGGCGGTGGTTGTAGGGCCGGCCGCCCTGAGACGAAACGGTGACAAGAACGGTGGCACGCGGCGGCGGCCGTGTGAAGGTGCCCTCACCGCGCCGGCCGGTGCGGACCCTGCGGTGAGCCGTCCGCCGAAACCCGGTGCCGGAACGATCGGCCGGGCGGATAGCGTGCGCCCATGTCCGCATTCCTCCAGCAACTCCCCGCGCTCATAGGCGTCGTGATCGGCGCCCTCGGTTCGTATCTCGCCGTCGTGCGGGGCGACCGGGCCCGGTTCCGGCGGGAGCAGGCGGCGCGCTGGGACGAGCGGCGGCTCGCGGTGTACGCCGACTACGCGCGCTCGCTGAAGCAGTCGGTCACGCTGACCTACCGGGTCGCCGCCCACCTGGGCAACGACCCGAATCCGCATCCGCTGTCCCTCGCGGAGGCGGAGCCGTCGCTGGCCGGGGCGGCCGTCGCCCGGGACCCGTCCGGGGAGGCCCTGATCATGCTGGGCAGTCCGGAGGTGGTGGAGAAGGCCCGGGAGTGGGTTGTCGCGGTCATGGAGATGGAGCGGTTCGTGCGCGAGGGACGGCGGGACCCGGAGGCCTGGCGGACGCTGCTGGAGCGGCAGCGCGCCGCGCGCGAGGGCTACTACACGGCCGTACGCACGGATCTGGCGCTGCCGCCGGGCCACTCGGCGCGGTGGCCGCTGCCGTCCGCGCCGCCGGTGTGAGGGTCACCGGCAACCGGTCGCGTCGGCCGGCCGGCGGGTGGCGCCGGCCGCGCCGGGTTCCACGGCGATCCCCCGCCCCGCGCCCCCGTGTCGCACACGCGACCAGCGCGACCTTGCCTTCCAGTGGCCCCGACATGTCCGGCCTCACGTGCGCGTCCCGTCGATGTCGTCATCGCGTCGATGCCGTCGTCGCGGGTGCCGTGGAAGCCGGACATCCTCGTCGCCTTCTCGGCGCCGTCGGCCGCGCCGCCCGGATGTCAGTGCCCGCGGGCGATCCACTCCTCCAGGTGCGGGGCCTCCGCGCCGATCGTGGTCGAGTCGCCGTGGCCGGTGAGGACCTTCGTCTCGGGCGGCAGGGTCAGGAGGCGGTCGCGGATCGAGTCGATGATCGTCGGGAAGTGGGAGTAGGAGCGACCGGTGGCGCCCGGGCCGCCCTGGAAGAGGGTGTCGCCGGTGAAGACGGTGGCGAGCCCCGGGTCGTACAGGCAGACCGCGCCCGGCGCGTGGCCGGGGGTGTGGATGACGGTCAGGTCGGCGCCCGCCGCCTCGATCACCTGGCCGTCGGCCAGGTGCTCGTCGGGGTCCCGGTCCGGGTGGGTCATCTTCCACAGGCCCAGGTCGTCGGGGTGCAGCCAGATCGTCGCGCCGGTCAGGTCCGCGAGCGCGGGGGCGGCGTTGACGTGGTCGTTGTGGGCGTGGGTGCACACGATGGCGGTCAGCCGCCGGTCGCCGACGGCGGCGGCGATGGCCTCGGCGTCGTGGGCGGCGTCGATGACGACCGCCTCGTGGTCGTCGCCGACGATCCAGACGTTGTTGTCCACGTCCCAGGTGCCGCCGTCCAGGGTGAACTGGCCCGAGGTGACGAGGCGTTCGATTCGGGCGGTCATCAGAACACCACCACCGAGCGCAGCACGTCTCCGTGGTGCATCCGCTCGAAGGCCTTCTCCACCTCGTCGAGCTGGATGGTCTCGCTGACGAACTTGTCCAGCGGCAGCCGCCCTTGCAGATGCAGGTCGACCAGCATCGGGAAGTCCCGCGAGGGCAGGCAGTCGCCGTACCAGGAGGACTTCAGCGCGCCGCCCCGGCCGAAGATGTCCAGCAGGGGCATCTCGAGCTTCATCTCCGGGGTGGGCACGCCGACCAGGACGACCGTGCCGGCCAGGTCGCGGGCGTAGAACGCCTGCTGGTACGTCTCCGGGCGGCCGACGGCGTCGATGACGACGTCGGCGCCGAAGCCGCCGGTCAGCTCGCGGATCGCCTCGACCGGGTCGGTCTCGCGGGAGTTGACGGTGTGGGTGGCGCCCATCGTGCGGGCGGTCTGCAGCTTGCGGTCGTCGATGTCGACCGCGATGACCTTCGCGGCACCGGCCAGGTAGGCCCCCGCGACGGCCGCGTCGCCGACGCCGCCGCAGCCGATGACGGCGACCGAGTCGCCGCGGCCGACGTTCCCGGTGTTGATCGCGGCGCCGAGGCCGGCCATCACTCCGCAGCCGAGCAGCCCGGCCGCGGCCGGGGAGACCGCCGGGTCGACCTTGGTGCACTGGCCGGCCGCGACGAGCGTCTTCTCGGCGAAGGCGCCGATGCCGAGGGCCGGGGAGAGTTCGGTGCCGTCGGTCAGGGTCATCTTCTGCCGGGCGTTGTGGGTGTCGAAGCAGTACCAGGGCCGTCCGCGCAGACAGGCGCGGCACTTCCCGCACACGGCACGCCAGTTGAGGATCACGAAGTCACCGGGAGCGACCTCGTCGACGCCCTCGCCCACCGACTCCACCACGCCGGCGGCCTCGTGGCCGAGCAGGAAGGGGAACTCGTCGTTGATGCCCCCCTGCTTGTAGTGCAGGTCGGTGTGGCAGACGCCGCAGGCCTGGACACGGACCACGGCCTCGCCGGGTCCCGGGTCCGGCACGACGATCGTCTCGACCCGCACGGGCTCGTTCTTCCCGGGTGCGATCACGCCGCGCACTTCCTGCGCCATGGTGCTGGTCCTTCCGTCGACCGTTGTCCGTCCCTCCGACCCTACGCGTAACTGATCCGTAACGGGGTGGAAGGCCTCGGGGGCGGGGGGTGTGGCGCGGGGCGGGCCGAGCGGTACGGGCGCGGGGCGGGCCGGGCCGTACGGGCTTGGGTCGGGCCGGGCCATACGGGCTCGGGCGGCCCGGAACGGCCGCGCGGCGGAACGGTCGCGGGGCGGAACGGCCGCGGACCGGCGCGGGGCGGAACGTAACGGGAGCGGACCGGCGCGGCCGGCGTGGGCCCGCGGTCGGCGCGGCCGGCGTGGGCCCGCGGTCGGGCGCCAACGGCTCGGTGGGCGCGCCTGGTTCGTACGTCCGTTTCGCGCCGGGGTGTGGAGGGCGTGCCCGCCCGATGCGGGAAAATCCTGGGGCCGAGCGAGCCGAGCGGGTGGAGGGGCGCGGGAGGGCCGACGGCGACGACACGTCGAGCGCAGATCATGTCCTGCGCGACGGCGGCGCGTGCCCGCCCGGGCACACGCGCCGCCGCTCGCCCGTCGGGCCGAGCGGCCCGGTTGCGCTTGCCGGGCCCGCCGGGGCGGAGGAGCCTCGAAGGTGAGGCGCGCCCCGGCCCGCCACCCGCCGGGCCGTGCCCCCGTAGGAGGTCAGCATGGCAACCACGGCAAACCCCGCCTTCGGCACCGAGGCACTGCGCCGGGGCATCGAAGGACAGACGGCGTCCACGCTGCTGTCGCTCTACGCGGACGACGCGGAGATCCGCATCGTGGACCACAGCGCCCAGCCCAGTCACCCCAAGATCCTGCACGGCCGCGAGGAGATCGGGGCGATGCTCGACGACGTGTACAGCCGGGACATGACGCACAGGCTCGAACAGTGCGTCGTCCAGGGCGACCGGGCCGCGTACGTGGAGTCCTGCGAGTACGCGGACGGGGTCCGTGTCCTCGCCGAGTCCATGATCTCGCTGCGCGACGGCAAGATCGCCGAGCAGATCATGATCCAGGCATGGGACGAATAGGGATGAGAGCGGCGAGGGTCCAGGTCGGTTCCCGGCTGACCTGGACCTATTCGGCCCGCGCGGCGCTGGGCCGGCCGCGCCCGGCGCTCCGGCGACGGCGCAGGGCCTCGGCGGCACGGCGACTGGTCTCCGCCGCAGTGCCGTGCTCCGCGGGGCACTGCCGCGCCGGCACCTTCGGCGACGACGCGTCCCACGGCCGCTGCCGACACGGCACGCCCGGCACAGGTGAGCCGCCCGGCGCTCGACCGGCTCGCGGGCCGGGACCTGTCCGGCGACCCGGGCCGAGCGGGCGGCGGCCTGCCGCTACGCCCCGGGCTCGCCCTGGTCCGCCGGTCTCAGGATGCCCAGCAGTTGCCGGACCAGTTCGTCGACGACCTCGTCCAGGGTCGCGTCCACCCACCCGGCGCTCCAGTCGTGGAGCAGGCCGTTGACGCTGCCGATGAAGGCCGTGGCGGCGAGGCGGTAGTCCCGGGGCGCGGCGTCCCCCCGGGCGGCGGCGGCCCGCGCCTCGGCGCAGATGAGGTCCACCCAGCGGGACCGGCGGGCCAGGCGCTGTTCCTCCAGGCGGGGGCTGACGCCGATGATCTCGACGAAGGTGATGCGGATCCGGCGCGGGTCGGCGGTGACGCTCGCGGCGTAGGCGTGGAATAGGGCGGCGGCCCGTTCGGGCAGCGGCAGGTCCCCGGCGTCGGCGAGCGCGTCCAGGACGGCCTGCTCGGCCCAGTCGTTGACCTGGAGGTGGAGGGCGGCGAGGACGTCCTCCAGAGTGCGGAACTCCTCGTAGAACTGGCGGGTGGACAGCCCGGCGGCCTCGCTGAGGGCCGCGACGGTCGTGGAGCGGAAGCCGGGGGTGTCCCCGAACAGCCGCAGCGCGGCGGCGAGGAAGCGCTGCCGCCGCTCGGCCTGTCGCTCGGCGGCGGACCTGCCGCCGTAGCGGCCGGTCGGCGCTCTCAGTCTGCCCGTCACGTCCCCTCCCTCCGCCGGCCGACGGCCAATTTTGTCGTGTACGCAGTCTTGTGGAGAAGGCGGCCCCCTTCCTTACTTTGCAGTAAGTTCACTGTGAAAGCACGTGTGTTCAGATTTCCGGCCCGCGCGGGCCTGCCCCCACGATGCCCGCGCGGGGACCCCCCTCACAGAGGAGAGAGCAGTCATGCCTGCCTTCGGACCCAGGCACCTTTGCTCCGTGGCCGCCGCCCTCGCCCTGACCGTCGCCGCCACCGCCACGACCGCCGCCACCGCCACGACCGCCGCCGACACCGCGACCGGCTCCGCCGCCCTGCGCGAGGTGCTGTTCGTCGGCAACAACTGGGACGGCACGGCGGACGTCATCGGCTCCACAGGCGACTTCGCGAAGGTCGGCCGGATCGATGTCGTCCCCGACAAGGACGCGCGGATGGCGGAGATCCACGCCGACCCGATCAAGTGGATCTACTTCCTGGGCATCCGCGACAGCGTCGGCGAGGGACACGACCAGTTCGTGGACGACATGTACTCCACTCCGGACGGGACGTCCGTGGTGGTCTCCCGGCCGAGCTTCGCCGACGTGGTCTCGATCGACCTGGCCACGGGACGGATCAACTGGCGTTTCGCGGTGTCCGGTTACCGTGCGGACCACATGGCCGTCTCCCCCGACGGCACCCGCGTGGCGGTCTCCGCCTCCACCGCGAACACCGTGCACGTGCTGGACATCGGTACCGGCAGGCAGCTCGGCTCGTTCGCGACCGGCGACAAGCCGCACGAGAACATCTTCACCAGGGACGGCAAGTACATCTGGAACATGTCCATCGGGGACGTCAACACCGCCCTCGACGACCCGGCCTGGGACTGGACCAAGGGCGACCGGCACATCACGGTCGTGGACGCGACGACGTACAAGAAGGTCAGGACCATCGACATGCGGGAGCGGCTGAACGCCTTCGGCCTCGGGGACTTCTCCGACGCGGTCCGCCCGGCGGTCTTCTCCCCCGACGAGTCCAAGCTCTACTTCCAGGTCTCGTTCTTCAACGGCTTCCTGGAGTACGACGTCGCCGGCGACCGGATCACGCGGCTGAAGACCCTGCCGAAGAACCCTGCCACCAGCGAGGACCGCACCACCTGGGTCAACGACTCGCGCCACCACGGCCTCTCGATGAACCCCGCGGGCACGAAGCTGTGTGTCGCGGGCACCATGGACGACTACGCCACGGTGGTCGACCGCGCCACCCTCCAGGAAGGCCCGCTCGTCCCCGCGTCCAAGCCCTACTGGGCCACGGTCAGCGGCGACGGCAGGGACTGCGTCGTCTCCGAGAGTGGCGCCGACCGGGTCACGGCCGTGGACTTCGCGACCGGGCGGAAGGTCACGTCCGTCGCGGTCGGCGACCATCCGCAGCGCGTGCGGCTGGGGCACGTGCGGTCGGACTGGACGGGCCCGTCCTCGGGCTGAGATCGCTGCGCGGCCGCTCGGGGACCGTGTCCCGGGCGGCCGGCGGCATCCGGACGGCCGGCGGCGTGACGACCGTCGACGAAACCCGGTCGCGGGGTGCCCAGCGGGGCGGAGAGGCGGGGTGTACCCGACGCCGGCGGCAATGGATTAACGCTCAACAAAAGCGTGTCACAGCACTCGCCGCCCCTCGGGAGCGGCCATAGAGTGACTTGCATCACGCAAGGTAGCTGATATCCCTCGCTTCTGCCCGCACGGTCTCAGGGAGGGCACATGACCCGTATCTCGGTGAAGGTGGACGGCGCGGCCTACGAGGACGACGTGGAACCCCGCCTCCTCCTGGTCCACTACCTGCGCGACCGCCTCGGCCTGACCGGCACCCCGATCGGCTGCGACACCTCCAGCTGCGGGGCGTGCACCGTCGAGCTGGACGGCGCGAGCGTCAAGAGCTGCTCGGTGCTGGCCGTACAGGCGGACGGCGGCGAGGTGACCACCGTCCAGGGGCTGGCCCGGGACGGCGAGTGGACCCCGTTGCAGCGCGCCTTCCACGAGCGGCACGCCCTGCAGTGCGGGTACTGCACCCCCGGGATGATCATGGCCGCGCGCGATCTGCTGCGCGAGAACCCCCACCCCACCTCGGACGAGGTGCGCCAGGCCCTCGAGGGCAATCTGTGCCGCTGCACCGGCTACCAGAACATCGTCCGCGCGGTGCTCGCCGCCGCGGCGGAGAACGGTGCCGCCCCGAAGGACGCCGCCGCGCCGTCCGAGGAGGTCACGGCATGACCGACCGGGCCGTCGGACGCGAGGTGGGCCGGTCCCGGCTCCGCAAGGAGGACGCCCGTCTGATCACCGGTCAGACCAACTGGACCGACAACATCACCGTCACCGGGCTGCTGCACCTCGCCGTCCTCCGCAGCCCCATGGCGCACGCCCGCGTCGAGCGTGTCGACGTCTCCCCGGCGCTCGAACGCCCCGGCGTGGTGGCGGCCTTCAGCGGCCGCGACCTCGCCGACGGCCTCGCCTCGCTGCCCTGCGGTTGGCCCGTCACCGAGGACATCGTGCTGCCGGACCACCCGCCGATCGCCCTCGACGAGGTGCGCCACGCAGGTGACCCGGTGGCGGTCGTGGTGGCCCGGGACCGGTACGCGGCCGCCGACGCGCTGGAGGCGATCGAGGTCGACTACGAGCCGCTGCCCCCGGTCCTGGACCTGGAGGCCGCGCTCGCCGACGACGCCCCGCTGGTCCACTCCGGCCAGGGCACCAACCGCTGCTACGTCTGGCCGCTGAAGTCGGGCGAGGACTACGCGGCGGTGAGGGAGCGCGCCGACGTCGTCGTCCGGCGCCGCTTCCACCAGCAGCGCCTGATCCCCAACGCGATGGAGCCCCGTGCGGTCGTCGTCACCCCGCTCCCCGCCTCGGGCGAGTACACGGTGTACTCGTCGACCCAGATCCCGCACATCCTGCGGATCATGCTCTCCGCCGTCACCGGCGTCCCCGAGCACAAGCTCCGCGTGATCGCCCCGGACGTGGGCGGCGGCTTCGGCTCCAAGCTCCAGGTGTACGGCGAGGAGGCCCTCGCCCTCGCCGTCGCGCGGCGCCTGGGCCGGCCGGTGAAATGGACCGAGTCGCGCTCCGAGGGCTACCTGGCGACCCATCACGGCCGCGGCATGATCCAGGACGTCGAGGTGGCCGCCACCCGGGACGGCCGGCTCCTCGGCCTGAAGGTGGACCTGCTGGCCGACATGGGCGCCTACCTGATGCTGGTCACCCCCGGCATCCCGATCCTGGGCGCGTTCATGTACCCGGGGATCTACAAGATGGACGCCTACGACTTCACCTGCACCGGCGTGTTCACCACCCGGACCCCCACCGACGCCTACCGCGGCGCCGGACGCCCGGAGGCGACGTTCGCGATCGAACGGATCATGGACGAGCTGGCGGCCGAGCTCGGTGTGGACCCGGTGGAGCTGCGGCGCCGGAACTGGATCGGGCACGAGGAGTTCCCGTACACCACGGTCGCGGGCCTCACCTACGACAGCGGCGACTACGCGGCCGCGACCGACAGGGCCCTCGCCCTGTTCGGCTACGACGACCTCCGCGCCGAGCAGCACAAGCGGAACGAACGGGGCGACCGGGTCCGGCTCGGCATCGGCGTGTCGACCTTCACGGAGATGTGCGGCCTGGCGCCGAGCCGGGTGCTGCGGGACCTCAGGTACGCGGCGGGCGGCTGGGAGGCGGCGAGCATCCGGATGCTGCCGACCGGCAAGGTCGAGGTGGTCACCGGCACCAGCCCGCACGGGCAGGGCCATGTGACCTGCTGGAGCCAGATCGCGTCCGACGTGCTCGGCGTGCCGTTCGACGACGTCGAGGTGGTGCACGGCGACACGCTGACCGCGCCCCAGGGCATGGACACCTACGGCTCGCGGTCGCTGGTCGTCGGCGGGGCGGCCGTGCACCGGGCCGCGGAGAAGGTGGTGGAGAAGGCACGCAGGGTCGCCGCCCACCTGCTCGAGGCGAGCGAGGGCGATCTGGACTTCGCTGACGGCGTGTTCTCCGTCAAGGGATCCCCCGAGGCGCGCAAGACCATCCAGGAGGTCGCCTTCGAGACCTTCCTCTCGCACGACGTGCCCGAGGGCATGGAGCCCACCATCAACGCCGAGTACCTGCTCGACCCGGAGAACTTCTCCTATCCGCACGGCACCCACCTGTGCGCGGTCGAGGTGGACACCGAGACCGGCTTCACCCGGATCCGGTCCTACGTCTGCGTCGACGACGTCGGCCGGGTGATCAACCCGCTGATCGTGGAGGGCCAGGTGCACGGCGGGCTCGCGCAGGGCATCGCGCAGGCGCTGTACGAGGAGGCCGTGTACGACGACGAGGGCAACCTGGTGTCCGGCTCGATGGCCGACTACCTCGTGCCGGGGGCGCCGGACCTGCCCGACTTCGTGACGGACCGGACGGAGACGCCCGCCGTCTCCAACCCGCTGGGGGCCAAGGGGGTCGGCGAGGCGGGCACGATCGCCTCGACGCCGGCCGTGGTCAACGCGGTGGTGGACGCGCTGCGTCCGCTGGGGGTCCACGACGTCCGGATGCCCTGCACACCCGAACGGGTGTGGGAGGCGGTGCGCTCGGCGCGGAAGGAGGCCTCGGCATGATTCCACCGGCATTCGACTACACCCGGCCGGCGACCGTCGACGAGGCGGTGCGCGCGCTCGCCGGCGCGGGCGAGGAGGCGAAGGTGCTGGCCGGCGGGCAGAGCCTGCTGCCGCTGCTCAGGCTGCGGCTGGCCTTCCCGGAACTCGTCGTCGACGTCGGGCGGATCCCGGAGCTGCGCGGTGTCCGCGAAGAGGGCGGCACGCTCGTCGTCGGGGCGCTGACCACCCACCACGACGTGGTGCGCGACCCGCTGGTGCGGCGGTACGCGGGGCTGCTGGCGGCGGCGACCGGGACGGTGGCCGACCCGG
Organism: Streptomyces sp. NPDC096152; assembly: GCF_044763235.1. NCBI lineage: Bacteria > Bacillati > Actinomycetota > Actinomycetes > Kitasatosporales > Streptomycetaceae > Streptomyces > Streptomyces sp. NPDC096152. The sequence continues at coordinate 382,922 of NZ_JBIWFW010000002.1, read as the reverse complement.
CCGTACGGCACCGGGGAACCCTCGGCGGCTCCCTCGCGCACGCCGATCCCGCCGGTGACCTGCCCGCGGTGCTGCTGGCCCTGGACGGCGAACTGGTCGCCGTCGGGCCGGGCGGACGGCGCACGATCCCGGCGCGCGAGTTCTTCGTCGACTACCTCCAGTCCTCGCTCGCGCCCGACGAGCTCCTCGTGGAGGTGCGGGTGCCGAAGACGGACGGCTGGGGCTTCCACTACGAGAAGTTCCACCGGGTGGCCCAGTCCTGGGCGATCGTCGGCGTGGCAGCACTGGTGCGGCGCGAGAACGGGCGGGTCGCCGAGGCGCGCCTGGGGCTCACCAACATGGGGGCGACCCCGCTGCGGGCCGCCGCGGCCGAGGACGCGCTGACCGGTGCCGGCGATCCCGGGGACGTGGCGCGGGCGGCAGAGTCCGCGGCCGAGGGCACCCGGCCGTCACGCGACGCCTCGGCCTCGCCGGAGTACCGGGCGCATCTGGCGCGGGTCCTGACCAGGCGGGCCGTGCTGGCCGCAGCCGGAATGGGGTGAGCGCCGATCGTGCCCATGGACAGCCCGGAGCAGGTGCGGGCCCGCCTGGAGGAGACGGGGTACCTCGTCGACGAGGGGCTGGCGATCGCCTGCTTCCTGGCGCTGCGGCTGCACCGGCCGATCTTCTGCGAGGGCGACGCGGGCGTCGGCAAGACCGCGCTCGCCTCCGCCCTCGCCGAGGCCCTGCACGCCCCGCTGATCCGGCTGCAGTGCCACGAGGGCATCGACGCCTCGCAGGCGCTGTACGACTGGGACTTCCCGCGCCAGCTGCTGCATCTGCGGGCCGCCGAGGCTGCCGGGGTCAAGGACGCCGACCGCCTCGAACGGGAGCTGTACGACCGGCGGTTCCTGGTGGCACGGCCGCTGCTGCGGGCGTTGCAGACACAGCCGTCGGTGCTGCTCGTCGACGAGATCGACCGCGCGGACGACGAGTTCGAGGCGTTCCTGCTGGAGGTGCTGTCGGAGTTCCAGGTGACCATTCCGGAGCTGGGCACGCTGCGGGCCGAGGTGCCGCCGGTGGTCGTCCTGACGTCGAACCGGACCCGTGAGGTGCACGACGCGCTGAAGCGGCGCTGCCTCTACCACTGGTTCGACCACCCCGGCTTCGCCCGCGAACTGGCCATCGTACGACGGCGGTTGCCGGAGGTGTCCGCGCGGCTGGCGGAACAGGTGACGGCCCTGGTGCAGGCCCTGCGCGCCGAGGACCTGGTCAAGCCTCCGGGGGTGGCCGAGACGATCGACTGGGCCCGCGCCCTGGACGCGCTCGGCGCGGACGAGGTGGACGCGGAGCTGGCGGTCGCCACCCTCGGCTCGATCCTGAAGTACCGCGAGGACGCGGAACGGGCCCGCACCCTGGACTTCACCGCCGTCCTCGAGGCCCGGGGAGCGTGACGACCGTGCCGGACGCCGACCGCGAACGCGCCGTACCGGCGGGGGCCCCGCCCGGCGGCCAAGGGTCCGGGAGCGTCCGGCCGGACGGTGGGACTGCGGGGCCGCCAGGTGCGGACGCCGCGCTGCTCGGGTTCGCGCGGGCGCTGCGGGCGGCCGGTGTGGCGGCGAGCGCGGAGCGGGCGCACGCCTTCCTGCGGGCGGTGGACGTCCTGGGGCCCTCGGCACGGTCGGACGTGTACTGGGCGGGCCGGCTGACGCTCTGCGGCGACCGGGACGACCTGGAGCGGTACGAGCGGGTGTTCGCCGCGTACTTCGGCGCCGGGGAGGCCACGGCCCGGGCCCCGCGCTCCGCTCCCCCGCCCCGGCTGCGGCCGGTGTTGCGGGACGCTCCCGCCGGAGCCCGTACCGGACCTCCGGACGGAACCCGGCAGGGGCCGCCCACCGCGACGCTGGCCGGGTCCGCGGAGGTGCTCCGGCACCGGGACGTGGCCGGCCTCGACGACGCCGAGCGCGCGCAGGTACGGCGGCTGCTCGCCGCGTTCGCGCTGCGCGGGCGGCCGCGGCGCACCGCGCGGCGGCGCCCGTCCCGGCGCGGCGACGTCGATCCGCACCGCACCGTGCGGGAGTTGCTGCGGCGCGGCGGTGAGCCCGCGCGGCTGCGGCGGCAGGCACGGGCCGAGCGGCCGCGCCGGGTGGTGCTGCTCGTCGACATCAGCGGCTCCATGGCACCGTACGCGGACGCGTTGCTGCGGTTCGCGCACGCGGCCGCCCGGGGCGGCCGGGCGGAGGTGTTCACCATCGGCACGCGGCTCACCCGGGTGACCCGGGAACTGTCGCACCGTGACCCGGACCTGGCGATGGCCGCGGTCGCCGAGGCGGTGCCGGACTGGCGCGGGGGTACCCGCCTCGGGGAGCTGCTGCGGGAGTTCCTCGACCGCTGGGGACAGCGGGGCATGGCGCGCGGCGCGGTCGTGGTGCTGCTGTCCGACGGCTGGGAGCGCGGCGACCCAGAGCTGCTCGCCGCCCAGATGCGGCGCCTGCACCGGCTGGCGTACCGGGTGATCTGGGCCAACCCCCGCAAGGCCCGGCCCGGTTACGCACCGCTCGCCGCCGGGATGGCGGCGGCCCTGCCGAGCGTGGACGCCTTCGTGGAGGGCCACAGTCTGGCCGCGCTGGAGCACCTGGCGGCGGTGGTGCGCGGCGACGACCCGGCCGCCGGAGCGGGGAGTTGGGCGGGGACCACCGGAGCGGGGAGCGGGACGACGGCCGCCAGGGCGGGGAGCGAGAGGGGGATCACCGTCAGCGAGGTCCCGCCCGGCAGAGGAGCCGGAAGCCAGACGGGAACCGCCGGAACGGGGAGCCAGGCGGAGACCGGGAGCGAGGCCCCGCCCGGCAGAGGCGGCGGGAGTCAGGCGGGGGCTGCCGTCGGCGAAGCCCCGCCCGGCGGGGCAGCCGGGGCCCGGGGGCCGTGGGAGAGGAGAGGAGCAGAGCGTGCGTGATCTTCTTCCGGTGCTGGAGCGCTGGTACGCGGCGCGCGTGCCGTTCGGTCTGGCCACCGTCGTGTCGGTCAGCCGCAGCGCGCCGCGCGGACCCGGGGCGGCCATGGCCGTGGGGCCGGACGACGAGGTCGTCGGCAGTGTGTCCGGCGGCTGTGTGGAGGGGGCGGTCTTCGACCTCGCCCAGGAGGTCGTGGCCGGGTCGGAGGCCCGCCTCGCGACCTTCGGCTACAGCGACGAGGACGCGTTCGCGGTCGGGCTCACCTGCGGCGGTGAGATCACCGTGCTGGTCCGGCCCGTGACGCCCGAGACGGACCCCGCGTTCGGCGCGCTCGCGGCCTCGGTCGGCGCGGGCGAGCCGGTGACCGTGGCCACGGTCGTCGACGGGCCCGCGCGGCGCGGGGCGGCCCTCGCGGTGTGGCCCGAGGCGGTGGCGGGCTCGCTCGGGGACCCCGGACTGGACGTGGCGGTCACCGCCGACGCGCGCGGCGAGCTCGCGCTCGGCGCCACCGGCCTGCGGCACTACGGGCCGCACGGGGAGCGGCGGGAGGACTCCGTCAGCGTGTTCCTGCACTCGTTCGCCCCGCCGCCGCGGATGCTGGTGTTCGGCGCGATCGACTACGCGGCCGCGGTGGCCCGGATCGGCGCCTTCCTCGGCTACCGGGTCACGGTCTGCGACGCCCGCCCGGTGTTCGCCACGCCGAAGCGGTTCCCCGAGGGCGTCGAGGTGGTCGCGGACTGGCCGCACCGGTACCTGCGAGGCACGGAGACCGACGAGCGGACGGTGATCTGCGTCCTCACCCACGACCCCAAGTTCGACGTGCCGCTGCTGGAGGAGGCGCTGCGCCGGCCGGCCGCGTACATCGGGGCGATGGGCAGCCGCCGCACCCACGACGACCGCAGGAAACGGCTGGTCGAGGCCGGTCTCGACGAGACCGAACTGTCCCGGCTGCGTTCCCCGCTCGGGCTCGACCTCGGGGCCCGTACCCCGGAGGAGGTGGCCGTGTCCGTCGCCGCCGAGATCGTAGCGCTGCGCTGGGGCGGCAGCGGGGTGCCGCTGACCGCGACCTCCGGAGCCATCCACGCGGCCGGTTCCGCCTGAGGAGGAAGACATGGAGCTGCACCACGAGTTCACCGTCCCCGTGCCGGTCGACGACGCCTGGCGGGCGCTCCTCGACATCGAGGGCATCGCCCCGTGTCTGCCGGGCGCCACCGTGGAGTCGTACGACGGCAAGACCGTGAACGGCTCGGTGAAGGTCAAGGTCGGCCCGGTGACGGTGACGTACAAGGGGACCGTCGTGTTCGAGGAGCAGGACGAGGCGGACCGCCGCATCGTGCTGCTGGCGAACGGGCGGGAGACCCGTGGGCCGGGCACCGCCCGGGCCACCGTGACGAGCACGCTGGAGGAGAGGGACGGCGGTACGGCGGTGTCGGTGCGGACCGATCTGACGGTGACCGGCCGTCCGGCGCAGTTCGGGCGCGGGGTGCTGGCGGAGGTCGGTGACCGGCTGGTGGGCCAGTTCGCGCAGTGCCTGTCGCGGAGGCTCACCGAGGCGACGCCGGAGGCGCCCGCCGGGGAGACCGCCGAGGAGGCCGCCGAGGAGGGCGCGCCGGGTATGACGGCGCCCGGGCGGCGGACGACGGAGCCGGAGGCGGAACCGCTCGACCTGCTGCGCACGGCCGGGGTGCCCGTCGCCAAGCGCGCCGCCGTGGTTGCCGGGGCGGTGGCCGTGGTGGTCCTGGCGATCGCGGGCGTACGGCGGCTCCGGCGCCGTTGAACCACGCAACGCGGACTTTGCCAGGGGTTTACCGAAAGGGACGGTGTGGAGTGCGCGGAGACGGGTACGCGCGGCAGCAACGGATGAGGCATGCATGGCCTCCGCAGCACATGTGCAGCTCATCTCCTCTGGAAGGAGGTCCGTGACAGCGCACACTCGCAGCGTCCGGGCCGCTTCCACGCACGGAGCGGCTCGGCTCTCCTCGAGAGATCGAGAAAGGGAAGAGTGACCCCGGGGCGGCCCCGCAAAACGGGCCGCCCTTCTCTGTGGGCACCCCCTCCGTGGGCACCCCACCGTGGGCACCCCGAAAGCCCCGATCACCGAGCCTGGAGGCTCAGCTCCGCTGGTCGCCGATCTCGAACAGGATGCGTTCGAGGTCGCTGTCGAGCGAGGGGCGGATGTCGTGGGCGAAGGCGCCGTGCGTGGCCTCGTTGGCGATCTCGATCACGCAGCGGGCCTCGAAGATGGCCTTGGGGTACTTGGCGCCGGCGCGTTCGGCGACGCGGGCGAAGAAGTCGTGCTGGGTCATGTGCTCGCCGCTCGGCCGGTGGTCGGGCGCGTGGGCCACCCGGCGCAGATGCTCGCCGATCTCGTGCGGGAGCTGGGCCGCGGCCTTCTCGGCGACGGGGGACGGCACCCGCTCCCCGAGGGTTTCCAGACTGGCCCGGGTGACCCGTTCGGCCGCGCCTCGGCTGTCGAGCCGGGCCCGGGCCTGCACCTGGCCGATGAATGCGTCGTGCTGCATGGCTCACACCCACCTAGCGGTTTCGCGGCTTCGATGCCGGCGGCCCGGCGGTCGGGAAGGCCGTCGCGGTCGCCGGGGCATCGCGGCTGTTCGATCGTTCCGGGTGCCCGGGGCACGGAGTGCCGAAACGGGATCAGGACCTGTCCCGGCGCGGCGGCAGCCGGTGCAGCTCCACGTCGGCCAGGGTGCCGTCGGCCACGGTGGCCGTCAGATAGGTGCAGTACGGCTGGCGGCGGCGGTCCGTCGGGGAGCCCGGGTTGAGCAGGCGCAGTCCGGAGGGGGCGGTGGTGTCCCACGGGATGTGGCTGTGGCCGAAGACCAGTACGTCGAGGTCCGGGAAGCGGGCGGCACAGCGGGCCTCGCGGCCCTGCGCGGGGCCGGTCTCGTGGACCACGCCGAACCGCAGACCGCCCAGTTCGGCGTACGCCACCTCGGGAAGGCGGGCGCGCAGCTCGGGCCCGTCGTTGTTGCCGTACACGCCGACCAGTCGGCGGCCGCGGCTCTCCAGCAGGTCGAGGGTGGCGACATCGACCCAGTCCCCGGCGTGGAACACCACGTCGGCGCGCGGCAGTTCGGCGAGGAGGGGAGCGGGCAGCTCCCCCCCGGAGCGCCGGGGCAGATGGGTGTCGGACATCAGGAGCAGTCGCACGGGGGCAGCGTACTGCCGGGCCCCCGCGCGGCGGATCCACGATCACCGGCATGATTACCAGTCCGAACTGTTCAGTTGAAACTGGACAGTTTCGACTGACGGTTCTAGCGTGGCGCCATGGACCGCGACCCCGACTCCGCTCTCGCCGAGGTGCCCGACGGCATCTCCGCCTCCGCCGCCCGGGCCGCGCGCGATCTGCGGGTCGTGTTCAGCCGGCTGCGGCGCCGGATCCGTGAGGTGGCGCGGGACGAGGACCTCACCCCGTCGCAGGTGTCGGCGCTGACCCTGGTCGGCAAGCACGGCGCCGCCACGGCCAGCGCCCTGGCCTCCGCCGAGGGCGTGCGTCCGCAGTCGATGGCCACCATCCTCGCGGCGCTCGAACAGCACGGGCTCATCCGGCGCAGCCCCGACCCCGCCGACGGGCGGCGCCAGCTCGTCGCCCTGACCGAGTCCGGCCGCGAGCGCATCGAGGACGACCGGCAGGTGCGCGAGGAGTGGCTGGCCCGGGCCCTGGCGGACCGGTACACCGAGGACGAGCGGCAGACGCTCCTCGAGGCGTTCGCCCTGCTGGAACGGCTGACCCGGCAGTGATACCGAGGCGCACCGGCACCGTGTCCGGCGGCGAGCGCACCGGGCGGGCCGCCGCGCCGGCCGGGTTCGACCGCCGGCTGATCGCCCCGATGGTCCTGGGTTCGGTCCTGAACCCGGTCAACTCCTCGATGATCGCCGTGGCGCTCGTGCCCATCGGCGTCGCCTTCGGCGCTCCCCCGGCCACGACGGTCTGGCTGGTGACGGCGCTCTACCTGGCCACCGCCGTGGGCCAGCCCGTGGCCGGGCGGCTGGTGGACATGTACGGTCCCCGCCGGCTCTACCTCGCCGGTACGGCGCTGGTCGGGGTGGCGGGACTGCTGGGCGCGCTCGCTCCGTCGCTGGGCGCGCTGATCGGCGCTCGGGTGCTGCTCGGGTTCGGGACATCGGCGGCGTATCCGGCGTCCATGCAGCTCACCCGGCGCGAGGCCGAGCGGACCGGGCGGGACGGCCCGGCCGGTGTGCTGACCGCGCTCGCCGTCGCCAACCAGACGGTGGCCGTGGTGGGGCCGGCGCTCGGCGGGCTGCTGATCGGCGCCGCCGGCTGGCGCGCCGTCTTCACCGTGAACCTGCCGCTGTCGGCGGCCTGTCTGGTCCTCGGCGCGCTGCGGCTGCCGCGGGAGAGGAGCACGGCGGGCCCGCGCCGCCCGGTGGACCTGCCGGGCATGGCCCTGTTCGCGGTGCTGCTGGTGTCGCTGATGCTGTTCCTGATGGAGCCGCGGCCGGCGCACTGGTACCTGCCCCTGCTCTGCGCGGTCGCCGCCGGGGCCTTCGCCGCGCGGGAGCTGCGCACGGCGGAGCCGTTCGTCGACCTGCGCGTGCTCGGCGGCAGGGTGCCGCTGCTGGCCACCTATGTGCGCCAACTGCTCGGCTACACCACCTCGTACGCCTTCATGTACGGCTACACGCAGTGGCTGGAGCAGGGGCGCGGGCTGAGCGCGTCCACCGCCGGGCTGGTGCTGCTGCCGCTGTCGGCGAGTGCGCTCACCGTCTCCGCTCTCACCGGACGCCGCGAGGCGGTGCGGGCCAAGCTGCTCGCCGGCGCGGCCGTGCAGATCGCCGCCTGCCTCGCCCTGCTGCTGGTCGGCGCCCGCAGTCCCGTCCCGGTGCTGCTCGCCGCCGGGGCCGTGATGGGCGTCCCGCAGGGGCTGATCGGCCTGGCGAACCAGAACGCGCTGTACCGGCAGGCGGATCCGGCGCGCATCGCCTCGTCCGCCGGGCTGCTGCGTACCTTCATGTACCTCGGCGCGCTGGGGGCCTCGGCCGCCACCGCGGCGTTCTTCCCGCACCGCGCCGACACGGCCGGGCTGCACGGTCTGGCGCTGTTCATGCTCGCCGGGTCGGTGCTGCTCCTGGTGAGCGTCCTGCCCGACCGTTCCCTTCGCACCCTCACCCCCCGAAAGGCCTGACCCATGGCACTGACCGCCCTCGACCCGCGTACCGCCCTGGTGGTGATCGACCTTCAGGCCGGCATCGTCGGCGCGCCCACCGCTCCCCTGCCGGGCGCCGAGGTGGTCGCCCGCACGGTGGAGCTCGCCGACGCCTTCCGCGCCCGCGATCTGCCCGTCGTCCTGGTCCGGGTCTCCTTCGCCGCCGACTTCGGCGACGTCCCGCCGGGCCGCACCGAGACGCCCCGCGGCGGGTCCCGTCCGGCCGGCTGGGACGTGCTCGTCCCCGAACTGGCGGGCCACGCGGGCGACATCACCGTCACCAAGCACAACTGGGGCGCGTTCCACGGCACCGACCTCGATGTGCAGCTCCGCCGTCGCGGGGTGACGCAGATCGTGCTGACCGGCGTCGCCACCAGCATCGGCGTGGAGTCCACCGCGCGCGCCGCTCACGAGCACGGCTACCACGTCACCCTGGCCACCGACGCCATGACCGACCTCGACGCCGAGGCGCACCGCGGCAGTGTGGAGCGGATCTTCCCGCGGCTGGGCGAGACGGGCACGACCGCTGAACTCCTCGCACTCCTGGAGAAGACCCACGGCTGACGGGGAGTGAAAGGGGGGCGGCGGCCGCCTCAGGCCGTGCCCGGCACGGGCAGTCCGGCGCGCCGCTTCAGCGGTTCCCACCAGGTCCGGTTGTCGCGGTACCAGGCGACGGTCTCGGCGAGGCCCGCGGTGAAGTCGCGGCGCGGACGGTAGCCCAGTTCGTCGCGGGCCCTGCTCCAGTCGACGCTGTAGCGCAGGTCGTGGCCCTTGCGGTCCTCCACGTACTCGACCCGGTCCCAGTCGGCGCCGCAGGCGTCGAGGACCACGCGGCCGTGGACGAACTCCAGTCTCGGGTGGCCGAGTTCGAGGTTGGTCGGCGTCCCGGCGCAGGTGAGCTTGTCCAGCACGGTGACGTGCGGCGCGTCGGGGGCGGTGGTGGCGAGCAGCGTACGGACGTATGCGGAACCGATGAAGCCGGCGCCGGTGACGAGGATGTTCATGGACCGATGCTCCGGCACTGCCGTGCACCTCGCGGCCGGCTGCCCCCGAGGGTGCGGGTCAGTCCTCGCCGCGGACGATGTTCCACTCCGGTCGGCTGCGGTCCACCTGCCGGGCGGGACGGTCCTCGACCGCCGGCATGCAGGTGCGCACGCCCCTCTTCCGCAGCCGGCGGGCGGTCGCCCATCCCGTCTCGGAGTGCGGTATGACGGGCTTGTCACTGGTGCGCGCGGTCACGACGCCTCATCTTCCTTCTGTCTGTGTCGGGTACCGTCCGGTGGTTCTGCGTCGAACCGCCGTCGCCCTGAACTCTCCGCGTAACCGGAATCGGGCATGTCAAACCCGGGCGAGCGTGTCGAATCCGGGCACGGTGGCCGGGCACCGCAGCGGCCGGCGAACGTGCCGCGGGCGGGTCACGAGCCGTCCGGCGGGTGCTGCAGTCCGGCCCCGCCGGTTCCGGCGGCCCGTTCGACGTCCGCCTCGACCTCGGTCCGCGGCCTTCCCTCGACGCTCGCGAACTCGTTCACCGCGGCCTGCAGGTCGCGGGCCAGGTCGCGCCAGGCCCGCCACGCGGTCTCGTAGGTCTCGGTCTGCGTCCCGGTCCACCGCGCGTGCGCGGGCGGCCCGTAGTTCTCCCGCAGCTCGACGACCCTGGCGTGCGCCTGGCCGGCCGCGCGCTGCTTCTCCACGAGCTCTTCGAAGGTGTGTGACACAGCCCAGGACCCTAAGCACCCCGGGGGCGGGCGGCGGCTGCGACCTGCCGGGACCGGTGCGCGGCGCACCCGTGTGGCGGGACGCGGGACACCCGCCCTCTCGTCCCCCGGCCCGGGGGACGTGCCCGGGGGACGTCTCACTCCCCCAGCACGAGTTCGCTCCACACCTGTTTGCCGCCGCTGACCGGCAGCGTCCCCCAGGCCGCCGAGACGGCCTCGACGAGGAGGATGCCGCGGCCGCCGGTGGCCTCCCAGCCGATGCTGGTCGGCTTGACCGGGGAGCGGGGCGAACCGTCGGCGACGGCGACGCGCAGCCGCTGGTTGACCAGGCTGAGGTCCATGCGGACCTGGCCGTCGGTGTGCACGAGGGCGTTGGTGACGAGTTCGGAGACGACGAGGAGCACGGCGTCGGTCTCCTGGGTGACCCCCCAGGCGCGCAGGGTACGCCGGGTGAAGCGGCGGGCGTGCCGGACCGCCTCGGGCACCCGCCACACCGTCCAGCTCTCCCGCAGCGGGTGCACGGCCAGGCCGTCGTAGCGCATGAGCAGGAGCGCGATGTCGTCGTTGCGGCCGGCGTTCCCGAGCAGGGCGTCGGCCATCAGTCCGAGGTGGGCGGGGTCGGAGGCGGCGAGGCCGTGGGCGAGGCGGTCCACGCCGTCGTCGATGTCGGTACCGGCGGCCTCCACCAGACCGTCCGTGGTCAGCGCGAGCACGGTGCCGGGCTGGAGCCGCAGCGGGGTCATCGGGAAGTCGGCCTGCGTCAGCACCCCGAGCGGGGGCCCGCCCTCCGACTCCACGACCTCCACGCTGCCGTCGAGGTGGCGCAACACGGGGGGCAGATGGCCGGCGCGGACGCACCAGGCGGAACCCGCCTCCATGTCGACGTCGACGTAGGCGCAGGTCGCGAACAGGTCCGTCTCCATCTCCACCAGGAGGCGGTTGGCGAGCGAGACCACGACGTCCGGGGGATGTCCCTCGGCGGCGTAGGCGCGCAGCGCGGTGCGCATCTGGCCCATCAGCGTGGCGGCTCCCGTGCTGTGGCCCTGCACGTCGCCGATGACGAGGGCGACGTGGTTGTCGGCCAGCGGGATGACGTCGTACCAGTCGCCGCCGACCTCCAGGCCGGCCGTGGCGGGCAGGTAGCGGGCCACCGCCTCCGCGCCGGGCAGCCTGGGCAGCCGGCGCGGCAGCAGGGTGCGCTGCAGCATCCCGACCAGTTCGTGCTCGGCGTCGAAGGCGTGGGCCCGCATCAGGGCCTGTCCCGCCAGGGTCGCCGAGGCGGTCAGCAGGGCCCGCTCGTCGGGACCGAACTCGTGCGGGGCGTCCCAGCCGATCAGGCAGGCGCCGACCATCCGGCTGCCGCCGGGCAGCGGCAGCACGGCCAGGCCGCCGGGACCGACGTCGGCGAGGGCGGGCTCCAGTTCGGTGCCGGCGGGCCAGATCTGGGCGCGGCCCTCCCGCAGGGCTGAGGCGAGGGTGGGCATGGCGCGCACCGGCGCGTCGGGCCACTCGGTGCGCCACTCCAGGCGCCACAGCTGCGGCCAGGACTCCGGTTCGGGCGGGTCGAGGACGGTGACGACGAGACGGTCGTTCTCCAGTTCGGCGAGGGCGATCCGGTCGGCCTGCAGCGGCTTGCGCAGCGCGGAGACCACGGCCTGGCTGACGTCCTTCACGGTTCCGGCGGTGGCCAGGGCGGCGGCGAGCCGCTGGACGCGGGCGACATCGGTGACCCCGGGACGCAGGGTGGAGGCGTCGGCGACGGTGCCGACCAGGCGGGCCGGGCGGCCCTCTCCCCCGGCCAGCAGCCGGCCGCGCAGCCGCAGCCACTTCGGGGGGCCGGTGGGCTGCAGGACGCGGAACTCCAGCTCCCGCTCGCCGATCGACATGTGGTCCGCCTCGACGACGGACATCAGAGAGGGCAGGTCCTCGGGCACGGTCAGCGCCAGCAGCGTCTCGACCTTGCCGTCGAAGTCGGTGCGGCCGAGCCCGAACAGGCCGAGGATGTCGTCGCCGACCTCGACCCGGCCGGAGTCCATCGCCAGGCTGAACGCGCCGGCCGGGAGCTCGCCGGCGCGGGCGGCCTCGACGGGGGACGGGCAGGCGACCGCCTCGGCGATCAGCTCCAGGCACACGCGGTCCTCGGAGTCGAAGCCGCCGGGGCTCTCGGTGACGGCCAGCAGGATGCCGCTGCCCTGCTCGCGCAGGGGCAGCACCGCCAGGAAGACGTCCCCGGCCGGCATCCGCCGGGCGTCGGCGCACTCGGCGAGTTCCTCGGGGCCGAGCCACACGGGCCGCCCGGTGCGACGGGCCTCGGCCGCCGGGGACCGGCCCTCCAGTGGATAGGAGTCGCGCAGCCCGTACAGGCTCCGCGGCACGCCGGCGGACTCGGTCAGGCACAGCAGCTCGCCCTCGTCGCCGCCGAAGGCGTAGACGGCGGCGAACGCGGAGCCGGTGAAGACCAGGGCCTGCTCCAGGACACGGCGGAGCCGGTCGCGGGAGGCGGGATCGGTTGTGATCGCTTTAAGGGCAAGTTCGACCCGCGGACTTCGCGTTCTGCGTGCCGTAGCGCCCTCACTGACCACGTTGGCCATTACAGCGCGTATCGGCCGCCCGCGCAGCCCCTGTGACGGTTCTGTGGACATGCCGAGGAGACACCGCTCGAAACCGGCCGAACATTTCTTGACCCGTGCGTTCCGCACGGTGGTCTCGTGACAGGCGTGACTGTCGGCCCGGCCGGCCCGGCTGGAAGGCTCGGTGCCGATCAGGGAGGGGGACCGTCATGGACCAGCGCTACGAGGTGTACGCGCTCACCGACCGGCACTTCTACGACGCGCCCGACCGGCTGTCGGCGGGCGCGCCGGAGGCGGCACCGGCGTACGCCGCGGCCCGGCGCGCGGTACCCGAGGGGTGGGAGGCGGCCCGGATCGGCGACTGGCTGAACCTGACCCCGCTCGGCGCCGACGGACGGCCGGCACCGGGGCCGGCGCAGGGCTGGAAGATCCACGCCTCGGCCACCCGGGCGAACGCCGAGCGGATCGCCGCGATCGTCTGGGACTACTGCGTGCCCCGTCGCATCCCCTTCAAGTTCGTCCCCGGACCGCATCTGCTGCACCTGCGGAACACCAAGTACGCCGCCCGCGACACCAGCGGCAAGTTCGTCACGGTCTACCCGGCCGACGAGGAGCAGCTCCATCTCGTGCTGCGCGAGCTGGGCGCGCTGCTGGAGGGTTTCGAGGGGCCGTACATCCTGACCGACCTGCGGTGGGGCGCCGGCCCGCTCTACGTCCGCTACGGCGCCTTCGCCCGTGCCTTCGTCGTCGACGAGCGCGGCACGCTGGTGCCGGCGGTGCGCGACGGGACGGGCCGCGCCGTGCCGGACCGGCGGGCGCCGTCCTTCCAGGTCCCCGACTGGGTGACCCTGCCGTCCTTCCTGGAGCCCCATCTGGCGGCCCGCAACACCACGACGGTCGGCGAGCTGCCGTACCGCATCGAGAAGGCCCTGCACTTCTCCAACGGCGGCGGGGTCTACGCGGGCACCGACACCCGCGACGGGCGCAAGGTCGTCCTCAAGGAGGGGCGGCCGCACGCGGGCCTGGCGGCCGACGGCGCGGACGCGATCACCCGGCTGGAGCGGGAGCGGCAGGCGCTGGAGCGGGTCGCCGGGACCCGGGTCGTACCGGAGGTGCGGGACTGGTTCACCCTGGGCGACCACCGGTTCCTGGTCATGGACTTCGTCGAGGGACGCCCGCTGAACTCCTTCTTCGCCGAAAAGCACCCGCTGCTCACCGCGGACCCCGAGCCGGGGGCGGTGGCCGCCTACACGGAATGGGCGCTGCGCATCCACCGGGCGGTGGAGCGGGCGGTCGAGGCGGTGCACGCCCGCGGGATCGTCTTCAACGACCTGCACGTCTTCAACATCATGGTCGCGCCCGACGAGGAGTCGGTCGTCCTGATCGACTTCGAGGCCGCGGCACCGGCCTCGGAAGACGGCAGGCAGGTCGTGGCCCACCCCGGCTTCTTCGCTCCGCCGGACCGCCGCGGCGCCGACGTCGACCGGTACGCGCTGGCCTGTCTGCGGCTCGCCCTGTTCCTGCCGGTGACCACCCTGTTCGTGGTCGACCGCGGCAAGGCCGCGCATCTGGCGGACGTGATCGCCGGGCAGTTCCCCGACGTGCCGCGGGACTTCCTCGACGAGGCGGTCGCGGAGATCACGCGCGAGGCGGCGCGGCCGGTGGGAGCCGGGACCGCCGGGGGCGCACCGGTCCCGGCCGCCGCCTCGCTCGTCGATCCGGCCGACTGGCCCTACAGCCGCGACTCGATGGTCAAGGCGATCCTCGCCTCGGCCACCCCCGAGCGCGACGACCGGCTCTTCCCCGGCGACATCGCGCAGTTCTCCGACGGCGGCGGACTGGGGCTCGCGCACGGCGCGGCCGGGGTGCTGTACGCGCTGGCCGAGACGGGCGCCGACCGGTACGAGGAGGGCGAACGCTGGCTCCTCGCCCGTACCGCCCCGCCACCGGTCGGGACCCCGCTCGGCCTGTACGACGGTCTCGCGGGCGTCGCCCACGTCCTCGACCGGCTCGGGCACCGGCAGCGCGCGCTCGACCTGGCCGACGGGATCCTCCGAGAGCGCTGGCAGCGGCTCTCCTCCGACCTGCACGGCGGGCTGGCCGGGGTGGGGCTGGTCCTCGGCGAGCTGGCCCGCACGACCGGCGAGGAGGAGCTGCGGGAACGGGCCGCCGAGGCCGCGCACCTCCTGGTGGAGCGGCTCGCCGAGCCCGCCACGGACACCCCGCGCCGGCGGGCCGGGCTGCTGCGGGGCGCCAGTGGGCCCGCGCTGTTCCTGCTGCGGCAGTACGAGCGGACCGGCGAGCGCGAGCTGCTCGAGGCGGCCGCCGCCGCGCTGCGCCGGGACCTGGACCGCTGCGTCGTCCAGCCCAACGGCGGCGGCCTGGCGGTCGACGAGGGCTGGCGGACGCTGCCCTACCTGGGCGACGGAAGCGCGGGGGTGGGCCTGGTCCTCGACGACTTCCTCGCGCACGCGGACGACGAGCGGTTCGAGCGGGCCCGTGCCGACATCCTCACCGCCGCCACCTCCCGCTTCTACGCGCAGCCCGGCCTGTTCCAGGGCCGCGCCGGGATGATCCTGCACCTCAGCCGGACGACCACGCCGGGCCCGACCGGGCGGCGGCTCGCCGAACAGGTGGGCGCGCTCGGCTGGTACGCGATGGCGTACGAGGGCCAACTGGCCTTCCCCGGACACCAGATGATGCGGCTTTCCATGGACCTCGCCACCGGAACGGCAGGGTGCCTGCTCGCGCTCGCGGCGGCCCTGGACGGCGAGAGCGCCGCCGGACTGCCGTTCCTCACGCCGCCCCGGCGGCCCCACGAACGCGGCCCCGCGAACTGACGGAGCCGTGACCCAACCCCCGTCCCCGACGAGGGACCCGTCCCATCAACGAAAAGGACATGACATGGCACTGCTCGACCTGCAGACGATGGAGTCCGACGAGCACACCGGAGGCGGTGGGGCCAGCACGCTCAGCCTGCTCTCCTGCCTCAGCGCGGCGAGCGTCACGCTCTGTCTCTGACCGACACCGCGAGTCCACGGCCCCGGGCGGCTTCCTCCCCTGCACGGGGAGGGGCCGTCCGGGGCCTCGCCATCACGGCAGGATGCGAGGGCGCAGTCGCATGATCGACGACTTCTCCGGGGGCCGGGGCGGAGACGGAGACGCTGATGAGGGCGGGGGGGCCGGGGCCGGGGTCGCCGGGAACGGCGCCGCGGGGGTGGCCGGGACCGCCGGGGCCGGGACCGCCGGGGCCGGAGCCGCCGGGCCCGAGGCCCGAACCGAAGCCGGAACCGAAGCCGGAACCGAGGCCCGAACCGAGGCCGAGGGCGTCGTGTCCCGGGCGCGGGACGTGCTCCGGTTGGCGGTGCGGTGCGGTGGGGCGCGTTGTGCCGTCCTCTGTGTGGCCGGTACCGCCGCGACCGGCGCCGGGCTGCTGCTGCCGGCCGTGCTCGGGCGGACCCTGGACCTGCTGCTCGCCCACGCGCCGGCCGCCCGCTGGATCCTCTGCTCCGCCGGGCTCGTCCTGCTGCTCGCCGTGCTGGAGGGCACCGAGACCGTGCTCGACGGCACCACCAACGCCCGTACCACCGCCCGGCTGCGCCGGCGGCTCACCGGTCACGTCCTGGCGCTGGGCCCACGGGCCACCGCCCGTTTCGGCCCCGGCGAGCTGGTCGCCCGGCTCGTCGGCAGTGCCACCCAGGCCGGGACGGCGCCGACGGCGCTCGCCGCCTGCCTCGCCGCCCTCGCCGGCCCGGTGGGCGGCGTGGTCGCGCTCGGCCTGATCGATCCCCTGCTCGCGGTCGTCCTGCTGGCCGGTGCCCCGGTCCTCGTCCTGGTGCTGCGGGTCTTCGCCCGCGACTCCTCGGACTGCGTCGCCCGTTACCAGCAGGTCCAGGGGCACCTCGCGTCGGCGCTCGCGGAGGCCGTCGGGGGCGCCCGCACGATCAGGGCGGCGGGCACGGAGGACCGGGAGACGGCGCGGATCCTGCGGCCCCTGCCCGAACTGTCCCGGGCCGGTCACCTCATGTGGCGCGCCCAGGGACGGGCCGCCGCGCAGACCGTCGCCGTGGGGCCGCTGCTGCACCTGGGCGTCGTCGCCGTGGCGGGCCTGCTGCTGACCCGGCACCGGCTGACGGTGGGCGAGGTGCTCGCCGCGTCCCGGTACGCGGTGCTCGCGACCGGCGTCGGCGTGCTGGTCGGGCAGCTCGCGTCGCTGGTGCGCGCCCGGGCCGCGGCCGGACGCCTCGGCGAGGTGCTGGCCGAGCCCGCGCCCGGTCACGGCACCCGGCGGCTGCCGCCCGGCACCGGGCGGCTGGAACTGCGCGCGGTGACCGCCCGGCGCGGCGGCCGGACCGTCCTCGACGGCGTGGACCTGGTCGTGCCCGGCGGCACCACGCTCGCCGTGGTCGGCCGGTCCGGCTCCGGCAAGTCGCTGCTGGCCGCCGTGGCGGGACGGCTGGCCGACCCGGACACGGGAGAGGTGCTGCTCGACGGGGTGCCGCTGCGCGAGCTGACCCACGACGACCTGCGGCGCGCGGTCGGTCACGCCTTCGCACGGCCCGCCCTGCTGGGCACGACCGTCGAGGACGCGATCGGCTTCGGCCTGGTCACGCCCTCCCCCGAGCGCGTCCGGCAGGCCGCGCGCACGGCCTGCGCGGACGCCTTCGTACGCCGCCTGCCCGACGGCTACGCCACCGCCTGCGCCGACGCGCCCCGCTCCGGCGGCGAGGCACAGCGCCTCGGCCTGGCCCGCGCCTTCGCCCATGGCGGCCGTCTGCTCGTCCTCGACGACGCCCTCTCAAGCCTGGACACGGTCACGGAGCACCACATCACCCGCGCCCTCACCACGGACACCACCGCCACCACCCGCCTCCTCATCGCCCACCGCGCCGCGACGGCCGCACACGCGGACGCCGTGGCCTGGCTGGACGAGGGGCGGGTGCGCGCGGTGGCCCCGCACGCGGAACTGTGGCGGGACGCCGGCTACCGGCGGGTGTTCGGAGTCGGGGACGGTGCGGAGGAGGGGCCGGGCGGGGGCCGTCCGGGCACGGGTGGCACGCCGCAGGCGGTGGTGTCGTGACGCCGGGACGGTGGGGGCCGGGGTTTCCGCGGGGGTGGGGGCGGGACGTCGTGCGGCTGGGGGGATGGTCGCTGCTGGAGGCGGGGCAGGCCTTTCTGCTCGGCCATGCGCTGGCGCGCGCCCTGGACGCGGGGTTCCTGGCCGGGCGGGCGCGGGCCGGGCTCGGGTGGCTGGCGGTCGCCGGGGTGGGGGTGCTGGTCGGCGCGTACGGGACGGGGCGGGTGTACCGGGCGGTCGCGGCCCTGGTGGAGCCGCTCAGGGACCGGCTGGTGCGGCGGGTGGTCGCGCGCGGGGTGCGGGAGGCGGACAGCGGCGCCCTGTCCGGGCTCACCCAGCAGGTGGAGATCGCCCGCGACACCTTCGCCGGGCTGGTGATGGTCTCGCGTTCCTTCGTGTTCACCGCCGCGGGCGCCCTCCTCGGCCTGTTCTCGCTGGCGCCCCTGCTCCTGCTGGTGGTCGTGCCCCCGCTGGTCGCCGGGGTGGGACTGTTCGCGGTGACCCTGCGGCCGCTGGCGCGGCGCCAGGAGGCGTATCTCGCAGCCGACGAGGCGCTCGCCGAGCGGCTGGGCGCGGTCTGTCCGGGCCTGCGGGACGTCACGGCGGCCGGTGCGGAGGCCAGGGTCGCCGCCGACGTCGGCGAGTGCGTCGACGCCGAACGGCGCGCGGCGGATTCCCTGGCCCGGTGGGGCGTCGCCCGGGTGGCCTCCCTCGCGCTCGGTGGCCACCTGCCGGTCGTCCTGCTGCTCGCGGCCGCGCCGTGGCTCCTGGCCCATGACGTCAGCCCGGGCGCCCTGGTCGGCGCCCTCGCCTACGTCACCCAGGCGCTCCTGCCCGCCCTCCAGAACCTCGTCCACGGCCTCGGCACCAGCGGCTCCCGCCTCACGGTGGTCCTGCGCCGTCTGACGCCACCGGAGGAGCCGGGGGAGGAACCGGCGAAGGCGGAGACGCCCGGTGAGGAACCGGCGTTCCCCCGGCCCTCCCCAGCCCCTTCTCCCTCTCCTCCCCCATCCCCGCCTCCGTCCCCCTCGGCCGCTCTGACTCTCAGCTCCGTGAGCTTCGCCTACGGCCCTCACAGCGACCCCGTCCTCCGCGATCTCGACCTCGTCCTGCCGCACGGGGCCCACCTGGCGGTGGTCGGGCCGAGCGGGATCGGCAAGTCGACGCTCACCGCGCTGGTGGCCGGGTTGCTGGTGCCCGCGCGCGGCGAGATCCAGGTGTGCGGGCTGCCCGCGCGGGACCGCCGGGCCGTGGAGCGGCGTGTGCTGATTCCGCAGGAGGCCTACGTCGTCACCGGCACCCTCGCCGAGAATCTCGCCCTCCTGCGCCCCGACCCCGTACCGGAGCCGGAACTGCGCGCCGCCGCGGAGGCCGTCGGGCTCGCCCCGCTGCTGCGCGCGCTCGGCGGGCCGCGGGCGCCGGTGGATCCGGCGGCGCTGTCCGCCGGGGAACGCCAGCTGATCGCGCTGACCCGCGCCTACCTGTCGCCCGCCCCGCTCGCCCTGCTGGACGAGGCGACCTGTCATCTGGACCCTGACGCGGAGGCCCGCGCGGAGCGCGCCTTCGCCGCACGGCCCGGCGGCACCCTGGTGGTCGTGGCGCACCGCATCAGCTCCGCCCGCCGAGCGGACCGGATCCTGGTCATGGACGGCCGGGAGACGGCGTACGGCACGCACGAGGAGTTGCTGCGCGGCTCCGCGCTCTATCGCGATCTGGCAGGCGGCTGGGCCGGTCCGGCGTCACAGCCACCCCTCGCCCTGCGAGATGCGGATGGCGTCGATGCGATTGCGGGCGCCGGTCTTGCGGGTGATGGCCGCCATGTAGTTGCGCACGGTCCCGTGGGACAGGTGCAGGCTTCCCGCGATCTCCGCGACGGAGGCGCCCTCGGCGGCCAGTGACAGCACGCTCAGCTCGCGCCTGGTGAGGGGCATCTCGGCGGCCTTGAGGAAGCCGAAGCCCAGGGAGTCGTCGACGAAACGCTCTCCCGCGGCGACGTGCCGTATGCCGCGTACCAGCCGGTCCGGCGGACTCGCCTTGTCGACGTAGCCGAGGGTTCCGGCCTCGATGGCCCGCTTCAGCAGACCGGGGCGGCCGGCCGTCGCCAGCACGAGTAATCTCGGCGGCGGCGCGCCCGGTCCGCGCGGGCACAGCTCGCCCAGCGGTGGCAACCCGTAGGTATCGGAGCAGTCGAGGTCGACCGCGCAGACGTCCGGCCGCACGGTGCGCACCCGCCCCGGCGCGGTGCGCCACGGGGAGTCGTACACCCCGAGGCCGGGCTCTCTTCGGAGCCACTCCGCCAGCACCGATCTCACCAGACACGCGTCGTGCACCAGAAGTACCCGGATCACTGCCGCCCCCCTCAGCTAGCCGTACGCGGTTTCCTCGGTGGCGCTTTTCCTCGTCGGCGGTCCTACTCGGTGGTGGATTCCTCGATGGTGTTGAGCGCGTGCCCAATTGTTGGGGGCTCCCACCGCCCCCGGGCGCGAAGATCCGGCCATCAGGGTGCGTGGGGGCGCACGCGGGGCGCCGGCGTCCCGCCCCGTGCTTCGAGTGTGGGGGCATGGGGCGGGGGCGAGGGGGTACCCGGCCGCCTCGACCGCGCCGCGGTACTCCTGCGCGCCAACCTGTCGGAACCGGTCCGTCCGGTACGCAACCGGTGCGGGACCGCTCGCCGTGCGCCGGGCACCGCACAGGGGGAGCCTTGACCCGGGGATCCGTCGCGCGGCCGTGCGAGGAGGTGGTCGGCGTGTCCCACGGTCGGACGCCCGGACCGGGACCGGCGGCCGGTGGCCCCGGGGTCGACCGGCCACTGCTCTCCCTGGCCCTGGCCTCCATGCTGGACGAGGTCCACGCGCATTCCGGTGCCGTGTACCTGCTGTCACCGGACCGGCCGGTGCTGGAGATGGCGGTGGCGGGGGGAATGCCGCGGGCGTTCGCCGCGCCCTGGGAGCGGGTGGGGCTGAGCGCCCCGATCCCGGTCGCCCAGGCGGTGCGCGAGCGGCGGCTGGTCTGGGTCGGCGGCGAGGAGGAGATGGCCCGGCGCTATCCGCGGATCGCGGTGGTCCTGCCCTACCCGTTCGCGCTCGCCGCCCTGCCGGTGGCCACGCGGACCACCGTGTACGGCGCCGCATACGTCACCTGGCCGGCATCGCACCCTCCCGTGCTGTCCGACTGGGAGCGCGAGCATCTGACCGCTGCCTGCGACCGGCTGGCGCTGCGGCTGGAGCGGGCCGCCGCGGAGCGGCGCCCGGTGGGCCCGGAGCCCGATCTGCTCGCCGCGCCCCCGGCCGGCGGGGTGGCCGGCACGCTCGGCACGGTGGAGGCGGCGCGCATGGTGGCGCGACTGCCCTACGGTCTCGCCTCGCTCGATCTGCACGGCCGGATCTCCTACCTGAACGCGGCGGCCGCCGACCTGCTCGGCCTGCCCATCCGGGAACTGCTCGGCACCCGGCTGTGGACGTCGGTGCCGTGGCTGAACGACCCGATGTACGAGGACCGTTACCGGGCCGCGCTGATCAGCCAGCACGTCACCTCCTTCGTGGCGCTGCGCCCGCCCGGCGACTGGCTGTCGTTCCGCCTGTATCCGAGCACCACGGGCCTGAGCGTGCGGATCAGCCGGGCCCGGGCGGTGGCGGAGATGGGCCGGTCCACGCCCGAGCCCGGCGACGGGCCCTCCAGCCTGGTGACCATCTCGCATGTGCTGAGCCTGGCGGGCGCGCTGACCGAGGCGGTCGGGGTGCAGGACGTGGTCCAGCTGGTCGCGGACGAGATCGCCCCGGCGGTCGGCAGCCAGGCCCTGGTGATCCTCGGTTCGCAGTCCGGGCGGCTGCACGTGCTGGGGCACCGCGGGTACGAGGATCCGCACACCGTCGAGCGGTTCCACGGCATGCCGCTGACCGCGCCGACACCGGGCGCGCACGTACTGAGCACCGGGGTGCCCGCCTTCTTCGACTCCCTGCAGCAGTTGGAGCGGCTGTATCCGGCGCGGCACGCGACGCCGGACGGCTTCGAGGCCTGGGCCTACCTGCCGCTCATCGCCTCGGGCCGCCCGGTCGGCACCTGTGTGCTCGCGTACGCCGAGCCGCATCCGTTCCCGGCGGACGAGCGGGCCGTGCTGACGAGCCTGGGCGGGCTGATCGCGCAGGCGCTGGAGCGGGCCCGGCTGTACGACGCCAAGCACCGGCTGGCGCACGGTCTCCAGCAGGCGCTGCTGCCCCACTCGCTGCCGCGGCTGCCGGGCATCGAGGCGGCCGCGCGCTATCTGCCCGCGACGCAGGGCATGGACATCGGCGGCGACTTCTACGACCTGGTGCCGAGGCGGCAGCTGGCGGCCGCCGTGATCGGGGACGTGCAGGGGCACAACGTGACCGCGGCCGGGCTGATGGGGCAGATCCGCACTGCGGTCCGGGCGTACACGACGGTGGGGCAGGAACCGCAGGAGGTCATGCGCAGCACCAACCGGCTGCTGATCGACCTCGGCGTGGACCTGTTCGCCAGCTGCCTGTACCTGCGGCTCGATCCGGCGAACGGGTGCGCCGTGATGTCCCGCGCGGGACATCCCCCACCGCTGATCCGGCGGCCGGACGGCCGGGTGCGCGTGCTGGACCTGGCGGTGGGCCCGCTGCTGGGCATCGACGCGTGGGCCACGTATCCGACGACGCTGGTCGACTTCGCCCCCGGCTCGGTGCTCGCCCTCTACACCGACGGGCTGGTCGAGTCGCCGGGTACCGACATCGAGGACTCGCTCGTGGAACTGGGGCAGCGGCTCGCCGAGGCCGGGGACGCGCCCCTGGACGAGCTGGCCGATCTCCTGGTCCTGCACGGCGCGGCGGAGCGGGAGCGGGTCGACGACGTGGCGCTGCTGCTGCTGCGGGCGCGCGCGGGGTGACCGCCTGGGGCCGACGACTGGGGCGGGACGGCGGCGGGCGGCGGGCGGCGGGCGGCGGGCGGCGCGCAACGGCGGTGACACGCGAACGGTCCGACCCTCCCGCCGGAGGGCCGGACCGGTCCACTGGCCGACCGGAACCGCTGGGCAGGCCGGTCAGTGGCCTGTGGGGGGGTGCGTGGCGCCGGGGCGGCTCGCCCGGCGATCAGCGGGCCGGGCTGCCGGTCACTGGCTCTGGGCGATCCCGGAGCCGTCGCCGGCGCCGGACTGGTCGCCCGGGTTCACCGCGCCCGACTGGTCACCGGGGTTCGCCGTCCCGGACTGGTCGCCGGGGTTGGCCGTGCCCGACTGGTCACCGGGGTTGGCCGTCCCCGACTGGTCGCCCGGGGCGGCCGTGCCCGACTGGTCACCGGGGTTGGCCGTGCCCGACTGGTCGCCCGGGGCGGCCGTTCCGGACTGGTCTCCACCGGCCTGCTGGCCTCCACCGGCCTGCTGGCCTCCGCCCGCCTGCTGGCCTCCACCGGCCTGGCCGCCCGCGCCCGCGCCGTTGCCCGCGCCGAGTGTCGCTCCCGTCGCCTGCAGGGCGGCGGTGACCGGCTGGAAGAAGGTCTCGCCACCCGCGGTGCAGTCGCCGCTGCCGCCCGAGGTGAGGCCGACCGCGCTGCCGTCCTGGGTGAACAGGGAGCCGCCGCTGTCGCCGGCCTCGGCGCAGACGTCGGTCTGGATCAGCCCGTTGACGGTGTCGACGCCGCCCGGGTTGGTCTCGCTCTGGAAGTTGACGGTGGCGTCGAGACCGGTGACCGAGCCGTTGTGCAGGCCGGTGGTGCTGCCCATCCGGAACACCTGCTGGCCGACGGTGGCGTCGGCCGCCTTCGCGATCTGCACGGTCTGCCCGTTGCCGACGTTGACCTCGCTCGGGGCCTGGGTGGCGGGGTCGTCGTACTTGACGAGGGAGAAGTCGCTGCCGGGGAAGGTGGCCTGGTCCACCGTGGCGATCGGCTGGCCGTTCTGGGAGTCGGACCACTGCTTGGCCGCGACGCCGCAGTGACCGGCCGTCAGGAACGCGGGACTGCCGTCGCTCGCGGTGACGTTGAAGCCGAGCGAGCAGCGGACCCCGCCGCCCTGTGTCTGGGCGAAGATGGCGTCGCCGCCCGAGACGAAGGTCTTGAAGGCCCCGGCGGACTTCTTCAGGGTCGCCGTCCCGGAGCCGAGGCCCTGGACGGTGGACTGCAGTCTGTCCCACTTGGCGCCGGTGACGGTCTTGTCGGCGGTGACGACGACCTTGTTCGTGCGCGGGTCGACGGCCCAGGCCGTACCGGGGATGGTGGCCTTCGCCTTCAGGGTCCGTGCGGCGGACTTGAGTTCGGCGGTGGTGTTCTGCACCTGGCGGACGGCGGCACCGGCCTTCTTCGCCTGGACGATCACGTTCTTGTCGCCGCTCACCACGTTGACGACGAGTTGCTGCTTGCCGGCGTCGTAGTAGGACCCGGCGATGGAGTCGCCGAGCGCTTTGGCGAGCTGCGAGGCGAGGTCCGAGGCGTCCGCCGCCTTGAGCGTCCTGGGGGTGGCGTTGTCCGCCGCGCCGTCCTGGGAGGCGTTGGCGTTGGGGAGCAGCAGAGCCGCCGCTCCGAGCGCCGCCACGCTGCCTGCCGCTATCGCGGCCTTGCGCTTCGGAATTCGCTTGTGACTCAAACTTCTCGACCTCCAAGGGACGGGGTCTGTGCCGCCGTTCGGCAGCTGCTGGGGGGCGCCTGGATGGCTGTTGGTACGCACGGGGCACGCGGGGCGTTCAACTCCGCTCGCCGGCCCCTCCCGTGGCAGGCCGAATCGGCCAACTCCCGCGCCTGGCCCTGCGGTGCCGGGGACAATCCCCCTCATGACGATGACCACCGCCGAAGCCGGCAAGATCCTCGACGACAACTTCGCCCCCTGGGTCCTCGAACTCGGCCTGCGCGTGGAGACGTTGGGCCCGGACCGCGCGATCCTGCGACTGCCCTGGTCGGCGCGGCTGGCCCGCGAGGGCGGGGCGCTTTCCGGGCAGGCGCTGATGGCCGCCGCCGACACGGCGACCGTGATCGCGGTCGCGGCCGCGCGCGGCGGCTACGTGCCGATGACGACGGTGCAGCAGTCGACGTCGTTCCAGCGGGCGGTGACCGGCTCGGATGTCCTGATCGAAGCGGTCCTGACCAAGCTGGGCCGCCGGATGGCGTTCGCGGACATCACGCTCACGGACGAGGGCGCCGGTGCGCTCGCGGCGCGGGCGAGCACGGTGTACGCCCTGCTCGGCTGACACGCTCCGCGACCGAACGATCTCTCTCCGTCGTCCACGGGGCACGGAATCCCGGCTTCAGCGAATCTGCACATTGAATACTCAACGAAGTCACCGGACTCGTCGGATCTGCACAACCGCGCGCCCCCGGCGAGTCCTTTGGCGCGGAGTGCCGGATTCGCCGCCGTACTCGCAAGTATCCGGGCGCGCCGATGCGGTGCCGCGTGTGAAGAAGTCGCCGACAAGTCGTGCCGACACCCTCACGGATGACCGCCGCCCGGCAACAAGTCCGCAGGTGAGAAGGCTGGTTGATTGGAGGCGACGCGTCGCCGCGTGCTTTGATCCCTCACATCGCGGGAATCGCAACGGGCTCGGGGAACGGGCCCGCGGTACCCGCGGAGGCGGCGTCCGTCTGTCCCCAGATGGGGCCGCTCCCCCTTGTGAGAGATATCCATACGAAGGGAAGTTCCATCATGAACTCCACCCCCCAGGTCGAGACCGTCGAGATCTCCGACGCCGAGCTCGACAACGTCTCCGGCGGTCTGGCCCTGAACGCCCTGGGCACCGCCACCGGCGTGGTGGACAGCGTCGCCCCGGTCTCCGGCCTGGCCGACACGACCATCGGCACCGTCCAGGGTGTCACCGGCCTGAACGTGGCCCCCGCCGCCAACCTGGTCGCCGGTCTCTGATCGCGTCTCGTTGCCGTTGAGTCCCGGAGCCGTATGCCGGTTCCGGGATTCTCGGGTGCCGTAAAAGATCCGTCCCGCACGTCCCACAGGTGAGGGAAGTTCCGTGCAGTTCCGCCAACAGGCCCTCGCCAAGCTCCAGTCGCCGGAGGAACTCGACCTTCCGGTGCGGCTCGCCCGCCCCCAGGGGTGGCTCGTGCTGTCCGTCGCGCTGGTCGCCATGGCCGCCGCCTCCGTCTGGGCCGTGACGGGATCCGTGGCCTCCACGGTCGGCGCGCAGGCCATCCTCACGCACGGGCAGGGCAGTTACCTCCTGCAGAGCCCGGTCGCCGGCCAGGTCACCGCGGTCCTCGCCGAGGAGGGCCAACGGCTGCCCGCGGGCGCGCCCGTGGTGAAGGTCCGTACGGGCCAGGGCGACCAGGTGGTCCGCACGGTCGCCGCGGGCAGGGTCACCGCGCTCGCCGCCACCATCGGCCAGATCGTCCAGACCGGCGCGAACATCGCCGCCGTCGAGAAGGTCGCCCACGCCTCGGACCCGCTGTACGCGACCGTGTACGTCCCCGCCGAGAACGCCGCCGCCATCCCCGCCCACGCCTCCGTCGACCTGACCGTCGCCTCGGTGCCGACACAGCGGTACGGAGTGCTGCGCGGCCATGTGAAGTCGGTCGACCGCACCGCCGAGTCGGCCCAGCGGATCGCCGCGTTCCTCGGCGACGCCCAGCTGGGCGAGCAGTTCACGAGGGAGGGCCGTCCGGTCGCCGTCCTCGTCCGGCTCGATCCGTCGTCCGCCACGAAGAGCGGCTACCGCTGGTCCTCCGCGGACGGCCCCCCTTACCGGCTGGACTCCATGACCCTGGCCACGGCCTCCATCCGCCTGGCCGACCAGCGTCCGCTCGATTGGCTGCTGCCGTGACCACCGCCCAGGAAACCCGCGGCCGCCGGCGGGCCGCCCCGCCCAAGCGCCGCCCGGTCCCCAAGGGGCGGGGGAAGACCGTCCGCACCCCCACGGTGCTCCAGATGGAGGCCGTGGAGTGCGGCGCCGCCTCGCTCGCGATGGTGCTCGGCCACTACGGCCGCCATGTCCCGCTGGAGGAGCTGCGCATCGCCTGCGGCGTCTCGCGGGACGGCTCGCGCGCCAGCAACCTGCTCAAGGCGGCCCGCAGTTACGGCCTGACCGCCAAGGGCATGCAGATGGACACCGCCGCCCTCGCCGAGGTGAAGGCACCGGCCGTCCTGTTCTGGGAGTTCAACCACTACGTCGTCTACGACGGCATGGGCCGCCGGCTGGGCCGGCGCGGGGTCTACATCAACGACCCCGCCAAGGGCCGCCGTTTCGTCCCCATGGAGGACTTCGACAGCAGCTTCACCGGCGTGGTGCTGGTGATGGAGCCGGGCCGGGACTTCGAGCGCGGGGGCCGCAAGCCCGGGGTCCTCGGCGCCATGCCGGCCCGGCTGCGCGGCACCGCGGGCACGATGCCCGCCGCCGTGCTGTCGAGCCTGCTGCTGGTGGCGGTCGGCGCGGCGGTGCCCGCGCTCAGCCGCACCTACATCGACATGTTCCTGATCGGCGGGCAGACCTCTCTGCTGGGCGTGCTGTTCGCGTCGATGGGCGCGTGTGTGCTGCTCACGGTGGTGCTGACGTGGCTGCAGCAGGCGAACCTGCTCCATGGCCGGATCATCTCCTCCACCCTCTCCAGCGCCCGCTTCCTGCGCCATCTGCTGCGTCTGCCGGTGACGTTCTTCGCCCAGCGCAGCCCCGCCGACCTGGTGCAGCGTCTGCAGTCCAACGACCAGGTGGCCGAGACCCTGGCCCGCGACCTCGCGGCGGCGGGTGTGGACGCGGTCGTGGTGGTGCTGTACGCGATCCTGCTCTACACCTACGACCCGCAGCTGACGTTCGTCGGCATCGGCGTCGCGCTGCTCAACGTCGTGGCGATGCGGGTCGTCGTACGGCTGCGCGCGACGCGGACGGCGAAGCTGCGCGCCGACACCGCCCGGCTCACCAACACCGCCTACACCGGTCTTCAGCTGATCGAGACGATGAAGGCGACCGGCGGCGAGGACGGCTATTTCCGCAAGTGGGCGGGGCAGCACGCCACCACGTTGGAGGAGCAGCAGCGCCTCGGCGTGCCGAGCGCCTGGCTGGGCGTGGTCGCGCCGACCCTGGCGACGCTCAACAGCGCGCTGATTCTGTGGATCGGCGGGATGCGCGCGGTCGAGGGCCACATCTCGGTCGGTCTGCTGGTCGCCTTCCAGGCGCTGGTGACCCGGTTCACCGCGCCCCTCACCCGCCTCAACGGCGTCGCCGGACGCATCCAGGACTTCGCGGCGGACGTGGCCCGGCTCAAGGACGTGGAGAACTTCCAGGCGGACCCGCTCTACGCCCGCGCGGGCACCGGCGAGTCCACCCGCCGGCTGCACGGCCATGTGGAGCTGGAGAACATCACCTTCGGTTACAGCCCCCTGGACAAGCCGCTGCTCACCGGTTTCGACCTGATCGTGGGGCCGGGGCAGCAGGTGGCCCTGGTCGGCGGCTCCGGCAGCGGCAAGTCCACGGTGTCCCGCCTCATCTCGGGCCTGTACTCGCCCTGGGAGGGCGTGATCCGCATCGACGGGCAGCGGCTGGAGGACATCCCGCGCGGCGCGCTCGCGGCCTCGGTGTCCTTCGTCGACCAGGAGGTGTTCCTGTTCGAGGGCACGGTCCGCGACAACGTGGCGCTGTGGGACCCCTCCATCCCGGACGACGCGGTGACGGAGGCGCTCAGGGACGCGGCACTGTACGACGTGGTCGTGCGACGGCCCGGCGGCATCCACAGCCGGGTCGAGCAGGACGGCCGCAACTTCTCCGGCGGGCAGCGCCAGCGCCTGGAGATCGCCCGGGCGCTGGTGCGCCGGCCGAGCATCCTCGTGCTCGACGAGGTGACCAGCGCCCTGGACGCCGAGACCGAGCAGCTGGTGATGGACAACCTGCGGCGGCGCGGCTGCGCCTGCGTGGTGATCGCGCACCGGCTCAGCACCGTGCGCGACAGCGACGAGATCGTCGTGCTCCAGCACGGCACGGTCGTCGAACGCGGGCGGCACGAGGAGCTGGTGGCGCGCGGCGGAGCGTACGCCGCGCTGGTCAGGGAGCGATGAGATGACGTCCCTTCACGAGGGTCACCAGGGCGACGTGGTTCTGGGCGCGCTCGGGTCCCTGGGCACGCCGGTCGACTGCGCCGGGTTCAACCGGCTCGACCTGGAGGGCCCGCAGGTGCTGTGGCTGGTCGCGGCCGGCGCGGTGGACCTGTTCGCGGTCGACGAGGTGCAGCAGGGCCACTGGCACCACCTGGGCCGGCTGGAGGCGGGCTCGCTGCTGCTCGGCCCGGTCGCCGGCCCGCAGCACACGCTCATCGCGCGCCCCCTGCGGGACTGCGTGGTGCGCCGCGTCGAGCTGCGCGAGCTGTACCAGCCGGCGAACACGCAGACCTGGTCGTACGACGAGTACGGCAACCCGCAGTACGTGCCGCCGGCGACCAGCCCGCTGGAGTACGCCGTCGCGCTCGGCGTCGGCCGCAGCCTGTCCGTCCTGTTCCAGGCGCCCATGGCCGAGGAGCGGGCGGCCGCGCCCACCGACGACGACGTCTTCTGGATGCAGGTGCCGCCGGGCAGTGTCCAGTACGGGGCGCTGTACGGCGCCGAGGCGGCCGCGGACCTGCTGATGGACCCGGCGCTGTGGCAGAGCATGGTCGACCAGCAGTACCGGCTGCTGACCGCGCTGGACCGCTGGATCGAGCAGCTGGAGCGCACCCACGAGAACCGCACGGCGGAGGGCATCAAGGCCGGTGAGGCGGTCCGCGCGCAGGCCGACCGGACCCTGCTGGCGTCCATCGGCCGCTCCTCGGCGCAGCGGACCACGGCCGCCGACGCCGACGCCACCTACGCCGCCTGCAAGCTGGTCGCGCGCGCGGCCGGGATCACCCTCGCCGAACCCGCGCAGAGCGGCACGGAGAGCGACCGTCTCGATCCCGTCGAAACGGTCGCCCTGGCCTCCCGGGTGCGCACCCGTGCCGTACGCCTGTACGGCCGCTGGTGGCGGGAGAACGTGGGCCCCCTGGTGGGACACCGGGCGCTGTCGGGCGCGCCGGTCGCCCTGCTGTGGCGGCGCGGCGGGTACGTCGCGGTGCATCCGGCCACCGGCCGGGAGACCCCGATCGAGAAGGCGAACGCGGAGGAGTTCGAACCGCGTGCCGTGATGTTCTACCGCCCGCTGCCCGATCGCGGGCTCGGCCCGGCCGGGCTGCTGCGGTTCACCCTGCGCGGCACCGGCAGCGACGTGCTCAACCTCCTGCTCAGCGGCCTGGTGACGGTCGCCATCGGCGCCCTGGTGCCGGTGGCCACCGGAAAGGTGCTGGGGCAGTACGTGCCGAAGGCCCAGCAGGGGCTCATCGTGCAGGTCTGCCTGGCGGTGATGATCAGCAGCGTGGTGGCGGCGGCATTCATGCTTCTGGAGAACCTGACCATCCTGCGGCTGGAGGGCCGGATCGAGGCCACCCTGCAACCGGCGGTCTGGGACCGGCTGTTGCGGCTGCCGACGAAGTTCTTCACCGAGCGCTCCACGGGCGAGCTGGCGAGCGCGGCCATGGGCATCAGCGCGATCCGCCGTCTGCTGGCGGGCGTCGGCCCGGTCGTCGCCCAGTCGGTGACCGTGGGCGTGATGAACCTGGTCCTGCTGTTCTGGTTCAGCGCGTCCATGGCGCTGGCGGCGATCGGCATGCTCGTCGTCATCGCCGCCGTGTTCCTGGGCCTCGGGCTGTGGCAGGTGCGCTGGCAGCGGAGGCTGGTGGTGCTCGGCAACAAGCTGAACAACCGGGCGTTCCAGACACTGCGCGGGCTGCCGAAGCTGCGGGTGGCGGCGGCCGAGAACTACGCGTACGCGGCCTGGGCGTCGGAGTTCGCGCGCAGCCGTGAGCTGCAGCAGAAGGTGGGCCGCATCAAGAACCTCACCACGGTGATGGGCGCGGTCTACCTGCCGGTGTGCACCCTGCTGATGTTCATGCTGCTGGCGGGCCCGGCGCGCGGGTCGATGTCGGCGGCCGCGTTCCTCACCTTCAACACCTCGGTGACCATGCTGCTGACCTCCGTCACCCAGCTGACCGGAGCCTTCGTCTCGGCCGTGGCCGCGCTGCCGCTGTACGAGGAGATCAAGCCGGTGCTGGACGCGGTGCCGGAGGTGCGGGAGGCGAGCACCCGGCCCGGCCCGCTGTCCGGCGCGATCGAGGCGCGCCGGCTGTCGTTCCGGTACGCCGACGACGGGCCGCTGGTGCTGGACGACGTGTCGTTCGAGGTGCGGCCGGGCGAGTTCGTGGCGATCGTCGGCCCGAGCGGCTGCGGCAAGTCCACCCTGCTGCGGCTGCTGATCGGCTTCGACCGTCCGGTGTCCGGCGGTGTGCTGTACGACGGTCAGGACCTCGCGGCCCTCGACCAGTCGGCGGTGCGGCGGCAGTGCGGGGTGGTCCTCCAGCACGCCCAGCCGTTCAACGGCTCGATCCTGGACGTCATCCGGGGCACCGAGCCGTGCACGCCGGAGGAGGCCATGGCGGCGGCGGAGATGGCGGGGCTCGCCGAGGACATCAAGCGGATGCCGATGGGGCTGCACACCATCGTCGCGGGCAGCGGGGCGGTCTCCGGCGGGCAGCGGCAGCGCCTGATGATCGCCCAGGCCCTGGTGCGGCGCCCGCGGATCCTCTTCTTCGACGAGGCGACCAGCGCCCTGGACAACGACACGCAGCGAACGGTGATCGAGAGCACCCGCAAGCTCAACGCGACGCGGATCGTCATCGCGCACCGCCTGTCGACGGTGCTGGACGCCGACCGGGTCATCGTGATGGAGGACGGCAAGGTCGCCCAGCAGGGGGCGCCGGCCGAACTGCTCGCCGACACCGGCGGGCGCCTCCACGAACTGGTCCGCCGCCAGCTGGCGTGAGCGTGACGTCGACGGCGAAGGCCCGCACCCCGAGTCCGGCCGGCTGCGCCGTCACCCTGCCGGGGCCGCGGCCCGGATCCGCGACCGCCTTCTTGCCGGCGGCCCCGCACGAGTTCGGCGAACGCGGACAGCATCGCGCGGGACAGCGGGTCCGGTTCGGCCGGGGCGGGGGCGTGTCGGGCGTGGTCGACGGCGACGGTGCCGTAGGACTCCCGGACGGCGGCGAGGTGGGAGGGCTCGGTCACGCGGCGAATCCAGACGGGAGGAGGACGGAGCGGAGGGGCGACGGTCCGTCAACTCCCGGTCGCGGTGGGCGATGTCCGCGTCTGCCCTTACAGTGGGCACCCGCTGCCATACGGCGTGAAAACCGCAGACACAACGCAGACACAGCACAGACAGGAAGGTCCAGGCAACGTGTTCCAAGACGCCCCCATCTACCACCGGCTGGTCGCCGAGCGCGGCGACGTGCCCGCCCGAGTCCGTGACGCGGCCCTGCACATACATCGCGAACTCGAGGGTGTGATGGGCCGGTCGCTCGCCTCGTACCAGCCGGGCCCCCCGGCCACGAGCGCGCCACCGCGGCCGTACTCGGCACTGCCACCAGGCTTGTAGGGCGGCGACGCCCGGAGCTACGACACCCGCGGCGCGCGTCAGGGCGCCGCGGGCACCCGCCGGCCGACGCGCCCCGCCGCCCCGGAGTCGTCGGTCTGGGCCCGACGCGGTGGGGTGGCGGCGCGAAGACAGCCTCGTCCGCCCCGGAGCGGCGTACGAGACCGCTGGACTGGGTACCCACCGGCCCATGCGGACAAGCGTGGTGGATGTGGGGTCGAACACCGTCCGGCTGATGGTGGCGGACGCGGAGGGCGGGGTGCCGTTGCCCGTCCACACCGCCAAGTGGCGTCTGCGGCTGTCGGAACAGGTCAGACCCGGGGAGCGCATCCCGGAGGAGGCCGTGGAGCGGCTGGTCGAGGCGGTCGCCGAGGCGAGCGCGACGGCGTCCCGGTGGGGCGCGTCCGGTCCGCTGGCCTTCGCCACCGCCGTGGTGCGCGGCGCGCCGAACCGGCTGGAGGTGCTGCGGGCGGTCCGGACGCGGACCGGGGTCGCGCTGTGCACGCTGCCCGGAGAGGTCGAGGCCGAGCTCACGTTCCTCGGGGCGCGGCGCTGGATGGGGTGGCGGTCGGGTCCGCTCGCCCTGCTGGACATCGGCGGCGGTTCACTCGAAGTCGCCTTCGGCCGTGGCCGGTTGCCGGACTTCGTGGCCTCGCTGCCGCTGGGCGCGGGGCGGCTGACCCATCAGTTCCTCACGCCCGAGGACCCGCCGTCCCCGGAGCGGCTGAAGGCGCTGCGGCGCGAGGTCCGGCATCAACTGCGGGACGCGGCCGCCCGGATCCGCTGGGAGGGGCCGCGCACCGCGGTGGCGACCTCGCGCACCTTCCAGCAGCTCGGGCGGCTGTGCGGGGCCGCGCCCGGACGTTACGGACCCTTCGTGGAGCGTCCGTTGCGCCGGGCGGACCTCAAAGAGGCGATCGACCGGCTGGCCGCCCTGCCCGCCGCCGCCCGCGCCGCGCTCCCGGGCATCTCCGCGCCGCGCGCCGCGCAGAGCCTGGCCGGCGCGGTGGTCGCGCACACGGCGATGAAGCTCACCGGCATCTCCGCGGTCACCATCTGTCCCTGGGCCATCCGCGAGGGGGTGCTGCTGCGGCACATCGAGGACGGCCCCGCCTGGTGGGCGGAGATGTCCCGCCGCAGCGAGGAGGTCGGCCCGCCCGACCCGCTCCCCCTGCGCGTCGCGACCGCCACGAACTGAGAGGGGACGCGCCGGGGAGCCCCCGCCCCGACCGGCCCGACCCGGGCCTCGACCGTCCCCGACGCCACCAGCGCCCCGCACGGCCACCGGCACCCGCCCCCTTGCCGGGGGGCTCGGACCCATGCCGGGGACTCGATCCCATGCCGGGGACTCGATCCCATGCCGGGGGGCGATCCCATGCCGGGCGCTCGACCCACTCCGGGGGCCCCACACCGGGGACCCGCCCTGCGCCGGGGGCTCGACCCCATGCCGGGGGGGCGGCGCCATGCCGGGTCGGGGAGCCCCGGCCCCGACCGGCCCCGACCGGCCCCGACCGGCCCCGACGCCACCAGCGCCCCGCACGGCCACGGGCACCCATGCCCGAAGCACCGCACGCCCCGTCTCACCCAGCCCCGGGTGTCACCCGCCCCTCCCGGGTACCCGAGCCCCATGAACCACGATCGCCGAGGACCCGAGCTGCCTCCCGCGCGGGGTCCGATCTCCGCCGCCGTCATCGCGTATCTGCTCGGTCGCGGGCCGCTGCCCGGCGCCGAGGAGACCGGCGGCGCGGACGCCTACGGTGACGACCTGCAGCTCGCCCTGTACCTCTGCTACGAGCTGCACTACCGCGGGTTCGCGGGCGTCGCCCCGGAGCGCGAATGGGACCCGGACCTGCTGCGGGTGCGGGCGGCGCTGGAACACCGCTTCCTGTCCGCCCTGCGCGCCGACACGCCCGCGCACGCCAGTCTCGACGACGCGCTCGCCGCGCTCCTCGTCGAACCGGTCGAGGGCACGGGCGTCTCCCACTACCTGCGGGACGAGGGCGAGCTGTGGCAGCTGCGCGAGTACGCGGCCCAGCGCTCCCTGTACCACCTCAAGGAGGCCGACCCGCACGCCTGGGTGCTGCCGCGGCTGTGGGGACGGGCCAAGGCGGCGATGGCGGCGGTGGAGTACGACGAGTTCGGCGGCGGCCGTCCGGACCGGGTGCACGCCCGCCTGTTCGCGGACCTGATGACCGACCTGGACCTGGACACGGCGTACGGCCGCCACCTGGACGCGGCCTCGGCGGAACTGCTGGCCATCGTGAACATGATGTCCCTGTTCGGGCTGCACCGGGAGCTGCGGGGCGCCCTGGTCGGCCACTTCGCCGCGGTGGAGATCACCTCCTCCCCCGGCTCGCGGCGGCTGGCCGAGGCGATGCGCCGCACCGGCGCCGGCCCGGCCGCGGAGTTCTTCTACGACGAGCACGTCGAGGCGGACGCGGTGCACGAGCAGGTGGTTCGCCACGACGTCATCGGCGGGCTGCTGGCCGAGGAGCCGCATCTGGCGGCCGACATCGCCTTCGGCATCGACGCGACCGAACACCTGGAGGGCCGCTTCGCCGCCCGGCTGCTCGCCGACTGGCGGGCGGGCCGGTCCTCGCTGCGCACCCCACTCCCGGCCTCCATGACCCATATCTCCTGATTGTCTGGGTACCCGTGTCCTGTGCATCCACTGGTACTCCCGGGCGTCTACGCCCCTCAGGACGACACCGCCCTGCTGGCCGAGGCGCTGGCCGGCGAAACCCTCCCGCCCGGCGCGCGGGTGCTCGACGTGGGCACCGGCAGCGGCTCGCTGGCACTCGAGGCCGCCCGGCGGGGCGCCGAGGTGACCGCCGTCGACGTCTCCCGCCGGGCGGTGTGGACGGCGCGGCTCAACGCGTGGCTGGCCCGCCTGCCGGTCCACATCCGGCGCGGCAACCTCTTCGGTCCGGTGCGCGGCGGATCCTTCGACGTCATCCTCGCCAACCCGCCCTATGTGCCGGCGCCCGCCGCGCGAGGCGAGCCGCGGGGCAGGTCCCGTGCCTGGGACGCGGGGCACGACGGGCGGCTGGTGCTGGACCGGCTCTGCCGGGACGCGCCCGCCCTGCTGCGGCCCGGAGGCGTCCTGCTGATCGTCCATTCCGCGCTGAGCGGGCCCGGCCACACCCTGGACCGGCTGCGTGCGGCAGGGCTCAAGGCCTCCGTGGTGCGCCGCCGGTGGATCGCCCTCGGGCCCGTCCTGCGGGCCCGGCGGGGCTGGCTGCGGGAGCGCGGTCTGCTCTCCGCGGCCGACGAGAAGGAAGAGTTGGTGGTCATCCGTGCCGAACGCCCCCTCTGACGGCCCCCGTCCGGACCCGCCCCGCCGGGTCACCATGCGGCGGCGCGGGCCGATCCTCGTGGACGGCCCCGTAGAGGTCGAACTGGAGGACGGCACCACCGTCTCCTCCGACCGCTTCCGGGTCGCCCTGTGCACCTGCCGCCGCAGCCGCCGCTACCCGTGGTGCGACACCAGCCACCGCGACCGGGCCTGAGCCCGCGGGAACGAGAACGCTCCGCGTCCGGCCGGCGGACCGGCGGAACACGGAGCGAAGGTGATACCAGGGGTCGGCGGGCGGCCCCACTCCGCCCGGCCGACCCCTGGTGCGAGATCGCCGTGGTCCCCGCGACAGGGGCTCGCACTCCCCAGCTACGGGACCCTTCAGTTGTTTCACGGGGACGGCGCGATCCCGGTCCCTAGAACGCGAAGACGCTCGACATGGCGGCGTCCTTCACGCACGTGTTGGCGAAGGTGCGCTCGTAGGAGACGCGCTTGCCCTGCCAGACGCCGGCGGCCGTGACGACCACCGGGTTGTACTCCTTGGTGCACAGCACGTCCCGCTTGACCGTCAGGGCGTCGAAGTCCCCGCCGGCGGCGCGCAGTTCCGCGCAGGCCAGGGCCGGCGCCGGATGGGTGCCGGAGGACGTGGGGGCGCAGCCCAGGGTGACGGCACGCTCGGGGGTCGCGGCCGCCGCGCTCTCGCCGTGGCCCACGGTGAGCACCAGGGCCGAGGGGGCGTAGAGCGAGGCGGGGGCGCTGGACGGGGTGGCGAGCGCGGCCCCGGCGAGGGGTCCGCAGACGGCGGTGGCCGTCAGGCCGAGAGTCGCTGCCCAGCGCGCGGTGTTCCGCATTGTGTGCTTCCTTCCGCTCGAGATTTCTTCGATGAGAGATACCGGAGCCGACACGGTCGGTGCCTGACCGGCGCCCCGGAGTCTGCCGAGTCCGCCGCCGAAACTCACATCGAAGGCATGGGTTTCAGTAACCTTGTGTGTTGAAGCAGTGGCGTGAAGTCACAGAGTCCGAACGTTCCAACCCCCAATCTGCGGGGCCTTGGATCGCCGAATCAGGTCGGATGGCTTGATTCCTTACGTTCGTTAATCGTCCTGAAACATTCCGGTTGCGTTCTCGGCGGACCGCTTCGCGACCCCTTGTGTTCATGTGGGCGAGACGGCGGAGCGCCAGGAGATCACCGTCGTCGGCCGTATACCGGACCCGCGCACGGCCGTGGGGCCCAGCCGCCGAGCACTCGCCCATGGACAACCCGTCCGCCGCGGGGCCCCGTTGTCGTACCCGGCCGCTACGTTGGGGCCATGACTGACTTCGTACTGGTGGCAGGCGCGTGGCTCGGCGGGTGGGCGTGGGACGAGGTCGTCCCCGCCTTGCGCGAGGCGGGGCACGGCGCGCATCCCCTCACCCTCACCGGCCTGGCCGAGAAGAAGGGCGCGCCGGCCGGACAGCAGACCCATGTGCGGGACATCGTCGACCACGTCGAGCGCCTCGATCTGCGGGACGTGGTGCTGGTCGGGCACAGCTACTCCGGAATCCCGGTGGGCCAGGCGGCCGAGCGGATCGGCGACCGGCTCCGGCGCGTGGTGTTCGTCGACGCCAACGTCCCGGTCGACGGGACGTCGTTCCTCGCGAGCTTCCCGAGCGAGCACGTCCGGCAGGCGCTCGCGGCGCACGACGGCGTCTGGCCGCCCCTCGCCCCGGAGGACTACGCGGGACAGGAACTGACCGGCCCGCAGATCGACCGCATCGTCACCGAGGGCACGCCCCACCCGGGCGGCACCCTCACCGAGCCCGCCGTGCTGAGCCGTCCGCTCGGCGAGCTGCCGGCCACCTACGTCAAGTGCCTGCTGGACGGCTCCGAACCGCCGCCCGCCGTGGCCGCGCTGCTCACCGGCGAGCGGTGGGAGCTGGCAAAGCTGGACACCGGCCACTGGCCGATGTTCTCCCGGCCGCGCGAGCTGGCCGCGATCCTCCTCGCGGCGGCAGGGGGCTGACTTCGGACGACTTTTACCCGCCAGTATCGTCGAGTGCTACGCGGGCTCAGCGACGAGAGGCGGGACGGACGGATGGCGCGGCACTGGGCGGACTTCCAGTACGAGATCTATCTCAACGGGATGACGGGCGCCGTACCGCGGCTGCCCACCGATCTGACCCGTCTGGAGGAGCTGACCGAGCAGCGGCTCGGCCCCGGTCCGGTCGGCTACGTCGCGGGCAGCGCGGGCAGCGGCAGCACGGCGCGCGCCAACCGGGCGGCCCTGGACCGGCGCCGGATCGTCCCGCGGATGCTGCGGGACGTACACGAACGCGACCTGTCGGTGCGGGTGCTGGGACGTGACCTGCCCGCGCCGCTGGCGCTGGCCCCGGTCGGGGTGCTGTCGATCATGCATCCGGAGGCGGAGCCGGCGGCCGCGCGGGCCGCCGCCGCGCAGGGCGTGCCGTACATCCTGTCCTCGGCGTCCAGCACGCCGATGGAGCAGGTCGCGGAGGCGATGGGCGACGCCGAGCGGTGGTTCCAGCTCTACTGGGCCAAGGACCGCGAGGTGACGCGGAGTTTCCTGAACCGGGCGAAGGCCTCGGGCTTCTCCGTCCTGGTCGTCACGCTGGACACGCCGCTGCTGGCGTGGCGGCCGCGCGACCTCGACCAGGCGTACCTGCCGTTCCTGCACGGCGTGGGCACCGCCAACTACTTCTCCGACCCGGCCTTCCAGGCAGGTCTGGCCAAGCCGGTGCACGAGGACCCGAACGCGGCGGTGATGCACTTCGTCGGCATGTTCGCCGACCCCGGCAAGACCTGGCCCGACCTGGCGTTCCTGCGTGAGAACTGGGACGGGCCGATTGTCCTCAAGGGCATCCTGCACCCGGACGACGCCCGTCTCGCCGCCGACGCCGGGATGGACGGGGTGGTCGTCTCCAACCACGGCGGCCGCCAGGTGGCCGGTTCGGTCGCGGCGGCCGACGCGCTGCCCCGGGTGGCGCGGGCGGTCGGCGACCGGCTGACCGTCCTGTTCGACAGCGGCGTCCGCACCGGCGACGACGTCTTCAAGGCGCTCGCCCTCGGTGCGTCCGCCGTGCTGCTGGGGCGGCCGTACGTGTACGGCCTCGGCCTCGACGGCCGGGCGGGCGTGGAGCACGTGATCCGCTGCCTGCTCGCGGAGTTCGACCTCACCCTCGCCCTCGCGGGGCACGCGGGACCGGCCACTGTGGGCCCCGGCGACCTGGTCGAGGACGCCGTCTGACCGCCGGCCGGGTTCCGCGTGGCCGCCTCCTGTGAGACGGGAGGCGGCCACGGCCGTTCATGTGGTGGTGCGGGAGAGTTCCACCGGGTGGGCGGGCGGCGCGCCCGTACCCGCGATCGACAGCGAACCGGGGCTCGCCGACGGCGAGTCGGTCAGCCAGCGCTGGTCGTCGGAGCCGTCGCGGACCTTGACGACGATGTCGGCGCCCGGTATGCGGGTGGTGGGGGCGAGCGCGAGCCGCTCGTCCCACCGGGCGAGCAACTCGCCCCGCACGGTGAGGTCGTAGCGCACGTCGGGGCCGCGCCGCGCGTCCGCGTCCGCGCAGGTGCCCAGGATGACGACACCCGCGTCCGCATGCGAGTCCAGGCACAGGCCGGGATCGGCGAAGCTGCGCAGCAGCCCGTCGTTCTCCAGCGACCACAGCTGGGTCCACGCCGGGGAGCACGTGGCGAGCCGGACGTCCGCCCCGGCCTTCGGCTCGCCCCGGATGTCGAGGCACAGGCCGGCGGCGGCATTGCGCAGCCGCGTCTGCCGGGCGGCGGTGGGCAGCCCCGCCGTGCCGGGCCGCCCCGGGGAACCGGCGGTCGGGGTCGGGGAACCGGGGCCGGGTGCCGTGCCCCGTGCGCCGGTCGCCCCCGGGGCCGGGGCGCCGCCGTCGCCGTGCGACCACAGGGTGACGCCGAGCACGGTGGCCAGCAGTCCGGCCGAGGCCAGCCCGACGCCGGTGCGCAGCGCCCGGGACGACCGCGGACCGGCGGGCAGGAGCCGCGCGGCGGCCGGGAAGCGGGGCAGCACCCGGTGGCGGCTGGCGCCGGGCGGCCGGCCGGCGCCGTGCCTGGCGGCCCCCCTGGTCCGCGCCCGGTGCGGGGTCCGGCCGGGGCGGGAGTCCAGATAGCGGCGGGCGCCCCAGCCGAGCACGGCCTCGGCGAGCAGGGCGCCCGTTCCGCGCTCCACCTGGCCGAGCTGTTCCGCCGCGTCCCGGCAGTAGGGGCACTCGGCCAAGTGCCGCTGGACGTCCGGGAGCAGGGCGCCGCCGCGCCGGATCGGCACGTCCAGCAGGCGGTTGTAGAAGCGGCAGTCGTCGGTCGGCGCGAGTTCCCGGTGGGCGCGGACGCAGCCCTCGCGGAACTGCTCCCGCGCCTGCTCCAGGGCGAACGAGGCGGTGTCGCCGTCCATCCCGAGCAGGGCGGCCGGGGCGGAGAGCGGCTCGGCCTCCACCTCGGTGTGCCACAACAGGCAGCGGGCGACCGCGGGGAGGTTCTCGAAGGAGCGCTGGGCGAGCCGGCGGTTCTCCGGCGTCAGGGACACGGCCGCGCGCATACCGCGGCCGCCGGCGGGTTTGCGCAGTGCGGGCAGCACATCGGACACGCGGTCCTCGGCGGCCCACTGCCGCACGGTGTCGCGGACGCAGAGGAGCAGCCGGGGGCGCAGCGCCGTGCCCGGTTCGCCCAGCGTCAGCCGGTCGAGGGTGTGGTGGAAGGCGGCGGAGGTGACCATGGCGGCGATGGGCGCGGAGGAGGCGAGGCAGATGACGGCGTAGTCGTGGACGGGCTGCCAGTGGCGTGCGATCAGCAGGGCGACGCAGTGCGCGACCTCGTCGTCCGTACTGCCTCTGAGCCGGGCGGCGAGCAACTCGTCGGATTCCTCGGGGACCTCGTCCGGCGGCGGGTAGGGAGGAAGCGGGGGGTGGGGGGTGGGCACGGAGCGGATTCCTTTGGTGCGTAACCAGGAGGTGTGGGCGCGAGGGGCAGGCTCCGCCCGGCGGCGAATCGGCTCGAATCCCCCAACTGTCTCTGCGGAAACGGCCGTTGCCCCCCACAAGGTGGCTCACCCTTCCACACCGGGACGACGGCCAACAAGGCACCCGGGGCGGCATCGGCCTCTTTGACGGAAAGTCGGGACACAGCGTGTCCCCTGTCCCGTGCGCCGGCTCGCGCCTCTGGCGTGCGCCCCGTGTGAAAACCGCGCACGCGCCGGCGCGTCACGCACGCTCCCGGCCCGCCGGTCCGAGGAGTCCACTGGAGTCGGCCCCTCGGATCAGGCCCGGCGCGGAACGGCGGCTCTTCCGCGCGCGAAGGCCGCCGACCTTGTTCCTCCCGCCCTCGGTCGGCGGCCACGGGGGACGCTGTGTCAGATCTGCCAGGAGCGCAACCGGTCGGCGGCGCCGTAGACGTCGGACTTCCCGGACATCAGGTCGCGTGCGAGGTCGACGAGGGCGCCGTAGGGCGGATCGATGCCCACTCCGCTGACGAACATGTACGCCACCGCCGTCGCGCAGGCGAAGCGGGCGTTGGCCGAGGGAAGCGGCTTGAGCAGAGCGAGGGTGTGCAGGAGCGCGGCGGCCCGCCAGGCGGGGTC
This sequence comes from Streptomyces sp. NPDC096152, assembly GCF_044763235.1. NCBI lineage: Bacteria > Bacillati > Actinomycetota > Actinomycetes > Kitasatosporales > Streptomycetaceae > Streptomyces > Streptomyces sp. NPDC096152. Next base: position 342,132 of record NZ_JBIWFW010000002.1, on the reverse strand, counting down.
GGAGTCCACGCCGAGGCGGGGCGGGTCGACACGGTGGCGGGCCACTGCGGCCACCAGTGCCGAGAAGTCGTTCACCGTGGGCTGGTCGGGCAGGACTTCCTCATGGCGCTGGAGCAGCCAGGGCACGTCGATATGGATGACTGGAGTCATCGGTCAGGCGGCCCGCCCCTCGCCGCTGCTGGGCTGCTCGTCCTCGGGAAAGGCGGCCGCGAACTCCTCGGCGTGGGCCGCGAAGAACTTACGAAAGGCCTCGGCGCCCTCCTGCAGGGCCCGGTGCCGGGCTATGTCGGCCGCCGCCGCCTCGCGCACGAGCGCCTTCATCGACGTACCGCGCTCCTTGGCGATCTGCCGCAGATCCTCCAGCTCGCGGTCGCTGAACTCCACATTCAGGGCTGGCATGGCCTCAAGGTACCGCGAGGGGATTCGGCCGTAAATATCAGCAGGTCACAGCCGTGGAGGGATGGTACCGGGGCCTGCCTGGAACCCGCTCCGGCCGGGTCCGGGAGCACGGGGTCCGACCCCGGCCGGAGGCGGCGCGGGCCGGGCCCGCGCCGCCTCCGGAGCGAAGACCACGACGTCGGCCGCGCCCGGACGCCGGCGTCGCGCTCAGCCGGCCGGCACCTCCAGGCGGCTGATGCGGACCGCGCCCCGCGGCTCGCCCGGGTACCGGCTCGTCAGGGTGAGCCGGAGGCGCGAGCCGCGCACCGCATCGAAGGTGATCACCGTCGGGGTGTCGGAGGCCGGAGGGCCCGGCGCTGGGCCTGGGCGGACTGCCGTTCGAGTCGGCGGAGTTCGAGCTGCGGGAGGGCACCCTGCTCTCCTTCTGCACCGACGGGCTGATCGAGAGCGGCGGCCGGGACGCCGAGGCGGGCCGGCGTGCGCTGTGCACGGCGCTGGACGAGACCTGCGACCGGGTGCTGCACGCGCTGCTGCCGCCGGGCGGCTCCTCGGACGACGTGGCCCTGCTGCTCGCCCGGACCAGGGGCCTGGCGGCGTCCGAGGTGGCGACCTGGGAGGTCCCGGCCGACCCCCGCCCCGGTCGCGCCGATCCGCCGGGAGGCCGTCACGCAGCTCGGCGTGTGGGACCCGAGCGAGGCGGTGTTCACCACCGAGCTGGTGGTGAGCGAGCTGGTCACCAACGCCATCCGGTACGGCACCCCGCCGATCCGGCTGCGGCTGCTCCACGACGACGACCGCATCATCTGCGAGGTGTCCGACACCAGCCACACCGCCCCGCACCTGCGGCGCGCCAAGACCTGGGACGAGGGCGGCCGCGGTCTGCTGCTGGTCGCCCGGCTCACCCGGCGCTGGGGCAGCAGGCACACCACCGAGGGCAAGACCATCTGGGCGGAGCTGGCCCTGCTCGACGAGGGCTGAGCCGTACGAGGTTCCTGTGGGCGGGCGGTCAGGAGGCGTCCGTCAGCCAGGGCCTGACCTGGCGTCGGGCCTCGTGCAGCCGCGACTTGAACGTGCCCAGCGGAACGCCGATCCGCTCGGCGGCCTCGGCGTACTCCAGCCGGCAGATGTCCCGGTACACCAGCGGCGCCACCAGATGCGGATGCTCCCGCTCCAGCCGGTCCAGCGCCTCCAGCAGGTCGACCCGGGACCCGGCGATCACGCTCGTGGTGCGCGGGTCGGCCTGCTGCGCGGGCTCGACGTCGGCGGGCTGCTCGGCGGCCCGGCGCCTGAGCTCGCGGTACTTCTGCCGGCAGCAGTTGGCGACGACCGTGTGGAGCCAGGTGCTGAAGCGGCTGCGGCCCTCGAAACCGGTGATCTTCCGCGCGATCCGCAGCAGAACGTCCTGCGCCGCCTCCTCCGCGTCCTCGCGGCAGGGCAGGAAGCGCCCGCAGCGCCGCAGCACTTCGGGGCGCACCTCCCGCAGCAGCTCCTCCAGCGCGGCCCCGTCGCCCGCGGCGGCCCGGCGGGCGAGGTCTTCGGTCAGCGCCGCGTTCAGCACGACGGGTCTCCCTCGGAGTCGATCTCGGGGCGGGCATGATAGTGCCATGCAGTCCCTCGAGCGGATCGGCCGCTACCGTCTCGAACGGCGCCTGGGCACCGGCGCGTTCGGCACGGTGTGGCTCGCCCACGACGATGTGCTCGAAGCCCCGGTGGCCGTCAAGGTCCTCGCCGAGAACTGGGCGCACCGGCTCGACATCCGCGAACGGTTCCTGGCCGAGGCGCGGTTGCTGCGCAGGGCCGGCTCGGACCGGGTGGTGCAGGTCTACGACATCGGGGAACTGCCGGACGGAAGGCCGTACTTCGTCATGGAGTACGCCGACGCCGGCACCCTCGCCGAACGGGCGGCCGCCGGACCCCTCCCCGTCCGCGAGGCGCTGCGGCTGACCGCCCTGGCAGCCCGCTGTGCGCACGCCCTGCACGAGGCGGGCATCGTGCACCGGGACGTCAAGCCGAGCAACATCCTGCTGCGCACGGCCCCGGACGGCAGCCGGCGGGTGCTGCTCGCCGACCTCGGGCTGGCCAAGAGCCTGGCGCAGGCGTCGGGTCTGACCCAGGCCGCGGGTTCGGCCGGGTACCGTCCGCCGGAGCAGGCCGAGCCGGGCGCCGGCATCGACGCGCGCGCCGACGTCTACGGCCTGGGCGCGGTCGGCTACCGGCTACTCACCGGCGCGGTCCCCGGCGCCCCCGGCAGGGTCGAGCGGCCGGAGCGGCTGCGGCCGGGCCTGGACGCCGCTGTCCGGCAGGCCGTGCTGCGCGCCCTGGAACCGGACCGCGAACGACGCTGGCCCACCGCACAGGCGTTCGCGGAGAGGCTGGAGGAACTGGCGGAGCTGCCCGAGCCGACGGAGCGACCGGCGGGGGTTGAGGAGGCGAAGGAGCCGGAGGAGACGGCCCAGACGGCGGCGGCCGAGAGGGCCGAGCCGGCCGCGTCAGGGCCTGCGGCCGCCGGTCCCCGCCGGCGCCGGGAGGCGGTGATCGCGCTCGCCGCCGTGGCCGCCGCCCTCGCGGTGGTCGCCGCCGCAGTGGTCATGTTCGCCCTGACGGTCCAGCCGCCCGCGGCACCGCACGACGTACGGGTGCGGGACGCCACCGGCCGGATCGCGGTCCAGGTGCCCGGCGCCTGGGCGCGCCAGCTGCGGGACTCCGGCTGGGATCCGGCGGCGCTCGGGCTGCGCGCCGGACACGAGCCGGGGCTCGCCGTCGCCGACGACCTGGCGCGGTGGCAGGACGCCGGGTCTCCCGTGGACGGCGTGTTCGTCGGCCTGAGCCAGAGCGGCGACGTCACGGCCCGGATCGGCGCGCTGTCCCACCCCGGCTGCCACTACGACGGCGACCGCGCCTGGGCCGGCGCGCACTGGCACGGCCGCGTCCGCCGGTGGAGCCGCTGCGGCGGCGGGGGCGGGATCACGGAGGGCGCGCTCGTCCCGGCCGGCGGCGCGGCACGGCCCCAGGTGTACGTGCAGATCCGCCGGCACGACGGCGCCGACCCGACCGACCGCATACTCCGCTCCCTCCGGGTCACCTGACCGCCCACGGGATCACCCGCCCGCGTACGGGAGAACCCGGCCATGTTCGGGAAAAATCACGGCGGACCGCGAACCTTTCGCTCGGTCCCGGCATCGGACACTCATGACGGCGCACGAGGCGCCGGACGCACGCGGCGGACGCGTGCGGCGAACCTCCAGGAGTGTGGAACATGGCGCACACGTCCCCGACTCGCCACCGGGTGGCCCTGCTCGCGAGCGCGGCCGCCGCGCTGGGCCTGTTGACCGCCTGCGGCAACGACGGCGGCGCGACGGGCTCTCCGCAGAAGGTGTCGGGCACCGCCGCGCCGGCGACCGGTGCCCCCACGACCTCCACGGCACCGACTGCCGGCGCCGAGCCGACCGCCGGCGCCGGCACGGGCAGGACGGCCACCGCCGCCGCCACCGGCCCTTCCGCCACCCGGACGGGCGCGGGAAAGAGCACCGGCACCGGCAAGGCCACCGCCGCCGCGAGCACCCGCTGTCACACCTCCGAACTGCGGGCGTCGGTGGGCCGCAACAACCCGGGCGCCGGTCAGGAGAACTTCCCGATCGTCCTCACCAACGCCTCCGGCCGGACCTGCACCCTGCACGGCTACCCCGGGGCCGCCTTCGTGGACGCCTCCGGACGGCAGCTCGGCCCGGACCCCAAGCGCTCGGAAGGCAGCCCGACGACGGTCACCCTGAAGCCCGGCCGCAGCGCCTGGGCGGGACTGAGCTTCTCCAACCCCGAGATCAGCGGCGCGAGGACGGCGACGCCCGCCGCGCTGATCGTCACCCCGCCGGACGAGCGCAACCATCTCACCGTCACCTGGACGGGAGGCCGGGTGCCGGTGGGCGGCAACGCCTCCTCGGTGTTCCTGACGGTCTTCAGCCCGGGGACGGGCGCCTGACCTCCCACCCCTCGGCCCGGGGACGGGCGCCTGAGGGCGCCTCTCCCCCGCTCGTTTGCTTTGATGGGCGCGCACCACCTGATCGCGTCCGGAGGACCGAGTCCTGAACACCCTGCTCGCCGAGAGCCTGTCCGTCGTCCTGCTCGTCGCCGTGCTCGCCTGGGCCGTCGTCCGCCCCTTCGGCCTGCCCGAGGCGGTCATGGCGGTCCCGGCCGCCGGCATCGCGATCGCCACCGGCGCGATCTCCCTGGACCACGCCCGGGAGGAGGCCGAGCGGCTGGGGCCCGTGGTGGGGTTCCTGGCGGCCGTCCTGGTGCTGGCTCACTTCTGCGACGTGGAGGGGCTGTTCCAGGCGTGCGGGGCGTGGATGGCCCGCCGGGCGGGGGGCCGCCCGGTGCGGCTGCTGACGGCGGTGTTCGCACTGGCCTCGGCGATCACCGCCGTACTCAGCCTGGACGCGACGATCGTGCTGCTGACACCGGTGGTGTTCGCCACGGCCGCGCGCACCGGCGTACGCCCCAAGCCGCACGTGTACGCCTGCACTCATCTGTCGAACACGGCGTCGCTGCTGCTGCCGGTCTCCAATCTGACCAACCTGCTGGCGTTCGCGGCGAGCGGACTGAGCTTCACCCGGTTCGCGGCGCTGATGGCGATGCCGTGGCTGGTCGCGATCGGTGCCGAGTACGTGGTCTTCCGCCGCTTCTTCGTCCGCGACCTGGCGGCCGCGGCGCCCCCGGGCCGTACCGCCGGGCGGCCGGAGCTTCCGCTGTTCGCGCTCGTCACCGTGGCGTGCACGCTCGCGGGGTTCGTGGTGACCTCCGCCTTCGGCGTCGAGCCGGCGTGGGCGGCGCTGGCGGGCGCGCTCGTGCTCGCCGTACGGGCGCTGCTGCGGCGGAAGGCGACCCCGTCGGCGGTGGTGCGGGCCGCGGCGCCGTCCTTCCTGGCGTTCGTGCTGGCGCTCGGCGTCGTCGTGCGCGCGGTGGTCGACAACGGGCTCGCCGACGCGCTCGGGCACGTACTGCCCGACGGCACGGGGCTGCCCGCACTGCTCGGCGTCGCCGCGCTGGCCGCCGTCCTGGCCAACCTGATCAACAATCTGCCCGCCGTGCTGGTGCTGCTGCCGCTGACCGTCCCGGCCGGGCCCGGCGCCGTGCTCGCCGTGCTGCTCGGGGTGAACATCGGACCGAACCTCACCTACGCGGGCTCGCTGGCGACGCTGCTGTGGCGGCGGATCGTGCACCAGCACGAACACGGCGTCGACCTCAAGGAGTTCACCCGGCTCGGCCTGCTGGCCGTGCCCGCCGCCCTCGTTCCCGCCGTGGTGGCACTGTGGGGTTCGCTGCTCGTTCTGTGAGGCTGACCGGAGGAGGCCGACCTGATGCGCGTGATCGTCTGGCTCGTCGAGGGCACCTGGCCCGCCTGCGTGGACGCCGTGCGCACCCATGCGCCGGGAGCGTCCGACGTGGTGCTGCTGCATGTGAGCGGGCCGGAGGTGGCCGATGTGGCGCACGGCGCGTTCGCCGGGCTGCTCGGCCGCGGCCATCCCCGGGGGCACACCACGGCCGGGGGCTGGAGCAGCGACCCGGGCGACCGGCTGACGGACCTCGGCGGCACGTCGGCGGCCGAGCTGATGGCGGCGGCCGCCGCCCGGCTCGACGGGCCGTGCGCCCGGATGGAGCGGACGGGACGGGTCGAGCGCGAGGTGGTGGCGGCGGCCGAGGGCGCCGATCTGCTGGTGCTGGCCCGCGACGGCGACCGGGCCAGGCTCGGCCCGCACAGCCTGGGGCCGGCCGCGCGGTTCGTCGTCGACCACGCGCCGTGCCCGGTGCTGCTGGTGTGGCCGGAGGCGGCGCCCGGTCTGGCGACCCTGCCTCCGCCGCCGCCCCACCACCACTGAGGCCTCAGCGGCCCCCGTAGCCGTAGCCGCCGTCGTACCCGGAACCGCTGTCGTATCCGTACCCGGAGCCGTGTCCGTAGCCGTGCCCGTGGCCGTTCCGGCCGTCCCCCTGGCAACGGTAGTCGTACGGCGAGCAGCCGGCGGGCGTGGGCTGCCCGGTCGGTCCGGTCGGCGGTGCGGACGGAGCCGGTGCGGCCGTCGGCTTCCACGACGCCGAGGGCCCGGGGGCGGCCGGGGTGGAGGAGGGGCTGCCGGCCGCGTCCCAGTCGACCGCCGCCATCTGCAGGCCGGGCTGCGAGGTGTCGATGACCCAGCGCTGGACCTCGCTGTCCGCGCGGGTCTTGAGCACGAGGGAGCCCGCCCCGTCGGTGGCGGCGGGGGTCAGCGCGAGGTCCTGGTCGAACCGCGGGACGAGCAGGCCGCGCGGGGTGAAGTCGTAGCGGACGTTCTTGGCGCCGGGCCGGCCGGTTTCCGTGCAGGGGGCCAACTGGACCGAGTAGCCGAGGTGGGAGTCCAGGCACAGCCCGGGTGCGGCCGCGCTGCGCAGCGACCCGTCCCTCTCGTAGATCCATTGCTGGCCCGGTGTCGAGGAACAGGTCGTCAGCTCGGCCTCCGCCCCCTTGACGGCCTTCTTGCCGACCAGGCCGACGCACAGCCCGGACGCCACGTTGTGCAGCCGTCCGCGCAGGGTGGTCTGCCCGGCCCGGTCGGCCCCGGCCCACGAGGGCCCGGCGGACGGGGTGTCGGAGGGGGAGCCCGGGGTGTCGGAGGGCCTGGCGTCGGTGCCCGGGGAGCCGCCGTCGCCGGAGCCGAGGGCGGACCACAGGACGAGCGGCAGGACGACCAGGCCGCTCACGGTGGCCACTGCGATGGTGAGGTTGCGCCGGCGGGCGGCGCGCCGGGCGGCCCTGTGGGCCGAACGGCGGCCCGCGGTCCGGGGTCCGGCATCGGCAGCGGAAGACGCCGAGGGCACGGGCACCCCGGCCGCCGCCCTCGCCCCGCGGCGCGGCGCGACGGGCCGCCGGGACGGGAGGCCGGCGGCCCTGCGCGACGGCGCGCCTGCGCCGCCGGAGGACGCCGCGAGAGACGCGGAAGCGAAGGCCTCGCCGTCGCCGGTCGGACCCGAGGTCACGGACCCGAAGACCCCGCCCCCGCCGAACCCCGCGGACGACGCGGCCCCGAAGTCCCCACCGCCGCCGAACCCCGCGGACGAGGCGACCCCCAAGTCCTCACCGCCGCCGGACCCTACGGACGACGCGCCCCCGAAGTCCTCACCGCCCACAGGGACACCCCTGGGCGCGGACCCGAACACCTCGCCGGCGGCGGATGCGGTCGGGGGCGAGGGCAGGAAGCTCTCGCCATCGCCCGGTGTCGCGGCGGGGTCCGGTCCGGCCTCCCCGGACGGCGTCTCCTCAGGGGTGCCCAGGCGGGACTCGCGATAGGCCCGGGCGCCCCAGCCGAGCACTCCCTCGGCCAGCGCGCCGCCGAGGTCGGCGTTGAACCGGCCCAGTTGGCCGGCGGTGTGACGGCAGTGCGTGCAGCCGGCGAGGTGCCGCGCGAGGTCGGGGTCCATGGCGACGCCGCCGCGCCGGTAGGTGACGTCGAGCAGCCGGAAGTAGCGCAGACAGTCCTGTTCGGGGGCGAGTTCGCGGTGGACCTGGAGGCACTCCTCGCGCAGCCGCTCCCGGGCCCGCCGCAGTTCGATGCGCGCCCCCTCCTCGTCGAGACCGAGCAGCCGGGCCGGTGCCGCGAGCGGCTCGGCCTCCACCTCGGTGTGCCAGAGCAGCGCGCGGCCCGTCTCGGGCAGCCGCTGGAACGCCTGGGAGAGCAGGCGCCGATCGGTCGGCGGCAGCAGCCGCGCGGCGATCCGCTCGCCCTCGCCGGCCGCGGCCCTGAGTTCGGGGTGGAGCATCTCCAGCCGGTGGTCGGCGGCCCACTCGGCCGCTATCCGGCGTACGGTGACCAGCAGTTGGGGACGCCAGGCGGCGGCCGGACCGGACTGCCGCAGGGTCTGCCCGAACAGGCGGGTGAAGGCCGCGGTGGTGAGCATCCCGGCGGGATGCGGGCCGTCGGTGCACAGCCGGGCGTAGGCGCAGGCCGCTTCCCAGTGACGGTCCAGCAGTTGGCCCACAGGGCTGACCGCCGGGGTGCCGCCCGTCCACTTCCGCAGCTCGGCGCTCAGTTCCTCGTCCGTGGTCGCGGGCCGGCCGGAACGCTGGCGGGAATTCGGCAGGCCAGGGTCGTTCACGGCTGAATTCCTCCACACACCGCGGAATTTGTCCGTACCAACGGGTACCAAGTGGGACGTCGGCATCTCGAATGAGCGTCGCGCGGACCGGGAAATCCATTGCCCACGCGCCGACAGGGCACACCTTTGCACAGGTCAGCGCGGCGTAACAAGTGATCGCGCCGTTTTTCGGACGGCCCACCCTGCGTCGCCTTATTGACGTTTTGTCAATTCAGAGAAGGAAAGTGATTCCCAATCGATCGATACGGCATTTCCTGTATCGAGAACCGATCGGGTCGCGGTGTGTGCCGAAAGTTCGCGCCCCGGAGGTCCGTGGACGCCGGCGGCGTGCGGCATGTGGGACGCGGCCGGGACCCGGCAGGTCCGAGCGGGTCACCGGCGCTCCGGCGGTTGCTGCCCACAGGTGACCGCGCGGCGTGGGAACGGCCGGACGGCCGTCCCGGTCCCGCATCCTCGGCCCAGGAGACCGGCGCGGGGCCGGTCCTGGCCGTGCGGGAGGACCACGTGCCGACACGTCCGACGACCCTCAGAACCCTCATCGCCACGGCCGCACTGCCTCTCGCCCTGGTGTCGCCCGCGTGGGGCCGGGCGAGTGCGCCCGCGGCGGCAGCCGACGACGTCCCGGCGACCCTGTGCGCCCCGGCGGGCGCCCTGCGCGGCTCCGACCACCAGTGGGCCGCGGTCAGCCTCTGCGCGGGCAGCGGCACCCCGATGATGGCGGTCTCGGCACCGGCGGCCTGCGGGTATCCCGCGACCAAGGCCCGTTACACCTGCCGTACTTCGGGCACCTGGACCGCCGCCAGGAACGGGGTCACGGTGGCCTCCGGCACCCTGCCGGGCTCCGGCGAGTACCCCGGCCCGGGCACGTACGAGATCACGGCTCGCGTGCGCGTACGCTCCGCGCCCGCGACGGTGGACCTCACCGGCACCGTGCACACCACGCTCACCCTCACCGCGCCCAAGCCGAAGGCCACGCACCGCATCGTGACCGACCGGACTACCCTGCGGAGGAACTCCACCACCACGGTGACGTACACGGTGTTCCGCGACAGCGACGCCGGCGACGGCAACGCCCGCCTGGGGCTGATCGCGCGGGAGGGTTCGGGCGCGCGGATCGCCACGGACGACCCCCGCTGCGTCAACCCGCTGGTCGGCCGCTACCCGGCGAGGACCCGGCTGCCCCACGCCCTGGACTGCGCCCTGACGGACCTTCAGCCGGGGCACCCCGACACCGTGCGGGTCCGGGTGACGCTCGGCTCCGCCTGCTCGACGGTCGTGTCGAAGCTGGGCTACTGGATGCCGAGGGGCCAGGACCTCTACACGGGCGGGATGCTGGCGGGCCCCACCATCGACTGCGTCTAGACCCCGACCAAGGCGTCGTCAACCGACCGGGCCTAGCGGCGGTCGAGCAGTCCCAGCGCCCGCGCCCAGCCGAACTCCGGCCTGCCGCCGCCCGCCACGGGCTCGCCGGAGTACGGCTCTCCGAACCGGACGCCCATGGCGCGCAGGCGCCGCAGGCTCTCCTGGTAGGCGGGGTGGGCGGCCAGGGCGTCGGCCACGCACGGCAGGACGGCGACCGGGACGCCGAGCCCCGTGGCCTCGCACAGGGTGGCCAGGGCCAGGGTGTCGGCGATACCGGCCGCCCACTTGTTGACGGTGTTGAAGGTGGCGGGGGCGACGACCACCGCGTCCGGCGGCGGGAAGGGGCGGGGGTCGCCCGGGGTGCGCCAGGCGGAGCGGATGCCCCGGCCGGTCCGCGCCCGGACCGCCTCGGTGTCGAAGAAGCCGCCCATGGCAACCGGAGTGGCGATGACGCCGACCTCCCAGCCCCGCTCCTGCGCGGCCGCGATCAGCTCGCCGACGTCCGCGGCGACGCCCGCGCCGCAGACGACGACGTAGAGGAAGGGTTTCTCGGCCCGCTCGGTCATCCGGGAACCCTACTGAACCGGGCCGCGGAGCACCTCACCGGACGGCCGCGGAAGGTCCGCCCCCGGCACGGAGACGGCGGAGGACGGACGGCGGGAGCGGGCGGCGGAGGGCGGGAGCGGGCGGCGGGCGGCGGACCGCACCCGGTCGCTGTGCCGTTCGCCCACCCGCCGGGCGGCCGGGCCGGGCCGCCGCTCAGGACACTGTGATCGCCCCGACGGGGCAGGCCCGGGCGGCTTCCCGGACCATCGGGTCCCCGTCCGCGTCGTCCCGGCCGGGCACCAGGGTGCTGAAGCCGTCGTCGTCCTGGGTGAACACGCCCGGGGCCGCCAGGGCGCACTGGCCGGCGCCGATGCAGCGGTCCTTGTCGATGTCGATGTGCATGACGGCAGCCTCTTACCAGGTCACGGGGAGTTCCAGCATCCCCTGGATCGTGTCGCCGGGTTTGAACGGGATCCGGTCCGGCGGGGCGGCCAGGCGGAGGGTGGGCAGCCGGTCGAGGAGGGTGCTCAGGGCGATCTCCAGCTCGGCGCGGGCGAGGTTCTGGCCGAGGCACTGGTGGATGCCGAAGCCGAACGCGACATGGTGGCGGGCCGGGCGGTGCCAGTCCAGGCTGTCCGGCGCGGGGTAGACGTCCTCGTCGCGGTTGATGACGGAGGTGGAGAAGACCACGCCGTCCCCGGCCCGGATCGTCGTACCCGCCACCTCGATGTCCTCGACGGCCACCCGCAGCAGGCCGTCGGCGATGGAGAGCATCCGCATCAGTTCCTCGACCGCGGCGGGCAGCAGCGCGGGGTCGGCGCGCAGTTCCGCCAGCCGCTCGGGGTGCTGCAGGAGCGTGTAGGTGCCGAGGGAGATCATGTTGGCGGTCGTCTCGTGGCCGGCGACCAGAAGGATGACGGCCATCGAGATCAGCTCGTCGCGGTCCGGGGCGCCCTCCCGCACCTGCTCCTGGACGAGTTCGTCCAGCAGACCGTCACCGGGGTCCTCTAGCTTGCTGTCGAGCAGCGCGCCCAGGTAGGTCTCCAGGCGCTCGCGGGCGTCCAGCGTGTCGGCGGCTGTGGGGCCGCGCAGCAGGCGGCGCGACTGCTCCTCGAAGAACTCGTGGTCGGCGTAGGGCACGCCGAGCAGCGCGCAGATCACCATGGAGGGCACGGGCAGCGCGAAGGCGCTCACCAGCTCCGCGGGCGGCCCCTGGACGATCATCGCGTCCAGGAGGTCGTCGACGATCCGCTGGATGCGGGGCCTGAGCGCGGTGGCGCGCTTGAGCGTGAAGCTGGAGATCATCATCCGCCGCTGGGTGCGGTGCTCGGGGTCGTCGACGCCCAGCAGCGCGACCTTGCGGTCGCGGGCCGCGGCGAAGCGGGGCGTGACCGCGGGGAAGTCGGGCCGGGTGCGGTCCGTGGACAGGCGCGGGTCGGCCAGCAGCTCCCGGGCGAGGGCGTGCCCGGTGACGAGCCAGGCCGGGCGGCCGTCGTAGAGGGCGGTGCGGGTGATCGGGCGGGCGGTGCGCAGCGGGTCGTAGCCGGTGGGCGGGTGGTAGGGGCAGGTGCGGTCCTGGGGGAAGGCGACGGGTTCCGACAGTTCCGTCATGAAGACCTCGCAGACGATGAGTGCGTCGTGCCGATCTTCATTAGATGCCCGAGGCATCCAGTGCACGACATGAAGTTCGGCCAGATCGGCGACCCGCGGGATCTGGCCGGGATCCGCTTCCGTCCCTCCGCGAAATTCGGTTGCCGTCGCGCGGCCTCGGACCGCAGGATCCGGCCATGTCCACGAGTGCCGTGTTCCCGCTGCCGCCGTCCGCCGCCCGCTGCCCGGCGGGGCGCCGACAGCAGCCCGGCCGTCCCCGGAGGTCCGGTCCGGTACGGCCGTGACCGGCGCGCTCGTCGCGGGGCTGCTCGCGGGCCTCGGCATCGCCGTGCCCGTCGGCGCCGTCGGGACCTACCTCGTCTCCCTCACCGCCCGCACCTCGCTGCGGACCGGCTCGTGCGCCGCGCTCGGCGTCGCCACCGCCGACGGCGTCTACGCCCTGCTGGCCACGCTCGGGGGCGCCGCCCTGGCCACGTCTCTGCGGCCGGTGCTGGGGCCGCTGCGCTGGATGTCGGCCCTGGTACTGGCCGCGCTGGCCGGTTGGGGCGCGGTCACCGCGCTGCGGCGGTACCGGGCCCGTCGCCCGGCCGGGCGGCCGGACACGGCCGCGCCGAGCCCCGCGCGCGCCTACCTCGGGCTGCTGGGTCTCACCCTGCTCAATCCGGCCACGGTGATCTACTTCGCGGCGCTGGTGCTGGGCAGCCGTACCGCGGCCGCCGTGCCGCCCCTGGAACAGGGGGTGTTCGTGCTGGCGGCCTTCGCCGCGTCCGCGAGCTGGCAGCTGCTGCTGGCCGGGAGTGGCGCACTGCTGGGCCGCGCGCTGACCGGTCACCGGGGGCGGCTGGTCACGGCCCTGGTGTCGAGCGCGGTGATGACGGTGCTGGCGGTACGGATGGTCGTGTGGCCCGCGTGAGGCGGTGCGCGCGGCCCGCGCCGGGCGGTACGGACGGTCGATCGGCCCGCTGCGGCGGTCCGTGCGGCCCGCCCGCATCAGGCGCTACGTATGGTCGTGTCGTTCGCGTGAGGCGGTGCGCCGTCCGGGGCCGCCGGGCCGCCCGCCCGGCACCATCACGGGCGCGGGAGTGGCCGAAGGGGAGCGGAAGGGATTCCCGGGGAACGCGGTAGGGATGAATCGTGTGGCCACCGTTGTTGCACGGCGACGCGAGATCCGTAACAGGACGCGAGAGAGGACGGACGCCATGCCTCTTGAGGGCGAGTACGAGCCCAGCCCGGCCCAGTGGGTGCGGGATCAGGTGGAGTTGTACGAGAGTTCCGGCGGGACCAAGGGGACCACGCTGCTGGACACGGGCCTGCCCGTCGTGGTGCTGACCACCCGGGGTGCGAAGAGCGGGAAGATCCGCAAGACGCCGCTGATGCGGGTGGAGCACGACGGGCGGTACGCCGTGGTCGCCTCGCAGGGCGGCGCGCCCAAGCACCCCGTCTGGTACTTCAACCTCACCGCCGATCCCCGCGCGGAGCTGCAGGACGGACCGACGAAACGGGACATGACGGCCCGTGAGGTCACGGGGGCCGAGAGGGCCGAGTGGTGGGAGCGCGCCGTCGCCGCCTATCCTCCGTACGCCGAGTACCAGGAGAAGACCTCGCGGGAGATCCCGGTCCTCGTGCTGGAGCCGGCCGACGGGCACTGATGCGGAGGGGATGCCCGGCCGGGGAGAAATCCCCGCGCCGGGGCGCATGAAGCCGTCAGAGGCCGGGCAGCCGCTCCTCAGGCCCCGCCGCGCTCCCCCGTCGCGGCGGGGCTTTCCCGTTCCCGCTCGGTCCGCCGGTCCGTCACGTCGAGGAAGACCTGGTCCGCCTCGGGCACGGTGCGGGCGATGGAGCGCTTGATGCGCACGGAGATCTCCTCCACCTTCTCGCTGTCCAGGCCGGGCGCCAGGTCGATCCGGGCGGCCACCATGACGCAGTCGAGGCCCATCTTCATGGTGAACAGCGCCTCGACGCTGTCGATCTCCGGCTGTGCCCGGAGCAGGTTCCTGATCCGGTCGGTCAGCTCGGGGTCGGCGGCCTCCCCGATCAGCTGGTCGCGCGCGTCGCGGCCGAGCCGGTAGGCGACGTAGACGAGCAGGACGCCGATCGCCAGCGAGGCGGACGCCTCCCAGACGACCTGACCGGTGATCATGTGCAGCGCCATGCCGATGATGGCGAGGGTGACGCCGAGGACCGCGGTGCCGTCCTCGGCGACGACGGTGCGCAGTGCCGGGTCGCGCAGGCCGCCCTTGCCGCCCTGGCGGCGCACCTGGTGCAGGGCCCGCAGCAGGGAGACGCCCTCGGCCAGCAGGGCGACCCCGAGGACGATCAGGCCCGCCACGTAGCCGCCGAATGTCTCCTCGGCGCCGTTGCGGAGGGCCTCGATGCCCTGGAGGAAGGAGAAGCAGCCGCCCATGACGAAGATGCCGACGGCGGCGAGGAGGGACCAGAAGAACCGCTCCTTGCCGTAGCCGAAGGGGTGGCGCCGGTCGGCGGGACGACGGCTGCGGTGCAGCGCGGCCAGCAGGAAGACCTCGTTGAGGCTGTCGGCGACGGAGTGGGCCGCCTCCGACAGCAGCGCCGGCGAGCCCGCGAGGAGACCGCCGACGGCCTTGGCGACCGCGATGACGAGATTCGCCGCGAGCGCCACCAGCACGGTGATCCGCGTCCTGCGGTCCGCCGCCTTCCCGGGCCCGGCTCCTCCCCCTTCTGCTCCCTCTTCCTCCTTGCCGTCCGTGCCGCGCTCCGGCGCCCGGTCCGGATCCCGCTCCTCCGCGTGATCGGGCGCCTGGTGCGTCGAGCCGTCCGGCGCCCGGTCGTTCGCGTTGTCCGTCATGTCGTCCGTCGTGTTTTCCGTAGGTGTCCCGCTCACCTTCGCCGAATGCCCCGGCCGCCCTGGCTCATACCGTGCCACTGGGCGAATTCGGGGAACGCGTTCACCAGGACAGTCGTAGGGACGGTCGTACGGCAGGAGGACACATGAGCGGCGGGGGCGGCGGCAACAGCGCCTACGGGCACAGGGCCTTCAAGCGGTCCAGGAGCCATTTCAGGGACCGGATCACCGCGGACGGGCGGGACGGATGGCCGGTCGAGGCCGGGCGCTACCGTCTGGTCGTCAGCCGCGCCTGCCCCTGGGCGAGCCGGGCGCTCGTCGTACGGCGGCTGCTCGGTCTGGAGGACGCCCTGTCGCTCGCCGTCACCGATCCCGTCCAGGACGACCGGAGCTGGCGTTTCACCCTCGATCCGGACGGCCGCGACCCCGTCCTCGGCATCCGGTTGCTCAGCGAGGCCTACGACGCCCGGGAGCACGGCCATCCGGGCGGCGTCAGCGTGCCCGCGATCGTCGACGTGCCCAGTGGCCGGCTGGTCACCAACGACTACCAGCGGATCACGCTGGACCTCGCCACCGAGTGGACTGCCCTGCACCGGCCCGGGGCGCCCGACCTGTACCCGCCGGCGCTGCGCACCGAGATCGACACCGTGATGGCGGAGGTGTACGACGACGTCAACAACGGCGTGTACCGGGCCGGGTTCGCCACCGGCCAGGCGGAGTACGAGGCCGCGTGCACGGGTGTGTTCCGGCGGCTGGAGGTGCTGGCGGACCGGCTGGCGGGGCAGCGTTATCTCGTCGGGGACACGATCACCGAGGCGGACGTCCGGCTGTTCACCACACTGGTCCGTTTCGACGCCGTCTACCACGGACACTTCAAGTGCAACCGCTGGAAGCTGGCGGAGAACCCGGTGCTGTGGGCGTACGCCCGCGATCTGTACCAGACACCGGGTTTTGGTGACACGGTCGACTTCGACCACATCAAGCGTCACTACCACCAGGTGCACACCGGCATCAACCCGACCGGAATCGTGCCCCTCGGGCCGGACCTGTCCGGCTGGCTGACGCCGCATCACCGGGAGGAGCTCGGCGGCCGGCCCTTCGGGGACGGGACTCCTCCCGGGCCGGTGCGCGCCGGGGAGGAGGTGCCGGTCCGGGGCAGGCCCTGACCACTCCCCCGCCGCCGACTCGTTCGCGCGGCGCCCGGCGCACCCGGCACACCCGGAACACACCGCCGCTGATGAGCAAGAACGACCGGTACGACACGTACCGCACGCACAAGAAGGAGACACAGGTGGCCAAGAAGAAGAACAAGCTCCCGCTCGCCTACCAGCCCGTGGGGTTCACGCTGGGCTGGGCGGGCGGAGCGCTGGCCGGGATGGCCTTCCGCGCCACGTGGAAGGCGATCCGCCACGAGGAGGACGCTCCCGACGCGCTCGACGAGGACCGCGGCTGGGGCGAGATCCTGCTGGCCGCGGCCGTCCAGGGGGCCATCTTCGCCGTGGTGCGCAGCGCGGTGGACCGCGCGGGCGCCAAGGCCATCGAGCGCTCGACCGGTGTGTGGCCGGCCAAGTCCAAGGGCGGCCGCGACTGAACCGGCGCCGGCCGGCCGTGACCCCGGATGCCGGGGTGCGGCCGGCCGGCGTCGGCCCCGTTTCCGCGGGGCGTCAGCCCTGTTTGGGCCCCTTGGGCCGGGCGCGCCGGAGGGTGAAGGAGTGACCGGCCGGGTCGGAGCAGGAGCGCTCCTCGTAGGGGCCGGACGCGTCCTTCGCCTCCAGCGGGCGGCCGCCGAGTGCGACGACCCGGCGCTCGGCCGCGTCGAGGTCCTCGACCCGGAAGTCCAGGTGGGCCTGGAGGGAGTTCTCGGGGCGCGGCCAGCTCGGCGGGGTCGCGTTGGCGTCCCGCCGGAAGGCCATCCGCATTCCGTCGGCGCCGCGGATCTCCACCAGGTCGGCGGTGGCCGCGGTCTCCTCCCCCTCCAGGAACTCCTTGTAGAACACGGCGAGTTTCTCGGGCTCGGCGCAGTCGAGCACCACCAAGCCGGCGGTCACCAGTGGCATGTCTCCTCCGAAGATTCCGGCGGCAGGACGTGCCTGCCCCGCCGCCCCTTCCCTCCGGATATCCCGGCGCCGGGGATTCAGTCGGCGGCCAGCCACTCACCGTCACGCATCAGTTCCCGTCCGTCCGGTTCGTCGGCCTCGCGCCAGGCCTGCACCCGCTGGGGGTGGACGCGGAAGTACAGGTAGGGCGTGGCGAGGCGGCGCGGGTCGAAGCCGGTCTTGGCCTCGAAGATCTCGGCGTCCTCCTCGGGCAGGTCGGCGGGCGGCACGGCCTCGACGGTCCCCTCCACGAGCACCACGTCACGGGTCGGCCCGATGCCGAGCCGCACCCTGCCGGTCGTGCGGAGGTTCCGCCCGGTCCGGCTCTCCGCCGGGGTGGCCAGCAGGAGGGTGGCGCCGTCCCAGACGAACGACAGCGGCACGAGGTGCGGGAGGCCCCCGTCGGCGTCGGCCGTCGCCACCCAGGCGTCGACGTCGTTCTCCAGCCGGTGCAGGGCGTCCAGCCTGCGCTGCCGCGCGGAGCGTGCGAGTGGCGGGGTCATGGTCGGACAGCCTCCTGACGGGTCGTCGCGTCGTCGTACGGAGATCACGTGCGCCCCCTCAGTGTGACCGTCCGGCGTCCTTTCCCGCCCGGATCTCCACCGGGCGCGCCGCGCCTCCGGCCGCCAGGGCCTCCCTTTCGGATCGTGCCGTGGGTCGCGGGCCCCGGCGGGCCGTCCGGAACGTGCGCCGGTACGCCTGCGGGGAGACGCCGATCGCGGCGTGCAGGTGCTGGCGCAGGGAGGCGCCGGTGGCGAAGCCGACCTGGCCGGCGATCTGGTCGACCGTCAGGTCACTGGACTCCAGGAGGTGGCGGGCCCGGGTGACGCGCTGCTGGATGAGCCAGCGGCCGGGGCTGAGCCCGACCTCGTCGTTGAACCGGCGGGCGAAGGTGCGCAGGCTCATCCGGGCGTGGGCGGCGAGGTCGGCCAGGGTCAGCGGCTCGTCCAGGCGCCCGAGGGCCCACGCGCGGGCCCCGGAGGTGCTCGCGCCGCCCTGCTCGGGCACGGGCTGCTCGATGTACTGCGCCTGGCCGCCGTCGCGGAACGGCGGGACCACGCAGCGGCGGGCCACGGCGTTGGCGAGTTCGCTGCCGTGGTCGGAGCGCACGAGGTGCAGGCAGATGTCTACCCCGGAGGCGGCGCCCGCCGAGGTGAGGAACCGGCCGTCCTCGACGAAGAGCACATCCGGGTCGAGGGTGACCCGCGGGAACGCGCGCCGGAAGCGTTCGGCGACGTGCCAGTGGGTGGTGGCCCGGCGGCCGTCGAGCAGTCCGGCCGCCGCGAGGACGAAGGCGCCGGTGCAGATGGAGACGATGCGCGCGTGCGCGGGGATCCGGGCCAGCGCCGCGGCGACCTCGTCCGGCAGCCGCTCGGCGATCCGGTCCGGCGGTACGGCCGTGATCACCACCGTGTCGGCGGTGGCCAGCACCTGCGGTCCGTGGTCGGCGGTGACGGTGAAGTCCGCGCTGGTGCTGACCGGTTGCCCGTCGACCGTGCAGGTCAGCACCTCGTAGTGCCCGTCGGCCGCGCCGAGGATGCGGCTGGGGATGCCCAGCTCGAAGGGGTAGACACCGTCGAGGGCGAGCACCACGACCCGTTCCGTTCGCCTCATGGCACGATCTTATCGAAGGTTGGCAATCATGCCATTTTCCTGCCGGGCGGATCGGGGCAGGCTGGTTCACCATGAGCCATGTGAACACGATGCGTGCCATCAGTCAGGACGTCCTCGGCGGCCCCGAGGTCCTCCGGGAAGTGACGCTGGAGCGGCCCGAGCCGCGTCCGAACGAGGTACTGGTCCGGGTGCGGGCCGCCGGGGTGAATCCCACCGACTGGAAGCACCGGGCCACCGGCGGCTTCCTGGGCGAGCCGCCCTTCGTCCTCGGCTGGGACGTCTCCGGCGTGGTCGAGGCGACCGGCGTCGGGGTCGCCCTCTTCCAGCCCGGGGACGAGGTCTTCGGCATGCTGCCCTATCCGTTCGGCCACGGCTCGCACGCCGAGTACGTCACCGCCCCGGCGCGTGCCTTCACGCACAAGCCGGCCGGGATCGACCACGTACAGGCGGGCGCGCTGCCGTTGGTCTCGCTCACCGCGTGGCAGGCGCTGGTGGAGCGGGCCGAGGTGCGGCCCGGGCAGCGGGTCCTGATCCACGCGGCGGCCGGCGGGGTGGGCCATGTGGCGGTGCAGATCGCGAAGGCGCGCGGCGCGTACGTCATCGGCACGGCGAGCGCGGGGAAGCACGACTTCCTGCGGGAGATCGGCGTGGACGAGGCGATCGACTACCGGACGACCGACTTCGCCGAGGCCGTGCGGGACGTGGACGTGGTGCTGGACACCCTCGGCGGCGACACCTCCGTGCGCTCGCTGCGGGTGCTGCGGCCGGGCGGGATCGTGGTCTCGATCCTGCCGGTCGGCTCGGAGGAGTTCCACGAGGAGGCGGCGCGGCTCGGCGTGCGGGCGACGAGGATGCTCGTCGACGCCGACCACCACGGCATGAGGGCGGTCGCGGACCTGGTCGAGGCGGGCCGGCTGCGCGCCACGATCGCCGGCACCTTTCCGCTGGCCGAGGCCGCCAAGGCGCACGAGCTGGGCGACACCGGCCGCACCACGGGGAAGCTGGTGCTGCTGGTCGACTGACCGCACTTCACAGCAGGACACGGCCGCAATTCGATGACATATGTCAACCGAACATGCTGGAATTCACTCCAACGAGGGTAACTTGCAGAGCGGGGACGGGTTTTGGGCCCGGTGATCCGTCACCCCGCCGGGTCAGGTTCGGTTGGAGGCGATGTCGTCGTGCAGCAGGAACCTGCGCCGCTCACCCGGCATCTGCGCATCCACCGGGACCGCGGCCACACCGTGCTGGAGTTCCGCGGTGAGATCGACATCGCCGCGGCGGTGGAGATCCTCCCCTGTCTGGACCGGGTGACGGCCCGGCCCGGTGCCCGGGTCGTCATCGACCTCAGCCGGGTCGACTTCTTCGACTGCTCCGGACTGCGGCTGCTCTACCGGGCCCGCGGCCGGGTCCTCGGCCAGGGCGGCGAGCTGCGCCTGGTGTGCGCGCACCCGCTGACCCTGCGGGTGCTCAGGACCACCGGTCTGGCCCGGCTGCTGCCCCCGCAGCCGACGCTGGCCGCGGCCCTGGAGCAGCCCGAGGCCGCGTCCGGCTCCCTGTGAACCGGCGCCGGCCCGTCGTCGCCCTAGCCCTCCTCGCCGCGCGGCGCGTCGAACAGGGCGCTGACCGACTCGCCGTTGTGGATGCGCCGCACGGCCTCGGCGAGGGCCGGGGCGATGGACAGGACCCGCAGCTTGGACCGGTACTCCTCCAGGCCGTCCACCGGCACCGGCACCGTGTTGGTGCACACGATCTCCAGCACGTCGGGCTGTTCGGTCAGCCGTTTCAGCGCGCCCTCCGCGAACAGGCCGTGGGTGCAGGCGATCCGGATCGAGCGGGGCCCCGACTCGCGCAGCCGGTCCAGGAGTTCGAGGACCGTACTGCCCTTGGCGATCTCGTCGTCCAGCACGATGACGTCCCGCCCGGCCACGTCGCCGATGACGGAGCTGATGGTCACGCGGTCGTCCGCGAAGCGCTGCTTGGCCCCCGCGGCCACCTGCGCGCCGATCATGCGCGCGAACGCGGCCGCCTCCTTGGCGTTGCCGAGGTCCGGCGAGACGACGGTGGTGCGGCTCAGGTCGTACTGCCGGAAGTGCGCGGCCAGCTCGCGCAGGGCGTGCAGATGGTCGACGGGCACCGAGAAGAAGCCGTGCACCTGCGGCGCGTGCAGCGTCATGGCGAGGACCCGGCTCGTACCGGCGGCGACCATCAGATCGGCGACCAGCCGCCCGCCCAGGGAGATGCGCGGGGCGTCCTTCTTGTCGGAACGGGCGTAGGAGTAGTGCGGCATCACGACGGTGATGCGCCCGGCGGAGGCGCCACGGGCCGCGTCGCACATCAGCAGCAGCTCCACCAGGTGCTCCTGGACCGGCCTCACCAGCGGCTGGATCAGGAAGACGTCGCGTTCCCGGCAGTTCGCCTGCAACTGCACCTCCAGGCAGTCGTTGGCGAACCGGCTGAGCCGGGTGGGGCTGAGCGGCACGCCCAGATGCGCGCAGACCTCCGCCGCCAGGTCTGGATGGGCGCTGCCGCTGAACACCGCGATGTCTCGCACGATCCGCTCCTCGCATGATCACTGCTGACTGCCGGGCTCATGCTACTGACCACGGGAAAGCCGGTCGCGGTGCGCCACGGCCCCCGCACCTGCCGTGACCGGATCCGATACTCCCGGCCCCCGGAGGCCCCGGCGTGGGCGCCGTCGATCCGCGCGTCCGGCCCGGCCGGGGACGGGGCCGGCCAACGGGGCGGTCTGTCACGCAATTTGGCGGGCATGCGCAGAGGGGAGGAAGGAGGAGCGCCGAATGACGACTTCCCTCAGGCGAGTGCCACGGCGCATGCCCGGCTGGGCGAAGGCGGTGACTGCCGTCGTGGTGGTGCTCGTCGTGCTGTTCGCGGGGATCCGGATGGCCGTGCTGCCGGGCATCGACGACCTGTTCGGCACGCGGACGCAGGACCGCTCGGGCCCCGCGCTGCTGAAGTCCATCCAGGACATGAGCCGTTACAACGCCGCGTCCGGCAACTTCCAGGTCGTCGTGGACCTGGAGAAGGACACCAAGTACCTGCCGGACGCGATCCGCGGCACCCGCACCCTGTACGTGGGGGCGGGCACCGTCGACGCCTACGTCGACCTCGGCGACGTCGGCGGCAAGGACGTGTCGGTCAACGCGGACCGCACCTCGGCCACGCTGCGCCTGCCGCACGCGCGGCTCGGCAAGCCGGCTCTCGACCCCGACCACTCGTACGCGGTCTCCAAGCAGCGCGGGCTGCTGGACCGCCTCGGCGACCTGTTCTCCGACAACCCCAACAGCGAACGCGCCGTGCAGCAGCTCGCCGTCCGGCACATCGCGGACGCGGCCAAGGACAGCGGTCTGACCGCGAGGGCCGAGAGCAACACCACCGGCATGCTGGAGGGCCTGCTGCGCTCCCTCGGCTTCAAGGAGGTGCACGTCTCCTACGGCGCCTGAACCGGATGCCCCCGGGGGCCACGCCTCCGGGGGCCGACGCCTCCGGGGGCCGACGCCTCCGGGGGCCTCAGCCCCCGAGGACGCCCGGCAGGGCCAGGGCTCCCAGCAGGGTCGTCCCCACCAGCAGCCAGGCCACGTAGTCGCCGATGTGCCCGGACTGCAGGCGCCTGAGCGGCAGGGCCCACCCGGGTTCCGAGAGAGGTCCCGGGCGGGTGACGGCGACGGCCGCCAGCCCGATGGCGAGCAGGGCCGACAGCAGCCCCAGGAGGACTCCGGCCCCCGTCCAGTGCACGAGGCCGGCGGCGCCCCCGGAGCCGGACTCGTTGACGGCACGGGCGACCAGTCCCGCGAATCCCGGAGCCACCCCGACGGCCAGTGCCGCGGCGAGGAGCACCGCGGGGACCGCCCGCATGGTGCCGGGGACACGGGTGAGGCGGTGCAGGGTCTCGGGCCGCTCGCCGGACCCGGTCGTCTCGTCCTCCGGGTGTTCCTCGGGCCGTCGGCCCAGCCCGAGGAAAACGCGCCCGGTCACCCGCAGCACCGCTCCCCCGGTGACGGCGGACGCGAGGACGTAGACCACGGTGAGCGGGCCGCCCACCGCCTCCTCGGCGACGGCCTTGCCGAGGCCGGTGCCGAACGGCGGGAGCCCCGCCAGGGCCAGGGCCCCGACGGCGAACATGACGGCCACACCGCGCAGTTCCCGGGCCCGGCCGTGCAGGGCGAGTTCGTCGACACTGCCGTAGCGGTTCAGCAGGATGCCGGCGCAGGCGAACAGGGCCGCCTTCACACCCGCGTGCCCGAGGACGTACAGCGCGACCCCGTCGTCCGCCTCGGGCCTCAGCACGCCGATGCCGACGAGGAACAGCCCGGTGTGCGCGACGGTCGAGTAGGCCAGCAGCCGCTTGATGTGCCGCTGGTACCAGCACATGACCGCGCCGACCGCCGCCGTCAGCACGCCGAGCGCGACCAGGGCCCGGGTGAAGTCGGCCGCCGGGACTCCGCCGGGGCCGGAGAAGACGGTGCCGTACACCCGCCAGACGCCGTACGCGCCGAGTTCCACCATGACGCCGGACAGCAGCATGCACACGGGCGTGGGGGCGACGGCGTGCGCGTCCGGCAGCCAGAAGTGGAAGGGCACGGCGGCGGCCTTCACCAGCAGGCCGGTCAGTACGAGGACGAAGGCGGCGAGGGTGAGGGCGTCCGGGCCGCCGTGCGCGTCGAGTCCGCGCCCGATCTTCACCAGGGAGAGTTCGCCGGTGCGGGCGTACAGCAGGCCGATGCCCGTGAGCACGAAGTAGGCGCCCAGCGAGTTGACGACCCCGAAGGTCATGGCGCCCTGCACGGCCCGGGCCTCGTCGACGCGGTAGCCGGTGAGCGCGTACGCCACGACACTCATCAGCTCGAAGAACACGAACGCGTCGAACAGGTCGCCCGCGATCGCGAAGCCGCACATTCCCCCTTGGAAGAGCAGCACGAGCGCCGGGAAGGCACCCGCGTGGCCGTGGGGCGGTTCGTCGAAGTAGTGCCAGGAGTACGCCAGCGCGGCGAGCGTCAGCAGTGACGCGAGCGCGGCCATGCCGAGCCCGGCGCTGTCACCGGTGAGGACGATGCCGACGCTCTGGCCGTCCTTCGGGTACCAGGCGCCGACCCATTCGATCAGCGGTGGCGAGGAGTCGAGCAGCAGCACCAGCGCGAGGCCGGCGGTCGCGCCGGAGACCGCGCAGGCGACGGTCTCGGCGGCCGAGCGCGGCAGGCGGCGGCCGACGGCGATCAGCACGGCGGCGCCCAGCAGCGGCACGGCCACCAGCAGCGGCAGCAGATGGCGCATCAGCCGCGCAGCTCCCTCAGCTCGTCGGGGTCGACCGTGCCGTGCCGTTTGGCGACCTGCATGACCAGCGCGAGCAGCAGCGCGGTGACGGTGGCGCCGACGACGACGTCGGTGAGGGCCAGCGCCTGCACGACGGGGTCCACCACGGGCCGCGAGCCGGGCCGGATGTCGGAGAAGACGGGTGCGGTGCCGCCGTCGCGGTAGCCGACGGCCAGCAGCAGCACGTACGTGGAGGACTGCACGACGGCCAGGCAGCCTACGGCGTGGATCAGGTTCCGGCTGGTGGCCAGGCCGTAGCAGCCGGTCAGGAACACCCATACGGCGACCAGGTACGGAAGGACGTGCGGCACGGCGGTCACGGCGTTCTCACTTCCCGCTCTCCTCCTCGATCTCGACGGCCTGGTCCAGGAAGCCCGCGAGCAGCACCACCACCGCGCAGGCGACCTCCATCCCGATGGCCGCGTTCAGCAGGGGTACGGTGCCGCCCGAGGACAGCGTGTTGAACGTGCCGTACGGCAGCAGGGTGTTGGCGAGGAAGGCGGTGCCCGCCACGACGCCCGCGAGACCGAGGACCAGGTACGCGGAGACGGACAGCGCGTCGCCGATCTCGTAGAGCCCGACCGGGCGGACGCGTTCCAGGGCACGGTAGTCGGCGCCCAGGTACAGCAGGTGCAGGGAGGTCGCGGCGACGACGCCGCCCTGGAAGCCGCCCCCGGGGCTGAGCTGCCCGTGGGCGATCACGTACAGGCCGGTGAGCAGCGCGACGGGCAGCACGATCAGGGCATAGCGGCGCACCGGCCGGGCGACGTCGGCGGGGTGGGGCCGGGCGCGGTGCTCGTCGCGGGTCTGCCGCAGCAGGACGAGGCAGCCGAGGACGGCCGCGAAGAGGATGGTCATCTCGCCCGTGGTGTCGAAGGCCCGCTGGTCGAAGTTGACGGAGGCGACGGTGTTGGCGGTGTGCCGGGACAGGGAGGCGCGCACGGCGCGGTCGCCGTAGGGATGCCAGGAGCCGCCGAAGGCGGGCAGCTTCAGGCAGGCGGCGACGAGCAGCGCGGCGAGTCCCGCGCCGCCCGCCGCGACGAGCCACAGTCGCACCCTCGGGTTCACCGCTCGCGCCCTTCCGACCCGGTCTCCTCGGACCCCGCGTCCTCGGATCCGGCCTCTCCGGGCCCGGCCGCCCGGGATCCGGACGCCCCGGGGGTGGTCCCTCCGGACCCGGCCCGCGCGGACCCGGCCGCGCGCCGCTTGACCTTGCGGACCGAGAGCATGATCAGCAGGGGGGTCAGCGCCGAGCCGACCGCGAGCTGCGACAGGGCGACGTCGGGGGCCTGGAGCACGGTGAACAGCACCGCGAGGACGACGCCGAGGACGGACAGCACGAGCGCCTGGCGCGCGGGGTCGCGGTGCGCGACGGCGGCGGTCGCGCAGCCGGCGACGAGCAGCAGCGCCACCACGAGGACCACGTCAGCCACGTCCGGCCCCTTTCAGCCCGCCGTACAGCGCCCGGGAGGCGATCAGGTTGCCGCCGATCAGCAGCACCCCGACGACCAGGAGTTTCACCATCGCCCGGCCCGGCCCGGTGACCGCGCACAGAGCCGGCACGACCAGTGCGCCGAGACCGGCGCACACCCAGGTCGCGGCCCGGGCCCGGGGCGGGTCCTCGGCGAGCTCGGCGGCGAGCAGCCGGGCGAAGACGAGGGTGCCGACCGGGCCCAGCAGCGCGAGCAGCAGGGCGAGATCGACGTAGGAGGGACGGTGGTAGCCCTGCGCGAGCAGCAGCAGGACGGGGCAGGCCACGGCGGTGGACAGGTTCTGGGCGACGGCCCTGCGGCGCAACGGCCCGGTGGTGACGCCCCACAGGACCGCGCCGAGCCCGGCGGCCAGGACGCAGCCCGCGGTAAGGATCCAGCCGTTCACCGTCCGCCCACCACGCGTCGGCCGGCCCACGCGGCGAGCGCCGCCAGGCCCGCGGCACCGGCGCCGACGGCCACTTCCAGGGTGTCCACCGTGCTGATCAGGACCAGCCACAGCAGCAGGAGCGCGGCCCACCAGACCAGGACCTCCCCCACGGCGAGGAGCGCCGTACGCCGGTTCACGCGCCACCTCCGCCGGTGTTGTCGCTGCAGCGCCGGGAATCTCCCCGTGCGCCGCTTCGGGGCATCCAAGCACCGCCCCGCCCGCGGGGGGCGGCGACGCGCGGGCCCTTGCCCGGATGCCCCGCCGGAGGCGGCGGAAACCCGGTCGCCGGGGCGCGGAAAACACGATCGCTTTCGCGCCACGGGAGCGCGCGGCCCGGACCGATCCGCCGCATCACGGCCGACTTCGCGGGTAACCGCTGTCCTACGTCTGAAAGTTCAAAATTGGAGGAGCCCATGGCTCGCGTGGCGCTGCGCCCACGTACCGCTTTCCGTCCGTTCACGACCAAGACCGGACGCACGGCCAAGACCAAACGCGCCACGAAGACCGGTCGCGCCACGAAGGCCCGGCGCGCCCCGCGGCCGGACTCCGGCGACGACCGCCGGCCGCTCCCCTGGCCCCTGCGCCTGCTGGCGATGCTGTGCGCCTTCGTCTTCATGGTGGCCTTCGCCGTCGTCCTGGCGAAGCTGACGCTCCAGCCGTCGCCCGCGTCGGCCTCCATCGCGCACACCAACCTGCATCCGGGGCGCTCGCTGCGGCTCTACCTGGAGGCTCCGGGGCTGCGGGACACGGTCAAGCAGATCGGCGGAAACCTGCTGCTCGGGGTGCCGTTCGGCGTGCTGGTGCCGATCGTGGCACCGCGGACGCGCCGGCTGCTGCGCGTGGTGCTGCTGACGGCGGTCGTGATGCTGCTGGTGGAGTTCGCCCAGGGGGCGCTGATCACCGGACGCGCCTTCGACATCGACGACGTCATCCTCAACACCACCGGCGCACTGCTCGGTTACCTTCTGCTGGGCCGGCGGCTCAGCCGGGCGGTGCACGCCCGCAGGCCGCGTGCGTAAGGGCCGGGACCGGTCCGTACCAAGATATTGACGGCCCCTTACTTCACTCCTTGAATCAAGAGGCGACGCATTCACCCCCCACCACGTGCGGCGGCCCGCGCGACGGGCCGCCGCACGGAAGGGAGAACCGTGGCCTCTCCACGCCTGCTCCGCGGATGTCTTCTCG
This sequence comes from Streptomyces sp. NPDC096152, assembly GCF_044763235.1. Classification (NCBI taxonomy): domain Bacteria; kingdom Bacillati; phylum Actinomycetota; class Actinomycetes; order Kitasatosporales; family Streptomycetaceae; genus Streptomyces; species Streptomyces sp. NPDC096152. Next base: position 315,126 of record NZ_JBIWFW010000002.1, on the reverse strand, counting down.
CCGCCCTGTCCGCCGTCCTGGCCGGCTCCGCCGCGATCGGCCCGGCGCGGGCGGCCACGACGGCGGACGCCGCCCCCGCCCCCGCCGGCGCCCCGGCCGTCTCCGCCGCCGCGACGTTCACGGACACCTTCGACGGGCCCGCGGGCGCGGCCGTCGACTCCGCCAAGTGGCAGACGGAGACCGGTGACAACGTCGACAACCACGAGCGGCAGTACTACACGGCGGGCACGAGGAACGCGGCCCTGGACGGCCAGGGGCACCTCGTCATCACCGCCCGGCGCGAGAACCCGGCCAACTACCGGTGCTGGTACGGCACCTGCCAGTACACCTCGGCCCGGCTGAACACCTCCGGACGGTTCGCCGCGCAGTACGGGCATGTCGAGGCGCGGATGAAGATCCCGCGCGGGCAGGGCATGTGGCCCGCGTTCTGGATGCTCGGCACCGACATCGGTCAGGTCGGCTGGCCGGCCTCGGGCGAGATCGACGTGATGGAGAACGTCGGTTTCGAGCCGTCGACCGTGCACGGCACCCTCCACGGCCCCGGCTACTCGGGATCGGGCGGGATCGGCGCCGGTTACTCGCTCCCGAACGGCCAGGCCTTCGCGGACGCCTTCCACACCTACGCCGTCGACTGGGCGCCCGGCTCGATCACCTGGTCGGTGGACGGCACCGTCTACCAGCGGCGCACGCCCGCGGACCTGGGCGGGCGAACCTGGGTGTTCGACAAGCCGTTCTTCCTGATCCTGAACCTGGCGGTGGGCGGCTACTGGCCGGGCGACCCGGACGGCTCCACCAGCTTCCCCCAGCAACTGGTGGTGGACTCCGTGTCGGTGACGACGGGCGGCACGCCCGGCGGCGCCGCGATACGGGGGCTGGCCGGCAAGTGCGTCGACGTGGCGGCCGCGAACTCCGCCAACGGCACCCCGGTACAGCTCTACGACTGCAACGGCACCGCCGCGCAGCAGTGGACCGTCGCCTCCGACGGCACGCTCCGCGCCCTCGGCAAGTGCCTCGACATCACCGGCAACGGCACCGCGGACGGCTCCACCGTCCAGCTGTGGGACTGCACCGGCGGCCCCAACCAGAGGTGGGTCGTCTCCTCGGCGCACGACATCGTGAATCCGCAGGCGGACAAGTGCCTGGACGTCACCGGGGACAACGCGGCGAACGGCACCCGGCTGCAGATCTGGACCTGCACGGGCGGCGCCAACCAGAAATGGACGGTCGGCTGATCCGGCGCGAGGGCCCGTCCGGCGACTGATCAGCCGGACCGGCCCCGGGCCCGCCTTCCGGTTCCGCGGGCGGCTTTCGGAGGGCGGGCGTTCAGTGGCGGAGGTGCCAGGTGAACTTGTCGCCGCCGACCCAGCGGACCACGTCCGGATCGTCGAGGTCGTGGACCACGATGCCGTACGCGGCGGCCGCCTCCAGTACGTCCGTGATGCTCTTCGCCTCGCCGACCATCTGACCGTCGATCTCCACGATGCGGAAGGGCGGGGTGCCCGGCTGCACCTTGAGCACCATGATCCGCGGACGGGAGATGTGCGGGCTCTCGACTTCGGTCATGCCTCCAGCGTAGAACGCACCGCGCCGGGGGGCGCGGGACCGCCTCTCGTCGTGCGCCCCGGACGGGGCTGCGGAACGCTGTGGGAGGGAGGTGGCGATGGACCCCGTCGAGGCACTGGACCGGATCGCCTTTCTGCTGGAGCGGTCCCTGGCGCCGACGTACCGCGTACGCGCCTTCCGTACCGCCGCCCGGGTGCTGGCCGAGCTGCCCGCCGAGGAGGTGGCCCGGCGGGCGTCCGCCGGGACGCTGGAGTCCCTCAAGGGCGTGGGCCCCAAGACCGCGCAGGTCGTGCGCGAGGCCCTGGCCGGGCAGGTGCCCGGCTATCTGGAGAAGCTCCGGGACGAGGCGGAGGAGCCGCGCGCGCCGGGCGGGGAGCGGCTGCGGGCGCTGCTGCGCGGCGACTGCCATCTGCACTCCGACTGGTCCGACGGGGGCAGCCCCGTCGACGAGATGGGACGTACGGCGGCACGCCTCGGGCACGAGTGGGCGGTGCTGACGGACCACTCGCCGCGGCTGACGGTGGCCCGCGGGCTGTCCGCCGAGCGGCTGCGCGAGCAGCTGCGCGTGGTCGCGGAGCTGAACGAGACCTGGGCGCCGTTCCGGCTGCTGACCGGCATCGAGTGCGACATCCTCGACGACGGCTCGCTCGACCAGGAGCCGGAGCTGCTCGACCGGCTGGACGTCGTGGTCGTCTCGGTGCACTCCAAGTTGCGGATGGACGCCCGCGCGATGACCCGCCGCATGGTGGCCGCCGTGCGCGACCCGCGCTCCGACGTCCTCGGGCACTGCACCGGACGGCTGGTGACCGGCCGGGGGCGGCCCGAGTCCGAGTTCGACGCCGACGCGGTGTTCGCCGCGTGCGCCGAGACCGGGACGGCGCTGGAGATCAACAGCCGCCCGGAGCGGCTGGACCCGCCGCGGCGGCTGCTGCGCCGGGCCGTCGAGGCGGGCGTGCTGTTCTCGATCGACAGCGACGCCCACGCGCCCGGCCAGCTCGACTGGCAGATCCACGGCTGCGCGCGGGCCGAGGAGTGCGGGGTGCCGCCGGAGCGGGTGGTGAACACCTGGCCCCGGGACGAGCTGCTGGCCTGGGCCCGGGAACGCCGTACGCCGTCCGGCGTGGCGGGCGTCTGACGTGGTACCCGTTCCCGGCGAGGGAGGCCGGCAGGAGGCCCCCGAGGCGAGAGGACCCCGGATGGACCGTGCCGCCGTGTTCGACGTCGACGGAACGCTCGTCGACACCAACCACCTCCACGTCGTCACCTGGTGGGAGGCCTTCCGGCAGGCGGGGCACGACGTGCCGATGCACGCCGTCCACCGCGCGGTCGGGCTGGGCTCCACCGACCTGATCGCGCACCTCCTCGGCGAGGACCGCGACCGGGAGCGGGACGCCGGGATCAGCGCCGCCCACAAGACGCTCTACGGCCAGTACTTCGACCGGCTGCCCGCCCTGCGGGACGCCGGGCCCCTGCTGCGGCGGCTGCACCGGAGCGGCTGGAAGGTGGTTCTGGCGACCTCGGCGGGCGGGGCGGAGCTCGGCGCGCTGCGCCGTGCCATCGACGCGGACGACGCCATCGCCGCGACCGCGAGCGCCGACGACGTGACGGAGGGCAAGCCCGCGCCGGAACCCGTCGAGCACGCGCTCGACCTGGTCGGGGTGCCCGCCGACCGGGCGGTGTTCGTGGGCGACACCGTCTGGGACATGCGGGCCGGCCGCCGGGCCGGGGTGCGCTGCCTGGGCGTGCTGTGCGGGGGCATCCCCCGCCGGGACCTGGAGGAGGCGGGGGCGGAGGCGGTCTACGACGACCCGGCCCACCTCCTCGCGTCCCTGCCGGACACCGCGCTGGCCTGAGATCGTCGTCACGTCCTGCCCGGGCCCCGCATGGGACCCCGGGCCCGCGGGATACCCGCCCCGCATGACGTATGGGACGGACGCCGCCCGCGAGGAGGCGGGCATCCCGGGGCACCGGAGCGGCCCCCGCTCGGCCGGCGTGGTGCGCCGGGAGGCACGGGCGGTCCGCGGGGCGGCCCTGGCGGCCTGGCGGGGCCCGGGCCGGGAGCGGGACCTGGTGGTGCAGTCGCTCAAGGCCGCGGCGGCGGCACTGCTCGCCTGGCTGGTGGCCCGCAACTGGCTCGACGATCCAATGGCGCTGATGGCGCCCTGGGTGGCGCTGGTCCTGGTGCAGGCCACCGTCTACAGCTCGCTGCGGCAGGCGGCGCAGCAGTTCACCGCGATCTGCGCCGGGGCGCTGTTCGCCTCCGGGGCGCAGGCGGTCACCGGCGACACCACCGGGGCGCTGGCCGTGTGCGTGCCGGCCCTGATGCTGCTGGCGAACTGGCGCCGCTTCGGTGACCAGGGGGTGTACGCCGCCACCACGGCGGTGTTCACGCTCGCCACGGGAAGCGTCTCGGTGTCGGCGGTCGGCCACCGGCTGGGCCAGGCCGCGCTCGGGGCGGTGATCGGGGTCGCGGTCAACGCGTTCGTCCTGCCGCCGATCCATCTGCGGGACGTCCGGGAGAACCTCGGGGCGCTCGCCCGGGAGGCGGGCGAGGTGCTGCACGGGATCGCCGCCGAGCTGGCCCGGGACGACTGGGACCCGCAGGCGGCGGCCTCCTGGTCCGGCGCCTCGGACCGGCTGGAGCACCGGCTGGAGGCCCTCCGCGGGGCACGCGGCTGGAGCCGGGAGAGCCTGCGTCTGACGCACGGCGCCCTGCGCACCCTGGGCCGGGCCCCCTCGCACGTCCCGCCGGAGGGGGAGGACCAGCGCTGGAGCCGCGTCACCGGTCACATCCGGTCGCTGACGCGGACACTCGCGGTGGCGGCCGACGACGACCGTACGCCCGCGCCGCCCGACGCCCCGATCCGGGAGACGTACGCGCGGCTGGTGGAGCTGATCGCGGACCGGTGCGCGGCGGAGGGCGACCGAATCCTGCACGGGCGGGCCGCGCAGCCGCCGGACCGTGCGACGGAGGAGGCGATGGAGGAACTGCACGGCCGCGTGCAGGAGGCGCTGCGCGAACACGCGGGCCGGGAGACGGCCGGGACGACGGTCCTCGGCACCCTGCTCCTGCAGGCCCAGAACGTGTGGGCGGAGGTCGTTCCGGCCGCCCCCGCCGAGTCACGCGGCTGACCGGCCGGCCTCCTCCACTCCGCTCGCGGCCACGGGCCTTCCACCGGCTCCGCTTGACTTCGAGAGCACTTCAATCCGTAGCGTGCTGGGCATGAGCACTACCGCACAGCACAAGATCGGTTCGGGTTTCGGTGCCACGAGCACCGCCGAGGACGTCCTGCGGGGCATCGACCTCACCGGGCGGCTCGCCCTCGTCACCGGCGGCTACTCGGGCCTCGGTCTGGAGACGACTCGCGCGCTCACCCGGGCGGGCGCGCACGTGGTGGTCCCCGCCCGGCGCCCCGCCGCCGCACGGGAGGCCCTGGCCGGCGTCGACGGCGCCGAGGTGGACGAACTCGACCTCGGCGATCTGGACAGCGTCCGCGCCTTCGCCGAGCGCTTCCTGGCCTCGGGCCGCACCATCGACATGGTCATCGACAACGCCGGCATCATGGCCTGCCCGGAGACCCGGGTCGGGCCCGGCTGGGAGGCCCAGTTCGCCACCAACCACCTGGGGCACTTCGCCCTCGTCAACCGGCTGTGGCCCGCGATCGAGCCGGGCGGGGCCCGGGTGGTCTCGGTCTCCTCCCGTGGCCACCACCTCTCCCCCGTGCGCTGGGACGACGTCCACTGGCAGCGCGGCTACGACAAGTGGGAGGCGTACGGGCAGGCCAAGACGGCGAACGTGCTGTTCGCCGTCCACCTCGACGCCCTCGCCCGCGACAGCGGCGTACGGGCCTTCGCCCTGCACCCCGGTGGCATCCTCACCCCTCTCCAGCGGCACCTGGCGAAGGAGGAGATGGTGGAGCGCGGCTGGATCGACGAGCACGGCGACCCGCTGAACCCCGAGGGCTTCAAGACCCCGCAGCAGGGCGCCGCCACCCAGGTGTGGGCGGCGACCTCGCCGCAGCTCGACGGCCTCGGCGGCGTCTATCTCGAGGACTGCGACATCGCCGAGGCCGCCGCGTCGGACGGTGAGCGGACCGGCGTCAGGAGCTGGGCCGTCGACCCGGAGCAGGCGGCCCGGCTGTGGGACCTGTCGGCGGACTTCACGGGCGTGAACGCGTTCGCGTGAACGCCTTCGCGGGATCCGCGGGCCGAGCGGGGCGCCGGGTCGTATCGAGACCCTTCGGGTCGTAGCGAAACCCTTCAGCGGGGCGGGCCGGGTCCGGTGCCGGGGCGGGCCCGCCCCGCACGCCCGTCAGCGCTCCGTCATGAACTCCCGCAGGTCCCCGGTGAGCCGGTCCGCGTGGGTGACGTACAGGCCGTGGCCCGCGTTCTCGTAGGCCTTGAGGGTGACGTCGGGCGCCAGCCGGGCGACCCGGCCGCCCGTGGCCTCCAGGGGCGCGGAGGTGTCGTGGGTGCCGTGCACGACGAGGACCGGCAGGTCGAGCTTGGGCACCTCGGGGGTGACGTCCGCGTCGGCGATCAGGTCCTGGACGGCGGCCGTCGCGCGGGCGGTGGCCGTCATGCAGCAGTCGACGACGTACTGGACGTAGGCCCCCGACACGTGGTTGCCGGGGCGGCCGAGGGCGAAGTAGTCGTCGGCCGAGGCGGTGAAGAACGCCGCCCGGTCGCGGCGGCACGCCTCGTTGGCGGCGCGGACGACGGCGGCGTCGGCGCCGTCCGGGTTGTCGGCCGAGCGGACGACGCCCGGGGCGATCCCGGCGACGAAGGCCACCCGGGCCACGCGCCCGGCACCGTGCCGGGTCAGGCACCGCACGATCTCCAGGCCGCCCATCGAGTGGCCGACCAGGGTCGCCGCGCGCAGGTCCAGATGGCCCAGCAGACCGTGCAGGTCGTCGGCGAGGCCGTCGAGGCCGTATCCGTCCCACACGTCGGCGGAGCGGCCGTGGCCCCGCCGGTCCAGGCCGACGCAGCGGTAGCCCTCCGCCGCCAGCGACGGCATCTGGAACTCCCACATCTCGGTGCCGAGGTAGGCGCCGTTCACGAAGACGACCACGGGTCCGTCGGCCGGCCCGTAGTCGACGAAGTGCAGCCGCGTGCCGTCGACGGGGCTGGTGAAGTACGGCATGGAGGACCTCCCGGATCCGGCGGTGAGCGGTTACGCCCCCGATGGTTCCGCGCGGGCGGCCGCGGGTCGATTACCTCCGGCGTCATGCTCCTCCCGGGCCGGGCCCGCTCCCCCGCCGGCCGGGACGGGTGCGTGGGCCGGTCGCGTCGGGCGGGCCGGGTCGCGTCGGGCGGCGCGGACCGGGTACCCGGGGCCACAGCATCGGCCGCCGTCGAGAGGAGTCCCGGGTGAGCAGCGCTACGGGCCGCAGGGTCGTCGTCACGGGCGCCACCGGCAACGTGGGAACGAGTGTCGTACGTCTCCTCTCCGAGGACGCGGACACCGGATCGGTACGGGGTCTGGCCCGCCGGATCCCTCGGTGGTCGCCGCCGAGGACCGAGTGGTCGGCGGTGGATCTGGCGTCCGAACGGGCGCCTCTCGCGGAGGAGTTCGAGGGCGCCGACGCCGTGGTGCACCTGGCGTGGGCCTTCCAGCCCACGCACGACCCGGCGACCACGTGGCGCACCAACGTCCTCGGCAGCATCCGGGTCTTCGAGGCGGTGGCCGCCGCGCGGGTGCCGGTGCTCGTGCACGCGTCGTCGGTCGGCGCGTACTCGCCGGGGCCGAAGGACCGCACGGTGGGCGAGTCGTGGCCGACCCACGGGTGGCCGGACGCCGCGTACTGCCGGGAGAAGGCCTATCTGGAGCGGGCCCTGGACACCTTCGAGCGCGACCACCCGGAGGTCAGGGTGGTCCGGATGCGGCCCGCCTTCCTCTTCAAGCGGGAGTCGGCGAGCGAGCAGCGGCGCATCTTCGGCGGAAGGTTCCTGCCGGGTCCGGCGATCCGGCCCGAGCTGCTGCCGTTCCTGCCGGACGTCCCGGGTCTGCGGGTGCAGGCCCTGCACACGGACGATGCCGCGCGGGCGTACCTGCTGGCGCTGCGCCACGAGGTCCGGGGCGCCTTCAACCTGGCCGCGGAGCCCCCGCTGGACGCGCGGGTGCTGAGCGAGATGCTGGGACTGCGCACCGTACGGCTGCCCCGCACGGCGGCCCGCTCCGCGATCGCCGCCGCCTGGGGCCTGCACCTGCTGCCCGCCTCGCCCCACCTCTTCGACGCGGTGCTCCGCCTCCCCCTGATGGACTGCGCCCGCGCCCACACGGAACTGGGCTGGCACCCCGAACGCACGGCGACCGAGGCGCTGCGGGAGCTCCTGGAGGGACTGCGGCACGGCAACGGCGCCGACACGGAGCCCCTGCGGGGGCGCAAGGTCGGCTGACGTGCACGGACCGAACCCCGCGGCTCCCGGGGATCCGCGGGGTCCGGTCCGGTGTGGTGCCGGTCCGTCGGGCTCAGGCCGTGGACTCGTCCGGGACGGGGTGCTCGGGGTGCACGGTGCCCGAGTGGGGGGCACCCTTGCGGCCGGTGCCCGCCTCGTCGGTGTCGGGGAGGCTGATGTCGGGACCCTCGGAGTCGGCCTCGGCCGGCTCGCCGGCGCCGCCCGTGTCGCCCCGCTCACGGTCGGTGTCGTCCTCCCAGGCCCCCTCACCGGTGCGGGCCTGCTGGTCCGGCATGTCCCGGGGAACGGGCGCGCCGTTCTCACCGGGAGCCTCATCGCGGTGTTCGACCACGGCGTACTCCCTTCGCTTCGCGCGGCTCGCGTCGTCGAGCGGCTCACATGTCGTATTCCGGGCGAGGCGCGGGTACCGCCCCTGCCGGCCGCGAAACCGGAAGGTGGTCAGCCGTCCAGGCGCAGCGCCCGCATCTGCTCGGCGAGGGGGCCGAGGCCCACGTCGTGGCGGCGTTCGTCCACGGTCTGGGGCCGGCGGACCGGGTACGGACACAGGGTGACGGGGTTGACCCGGGTGCCGTAGAACTGCGGCTCGCCCAGTTCCACGGCGCAGTGGTCGGCGATGTAGGCGAGGTGGACGGCGGGACAGCGGCCGTCCGCCGTGGCCTGGGCGATGAGGTCCCGGCACCGGAGGCGGAAGCGGAGGTCCGGGGCGTGCAGCAGGATCATCAGCGCCGCCGTGGAGGCGGCCGCGCCGACCAGATCGGCCCCCGGCCAGCCGTGCCGGCGGACGATCACGGCCAGCGCCTCGGCGTTCTCCCGATGGCACCGCACGACATCACGACGGCGCTGCGGCGTGGGATCGGCGCCGGCCAGCCGCGTCAGCTCCCGGTCCTCGTCGGCCCTGCGCAGCAGTTCGGCCGCGAGCACGGGGCCGCGCGCCGGGGCCTGCGGCGGCGACCCGGCGGATCCCGGACCCGCGTTCGGGCTTCTCGACTGTGACGGTGACTGTCCGTCGATCAAGGTGGCCATCCAGGTCTCGCCTCACGGCCGGGTGCGGCGGAGCGCACCTGCCGGAACATCACATCCTCTGCCACCGCACCGAGTTGGCCGTCCGCCGCGGCCGCCCGTACGGCAGCTACCGGGATCACTATGGTCTCCGTCGCGCTCGGCCCGCAACCTGCGTTCTGATAATTTCAGAACGAGTCGCATCACCCTGTCCGTGTCGTCGACGGCGTGGCACACTGCACGCTGTGACGGCCGCCCCGGGAGGTAGGACGTGAGGGAGAACCGCTCGGGCGGCAGCGCACCCACCGTCCTGCGCATGGTTCTCGGCAAGCGGCTGCGGCACCTCCGGGAGCGGGCCGGGGTGTCCTTCGAGGACGCGGCACGGGCCATCGAGGTGACCCCGCTGACGGTCCGCCGGATCGAGAAGGCCGAGGTCGGCCTGCGCATCCCCTATGTGAAGGAGCTGTTGCGCGCCTACGGGGTCCCGGCGGCGGAGATCGACGACTTCGTGTCCATGGCCCGGGAGGCCAACAAGCCGGGCTGGTGGTACACGTTCCGCGACGTACTGCCCGAGTGGTTCAGCGCCTACGTCAGCCTGGAGAGCGAAGCCAGCGTCATCCGTCTGTACGAACCCCACTACGTGCCGGGCCTGTTGCAGACACACGACTACGCCGCGGCGCTCCTGCGCGTCGGCTTCCCCAACGACTCGGAGGAGGAGATCGCCCGCCGCGTGGCGCTGCGCCTCAAGCGCCAGGACCTGCTCGCCAAGCCGGACGCCCCGGCCGTCTGGGCCATCGTGGACGAGACGGTGCTGCGCCGTCCGGTCGGCGGGGCCGAGGTGATGCGGGCCCAGGTCGACCGGCTCATCGGGGTCCTGGACATGCCGAAGGTCCGCATCCAGGTCATGCGCTTCGCCGTGGGAGCCCACCCGGGCGCCTACGGACCCTTCCACCACTTCCGCTTCGGGTTCTCCGAACTGCCCGACGTGGTCTACACCGAGAACCTCGCCGGCTCGGTCTACTACGACCGCCCGGAGGACGTCGTCGCCTATCTCGAAGTACTGGACCGGATGTCCGTGCAGGCGGAGCCGGTCGGACGGACCAGGGACATCCTGGGTGAGCTGCGTAAGGAGTTGTGACCATGGGATCCGAGGGCCGCATCCACAACGGCATGCCCGCCGGCGATCTGGGAACCGAGGGCTGGGAGAAGCCCTGGAGCGGCACCAACGGCGGCAGTTGCGTCGAGGCCAAGCGGCTGCCCGACGGAAGTGTCGCCTTCCGCCAGTCCACGGACCCCGACGGGCCCGCGCTGGTGTACACCCGGGACGAGATGATCACCTTTCTCGAGGGGGCCAAGGCCGGCCTGGCCGACTTCCTGGTCGACTGACCCCTGCCGCCCGAGCCCGGGCGGACGATCCGCCCGGCCCACTGCCACCGCCGGCACCACCGGAGCACCCGCACGACCCTCCCGCCGTGCGGGTGCTCCCCCCTCGGATCGCGAACTCGGCCCATTCGCATCCTTGTTGACGCTAGGTTTGCTTGCGGACCGCGTGACGCACGGCAGGAGACCCCTCATGGCAGACGGCCGGCCGACCCCCGATCAGGAAGCGCTGTCGAAGATCGACACCACGGTGCCGCACTCGGCTCGCATCTGGAACTACTGGATGGGGGGCAGGGACAACTACGAGGTCGACCGGATCGCGGGCGACGAGTACCGCCAGGTCGCGCCGAACATCGAGACCATGGCCCGCGCCTCGCGCCACTACCTGATCCGCGCCGTGAGCCTGGTGGCCGGCGAACTCGGCGTCCGCCAGTTCCTCGACATCGGCACCGGACTGCCGACGTACGACAACACCCATCAGGTCGCCCAGCGCATCGCGCCCGAGTCGCGCATCGTCTACGTCGACAACGACCCACTGGTCCTGCGTCACGCCCAGGCCCTGCTCACCAGCACCCCCGAGGGGGTCACCGAGTACATCGACGCCGACCTGCACGCACCGGAGAAGATCGTCGAACAGGCCCGCGAGCTGCTGGACTTCGACCGCCCGGTCGCGCTGATGCTGATGGGCATCCTCGGCCACGTCCAGGACCACGCGGAGGCCGTCTCGATCGTCCGCCGCCTCCAGGCCGCGCTGCCGTCCGGCAGTTACTTCGTGCACTACGACAGCACCGACACCGACACGGCGCTCCGGCAGGCCCAGCAGGGCTACGACGACACCGGCGCCGTCCCGTACGTGCTGCGCAGCCCGGAGCAGCTCGCCGCCTACTACGAGGGGCTGGAAGTGCTCGAACCCGGCATCGTCTCCTGCCCGTTGTGGCGTCCGGAGCCCGGCACCGCGCCCGAGCCCACGGACATCTACGGCGGCGTGGCCCGCAAGCCCTGACGCCACGCGTCCGGCTCGCGGTGCCGGTACGGCTCCCCCGCCTACCTGGCGGCGCCGGCCCGGCTGGGACCCGTCGACAGGAACTCCGCCAGCCCCTCCAGAAGCCGGTCCACGTCGTCGTCGCTGCTGTACGGGGCGAGTCCGACACGCAGTCCGCCCCCGTCGCCCAGTCCCAGGTGGCGGGACGCCTCCACGGCGTAGAAGGAGCCGGACGGCGCGGCGACCGCGCGCCCGGCCAGATGACGGCAGGCGTCCGCGGTGTCGCGCCCGTCGATGGTCAGCAGCAGGGTCGGCGTGCGCTCGGCGGCCCGTGAGTGCACGGTGATCTCCGGGAATCCGGCCAGCCCGGCCTCGATACGGCGGCGCAGGGCGCCCTCGTGGCGTTCGAGCGAGGTCAGGGAGGTGACCAGGCGTGAGCGCCGGGTGCCGCCCGCCTCCGGGTCCATGCCGGCGAGGAAGTCGACGGCGGCCCGGGTCCCGGCGAGCAGTTCGTAGGGCAGGGTGCCCAGCTCGAAACGCTCGGGGACCTCGTCGCTGGAGGGCAGCAGCTTGTCCGGGTGCAGGGTACGCAGCAGCTCCGGGCGGCTCGCCACCACGCCGAGGTGGGGACCGAGGAACTTGTACGGGGAGCAGGCGAAGAAGTCGGCGCCGAGCCCGGCGAGGTCGACGCGAGTGTGGGCGGTGCGGTGGACGCCGTCGACGTACACCAGGGCGCCCCTCTCGTGGGCCAGGCGGGCGATCGCGGGCACGTCCGGGCGGGTGCCGATCAGGTTGGACGCGGCGGTGACCGCGACCAGCCGGGTGCGGTCCGAAAGGTGGGCGCTGACGTCCTCGGGGGTCAGTTCGCCGGTGGCCGGGTCGAAGTCGGCCCAGCGCACGACCGCTCCGACGGCCCGCGCGGCCTGGATCCAGGGCCGGATGTTGGCGTCGTGGTCGAGCCGGGTCACCACGACCTCGTCACCCGGCGACCACGTCTTGGCGAGCGTGCGGGCCACGTCGTACGTCAGCTGGGTCGCGCTGCGCCCGAAGACGATGCCGAACGGGTCGGCGCCCAGCAGGTCGGCCATGGCCTGCCGGGCGCCGGCGACGAGGGCCTCGGCGTTGCGCTCGCCCAGGGTGACGGCTCCGCGGTTGGCCAGCGGTCCGGCCAGGGCGTCCGCGACGGCGTCGATGACGGGCTGCGGCGTCTGGCTGCCGCCGGGCCCGTCGAAGTGGGCCCAGCCCGCCTTCAGCGCGGGGAACTGCGCACGGACACCGGCGATGTCGTGGCTCACGTCGGACTCCTTCGAACGACCTGGTAAGGACGGTGCCCATGATCCTCGCTGCCCGGAGGGCGGCGGCCCGGGGGCCCGGCCCGACCGTTCCAGGCCGCCGCCCTCCGGCCGACTGCGGCCCCCCGGCCGGGCGGCACGCTACGGCCCCTACGGCCTGCGGCCCTCCAAGGCCGCCTGCCAGGCGGGGAGTTGGGCCTGCGGAGCCGGTTCGGCGCGACGGCCGCCGCGGGCGAAGAAGTCGGCGAGCGGCAGGATCGCCGCTCCCACGGTGACGGCGTCGGGGCCGAGGCGCCCGAGGTCGACGGTCACCCGCTCGGCCGGGTGGCGCAGCGCGTACGCCACGGCGTGGCGGCGTACGGCGGACAGGAAGCGGGCGCCGAGCTGGAGGCCCGCCCAGCCGCCGATGAGGATGCGCTCCGGCTGGAAGAGGTTGATCAGGTCCGACAGGCCCGCACCCAGGTACTCGGCGGTCTCCTCCAGCACGGCGAGCGCCACCGGGTCGGCCTCCGTGCCCTCCGGCGGACAGGCGGCGGCCAGCATGGCGGTCAGCGCGCTCTCCTCGTCGGCGTCCCGCGGGGGCCGGCCGCCCTCCTCGCGCCAGCGGGCCAGCAGCGACTCCGCTCCGGCGTACGCCTCCAGACAGCCGAGGGCACCGCACCGGCAGCGGCGGCCCCGGACCCGTACCGTCAGGTGCCCCCATTCGACGGCGCGGCCGTGCTCTACCTCGGGGGTGACGAGACAGGCGCCGACGCCGGACCCGAAGAGCACCACGACCGCGCTCCCGGCGCCCCGCCCGGCACCGAACCACATCTCGGCCTGGCCCAGCGTCTTCGCGCCGTTGTCGATGAAGTAGGGCACGCTGACGGGAAGCCGGGACCCGGCGCGGAGCAGTTCCTCCAGCGGGACCGCGTCCCAGCCGATGGTCTGGCCGTGCACCACGGCACCGCGCTCCGGGGTGCGTTCGACGATGCCGGGGACGCCGATACCGACGCCGAGGAGCCGCTCCGGAGGGAGACCGGCGGCTGCCAGAACCTCGGCGATGCCGTCCCGGATGTGCCCGGTGATCACCTCGACGTCGTAGCGCTGCGGTTCCAGGGGCCGCTGGGTGCGGGCCAGTTCGGTCAGGGTGAGGTCGAACAGCTCGACGCGCACCCGGGTCTCGCCGACGTCGACGCCGATCATGTGGCCGCTGCCCGGGGCGACGCGCAGCAGGGTGCGGGGGCGGCCGCCGTCGGAGTCGACGCTGCCGGCCTCCTCCACCAGGCCGTCGGCGATCAGGTCGGCGACCACGTTGCTGACCGAGCCGGAGCTCAGGCCGGTCGCCGGGCCGAGCTCGAACCGGCTGAGCGGGCCGTCGAAGTACAGTCGCCGCAGCACGGCCGTGCGGTTGCCCCGTCTGAGATCGCGCACCGTGCGCCCGTTCCGCCCCGCCATGTGACTCCCTCGCTTCGTACCCCTGCCCGACCTGCAACATACCGCCGGGAGCGGCCTGGGCGCGACTTCTTCGAGGCTTAGCCCACGCAATAAATTAAGGCGTGACAGCCGAGAGGCCGCGAGGGTGGCGAGTAGCGAGGGCGCAGGAGCGGGTGGGACGACGGCGGAGGGGCGGCGGCCGGACGGCGGCCCGGCGCAACGCCCCGCTGCTGAGGAGTCGCCCGCCGCCCCCGCCGACCGGGGCGTCGCCCAGCAGACACCCGCGCGCCCCGCCACCGGGGAACCGTCCGGCGCACACCCGCCCGCTCCGCCGCCCCCGCCCGATCTGTCGTCAGCCCGCCGCGTACACGTCCTCGACGTACCGTCCGGCCGTGACCAGCTCGGTCAGCCACCGCTCGGCCGCCGGGCCGTCGGCGCCGGGCGTGCGGGTGCGGTACAGGGTACGGAAGGCGTCGCGGACGCCCGGCGCCATGCGCGCGCCGTCGCCGCAGACGTACACCCGGGCTCCGGCGTCCAGCAGCGCCCACACCTCGTCGCCCTCCGCGGCGATGCGGTGCTGGACGAAGGTGACTCCGCCCTCGGGGGCCGCGCTGAACGCGGGGCGCAGTGAGACGGCTCCGGCGTCCTCGGCGGCGCGCAGCTCCTCGGCGTGCAGAAAGTCGGCTTCGGGGGCGTCGCAGCCGAAGTAGCAGAGGGCGGGGGCGAGTTCGGCGCCCGCGGCGAGGGCTGCCGTGCGGTCGGCGACCGCGCCGCGGAACGGGGCGAGGCCGGTGCCCGCCGCGACCATGACGACGGGTGTCGAGCCGTCGATGCGGAAGGCCTCCCGGCAGGGCTGGACGCGGGCGAGGATCGTGTCGCCGGGCGCGACCGACGCCAGGTGGCCGGACCCGGTGCCGCGGTGGACGCCCCGGCCGGAGCGTGCCGGGCCTTCGAGCAGGGACACCATGAGGTCGGCGTGGCGCGGGTCGGCGGCCGGCGAGGAGGAGATCGAGTAGTGACGGGGGCGCAGCGGGCCGAGCAGGTCGAGCAGGTGCGGCCAGTCCAGCGCGCCGCGCAGGGCCGGATGGTCCTCGACGAGTTCGACGAGGGTGCGCGGGTCGTCGGTCAGCGCGGCGAGGGCCGCGCGCTCCGGCGGGCACGGGTTCGCGGCGGCCAGGGCGGCCAGCTGGGAGGCGCCGGGACGCTGCTGCAGTTCGACGTGGTGCGTGAAGAGCTGACGTACTGTCAAGGGCCGGTCCACGGCGAGGCCGTCGGCGCGCGGGCGGCCGGCTCGGATGTCCAGCACGGTGTCGAGGCCGACGCCGAACGCGGCGGCGGCGCGCTCGACGAGGGCGGGGGCGTTGGCCAGCAGCACGGTGAGGTGGTCGGCGGTGCGGTAGGTGACGCCGTCGGGGAGCGCGACGCGCAGGAACCGCTTCCTGCGGGGGTGTCCGGGCGCCGTGAGGTCGTGGGCCTCGGTGACCGTCATGGGGAGCAGGCCGTGCCGCTCGGCCAGGGCGTCCAGGGGCCCGCCCGTCAGGGTGCGGACCTCGTACGACGTGGTCGGCCCGGCCGGGGCTCCGGTGGCGTCGGGGTCGCCGTGCCGCTCCAGCAGGGCGGTGCGCAGGCGGACGGTGAAGTCGCGGACGGCGCCGGTGAGGTCGCCCGAGGCGTCTGCGGCCGCGCGCCCGGTCAGGCGGGTGGCGCCCAGCTCGGCGAGACGCTCGTCGATGCGGGTCGGGACGTGCTGGTAGGTCGCGGCCCAGTTGCGGTCGCCGACGCCGAGGACGGCGTAGGTGACTCCGGAGAGGTCCGGCGTGCCCTCCAGCCAGGCGGCGAAGGCGGTGGCGTCGTCGGTGGGGCGGCCGTTGTAGGAGGCGGCGGCGATGACGACGGGCCGGTCGGTGGGCAGGCCGTCCGCACAGGCGTCGAGCGGGGCGACCTGGGTGTCGCAGCCGAGCGCGGCGGCCTCGTCGGCGAGCCGGCCGGCGAACTCCCGGCAGGTCCCGTAGTTGCTGCCGTGCAGGACGAGGACGGCGGTGCCGGGGCGGACGCGGGCGGGCAGGGCGTGCGGGTCCGCCTGCCGGGTCTCCGGATCTGCCTGCTCGCGCGTGCCGGCGGCACCCGGCAGCGGGGGGTGCACGCGGTCCGCCGCGGTCCGCGGGGTCAGCGTGAGTGTGAAGCCGTCGGGCTTGAGGGTGAGGGTCTCCTTGACCGTGAGCCGGTAGCCGGCGTGGTCGTGCAGCCGGTAGCGGTGGACCAGCATCGCCAGCAGCATGGTCGCCTCATGCAGTGCGAACTGCCTGCCGATGCAGGCGCGTTCACCGGTGCCGAACGGTTTGAAGGCGTGCACCGGGCGGGCCGCCTCCGCCTCGGGTGTGAAGCGGGAGGGGTCGAACAGCTCGGGGTTGTCGCCCCACACCGGCTGCCGGTGCAGCATCGGGGCGAGTACGGTGACGGGCTGTCCGGCCCGCAGCGGGATCCGCCCGCCGAGCAGGGTGTCCTCGAGGGCGTGCCGGGTGAACGCGGCGGCCGTCGGCCACAGCCGCAGCGCCTCGTTGAGGACCTGGCGGGTGAAGGTGAGCCGGCCGATGTCCTCGTAGGTGGGCTCCGGGTCGGCGGTGTCGCCCCACAGCGCGTCGGCCTCGCGCTGGACGAGCCGCAGCGCGGTGGGGTCCTTGGCGAGGTGGTACAGCGCGAAGGACATCGCGCCGGACGTCGTCTCGTGGCCGGCGATCAGGAAGGTGATGACCTGGTTGCGGATGTTGGCCGGGTCCAGGGTGGTGCCGTCGGCGGGGTGCCCGGCGGTGAGCATCAGGCCGAGCAGGTCCTCGGCGCCGCTCCGGTCGGTGCCGGTGCGGGCGGCGATGACGTCGTCGACGACCCCGGCGAGGTAGGCGGCGTCCGTGCGGAAGGCCGCGTCGGCCGCCGAGTGGTCCTGGCCGGGAACGCGGGCGAGCCGGGTCATGCTCCATTCCAGGCAGCGGACCATCGACTCGACGAAGGGGTGTGGCTGCTCGCGCTCGAAGGAGGCGAAGTCGTAGCCGAATCCGGCCAGTCCGATGGTGTCGAGGGTCATCCGGGTCATGTCGTCGGGCACGTCGACGGGCCGCCCCGCGCGGACGGCGCGGTCCCAGGACGCGATGAGGCGGCGGGCCACCGCGAGCATCACCGGGTGGTAGGTGCGCATCGAGCCGAGCGCGAAGGCCGGCATGAGGATGTCGTGCGCGCGGGCCCAGTTGGGCTCGTCGTTGTGGGCGGTGAACAGCCCGTCGGCGGTGAACTCCCGCACGTTCTCCAGGGCGGGGCCGATGTGCTTGGCGAAGCGCCGCTCGTCGGAGAGGTCGGTGACGAGGTCGAGGTCGCCGACGAACAGCGCGTCCCGCCCGTGCAGCCGCCGCACGAGCACCGGCCCGTGCGTGCGCATCAGATCCATGACCTGCTGGATCGGGGTGCGGCCCGGTCCGGTGGCGGAGACGTCGACGACGGGCACGCCGGGGAGGGCGTCCGCGTCCAGGGGGTGGGGTGCGGTGGGGGGCATGGCGCGACAACTGCCTTTCGCGGTACGGACGTACTGCGCTCCAGCGTGGTCGACCGGCCCCGGCGGCCCGTACCGGGGAACTACATGATTGTGTAGTGCCCGTTCGCCGCCGGGCCTTGTGCGCGGCGGGCCGGGTGTGGCAGGAGGTGCGGGTGGACGCGGCGCGGCGGGAGGCCGTGCTCTGGCGGAACCGGGCGCTGACGCTGTTCGACCGGGTGACGGTGCCGGTCGCGGTGTGCGACGTGCACGGCGTCGTCGTGCAGGCCAATCCGGCGATGGCGGCGGCGTGCGGGACGACGCCGGGGCGGTTGCGAGGCCGGAACGTTCTGGAGCTTTTCACTCCGCAGGAGGCGACGCAGGTGGACCGGATCGCGCAGGCGCTGCGGCTGCGGCACCGGTCGCGGTACCAGGTGTCGGTGGGCTGGAGGGACGCCGAGGGGGCCGAGCGACGCGGGGAGCTGACGGCGGACCCGGTGAGCGACACGGTGCAGGACACGCCCGCGCTGCTGGTGACGCTGCGAGTGGCCGGCGAGCACCGGCCGCGGGCCGCCGAGCCCGAGCCGGTCACACCCGTGGAGGCGCGGATCCTGGCGCTGCTGGCCGGGGGCGCCACCACTGCGCGGGCCGCCCGCGAGACGGGCCTGACCACGGACGGCGTGACCTATCACCTGCGGCGCCTGTCGGCCCGCTGGGGCGCGGCCAACCGTACGGAGCTGGTCGCCCGCGCCTACGCGCTCGGGGTGCTGACGCCGGGGGTGTGGCCGCCGACTCCGGCCACGGGGGCGTAGACCGGCCGGAAGCGCGGATCGGCCGCGGGGAGGCGCACCGGACCGCGGTGGATGCGGACCGGCGCCGGAGAGGCGGACCGGCGCCGGAGAGGAGGACGGGGAGGCGCACCTGCCGCGGAAATCCCTTGGCTCCTCTCCCCCGGCCTGCCTACCCTAGGCAAGAACCTAAAACCTTTAGGTTCCTTCGGCCGCAGACGCAGACCCGGGAGACCCCATGAGGCCACTGACCGAGCAGGACATCCGCGCCTCCTTCATCAACTGCTCGAAGGGCGAGGCCAAGCGCCTGTGGGTGCCCCGCGACCTCGACCGGCTCCCCTGGGACGACCTCGACTTCCTCGGCTGGCGGGACCCCGGGGCGCC
Organism: Streptomyces sp. NPDC096152; assembly: GCF_044763235.1. NCBI lineage: Bacteria > Bacillati > Actinomycetota > Actinomycetes > Kitasatosporales > Streptomycetaceae > Streptomyces > Streptomyces sp. NPDC096152. The sequence goes on along the minus strand of NZ_JBIWFW010000002.1, from coordinate 296,382 downwards.
CGATCGCAGCTGTCTGGTCACCGAGCGGCAGGGCCGGCTGGTGGGCGTGGCCCTGCGCTTCCCCTCCTCCCAGCGCGGCTTCCTGCACCGCAGCATGTGCTCCCTGTGCCTGACCACCCATCGCGGCGGCGGGGTGTCCCTGATGACCGCCCGCAAGGCGGGTGCGGCGGGCCGCGAGGGCAATTCGGTGGGCCTGTACATGTGCACCGACCTGGCCTGCTCGCTCTACGTGCGCGGCAGGAAGGTCCCCGACTCGGGGAGCCGGTTCGAGGAGAGCCTCACCACCCAGGAGCAGATCGCCCGGACCACCGGCAACCTGGCCGCCTTCCTGGACAAGCTGTACGCCTGATCCCCCGCCGGCGCGGAGTGATCATGTTCGTCGCCCGGCGGAACGGGGAACAGCGCAAGTGATGCAAGTTGTACGTAACTGGACGCCGTCCGTCCCCCAGTGGCTGAAGAAACACCGGGACCCCGTGGTCGTACAGGCGCTGCGGTCGACGGCCGCGGCGACGGTCGCGTATGTCATCGCACTGCGGCTGAGCCCGGAACCGGCGCCGCTGACGGCTCCGCTGACCGCCCTCCTCGTCGTCCAGGTCACCCTGTACGCCACGCTGACCACGAGCTTCCGCCGGGTGAACTCGGTGGTCGCCGGGGTGCTCGTCGCCGTCGCCTTCTCCCTCCTGGTGGGGCTGACCTGGTGGAGCCTGGCTCTGGTGATCCTGGCCGCGTTGGCCGTCGGGCACCTGGTGCGGGTCGAGGAGTTCGTGCCCGAGGTGGCGATCAGCGCGATGCTGGTGCTCGGCGTCACCACCGTCAGCAGCACGGCCTGGGCGCGCGTGGTGGAGACGCTGATCGGCGCGACCGTGGGCCTCGCCTGCAATGTGCTGCTCGCTCCCCCGGTGTGGACCGAACAGGCCAGCGAGTCGATCGAGGACCTGGCCCGCCGGGTGCGCCGGCTGATGCTGCTCATGGGCGAGGAGGCGGCGGGGACCACCCCCGTGGAGCACGCGGCGGCCCGGCTGCACGAGGCGCGCCGCCTCGACCACGAGATCTCCGACGTGGACGCCGCGCTGCGGCAGGCGGAGGACAGTCTCCGACTCAATCCGCGGGTGCGCGAGGGCCTGCTGCACCGGGTCGTGCTGCGCACCGGCCTGGACACGCTGGAGATCTGCACGGTCGTGCTCCGGGTGCTCGCGCGTTCCTTCACCGACCTGGCCAAGGAGCGGGCCCCCGAGCCGCTGTTCGCGCCCTCGACGGGTGCCGTCGTCGAGCAGTTGCTGTCCGAGATCGGCGACGCGGTGGTGAGCTTCGCGGTGCTGGTCACCACCGCCGTCAGCGTCAACGCCGAGTCGGCCGAGTCCCGGCTCGCCGCCGAGCTGCGGCAGGCCGCGGCCACCCGCGACAAACTGGCCCAGCTGCTCCTGGAGGACGTCCAGCGGGACTCCTGCCACTGGCATCTGCAGGGTGCGGTACTGACCGAGGTCAACCGCATCATCGACGAGATGGACATCGAGCACCGCTCACGGCGGCTCTTCGAGGAGCTGGACTGCCACACGCGCGCGCGGAGAGAGCGCGTGTCCCGGCTCACCCGGATCCGGAACCGGTTGGGGGTGCCCGAGCGGCTGCGCCGGAACCATGAGGACGGTGCGCGGCGTTCTCTGTGACGGGGTCCACTACGGAGGGGAGCGCGCGCATGACCGACACGACCGTGCGGATCGACGGGAACACACTGCGGCTGCCGGGCGGGGTGGCGGTGCGGTTCGTGCGCACCCTGCGCCTGCCCGAGAGGGGCACCCATCCGCTGCCGCCGGGGCTCGGCGAGTTCCCCGTCCGACGGGTGGCGGATTTCCCGGACACGGTGCCCGGGCAGTGGCGCTCCCGCGGCGGCGTGATGCTGCCGGTGTACCTGCGGGAGGCCATGTGGCTGAGCTTCGCGGGCTCGACCGAGCCGGCCGCGCTCCAGGTCGGCGTGGGCAAGGTGTGCGCGGTGTCGGGCCGGCCGTGGAGCGACCGGCTCTCCCGCCGGCCGCAGAACTACGTGGTGCTGCCCCGCCAGCCCTGGCTGGACGGCATCAACTCCGGCAAGGGCACGGTCCGCCAGTTCGTGGCCGTGCCGCTGGGGCTCGGGGCGACGGTCGAGGGCCAGGTCACCGGCGAGGAGGTGTGGGGCGGCGTCCAGCTCCAGTCGTTCCGGCTCCGGGACGAGGAGCTGGCGAAGTGGCGGGCGGAGGAGGAACTGCGCCGCGCGGCGCGCGCTCGGGCGCGGCCGGCGATCGGCGGCTACGGCGCGGCGTTCCCGATGGCGGCCCCGCCCGCTCCGGGCGCGTTCCCGGCGCCCGCCGCACCCGGAGCGGCGCCGGGCGCCGGGCGGCCCAGGCCCGCCGCGGCCATGGGACTCGGCGTGGGCGGCTCGATGCGCCAGGAGGTGTACCGGGACGAACGGCGGCTCAGCTCCTGGTCCGAGGAGCCCGCCGGGCGCGTCTTCGTCCATCTGGTGACGCCCCCGGAGTGGCGGCGCATCACCGGCGAGGCTCCCCCGCCGTCGCCGGTGGACCGCGCCGCGTACACGCGCGCGGGACTGCCCTGGTACGACTACTACGACGAGGACGCCGAGGACCTCGCCCCCACCGACACCCTCTCGGGGGTGCGGCCGGCCGGGGACTGGCTCGGCGACGACCACGAGCCGTGGCAGCCGCCCTCGCCGCACCAGGTCACCCCGCTCAAGGACGCGCCGGGCAAGCCGGTGGAGGACGGGGACTGGTAGGACGGCTCTCCCCGGGGCGCCGCGCGCCGCCCGGCCCGAGACCCCCGCGCGGCCCCCCACGATATCGTCGGGCGGCGTGCACGAGGTCGTGGCGTGGCCCGCAACGCCCGACGCCGTACTTGCCCTTGACCCGGCGCTGACGCCAAGGTGGCGGTCACGACCGAGGCAGCCGACGACCTGAGGTGCGGGCATGGACAGTGGTGCGGGAAGGCGCGGGCGGCGCGGCGGCTGGAGCAGACGCCGGTTCGTCGGGGCGCTGACGGGAGTCGCGGCGGTGGCCGCGATTCCGGCCCCGGCGGCACCCCGGTCCGAGTCCGCGGCCCCGGGCTCGCCCTCCGGCCCGTCCACCGGCTCCACCTCGCCCTCCGGCCCGCCCACCGGCCCCGCCCCGACCGCTCCGGGGGCGGCCGCGCAGGAGCGGGAGCCCGCGGCCGCGCCGACCGGTCCCCGGCCGCTTTACCTCGGCACCTACACCTCCGCGGAGGGCGGCGGTACGGGCATCGGCCTGGCCCGGTACGACCCCGTGACGGGCGCCGTCACCGGCCGGGGCACGGTCACCGGCGTCGCCGACCCCTCCTATCTGGCCGCACACCCGGACGGCCGCACGCTGTACGCGGTCGACGAGCGTCAGGACGGGGGCGTCACCGCCGTACGGCTCGCCGACGGCCGGGTGCTGGGCACCCGGAGCACCGGCGGGGCGGGCCCGTGCCATCTCTCCGTGCACCCCACCGGGCGCTGGCTGCTGAGCGCCAACTACCAGTCCGGAAGCGTGGCCGTGCACCCCGTCGACGCCTCGGGCGCGCTCGGCGAGCGCACCGCCCTGGTGACGCACGCCGACCCGCCGCCCGGCCCGGGGCAGCAGGGCCCGCACGCCCACCAGTTCGTCACGAGTCCGGACGGCGGCCACGTCCTCGCGGTCGACCTCGGCACGGACACCGTCTACACGTACCGCCTGGACACCCGGACCGGCACGCTGGCCGGGGTCGCCCGGGCGCGTACGCGGCCGGGTGCCGGTCCCCGCCACCTCACCTTCCACCCCGGCGGCCGGTACGCCTACCTCGCCCACGAGGTCGACGACACCGTCGCCGTCTGCGCGTACGACCCGGCGACCGGCCGGCTGACCGTCGGAGCGCCGCAGTCCACGGGCTCGGCCGGGGGCACCAACTATCCCGCCCAGTTCGTGGTGACGGCGGACGGCCGGTACGCCTTCCTCGCCAACCGGGGCCACGACAGCGTCGCCCGCTACGCCGTCGAGGCGGAGGGGGCCCGGCTCCGGCTGCTGGGCACGGTGCCGGTCGCGGGCGCCTTCCCGCGGCAGCTCGCGCTGGCGCCGGACGGGGGCCTGCTGTTCGCGGCGAACCAGAGGTCGGGCACGGTCAGCGTCTTCCACGTGGACCGGGTGAGCGGCGCGCTGCGGCTCGCGGGCGAGCCGTTCGCCTCACCCGTCGCGGTCTGTGCGCTGCCGCTGTAGTCCGCGGGGGCCACGGGGGCAGGACGCGGCGGCCGCCTGGGCGAGCAGGACGTGCAGGCGCTCGGTGAGCTGGGAGACGTCGTCGGCCGGCGCGTGGAACGGCAGCCGTACGTCGCCGTGACTGCGGGCCCGTTCGACCCGCAGGGTCAGTCCGTGCCGGTCCACGGCGAGCGGCCGGACGCGCACCGCGCCGTGCAGACTGTCGGGCCCGACGAGCCGGGTCAGCCGCTCCACCGCTTCGGGGTGGGCGTCGGCGAGGTGAGTGAGCAGACCGGCCTCCGCCCGCGCCAGCGGGTCGGGCGCGGCGGCGGCGAACTCGTCGCGGTCGACCAGGACGGCGCCGGAGTCCTGGCGCAGCACCACGCGCGAGGGGTGGAACACCAGGTGCCCGGCCTCCTGGACACACCGGCCGGCCAGCCACAGCCGGGCCCGGATCCGGTGGCGTACGGGGACGGGCGCGACGTCGGCGAACTCCAGCACGGCGGCCGGCTCGCCGCGCGGCGCGCAGATCGCGGCCGCGCGCAGGGCGCTGTCCTCGGGCACCCGCAGCAGCACCCGGCCGTCCCCGGCCACGCCGTGCGCGCCGACGAACTCCTCCCGGCCGCTCTCCGCGGTCACCGCGCAGGACCACGCGGCCGCGAGCACCGATCGCGCCCGCTCAGCCGCCCCGGGCACGGCCGCCCACGTGTGGCTCCCACTCATCCACAACCTCCTTAGGTAAGGCTTGCCTAAGCTATCGGAGAACGAGGTGTGCGCCAACCACACCCCCGCATGTGCCGGGGCACAGGCGCTCAGTCCACCAGGACGCCCAGCAGGGCCCGCGCACACAGGTCGCGCACCTGTGCGCGCGGCGGGCCGGGGCCGCGCAGCCACTCCAGGCAGACGGCGGTGGTGAAGGCGAGCCAGCCGCGGACGGCCAGGTGCAGGTCGGGGCGCCGGGCGGCGAGCGGGCCGAACTCGGGGTCGGCCGCGAGGGCGTCGAGGATCTGCCGCTCCTGTGCGGCGAGGGCCCGCTGGTAGACCCGGCGCACGGCCTGGTCGCCCGCCGCGTCGGCGCGGTGGAAGGCGCGGTAGCCGTGCGCGTGGGCCTGGACGTACTCCAGGTAGGCGTCGAGACCCGCGGTGAGCTGCTCACGCACCGGCGTTCCGGGCACGGCCGCGGTCATCCGCAGCATCCGCTCGCTCTCCCGCTCCACGACCGCGGCGAAGAAGTCCCGCTTGGTCGGGAAGTAGTGGTAGAGCAGCCCCCGGGAGACCCCCGCGATTTCCGCGACCTGCTCGATCCACACGTCGTCGTACGGGCTCTCCGAGAACAGCCGCGCCCCCACCGACAGGAGCTGCTCCCTGCGCTCCTCGGTGCTGAGCCGGCGACGCGTGCGCTCCCCCTGGTTCGCGGCCATGTCCGCACTTTACTTGACGCCGGTTCAACAACCGGACCAGACTGAGGCTGCGCTATTGAACCGACGTACAACACGAGCGGAGCACCCGCTCGACGGTCCGCTGGATCAAGGGAGATCGCGTCATGGCGGAGACGAGGACGCCGGCCGGGCCGCCGAGGGGGTTTCGCGGCGCGGAACAGGGCTGGCCCGAGCTGCACCGCATTCCGCACCCGCCGCACCGGGTCCCGCTGCTCGGCGACGTGCTCGGGGCCGACCGGCGCACACCGGTGCAGGACTCGATGTGCCACGCCCGCGCGCTCGGCCCGATCTTCCGCCGCAAGGCGTTCGGCAACGAGTTCGTGTTCACGTGGGGCGCGGGGCTGGTCGCCGACCTGGCCGACGAGGTGCGGTTCGCCAAGCACGTGGGCCTCGGCGTCGCCAATCTGCGGCCGGTCGCCGGGGACGGCCTCTTCACGGCGTACAACCACGAGCCCAACTGGCAGCTCGCCCATGACGTCCTGGCCCCGGGTTTCAGCCGGGAGGCCATGGCGGGCTACCACGTGATGATGCTCGACGTGGCCGGGCGGCTCACCGACCACTGGGACCGCGAGCTGGCCGCCGGCCGCACCGTGGACGTGCCCGGCGACATGACCAAGCTGACCCTTGAGACCATCGCGCGCACCGGCTTCGGGCACGACTTCGGCTCCTTCGAACGCTCCCGCCCGCACCCCTTCGTCACCGCGATGGTCGGCACGCTCAGCTACGCGCAGCGGCTCAACACCGTCCCCGCCCCGCTCGCCCCGGTCCTGCTGCGCGGTGCGAGCCGCCGCAACACCGCCGACATCCAGTACCTCAACCGCACGGTCGACGGCCTCGTCCGCGCCCGCCGCACGGCGAGCGGGGACGGCGACCTCCTGGACCGGATGCTGGAGGTGGCCCATCCGGAGACCGGGGAGCGGCTGTCGCCGGAGAACGTGCGCCGTCAGGTGATCACCTTCCTGGTGGCGGGTCACGAGACCACCTCGGGCGCGCTGTCCTTCGCCCTGCACTACCTCGCCCGGCATCCGGAGGTGGCCGCCCGCGCCCGGGCCGAGGTGGACCGGGTGTGGGGCGCCGCGGCTGCGCCCGGCTACGAGCAGGTGGCCAAGCTGCGGTACGTGCGCCGGGTGCTCGACGAGTCGCTGCGGCTGTGGCCGACCGCGCCCGCCTTCGCCCGGGAGGCCCGGCAGGACACCGTGCTGGCCGGGGAGCATCCCATGCGCCGGGGCGCCTGGACCCTGGTGCTGACGCCGATGCTGCACCGGGACCCCGGGGTGTGGGGCGCGGACGCGGAGCGGTTCGACCCGGACCGGTTCGACGCGCGGGCCGTACGGGCCCGCCCGCCGCACGTGTTCAAGCCGTTCGGCACCGGAGCCCGGGCGTGCATCGGCCGCCAGTTCGCGCTGCACGAGGCGACGCTGGTCCTCGGACTGCTGCTGCGCCGCTACGACCTGCGGGCCGACCCGGCCTACCGGCTGAAGGTGACCGAGCGGCTGACGCTCATGCCGCAGGGCCTGCGGCTGCGGCTGGAGCGGCGGACGCCCGCCACCGCCCCCGCGGCGCCCGTGCCGGTCCCCGGGAGCGCGGCCTCAGACCCGCGCCGTCCAGTGCGCGGGGCGGCCGACTGAGGGCGGCAGCCGGGTGCCGGCGCTCCCCCGGGCCGCGTCGGTCTGCGGCTGGGTCAGGAAGAACGCGTCCGTCAGATCGGCGTCGGTGAGGTCGGCGTCCCGCAGATCGGCGCCGATCAGGTCCGCGCCGCGCAGGTCGGCGCCGGTGAGGTCGGCGGCTATCAGGCAGGCGCCGCGCAGGGTGGCCCCGCGCAGGTCCGCCCCCCTGAGCCGGGCGCCCATCAGGTCCGCGCCGCGCCGGTCCTTCCTCCGGCCGCGCACCCCGGCGCGGGCCAGCTCGCTGGCGCGCAGCAGCAGAACGTTGACCTCCTGCCGGTGCGCGCCGACGTCCAGCGCGGCCAGTTCCCCGGGGGTGCCCAGCGTGAGCTCCTCGGTCCGCTCCAGGGCCCGGCGCAGGTCGGCGTGGACCGGGCCGGCGGCGGGCAGGGTGAGGGCCTCGGTCAGGTACCAGAGCAGTTCGTGCAGGTGCCGGACCACCGGGAACACCTCGAACATCAGCCGGGCGTCCTCCCGGGACCCGGTACGCCAGTCCCGGCCGCCGAAGGTGACCTGCGAGACCTTCTGTCCGGCGCCGAAGCAGTCGTAGACCGTGCAGCCGGTGAAACCCCGCTGCCTGAGCCGCGCGTGGATGCCGCAGCGGTGGTCGTCCCGGAGGTTCGGGCAGGGCGTCCCGGCGGGCTTGTCGAGCGCGAAGTCCGCGGAGGCGCCGAAGGGCAGGGCGACGCAGCAAAGCCCGGAGCAGCGCGCGCAGTCGCCGCGCAGCGCCGCCCGGCCGGGCCCGCCGTCCCCGTGGTCCACGCGGTCTGGTTCGGGGCGGCCGGTGGTCGGATCCGACATGACGTCCACCCTACTGACCCGTGCCGGGCACCCGGGACGGCCGCGTCACCGCAGGAACGGGGCGACGGTCGCCACGAACCGCTCGGGGTCGTCGAGCCACGGGTGGTGCCCGGCACCGGGCTGGACCACCAGGCGGCCTCGCGGGAAGAGTTCGGCGTACTCGGCCATCGCGGGCGGCGGGGAGTTCAGGTCGACCTCGCCGGCGAGGACGAGCACGGGCGCGGTGAGCCGGGCGAGCGCGGCGCGGGTGGCTTCCGGGTCGAAGGCGCCCTCGGCGGCGTACACGGCCGCGGCGTCGCCGTTGCGCTCCTCGGCGTCGGCCGCGTCGAGATCCATTGCGGCCTTGTCCCAGCGACCGTGCAGGAACGGGGCTACGGCCGCCCAGTGATCGCCGGTCGCCCGGCCCGCCACGACCTCCTCGAGGGCCGCGTACGCCGCCGGGAACCACGGCTCGTCCTCGCGCAGGCGCGCCGTCGCGAGCCGGACCTCCGCGGTGACCGTGATGCCGACGGCGGCGACGCTCGGGGTGATCAGCGCGAGGCTCCCGACGCGCTCCGGGTGGCGGGCCGCGTACAGCACCGCGAGGTTCGCGCCCGCGCAGTGCGCCAGCAGATCCACGCGGTCCAGACCGAGGTGCTCGCGCAGCGCCTCGACGTCGTCGACGAGCCGGTCGCAGCGATAGCCCGCCGGGTCCTGCGGGACGGCGGACCCTCCGCTGCCCCGCAGGTCCAGCAGGGCCAGTTGCCGGTGGGCGGGCAGACCGCCGAGGTCCCCGAGATAGGCCGAGGCCCGCACGGGACCGCCCGGCAGGCAGATCACGGGCGGGCCGCCCCGGCCGCTCAGGTGGAGGGCGAGAGGGGTGCCGTCGTGCGCGGAGAAGGCGATCATGGGGCGACCCTTGCAGTGGCGCTCCCGGCCCCGCAACCGGATTACCGGGCACGCCCGGTCAGCCCTCCAACGCCCCCGCCAGATCGAGGTGTTCGAGCCGCTCGGGGTCGGCCAGGACGTACATGTGCGTGATCCTGCCGTCGGCGACGGTGACGCCCATGACCGACAGCGGCCGTCCCTCGGGGGCGGTGGCCATCCCGACCGTGCCGTTGACCAGCACCAGCCGGACGGCCCGGGCGTACGGGGCGAAGGTGAGCGCCTGCGCGGCCACCGTCCTCGCGCCCTGGACCACCTTGGACGTGGCGGCGCCCCGGAGCAGCGCGCCGGCGTCGACACGCAGCACCACGCCGGGGTGGAGGACGGCGACCAGCGCCTCGAAGTCGCCCTCGCGCGAGGCCGCGAGGAAGGCGTCGACCACCTCCTTCTGCCGTCCGAGGTCGGTCTCGGCGGACGGGGCGGCGCCCTGCACCCGGCGGCGGGCCCGGCTGGCGAGCTGCCGGGTGGCGGCCGAGGTGCGCTCCACGATGGGCGCGATGTCGTCGAAGGGGACCGCGAACAGGTCGTGGAGCACGAACGTCAGCCGTTCGTCCGGCTGCAGGGTCTCCAGAACGACGAGCATGGCCAGCCCCACCGAGTCGGCCCGGAGCGCCTCCTGCTCCGGGTCGGTGCGGGGCAGGGGCCGCACGACGGGGTCGGGGACGAAGGTGTCGTCCATGGGCTCCTCGCGCCGTGCCTTCCGTGCGCGCAGCAGGTCGAGGCAGACCCGGCCGGTCACGGTGGTGAGCCAGGCGCCCAGGTTCTCGATGGCGTCCGGATCCGTGCGGGTGAGCTTCAGCCAGGTCTCCTGGACCGCGTCCTCGGCCTCCGGCAGTGAGCCGAGCATGCGGTAGGCAACCGCCCGCAGATGGGCGCGGTGCTCCTCGAAGCGCCCCGCCAGGACTTCCTCGTCCCCCGTGCCGGCCATCCCGTCCCCCGCCCCGTGTTCGATGTTCCGTGTTCGGTGTCCGGCGTGCGCGTGTCCGTCGGCCACCCGGTCCGCCGGGCCCCCGGTCCGCGGGTCCGACGGGTCGTCGGTCATCCGGTCCAACGGTCCGTCGGTCACCCGGTCCGTCCGGATCATCCTAGGTGCCGGACGGGATCGACGGCCGGGCGGTTCTCAGACCTCGTCGCGGGCGAGCGCGAGCAGCCGGTCCAGGACGCGCGGGCCGCCGGCGCGCACGCCGTCGTGCTCGAACTCGTCGGTGACCCAGGTCCGCAGGCCGCGGACGGCGCGGGCGGTCCGCAGGGCGTGGGCGGTGTCGACGTACATGTCGTCGTGGTAGACGGCCGCGGCGACCGGGACCTCGTTGGCGGCGAGGCGGGCGGGGTCGTACAGCGGCTTCCAGCCGGTGTGGGCGGCCAGCAGTTCGGCGGTCTCGCGCAGCGGGCGCAGCGCGGGGTCGCAGTCGAACATCCAGGGGTGCACGGACTCGCCGGTGAACAGCACCGGCCCGTCGCCCGCGAGGGCCTTGGCGGCGTCGAACTGCGGGAACTCGGCGCGGACCCGCTCGGCGGCCCAGGCGGTGGGGCGGGTGTCCTGGCCGTAGATCGCCTCGTGGACGAGTGCGTACAGGGGGTGGCCGGCGTACGACAGCAGTCCCTGCGTCTCCTCCTGGAAGGCGTCGGACAGGGTCCATCCGTCCGCGGCGCGGACGAAGGCGTGTTCCAGGAGGTAGTGGAGGCGGTGGCTGCCGTCGCCGCCGCCGAGCAGGATGCCCAGCGACTGGAAGGCCTCGACGGTGAGGCGGTGGCCGTTCGGGAGCACCACGTCGTGGGTGAGGAGGTGGTCGGCGATGCGGCGGGCGCGGTCCACGTCCTGCGGGTAGCGGGCGTAGTGGGCGGCGACCTTGCGTTCGACGCGCGGGTAGGCGGCCCGGTAGACGTCGTCGGCGTGCGCGTCGAGGGAGGGCAGGCCGCCGGTGACGAGCGCGGTGCTCAGGCCCTCGGGGTGCGTGGAGAGGTAGTGGACCGTGCAGAAGCCGCCGAAGCTCTGGCCGAGCACGGCCCAGGGGGCGCCGCCGGTGACCTGCGGGCGGATCGCCTCGCAGTCGCGGACGATGGCGTCCGCGCGGAAGTGCGTGAGGTACGCGGCCTGCTCGGCGGGGCCGCCGCGCAGCGGGAGCGTCTGGCGGTTGGCGGGGGTGGAGTGGCCGGTGCCGCGCTGGTCCAGGAGGAGGACGCGGTAGTCCTCCAGGGCGCGGCCGAGCCAGGCCTGCTTACCGACGAAACGATGCGCCCCGAACCCCGGGCCGCCCTGCAGGTAGACCAGCCACGGCAGGTCGTCCTTGCCCGCCTTGTCCCCGGCGACGACCTCGCGGGCGTAGAGCTCGATGGTCTCTCCCGCCGGGTCGTCGTGGTCGAGGGGGACGGTGAAGTGGCGGTCGGTGAGGACGACGCCGGGCTGGCGGTAGCTCGCGGTCAACGGATCTCCCGGGACGGACGGACGGGCCGCGTCCCAGTTCAGCACACGGCCACCGGGTCCGGGGCCCCGGGATCATGAAAGATACTGAACGGCGGGTCAGCGGCCCGGCAGACTTGATCTGCGCACCACCAGCTCCGGCTGGAGCACCACCCGCCGGTGCTGGTGCGCCGTCGGCCCGCCCTCCGCCTCGGTCTCCTCGAGGAGCAGCTCGTCCTCCTCGGGCCGGGCGCCGTCCGTCGACTCGAAGAACGGCGCCATCTCGGCCTGCCGGCGGGCGTTGACGTCGGTGGCCTCCATGCCGGCCCGGGCCGGCGAATTCCTCGGTCTCCAGGTGGCCGACGAGCAGTCCGTCGTCGCGTGCCGGGCGACGATCCGGTCGACCGCGATGGCGAGCAGGAGGAGGACGCCATTGATGGCGCGCACCCACACCGAGCTGACGCCGAGGGCGGGCAGCACACTGTTGACGGAGGTCAGCAGCAGCGCGCCGAGGGGCGCGCCGTAGACGCTGCCGGAGCCGCCGGTGAAGACGACGCCGCCGACCACCACCGCGCTGACGACGGTGAGTTCGCAGCCGTTGCCGGTGCCGGAGTCGACGTTGCCGAAGCGGGCCGGGTACGGCTGTGCCGGCTGACCGCCGACGCCTGCGGGCTGCCGGTGGTGGCCGGCCCCACCGAGGCGGCGGCCCTCGGCAACGTGCTGGTCCAGGCCCGGGCGCACGGACACGCCGGCGACCGGGCCGGCTTGCGCCGGCTGGTGGCCCGTACGCAGCCGCTGACGCGGTACGAGCCGAGCGGCGGCACCGCGGCCTGGCGGGCGGCCGAGGCCCGGCTCGCCACGCCGTGACCGGGGTCTCCCCCGGGCCGTCCCCGGAAATTAGGCTGCCATCGTCCGATGATCGACCACAAGGAGCCGCGATGCGCGTCGCCCTGTTCCTGACCTGCGTGAACGACACGCTCTATCCGGACACCGGGCGCGCCGTGGTCGCCCTGCTGACCAGACTGGGCGTCGAGGTGGACTTCCCGATGGCCCAGACGTGCTGCGGGCAGGCCCACTACAACACCGGGTACCGCCACCAGGCCGAGCCGCTCGCCCGGCACTTCGCCGACGTCTTCCGGGACTACGACGCGATCGTGACGCCGTCCGGGTCGTGCGGGGCGATGGTGCGGGAGCTGTATCCGCGGCTGGGGGAACGGGCGCGCGCCGAGGGGCGCGGGGACACGCTCGCGGCCACCCTGGCGCCCGTGGTGCCGAAGACGTACGAGCTCACGGAGTTCCTGGTGGACGTGCTCGGGGTGACGGACGTCGGCGCGTACTACCCGCACAAGGTGACCTACCACCCGACCTGTCACGGACTGCGCGGCCTCGGGCTCGGCGACCGGCCCCGGCGGCTCCTCGAGGCCGTGCGGGGACTGGAGTTGGTGGAACTGCCGGGGGCCGAGGAGTGCTGCGGCTTCGGCGGCACCTTCGCGGTGAAGAACGCGGACGTCTCGGCGGCGATGGGCGCCGACAAGGTGCGCAACGCCGAGTCGACCGGCGCGGAGGTGCTGTGCGCGGCCGACAACTCGTGCCTGATGCACCTCGGCGGGACCATGGCCCGGCTGCGCACGGCGGTGCGGCCGGTGCACATCGCGGAGATCCTGGCGAGCACGGAGGAGGCGCGGACGGCATGAGCGCGACGTTCGTAGGCATGCCCGCCTTCCCGGCCTTCCCCGAGGCCGCACACGAGGCGGTGCGGAACCCGACCCTGCGCGGCAACCTGCGCCACGCCACGCACACCATCCGCGCCAAGCGGGCGAAGGCGGTCGCGGAGATGTCCGACTGGGCGGAACTGCGGGAGGCGGGCCGCCGGATCAAGGACCACACGCTCCGTCACCTCGACCGCTACCTGGTGCAGGTGGAGGAGGCGGTCACGGCGGCGGGTGGCACCGTCCACTGGGCCGCCGACGCCGACGAGGCCAACCGGATCGTCACCGAACTGGTCAAGGGCACCGGCGAGTCGGAGGTCGTCAAGGTCAAGTCGATGGCCACGCAGGAGATCGGGCTCAACGAGGCGCTGGAGGCGGCGGGCATCCGGGCCTACGAGACCGATCTCGCCGAACTGATCGTGCAGTTGGGCAAGGACCGGCCCTCGCACATCCTGGTCCCCGCCATTCACCGCAACCGCGGCGAGATCCGGGACATCTTCCGCTCCGAGATGAAGGAGTGGGGGCGCCCGGCACCCGAGGGCCTGACGGACACGCCCGCCGAACTGGCCGAGGCGGCCCGGCTGCACCTGCGGGAGAAGTTCCTGCGCGCCCGGGTCGGTATCTCCGGCGCCAACTTCGTCGTCGCCGAGACGGGCACGCTGGTGGTCGTGGAGTCCGAGGGCAACGGCCGGATGTGCCTGACCCTGCCCGAGACGCTGATCTCGGTGGTCGGCATCGAGAAGATCGTGCCGGCCTGGCGCGACCTGGAGGTGTTCCTGCAGACGCTCCCCCGCTCCTCCACGGCCGAGCGGATGAACCCGTACACCTCGATGTGGACGGGCACGACGGGCACGACGGGCACGACGGACGCCGAAACGGCCGACGGGCCACGGGAGTTCCACCTGGTGCTGCTGGACAACGGCCGCAGCGACACGCTCGCCGACCAGGTCGGACGGCAGGCCCTGCGCTGCATCCGCTGCTCGGCGTGTCTCAACGTCTGCCCGGTGTACGAGCGGGCCGGGGGCCACGCCTACGGCTCGGTCTACCCGGGGCCGATCGGCGCCATCCTCAGCCCCCAACTACGCGGCACGGCAAGCGAGATCGACGCCTCGCTGCCGTACGCGTCCTCGCTCTGCGGCGCCTGCTACGAGGTGTGCCCGGTCGCCATCGACATTCCCGAGGTGCTGGTGCACCTGCGGGAGCGGGTCGCCGAGGGCGGGGAGGCGACCCGGCAGGGCAACAAGGTGGTGCTGAAGCCGGCCAAGGGCCATGCCGCCGAGCGGGCGGCGATGCGCGCGGCCCGCTGGGCGTTCACCCACCCGGCCGCCCTGCGCACCGGCCAGCGCCTGGCGTCCCGCTCCCGCCGCTTCCATCCGCGGACCCTGCCGGGCCCCGGCCGGGCGTGGAGCGGCACCCGGGACCTGCCGCCGGTGCCCGCGGAACCGTTCCGCGACTGGTGGCAGCGTACGCACGGCGGGAAGGACGGCGCGAAGTGAGCAGCAGGGACCGGATCCTGGGCCGGGTACGGCGCGCGCTGGCGGACGTCCCCCCGGACGACACGCCGTACGAGCAGGCCGTTCCCAGGGACTACCGGGAGCAGCACGGCGAGCGCACCGCCGCGCGGACGGTGGAGCTGCTGGCGGAGAACCTGGCGGACTACCGGGCGGTGGTGCACCGGACCGACGCTGCCGGGCTGCCCGCGCTGATCGCCCGCCTGCTGGACGACCGGGGGTCGGAGTCCGTCGTCGTCCCGCCGGGGCTGGACGAGGGCTGGCTGACGGCGGCGGAGGTCACCCGGGTCGCGGACCGGGCGGAGAGCACGGCCCACGAACTCGACCGGGTGGACAGCGTGATCACCGGCTGCGCCGTCGCCGTCGCCGAGACCGGCACGATCGTCCTCGACGGCTCCCCGGATCAGGGCCGCCGCCGCATCACGCTCGTCCCGGACCACCACATCTGCGTCGTCCGCGTGCCCGGCCAGGTGGTCTCCTCGGTGCCCCAGGCGCTCGCCCGCCTGGACCCGGCCCGCCCGCTGACCTGGATCTCCGGGCCGTCGGCGACCAGCGACATCGAACTGGACCGGGTGGAAGGGGTGCACGGGCCCCGCACGCTGGAGGTGGTCCTCGTGGCGGAGGAGGCGGACGGGACTCCCGGGCCGCCCGCGGCGCGGACCGCGTGACAGAGGGGCTGAACAAGCGCTTAGATAGTGGCTCGGACAGAGATTCGCCCGCGCCGTGCCGGAGGCCGTGTTGTTCAGTTCCGTCGACGAAGTCTCCGCCCGCCTGGCCGAGACCGGTTACCTCGCCTCGCCCGCGGTCGCCACCACCGTCTTCCTGGCCGACCGGCTCGGCAAGCCGCTGCTGGTCGAGGGGCCCGCCGGGGTCGGCAAGACCGAGCTGGCCAAGGCCGTGGCCCAGGTCGCGGGCGCGCGGCTGGTCCGGCTCCAGTGCTACGAGGGCGTCGACGAGTCGCGCGCCCTGTACGAGTGGAACCACGCCAAGCAGCTGCTGCGCATCAGCGCGGGCCGGGACGAGAGCTGGGACGACACCCGCACGGACATCTTCAGCGAGGAGTTCCTGCTGACCCGCCCGCTACTGACGGCGATCCGGGGCGACGAGCCGAAGGTGCTCCTGATCGACGAGACCGACAAGGCCGACGTCGAGATGGAGGGACTGCTGCTGGAGGTGCTCAGCGACTTCCAGGTGACCGTCCCCGAGCTGGGCACGGTCACCGCGACCCGCCGCCCCTTCGTGGTGCTCACCTCGAACGCCACCCGCGAGTTGTCCGAGGCGCTGCGCCGCCGCTGCCTGTTCCTGCACATCGGCTTCCCCGACGAGGAGCTGGAGCGGCGGATCGTGAGGCTGAAGGTGCCGGGCCTCGACGAGGCGCTGGCCGCGTCGGTGGTGCGGGTCGTGGGCGCCCTGCGGGCGATGGACCTGCGGAAGGTGCCCTCGGTCGCCGAGACGATCGACTGGGCCCGCACGCTCCTGGCCCTCGGCGCCGACACCCTGGAGGAGAGCATCGTCCGGGACAGCCTGGGCGTCCTGCTCAAGCACCAGGAGGACGTGCTGAAGGCGGCGGCCAAGCTCGACCTGGACGCGGTGTGAGCGCCTCCGCGCCGAGCGGGGTGGCGGACCGGCTCACCGGGTTCGTCGGCGCGCTGCGGGCGCACGGCGTCCGGGTCGGCACCGGGGAGAGCCTGGACGCGGCGCGGGCGGTCGAGGCGCTCGGCCTCGCGGACCGCGAGCTGCTGCGTGAGGGCCTGGCCGCCACCCTGCTGCACGGCAGCGCGCAGCGGGCGGTGTTCGACCCGGTCTTCGACCTGTACTTCCCGCGCGGGGTCGGCGCTCCGGAGGGGAGGCCCGCCGACCGTGAGGGGCTGCGCGACCGGCTCGCCGAGGCCCTCGCCACGGGCGACACGGCCCTGATGGAGCGGCTGGCGATCGAGGCGGTCGACGGCTTCGGCGGCTACGGGGCCGCACCGGGGTCGGACGGCTGGTCGGCGTACCAGACGCTGGACCGGATCCGTCCGCAGACGCTGCTGGCCCGGGTGCGGGCGAGCGTCCGGGCGCGCGGCGGTGACGCCGGGTTCGCCGACCGGCTGCTCGACGACGAGATCCGGCGTCGTATCGAGGAGTTCCGCCGGCAGGTCGGCTCGGAGGCGCGGCGCCGGGTCGCCGAGCGGCGCGGGCGGGAGGAGATCGCGCGGCGGGCGGTGGCGCCGAGCGCGGACCGGGTCGACTTCCTGTACGCGGGGCGCGACCGGCTCGCCGAACTGCGCCGGACCGTGCAGCCGCTGGCCCGCAAGCTGGCCACCCGGCTCGCCGCGCGCCGGCGCCGCGCCGCCCGCGGCTCGATCGACCTGCGCCGCACGCTGCGCGGCTCGCTCTCGACGGGCGGCGTGCCGATGCGGCCGGTGCTGCGCCGGCGCCGCCCCGCGCGGCCGGAGCTGGTGCTGCTGTGCGACGTCTCCGGCTCGGTGGCGGGCTTCTCCGACTTCACGATGCTGCTCGTGCAGGCGCTGCACGACCAGTTCAGCAAGGTCCGGGTGTTCGCCTTCGTCAACCGGATCGACGAGGTGACGGGGCTGCTGCGGCACGGCGCGGCCGACCCGGAGGGCCTCGGTGTCCGCATCCAGGCCGAGGCGCGGCTGACCGGCTGGCACGGCAGCAGCGACTACGGCGTATCGCTGGGCGAGTTCGCGCAGCGGTACGGCGACGCGGTCGGCCCGCGCACCACGGTGTTCGTCCTCGGCGACGCCCGCACCAACCTGAGCGACCCCAACCTGGCGGCCGTACGGGAGATCGCCCGGCGGGCCCGCCGCCTGTACTGGCTGAACCCCGAGCCCCGCGCCCAGTGGGGCACGGGCGACTCCGCCGCACCGGCCTACGCCGAACTGGTGGAGATGCACGAGTGCCGCACCGTCCGCCAGTTGGGCACCCTGATCTCCCGGCTGCTGCCGATCTGACGTTGCCGATCCGGATTTGTCGTCGTCCTAGCCGTCGGACGGCTTCTTGGCGTACTCCTGCGCCATGGCTCCCGCGAAGTCGTACACCACGACCTGTTCGTCGCCGACCACCCAGGCGTCGTGCCCGGGCGGGCACACGAAGACGTCGCCGGGGCCGACCTCGCTCTCGCCGCCGTCGTCCATGACGAGGCGCATCCGTCCCTGGACGACGAAGCCGTTGTGGTGGATCTGGCAGCTCTTCGTGCCGGCGATGGGGCCGACCGACTCCGTCCAGCGCCAGCCCGGTTCGAAGGTGGCCACGGCGAAGTCGAGCCCGGTGAGGTGGACGGCCTCGAGGTGACCCCGGGGAAAGTCGCGTCGCTCGTCCGGCTTGTCGACCGTCTTCACTTCCAGCATGACGGTGTTCTCCCTTCCGGCCGTGAAGTCTCCTGGGGCCGGTCTCCGTCTCCGGGCGGAGTTCGGGGGAAGGCGCGCGGGAGCGGCGGGGGCCCGGCCCTCGCTCTCATCGTCTCCCCGCCGGCCGGTCGACGCCATCCGGCCGTGCCGGGCCCCTCCCACGCAGGACCTCTAATCGGTTGACGTGTCACGAGGTCACACCGTTTGCTTGCGCTCCATGTGTGCCGACACCCAGACCGACACCTTGCATCCCGGTGAGCCGGAGTTTCCGCTTTCCCTCGTGCGCCGGCTGATAGCCACTCAGTTCCCGCGGTGGGCGGAGCTGCCGCTCGCCCGGGTCCGCTCCGCGGGCACCTCCAACGTCATGTACCGGCTCGGCGGGGACATGGTCGTCCGGCTCCCGCGCACCCCCGGGGCGGCGGACGACGTGCACAAGGAGCACCAATGGCTGCCGCGGCTCGCCCCGGCACTCCCGGTGGCCGTGCCCGAGCCGCTGGGCCTGGGCACACCGGACGAGGGCTGCCCGTGGCCCTGGTCGGTGTACCGCTGGCTCGACGGGAACATCGCCGAGCCCGGCACCTTGACCGAACCGGCTCTGCTGGCACGGGACTTGGCACATTTCGTCACCGCGCTGCACCGCGTCGACCCGGCGGACGGGCCGCCCGCCTACCGCAGCGAGCCCCTGGCGGCACGGGACGGCGAGACCCGTGCGGCCATCGCCGCGCTGCGCGAGGTGATCGATGCCCGGGCGGCCACCGCCGCCTGGGACGCGGCGCTGTGCGCCCCGCCGCCGCCCGGCCCGCCGGTGTGGATCCACTCCGATCTGCAACCCGCGAACCTGCTGCTGGAGCACGGGCGGCTGAACGCCGTCATCGACTTCGGGTGCCTGGGTCTCGGCGACCCGGCCGTCGATCTGATCGTGGCCTGGTACGTGCTGCCGGCCGACGGCCGGGCGCGGTTCCACGCCGCGCTGGAGACGGACCCGGCGCCGCCCGCGCGCCCGGCGGACCGGACGGGCGAGGCGGCCTGGACGCGGGGGCGCGGCTGGGCGCTGTCGATCGCGCTGCTCGAGCTCTCGTACTACCGCGACAGGAACCCGTGGATGGCCACCGTGGCCCGCCGCGTCATCGACGAGGTACTGGACGACGCCCACCGGGCGGCAGTCCCGGCCGGCCGCGGGAGGAGGGAGCCGGACTTGGCTGGTCCGGGTCCCGGCCGGTGACCACGGTGACGTCGCCGGCGGCGGCCTCCTCGGCGGCCCGGCCGACGTCGTCCGCGCCCGGCCGTGACAGTCGGGCGTGTGTCCGCTGGAGGTCGTGCTGGAAGGGCACGACCACCGCGACGTAGCGGATCGCGCCGCACCGGGGGCAGGTCACGGAGCCGCCCCCGCGCCCCGGGCCCCGCCGTCGCGGGTCGGGCGGCCGCGGCTACGGGTCCGGCCGGGGCACGGGGGCCAGGGGGTCGTCGACGACGGTGCGTACCGTGCGGGCGTTGTCGGCGGACTCCACCGCCAACTCGCCCGCCGCGGCCGTCAGCGCGCGCAGGGCGGGGACGAGCGCGGCCCGCTCCTCGGCGGGCAGCCGCTGCACGAGCCGGCGGACCTCCGCGCGGCGGTGCGCGAGGACCCGGGTGACCAGGTCGTGTCCCTGGGACGTCAGGCTCAGTACGACTTCGCGCCGGTTGGCGGGGTTGGTCCTGCGGTCGACCAGGTCGAGCGCCTCCAGCCGTTCCACCATGCGCAGCGCGGTGGAGGGGTTGACGCCGAGCGTGGCGGCGAGGGCGGCGAGCTTGACCGGGCCGCAGGTGTCGAGGACGACCAGCGCCCGCAGTTGGGGCAGGGTGAGCGACTCGGCGGTGGAGGCGAGCGCGCGGGCGGAGATCGCCACGAAGAGCCGGGAGGCCGCCATCACGGCCGTGCCGAGCTCCTCGGCCTCGCGGTCCAGCGCGTGGGGCCCGGCGTCCGGGGCCGGGTCGGCCGGGGCCGGGTCGGTGGGGTGCTGCGGCATGGGGTCCCCTTGCGTCGTTCCGCCCGGGCGGGCGGAACACGATCACGTGCGGAGCATCATTGCAGAGGGCAACGGTGCCGGACGGGAGCCGTCCCGGCGGTCGTCATCCCCTCCTCCTCACGCGGCCGGGGCGGAGCGCTCCTCCGTGCCCGCTCGCGCCCGGCCCGCCGCGCCTGCCGAGCGCGGCCCTGGCGGTGGCCGCGGCGCCCACGGCGAGCGCGGAGGCGATGGCGGCGGGGTGGCGCGCCAGGGCGGCCTGGAAGGACCGGCGGTGCGCGACCTCGTCGAAGATGCCGTGCGCCTCGTGGTCGGTGCCCTCGGTGCCGTCGACGGGTGCGAAGAGATTGCTCTCGCCGGTGGGCGGCCGCCGGCCGGTCTGCTGGGAGTCGAACCCGGTGCGGGCCAGGTAGCGGTCCAGCAGGGCGGGGAAGAGGCGGTTGGCCCAGATCGTCGCGAGCGTGGTGGCGCCGACGTAGTACTGCTTGCGGCGCGGGTGGTCGGCTGCGTGCACGACGCCGCGTGCGGCGACCTCCGGCTGGTAGATGGGCGGGACGGGCTGCGGATGCCGGGGCAGCCGGGTGGTCACCCAGGAGAACTGCGGGGTGTTGACGGCCGGCATCTGCGCGATCGTGACGTGCACGGCGCTGCCGCGGTGCAGCAGTTCGGTGCGCAGCGAGGAGGTGAAGCCGTTGATGGCGTGCTTGGCCCCGCAGTACACGGACTGCAGCGGCACCGACCGCTCCCCCAGTGCGGAGCCGACCTGGACGATGGTGCCGCGGTCGCGGGGCAGCATCCGCTTCAGGGCGGTGCGGGTGCCGTTGACGAAGCCGAGGTAGGTCACATCGGTGGCCCGCCGGTACTCCTCCTGTGTGATCTCCTCGAACGGCGCGAAGACGGTGCTGAACGCGCAGTTGATCCACACGTCGATCGGGCCGAAGTGCTCCTCCGCGGCCGAGGCGGCGGCGTCCACCTGGTCCGGTTCGGCCACGTCGGCGACCTGGACCAGCGGCCGGCCGCCCAGGGACTCGACCTCCTTCGCGGCCGCGTCGAGCCCGGCCCGGCCGCGGGCGATCAGCACGATGTTGGCGCCGCGCCCGGCGTACAGGCGGGCGGTGGCGCGGCCGATGCCGGCACTGGCACCGGTGATGACGACGGTCTGGGTCATGTCAGCTCCTTGCTGGACGGCGTGCCCCGGGCGGGTCGGGGTGCTGGGCGGGATGCGGCGAGGTCCCCGGCGGGATCCGGGGCGGGCCCGGGGCGGGGTCCTCGGCCAGGCGGGCGGCGGTCTCCAGGAACAGGGCGTGGACGAAGGCCTGCGGGAGGTTGCCGCGCAGTTGGCGCTGGGCGATGTCGAACTCCTCCGCGTACAGTCCCGACGCCCCGCAGGCGCCGCGGTTGCGTTCGAACCAGCGGCACGCCTCGACCGCGTCGCCCTGCTGGTGCTCGGCCAGCGCCATGACGAAGCCGCACAGCAGGAACGCGCCCTCGGCCTCCTCCAGCGGCCGGTCGTCGTGGCGGAACCGGTAGACGAAGTGGTTCTGGCTGAGCTGGGCGCGGCAGGCGGCGAGGGTGGCGCGGGTGCGCGGGTCGCCGGCGGGCAGCGCGCCGCGCAGGGCGGGCAGCAGCAGGGCCGCGTCGACCGCGGGATCGCCGGGGGCGCGCTGCCAGTGGCCGTCGGGGTGCACGCCGGTCGCCGCGGTCTCGGCGAACACGGTGGCGGCGAGGCCGGCACAGGTGTCTGCGAGCGGCCGGCCGGGGGCCGCGCCGGCCAGGGCGCGCAGTCCGGCGACGCAGGTGAGCCGGCTGTGCGTCCAGGGCCGGTCGTCCAGCTCCCAGATGCCCGCGTCGGGCTCGCGCCACCGCTCGGCGACGGCCCGCACCGCGGTCTCGGCGGCCTTCCAGCCGTCGCCGTCGAGCCGGCCGTGCCGTTCGGCGGCGGCGAACAGCAGCAGCGCCTCGCCGAAGCAGTCGAGCTGGAACTGCTTCTCCACGTGGTTGCCGATCCGGCTGAAGCCGCCCGGGTAGCCGGGCAGGTCGAGCTCCCGCTGACCGGGGACGGGCGTGCCGTACACGGTGTAGGCGGGGGCCAGGCGGGGCCCGTCGGCCAGCAGCCGCTCGCCCACGAAACGGACCGCGTAGTCGAGGAGTTCCGGCGCGCCGGCGGCCGCCGCGGCCTGTCCGGCGTAGCTCTGGTCGCGGATCCACACGTACCGGTAGTCGTAGTTGCGGCCCTCCTCGGCGCGCTCGGGCAGGCTGGTGGTGGCCGCGGCGACCATGCCGCCGCCGTGCGCGGTCAGCCCGCGCAGCAGGGCGTAGGAGCGGCGGGCGTCACCGGGGGCGACGGTCCGCTCCAGCGCGGGCACGGCCCGCCGCCAGGCCCGTTCGGTGGCCTGCCAGGCCCGGTCGGCCAGAGGCGGGGCGTGCGGCAGCGGCGAGTCGGAGCACTCCAGGACCAGGTCGTGGCTCTGGCCGGGCTGGAGGACGAGATCGGCGGTCAGCCCCTCGGCCCGGACGGTCGCCGACGGGGCGCCCTGCCAGCGCAGCCGGTGACGGCCGGTGTGCAGGTACCAGACGCCGGCGTCGTCGCGGTGCGTGGAGGTCAGCGGGGCGCGACCGTAGTCGGCGCGCGGGTCGAGTACGACCCTGACGTGGGCGGTCCCCTCTGCGGCGCGCACCTGCCGCAGCAGGACCAGGCGGTCCGGCTCGCCGGGGAGGGCGAGGGCCTCGCGGCACTCGATCACGCCGTCGGTGGTGACCCAGCGGCTGCGCCAGATCAGCGTGCCGTCCTCGTAGTAGCCGCCCGGGACCCAGCGCCCGCGCGGGGTCACGGCGTAGACGCCCGCGCCGCCGATGAGCGAGGCGAAGACGGCGTCGTCGTGCCAGGTGGGCGCGCACAGCCAGTTGACGGCGCCGTCGGGTCCGATCAGGGCGCCGCGCTCCCCGTCGGCCAGCAGCGCGTAGTCGTGCAGCGCGTGCGCCGGGAAGGATGTACTGCTCATCGGTGCTGCCTCCTGGTGTCAGCCCACGCGGTAGCTCTGTGCGCGTCCGGTGGCGAGGTCAGTCCGAGCCCGGGCGCGCCGTCGGCGCCCGGCGCGACGGTGCCGCCGTCCGGGCCGAGGCAGCCGTCGAAGAGGAGGCGCTCGATGCGCACGTGGTCGTGGAACCACTCCAGATGCCGCAGGTTGGGGACCGCGGCGGCGGCGTGCGCGTGGGCGTGCGGGGCGCAGTGCCCGGAGACGGCGATGCCGCGGGCCTCGGCGAGGGCGGCGACGCGCAGCCAGACGGTGATGCCGCCGCACCGTGTGGCGTCGGCCTGCAGGCAGTCCACGGCGCCCGCGGCCAGCATGTGCTCGAAGTACGGCAGCGTGTAGCCGTACTCGCCGGCCGCGACGTCCAGGGGCAGTCGCTCGCGGATCAGGGCGAGGGCGGTGAGGTGGTCGGAGGAGACGGGCTCCTCGAACCAGGTCACGCCCTGGTCCGCGAGGGCCCGGCCGACGCGTACGGCCTGCTTGGCGTCGTAGCCGCCGTTGGCGTCGACGTACAGGTCGGCCCGGTCGCCGATGACGGCACGCGCCCTGCCCACCCGCCGCCGGTCGCGCTCCTCGCGGCGCCCCCACGACTCGCCGATCTTGATCTTGACGCGGGGGATGCCCTCCTCCTGGACCCAGCCGCTCAGTTGCCGCTCCAGCCGCTCGTCGTCGTAGGTGGTGAAACCGCCGCTGCCGTAGACGGGCACGTCCTCGCGGGCGGCGCCGAGCAGCCGGACCAGCGGCAGGCCGAGCAGCCGCGCCTTGAGGTCCCACAGGGCGATGTCCACGGCGGCGATCGCCTGGGCGGCCACGCCGGGAAGGCCGGCGTTGCGCACCGCGCGCCGCATGGCCTCGTTCGTACGCGGTACGTCCCATGCCGGCGATCCGGTGACGACGCCGGTGAGCAGGTCGTCGATCACGCGGGCGGTGGCGGCCGGCGCGTAGGTCCAGCCGAGGCCGCTGACGTCGCCGCAGCGGACGGTGGCCAGGACGAGCGTGGTGCTGTCCCAGCTCAGGGTCCCGTCCGCCTCGGGCGCGTCGGCGGGAACGGTGAACACCGCGGTGTCCACGCGCTCCACGACCGGGGTGTCGCTCACTTCCCGTCCTCCGCGCCGGGCCGGTCCCCGCGGTGCCGGCCGCCGGGCAGGAACTCCTGCACCTTGGCCTTGAACCCCTGGCGGACCATGCCGGCCCGGTCGCTGTCGCCCTTGAGGATCGAGGTCGCCGCGGCCTCGATCTGGTCGAGGGTGGCGTGCGGCGGGACGGGCGGCACGGCCGGGTCGGTGACGAAGTCGAGCACGCACGGCTTGTCGGCGGCCAGCGCGGCCTCCCAGGCGCCCTGCACGTCACCGGGCTTCTCGATCCGCATCCCGTCCAGGCCGATCAGCCGGGCGAAGTCGGCGTAGGCGACGTCGGGGATCGACTGGGAGGGCAGGAACTGCGGGGCGCCCTCCATGGCGCGCATCTCCCAGGTGACCTGGTTGAGGTCCTGGTTGTTCAGGACGGCCACGATGAGGCGGGGGTCCTCCCACTCGCGCCAGTACTTGGCGACGGTGATCAGCTCGGCCATGCCGTTCATCTGCATCGCCCCGTCGCCCACCAGCGCGATCGCCGGGCGGTCGCCGTGCGCGAACTTGGCGCCGATGACGTACGGCACTCCGGGCCCCATGGTGGCGAGGGTGCCGGAGAGCGAGCCGCGCATGGCGCCGCGCAGCTTCAGATGGCGGGCGTACCAGTTGGCGGCGGAGCCGGAGTCGGAGGCCAGGACGACGTTGTCGGGCAGCAGGTCGTTGAGGGTGTGGGCGACGTACTCGGGGTTGATCGGGTCGGCGTCGACCGCGGCCCGCCGCTGCATGACCTCCCACCAGCGGGCGGTGTCCTTCTCGAGCTTCTTGCGCCAGGCCGTGTCCTTGCGCGCCTCCAGCAGCGGCAGCAGCCGGGCCAGCGCCTCGCGGGCGTCGCCGACGAGGTTGACCTCGAAGGGGTAGCGCAGACCGACCATGTGCGGGTCGATGTCGATCTGCACGGCCCGCGCCTGCCCGAACTCCGGCAGGAACTGCGTGTACGGGAAGGAGGAGCCGACGACGAGAAGGGTGTCGCAGTCCCTCATCAGCTCGTACGACGGCCGGGTGCCGAGCAGGCCGATGGAGCCGGTGACGTAGGGCAGGTCGTCGTCCAGGGCGTCCTTGCCGAGCAGCGCCTTGGCGACGCCCGCGCCGAGGCGTTCGGCGACCGCCATGACCTCCTGACGGGCCCCGCGGGCGCCCTGGCCGACCAGAAGGGCGACCTTCTCGCCGGCGTTCAGCACCTCGGCGGCGCGGGCGAGGTCCTCGTCGGCGGGCACGGGCGCGTAGTGCGGCATACCCAGGCTGGAGGGGACCATCTTGAAGGCGTGCGGGGGCGGCGAGTAGTCGAGTTCCTGCACGTCGGCGGGGAGGATGACGGCCGTGACCGAGCGGCGGGCCATGGCGGTGCGCATCGCCCGGTCGAGCACGTTGGGCAGTTGCTCGGGGACGGTGACCATCTCGCAGAAGTCGGAGGCGACGTCCTTGTAGAGGGTCAGCAGGTCGACCTCCTGCTGGTAGGAGCCGCCCATGGCGCTGCGGTTGGTCTGGCCGACGATCGCGACGACCGGCACGTGGTCGAGCTTGGCGTCGTACAGGCCGTTGAGCAGGTGGATGGCGCCGGGGCCGGAGGTGGCGGCGCACACGCCGACCCGGCCGGAGAACTTGGCGTAGCCGACGGCCTCGAAGGCGGCCATCTCCTCGTGGCGCGCCTGGATGAACCGGGGGTTGTCGTCGGCCCTGCCCCAGGCCGCGAGCAGCCCGTTGATGCCGTCGCCGGGGTAGGCGAAGACGTGCTCCACACCCCAGTCGCGCAGGCGCTCGAGGACGTGGTCGGAAACCTTCATCGACATGTTCGAAGACCTTTCCGGAAGGTGGTTTCGCAGGGCGCGCGGCGGCGGGCCGTGCCCGGGGGGGTCACGGGCGGCGCAGGTGTCTGAGCGCCGTCCGGCCGGCCGCGGCCGCCGCCGTGGCCGCGAGGACCGCGGCACCCGCGGTGGCCCCCCACCGGGCCGGGCCGGCCGGCGGCGCGGGCCGCTCGGCCAGGCGCTCGGGCTCCCGGCTGGGCAGGTTCCCCCGGAGGCCGAGGGCGAGCACCTCGGCCAGGTGCAGGGCCCGGCGGCCGGTGTCGCCCTGTTCGATCTGGGTGCGGCAGCTGAAGCCGTCGGCGAGCACCAGGCTGCCGGGGGCCGCCGCGCGGACGGCGGGCAGGACGCCCTGTTCCGCGACGGCCATGGAGACGTCGTGGTGGCCGCGTTCGAAGCCGAAGTTGCCGGCCAGGCCGCAGCAGCCCTCGTCCAGGACGTCGGCGTCGAGGCCGGCGCGGCGCATGAGTTCCCGGTCGGCGTCGAACTTCATGATCGCGTGCTGGTGGCAGTGGGTCTGCACGGTCGCCTGCCGGGCGAGCCGCGGCGGCTCCCAGCCGTCGGGCGCGTGGTGCACGAGTTGCTCGGCGAAGGTGCGGAGCTGCCCGGCCAGCCGCCGCACGTCCTGGTCGTCCGGCATCAGTTCGGGCGCGTCGGACAGGAACACCGCGGTGCAGGAGGGTTCGAGGCCGATGATCGCGGTGCCCGCCTCCAGGTAGGGCCGCAGCACGTCCAGCGTGCGTCGCAGCACCTTCTGAGCGACGGTCAGCTGGCCGGTGGAGATCCACGTCAGGCCGCAGCACACGGGCTCGGTGGGGACGGCGACCTTGAAGCCCGCGTCCTCCAGGACCCGTACGGCCGAGATCGCGACGGACGGGTGGAAGTAGGTGCTGAAGGTGTCGGGCCAGAGCAGCACGGTCCGCGGGTCGGCCGGGTCCGGCTCCTCGGTGCCCCGCTCGCGCCACCACCGGACGAACGACTGCCGCGCGAACACCGGCGCCTGCCGCTCTTCGGCCACCCCGGCCAGCCGCTTGCCGGCGCGGGCCAGACCGGGCGCCTGAAGCACCGCGTTGACCAGGGACGGGGCGATCCGGGAGAGCCGGGCCCACAGCGGCAGCCAGCCCATGGAGTAGTGGGCGGCGGGACGCAGCCGGCCCTCGTAGTGGTGGGAGAGGAACTCGGCCTTGTAGGTGGCCATGTCGACGCCGACCGGGCAGTCCGACTTGCAGCCCTTGCAGGCCAGGCACAGGTCGAGCGCGTCGCGCACCTCGGTGGAGCGCCAGCCGTCGGTGATCGTGGAGTCGGCGTGCCCGTCGAGCATCTCGAACAGCAGACGGGCCCGGCCCCGGGTGGAGTGCTCCTCCTCCCGGGTCGCCCGGTACGAGGGGCACATCACGCCGCCGGAGTGGCTGCGGCAGTTGCCGACGCCGACGCAGCGCATCACCGCGCGGGTGAAGGAGTGCTCGTCCTCCGGGTAGCCGAAGTGGGTCGCGGGCGTGGCGGGCCGCCAGGCGGGGCCGAGGCGGAGCTGCCCGTCGACCGGGTTGGGGTCGACGACCTTGCCCGGGTTCATCCGGTTGCCCGGGTCGAACAGCCTCTTCATCTCGCCGAAGGCGGTCACCAGCCGTTCGCCGAACATCCGGGTCAGCAGTTCGCCCCGGGACTGGCCGTCGCCGTGCTCGCCGGACAGCGAGCCGCCGTAGGAGGCCACGAGGTCGGCGGCTCGCTCCAGGAAGCGGCGGAAGTCGGCTACGCCCTCGGCGGTCTTCAGCCCGAACGGGATGCGGGTGTGCACACAGCCCTGCCCGAAGTGTCCGTACAGGGACGGATGGTCGTAGCCGAACTCGTCGAACAGGCCCTTCAGGTCGCGCAGGTAGGCGCCGAGCCGCTCCGGCGGTACGGCCGAGTCCTCCCAGCCCTCCCAGGTCTCCCGGTCGTCCGGCGGCCGCGCGGTCACCCCGAGGCCGGCCTCACGGGCCTTGAGCATCCTCTGCTCGCGCTCGGGGTCGTCGGAGAAGGCCACGTCCGGGTCCTTCTCACCGCGGCCGAGAGCGCGCAGCAGCGCGTGCGCCTGCTCGTCGACGTCCTCCTGGCTGTCACCGCTGTACTGCACCAGCAGCCAGCTGCCGCCCTCGGGCAGCGCGGCCAGCGACTCCAGGTGGGCGCCCTCCTCGCGCATCAGCTGCGCCATGCGCCCGTCCAGCGCCTCCAGTTGGCTGGGCGAGCAGTGCCGGAGCAGCCGGGACACGTCGTCCCCCGCCCGGCAGATGTCCGGGTAGCCGAGGACCAGCAGCGACTGGTACGGCGGCACGGGGACCAGGTCCAGTTCGGCGCGCAGGACGGTCACCAGGGTGCCCTCGCTGCCGACGAGGGCCCGGGCGACGTCGAAGCCGTTCTCCGGCAGCAGCGAGTCGAGGTTGTAGCCGGAGACCCGCCGGGGGATCTTCGGGTAGCCGCGCCGGATGTCGCCCAGGTACTCCGCGACCAGGCGGTCCAGGCCGTCGTAGATCTCGGCGCGGCGCCCGCCCTCCGCTGTGATCCGCGCCCGCTCCGCGCGCGAGGTCGGCCCGACCCACATGCGCAGGCCGTCGTAGGTGAGGACCTCCAGTCGACGCACGTTGTCCACGGTCTTGCCGTAGGCCTGGGCCGAGGCGCCGCAGGAGTTGTTGCCGATCATGCCGCCGAGGGCGCAGTGGCTGTGCGTGGACGGCTTGGGGCCGAACTGCAGACGGTGGCCGGACAGCCGCCGGTTCAGCTCGTCGAGGACGATGCCCGGCTCGACCACGCAGGTGCGGGCCTCGGGGTCGACGGAGACCAGGCCGTGGCAGTACTTGCTCCAGTCGATCACCACGGCGGCGTTGGCCGACTGGCCCGCCAGACTGGTGCCGCCGCCGCGCGACAGGACCGGGGCGCCGAAGCGTGCGCACACCTCCACGGCGTGGGCCCCGGCCTCGACGGTGCGCGGGACCACCACGCCGAGGGGCACCTGTCGGTAGTTGGAGCCGTCCGTGGAGTAGGCGCCCTTGCTGCCCGCGTCGAACCGGACCTCGGCGTCCACGGCCGCTCGCAGCGCCCGCTCCAGCCGTGTCACGTCCACCGCGGAGACATCGGGTGCTTCGAGGGGAGAGTTGCGGGACATCGGGTCGACCGCCTTCCTGCACGAGCGGGGGCGCGCGACGGCACTGCCGCCGCTTACGGTGTCCGGGTACCCACTCTTGCAGTGTGCAACGTTGATTTTTTCGCCCGGCCGGCGGTCGTGTTCCCCGGGACGGCGGACCACCCCGGGGACGGAACTTCCCCCAGGTACCGCCGGTGGCGATCGCATCGATCCGGTTCGGTCATCGAGGGCGGGCCGCCTGCCCGGCGCGGAACCGGAAGGCGCCCGTGCCGCCGCCCAGGGTCAGCCAGATGTGCTCGCCCTCCCGGACCAGCCGAAGGGCGATGTGCGCGCATCCCGGGCACCGGGCGGTCAGGCCCGGTTCGGGCCCGTAGACGTGCAGCTGGGCCATGGGGCCCGACCGCGCGCACTCCGGGCAGCGCCACCAGGCGGTGGTGGTCTCCACGGAGAGGATCTCCGAGAGCGGGCCGGCCAGGCAGTTGCCGTCGAGATGGGTGGTGGTGTCCGACATGGGGACCTCCCCTGGGACGGGCGGACAGGTCAGCCGAAGCGTTCGGTGCGGATGGTGGCGGGGTCGCGGCCGAGAGCGACGAGCAGGTCGGCGACGGACTCGACGAACCCCGTCGGCCCGCAGATGTAGACGGGGCTGCCCGGCTCCAGCCGGGCCGACGGCTCGTGCAGGTCGTCCGCGCTCACCCGGCCCGGTTCGCGGGAGCTGTCCAGCGGTGACCGGCGGGTGTACACGATGCGTACGTCGACCAGCGGATCCTCGTGGAAGAGGTCGTCCCGGTACCAGACCTCCTCGGGACCGCGCACCGAGTACAGCAGGTGGAAGGGGCTGCGCGAGCCGGCCCGCCGGTGGGCGCGGACCATCGCCGCGAGCGGGACCACTCCGGAGCCACCGGCCACCAGCAGCACCGGCTCGCTGTCCTCGCCGCGCCACACGAACCAGTTGCCGAGCGGTCCCCGCATCTCGACATCCGCGTCCAGCGGGAGCCGGTGCGCCAGATACGGCGAGACCTCCCCGCCGGGGACGGCCTGGACGCCCAGCTCGACGCGGTCGCCGTCGGCGGGCGCGGCCAGGGAGTAACTGCGTACGGCCTGGTAGCCGTCGTCGGCGGTGAGCCGTACGTCGACGTGCTGGCCGGGCAGGTGGCCGGGCCAGCCGGGCACGGTGAAGACCAGGGAGCGGGCGGAGCGGGACTGGACGTGGCGCTCGGCCAGCCGCGCGGCGCGCCAGGCGATGCGCACGGTCAGTCGCCCCAGGTGCGCTGCTCGCGCCACGGGTCGCCGTGATTGTGGTAGCCGACGGACTCCCAGAAGCCGGGTTCGTCCTCCGTGGTGAGCCGCAGGCCGCGCACCCATTTCGCCGACTTCCACAGGTACAGGTGCGGTACGAGCAGCCGGGCGGGGCCGCCGTGCTCGGGCGACAGGGGGTAGCCGTCGTAGCCGTGCACGATCCACGCCTTGCCGTCGAGGAGGTCCTCCAGCGCGAGGTTGGTGGTGTAGCCGCCGTGACTGTCGACGACGGCGTGGTGCGCCGTCGTCTCGACGTCCTCCAGGAAGAGGTCCAGCGGGACCCCGCGCCACCGCGTGTCGAACTTCGACCAGCGGGTCACGCAGTGGATGTCCTGGACGGTGTCCTGCTGCGGCAGGGCCATCATCCGGTCCCAGGTCCAGGCGTGCGTCTCGCCGCGCTCGGTGGTCACCGTGAAGGTCCAGGTGCCGGTCTCCACGCGCGGTGTCGGCCCGGCCGACAGCACGGGGAAGGACTCGGTCGGGTACTGGCCGGGCGGCAGGCGGTCCACCAGGGAACGGGCGCGCCCGCGGAATCCGGGTGAGAAGGACGTCACGACGCCACCTCCTGAGCGCGTGTGCGGGCTGCCCTGCCGGTACGCGGACCCATCTCTCAGTCTCGGCGGACCGCGGCGGCCTGACCACTCGGCGACCTTGGAGCGGCGAAAGCACGGGGCCGGCGAGGGGGGCGCGGTGGGCGCCTGTCCCAAGGCACGGTTGCGCTCCGGGGTCGCGCTCTACGATGAGGTCGACCACCACGGCGGAGAGAGAGCAGCGGGGCCATGCGACGGCTGGGGGATCTGGAGGCGGAGATCATGGACCGCCTGTGGAGGTGGAAGCGCCCGGCGACGGTGCGGGAGATCGTCGACGACATCAACCGGACCCGGCCCGTCGCGTACACCACGGTGATGACCGTCGCCAACATCCTCCATTCCAAAGGCTGGCTGGTACGCGAGGAGAAGGACGGTCGCGCCTGGCTGTACGAGCCGGTCCGCACCCGGGAGGAGTACTCCGCCGCCCTCATGGAGGACGCCCTCGACGCCAGCGAGGACCGGCCCGTGGCGCTCGCCCACTTCGTCGGCCACATGACCGCCGCCGAGCGCAGCGCGCTGCGCAAGGCCCTGCGCGCCGTGGGGAGAGATCCCGGCTCCGGCTCCGGCTCCGGCTCCGGCTCCGGCTCCGGCTCCGGCTCCGGCTCCGGCTCCGAGGCGTGAACGCGCCTGCCCGGTGCGCCGGTTCGGGGGGAGCGGGCGGTGTGCCGCGCTCCCCCTCCCCCGGTTCCGTCCCCGTCCCCTCCCCGTCAGGCCCGGTACGCCATCAGCGCCATCATCCCGGACTCCCCGTGGTACGCGTTGTGGCAGTGCAGCATCCACTGACCGGGATTGTCCGCGTCCAGGTAGACGGACACCGTCCGCTTCGGCAGCACGATCGTGGTGTCCTTGCGGGGGCCGCCGGTGCCGAGCTGGTAGGTGTGGCCGTGCAGGTGCATCGGGTGCCACATGGTGGTCCGGTTGACGAAGTCCAGCCGGACCCGCTGGCCCTTTTCGACGAGGATCGGGTGCGTGGTCGGGTCGTTCACGTCGAACCGCTTGCCGTTGATGCCCCAGTCGTAGCCGGCCATCCCCCCGGTCAGTTCGACGCGGTGCACCCGGTCGGTCCTCTTCGCCGGGAGCCGGACGTCGTCCGCCGGCTTCAGCCGGTCCGCCGTCATGACCATGCCGCCCAGCTGGGACGGACGGACGGTGGGCCCGGGCGCACGGCCTGATCCGGTGCGGACCAGGGCCATGCCACTGGCGTTCTTGCCCTCGGCGAGCGCGACCAGCGGGAAGACGCCGTCGCCGAGGGGCACCGTGACGTCGTAGCGCTCCCCCATGCCGATCAGCAGCGCGTCGGTCTCGCCGGGCCGGACCGGGAAGCCGTCGGTGTGGGTGACGGTCATCCTGTGGCCGCCGAGCGCCACCCGGTACGCCGTGTCGCTCGCGGCGTTGATGATCCGGATCCTGACCCGGGAGCCGGGCTTGGCCCGGTGGACCTCGGGGTCGGCCGGGACGCGGCCGTTGACCAGGTGGTACGGGTACTTGACGTCCCCGGCGTCGCCCCCGAGCAGCGGACTCCGGGCGCCCATGAGCATGAACCTCATGGGCATGCCGCCGCCGGAGGCGGACGGGGACGCGCTCATCCCGTTCATGCTCCCGCCGCTCATGTCCATCCCGCCCATGTCCCCCATGCCACCCATGCCGTCGCCGGAGGAGGAACCGCCGGAGCCGGAACCGGAGCCCGATCCCATGTCCATGCCGTCCATACCGTCCATACCACCCATGCCCTGCCTGAGTTCCGCGAAGACCTCGTCGGGGGTGCCGGTCACGCCGTCGACCCAGTCGTCGAGGACGACCACCCACTCGTCGTCGTACTTGAGCGGCTCGTGCGGGTCCTCGACGATCAGCGGCGCGTAGAGGCCGCGGTCGAGCTGGACGCCGACGTGGGGGTGGAAGAAGTAGGTGCCGGGCGTGTCCGCGATGAAGCGGTAGGTGAAGTTGCCGCCCGCCCGGACGGCGGCCTGCGTCGCCGGGGGCACGCCGTCCATGTCCGCGCGCAGGGCGATGCCGTGCCAGTGGACGGAGGTCGTGGTCCTGCCCGGGAGCTGGTTGGAGAGTTCGGCGGCGAGCGTGTCGCCCGCGGACAGCCGCAGTTCCCGGCCCGGGGTCCGGCCGCTGAAGGCCCAGCTCCTGGCCCTGACGCCGCCGCCGAGGTCGAGCGTGGCGGGCGCGGCGGTCAGCGTGACCTTCCGCACCCGGCCGGTGCTCCCGCGCTTCCTCTCCGTCGTGGCGACCACCTCGTCGGCGGGGCCGACCAGCCCGGCGTGGCCCTCGGAGGTACCGGACCTGCCGGAGGTGCCGGAATTGCCGCTGCAGGCCGCGAGGGCGCCCGCGCCCGCGGCGCCGAGTCCTGCCAGCAGCAGGGATCGGCGATTGATGCTGTTCATGATGAGTCCTCTTCTCGATGTGCTCCGTCGGTCGGGCCGTGGGCGGGCACACCTCGCTCCCGGACGGTTGCGCGAGGGTGACGCCCGGGGCGCGGCCTAGATGAGCAGCCGGGAGAGGAGGGAGAGATCGGGCGGGGCGCGGTGCGCCACCCCGTGGGGAGAGTGCGCCGCTCGGACGCCGTGGACGGCGTCCGCCGGGCCGGCGCGGGGGTCGGCGGGCGGCGACACGAGCTGCACGGTGCTGAGACCCGCGGCGGAGCAGTGCCCCGCGGCCGCGCTCGAACAGGTGTTGTCGCCGCTGCCCGCCGGCAGGTCTGCGGCGCCGAGGGTCTTGGTGGCTCCGGTGACCGTCGTGGTCCTGGTTCCGGTGGCCGGGGACGCGTGCCCCATGCCGGGCATCGCATCCGTGCCGTGCATGGCGCTCATGTCGCGCACGGCCCTCGTGCCCGACATCGCGCTCACGGACGCCGGTGACCCCGGAACGGCCATGGGCCCGGCGGCGTCATGATGGACGAGCACGGCGAACGCGGCGAGCACCGCGACGACGGCACCCCAGACACAGCGGACGGCGCCGTTCGACGCCTCACCCCACCGACCTGTGGTTCCCGTCATCTCTTCCCGCGCCCGGCTCGTCGGACAGAACTGTGGCCAATATACCCGTACGGGGTATCGCAGCCCTGGTTCGGAATACCAGACGGCCCCGGCGGGCCAGAAGAGCGACGGTCGCCGGAACAGAGCGCGCCCGCCACGGTCACGGCCTCCCCGGGCCCGCCACGGGACGAAGGGCGCCGCGCAGCTCCGCGGCGCCCTCTTCGGGCGGCAGCGGGTTGACGGCGATGTCTGTGCCGAGTTCGAAGCCGGCGGGTTCGGCCAGGCGGGGGGCGATCCGGAGGTGCCAGGCGAAGCAGGCGGTGCCTTCTTCGCCGTTGGGGGCATTGATCAGTGCGTAGTTGTACGGGATGTCGCCGAGCAGGTCGCGCAGTGCGGTGAGGACGCGGCGCAACAGGGAGGCGGTCCGGTCCAGGCAGGCGTCGGAGGCGTCGCCGAAGGACGCCTCGTGGTGGCGGGGAAGGATCAGCGTCTCGTACGGGGTGCGGGCCGCGTAGGGGGCGAGCGCCACGACGTGGTCGGTGGTGGCGACGACGCGCTCCCCGTCGGCGAGTTCGGCGGCGGTGTGGTCGACGTAGAGGCACCGGCCGTGATCGTCGTAGTAGCCACGGGCGATGTCGAACAGCCGGCGGAAGCGGGCCGGGACGATGGGTGTGGCGACGATCTGCGAGTGGGGGTGGGGCAGCGAGGTGCCGGCCCCGGCTCCGTGGTTCCGGAAGGGCAGCACGATCCCAGGGCGTCGGTCGCGCAGTGCCCGGCAGCGGGCGCGGTAGGCACGCAGGACGTCGGCGACGGCGGCGTCGTCGCCGTCGGGCAGGTCCCAGTCGTGGGCGCGTGACTCGATGACGACCTCGTGGCTGCCGACGCCCTCCACCGAGAGGCGCAGGCCGGCCGTGTGGTGGCGGGCCGGGCGGTCGGCGGGCGTCAGCACGGGGTAGCGGTTGGGCACGACCCGCAGGCGCCAGTTCGAGGGCGCGGTGCCCGAGGGGGTGGGAAGGCGCCAGACCTCGGGCGGAGTGGCGTCCTCCCGGCCCGGGCAGAAGGGGCAGGCCGGGTCGGCGGGCGGGCGCCGGCGCGGGGACGGGCCCCCGGGTCCGGGCATCCTGTGGGGGCGTCGGCCCCGGGCGGGCGCGATGGCCACCCAGTCGTGGGTGAGGGGATCGCGCCGCAGCTCGGACACGGGCGTGCTCCCCCGCTCAGGTGACCGGGGAGGTGCCGTGACGGGCCCGGGCCACCGCGCGCCAGAACAGCTCCGGGTCGGCGGCGAACTGGCGCGCGCAGGAGTCGGAGCAGAACCGGAACTCCCTGCCCCGGTATCGGGTGGGATGGACGCCGGCGCCGTCGATGCGCATCCCGCAGACCGGATCCCGGTCCTCGCCCGCGCACGCGCGGTGGGCGTCCAGGCCCCGTCGTCCCACGTCCACGCTCTGGAGCACGGCCGCTCACCTCTCCTCCCACCGGTCGGCGGAAACGCGAGCGCTGTGCCCTCCACTGTCGCCGCCGCCGCTCGCGGGCAGTAGGGGCCCTCCGTCCTGCCCGCAGGGCCACCCGGCCCAGCGGGTGTAGCCCGCATCACGCGTGACGAATACCCCAGGGGGGTATAGTCTCGACGGCGTCGGGACGGGTTCGGCACCACCCCCGTCCTACGATCGACCCCGCACGTCCGACCCCGAGGAAGTAACCATGACGACCGAACAGACGAACTCCAGCTCCTGCTGCGGCGGCTCCGGCGGTTCCTGCGGCTCGGGTGCCGCGGCCGAGGTCCGGGACAGCGGCGTCACCACCGTCTACCAGGTCTCCGGCATGACCTGCGGCCACTGCGAGGGCGCCGTCTCCGAGGAGATATCCGCCCTGGACGGCGTCAGCGCGGTCAAGGCCGTCGCCGCGACCGGCGAGGTCACCGTCACCTCCGCCGCGCCGCTCGACGAGGCCGCCGTCCGCGCCGCCGTCGACGAGGCCGGCTACGAGCTCGTCGGCCGGGCCTGACCCCCGCCGGGCCCCGCCCCGGCGGCCCGCGCAGTCGCTCCCCCGCGCCGGGACGTATCGCTCCGCTGATACGGACGCTGTGCGTCCCGGCCTCCCTCAGGAGATACGTATGACCAGCACGGCAACCGAGAAGGCGTCCGCCGGCACGACACCCGCGGCCTCGTCCGAGGTCGAGCTCTCCATCGGCGGCATGACGTGCGCCTCGTGCGCGGCACGCGTCGAGAAGAAGCTCAACCGCATGGACGGCGTCACGGCGACGGTCAACTTCGCCACCGAGAAGGCGAAGGTCTCGTACCCGGCGGGCGTCGAGGTCGCCGACCTCATCGCCACGGTGGTGAAGACCGGCTACACCGCCGAGGAGCCGCCGCCCCCGGCCCCGAAGGCCGAGGGCACGGGCGAGGCGGCCCCGGCGGCGGACGGCGAGCTGCTCTCCCTGCGGCAGCGGCTGCTGGTGTCCCTGACGCTCTCCGTCCCCGTGGTGCTCCTGGCGATGGTGCCGGCGCTGCAGTTCGACAACTGGCAGTGGCTGTCGCTGACGCTGGCCGCGCCGGTCGTCGTCTGGGGTGCCCTGCCGTTCCACCGTGCCGCGTTCACCAACGCCCGGCACGGCGCCGCCACCATGGACACGCTGGTGTCCATCGGCACCCTCGCCGCGTTCGGCTGGTCGCTGTGGGCGCTGTTCTTCGGGCACGCCGGTATGCCGGGGATGAGGCACGGCTTCGAGTTCACCGTCTCCCGCACCGACGGCTCGTCCTCCATCTATCTGGAGGCCGCCGCGGGGGTGACCGCCTTCATCCTGGCCGGGCGCTATCTGGAGGCGCGGTCCAAGCGCAAGGCGGGCGCCGCCCTGCGCGCCCTGCTCGAACTGGGCGCCAAGAACGTCTCGGTACTGCGGAGTGGTGC
This sequence comes from Streptomyces sp. NPDC096152, assembly GCF_044763235.1. NCBI lineage: Bacteria > Bacillati > Actinomycetota > Actinomycetes > Kitasatosporales > Streptomycetaceae > Streptomyces > Streptomyces sp. NPDC096152. The sequence goes on along the minus strand of NZ_JBIWFW010000002.1, from coordinate 259,507 downwards.
GGAAGTACGGATTCCCGTGGCCGAGCTGGCGGTCGGCGACCGCTTCGTCGTCAGGCCCGGCGAGAAGGTCGCGACGGACGGGACCGTCGTCGAGGGCACCTCGGCGGTGGACGCCTCCATGCTGACGGGCGAGTCCGTGCCGGTGGACGTGACCGTGGGCGACGCGGTGACGGGCGCGACCGTGAACGCCGGGGGGCGCCTGGTCGTGGAGGCGGCGCGGGTCGGCGCGGACACCCAGCTCGCGCGGATGGCCAGGCTGGTGGAGGACGCGCAGAACGGCAAGGCGGAGGTGCAGCGCCTGGCCGACCGGATCTCCGCGGTCTTCGTGCCGGTGGTCATCCTCGTCGCCCTGGGCACGCTGCTGACCTGGCTGCTCGTCACCGGGGACGCGACCGCCGCCTTCACCGCGGCCGTGGCCGTCCTCATCATCGCCTGCCCGTGCGCGCTGGGGCTGGCCACGCCGACCGCCCTGATGGTCGGCACGGGCCGCGGTGCCCAGCTCGGCATTCTCATCAAGGGCCCGGAGGTGCTGGAGTCCACCCGCAAGGTCGACACCGTGGTACTGGACAAGACCGGCACCGTGACCACCGGCCGGATGGCCCTCCAGGACGTGGTCGCCGCCGAGGGGGTCGACGAGCGGGAACTGCTGCGGCTCGCGGGGGCGCTGGAACACGCCTCGGAGCATCCGATCGCCCAGGCGATCGCGGCGGGAGCCGGCGAGCGGGCCGGCGCCCTGCCGGTCCCGGAGAGCTTCGAGAACGTCGCCGGGCTCGGCGTGCAGGGCGTCGTCGACGGCCACGCCGTACTCGTCGGGCGGGAGAAGCTTCTGGAGGAGTGGGCCGTCCGGCTGCCCCGGGACCTCGCCGCGGCCAAGGCCGCCGCGGAGGCCGAGGGCCGGACGGCGGTCGCGGTGGCCTGGGACGGCGAGGCCCGCGGTGTGCTCGCGGTGGCCGACGCGGTCAAGGGGACCAGCGCGCGGGCCGTGGCGGAACTGCGGCGGCTGGGCCTGCGGCCCGTGCTTCTCACCGGGGACAACCAGGTGGTCGCCGAGTCGGTCGCCCGCTCGGTCGGCATCGACGAGGTGATCGCCGAGGTCCTGCCCCAGGACAAGGTGGACGTGGTCAAGCGGCTTCAGGCTCAGGGCCGTACGGTCGCGATGGTCGGCGACGGCGTCAACGACGCGGCCGCGCTCGCCACCGCCGACCTGGGCCTGGCGATGGGCACCGGCACGGACGCGGCGATCGAGGCCGGCGACCTGACGCTGGTACGGGGCGACCTGCTGGTGGCGGCGGACGCGATCCGGCTGTCCCGCAGGACGCTGGCCACCATCAAGGGCAACCTCTTCTGGGCCTTCGGCTACAACGTGGCCGCCCTGCCGCTGGCCGCCTTCGGCATGCTCAACCCGATGATCGCGGGGGCGGCGATGGCCTTCTCCTCGGTCTTCGTCGTCACCAACAGCCTGCGGCTGCGGTCCTTCAAGTGACCTCGCGAGGTTCTGCCCAGCGGCCCTGAGCGTTCCGCCACGCGGAAGAGGCGCCCGGTCCTCCGGCCGGACGCCTCCGTGTCGGCGGACGCCGTGGGCCGCGGACGCCATGACCACGGGCGCCTGCCGCCGGGGCCGCGTGAGCCACGGGAGCCGGCCGCCGGCAGCGATCGACCTCCGGTGTCCCGGAATCCGCGCGTCCGGCGGATATGCGAAAGCCGCCCGGCGGCGCTGGTGTCGCGCTGCCGGGCGGCTCTGGGGCCGTACGTCTGTGTGGTTGTCCGCGGGGGTCGGTGGCTCGTGGCCGGTGGCCGGTGTCCCCCTCACCCGCCGCCGGTCACAGGCCGCGGTTACTCCTCGTCGGCCGCGGTCACGGGCCGGCCGCGCCCGACCTCGGGGGCCTCGCCCTGCTGGGCGCGGAGCTGGAGGATGTCGCCGATGAACAGGTCGTAGACCAGCACGCCGATCACGCCGCCGACGAGCGGGCCGACGATCGGGATCCAGAAGTAGTTGCTGAACGCCCCGGCCAGGGTGCCGGGGAGCGCGAGGTCCTGCCATCCGGCGACCCAGGTGAACAGCCGCGGGCCGAAGTCACGGGCCGGGTTGATGGCGTACCCGGCGTTCGCCCCGTAGGACATGCCGATGGCGGCGACGGCGAACCCGATCAGCAGCGGCCCGAGGTTGGCCTTCACTCCGGTGTTGCGCAGGTCGATGATCGCCACGACCAGCATGACCAGGAACGCGGTACCGACGATCTGGTCGATCAGCGGACCCCAGTTGCCCCCGTGGAAGTACGGCGCGGGGAACGTCCCGAAGATCGAGAAGGACGCGAGGGTGTGCCCGTTCGTCTTCGGCCCCGGCATCGCCTGGTCGAAGGCGCCGATCGCGTTGTGGTAGACGCCGTAGACCAGGGCCGCGCCGGTGAAGGCGCCGGCGAGCTGGGAGAACCAGTACGGGACCACCTTGATCCAGGGAAAGCGGCGCCGGACGGCGAACGCGAGTGTCACCGCCGGGTTGATGTGGGCCCCGCTGACGCCTCCGGCCACGTACACGCCGAAGACCACGGCCATCGCCCATCCCCAGGTGATCAGCAGCCAGTCGCCGGCGCTGATGAAGAAGGTGGTGGGGCCCTCGGTACGTCCCGACCCGGGCAGTGCCGCGACCGCCGTGGCGACCACGCCGCAGCCGAACGCGATGAGGACGAGGGTTCCCAGGAACTCTGCCAGACACTCGCCCCAAATACCTCCACGGCTCTTGAGCCGGGAGGGCTTGATGAGAGGCCTGATTTCGACGGCCATGCGGCCCCCTAGAGGTAGGGAAGCGTAACGGAATGGTGACCCAGCGCTGTCCTGCCGTCCCAGCCTGCGCCGACGGCACCGGGGCAGCAACATTTGCCTCCCGCGAGCGGGCTCTCCGGCACTCCCCCGCCCGGCGTACACCCCTCCGGCCACGGGTCGGCGGCAGCGCGACAATGGGGGTACCGCTTCAACCGAACGGGTGGCGGAGGAGGTCGCCATGACATCCGCATCACACCGTCCCGCCCCGCACCTGTCCGCCGTGGCCGCCGCCACGGCCGGCGGCCGGCGAGCCGAGCTGGCCCTGGCCGGGGAGCTCGACCTCGGTACCGTGCGCCAGCTCGAGGAACAGCTCGACGATCCGCTGTTGCGCCGGGCGGACGAATGGGTGGTGGACCTGAGCGGCGTCACCAGACTCGATCTGGCGTGCGCCTACGCCCTGCTGCGCGCGGCCACGCAACGGCCCGCGATCGCGCGGCTCACCGTCCGGGGCGCGCGGCGCACCGCCCAGCGGACCCTGCGCCACGCCGGTCTCGGGACGGTCGCGCTGATCGAGGAGTGACACCCGCTCGGCGCCGGGTCGGAGCACCACCGAGTCGGCACCACCGAGTCGGCCCCCGGTCGGCGCACTACCGGGTCGGTAGCACCGAGTCCGCCCCCGGTCGGCGCGCCCATGCGAGTCGGCGCGCCCATACGAGTCGGCGGCACGTCCCCGCGCGTTGGCGTCCCCGTGAGCCTGCGCCCCCGGTCAGCGCACCCTTCCGCGCGGCTTCAGCGGCACGGGCAGCAGCGCGGGGGCCGGCAGCGGGGCCGACGTAGCCCTTCACCTCACCGAATCGCTGTCGGTCCTGATCACGCGCTTCAGCCAGCCTCCGGGGGGGGAGCAGCCGGCACCGGGACGAGGCGGCGCCGTCCCCGACCGCCGGTCCGTCGTGGCGGATACAGGGGGCTCCCGTCTGCCGTGGCCCCGGGCAGAGCCGAGCAGACGCGGTCCATGGCGTCCAGCAAGCTCCTTGGCCCGGGGCGCCGGCGCGGTTGAGACGGTGGCGGTTGGTCCGGCCGGAAGTGGCGGAGCTAGGGGCTGCCCCGCAGAGGTGGGCGAAGGAAGCTTCGGACTCCAGCCGGTCGGGGTTGCCACCTGCGATGATCAGCAGCGAAGCGGGCTCCCATGAGTTCACAGGCGCTCGACCGGGCACATGCACCGCGGCACCGCCCAGCCAGTCGCACCCCCCGGGAGATGAGGCCGCTGTCCCGCGAAGTGAACAGGGAGTGACCGCCCCCCTGCCGCGCGACGAGCGGTCGTGAACGCTCAAGGTAGTCCAAGATCCACGTGCAGTGATTGGCGTCGTACGTTGCTTTCACGTTCGCACGCAGGTCACCGTCGGTGCCAACCATTCAGAGCGAGCGGGACGTTCGCGACAGCGACGGCCCCGCGACGACTGCTGACGCGTTCGCATCGGGGAGACCGCTCCATGTCGCGCACACGCTCTGTCGCCACGACGGCTACTCTGCATCGTCGCGCCCTGCTCGCCGCCGGGGCGGCGTCCCTCACCGCGGGCGTCGGACTCGCCCTGCGGCCCGAGGAGAGCCGGGCCGCCGGCGACCCGAACCATGGGGAGGTGCCCGTCGCCCACTCCCGGCAGGCGCCGGCCGCGCCCCTTGCCCCGTACACGAAGGGCACCACGCTCGCCACGGCCGCAGCGGCCCGTAACAGCTCAGGCTACCGCCGCCTTGGCGACGGCCCCGGCTGGAGCCGGGTAGTGCGCAGCGAACTGGCCGCGCCCAAGGCGGGACGCGCCGGGCGCCGAACCACGCTCGCCGCGTTCGTGCAGCTCACCGATCTCCATGTGATGGACAGCCAGCACCCGCTGCGCACGGAGTTCCTGCAAGCCGCCTCGCCGCGCTCCTGGCGCCCGCAGGAGGCGCTCACCGTGCAGGGCGCGATCTCCCTGGTCGAGCGGGTCAACACTCTGCGCGGCGCGCCGGTCACCGGCAGCCCCCTGGAGTTCGTCATCACCACCGGCGACAACACCGACAACAACTCCCGCATCGAGCTGGACTGGTATCTGAAGATACTCAGCGGCGGCCGCATCACCCCCGATTCGGGCGACCCGCGCCACTACGAGGGCGCCATGAGCAGCGGCCTGAGCCAGTACTGGCAGCCCGGCTCCACCGTCCGCGACCAGTACAAGCAACGCGGCTTCCCTCACATGGAGAGCTTCCTGCACGCCGCGACCCGCGAGGTGCGCAGCCCCGGCCTGAACCTGCCCTGGTACTCCACCGTCGGCAACCACGACTCCATCCTGGTCGGCTGCTTCGGGCACGGGGACTCCTACCTCACCGAGTTCGCCACCGGCGACCGCAAGCTGTTCACCGTGACCGCCGCCGAGGCCCGCAAGCTGCAGCAGAACATCAAGGACGGCTCCGACCCCAAGGGCCGGAGCCTGCGCGATCTGCTGAAGTCCCACACCCGCGCGATGCGCCGGGTCGCCCCGGACCACCGACGCGCCCTGTTCACGCCCGCCGAGTACGTCAAGGCCCACCTCGACCCGGCGCACTCCGGCCCCGGCCCGGTCGGCCACGGCTACACGCAGGCCAACCTCGCGGAGGGCACTCAGTACTACTCCTTCCGCGTCTCCGACCACGTCGTCGGCATCAGCCTCGACACCACCGACCCGCAGGGCAACTTCAGCGGCTCGATCGGCGCGGCCCAGATGTCCTGGCTCGAGCACACCCTGAACGCGCACAAGAACGAGTACGCCATCGTCTTCAGCCACTACACCAGCACCTCGATGTCCACCCCGCGCCCCGACCCCGCCCGCCCGAACGAGAAGCGCTGCAACGGCGACGAACTGCTCGCCCTGCTCGGCCGCCACCGCAACGTCGTCGCCTGGGTCAACGGCCATGTGCACCGCAACACCATCACCCCGCACACCGGCAGCGGCGGCCGCTCCTTCTGGGAGATCTCCACCGCCTCCCACGTGGACTTCCCCCAACTCGCCCGCGTCATCGAGCTGGTGGACAACAAGGACGGCACGCTCTCGCTGCACACCACCCTGGTCGAGTCCGCCGCGCCGCACCGCACGGACTTCACCGACCTGTCCCAGACCGGCCTCGCCGCCCTCTACCGCGAACTCGCATTCAACGCCCACGAAGGCTCCCTCACCCCCCACAGCGACCCCCGGGACCGCAACACGGAGCTGATGCTGAAGAAAGGCTGAGGTCCGCCGTTCAACAAGCTACGGCGGATGGGATGGGAGCTGGGGTGGGCAGTGGTTGCGGAGCGACCCTGGCCTGGTCAGGTCTGAGCGCCTGTGCTTTGGAGTCGGGCGTGCCGCAGTGCCGGGACCGTGACGGCCGGCGCGGCTGCCAGCAGACTGATCACGCCGCACCCGGTGAAGAAGATGGCCGCTCCCCGTATTTGCGCCGTGACGCCCGCGATGAGCGCGGGCGGCTGCCGCCGGGCTGAACATGATGACCTCCGTCAGCCGGCACACCAGCGTGCTGGTCACCAACGAACCGGCGGCCGATTCGGCAAAGGTCCGACGCGAACTCGCTGAAGACGTGCCGGTCGTCGACGAGCAGGCCTTCCTGCGGCTCCTGGCCGACGTAAGGCCGGGGACAGCGCATGAGGCGACGGCCGTCAGGACCGCCCCGGTGACTGAGCCGAAAGCAGAACAGGTCGGGCCCGTGAAGCCGGTGTCCACCACGACCTCTGCCGTACCCACCCGGGAAGCAGCTGCCCTCCCCACGGCCTCCCCCTGCGTGTCAGTCCCCGCGCCGCGCCAATCGGAGCCCTCTACCGACACCTTGGACAAGCCCCTGGCGCGACGTCGGGTACTGGTGCTCGGTGGCGTCCATGCCGATGCCGCGGCAGCTCGTACCCATGTCGTCCAGCTGGGCGGGTCCGCGGCGATCAACCTGTCCGCCGGCGGCACCGACGTCGTGCTGCTGCCGGGAGGAGAAGGCGGCCCCCGGCAGCAGCGGGGCACCTCTCGCCCGGGCCACCCTGGACGCCGCCACCACCGAACGAACCATGCTGCTCGTGGAGATCTACCGCAGGGGTCCGCTCCGGCGTCTGCGTGTCGTCGGCCAAGGCTACGACCACGGCCTCGACGCCCTCGCACGCGGATACGGCATCGCTGACTGAAGGACGGCGGCGCCGGATGGGGAGGTCTTCACGTCCCCTGGATCAGACCCGGCGGCGCGGAGCGGGTGACCACGCCCGCTCCACGGTGTGTGGGTCAACGGCGTACGGGATGGCAGCTGGGGGCGGTGGTGGGTGGAGGAGCGGATGCACGGCGGGGCGGGGCGGGGCGCGCCTCCCCTTGATCCGTATGGCGGTGACCGAGCGGCACACAGCCGCGCATCGATATGCAGTGAGTGCTGCGCTTCCACCTGTCCGGACTCGTAGCGTCACACCCTCAACGTGTATGAAATGCCAGTTATGAGAGCTTTCGTTACGTTCACCACAGGTCGGCCGCTCGGCCGACGCCCGGGAGTCAGAGGGAAGTGACATGCCCATGCGTGTTTTTACCGTGACCGCTGCCGGAGTAGGCGCGGCGGTCCTTGCCGCCGCCGGTATCACCTACGCCTCAACCGCCGGATCCACCCCTGCGTCCCCCTCTGTCCACCGGGCGGCCCGGCCTGTCCAACGAGCTGCCCCCGCCAAGTCTCCCTCGGAAGGCGGCAGCGCAAGCGGGGGGAAGGCCGAGGGCCGCGGCCGCGAGAGCGGCGGACGCGGCTACAGCCACAAGGAAGAGGGGAGGGTCTACTTCAACGAACGTGCGTTCTCCGCCTCCGCTGAGGGTTGCATCACTGCGGCCGGCGGACTGGGCTCCAGCAGCTTCAATGTTTTCAATGACAGCCGGAAGATTGTCGAGGTCTTCCGCGGCTTCAACTGCGACAACGGCGCTCCGGTCGCCACCGTGGGACCCCACGGCGCCACCAGTGGCGTTGTGACCCGTACCGTCCGCGGGGCCGTGTTCGGCGACGATGGCGTCGTGGGCAGCTTCCTGGTGATCGGCGACCACGACGAGTGGTGACAGCGCCGCCCAGAGCACAGGAAAGTTCCCGGCCCGCTGGAATCAGGCCGCGTTCCCGGCTGTGGATGTGCCGCAGGAGCGAGCGTCTTCGGGGGCCGTCGCGGGCCGTCCTAGGGCGCGCAACGACGACCAACGCTGACAATCACCGACGGCCACAAGTCAGCGAGGCGGAGCCGGACCCGCCTGCCTTGTGGGTGCACGGACCCATGTGAGAGACCCATGAGGCGGGCCCGGGATGACGTCACGAAGCGTCTTGGTCGGCCGGCTTGATCGGCGCACTTGGTCTGCGAACCAGGCAGACCTCAAGGCCTCTCACTCTGGCGGCGCATGGGGGCCGATCGAGTACTGCGACGTACATGATCCGGCCATTCGCCACGTCCAGGCACAGCATGCCTCGCGAGGGCAACAGCGGCACGCACCGATGGCCGGCGCCGTAAGGCTGCCCCCGGATGAGCTGCGAGTCAGGTCCGCAACCCGCTCTGCCGTCCTCCCGCCGTCGGCCGGGAAGCCGGGGGGCAGCGCCCGACGAACCCTCCTTCGCTCACCACCGACCCCCTTGTGTTCGTCCAGGTCAGCGCGACCTTCCACGCGGCTTCAACGGCACCGGCGGCAGCTCGGGAGCGGGCAGCGGGGCACCGTCGTACCCCTTCACCACCCCGAACCTGGACCCCTCCATCCAGTCCCGCCGGGCCTGGACGATCTCCTCCTGCGACCGGCCGATCCAGTTCCAGAACATGATCAGCTCCTCCTCGAACGGCTCGCCGCCCAGGAGCATCAGCCCCGCGTCGGACTCGGCGCGCAGGGGGAGTTCCGTGCGGCCGCAGCCGAGGTAGAGCATGGAGCCGGGACGGACCGGCACACCGTCGACGTGCGCCCCGCCCGACATGGCCAGCACGGCGTACTCGAAGTCGGGCTCCAGCGGCAGGCGTACGTCCGTGCCGCGCGCGAGGGCCAGGTCGGCGCCGACGATCGGGGTGTACGTGGTGCCGGGCGAGGCCGCGCCGTCGAGGGTGCCGAGGATCAGCGTGGCCTTCAGGCCCGGCGCCGTGACGGTCGGCAGGTCGGCGTGGTGCTCGAAGCGCGGGTCGGTGCCGCGGTGGCTGTCGGGCAGGGCGACCCAGAGCTGGGCGCCGTGCAGGAAGCGCGCGTGCGACCTCGGGCTCTCCTCCGAGTGGCTGATCGCCCGGCCGGAGGTCATCAGGCCCAGCTCGCCGGGGCGGATCAGCTGCCTGCTGCCGGTCGAGTCCCGGTGCAGCACCTCGCCCTCGTGCAGCCAGCTAACCGTCTGCAGGCCCATGTGCGGGTGCGGGGGCACCTGCATACCGGGCTCGTCGGCGATGTCGTCGGGGCCGTAGTGATCGACGAAGCACCAGGCGCCCACCATCCGGCGGCCCAGGTTCGGCAGCAGCCGCCGGACCTCGGTGGACTCGCCGAGCCTGACGCGCCGTGGACTGAGGAGCTCGCGCACCGGCTCCGCCACCACGAAACCACGGCCGCCGCACACGGCGGGCACCGCCTCGCGATCAAGATTGCTCATGCCGCCCAACCTAGCCCCGCCCGAGCCGTTCCGTCAGCGTGTCGCCCCGCCCGCACGCGGGCCGCTCCCCCGGATACGAGCTCCCGCGGATACGAGCTCCCGCGGATACGGGATCCTGCCGGAGCCACGTTCACTCCCAAACGGGCACGCGGTCCGCCGGATGACTGCCGGCGGTCCTCTCGAGGAGGGCGGAGCCCAGGGGAGTGAGGATGTGGCAGACGGTTCTGCCCTGTCGACGGGAGGAGAGCGATGCCCCGGGCGAGCGCCCGTGCGTCGGCGGTCAGCCGCGGCCGGGAGCGTGCTCGCCACCCGTCGAACACCGCGGCCTCGCCTCGGTGCTGCACGACCCACAGACTGAGTTGGGTCTCGGCGAGCGGGCCGAGCAGCGCGATCCGGGTCCGGGCGACGTCCCCGAGAGTGCAGTGGATCCGGATCATCGGCCCCCCAAGCCCTGGTGAACGGTTCAGCCGGAGCCGAACGTCTGTGCCGCCATTGTTCGCAAGGCCTCTCTCGCTACGTCAGTAACTTCCCGGACACCCTGGCGCAGCCGCTCGGGGACTCGGGCTGTGCGGGCACGCCGTTCGGACCACGGGTCTCGGACAAGCACCCACGGCGACCGGCCTCACCTCCTTCCCGCGATGTCCGGGAAGGAGGTGAGGCCGAAGAGGGCAGCGGCGCGGTGCCCCGCGCACTGTCGTGCGGAGCCGGTTACGGGGTCAGGCGCACCATGAGGCCTTGGTCGAGCTCAGGTAGATTCCGTCGACCCTGGCCTTGGTGGAGAGATCCTTGCTCTGCCAGTCGCAGAAGTACGTGTTGCTGCCGTCGGTGTGGCTGACGTAGCCGGACCATCCACCCGCGAAGAGCCGGTAGCCCCGGGAGTTCAGCGAGTTAGCCGCTGCAGTTCTTGGTCCAGTCTCCGATGCTGCCGTCCCGGTCGCGATCGCGGTTGCCATCTTCTTCCAGAGCTTCACGGTTGACCCTTCCTTTTCGGGTTCTTCGGTCCGGGCGGAGACGGCGCCGCGCAGACGTCCTCGTGATGTCGGTCATCTGCGGTGCGAGGCAGCCTGGTTGCGGCATTGACCCTGTTGTCCGCACAGGCACCGGTGCGGTGAGACTGGCACGGTGCGCGCATCGCGAGACAGACATTTCGGCTGGGAACGAAATGTTCACGATGGGAACGTGCGGGGCGTCGGTGATCGGCGTCGCCGCACGGCGGCGGCCCGTTCGCCCGCCCCCGGCGGGCCGCCGTGTCATGCTGGCGCGATGGCATCTCCCCACGGTCGTACGCCCCTTGCCGAGCGGGTCGAGGAACTCCTCGCCCCCGGTGGCCCGTTGCCCATCGTGGCGGCCGGTGATCCGGTGCTGCGGCGCGGCACCGTGCCGTTCGACGGCCAGTTGGACCCCGCGCTGCTGGCCCGGTTCGTGGAGGCGCTGCGCGTCACCATGCACGCGGCGCCGGGGGTGGGACTGGCCGCGCCGCAGGTCGGTGTGCCGCTGCGGATCGCGGTCGTCGAGGACCCCGCGCCGGTGCCGGAGGAGGTGCGGCGGGCGCGGGGGCGGGTGCCGCAGCCGTTCCGGGTGCTGGTCAATCCGTCGTACGAGCCGGTCGGCGCGGCCCGGGCCGCGTTCTTCGAGGGATGTCTGAGTGTGCCGGGCTGGCAGGCGGTGGTGGCCCGGCACGCGGAGGTGCGGCTGCGGGCGCGGGACGAGCACGGGCGGGGGGTGGACGAGGTGTTCACCGGATGGCCCGCGCGCATCGTGCAGCACGAGACGGACCATCTCGACGGCGTCCTCTACCTCGACCGGGCCGAACCGCGCTCGCTCTCCTCGAACGAGGCGATGGCGCGGCACTGGGCCCAGCCGACGCCCGAGGAGGCCGCGCGGGCCCTCGGCTTCGAGCTGCCGCAGAACCCGTAGGCCCCGGTGCAGCTCGACCCCCGAACAGCTGGACCCCCGTACGCCTCAGCCCCGGTACGCCTCCAGCAGCCGCAGCCACACCTCGCTGATGGTCGGGTACGACGGGACCGCGTGCCACAGGCGGTCGACGGGGACCTCCCCGGCGACGGCGACGGACGCCGAGTGGATCAGTTCGCCGACGCCGGGGCCGACGAGGGTGAGGCCGCGCAGGATCTCCGTGTCGAGGTCGACGACCATGCGGGCCCGGCCGCGGTAGCCCTCGCCGTACAGGCCCGCCCCGGCGACCGACGAGAGGTCCACGTCGACGGCGCGGACGCGGTGCCCGGCCCGTTCCGCCTCGGCCAGCGAAAGGCCCACGGCCGCCGCCTCCGGGTCGGTGAAGACGACCTGCGGGACGGCCCGGTGGTCGGCGGTGGCGGCGTGGGCGCCCCACGGGTCCGTCTCCAGGACGGGCACGCCCGCGGCGCGGGCGGCGATGGCGGCGCCCGCGATCCGGGCCTGGTACTTGCCCTGGTGGGTGAGGAGGGCGCGGTGGTTGACGTCTCCGACGGCGTACAGCCAGTCGCTGCCGGCGACCCGGAGGGTGTCGTCGACGGACAGCCAGGAGCCCGGTTCGAGGCCGACGGTGTCCAGGCCGATGTCGTCGGTGCGCGGGGCGCGCCCGGTGGCGAAGAGGATCTCGTCGGCCTCGATGCGGTCTCCGGCGCCGGTGACGGCCACCACGGTGCCGTTCTCCCGGGTCACCGACTCCACCGAGGTGCCGGTGCGCACCTCGGCGCCGGCCGCGGTGAGCGCCTCGGCCACCAGTTCGCCGGCGAAAGGCTCCATGCGGGACAGCAGCCCCTTGCCGCGCACCAGGAGGGTGACCCGCGAGCCGAGGGCCTGCCAGACGGTGGCCATCTCGGTGGCGACCACGCCGCCGCCGACAACGATCAGCCGGCCCGGTGCCGCCTTGGCGCTGGTGGCCTCGCGGCTCGTCCACGGCTCGACGCCGTCGAGGCCCGCAAGCCCGGGCAGCCGGGCGCGGCTGCCGGTGCACACGGCGACGGCGTGCCGGGCGGTCAGCACCGTGCGCGCGCCGTCGGGGCCGGCGACCGTGACCGTGCGGGGGCCGTCGAGGCGTCCGTGCCCCCGGTGGAGGTCGGCGCCGATGCCGTCCAGCCAAGCGACCTGGCCGTCGTCGTGCCAGTGGGAGGCGTACTCGTCCCGGCGGGCGAGGACCGCGGCCGTGTCGAGGGGACCCCGCACCGCCTGGCTCAGGCCCGGCAGGCGGCGGGCGTCGGCCCGCGCGATGACCGGGCGCAGCAGGGCCTTGCTGGGCATGCAGGCCCAGTACGAGCACTCGCCGCCGACCAGCTCGCTCTCCACGACCGCGGTGGACAGACCGGCCGCGCGGGTGCGGTCGGCCACGTTCTCCCCCACGGGCCCGGCACCGAGCACCACGACGTCGTACGCGATGGATTCCGTTTCCGTCATGGGGTCAGTCTGGTGGGTGGTGTGCGTGCGGGCCACACGGGTAGGGGCGCGGAATACCCGTAGGGTCGGCCGTGTTGTGCCGACGGCTTCACCCCACACCAGGAAGAGAGACAGGTCATGAGCAGCACCGTGGAGCTCACCAAGGAGAACTTCGACCAGACGGTCACGGAGAACGAGTTCGTTCTCATCGACTTCTGGGCGTCGTGGTGCGGGCCGTGCCGTCAGTTCGCCCCGGTCTACGAGAAGGCGGCCGAGGAGAACCCGGACCTGGTGTTCGGCAAGGTCGACACCGAGGCACAGCCGGAGCTGGCGGCGGCCTTCGGGATCCAGTCCATTCCCACGCTGATGATCGTCCGCGACCAGGTGGCCGTGTTCGCGCAGCCCGGCGCGCTGCCGGAGGCCGCCCTGACGGACGTGATCGGCCAGGCGCGGAACCTGGACATGGACGAGGTCCGCAAGGCGGTCGCCGAGCAGCAGGCGCAGGCGGAGCAGGACGGCCATTGACTTGCTCTCCCTCCTGAAGGAGGGAGATTCCGGCCTGCTCGCTCGGTGCTGTGCCGCTAGGCGGCACGGGCATCGGGCGGGCTTCCGTGGCTTCCTGCTTCGTTGCGCTGTGCCAGAACGGGTTCTGGTCTTACCGGCGCTCCGCAGGCTGTCACCGCCAGTCCGGCGGCCGATTTCACGTTCTTCGCGGCGTTCAAGTCCCGGTCGTGGACCGTAGCGCAGGCCGTGCAGGTCCATTCCCGCACGTGCAGGGGCTTGGGGCCGTCGCGGTGGCCGCAGGCGGAGCACACCTGGCTGGTGGGCTCGAACCGGCCCACCTTGACGAAAGTGCGCCCGTACAGCGCGAGGCGCTGGCCCGCCGTCGGGTACAGGCGGAAGCCGTACCGAAGCTGCATACCGATCACCCTACGTATTCGGGAGATGGCTGAGATGCAGAACATCAGGACTGGCCGGCGCTGAAGGCCGGTGCACTGCGAATGGATCCCGGTAGCGGCCGTACGGCGTCAGCTGGACTCGCGGTGCACGACCGTGGCGCCCAGCACCCTGTGCCTCTGGAGCGGGGTGCCCGGGTCGCGTACGGCGCGGTCGACCAGTTCGGCGAGGTCGCGGCCGGAGGGCAGCTCGATGTGGACGGTGCTCAGCCGCGGCCGCAGCAGGCGGCCGAGCAGAAGGTCGTCGGCGCCCACGACGGCCGTGTCCTCGGGGATGCGGACGCCCTCGTCCTGCAGGGCACGCATCAGAAGCATGGCGTACTCGTCGTTGAAGGCGAAGACCGCGTCGAGGCCGAGGCCGCGCCAGCGTGCGGCCAGCCGGGCGGCGGACCGCTCCTGGTAGGCCAGCGGCAGCTCGGTCACGATGCCGTCGGTGCCGTCGAGGGCGCGCCGCACGCCGGCCAGGCGGGGCCGGGAGAAGACGTCCAGCCCGCGTTCCTCGGGCACGACCACGCCGATCCGGCGCCGGCCGCGGGCGTGCAGGTGGACGCCCGCGCGGTGGCCGACGGCCTCGTGGTCCATGAGCAGGGCGTGGGCGCCCTCGACGAACTCGCTGCCGAGGGTGACCACGGCGCGGGCGCCGGCGCGTCTGAGCACCGCGACGCCCTCCGGGCCGAGGCCGGAGCCGGGCACCAGCACGGCGGCCGGTCTCAGCTCGGCCCAGGCCCTGGCGGCCTCGTCGCCGTGCGCGCCGAGGGTGCCGTGCTGCACGACGGTGTAGTCGAGGCGGCCGAGCGCCCACTGGAGCTCGTCGATGAACCTGCTGTAGAGGGGGCCGGCCGGAGTGGCCGGTGCGGGCATCAGCACCATGCGGCTGTGTCCGGCGCGCAGGCTGCGGGCGGCCGCGTGGGGCACGTACCCGAGTTCCCTGGCGGCCTCGTGGACCCGGCGGCGCGTGGGTTCGCTGATCCTTACGGCGCTGCTGTTGTTCAGGACGTAGGAGACGGTCGCGCGGGAGACTCCGGCCAGGCGCGCCACGTCGGCGCTCGTGGGCGGCGAGGGCACGGGCGGTTCCGGTATCTGCACCATGACGTACCGCATCCTGGCAGAAGCCGGGAGGAGCGCTCGGGGCGGGGCCGAGCGGGAGACGCCGCGGGGCCTGCCGCCCGCCCGGACCCGGATCCTTCAGGAGTCCTGCCGCGGCGTCCCCGTGCAGGTCACGCGCGCGACCAGGTCCTGCCAGCCGGCCTGCAGCCGCTCCATGGGGACCTGGCACTGCCGGGTCAGGTGGTGGACGAGGACCGGGTCGAGGTACCCCATCAGGGAGTGCGCGAGCAGTTCGCTGTCCCCGTCCGGCACCGCCTGCCGCAGCAGCATGGCCACATGGGCGTACTGGACCCGGCGGGCCGGCACCAGGTAGCGGCGGTCGGGACCGGATTCCGCCGCCAGTTGCAGCTCCAGTTCGCCGGCGGTGCGGCGCAGGGCGGCGCAGCCGAACGCGCGCAGCCGCTCCACGGGCGGGGCGCCCGGACCGAGCGGGGGCGGGCCGCCGAGGAGGGCGGCCTGGAACTTCTTCTCGGAGTGGTCCAGCAGCGCCCGCAGCAGACCGGTACGGTCGCCGAAGCGGCGGAAGACCGTCCCCTTGCCCACCTGGGCGGCCGCGGCGACCGCCTCCATCGTGACGCCGGCCGCGCCGTGCTCCGCCACCAGGCGGGCGGCGGCGTCCAGCAGCCGGGCGCGGTTGCGCGCGGCGTCGGCGCGCAGACACGGCTCGTCCACACCGGTGCCGAGCTGGAGCAGGACCGGGTTGTCTAGAGGCTCCTGGGGTCTGGGGAAGGGCGGCAGAGCGCTGGACATGAAGACAGCGTAAAGCACGGGAATGAAACTGGACCCCGGTCCGGTTGGCCTGGTAGACATTAAACGGACCTCGGTCCGGATCGTTATCGCAGTGTTGAACCCTCCCTTGGAGTCCCCCATGTCTGTTCGTATCCTCGCGCTCGTCGGCAGCCTTCGCGCCGGTTCGCACAACCGTCAGCTCGCCGAGGCCGCCGTCAAGCTCGCCCCCGCGGGTGCCGAGGTCGAGCTGTTCGAGGGCCTGGCCGACGTTCCCTTCTACAACGAGGACGTCGACGTCGAGGGCGGCGTGCCCGCCGCGGCCGCCCGGCTGCGCGCGGCCGCCCAGTCCGCCGACGCCTTCCTCTTCTTCTCGCCCGAGTACAACGGGACCATCCCGGCCGTGCTGAAGAACGCCATCGACTGGCTGTCCCGTCCGTACGGCGCCGGCGCCTTCGGCGGCAAGCCCGTCGCCGTGGTCGGCACCGCCTTCGGCCAGTACGGCGGTGTCTGGGCGCAGGACGACACCCGCAAGGCCGTGGGCATCGCCGGCGGCAAGGTGATCGAGGACCTGAAGCTGTCCATCCCGGGTTCCGTGACCCGCTTCGCCGAGACCCACCCGGTCGACGACGCCGAGGTCGCCGCGCAGCTGACCGAGGTCGTCGCCCGCCTGCACGGTACGGTCGGCGCGGCCGCCTGAGCCTGGGCTGGGCTGGGCTGGGCTGGGCTGGGCTGGGCCTGAACCGAGGCTGCTCCTGAGCCTGGGCCTGGGCCTGGGTCGAGGCCAGGGCCCGGACCCTACGGCTTTCGGGGCGACCTGAAAGAGGCGGCGCGCCCGGAAGGGGCGACACGCCGGGACAGGGCGACACACCGCGAAGGGGCCGGAGCATTCACCGCTCCGGCCCCTTGGTGCTGGGCTGGGCCCTGCCGTGCCGGGGCCCAGCCCATGCCGGAACTCGCCCGCGCCGGGGTCGGCGGCGCCGGGGGTCGGCGGCGCAAGGGCTCGGCCGCGCAAGGGCTCGGCCGCGCAAGGGCGGGGTACACGGAGCGCGTCCATCGCCGTACGGGACACCGCGTCCCCCACCCGGAACAGGAGCACCCATGACCCAGGTCCCGCCCCCGTTCGACCCCGAGCTCGCCGCCGCCCTGGAGCCGTGCGAGGACCTGCTGCGGTCGGACTTCACCCTGGACGACATCGCGGACGCCCGCAGGGGCCCGGCCGTCGAGCTGGCGGACGCGCTGGACCTGACCATGGACGGCGCCTTCGAGGTGGAGGACCGGACGGTGCCCGGCCCCCGGGACGCACCCGACGTCTCCCTGCTGGTCTGCCGCCCGACCGGGCCGGCGGACGGCACCCCGCGGCCGGTGATCTACCACATCCACGGCGGCGGCATGGTCCTCGGCACCAACCGACTCGGGGTGAACACGGCCCTGGACTGGGCCCGTGAACTCGGCGCCGTCGTCGTGTCGGTGGAGTACCGGCTGGCGCCGGAGCACCCGCATCCCGCCCCCGTCGAGGACGTCCACGCCGGCCTGCTGTGGACGGCGGAGCACGCCGCGGAACTGGGCGGCGACCCCGAGCGGATCGTCCTCGTCGGGGCCAGCGCGGGCGGTGGCCTGGCCGCCGCGCTGGCGCTGCTGCTCAGGGACCGCGGGGGCCCGCGCCCCGCCGGGCAGATGCTGCTGTACCCGATGCTCGACGACCGTAACGACAGCCCCTCCGCCCATCAGATGGAGGGCGTATCCCCCTGGGACCGTACGGCCAACGAGACCGGCTGGACGGCACTGCTCGGCGAGCGGCGCGGTGGCCCGGACGTGTCCCCCTACGCCGCGCCCGCCCGCGCCGAGGACCTGTCGGGCCTTCCCCCCGCCTTCCTCGACGTCGGGTCCGCCGAGACCTTCCGGGACGAGGTCGTCGCCTACGCCTCCCGCATCTGGCAGGCCGGCGGTGTGGCCGAACTCCACGTCTGGCCCGGCGGCTTCCACGGCTTCGACGGCTTCGCCCCGCAGGCGGCCGTGTCCCGGTCCGCGCAGGCCGCGCACCTGGACTGGCTGCGCAGACTGCTCGCGCGGTGACCGGCCGCCGTCCGGGCCGCCGCCCGGACCACCGTCACCGGAGCCGAGCCGAGTCGGTCCGGCGCCGGGTGAAGCGTGTTTCCGGCCTCCCTCGGCAAGGTGGGCGGCGAAGGGCCCGCAGGAGCCGTTCCGCTGCGCCCTCCCGGACGTTACCGTTCAGTAGACCGACGTTCCCGGAGGTGTCCCGCATGACGCTCGACCGTGCCGCCGGCCTTGCCGCGACCGCCCGTGCCCTCGCCGCCGGGGAGGTGTCGTCCCGTGCGCTCGTCGCCGGGACGCTGTCCCGGATCGAGGCGGCGCAGGGTTCCCTCAACGCCTTCCGCATCGTGCGGGCCGAGGCCGCGCTCGCCGAGGCGGAGGCGGCGGACCGGGAGTTGTCCGCCGGGGTGCGGCGGCCGCTGCTCGGTGTCCCGGTGGCCGTGAAGGACGACATGGACGTGGCGGGCGAGCCCACCGCGTTCGGCTGCCAGGGGGAGTTCCCGCCGGTGCCGGAGGACGGCGAGGCGGTACGGCGGCTGCGCGCGGCCGGCGCCGTGATCGTCGGCAAGACCAACACCTGCGAGTTCGGGCAGTGGCCCTTCACCGAGGGGCCCGCCTTCGGCGACACCCGCAACCCGTGGGCCACCGACCGCACCCCGGGCGGCTCGTCCGGCGGTTCGGCGGCCGCGGTCGCCGCCGGGCTGGTGCCGGCCGCCCTCGGCTCGGACGGCGCCGGCTCGGTCCGGATCCCGGCCGCCTGGACGCACCTGGTCGGCATCAAGCCGCAGCGCGGCCGCGTGTCGACCTGGCCGCGCGGCGAGTCCTTCCACGGCATCACGGTCAACGGCACGCTGGCGCGCACCGTGGCCGACGCCGCGCTGCTGCTGGACGCGGCGAGCGGCAACCACCCGCGGGACCCGCACCGTCCCCTGCCGCTGGAGGTCTCGGCGGCGGTGGGCCGTGACCCCGGCCGGCTGCGCATCGCGCTCTCCCTCAAGCCGCCGTTCACCGCGGTGTCGGCCCGGCTCGACGCGCAGGTGCGGGCCCGGGTCGTCGACCTCGCGGACCGGCTGGCGGCCTCGGGGCATCTGGTCGAGGAGGCCGACCCGCCGTACGGGCAGATCGGGCTGACCTTCGTGCCGCGCGCCACCGCCGGGATCGCCGAACGGGTGCGGGAGGCGCCCGACCCCCGGCTGCTGGACCGCCGCACCCACGGCGCCGCCCGGCTGGGCCGGCTGCTCGGCGGGGTCCCGCTGCGGGCGGCCCGGCGCGCCGAGGCGGTCATGCACCGCCGTATCGGGGCGTTCTTCGAGGCGTACGACGTGGTGCTCGCGCCGACGACGGCCGGTCCCCCGCCCCGGATCGGCGCGATGCGGGACCTCGGGGGGCTGGCCACCGACCGTGCGATGATCGCCGTCTGCCCCTACGCCTGGCCGTGGAACGTCCTGGGCTGGCCCGGCGTGAACGTGCCCGCGGGCTTCGTCGCCGGCGGGCTCCCGGTCGGCGCCCAGCTCCTCGGCCCGGCGAACAGCGAACCGCTGCTGGTGTCGCTGGCCGCGCAGTTGGAGGCGGAGCTGCGCTGGCACGAGCGGTGGCCGGCCGAGCGGACCGTCGCGGACTCCGCCACCCCGTGAGCGGGTTCTCAGCCCGTACGCTGTGACCATGGACGATGCGTCGATGGTGGGGCTGATGGGGCGGGTCACCGGAACGGTCGGGCCCGGGCTGGTCGGTGAGGTGATCGTCCGCGTGCGCGGCGGGGCCGAGCACTTCCTCGCCTACCCGGCGGGGACGGACCGCCTCGAGCGGGGGACGGTCGTGATGGTGGTGGAGTACCTGCCCCCGCGGACCGTCTACGTCACGGCGGCGTACGACAGTTGAGCCCGGTCCTTCGCAGGTGAGGGCCGTTCGCGTCAAGATTGCAACAAGGATCCGTCAGCGTCTTCACCCCGGCCTCGCGCAGGAGCACACTCCCCTTCGTTCGGTGCCGAAAGGGCACCATGCAAAGGGGGCGTATGCCGATGGTTGTCGGCGTCGTTGCGGGGGCGGTCGTCGTTGCCGTTCTCGTGCTGATCGGTCTGTTCAAGATGATGTGGCGGGTGGCCGAGCCGAACGAGGCGCTCATCATCTCCGGTTCGAAGCACCGGACCGAGGGTCTCGAGGAGGGCATGGGCTTCCGCATCGTCACCGGTCGCGGCACGCTGGTGCTGCCCGGGGTGCAGGCGGTGCGCAAGCTCTCGCTGGATCTGAACGAGACCGAACTGCAGGTGGACTGCGTGACCCACCAGGGCATTCCGCTCAAGGTTCGGGGCGTGGTCATCTTCAAGGTGGGCGACGACTTCGTGTCGATCGCCAACGCGGCCCGGCGTTTCCTGGACCAGCAGAGGCTGATGTCGGAGCGGGTGCACAACGTCTTCGCCGGTCATCTGCGCTCCATCGTGGGCGGGTTGACGGTCGAGGACATGATCCGCGACCGGGAGAAGCTCACCGGGCAGACCCGGGCGGCCTGCGGTACGGAGATGGAGAAGCTCGGCCTGATCGTCGACTCGCTGCAGATCCACGAGATCGAGGACCCGACCGGCTACATCCAGAACCTGGCCATGCCGCACGCGGCGGCCGTCCAGCGGGACGCGCGCATCGCGCAGGCGGAGGCGAATCGTCTCGCCACGGAGGCGGAGCAGCAGTCCTTCGCGCGGATGGCCGAGGCCACCCGGGACAGCGAGATCCTGCAGGCCGGTTACCAGGCCGAGCGGGACAAGGCGGGCGCGAAGGCCCGGCAGGCGGGTCCGCTCGCCGATGCCGCGGCCCGGCAGGAGGTCGTCGTCCAGGAGACGCGGGTCGCCGAGCTGGAGGCGCACCGGCGCGAGCAGCAACTCCAGGCGGACGTGCGCAAGCCGGCGGACGCCAAGGCCTACGAGAAGCGCACGCTGGCCGAGGCCGAGCGCGACGTGCGGATCTCGGCGGCGCAGGCCAAGGCCAAGGAGACGGAGCTCGCGGCGGCGGCCGAGGCGACCCGGGTGAAGACGGCCGCGGGCGCCGAGGCCGAGGCCACCAAGACCCGGGGCACGGCCACCGCGGCGGCCACCCGGGCCACCGGTGAGGCCGAGGCGGCCTCGGCGCAGGCGAAGGGCCTGGCGGAGGCCGAGGCGACCAAGGCCAAGGGCCTGGCGGAGGCGGAGGCCATCAAGGCCAGGGCGGCCGCCCTGGCCGAGAACCAGGAGGCCGTCGTCGCCCAGCAACTCGCCGAGAACTGGCCGGAGATCGTCCAGGCCGGCGCGTCGGCCTTCGGCAATGTCGACAACATGGTGCTGCTCAACGGCGCCGACGGCATGGCCGAGTTGTTCGCCAAGGCGCTCACCATGGGCGGCACCGGGCTGGGCCTGGCCCGGCAGCTGCTGTCGTCGATGAACCAGAACGGGCAGGGCGCGAACGGCACTTCGGCGTCGCTGAACGGAGCGGTGCCGCCGGCCCAGAAGGTGCCGGTGGAGCGCGACGGGAACTGAGGCTCGTCCGGACACGGCCCGGAGCCCCCGCCCCGGCGCGGACTCCGGGCCGTCGTCACGCCGCGAGCAGACTCACGCCCAGGACGACCAGGACCACCACCTTGGCCGTCTCCAGGGCCACATAGGCGAGGTGGCCGCGCGAGCGGGGCAGGTCCTCGCCCGCGAGGACCCGGTCGGACCGGCGGTTCAGGCGCGGGCGGACGACGGCCAGCTGGCCGAGCAGCACCAGGGCCACCGCGCCGGTCAGTCCGGCGATTCCGGCCGGTGCGCCGCCCGCGGCGACCGCGGCGATCACGGCGACGGCGAGGGCGACCTCCACGAGGTTCAGCGCCCGGAAGACCAGCCGGCCGATGCCCAGCCCGATGGGGATCGTCACGCCCGGGGCGCGGAACTTCAGCGGCGCCTCCAGGAAGGAGATCGCCAGCACCATGCCGAGCCAGACGAAGGTGACCGCGCTCGCCATGGCGGCCGGGGTGGTGTTCATCGGGGTGCTGCCTTTCTGCCGGGGCGCGGCCCGCGGCCGGTGTGCGTCATGCGGCGGTGGCCTCGGCCAGGTGGGCCAGGCAGGAGTCGGGGGCAGCGAACGGTTCGAGGCCGCTCGCGGTCAGCGGGGCCCGCAGCTCGGTCAGGGCGCCCTGCATCAGCCCCAGATGCAGGGGGCACACCAACTGGCCGTATTCCTCGGCCAGTTCGAGGAAGGGGCAGTGGCGCAGCCGAATCCGGCGCGGCGGCCCGCCGTCGCCGTCCCGCTCCGCGACGGGCGCGAAGCCCAGGTCGTCCAGCAGGGCGACCAGCCGAGCGGCCGATCCCTCGGGCGTCGGCCGCTCGAAGGGCGGCAGCGGATCGACGAGGAAGCGGCCCCAGGCCCGGCCCGCCTCCGTCGCGCTCTCCCGCGCCCCGGGGCCCTCGGCGGCCAGCCGGCTGAGCAGCATCTGCGCCAGCAGACGGTAGCCGCGCGTCCCGCCGCGGTCCATGCCGGGCCGCGGGGCGTACACGGTACGGGGGCGACCGCGCCCCGAGGGCTCCTCCACCCGCCGCTGGACCAGGCCGTCGGCCACCAGGGCGTCGAGGTGGAAGCGCACGGTGTTGGGATGGACGCCGATCCGCTCGGCCGTCTCGGCGACCCCGAGCGGCGCCGGGGCGGCCCGCAGCACGTCCAGCACCTCGCGCCGACGGGGACTCTCCTGCGTGGTGGCCACGCGCGCTCACCCCTTCTGCCTTCGCCGCACCCACGGCGATTTTTTACGAATACTACATGTAATAATGAGGCACCGGGGCACGAGCAGAGGGGACGACGGGAATGCGGGGCACACAGGGAACACGGGGAACGCCATGACGCCGCCCACCGAGTCGACCGTCCCGGCCGTACCGATCACCCCGGCCGTGCCGGTGGCGCCTGCCGCGGCGGACGCGCGCGTCCTGTGCGACGCCCGGGTGCCGGCCGACGCCGGGGCGGACCCCTCGGGGGTGCTGTGGAAGCTCACCGAGGCCGGACGCCAACTCGACGCCAATCTGGTCCGGTTGAGCCCGGGCTCCCGTATCGCCCCGCACGCCGAGGCGGATCTGGACGTGCTGCTCCTCGTCGTCTCCGGTGAGGGCGTGCTCGGCGCGGGCGCCACCGAGGAGCCGCGCCCCCTGGCCGAGGGCGCCGTGGTGTGGCTGCCGCACGGCTCCACCCGCGCCCTCACCGCGGGCGCGGACGGACTGGCCTATCTGACGGTGCACCGGCGCCGACCGGGAATGCGGATCCGCCCGTACACCGAGGGCTCCGCGCGCTGAGCAGCCGACGCCCGCCTGCGTAAGGCAGTTGACGTCACGGCCCGCCCGCGGCGCTCGCGGGCGCACGCTCTAGGGTGCCCCCGTGACTGCGTTTACCGATGAGAGCGTCCCCGGCCGCCACGGCCCCTCCGCCACCACCGAGGCCGACCCCCGCGGGGTCGGCCGGGTGCGGACCGAGTACTCGCCCGACCACGACGGCGACCCGGACCCCGGGGAGATCGTGTGGACCTGGGTGCCCTTCGAGGAGAACGACGGGCGGGGCAAGGACCGGCCGGTGCTGGTCGTGGCCCGCGAGCCTGCCGGAACGTTCCTCGCCGTCCAGTTGTCCAGCAAGCGGCACGACGGCGACCGGGAGTGGGTCCCCATGGGCAGCGGCCCGTGGGACCGGACCGGGCGCGACTCCTGGGTGGACGTCGACCGCGTGCTGCGCCTGCACGAGCAGGGCATGCGCCGCGAGGCGTGCGCGCTGGACCGGATGCGGTTCAACTCCGTCGTGCACCGCCTGCGGGAGCGGTACGGCTGGAACTGACGCGCCCGTCCCGCCGTACGCCGCCGAGCCGGCCCTTCCGGCCGGCCAGGGGCTTGGTTCGGATCAGCCCGGGCCCGCGACGCCCGGCACCTCGCCGACGAAACCCCTCAGCCCCCGAGCCGTGCCTCGGGGAACGTCCGCGCGAACGCGGCGCGCACCACGCTCCCCGGCGTGCGGTCCAGCACCCCGAACACCACGTGCTCGAAGGTGCCCGCGAACCGCCCGCCGGGCCCGAGCAGCCCGCGGAAGGCCCCCGCCACCCGCGCCGGGTCGTTCCGGAACACTCCGCAGCCCCAGGCCCCGAGAACGAGTCGCCGGTAGCCCTGCGCGGCCGCCGTCTCCAGCACCCGCTCGGCGCGGACGGCGATCGCGCGCGGCAACTCCGCGGCCCGCTCGGGCGCCGTCCGCAGCACGACCCCGGCGTTGGGCGCCGCGGCGGTCAGGAAACCGGCGACGCGGGGCTCGTCGAGCAGGCGGCCGGCGTCGTCGCGGAAGACGGGCACGCCGGGCGAGTGGATGACGCGGTCCGAGTAGAACGGGTCGCGGTGGGCGCGGTGGTGGTCGTAGAACTCGGGGGCCCGCAGCAGGCAGGTGTACAGCGCGGAGGCGCGGCACAGGGCCTCCTCCTGGGCCTGGGCGCCGTTGAGGTAGCCGCCGCCGGGGTTGCGGGCCGAGGCGAAGTTGAGCACGGCCACCGGTCCGGTGAGCCGGCGCGCGGCCTCCAGGCTGCTCTCCCCCGTGACCTCGACGAACGTCTCACCGGCCGGGGCGGACGGCACCGCGACCGGCTCCGGGCCGAACATCCGGGTGCCGTGCCGGGCGGCCTCGATCGCCGCCGCGAGGGACACCTCGCGTCCGTCGGCGGTGCGGTAGTGGCCCGCCTCCACGATGCTCTCCGTCTGCCGCGCGACGCCGCGCAGGCGCGCGCTCATGGCGCCACCCCCGTGGGCGCCATGCCCGCGGCCTGCGCGGTCTCCCCCGTCGTGCTCATGAACGCATCGTGAGCGATCCTGGACATGCGGTGCAACCAAGTTTTTTCCGGTGCAGGGTGCGTCCGGAGCGCACGACGGAGAGGAAGGGGAGGTCAGAGGTTCGTCATGATCTGCCCCCTTGTGCGGATCGACGCGAGCGTCTTGGGTAGACGGAGCATGCCGGTCGGGACCATCGGATCCAGGCCGGCGACGTCGTGGAATCTCAGGAGGATCCCGACATGTCCGATGCGGAAAGCGGCTGTACGGAGCCCCGTACCGCCGTCACCGAGGCCGAGGTCGAGGCGCTGGTCCACGGCATCTGCTTCAAGACCGGACCGCCCCGCACCCTCGGGGTCGAAGTGGAATGGTTCATTCACGAGCTGCGGACGCCGCGGCTCCCCCTCGCACCCGAACGACTCTCCGCGGTCTACACCGCACTGCGAACCCTGCCCCTCAGGTCGGCACTCACCGTCGAACCCGGCGGCCAGCTGGAGCTGAGCTCCCCGCCCGCCGCCTCCCTGATGGAGTGCATAGGCACCGTCTCCGCCGACCTCGACGCCGTGCGCGCCGTGCTCGCCGCCGACGGACTCCGCCTCGTCGGCATCGGCCACGACCCCTGGCACCCGCCCCGGCGGTTCCTGCGCGAGAAGCGCTACGACGCCATGGAGACCGTGCTGGACCGGACCGGACCGGCCGGCCGGCACATGATGTGCGCCTCGGCCTCCGTCCAGGTGTGCCTGGACGCCGGGCACGAGGAGCCCGGTCCGCTCGGCCACGGGCGGCGCTGGTGGCTGGCGCACCAGCTCGGCGCGGTCCTGGTCGCCGCGTTCGCCAACTCCCCGCTGGTCGGACGGGAGCCCACGGGCTGGCTGTCCACCCGGCAGTTGCTGTGGCTGGAGATAGGCGCCGGCCGGGCGGGCGCGCCACCGCTGGACGGCGACCCGCGCACCGCGTGGGCCCGGCACGTGCTGGACGCGCCGGTGATGTGCGTACGGCGCGAGGACGGGCCCTGGGACGTGCCGGACGGTCTGACCTTCCGGGAGTGGACCCGGGGCGGGGCCCCGCGGCCACCGACCCGGGACGATCTCGACTACCACCTGACCACCCTGTTCCCGCCGGTCAGACCACGCGGCCATCTCGAGTTCCGCATGATCGACGCGCAGCCCGGCGACGACGGGTGGATCGTGCCGCTCGCGGTCACGGCGGCGCTCTTCGACGACCCGCAGGCGGCGGAGACCGCGTACCGGGCGGTGAAGCCGCTCGCCGAGCGCGCCCTGTCGCTGCCCGCGCCGCACAATCCGCTGTGGATCGAGGCGGCCCGCTCCGGGCTCGCCGACCCCGACCTGTACGAGGCGGCCGTGATCTGCTTCGCCGCGGCGATCGAGGCCCTGCCGAGGCTCGGCGCGACCCCCGAGGTGACGGACGCCGTCGCCGCTTACCACGACCGCTATGTCCGCAAGGGCCGCTGCCCGGCCGACGATCTGCTCGACCGGCTGCGTGGACCGGAGCCCGCCCCGTCCCGGCTCCGCCCGGCCGGCTCGACGGGGAAGACCCTCACCGCCCACGGGAAGGACATCCGCACATGACCGCCCCCGTACCCGGCACCGGCACCGAGGCCGACGCCGGTCTTCTGCGCGAGCGGGCGCTGTCCTCGCTCGTCACGGCCCGCGACCGCACCACGCTCCTGACCGGCTGCGTCGAGGACCCCGACCTCACCGCCCAGCACTCCCCGCTGATGTCCCCGCTGGTGTGGGACCTCGCGCACATCGGCAACCAGGAGGAGCTGTGGCTGCTGCGCGCCGTCGCCGGGCGGGAGGCGATACGCCCCGAGATAGACGGCCTGTACGACGCCTTCGAGCATCCGCGCGCCGAACGGCCGTCGCTGCCGCTGCTGCCGCCCGACGAGGCACGGGCGTACGCGGCCGAGGTGCGCGGCCGGGTGCTGGACCTGCTGGAGAGCACCGCCTTCCACGGGACCCGGCTGACCGAGGCGGGCTTCGCCTTCGGGATGATCGCGCAGCACGAACAGCAGCACGACGAGACGATGCTGATCACCCATCAGCTGCGCCGGGGCCCGCAGGCCCTGACCGCCCCGGACCCGGACCCCGCGCCGCTGTTCACCGGACCGGCCGAAGTCCTCGTCCCCGGCGGCCCGTTCACCATGGGCACCTCGACCGAACCCTGGGCGCTGGACAACGAACGGCCCGCGCACCCGCGGGAGGTGCCGGCTTTCTGGATCGACACCACCCCGGTGACCAACGCCGCCTACCTGGCGTTCGTCGAGGACGGCGGCTACGACGACCCACGCTGGTGGGCGTCCGAGGGCTGGGACCACATCCGGCGGCACGAGATCCACGCCCCCCTCTTCTGGCGCCGCGACGGCGGGCAGTGGCTGCGCCGCCGCTTCGGCGTCACCGAGGTGGTGCCGCCCGACGAACCGGTCCTGCACGTGTGCTGGTACGAGGCCGACGCCTACGCCCGCTGGGCCGGACGCCGGCTGCCCACCGAGGCCGAGTGGGAGAAGGCGGCCCGGTACGACCCGGCGACCGGCCGCTCGACGCGCTACCCGTGGGGCGACGCCGACCCGGCCCCGGAGCACGCCAACCTCGGCCAGCGCCACCTGCGCCCGGCACCGGCCGGCAGCTACCCCGCCGGTGAATCCCCTCTGGGCGTACGCCAGTTGATCGGCGACGTGTGGGAGTGGACGGCGAGCGACTTCCTGCCGTACCCGGGCTTCGCCGCGTTCCCGTACAAGGAGTACTCGGAGGTCTTCTTCGGGCCCGAGTGCAAGGTGCTGCGCGGGGGTTCCTTCGCCGTGGACCGGGTGGCCTGCCGGGGCACGTTCCGCAACTGGGACTATCCGATCCGGCGGCAGATCTTCTCCGGGTTCCGCACCGCCCGCTCCGGAGCCGCCTGATGTGCCGTCACATCGCCTACCTGGGACCCGAGGAGCCGCTCGGCCGGCTCCTCGTGGAACCCCCGCACGGCCTGTACCGCCAGTCGTGGGCGCCGCGGGGCCAGCGGTACGGAACCGTCAACGCCGACGGCTTCGGCATCGGCTGGTACGCCGTGGGGGACCCGGTGCCGGCCCGCTACCGCCGGTCCGGGCCCATCTGGGCGGACCAGTCCTTCACCGACCTGGCCAGGGTCGTACGCACCACCGCGCTGCTCGCGGCGGTGCGCGACGCGACCCTGCCGGGCGCGGACGGGGAGGCCGCGGCGGCGCCGTTCGCCGCGGACCGCTGGCTGTTCAGCCACAACGGCGCGGTGACCGGCTGGCCCGGCTCGCTCGCCGCGGTGTCCCGGACCCTGCCGCCGCTGGACATGCTGGCGCTGGAGGCCCGCACCGACTCCGCGCTCGTGTGGGCGCTGGTGCTGGCCCGGCTGCGCGGCGGCGACCCGGGGGAGCCGCGCGGACGTGCCGGACGCCGGACCGAGGCGGGCCAGGCGCTCGCCGACACCGTCCTGGAGGTCGCCGCCGCGGCCCCCGGATCCCGGCTCAACCTGCTGCTCACCGACGGCGAGACGATCGTCGCAACCGCCTGGGGCGACGCCCTGTGGTACCTCGCCGAGCCCGGCCGCCGCACCGTCGTGGCCTCCGAGCCCTACGACGACGACCCGCACTGGCGGGAGGTCCCCGACCGGACGCTGCTCGCGGCGAGCCGCACGGACATCCTGCTCACCCCGCTCAAGGACCCCACCGAGGACCCGGCGTCCGCACCACCAGAGGAGCCCCGTACGTGAGTCCGTTCGATGTCACCCGCACCCTGCCCGAGGACGCCATGGCGGCCGCCCTGCGCGCCGACGTCCAGCACGGCCTGACCTCCGACCCCAAGTGGCTGCCGCCCAAGTGGTTCTACGACGCCCACGGCAGCGACCTGTTCGAGCAGATCACAGAACTGCCCGAGTACTACCCGACCCGCGCCGAGCGCGAGATCCTCGTCGCCCGCGCGGGCGAGATCGCCACCGCCCTGCCCGCCCGCACCCTGGTCGAACTGGGATCCGGCTCTTCGGAGAAGACCCGGTACCTGATCGACGCGCTCACCGGCCTGCACACCTACGTTCCCGTGGACGTCAGCGGCAGCGCGCTCACCCAGGCCGGGAAGGCGCTGGTCGCCGAGCGGCCGGAGCTGAACGTGCACGCGCTGATCGCCGACTTCACCGCCGGGCTGATCCTGCCGGACACTCCGGGCCCGCGGCTGGTGGCGTTCCTCGGCGGCACGATCGGCAATCTGCTGCCGGCCGAGCGGGCCGAGTTCCTCACCGGGGTGCGCGCCCTGCTCTCCCCCGGTGACGCCCTGTTGCTCGGCACCGACCTGGTCAAGGACGAGCAGGTCCTGGTCCGGGCGTACGACGACGCGGCCGGGGTGACCGCCGCGTTCAACAAGAACGTCCTGTCCGTCGTCAACCGCGAACTCGGTGCCGACTTCGAACCGGACGCCTTCGACCACGTCGCCCGCTGGAACCCCGAGCGGGAGTGGATCGAGATGCGGCTGCGCAGCCGCGCCGCCCAGACCGTGAAGGTGCCCGCGCTGGGTCTCGCCGTCGACTTCGCGGCGGGCGAGGAGATGCGCACCGAGGTGTCGGCGAAGTTCCGCCAGGAGCGCGTGCGCACGGAACTCGCGGCGGCCGGGCTGGAGCTGGCGCACTGGTGGACGGACGAGGAGGGCCGCTTCGCGCTGTCGCTGAGTGTGGCGGGGTGAGGTGTTCGGGGCCTGAGTCGTTCGGGGCCTGAGGGGGTTCGATGCCTCAGGCCCCGGTCCCGTCCCGGCCCTGGGTCGGCTGTCGGGCGGGCGCCGGATCACGGGGATCGCTTCCCCGAGGCCCGGCGCCCGCCGCGCGTGGGCGCCACCGGGCGCACGCACCGCCGCCCGCCCACCTCGCGCGGTGCCTGCGCATACGGCACGGTGGAGTGACGCGTGACGCACGCGCGCCCGGCCTCACACGGTCCGACGCGCGTCACCCTCAGCGGCGTAGAGGAGCATCCGCATGACCGACCACACCTACCGGCTCACCGAGATCGTCGGCACCTCGACCGAGGGTCTCGACCAGGCCATCCGCAACGGCCTCAGCCGGGCCTCGCAGACCCTGCGCAACCTGGACTGGTTCGAGGTGACCCAGGTCAGGGGCCAGATCGAGAACGGCGAGATCCAGCACTTCCAGGTCTGCCTGAAGGTCGGCTTCCGCATCGAGGAGACGGACTGACCGTCCCCGGCCCCGCGAGCCGGCTCCCCCGGCCGCACAAGCCGGGACGGGCCGGGACGGGCCGAGCCGGCGGGTTCCGGGCGCCGCCCGGATGCGGGTCCGGGCCGTACCCCCGATCATGGAGACATGTCCGGAGCACTGCCCGTGATCGTGCACCCGCCCTCCCCGACCGGCGGCCGACGCGTCCGTGTGAACGGCGAGATCCTCGGGCTGGCGTACAACGTCGGGGACGTCGCCGAGTTCCTGCGGCGCGCCGGCCTGGAGGTCGACCCGGCGGAGGTCACCGTCTCCCCACTGATCGACTGGCGCGGCGGCGGGCCGGAGTACTGGGGACCGGAGCCGGAGGGTGACGCGTCCGGCCCGTGAGGCGCGGCCGACGAGGCGCGGCCACCGAGACACCCGAGGCGCCACCGACGACGCGTCGCCCGTGCCGATGCGTCACCCGTGCGACGGCACCGGCGCGATGTTCTGGTTGGCGTGGAAGAAGTTCTCCGGGTCGTAGACGCGCTTGACGGTGGCCAGCCGGTCGTAGTGGCCCCGGTAGGTGGCGCGGACGCGGTCCGCGCTCTCCTGCGCGCCCAGGAAGTTGACGTAGGAACCGCCCATGGAGTGCGGGTGCAGGTCGCTCCAGTAGTCGACGCACCACTGCCGGACCAGACCGGCGTTGGCCGGGTCGGGATCGATTCCGGCGATCACACCGGACCATACGGCGTCCCGGTACGCCCAGGCGGTGTCGTCGGCGCCCGGGCGGTGTGCCGCCCCGTCCACCGCGTACAGGTGCATCGTCGACCGGGCGGTGGGCAGGTTCTCCCCGTACTTGTGGTGCACCTCGATCGCGGCGTCGGAGATCGTGTCGAAGAAGTCGCCGCGCCAGTACCACTGCAGGCCCCTCGGCAGCAGGTCGTCGAACATGGTCTGCAGAGCGGGATACGGCAGGGGCGTGGCGAAGTGGAAGGCGGGCGGCCCGGGTTCGTTCACCACGGCCAGCGCCTCCTCCAGCCGCTCCGCGTCCGGTGCGCCGGTGTGGCACCACACCACCCCGCACACCTTCCGCCCGTGGAGCGGCTCGGGGAAGGGCGGTGCCGGCGGTACGGCCAGCAGCGCGAAGAAGCCGGAGAGGTCCTCGGGCGCGGCGGGGAGGAACTCCCGGTACCAGCGGAGCACCTCGGGGGTGCGGTCGACCGGCCAGAGCGTCACACCGACGCCGACCGTGCTGACCGGGTGCAGCCGGAACGTGAACGACGTGACCACGCCGAAGTTCCCGCCGCCGCCCCGCAGCGCCCAGAACAGGTCGGGGTGCTCCTCCTCGGACGCGGTGACGAAGGAGCCGTCGGCGAGGACCACGTCGGCGGCGGCCAGGCTGTCGATGGTGAGCCCGAACCTGCGGGTGAGGTGGCCGTGTCCGCCGCCCAGCGTGAGGCCGCCGACCCCGGTGGTGGACTGGATCCCCGCGGGCACGGCGAGGCCGAAGGTGTGCGTCGCGTGGTCGAGGTCGCCCAGCAGGCTGCCGCCGCCGACCTGGGCCGTGCGCGTGGCCGGGTCCACCCGTACCCAGCGCATGGGCGACAGGTCCAGCGTGAGCCCGCCGTCCACCAGGCACAGTCCCGGCCCGCTGTGCCCGCCGCCGCGCACCGCGAGGTCCAGCCCGGCCTCCCGGGCGAAGGCGAGCGTGGCCCGCACGTCCGCGACGTCGGTGCAGCCCGCGATGGCGGCGGGACGCCGGTCGATCATGGCGTTGTAGATGCTGCGGGCCTCGTCGTACCCCGGGTCCTGGGGGGTGACGACGGGTCCCCGCAGCGCCTCGCGCAGGCTTTCCAGAGCAGTTGCGTTCATGTCGCCCATGGCCGGCACCCCGCTTGGAGAGGACGATCCGCGGACGGACGCGCGCGTGCGACGTCCGGGCGGATCGGGGGCGTGGCACAGGGATCCGTTCGCGCTTTCGATACGGTGCGCGACCCGACCCGCTTTCCGCGGGCAGCGGCACCGTGCGCGGCAGGCCGGCCTGTGAGGCGGGCCTGCCTCACCGCCTCCGAGTCTGGTGCGCTCCCGGGCACATCGCAACCGGTCGGAGGATCGGCGCGGTGCGGTCGTACGGGCCGCGGTCCTGGCAGCCCCGGTCGTACAGGCCTCGGGCCTGGCGCCCCGATCGATCGGCCCGCGGTCCTGGCGCCCCGGCCGAACGGGCCGCAGCCACGGCAGCCGCGGTCGCCATAGGAGTGACGGCGGCCGCGGTCGCCATGGGAGTGGCGGCGGCCGCGGGAATCCCCGGCGCCGGCGGGCGTTGAACCCCATGTGAGTTCCGCGATCGCTTCCGCCCGTTTCTCCGTGCTCGACCGCTCCCGCACCCGCGAGGGCCGCCCAGGCGCCGAGGCGCTGCGGGACACGGTACGGCTGGCGCGGGAGGTGGAGGCCCTCGGCTACAACCGGTTCTGGGTGTCCGAGCACCACGGCGTGCCCGGCGTGGCCGGCTCGGCGCCGACCGTGCTGGCCGCCGCCGTCGCCGCCGCGACCAGCCGCATCCGGGTGGGCACGGGCGGGGTGATGCTGCCCAACCACCGGCCCCTGGTGGTGGCGGAGCAGTTCGGCGTGCTGGAGGCGCTGTTCCCGGGCCGCGTCGACATGGGGCTGGGGCGCTCGGTCGGCTTCACCGACGGCGTGCGCAGGGCGCTGGGCCGCGGCAAGAACGACGCCGACGACTTCGCGGCGCAGCTCGACGAACTGCTCGGCTGGTTCCGGGGCACCTCGCCGACGGGCGTGCACGCGCGTCCGGCGGAGGGCCTGAGCGTGCCGCCGTTCGTGCTGGCGATGGGCGAGGGGGCCTCCATCGCCGCCCGCGCCGGCCTGCCCATGGTCATCGGCGACCTGCGCGACCGCCAGAGGATGCTGCGCGGCATCGACCGGTACCGCGCCGCCTTCCGCCCCTCCCCGTGGGCCCGGGAGCCGTACGTCGTGATCTCCGGCACGGTCGCCGTGGCCGCCACGCCCGACGAGGCGCGCCGCATCCTGATCCCGGAGGCCTGGTCCATGGCGCACGCCCGCACCCACGGCACGTTCCCTCCCCTGCCACCGGCCGGCCGCGTCGAGTCCCTGCCGATGACCGCCAAGGAGCGCGGCCGCTACGAGTCCGGCCTCG
Source organism: Streptomyces sp. NPDC096152 (assembly GCF_044763235.1). NCBI lineage: Bacteria > Bacillati > Actinomycetota > Actinomycetes > Kitasatosporales > Streptomycetaceae > Streptomyces > Streptomyces sp. NPDC096152. The sequence continues at coordinate 226,814 of NZ_JBIWFW010000002.1, read as the reverse complement.
CCGGACAGCTCGCCGGCACCGAGGACCAGGTCGCGCACGAACTGGAGACGGTCCTGAAGGAGACGGGCGCCCAGGAACTCCTCGTCACGACGAGCACGTACGACCGCACGGCCCTGCTGGACTCCTACCGCCGCCTGGCCCGGATCTTCACGACCCGGACTCGCCGGTCCTGACCGTCCATGGACCGAGGTCATCGCAACTTTCCACGGGCATAACGCACCTGACTGACTTTCAACAGGTACCGGGCATAGACTCGCGGTTCGCAAGCAGACGGCCGGGGAGGGGGCCGCTCATGCGGGAGGGCGCTGCCGTTGCCACCACCCGGTTCGGGGTCGCCGGGAGCCGGCCTGCGGGGAACCGGAGAAGGAAGAACCAGTGAGTGAAATCGGCTCCGGTGCCAGAGTGCAGCCGGCTCGTCCCGGCGACCCCTCTCGCATGGGCCCGTACCGGATCATCGGCCGTCTCGGCGCCGGGGGCATGGGGACCGTCCACGCGGGAGTGGCCGCCGACGGAACACGCGTGGCCGTGAAGGTGATTCATCCGCAGCAGGCCCAGGAGCCGGAGTTCAGGGCGCGCTTCAGGCGCGAGGTGGAACTCTCCTCCCGCGTCACCGGCCCCTACCTGGTGCCGCTGCTCGGCGCCGACACGGACGCGGAGACCCCGTGGCTGGCCACCCCCTACGTCCCCGGTCCGACCCTGAACGAGCATGTGGCCGCGCGGGGCGCGCTCGCCACGGCGGGGACGCTCTACACGCTCGCGGCCGCCACCGCGCAGGCGCTGGCCACCGTCCACGCGGTCGGCGTGGTGCACCGCGACGTGAAACCGCAGAACGTCATCCTCACGCCCTCCGGCCCCCGCGTGCTGGACTTCGGCATCGCGCACGCCGCCGACAGCACCAGCGTCACCCGCACCGGAGTGATGACCGGCACCCCCGGCTGGATCAGCCCCGAGCAGTACCGCACGGGGGCCACCGGACCCGCGGGCGACATGTTCGCCTGGGGAGCGCTGGTGGCCTACGCGGCCACCGGGAGAATGCCGTTCGGGACGGGTGCGCCCGACGTGGTCGCGTTCCGTGTGATGTCGGGTGAGCCGGACCTGGAGGGAGTCCCCGGCCCCCTGCGCGGAGTCGTGGAGCGGGCCCTGGCCAAGGACCCCGGGGGTCGCCCGTCGGCCGCCGAGGCGGCCCAGGAGTGCTGGGAACTGCTGGCCTCCCAGGCCACCCAGGTGGTGCGCGTCGACGCGCTGCCCACCCAGGCCGGGAACATCACCGAAGCCGTCTGGGACATTCCGCCCGGCGACGATCCGGCATGGCACCTGCCCACGAGCGGTTCCCGAAGGCGCCGGCTGGGCGCCCTGGTTGTCGCCGCCGCCGTCATCGGCGCCCTGGCCGGTGGCGTGGTGGCCCTGATGCCCGGCGACACCGGGGACGGCGAACACCCAGCCTCGGCCACCCCTTCCTCCTCCGCCGGAACGGACGGCAAGGCGAAGCAGCGACAGGCGGCGAACGCCGACTCGGCGAGTGCGCAGAGCTGGGCCCGGACGCGTACGGCACAGGGCGAGGGCGAGCACGACGTGGCCCGCGGGGTGCTGCACGACCAGGGTGTTCTCGCGCAGGAACTGAGCGAGGGCATCGACTTCACCCCCGGTACCGTGCGTTTCGACGAGCCGCGCCGGGAGGTCTACCTCTCGTACCGGCTGGCCTCCGACGAGCAGGGCACGATGTACGCGGAGACGGAGATCGCCAGGTCGATGTGCGAGACGCTGAGGGACGTCGTACTCCGTGTGCACCCGAACCTGCCCTACCGCACCTACGTCATGGTGCGGGAAGGGACGGACCAGGACCCGCAGGTGACCTGGCAGGACGACTTCGTCACCAACACGCGGTGCAGGTCGGCCGCCGACAACGACGGCGGGCAGGGCTCCGGCGCCGGACAGAGTTCCGCCGCCGGACAGGGCTCGGGTGCGGTACCGGGCTGGACGCCGGACGAGCAGGGGCTCGGGCAGGCGATGATCCCCAGCACCGACGGCGACGAGATCAGGGTCGCGGACCACGCGGCCAGGACGATCATCCAGCGGACCAACGGGATGCGCCCGACGCTCGGCACCGATCGCGTGCTCGGCAACGGGGAGCTCAAGGTGGGCTTCGACCCCGGCAACTCGGCGATGTACGTGTGGTCGGACTACGGGACATGGGACCAGAAGCAGGTCGGCACCTGGGCGGCCATGACCGCGGGCGAGGCGTGCCGGGCCCTCGTGAACCAGCGGGACCTCGCGGGCGACGCGTGGCCGTACACCCGCTACGCCGTGGCCGTGATCGGCGGCAACCACTACCTGATGATCCGCTGGGGCGCGGCCACCACACTGGCCGACTGCCCTGCCTGACGGGCGGCGGGTTGGCCCTCGACCTGGTCGAGGGCCCAGGGTCCCGGGTGTGGAGAGCGAGATGCGCAGTATCGGGGAGATGGCCCGCGACAGCGGACTGGGCGTGAGCGCGCTGCGGTTCTACGACCGTGCCGGGGTGCTGGTCCCCGCCTGGGTGGATCCGGTGAGCGGCTACCGCTGGTACGAGCCGGAGCAGCTGGACGAGGCGCGGCTGCTGGCGCGGCTGCGCCGGGCCGCGATGCCGTTGGCGGACATCCGGCTGGTGCTGGCCGGCTGGTCCGGCGCGGACACCGACCTCGTGCGCGGGCTTCTCCAGGCGCATCTGCGCCGGCTCGAAGCGGGGCTGTCCGATGCCCGCGATGAGTTCTCCACGCTCCGAGCTCTACTCGACCGCAGGGAGAACCCCATGACGTCCATCAAGACCTCAGCCGCCCGACTGTCCGTCACCGCAGCCGAGTTGGCCGCTGCGCTGGACGCGGTCCGCTTCGCGGCCGGCGGCGACCCCGAGCTGCCGATGCTGGGCGGGGTGCTGTTCGACATCGAGGGCGACGGACTCCGGGTCGTGGCCACCGACCGCTACCGGATGGCGGTCGCCCACGCCGGCCCCCGTGTCCAGGTCGTCGTGCCCGCTCCGCTCGCCGACGCGATGCGGGCGCTGCTCGGCGGCACCGAGCCCGTCCGGCTCGGTGTGGACGGGGACCGTGTGACCCTGGAGGCGGGCGACCGCCAGACGGCCGGCCAGTCCCTCGGCCACGACTTCCCCGACTACCGCCGCCTCGTCAGCCTGCCTGCGGGGCGCCGGGCCCTCGTCGATGTGGCGGTGTTCCGGAAGGCGCTGGAGACGGGGCCCGTCCGGGCGGGCGAGGTGCGCGAGCAGGACGGCGTGCCCTGCGACCTGAGCGTGCTCGGCATCGCGGACGACGGCACGGTCACGGTCCGCGACGACGGTGACGGCGACCAGAACCGCATCGCCGTCAACCGCGAGTTCCTGCTCCAGGCGCTCGCCGCCGGCGCGCGGGACGAACTGATCGTGGAGGTCGCCGCTCCCACGGCGCCCCTCGCGATCCGCCGGCCCGACGACGAGGAGACGTTCTCGATCCTGATGCCGGTGCGCCTGGAGGACCAGGGTCTCTCCTTCGGATCGTGCCGGGGTTGGTCAGCCGACCGGCCCCGCGCCGGGGCGCTCCCGGTCACGGCACGTCGTAGCGTGCGAGGGCCTTGCCGAGGGGCTCGCCGCTGCGACGGGCGTGGGTCATCCGCTCACGGATCTCGCGCAGGGTGCGCGGGCGGTACCCCGGCCCGCCGCAGCAGCTCTTGTGGAAGCCGACGCCCGCGTGGAGCAGGACGGAGAGGACCCGCCAGGCCGCCCGGTCCCGGCGCGGAGGCGCGGCGAAGGCCGAGCCCGCATGGATCAGCGGGCCCGCACAGCTCGGGCAGATCCGGTCGGGCCTGTCCCGGTCGTAGGGCTGCTTGAAGGAGGCCCGGCAGGGCAGGCAGACGAAGGAGGTCTTCGCGGCGGACACGGCCCCACGTTAGAGGCCGCGCGAGCGAGGACGCGACACGTTTTCGGCCTCGGGGTGCCAGGGACGGCCTCGCATACGATTGCGTGGTTTGCGCCTCATGGCCCACAATCCCGCAGTCCCGCACGGAGTCCCCACCATGCACACCCCCCACGACCCCTACGTCCGTGTCCGCGGTGCCCGGGAGCACAATCTCCAAGGTGTCGATGTCGACATTCCGCGGGACGCGCTGGTCGTTTTCACGGGGGTGTCGGGGTCGGGGAAGTCGTCGCTGGCGTTCGGGACGGTCTACGCGGAGGCGCAGCGCCGGTACTTCGAGTCGGTGGCGCCGTATGCCCGCCGGCTGATCCACCAGGTCGGGGCGCCGAAGGTCGGGGAGATCACCGGTCTGCCGCCCGCCGTGTCGCTCCAGCAGCGGCGGGCGGCGCCGACGTCGCGCTCCTCCGTGGGGACGGTGACGAACCTGTCGAACTCCCTGCGGATGCTGTTCTCCCGGGCCGGTGACTACCCGCCGGGCGCCGAGCGTCTCGACTCGGACGCGTTCTCGCCCAACACGGCGGCCGGGGCGTGCCCGGAGTGCCACGGGCTCGGGCGGGTGCACCGGACGAGCGAGGAACTGCTCGTTCCCGATCCGTCGCTGTCCGTCCGGGAGGGCGCGATCGCCGCGTGGCCGGGGGCCTGGCAGGGCAAGAACCTGCGGGACATCCTCGACGCGCTCGGGTACGACGTGGACCGACCCTGGCGCGAACTGCCCGCCGGGCAGCGGGAGTGGATCCTGTTCACGGACGAGCAGCCGGTGGTGACCGTGCACCCCGTGCGGGACGCCGACCGGATCCAACGGCCCTACCAGGGCACGTACATGAGCGCCCGGCGGTATGTGATGAAGACGTTCGCCGATTCGAAGAGCCCGGCCCTGCGGGCGAAGGCGGAGCGCTTCCTCACCAGCGTGCCCTGCCCGGCCTGCGGCGGGAGCCGGCTGCGTCCGGAGGCGCTGGCGGTGACCTTCGCGGGCCGGACGATCGCCGAGCTGGCCGCGCTGCCGCTCACCGAGCTCACCGGTCTGCTCCACGGGACGTCCGAGGTCGCGCGGGTCCTCACCGACGATCTCAAGGCCCGTATCGCTCCCGTGGTGGAGCTCGGCCTCGGCTACCTCGGTCTCGACCGGGCCACGCCCACGCTCTCCGCCGGCGAGTTGCAGCGGCTGCGGCTCGCCACACAGCTGCGGTCCGGGCTGTTCGGGGTGGTGTACGTCCTCGACGAGCCCTCCGCCGGGCTGCATCCGGCGGACACCGAGGCACTGTCGACGGTGCTGCGGCGGCTGAAGGCGGCGGGCAACTCGGTGTTCGTCGTGGAGCACCACCTCGATGTCGTGCGCGGCGCGGACTGGGTGGTGGACGTGGGCCCGCGGGCCGGAGAGCACGGCGGGCTGGTGCTGCACAGCGGGCCGGTGGCGGAGCTGGCCGGGGTGGCGGAGTCGGCCACGGCCCGCTTCCTGTTCGACCACTCCCCCGCACCCGTGCGGGAAGTCCGGCGGCCGCGGGGGCAGTTGGAGGTGGGCCCGGTCACCCGGCACAACCTGCGTGCGGTGACCGCCGAGTTCCCGCTCGGCGCCTTCACCGCCGTCACCGGGGTGTCGGGGTCGGGGAAGTCGACGCTGATCGGTGAGATCACGGAGGACCTGGCGGGGGTCGGGCGGCTGGTGTCGGTGGACCAGCGGCCGATCGGGCGTACTCCGCGCTCCAACCTGGCCACGTACACCGGGCTGTTCGACGTCGTGCGGAAGGTCTTCGCGGCCACCGGCGAGGCCCGTGTACGGGGTTACGGCGTCGGGCGCTTCTCCTTCAATGTGGCCGGAGGGCGGTGCGAGACCTGTCAGGGCGAGGGGTTCGTGAGCGTGGAGCTGCTGTTCCTGCCGAGCACGTACACGCCGTGCCCGGACTGCGGCGGGGCGCGCTACAACCCCGAGACGCTCGAAGTGACGTACCGGGGACGGAACATCGCGCAGGTGCTGGGTCTGACGGTGGAGGCCGCCGCGGAGTTCTTCGCCGACACCCCGGCCGTGGCCCGCAGCCTCGGCACCCTCCTCGACGTCGGCCTCGGCTACCTCCGGCTGGGCCAGCCCGCGACCGAGCTGTCGGGCGGCGAGGCGCAGCGCATCAAGCTCGCCAGCGAGTTGCAGCGGGGCCGGCGCGGCCACACCCTCTACCTGCTGGACGAGCCGACGACCGGGCTCCACCCGGCCGACGTCGAGGTGCTGATGCGCCAGCTGCACGGACTCGTCGACGCCGGGCACACGGTGATCGTCGTCGAGCACGACATGTCGGTGGTGGCCGGCGCCGACTGGGTGGTCGACCTGGGGCCGGGCGGCGGCGACGCGGGCGGCCGCGTCGTGGCGGCGGGGCCACCGGCCGAGGTGGCCCGGACGGAGGGCAGCGCCACGGCGCCCTACCTGGCGCGGGCTCTGAGGTGAGCAGACGAGGGGCCCGAACACGTCCGGCCGCACGGTCTCTTCGACCCGCCCCGCGGAACGGAGGAGGGACGACCCGAGAGGTGAACGGGGGGCACACCCCCGGCATTCTCTCCAGCTGACAGGATGTCAGGTCAGGGTCCCGGTGCACGAGGCTCGTGCACATGAAGCAGACCACCCGCAAGAAGGCCGCCCGGGCCGTCGTCTCCATCGCGCTCCTCGGACTCGTCGCCCCCCTGGCGCAGGCGCCGTCCGCGGCCGCGGCCGCCCCCCACGTCCCGCTCCGCTGGTCCGCCTGCCAGGACGGCGGTCCCGACCCGCGTCGGCTGTGTGCCACCGTGCGCGTGCCGATGGACTACGGCGCCCCCGGGGGACGGACCATCGACATCGCCGTCTCGCGCGTCCCCGCCGAGAATCCGGCCGCCCGGCGCGGCGCCCTGCTGCTGATCCCCGGCGGTCCCGGCGGCTCCAGTCTCGGCGATCCCTCGGGCAAGGGGCGGAAGCTGCCGCAGGAGGTCCGGGACCGCTACGACCTGATCGGGTTCGCGCCCCGTGGCCTGGCGCCGTCCACCTCGGTCTCCTGCGGCCTCGCACAGGAGGATCTCGCCCTGACCAGGTTGCGTCCGTGGCCGGCCCCCGACGGGTCCGTCGACGGCAACATGGCCACCGCGCGGCGGACGGCGGAGGCGTGCGCGCGCAACGGCGGCGCCCTACTGCGGCACATCAACACGGTCAACGAGGCCCGGGACATCGACCGCGTCCGCGCCGCCCTCGGCGAGCGCCGGATCTCCGCCTGGGGCGTGTCGTACGGCACCTACGTCGGCGCCGTGTTCACCCAGCTGTTCCCGCACCGCGCCGACCGCGTGGTGCTGGACAGCAACGACGACCCGGATCCGGCCCGTCTGTCGCGCGCCTGGCTGGCCGGCTACGAGACCGGAGCGGAGGACACCTTCCCCGAGTTCGCGGCCTGGGCGTCGGCGCCCGGCAGCCCGGTCAGGCTGGCGGCCACCGCATCCGAGGTGCGCCCGCTGTTCCTGCGGCTGGCCGCACGACTCGACCGGGAACCGATCCCCTGGCCGGGCGCCAACCCGCCACGGCTGGACGGCAACGTGCTGCGGCAGACGATGCTGGACAGCTTCTACGCCCCGCAGAGCCGCTTTCCCGTCCTGGCCCGGCTGATACGGGCCGCGCTGGACGGCACGCCGCTTCCGCCGGCGCCCACGCCGCCCTCGCAGGAGCAGCAGCAGAACCTCGCGGCGGTCGCCGCCGCGACCCTGTGCAACGACGTCGCCTGGCCCTCCTCCGCCGCCGACTACCGCGGGGCGGTCGCCGAGAGCCGCGCGGCGCACCCGCTGACCGCGGGGATGCCCCGCAACGCGATGGTCTGCGCCGCGTGGCCGTATCCGCCGGGCAGGCCACCGGTGCGCATCACCGGTTCCGGTTCCTCCCGCGTCCTGATGGTGCAGAACCGCCGTGACGTCGCCACTCCCCTCAGCGGTGCCCTGCGGCTGCGTGAGGCCCTGGGCGGCCGTGCGGTCATGGTGGTGGTCGACTCCACCGGCCACGGCGCGTACCTGGCCAACGGCAACGCGTGCGGCGACCGAGCGGTCTCGCGCTTCCTGACGACGGGTGCGCGCCCCGGGCAGGACGCGTACTGCGGCTGACGGCTTCCGCCGCAAGGGAGTTCCGCCGTGGGCGGGGCCGCTCGGTGGTGCGGCGCCCCGCCCCGGGGGGGGGCGGCGCTCACGCCACCAGTGCCGTATGTGTCCAGCGGGGCTCGCTGGTGGTGCCCGGTTCGGCGGCGCGGGCCAGGGTGCGGCGGTCCCGGTGGCTGCCGGGTGCGAGAGCGGGGCGTACCTCGACCTCGGCGATCAGGCCGCGGGCAGACACCACCCGCCACAGCGACGCCAGCAGGGTGTCCTCGCCGACGAAGGCGGGGGTCGTGCTGGCCGTCCCGGTGGCGGCGCGGTAGCGGATGCGGACCGGCTGGACCGGGACGCCCGCGTCCAGGGCGGCCTGGAAGACGGCCCGGCGGAAGGTGCCCTGCGACCGGCCGCACCAGGTGCTGCCCTCGGGGAAGGCCGCGACGGCGGCGCCGCCGCGCAGTGCCCCGGCGATACGCGCGACCGTGTCGGGCAGGGCGCGCAGCCGGTCGCGTTCGATGAACAGGGCGCCACCGCGGGCCGCGAGCGGGCCCGCCACCGGCCAACGGCGGAGCTCCGACTTGGCGAGCATCCGGGCCGGGCGTACCGCGGCGAGCAGCGGGACGTCCAGCCAGGAGATGTGGTTGGCGACCAGGAGCAGGCCGCCGGAGGGCGGGGTGGTGCCGGTGACGCGGACGCGGACGCCGCAGGCCCGGACGATCGCCCGGCACCAGCGCCGTGTCCAGTCCGCCGGGATCCGGCCGGCGAGCGGGGACAGCGCGACCCCGGCGAGGACCAGGACCGCCACCGCCATGAGCCGCAGCGCGGCCCGGGGCACGGCGGCCGCGGACCTCGTCGCCTCCACGCACGCCCGCGGGGTGCAGGGCGCGCCGGGCAGCCAGGCGCTCATCAGGCGGGGACGAGGGAGAGGAAGTGGCGCAGGTAGCGCGCGTTGACCTGGCGCATGGACAGCAGTACGTACAGGTCGGCGACGCCGAAGTCCGGGTCGTACGCGGGCTCGCCGCACACCCGGGCGCCGAGGCGGAGGTAGCCGCGCAGCAGCGCGGGCAGTTCCGGGCCGGTCGCCGGCCCGGCCGCGTCCGGCGGGGTCCACGGCAGCAGCGGCCGTACCCGGAACCCCTCCGGGGCCAGGTGCTTGGCCCGGACCCGGTCCCAGGTGGCGGAGGCGAGCGCGCCGCCGTCGGAGAGCGGGATCGAGCAGCAGCCGGCCAGCCATTCGTGACCCCGGTCCACCATGTAGCGGGCTATCCCGGCCCAGATCAGCCCGATCACGGCGCCGTCCCGGTGGCCTGGGTGCACACAGGAGCGGCCCACCTCGACCAGGCCGGGGCGGATCGCGTCGAGCGGAGTCAGCTCGAACTCGTTCTCGGCGTAGAGGCGTCCGGCGACCGCGGCCCGCTCCGGCGGCAGCAGCCGGTAGGTGCCGACGACCTGCCCGGTGCCGGATTCCCGTATCAGGAGGTGGTCGCAGTACGCGTCGAAGGCGTCTACGTCCAGGCCCGGCTCGGGGCCGTCGAGCCGGGCGCCCATCTCCTGGGCGAAGACCTGGTACCGCAGACGCTGCGCGGCCCGGACGTCGTCCTGGTCCCGGGCGAGCGAGACCAGATAGCCGGAGGCGCCGGGCGCGGCGGCGAGTGCGGGGGGCGAGGCGGGCAGGGCGGTCATGACGGTCTCCAGTGCCGGACGGAAGCATGACGGGATCTTCTGCTTCCACTTCTTCCGTGGCCGACTGGCCTCGGTGTGTCCGGCGCGGGACCCGTGGATGTGCGGCTGCTGAATGCCGGGGGCGGCACCCGGCAGCCGCCCCCTACTCGGTGCGTACCAGCAGGGAGACCGCCAGTCCGCTGGGCCGCTCCGCCCAGGAGGTCCGGTAGTGGGCCCGCAGGGCGGCCGCCTGGCCGGCGGGCAGCCCCAGCAGCGGATCCGGGGTGTTGCCTGCCGCCACCAGCCAGATCCGCTTCTCGCCCCGCAGGCATCGGGCCGGCTCCGCGCACTCGGTCGCCGCCAGGTCGTCGCGCTGGACGGGCGACGCGGCGAGGAAGACGTCGCGCGGCCGCAGATCGCGCGGAAGGTAGTAGCGCACGCCCAGGGAGATGGCCTCTTCCTCAACCCTGTTGTAGACGATCGCGTCGCCGGGCGCGTAGTTCTTCCGGATCACCTCGGCGGCCGCGGCGAAGTCGGGGCCGCCCGCCCAGTAGTGCGCGAGCGGCTCCCGCAGGGCCTTCTGGTCGGACAGCGTGAGCAGTGCGAGGAGCGCGAGAACCGCCGCGACCGCCCGCCGGGACCGTGCCGCGGCGGCGAGCCCGGCACCGGCCAGGACCGCGAGCGGCGGCAGGGTGAACAGCATGTACCGGAAGTAGAAGTACGAGACGTGCCCGTGCGAGAGCGCCCAGATGATCAGGACGGGCACCACGGCCGACACCGCGCAGAAGACGACGGCGTCGCGGCGCTCCCCTAGCGCCGCCAGCGCCACCAGGGCCAGCAGCAGCACCGTGCCCGCGCACAGCCCGGAGTAGAAGACCTGCGGCCAGATGTCGAGCAGACCCCAGGCCTCCGGCTTCGTGATCCACCAGATCTGCCGCTCGGTCTGCTGCCTGCCCAGCACCACGACCGGAATGAGCGCGAGCGCGACGGCCGGCACCGCGGAGCACATCCCCCACCACACCCGGCGCTCGCGCCGGGCCCGCATGGCCACGAGCACCAGATGCCCGGTCAGGCACGTCAGCGCGATCAGGTGGAACAGTCCGACCGCCGTCAGGCCGAGTGCGTAGCCGCCCCAGCGCCATGGACTGCCGGGGCGGTCCAGGGCCCGGAGCAGCAGCAGGGTGGAGAGAGCCACGGCCAGCATCACCAGGCCGTAGGGACGCGCCTCGTGGGCGAAGCGGCTCACGCCCGGAAGGAGGGCGAACAGCAGACCGCCGGCCAGTCCCGCGCGGTGGCCGAACAGCCGTCGCCCGACCAGCGCGACGCAGGCGGCGGCGCCGGAGAGGGCCATCGCGGACGGCATGCGCAGGACGGCGGGCGAGTCACCGAGGAGGCTCGTCCAGGCGTGCAGGACCAGGTAGTAGGTGCCCAGCACCGCGTCCACCCGCCGCACCGTGGCCAGCACCTGGGCGAAGCTGCGGCCGGCCATGTCCCAGCTGGTCAACTCGTCGCGGCCGAGCAGAGGTTCACTGATCCGGTACATCGCCAGGGCCATGGTGGCCAGCGCCGGCCAGCCCCACAGTCCGACCGTCGTCGCTCTCTGGTCGCCGTGTGGTGCTTCGGACGCCGGACCGTCGCCCGCGCGCTGCTCGGTGGGGGAAAGAATCGCCATGCCGACAGCCATAGCGGTGCGGCGGCAGGGGCGTCAGCCGTGACCCGCCCGGTACGGACGGCATTCCCCCGTTCGGCCCTGCCGTACCAGCCGTAGTATGCCTGGCGGAACCGGAGTTGAGCACCGCATCTCCGGTTCCGCCCGTCCGCACACTGCCGGCGAACGTCCGATGTCCGGGCGGCGCTACCGCCCGGCCGCCTTGCGGGTCGCCCGGAGCCACTCCTTGTTCATGCCGGTGATGGACATGAGCGGGATGCCCTTCGGGCAGGCGGTGGCGCACTCGCCGGTCAGGGTGCAGCCGCCGAAGCCCTCTTCGTCCATCCGGGCCACCATGTCCAGCACCCGGGTCTCGCGTTCGGGCGCGCCCTGCGGCAGGACGTTCAGGTGGTTGACCTTGGCCGAGGTGAAGAGCATCGCCGCGCCGTTGGGGCAGGCGGCGACGCAGGCGCCGCAGCCGATGCACTCGGCGTGCTCGAAGGCGAGGTCGGCGTCCGGCTTCGGCACGGGCGTGGCGTGCGCCTCGGGGGCGGAGCCGGTCGGAGCGGTGATGTAGCCGCCGGCCTGGATGATCCGGTCGAAGGCCGAGCGGTCCACCACGAGGTCCTTGACGACCGGGAAGGCCGCGGCGCGCCAGGGCTCGACGTCGATGGTGTCGCCGTCGCGGAAGGACCGCATGTGCAGTTGGCAGGTGGTGGTCCGCTCGGGGCCGTGCGCGTCGCCGTTGATGACCAGGCTGCACGCGCCGCAGATGCCCTCACGGCAGTCGTGGTCGAAGGCGACGGGGTCCTCGCCGGAGAGGATGAGCTGTTCGTTGAGGACGTCCAGCATCTCCAGGAAGGACATGTCGGGCGAGACGCCGTCCACCTCGTAGGTGGACATGGTGCCGTCGGCGTCGGCGTTCTTCTGCCGCCAGACGCGCAGGGTGAGCTTCATGCGTAGCTCCGCTGGGTGGGGTGGACGTACTCGAAGACCAGGTCTTCCTTGTGCAGGGTCGGGGCCCGGCCCGTACCCGTGAACTCCCAGGCGGCCGCGTACGAGAACTCCTCGTCCCTGCGGGCGGCCTCGCCGTCCGGGGTCTGCGACTCCTCGCGGAAGTGGCCGCCGCAGGACTCGGAGCGGTGCAGCGCGTCGAGGCACGTCAGCTCGGCCAGTTCCAGGTAGTCGACAATGCGGTTGGCCTTCTCCAGCGACTGGTTGAACTCCTCACCGGTGCCGGGCACCTTGATGCGCCGCCAGAACTCCTCGCGGATCTGCGGGATGCGCTCCAGGGCCTTGCGCAGGCCGGTCTCGGTGCGGGCCATGCCGCAGAACTCCCACATGAGTTCGCCGACTTCGCGGTGGAAGGAGTCCGGGGTGCGGTCGCCGTCGACGGAGAGGAGCCGGTGGAGGCGGTCCTCGGTCTCGGCCAGCACCTCCCGGACGGCGGGGTGTTCGCCGGTGACGGCGTCCTGGTGCGGGTGGCGGGCCAGGTAGTCGTTGATGGTGGCGGGCAGGACGAAGTAGCCGTCGGCCAGGCCCTGCATCAGCGCGGAGGCGCCGAGGCGGTTGGCGCCGTGGTCGGAGAAGTTGGCCTCGCCGACCGCGAACAGGCCGGGGATCGTGGTCTGGAGGTCGTAGTCGACCCACAGGCCGCCCATCGTGTAGTGCACGGCGGGGTAGATCCGCATCGGCACCTCGTACGGGTTCTCCGCGGTGATCCGCTCGTACATGTCGAAGAGGTTGCCGTACTTCTCCTCCACCTTCGCCCGGCCCATGCGCTCGATGGCGTCGGCGAAGTCGAGGTAGACGCCCTGACCGCCGGGGCCCACCCCCCTGCCCTCGTCGCAGACGTTCTTCGCGGCGCGGGAGGCGATGTCGCGGGGGACGAGGTTGCCGAAGGAGGGGTAGACGCGCTCCAGGTAGTAGTCGCGCTCGTCCTCGGGGATCTCGTTCGGCGGCCGGTCGTCGCCCCTCGCCTTCGGCACCCAGATACGGCCGTCGTTGCGCAGCGACTCGCTCATCAGGGTGAGCTTGGACTGGTGGTCGCCGGTGCGCGGGATGCAGGTGGGGTGGATCTGGGTGAAGCAGGGGTTGGCGAAGTACGCGCCGCGCCGGTGCGCCCGCCAGATCGCGGTCGCGTTGGAGTTCATGGCGTTCGTCGACAGGTAGAAGACGTTGCCGTAGCCGCCGCTGGCGAGGACGACGGCGTCCGCGAAGTACGTGTCGATCCTCCCGGTGATCAGGTCGCGGGCGACGATGCCGCGGGCCCGGCCGTCGACGACGATCAGGTCGAGCATCTCGGTGCGCGGGTGCATCTCCACGTTCCCGGCCGCGATCTGCCGGGACAGCGCCTGGTAGGCGCCGAGGAGGAGCTGCTGGCCCGTCTGGCCGCGGGCGTAGAAGGTGCGGGAGACCTGGACGCCGCCGAAGGAGCGGGTGTCGAGCAGTCCGCCGTACTCGCGGGCGAAGGGGACGCCCTGCGCCACGCACTGGTCGATGATCTCCACGGAGATCTGCGCGAGGCGGTGGACGTTGGACTCGCGCGCCCTGAAGTCGCCGCCCTTGACGGTGTCGTAGAAGAGCCGGTGGACCGAGTCGCCGTCGTTGCGGTAGTTCTTCGCGGCGTTTATGCCGCCCTGCGCGGCGATGGAGTGGGCGCGGCGCGGGGAGTCCTGGTAGCAGAACTGGACCACGTGGTAACCCTGTTCGGCGAGGGTGGCACCCGCGGAGCCGCCGGCGAGTCCGGTGCCGACGACGATCACCGTGTGCTTGCGCCGGTTGGCGGGGTTGACCAGCTTGGCCTCGAAGCGGCGCTTGTCCCAACGCTCGTGGACCGGGCCGGACGGGGCTTTGGTGTCGGCGACCGGGTCGCCCGTGCGGTAGTCGGCGTAAGCAGTCATGTCAGCTCACCACTCCGGTCATGACACCCACGGGTACGGCGATGAAACCGGCCGTGAGCAGCAGCGCGAGGACGTTTGCGAGGGTCTTCAGGGCGCGGTCGCGGGTGCGGCTGCCGACGCCGAGGGTCTGGGCGGCGCTCCAGAAGCCGTGCCGGATGTGCAGGCCGAGCGCGAGCATGGCGACGATGTAGATCACGTCGCCGTACCAGGTGGAGAAGGTGTCCACGACGTTCTGGTACGGCCGGCCCTCCTGGAAACCGCCGGAGTGCACGGTGCCGGTGGTCAGGTCCAGAAGGTGCCAGACTACGAACAGACCGAGGATGATCCCGCCCCAGCGCATGGTGCGGGTCGCGTAGCTCGCCCGGGGCCGCTTGTGGACGTACTTCGCCGGGCGCGCCCTGATGTCGCGGCGGCTGAGCTGGTAGGCGGAGACGGCGTGCGCGACGACGGCCGCGACCAGCACGACCCGGACGATCCAGAGCGTCCACTCGTAGTGCATGAACGGCTCGCCGACGGTGCGCAGCCAGTGGGCGTAGTGGTTGAACTCGCCGGCCCCGAAGTAGATCTTCAGGTTCCCGATCATGTGGGCGACCAGGTACAGCAGCATGACGAGTCCGCTGACCGCCATCACGGTCTTCTTGCCGACGGTGGAGTCCCACACGGTGCGTGCCATGGACGGCCGTCGGCCCGTCCTCGTTGCCAGTGCCATGACTCAGCACGCTAGGGCCGAACGACCCCATCGGTCCAAGACATGGTCCGGCTCGTTTCGATAGCTGGGGCCTATGATGGCAGCGTGCAGTTCCAGCAACTCCAGTACTTCGTCGCCGTCGCCGAGACCCGGCACTTCACCCGGGCCGCCGAGCTGGTACACGTGGCCCAGCCGTCCCTGTCCCAGCAGATCAAGGCCCTGGAGCGGGAGCTGGGGGCCGACCTGTTCCTGCGGGCCCGGGGCAACATCACGCTCACCGACGCGGGCGAGGCGCTGCTGCCGCTGGCCCGCCGCATCCTCGCCGACGCGGACACGGCCCGGCACGAGGTGCAGGAGCTGGCGCAGTTGCGCAGCGGCCGGGTGCGGCTCGGCGCGACGCCGAGCCTGTGCACCGGGCTGCTGCCGGACGTGCTGCGGGCCTTCCACGACCGCTATCCGGGCATCCGGCTGCTGATCGAGGAGGGCGGCTCGCACGACCTCGTACGGGAACTGGCGCGCGGGGCCCTGGACCTGGCGCTGGTCGTGCTCCCGCTGCCCACTCCGTCCCCGGCGCTGACCACGGTGGAGCTGCTGCGCGAGGACCTGGTGGTGGTGTCGTCGCCGGAGGCGTCCGCGCCGGGCGGGGGCCGGCGGACGGTACGGGTGTCGGACCTGGAGAGCGAGCGTCTGGTGATGTTCCGGCACGGCTACGACCTGCGGGAACTGACCGTCGCCGCGTGCCGCGCCGAGGGCTTCGAGCCGGACTTCGCGGTCGAGGGCGGCGAGATGGACGCGGTCCTGGGGTTCGTCCGGGCGGGGCTCGGGGTGGCCGTCGTCCCGCGCATGGTCGCGACCCGGTCCGGCCGCGGCCTGCGCGTCACCCCACTGGCCCGGCCCGGCCTGCACCGCACCATCGCCCTGGCCCACCGCAGCGACGTGGCCCCACCACGGGCGGCCCGGGAACTCCAGCGGATGCTGCTGGAGCGGTGAGATCGCCCGGGCCGGGCGGCGGGCGGAAACCGCGGGCGGACGGAGGACCGGGAACGGCAGGCGGAGGTCTGGGGCGTGGTAGCGAGTATCCGTCCGCGGGCCGGGCACCGGGGCAGCGAGGTGCGGGCCGAGCGCGGGCTGGTGTCGCAGGGCCGGGCGCCGGGCGGATATCTGCGGACCGTTCCGCCCCGACTGCAAGGCCCGCCGGAGCGGGCGGCCCACCGCCCGCCGTGCCCGCAGGGCGAAGGCCTGCGGGGTGGCCGCGGGCGGATGGCAGCAGACCGGGCTGCGGGCCCGGGTGCGGGCGAGCGGCGGATGCCCGCGGGCCCGGGCGGCGGCGGACGGACCGGCCCGCGGACGAGGGTCGCCTGGGCCGGTCGCCGGGCGCCGGACGGACGCCCGCAGACCGCGCGCGGGCAGCGGACCCAGGCCGGGCGGCGGGCGGGCCGGTCGCCGGGCGGAGGCGGGACGGCCCGGGAGCCGGGCAGAAGCGAGCCGGGCGCCGCGCGGCAGCGCAGGGGCCGGTCAAAGCCGTAAGCGCGCGGTCCGGTCGCCCGCTGAGGCGGACGGGCCGGTCACCACGCGCAAGCGAGCGGGGCGGACGCCACACGAAAGCGGGCGAGCCGGACGCCGCACGAAAGCGAGCAGGCCGGGCGCCGCACGAAAGCGGGCGAGCCGGACGCCGCACGTAAGTGCGCGGTCCGGTCGCCCGCTGAGGCGGACGGGCCGGTCACCACGCGCAAGCGAGCGGGGCGGACGCCACACGAAAGCGGGCGAGCCGGGCGCCGCACGAAAGCGAGCAGGCCGGACGCCGCGCGGAAGCGGGCGGGGCGGGCGCCGCGCGGAAGCGGGCGGGGCGGGCGCGACGGTCACGGCCGGAGGCGTGCGGTCCCACCGGCCGCCGAGGCGGACGGGCCGTCCGGCTCAGCCCGTCGCGTCCACCAGGGTCAGTTCGTGGAGGCGTTCCGGGGGGCCGGGGCGGGCGTAGTACCAGCCCTGGGCGGTGTCGCAGCCCAGAATGCGCAGTTGCTCGGCCTGGGCGCCGGTCTCCACGCCCTCCACGGTGACCGCGAGGTCGAGGCTGTGCGCGAGGGCGACGATCCCCTCGACGATCTTGAGGTCCACGGGGTCCGCCGGGAACTGCTGCATCCCCCGGGTGAAGGATCGGTCCAGCTTCAGCACGCTCACGGGCAGCCGGCGCAGGTTGGCCAGGTTGGAGTAGCCGGTGCCGAAGTCGTCCAGGGCGATGTCGACGCCCATCTCGGCCAGCCGGCGCAGCGGTTTGAGCAGATCGTCCTCGGCGCCGATGAGGGCCGACTCGGTGACCTCCAGGCACAGGGCGTCGGGCTCCACGCCCTCCCGCTCCAGGATCTCGACGGTGTCCTGCACCAGATGGGGGTGCGAGAGCTGGCACGGCGAGAGGTTGACGTTGATGCGCAGCGGCCCCGCGGAGCCGTCCCCGTGGTGCCGGCGCCACTCGCGGGCCTGACGGACCGACTGCTCCATGACCCAGCGGCCCAGCGGCACGATCAGCCCGGTGTGCTCGGCGAGCGGGATGAACCGGTCGGGGCCGAGGACCCCGTGCTGCGGGTGCAGCCAGCGCACCAGCGCCTCGGCGCCCCGCACACTGCCGTCGCCGAGGTGCACCAGCGGCTGGTACTCGATGAAGAACTCGCCCCGGTCCAGGGCCGTCGGCAGGGCCGTGGTCAGCCCGTGCCGGGTGATGACGCGGGCGTCCGCCTCCGGGTCGGCCAGCTCGAAGCGGTTGCCGCCGGCCGACTTGGCCCGGTACATGGTGATGTCCGCGCTGCGCAGCACCTCCGCCGCGCTGCGCTCGCCCACCGGCCCCTCGACGATGCCGATGCTGCCGCGCACGGTCAGCTCCCGGCCGTCGACGCTGACCGGCGCGACGAGGGCGTTCATGATGCGGGCGGCGAGCTCGTCCACCTCGCGTTCGGTGTCGGGCCCGGTGGTCAGCGCGACGAACTCGTCGCCGCCGAGCCGGGCGACCATCTCGCCGGGCGCCGTCGCACAGGACTGGAGGCGGTCGGCGACCTCGACGAGCAGCCGGTCGCCGGCGGCGTGCCCGAGGCTGTCGTTGATGGTCTTGAAGCCGTCCAGGTCGAGATAGCACAGACCGAAGCGCTGGCCCTCGCCCGCGTTCAGCGCCTTCTCCAGGCGTTCGAAGAACAGGGTGCGGTTGGGCAGGCCGGTGAGGGCGTCGTGGGTGGCCTCGTAGCGCAGGCGGAGGTTCAGGAGCCGCCGCTCGGTGGTGTCCTCCATCAGGGCGAGCTGGTACTGGGGCCTGCCCTCGGCGTCCCGCAGCAGGGAGACGCTCAGGTTGGTCCACAGGGCCGTTCCGTCGGGGCGGGAGAAGGCCTTCTCCACGTGGTAGTGCTCACGCTCGCCGCGCACGAGTTCCTCGTACAGCCGCCAGATCTGCGGGGCGTCCTCGGCGTGCGTCCACTCCTTGAAGTTGCGGCCGCGCATCCCCGGCTCGGCCCCGCCGAACATGCGCAGCAACGCGCCGTTGCCCTGGAGGATGTTGCCGTCCAGGTCGGCGATCCCGATACCTATGGCCGCGCCCTCGAACACCGCCCGGAACCGGGCCTCGCTCGCGTGCAGCTCCTTCGCCACCACGCCCTGGGCGCGCAGCGCGGCCTGCGCGATCGCCTCCTGCTCGGCGAGGGTGCGATCCCGCAGCGCCCGGGCGAACCCGGCGGCCATCGCGTGCTGCAGCCGGGAGGAGCGGGCGCGCAGGTCCTCCTGCTCGCCGTCCCCGCCGCAGTACAGCACCAGGTAGGCGTCCACGCAGTCCAGGGAACGGCTGAGCGCCTCGGGGGCGGTGCAGTGCGCGCCGACCAGCGCCGCGCCGACCGCCTCGCCCTCGTCGGCGTCGAACGTCCTGGCCCGCAGCGCCCGGCTCAACCGGCGGGCCAGCGGCAGGAGTCGTTCCTCGAGTTCCGGCCGGGTGAGCGACGTCGCGGTGACCGGGAAGACCGCCCGGCTCCAGATCGTCGTCAGCCGGCGCAGTCTGTCCTCCGGCCCGTCCGGTTCCGCGCTCACGCCGTACGCCCCACGCCGGCGAAACCGGAGAAGGCATACGGATCCTCGTCCTCCGGTGCCGTCTCCGGCCGCCACTGAGGCATCGGCACCAGTCCGGGCTCCACCATGTCGTACCCCTCGAAGAACCGCGCGATCTCGTCGCGCGAACGCATGATCAGCGGATTGCGAATGTCCTTGTACACGTCGACCGCGCCCTCGCTCCGTTCCGGCGGCAGGGGGATTCCCTCGTACGAGGCATGCGTGAGTACGAGCAGGCTGCCGGGCGCGAGTGCGTCTCGCAACTGTTCCACCGCACAGTAAGGTTCGTCCGCGTCTTCCACGAAGTGCAGTATGGCAACGAGAAGCAGCGCGACTGGCCGATTCAGGTCGATCAGCCGTTCCACTTGGTGGCTGTTGAGGATGTCCGAGGGCTTGCGCAGGTCGGCCGCGACGACGTCCGTGTCGTCGTTGCCCGCGAGGACCGCCTGGCTGTGGGCGACCGCCACCGGGTCGTGGTCGGCGTACACCACGCGCGCGCCGGGGCGGGCGGCCTGGGCGACCTCGTGGGCGCTTCCGAAGGTGGGGATGCCGGAGCCGATGTCCAGGAACTGGGTGACGCCCTCGTCGAGGGCGAAGCGCACGGCCCGGCGCATGAACGCCCGGTTGGCCTGCATGATCTTGGGGAGGCCCGGCAGGAACTCCATGGCCCTGCGGGCCGCTTCCCGGTCGACCTCGAAGTTGTGCGAACCGCCCAGGTAGTAGTCGTAGATGCGAGCGACGCTGGGCACCGAGATGTCGATGCTCCGGGGGGCCCAGGCGGGACGCTCCATCGATCTCTCCAAGGCTGAGGCGATCCGGTGTTCGAGCAGAGGCTACTGATCGCCCGCCAAAGGAGCGAGCGGAACCGGAAATTGACCATCCGTTCCCGGTCGCTGCCTGCGGCACTCTCCCTGCCGGCGCCCGCGTCGGAGCAGTCGCGGGGACACGCGGACACGGCGAACCGCCCCCTCCGTGCGGTGCGGAGGGGGCGGTCCGGTCGGTGGGTTACCTACTTCGCCGGTGCACCGACCGGCTTTCCGTCCGGGGAGACGGCGTACCAGGTGCCGCCGACGCCCTGGCCGTTGATGTCCCCGGGCACCTTGTCCCCGGAGAAGGTGTAGATCGGCCAGCAGTTCACGGTCATCTGCTTGACCCCGTCCGGCCGGGTGAAGCCCATCAGGCCCTTCTTCTTGACGCCCTTGGTGTCGTTGGCGGTGACCGGGGCCACGGCCGGCCACTTCTCCAGGCACGCCCCGGTGCAGGCGGACACCGGCTTGGGCCACGCCTCGTCCTTCAGGAAGCGGTAGACCGTCATGCCGTTCTTGTCGACGACGATGTCGCCGAGGTCGGACTTCTTCACCGACAGGCCGGGCAGGCTCGACAGCGAGGCCTTCTTGCCGTCGGGCGCGAGGGCGAACCACTTGCCGCCCACACCCTGGCCGCTGGTCTGACCGGCCTTGGCGTCCTTCGCGTAGCGGTACGCGGGCCAGCCGGCGACGGTCAGCTGCTTGGTGCCGTCGGAGCGGGTGACCTCGCCCAGCAGGGCCTTGTCGATGCCGGCGCCGGCGGTGGCGTCGTCCGCCGGGACCGGGGGCCAGGTCTTGGCGCAGTCGCCGTCGCAGGAGGACTTGGGGGGTTCGGCCGTGTCCTGGTCGAAGCGGTACAGGGTCATCCCGGCGCTGTCGGTCAGCACCTTGCCCAGCTCCGCGTTGGCGGAGACGGCGAGCTTCCCCGCGGACTTGGAGCCGCCCGCGGACTGCTGGCCGTCGGCGCCGTAGCCGTTGCCGACCCCCGTGCCCGCACCGACGCCGCTGCCCGTGCCCGCGCTGCCGTAGCCGCCGACCGGGGCCGTCGCGCCCACGTTCTGACTGCCCGCCGGCGGAGTGCTTTCCTGACCGCACGCCGTCGTCAGCGCCAGCACGGCCGCGGCCGTCGCCACGAGCGAGGCGCTCCGCCAGGAGGTCTTCATCGTCAACTCCCAATGATCCCAATGGTGTTGTGGCGCCCTGCTGCGCCGCCGCACGACACTGGGTACGCACGGGAGCGGTGGTTGTGTTCAACGGCGGCGCGAATTTCTTTCCGAGAGCCGTGACATGTTTCGCGCCACCCGTCCCTCCTTCGGGGCAATCCACGCTTCCGGCGGAGTGCCGGGGCGTGTCACGGCTCATGATCTTCGACGTGCATCGACCCGAACCGACCCGATTCGCCCTCATTCTCCGGGTGTTGGCCCCGGTGACGCTGGCATGGCTGTGCGTGGGCGTGCCGAGCGGAACGGCCGCGGCCGACGCCTGCGCGTACGCCTCCACGGGCCCGGACGGCATGGTGGCGGTGTCGGTGGCCAGCGGCTCCTGGCCGGCGTTCCCGCCGTGCGGACCCACCCCGGCACCCACTCCCACCCCGACCCCCAGCCCCCCGCCTCCCCCGCCTCCCCCGCCTCCACCACCCCCACCGCCGCCTCCGCCCAAGCCGGCTCCCCGCCCGGTGCCTCCGCCCGTGAAGCCGCGGCCCGCGCCGCCACCCCCTCCGCGCCCGGCACCCCCGCCGGCGCCCGCCCCGCCTCCGGAACCGGCTCCGAAGCCGGCGCCCAAGCCCCGCCCCCACCCGTCGGTGGCCCCGGTGAGCTACCCGTCGTACCACCCCCGACCGCACCGGCGCACGCCCCAGCACGGCCCGTCGCCGGTCACCTACGTCCTGCTCATCGCGGTGCCCGCGCTGGCCGCCGTCGCCGCGCTCCGTCCGCGCTGACCCTCACGCGTCCTCACCCCGACCCCTCACCCCGGCCCCTCGCACCGATCCCAGACACCGATCCCCCGCACCGACCCCTGGAGGAAACTGTTGTCGGAATGGCTTGTTCTCGTCCTCGCGATGCTGGCCGCCTGCGCCGTGGTCGTCATCGTCACCTTCCTGCGGCACCGCACGGCGGCCGAGGACGACGATCCCAGTGAGACCCCGGACGTCATCGAGTACATGACGATGTGGATCGGCGTGGTGTACGCCATCGTCCTGGGCCTGGCCATCGCCGGTGTCTGGGAGGGCCGCGTCGCCGCGCAGGACCACGTCCAGGCTGAGGCGCAGGCGCTGCACGAGATCTCCGAACGGGTCCGGGTCTACCCGCCCGATGTCCGTGACCGCATTCGCTCCGATGTCAACGCCTATGTCGGACACGTCGTCACCACCGAGTGGAAGGCGATGGCGGACCGCGGCGAGGTCACGCCGCAGGGCGGCCGGCTGCTCGACCGGGTCCGCGCGGACGTCACCGACTACCGCCCGACGTCGGACTTCCAGGCGCAGGCGTACCAGCCGCTCGTGGACCAGGTGTCCGCGGCCGACCAGGCACGCGCCGCGCGGGCAGACTCCACGGGGGCGACCATGCCGGGCGTGGTGTGGTTCGGGCTGATCGCGGGCGCCGTGATCACCATCGGCATGGTGTTCGCGCTCCAGATCAGACGGACGACCCGGGAGCTGATCCTCGCCGGGCTGTTCTCCGCGCTGATCGCCTTCCTGCTCTTCCTGATCTGGGACTTCGACGCGCCCTTCAGCCGGGGCATCGCGGCGTCGGCGGACCCCTTCCTGGCCCTGTTCCCCCACCTCGGCCACTGACCGGGACGGTGACGGCCCCTCAGCCGACGGGGCGTCGGGAGAGCCGTCCCCCGGGCGGCGCACCCGGTTGCTCCGTTCGCCCGGGTGCGATCGCGGCCGGGCGCGGACCTTCCTAGCGTTTCGATCGTCGAGGCGCGTCTCCGGCACGGACGCAGCAGGTCCGCGACCGCTCCTCGGGAACCGGGAGGATCCGTCATGCGCGTCGTACGTGCCGCCTCGGCCGCGCTGCCGGCCGTCGCCGCTCTCGCCCTGGCCGCCCCTGCCGCCGTGGCGAGCGGCGGCGACGGCCGTCCCGGCGGCAGCGCGTTCCGGGTCGGCGTGAGGCCGTCCACCGTCGCGCCGGGCGCGCAGGTCACGCTGGAGATCGATCGCGGCCAGGGCGGCTGCCGGGGCCCCGCGACCGTGTCGTCCGGTGTCTTCGACGCGGTCAGCATCCCGCGCGGGCGGTCGTCCCAGACCGTGCGGGGCGACGGGGACGCCCGGCCGGGTGCCGTCTACCAGGTGACGTTCACCTGCGACGGCCACAGCGGGGCCGCGGACCTGACGATCGCCGGCGGCCACGGCCAGGACGGCGGCGGCCCGGCCGCCGTCCAGCACGGCGTCCGCGCGGGCGAGGGCGGCACCCTCGCCGGCCCCGGCCTCGAGGAACTCGGCATCGGCACCGCCCTCGTCACCGGGTCGCTCGGCGCGGCGTACTGCCTCGCGCGCCGCCGCTCCGGCGAGAACGGCACCTGACCACGGCCCGGCACCGGGCCCGAAGCCATGGGACGGCGCGGCGAGGGCCGCCGGGCCACCCGTTCGCGCCCGCCCCGTCGCCGGCCGCGCGTGCGGTCCTTAGCGTTCTCGTGAGCGGGCGTGCAGGGGCGACGGCCGGAGCGGGAGAGGAGAGCGGATGTCTGTGGGCGGGCTGTCCGGGGCGGTCGGCGAGGAGGAGGAGCGCGTACCGCGTAAGCATGTCCCGTGGGGCGTGACGGCGCTCGTCCTGCTCACCGGGATCGCGCTCGTCCGCGGCGGCTCGGGTGAGTTCGGCACCGGCCCGCCGCAGCCCGCGAGAGCGGTCGCCCCGGACGGCGGCCGTACGTCCTCGGCGGCCCCCGCACCCCTGCCGTACTCGGTTCCGCGGCGGGTCAGGATCCCCGTGATCCGGGTCGACGCGCCCCTCACACCGGTCGGTCTGGACGCGGACGGCTGGGTCGGCGCGCCGCCGCCGGAGAACCCGAATCTGGCGGGCTGGTTCACCGGTGCGGTGACCCCCGGCGAGAAGGGCACCGCCGTCGTCGTCGGCCATGTCGACAACAGGACCGGTCCCGCCGTGTTCTACGGACTGGGCGCGCTGCGGAAGGGGAGCAGGATCGAGATCCGGCGGCAGGACGGCAGGACGGCCGTGTTCGGGATCTACGGCGTCGAGGTGTTCCCCAAGAACGGCTTCCCCGGGGAGCGCGTATACGGTTCGAAGGGGGCACCGGAGCTGCGGGTGATCACCTGCGGCGGCGGCTTCTCCCAGGGGATCGGCTACGACGGCAACGTCGTCGTCTTCGCCCGCCTGACCGAGGTCCGCTGACCGAGGTCCACCGGCCGAGGTCCGCTCCACGAGGTCCACCGGCCGAGGTCCGCTGACCGAGGTCCACCGGCCGAGGTCCGCTGACCGAGGTCCACCGGCCGAGGTCCGCTGACCGAGGTCCACCGGCCGAGGTCCGCTGAGCGGCGCCCGGCCCGGCGGGCCCCGACGCCGGGTCAGGTGTACGACCGGCGGGGCACGGTCAGGTGGTAGCCCTCGTCCAGCAGCTCCGGCAGGTAGGCGCGCAGCGCGCGGACGCTCTGCGAACGGTCGCCGCCGGCGTCGTGGTTGAGGACCAGGAAGCCGGGGGCGGCGCCGCCCACGACCTGGTCGGTGATCGCGTCGGCGACGGGGGGCGGTTCGGTCCAGTCGAAGCTGTCCAGCGTCCAGGCCAGCGGTTCCATGCCCATCTCGGCGCCGAGCTGGAAGGTCGCCCGGTTCCAGGCGCCGTAGGGGGCGCGGAACCACAGGGGGCGTTCGCCGTAGGCGCGTTCGATGATGTCGCTGGTGCGTTCCATCTCGGCGCGGATGCGGCGGCGGGAGAGCTTGGTGAGCAGCGGGTGGGTCCAGGTGTGGTTGCCGACGACGTGTCCCTCGTCGGCCATCCGGGCCAGCAGGTCCCGGTTCCCGTCGGCCCTCCCCCCGCACACGAAGAACGTGGCCCGGACGTCGTACCTGGCCAGCGTGTCCAGGATGTGCGGGGTGTAGCGGGGGTCGGGACCGTCGTCGAACGTCAGCATCATGGTGCGGCCGCGTCCGGACATGCGCAGGATCGGCGCGCGGCGTACCCGGGGCGGCCCGGGGACGGCGCGTGGCGTGCCCTCACCCGTCAGGGGCCGCAGACGGTAGGCGGAGGGGGCGAGGGCACCGCGCGCCGGGGAGCCCGCGACCGGGCCGGCGGGCCGCACGGGAGGACCGGAGGAGCCGGAGGAGCCGGGGAACAGCAGACCGGCGGTGCCGGCCGCTCCCGCCGCCCCCAGAGCGGCGACCCCGGCGAGCAGGGCCCGCCGCCGTGTGAGCAACTGTTCCTTCTGCATGACTCATCAGTCGCCCGTGGAGCACCGCGGGACCACGCGACGGCCGGAGCGGAGCCGGGAAAACACCCGCCCGGCCCAGTGCCGGGCCGGTCCCGCTCAGCGGCGGCGCACCAGCGGGAAGGGCAGCGTCTCGCGGATGGTCAGTCCGGTGAGGAACATGACCAGGCGGTCGACGCCGAGGCCGAGGCCGCCGGTGGGCGGCATGGCGTAGGCGAGGGCGTCGAGGAAGTCCTCGTCGAGTTCCATCGCCTCGGGGTCGCCGCCGGCGGCGAGCAGCGACTGGGCGGTGAGGCGGCGCCGCTGCTCGACGGGGTCGGTCAGTTCCGAGTAGGCGGTGCCGAGTTCGGTGCCGAAGGCGACGAGGTCCCAGCGCTCGGCGAGGCGCGGGTCGGTGCGGTGCTGCCGGGTGAGGGGGGAGACCTCGGTCGGGAAGTCCTTGTAGAAGGTGGGCGGCCCGGTCCGTTCCTCCACCAGCCGCTCGTACATCTCCAGGACCACGTCCCCGGGGCCGTCGTCCGCGGTGTAGGGCACGCCCGCGCGGTCGCAGAGCCGGTGCAGCACCGCCAGGTCCGTGCCCGCGTCGATCTCCTCCCCCAGCGCCTCGGAGATCGCGCCGTGCACGGTCTTGACCGGCCAGGGCCCGGAGATGTCGTACTCGGTGCCGCCCCGGCGGGCGACCGCGCGGCCGTGGGCGGCGGTCGCGGCGGCCTGGATCAGTTCGCGGGTGAGGTCGAGCATCACGTCGTAGTCGGCGTAGGCCTGGTAGGCCTCCAGCATCGTGAACTCGGGGTTGTGCTTGTAGGAGACGCCCTCGTTGCGGAAGGTGCGGCCCAGCTCGAAGACCCGCTCCAGGCCGCCGACGCAGAGCCGCTTCAGGTACAGCTCGGGGGCGATGCGCAGGTACAGGTCCAGGTCGTAGGCGTTGATGTGGGTGGTGAAGGGGCGGGCGTGGGCGCCGCCGTGGACCTGTTGCAGCATCGGGGTCTCGACCTCGAGGAAGCCGCGGTCCAGCAGGCCCTGGCGCAGGGCCTGGACGGCGGTGGAGCGGGTGCGGACGACGGCGCGGGCCTCGGGGCTCGTCACCAGGTCGAGGTGGCGGCGCCGGATTCTCGCCTCGGGGTCGGCGAGGCCCCGGCGCTTGTCGGGCAGCGGGTGCAGGCACTTGCCGAGCAGCGTCCAGGAGGTGACGAAGACGGTCGGCTCGCCCCGGTCGCTGACGCCCGCCCGGCCGGTGGCGGTGATGTGGTCGCCGAGGTCCGCGTCGGCGGTGAAGCGGTCCAGGGCCGGGCCGGAGCCGGAGCGGGTGAGGGCGAGTTGGCGGTCGCCGGACCAGTCGCGCAGGACGACGAAGACGATGCCGCCGAAGTCGCGCATCAGCATGATCCGCCCGGCGACCGTGACCTGTTCCCCGTCGCGGACCTCGGCGAGGGTCCGGGTGCGGGCCGGGACGCCGACCGGGTAGGGGTCGGTGCCGGCGGCGCGCAGCCGGTCCAGGGTGCGGTGGCGCACCCGGACCTGCTCGGGCAGGCCGGCGAGCGGGTCGGCGGGTGCGGCCCGCCGCTCCTCGCCGGCGCCGGGGGCCGCCGGGGCGGACGGGGCGCCCGGCGCGGCGGGCCCGGCTCCGTGCCCGGTGTGGCCCTTGCCCCATAGCTTGCGCAGCGAGGGTACGGAGACGAAGCCCTCGGCGATGCCGGAGGCCAGGCCGATCCGGGCGAGCTGGGCGGCGTCTCCGTAGCAGATGAAGCGGGGGTACCACTCGGGGTGGTACTTGGCGTTGGAGCGGTAGAGCGCCTCCAGCTGCCACCAGCGGGAGAGGAAAAGCAGCAGGCGGCGCCACAGCCGCAGCACCGGTCCGGCGCCGATGCGGGCGCCCTCCTCGAACGCCGAGCGGAAGACGGCGAAGTTCAGCGAGATGCGGTGCACGCCCCGCTTCGGTGCGGCCGCGCACAGCTCGGCGACCATGAACTCCATGACGCCGTTGGGGGCGGCGCGGTCCCGGCGCATCAGGTCCAGGGAGACGCCGTCGCGGCCCCAGGGGACGAAGGAGAGCAGGGCGAGCAGCCGCCCGTCGGCGCTGAGGGCCTCCACGAGGAGGCAGTCGCCGTCCGCGGGGTCGCCGAGGCGGTCCAGGGCCATGGAGAAGCCGCGTTCGGTCTCGGTGTCGCGCCAGGCGTCGGCCTTGTCGATCACCTCCTCCATCTCGGCGTCGCCGAGGGTGGCGTGGCGGCGGATGCGGCAGGTGGCGCCGGTGCGCCGGACGCGGTGCACGGCCTGCCGGGTCACGCGCATGTCCCGGCCCGCGAGGTCGAAGTCGGCGACGTGCACGATCGCCTCGTCGCCCAGTTGCAGGGCGCCGAGTCCGGCGCGGGCGTAGGCCCTGGCCCCGTCCTCGGAGGCACCCATCACGGCGGGTGCCCAGGCGTGGCGGCGGGCGACGTCCAGCCAGGCGGCGATGGCGTGCGGCCAGGCCTCGCGGTCGCCGACGGGGTCGCCGCTGGCCAGGCACACCCCGGCCTCGACGCGATAGGTGACGGCGGCCTTGCCGCTCGGCGAGAAGACCACGGCCTTGTCGCGGCGGGTGGCGAAGTAGCCGAGGGAGTCCTCTTCGCCGTAGGCCGCCAGCAGGGCGCGGATACGGTCCTCCTCGTCGCCGTGCAGGGCCGCCTCCAGACGCTGCGAGCGGAACAGCGTGGCGGCGGCGTTGAGCAGGGCGAGCGCGCCGAACAGGCCGAGCAGGAAGGTGACGGCGCGCGGCGGGCGGCCGTCGAAGGCGCGTGCGCCGACCAGGCCGCCGCAGACCCGGTCGGCGGCCCAGGCCAGGTACTGGCCCTCGGGCAGGGTGCCGGGGAAGAGCGCTACCAGGCCCCAGCCGGCCAGGATCGCCGCCGCGATCCCGGCGGCCAGCACGGCCAGCGCCCGCCACACGGCGCCGCGGCGGGAGGCGGCGTAGAACTCGTCGCGGGCGGCGATGAGCAGCAGCAGCGCGAGGGAGCAGACCACGAGGGACGGCAGCGACTCGGCGTACTCGCCGGCCGCCAGGCCGAGCACGTCGCTGAGGACCACGAGGCCCAGGTAGACGACGACCAGCCACCAGGCGACCTTCTTGCGGGCGGCGGTCGCCGCGGCCAGCAGGAAGAGGAAGGCGGCGTAGGCGAGGTTGGCGCTGACCGGGACGAGGAGGAGTTCGAGGGCGCGGACGACCGGGCGGAGCAGCACGCGCAGCGGGGCGACGAGGTCCAGCAGGACGCAGAACAGGCCGAGGGCGCCGAAGAAGGCACCGACGCCTTCGGGCACCCGGTGGAGGAAGCCGTCGCGGGGCGGCCGCCCGGGCCGGCTTCCGGCCCCGGCCGCGGCCGGGGCGGCGTCGGCGGTGGCGGTCATGGTTCCTTCGGGGTGGCGCTCATGTTCCGACTGTAGGAACACCCCGTGCGCCGCGCCCGTCGAAGTGGCCCGCGCTCCGGTGCCGGCCGCGGCCTCCGATAGCCTCACGACGTGACGGAACAGCACGCACAGCGGTTCGAGCGGGGCACGGACGGGCCGAAGGTGATCCTGGTCGGAGTGGACGGCTCCGACTCGTCGATGCGGGCCGCGGCCTACGCGGGCGGTCTGGCCCGCAGGCAGCACGCCCTGCTCGCCGTCGTGTACGTGCAGCCGGTGATGACGGCGGGTGCCGCGCTCGGTGCGCCGGTGGCGGAGGCGACCGACGAGATCGCCGAGGACCTGGTCCAGCAGATCCGCGAGGCGGCCGAGCGGGTCAAGGGGATATACGAGATCCGCTGGGAGTTCCACACCTTCCGGGGCGACCCGTACAACGGCCTGGTCACGGCCGCCGACGAGCTCAAGGCGGATGCCGTGGTGGTGGGCGCCTCCGAGCAGGCCGGCCACCGGATCGTCGGCTCGGTCGCGGTGCGTCTGGTGAAGGCGGGGCGGTGGCCGGTGACGGTGGTGCCGTAACTCACCGCTGCGGGCCGGGGCGACCGTAGCTCACCGCGGCGGGCCGGGGCGGCCGTCGCCGTCCCGGTCGTGCGTGGTGTCTTCCCTGACCGGCAGTGCTGGGCCATCATGATCCGCCGTCAGCCGTTTGCCGTCTGCGAAGAGGTGAGGCGCATGGCCGGACTCCGAATGGGCGAGGGCATTCTCCGCCGCAAACCCATCGAGCACATCGAAGAGACGGAGGTCGCCGAGGGCCCCCGGCTGGAGCGCTCGCTGGGCCTGTGGCAGCTGACCGCGATCGGTGTGGGCGGCATCATCGGCGCGGGCATCTTCACCCTCGCCGGTACGGTGGCCAACGGCACGGCGGGCCCGGCGGTGGTCGTGTCCTTCCTCATCGCCGGCCTCGCCAGCGCGGCGGCGGCGCTGTCGTACGCCGAGTTCGCGGGTCTGATCCCGAAGGCGGGCTCGGCCTACACCTACGGATACGCGGTGCTCGGCGAGTTCGCGGGCTGGTTCATCGGCTGGGACCTGCTGCTCGAGTACACGGCGATCGTGGCGGTGGTCGCGATCGGCATCTCCGGCTACTTCGGCTTCCTCGTCGAGGACATGGGCGCGCAGCTGCCGTCCTGGATGCTGGGCGCGCCGGGCACCGGTGCCGGGCACCGGGTCGACCTGTTCGCGGCCGTGCTGTGTCTGCTCATCGCGTGGCTGCTGAACCTCGGTATGCGCAGCGCGGCCCGCTTCGAGACGTTCGTGGTGGCGCTGAAGGTCCTGGTGGTGCTGCTGGTGATCGGGGTCGGCGTCTTCCACATCACGACCGCCAACTACCGGCCGTTCTTCCCGTACGGCATCGGCGGGACGTTCACCGGTGCGGCGACGGTGTTCTTCGCCGTGTTCGGCTACGACGCGATGTCGACGGCGGCGGAGGAGTCGCGGGACGCGCAGCGGCACATGCCCAAGGCGATCGTCTACTCGCTGGCGATCTCGATGGTGCTGTACGTGGCGGCCTGCCTGGTGCTGACCGGTATGCAGAACTACAAGGAGATCGACAAGGAGAGCGGCTTCTCCACGGCGTTCAAGTCGGTGGGCCTGGGCGGGCTGGCGGACGTGATCGCGGTGGGCGCCATCATCGGCATCCTCACCGTGATGTTCACCTTCATGCTGGGCGTGACCCGGGTGTGGTTCGCCATGTCCCGGGACGGGCTGCTGCCCAAGTGGTTCGCGAAGACGCATCCCACGCGGCACGTGCCGACGCGGGTGACGTGGATCGTCGGGCTGGCCTCGGCGGTCATCGCCGGGTTCCTGCCGATCGCCGAGGCGGCCGAGCTGACCAACATCGGCATTCTGCTGGCGTTCGTGGTGGTGTGCACGGCGGTGATCGTGCTGCGCTACCGGCAGCCGGAGCTGCCGCGCGCCTTCCGCACGCCGTGGATGCCGTTCGTGCCGGCCCTCGGCGTGGTCTTCTCGATCTGGCTGATCACGTTCCTGCAGTGGCAGACCTGGGTGCGGTTCGCCGTGTGGTTCCTGATCGGATGCGTGATCTACTTCGCCTACTCGTACAAGCGGTCGGCGCTGGCGCGGCGCTAGCCGCGCGGCCCGGGCCCGGCTCAGGCCCGGCTCCACGGCTCAAGGGCTGAAGGACTGAAGGGCTCTACGGCTCCACGGCTCCACGGCTGAACGGCTCAACGTCTCAACGTCTCGACGAGTCGTCGGAAGCCCGGACTTCGCCGCCGGCGACGGGCGGGAGGGCGGCGGCGGACGCCGCGCGCGGCGCCGGATGCCCCGGCGCGGCGTGCTGCTCCCGTTGGTGGGCCTGGCAGGCGGCCGCCGCGGCGAGGAGGGCCGTCACGGCCAGGGCCACCTGCCGTCTGCGTGCGATCATCGGTTCACCCCACTGCGATCATGCGTCGGACAAAGTCGTACGGTCAGATGAATGGGTACGAAAATGGCCGCCGCCGCAAACGGGATCGCCCCCTCCGTTAACCCGTCCGGCGTGCTTCCGTGATCCGGTGACCGTTCGTCGAACCGTTCGTCGACGCGATCGACCGTCCGCCGCAGAGCCGTGCGCGCGCCCTGTCCCCGCCGGGACCTTCGCGGTGCCATACGGCCATGACGGCCGGAATGACCCTCCCGATCCCGCACGGGACGACGACCGCCGAGCACGAGCTCGCCGCACTGCAGCGCGAGCACGGCAGGCCGCTCTTCGCGCTGCTGCTCAGGCTCTGCGACGGCGACCGGCAGCGCGCCGAGGACCTCCTGCAGGAGACCCTCGTCCGCGCCTGGCAGCATCCCGAGGCGCTGCGCGCCGACGCCTTCGACTCCGTACGGCCCTGGCTGCTGACCGTCGCGCGCCGGCTCGCCATCGACGCGCGCCGGGCCCGGCAGGCGCGGCCGCCGGAGGTCGGGGACGCGGTGCTGGAGAACGCGCGGGTGATCGCCGACCACGCCGAGCGCTCCGCCGCGACGCTCGACGTGCGCGAGGCTGTGAAGACACTCACTCCGGAACACCGTGAAGTCCTGGTGCTGGTGTATTTCCAGGGGGCGAGTGTGGCGGAAGCGGCGCAAACACTGGGGATTCCGCCCGGTACCGTGAAGTCCCGCGCGTACTACGCGCTGCGCGCCCTGCGCCGGGTACTTCCGGGATATGCGGCCGACCTGCGGTGAAACCGGACCGTGAGTCAAACCTCCGTAAAGTGCCTTGCTGAGGACCCTCGTTGAGTAATCGGCTGTCCTCATCCGTGTTCCGGACAGGGGTCCCAGGGTTCGGTCCCGGGCGACGCGCACGCACCGGAGGAAGGCAGGGAAGGGATGCTGCACAGAGGTCACGAGAGCACGGACGGCAGCGGTGGCGGTGAACTGGCCGTCCCCATGGCGTGGTTGTACGCCGAGTACATCGCCGACGAGCTGCTGCGCACCGGCGATCTGATGCCGCCCACGTCCTTCGAGTTCCGCGCCGGGCGGGACGCGCTGGCGCTGACCGTCTTCCTCTCCGACACGAGTGGTGAACTGTCCGGCATCCAGGTGGTCTCACAGCTGGAGACCTGGATGTCGCTGACGGCGTACGACCAGCCGTGGCAGCACTGGGTGGGCGAGCGGATGGCCGAGCTGGCGGCCGACGCGCACGCCGCCGGTGTGCCCTCGCCGGACCTGGCGCTGGCCGAGGCCGCCTGGCGCTGGCTGGAGGAGACCGAACTGCTCGCCCCCGACCTGGACGCGGTCCCGGGCGGCGCGGGACTGATCGGGGAGGACGAGGGGCCGAAGGTGTGGACACCGGCCTGGCGGCTCGGACTGCCCCTCGGGCACCTCGCGATCCATCTTTTTTAGATTCGCACCAATCCGCGGCCCGGACCGCTCCGAACGTCTTGGTTGCCATTCTGTGATCCGTGGCTTGAGTGATTCGGCTGTCCGGTGCGTACGGGTGGGAGCAAGGAGTAACCCCACCCGCACTCATCGGCACGAGGATTCGGCATGAGGTCCCTGGAACGGCATCGCGACGTCGGCGCGTACGCGCTCGGCGTGCTGGACGAGGCGGACGCCTTCCGCTTCGAGGACCACCTCATGGAGTGCCCGCGCTGCGCGGCGCACGTCACCGAGTTCGGTCCCACCGCGCGGCAGCTGATGCTGTACCGGCGGGCCACACCGCGCTTCGTGCACCCCATGACCCAGCCCGGCCCCCGGCTGCTGGACCGGCTCGTCGGCGAGGTGTCCCGGCGGCGCCGGGCCGGACGCCGCCGCCTGCTGTACGCCGTGGCCGCCTCGGTGGTGTTCGCCGTGGCCGGACCCGGGATCGCGTTCGTGGCCGGGTCCGGGTCCGGGGCCGGGAAGGAGCCGATGCAGGTCTCGGCGACCGACGCCCGGACGGGCGTGTGGGCGCAGGTCAGCGCGGAGAACGCGGACTGGGGCAGCCAGGTCGAGCTGAGGATCAAGGACGGGGCGGGCCCCCGCTCCTGCCGGCTCGTCGTCGTCGGCCGCGACGGCTCGGAGCAGACGGTGACCAGCTGGGCGGTCCCCTCGCACGACGCCCGGCCGAACACCATGGCGGGCGGTACCGCGATGCATACGGGTGAGATCGCCCGCTTCGAGGTGCGCACGGCGGACGGGCGGCCCCTGGTGACCCTGGCCTCGCACTGACCGGCGCCGCGAACCCCGGGCGGGGCGCTACTTCAGCAGCCGGGACAGTCTGCGGTCCGCCAGCGGCTTGCCGCCCGTCTGGCAGGTCGGGCAGTACTGCAGGGACGAGTCGCTGAACGAGACCTCACGGATGGTGTCGCCGCAGACCGGGCAGGGCTCGCCGGTGCGGCCGTGCACCCGCAGGCCGCTCTTCTTCTCGGCCTTGAGCCGTCCGGCGGCGATGCCCCGGGAGCGCTCGACGGCCTCCGTCAGGGTGGTGCGCAGCGCCGCGTGCAGTCGCGCGGTCTCCTCCGGTGTGAGGGAGGCGGCGAGCTTGAACGGGGACATCCTCGCCGCGTGCAGGATCTCGTCGCTGTAGGCGTTGCCCACTCCCGCGATCAGGCTCTGGTCGCGCAGCGCGCCCTTGATCTGGCGCCGCTCCCCCGCGAGCAGGCCCGCGAGGCGCGCCTCGTCGAAGTCGTCGGCCAGCGGGTCCGGACCGAGCCGGGCCACCCCCGGCACGTCCCGCGGATCCCCTACGACGTACACCGCGAGCCGCTTCTGGGTGCCGGCCTCGGTGAGGTCGAAGCCCGCGCCGGTCTCCAGGGCGACGCGCAGGGCGAGCGGCCCCTTGCCGGGGCGTGGCGGGGCCTGCGGCAGCGGGTCCTTCCACTGCAGCCAGCCCGCGCGGGCGAGGTGGGTCACGAGGTGCGGGCCGCCCTGAGTCGCGACGGCGAGGAACTTGCCGTACCGGCCCACCGCCGTGACCGGCCGGCCCTGGAGGGCGGTGACGGGTGGGTCGTAGGTCTTGAGGACGCTGACGGCGACGGGCAGCACCCGGACCATCTCGTGGCCGACGAGATGGTCGGTGAGGAAGTCCCTGAGCGCTTCGACCTCGGGCAGTTCCGGCATGGGTCCAGAGTGCCACCCGGCGCCGACAACGCCGCGCGGGCGCACCCGGGGAGCCGCCGGGCGCGCACCGGGCCCGCGCTGCGCGCCCTCCGTCCACACCCCCGCCCGCGCCGGTCAGGCGCGTTCCGGCACCACGAACTCGCACCACATGCACTTGCCGCCGCCCCGGGCCTCGACGCCCCACACGTCGGTGAGCCGGTCGACGAGCAGCAGCCCGCGGCCGGAGACGCCCACCTCCCCCGGCTCCCGGCGGCGCGGCAGGGCGCTGGAGGAGTCCTCGACCTCGACCCGCAGCCGCCGGTCGGTGCCGGTAAGCACCCGCAGGGTGACGATCGCGGCGCCCTCGGTGTGCATCAGGGCGTTGGTGATCAGCTCGTCGGCCACGAGTTCGATCTCGTCGGAGCGTTCCCGGGCGCCCCAGGCACGGACCGTGGAGCGGATCATGTGCCGGGTGTCGCTCAGCGCATCCGGGTCGCCGGGGACCACGTGCCGCTGGAGCCGGCTGACGGGCTGCCGCTCGGTCAGGCCCCGGCGGCGCAGCACCAGCAGGGCCACGTCGTCGTCGCCGCCGCGCTCCTCGGCCGCGTCGATGAGCAGGTCGGCGAGGTCCCGTACGTCCTCCGGGCCCCCGGCGATCAGCGCGGTGACATCCCTCATGCCGTCGTCCAGGTCGGCCCCGGGCTGCTCCACCAGGCCGTCGGTGCACAGCACCAGGGTCTGTCCGGGGTCGAGCTCCAGGGCGGCGACGGGGTACTCCAGGCTGCCGAACTCGGCGGACAGCCCGAGCGGCAGACCGCCGTCGACCGCGATACGGCGGCAGGTGCCGTCGTCGCCCCGCACCAGCGGGTCGATGTGCCCGGCCCGCACCACCTGGACGACGCCGGTGGACAGGTCCGCCTCCGCGTACAGGCAGGTGGCGAAGCGGTCGGTGTCCAGTTCGTGCAGGAAGACGGAGGCGCGGGCCATCACCGTGGCCGGGGTGTGGCCCTCGGCGGCGTAGGCGCGCAGCACGATGCGCAACTGGCCCATGACGGCGGCGGCGTGCGTGTCGTGGCCCTGGACGTCACCGATGACGGCGCCGACCCGGCCGCCCGGCAGCGGGATCAGGTCGTACCAGTCGCCGCCGATGTCGCGGCCCAGGGAGCCGCCGGCGTACCCGGAGCGGTAGCGCACGGCGACGTCGGCGCCGGGCACGCTGGGGATGGTGCGCGGCAGCATCGCCTGCTGGAGGCCCTGCGCCAGGTCCTTCTCCTGCTCGTAGAGCATGGCCCGCTGCAGGCTCTGCGCGATGCTGCTGCCGAGGGCGACCAGCACGTTGCGCTCCTCCTGGGAGAAGCCGCGCCGGTCGTTGTAGAGCAGCCCCATGGAGCCGATCGGGCGGGCCTGTGCGATCAGCGGCAGATAGGCCGCCGAGGTGATGTTCAGCCCGGTGATGTGCGGCCACAGGACGGGGAAGCGCTCGGAGAAGTCCTCCGGGGACTCGATGAAGCACGGGCTCAGGGTCCGTACCGTCTCGCTCATCGGGTAGGGCTCGTCGATCCGGGTGACCAGGGTGCCGGGC
Source organism: Streptomyces sp. NPDC096152 (assembly GCF_044763235.1). Lineage (NCBI taxonomy): Bacteria > Bacillati > Actinomycetota > Actinomycetes > Kitasatosporales > Streptomycetaceae > Streptomyces > Streptomyces sp. NPDC096152. Next base: position 191,113 of record NZ_JBIWFW010000002.1, on the reverse strand, counting down.
ACGAAGCTGCCCGCCGGGCCCTCGGCGACCAGCCGGATCCGGCCCGCCTCGACCAGGCCGAGGACCAGGCTGGTGGAGCCGAGCAGGGCGAGGCCGCGGGTGTCCTTGACCACGTCGATGACGTCCTGGACCGTGCGGGCGTGGGCGAGGGCGGCGGTGGCGGCCTCCACCACGTTGGTCTGGTCGCGCCGGGCCGCCGCCTGCGCGGCGCGCTCCTGCCGGGCCGCGCTGTCGCTGAGCTCCTCCGTCGCGTCCCGGACGATGCCGATGATCCGGCGCGGGCGGCCCGTCTCGTCGCGCCGGATGTAGCCCTGGGTGTGGGTCCAGCGCAGGCTGCCGTCGCGGCGGCGGATACGGAAGTAGGTGCCGTAGTTCTCGCTGCCGTCCTTGAGCGCCTTGGCCACCAGGGCGTCGAGGCGGTCGCCCTCGGCCCGCGGCACCCGGTCGGCCAGGCTCTCGGGCCGGCCGTCGTACTCGCCGGGGCGGACGTCGAAGATCTCCTCGGCCAGGGGGTCCATGATGAACAGACCCGCGTCCAGGTCCCAGTCGAAGCTGCCCATGCGGTTGAGCGCCAGGATCGGATCCGAGTGCGCGGGCCAGTCGTCCGGGAGTGACAGGGCGTTCGCTCCCCGTTCAGCCATGGAGCCACCTTGCCAGGGATCGTGTGATTCTTCGAGCCGGGGTGGGCGCCTCGCGCGGTCCCGGGCGGGTACCGCGCGGCCGGCTTTCAGGCGGTGCCGCCGCCCGAGCGGGCGCCGGTCACGTGCTCTCGTACGGGGTCGGCCCGCCGCCGTCGGGGGAGCCGGGGGTGTCGGGCTCGGCCGGCGGGCCGAGGTCGCCGGCGGGGTCCGCACCGGCGGTGGACCCGGCGGGGCCGGAGGCGCCGTAGGGCGCGGGGAGGCCGGAGCGGGCCGGGGGAGCCTGCCCCGCGGCGTGCGGGTCCGGTGAGGAGCGCGGCAGGGAGACCCCGTCGCCCGGAGGCACCCGGGGCTCGGTCTGCGTCCCGGTCGCGTCCTGGTCCGGATGGTCCGAGTGGTCGCCGTCGTACGAGCCGTGGCCGTGTGTCTCCCCCCACGCCGGCTCGTCCGCCCCGCGCGGCGGCGGTACGACGCGGTCGCGCCGGACGTCCTGGCCGACCGCCCGCTCGATCCAGGTGCCGTGGGCGGCGTCGACGATCGTGATCCTGGTGAGCGCCTGCGGCGCCGGGGAGACCACGACCACCTCGGAGGAGCGGAACGCGGACCACGGGCGCCCCCGGGTGAGCGGCGCGCCCGCCATCGCCACCGGGGGTTCGAGCGGGTTGCCGCAGACGCAGCGCAGATGCGGCACCCCGTGGTCGTCGACGAGGACGGCCGTGCCGGACTGCAGCACGGACTGCCGGGTGGTCGCGCGGCCGTCGCGGAAGCCGTGGTCGGTGACGCGGGTGTCGGCGCGCAGCAGGACCGGGGTCAGGCCGCGCAGATAACCGGGCAGGGACTTCGGCTCCACGCCCAGGACGTCGGCGAAGACGCGCGCCTTGGCGCCGTCGGCGGTCAGGTGGGAGATCTGCCGCCGTACGTCGCAGACGGCGACGCCGGGCGTGCCGCCGTACAGTCCCGGCGTGCTGCCGACCAGGGAGCGCACTCCCCGCGGGGCGGACGGGGGTTTCACCGACGGCACCTTCGGGACCGACGGCGTCGGCCGGGCCGGCTGCGGTGTTCGGGTGGCCGGGGGCGGGGTAGCCAGGGAGATGGCCGTGGAGTCCGTGAAGGGATCGGGCCCCCGCTCCGCGGCCGATTCCAGGAAGAGCTCCACGTTCAGCCTGGTGGTCCGCTCGCCGCCGACGCATCCGGCGACGAGGAGCACGACCGAGAGGGCGCAAGCCGTGGCGAAGGTTCCGCTGGGTGTCCGCACCCCGTTCTCCTGCTTCGTCCGGGACGTTTCGTCCCTGTTGTCCGCTGCACCATTGTCTGCTCCACGCGCGCCGATCACGCAAGCGGAGCGCACCGTCACACACGGCGATCACATCTGGCGTCGGTGAGGAGAGAGGAGCGCACGGCCGTGGGCTGGTTCACCGCACCCGACTACTGGCTGAGCCGGCTGGTCTTCCAGCGGGCCCTGGCCACGGTGTACCTCGTCGCGTTCCTGACGGCGGCGCTGCAGTTCCGGGCGCTGCTCGGTGAGCGCGGCATGCTGCCGATCCCCCGCTTCGTGGCACGGGTGCCGTTCCGGGGGGCGCCGAGCCTGTTCCACCTGCACTACTCGGACCGCTTCTTCGCGGCCTGCGCGTGGGCGGGTTGCGCCGTGTCCGCCGCGCTGGTCGCCGGGCTGGACGCGGCACTCCCGCTGTGGGGGGCCATGCTGCTGTGGCTGGTGCCCTGGGCGCTGTACCTGTCCGTCGTCAACGTCGGCCAGACCTGGTACGCGTTCGGCTGGGAGTCGCTGCTGCTGGAGACCGGCTTCCTCGCCGTCTTCCTCGGCAACGACGAGGTCGCGCCGCCCGTCGTCGTGCTGTTCCTGCTGCGCTGGATCCTCTTCCGGGTGGAGTTCGGCGCGGGATTGATCAAGCTGCGCGGCGACGAGTGCTGGCGGAAGCTGACCTGCCTGCACCACCACCACGAGACCCAGCCGATGCCGGGCCCGCTGAGCTGGTTCTTCCACCATCTGCCCGGCCCGCTGCACCGGGTGGAGGTCGCCGCCAACCACTTCACCCAACTCGTGGTGCCGTTCCTGCTGTTCACCCCGCAGCCCATCGCCACGGCCGCCGCCGCGCTGATGATCCTCACCCAGCTGTGGCTGGTGCTGTCGGGCAACTTCGCCTGGCTGAACTGGATCACGATCGTACTGGCGCTGCCCGTGGTGCGGTTCCCGTCCCGCCCGCCGGCCGTGCCCGGCGCGCCGCTGTGGTACGAGGTCGTCGTCCTCGCCGTCGCCGCGCTGATCGTCTGCCTGAGCTACCACCCGGTGGTGAACCTGGTCTCCCGCCGCCAGGTCATGAACCGCTCCTTCGACCCGCTGCACCTGGTCAACACCTACGGGGCGTTCGGCACCGTCAGCCGGATCCGCCACGAGGTGGTGGTCGAGGGCACGCTCGACGACGTCCCGCGCGAGGACGCCGACTGGCGGGAGTACGAGTTCCGGGGCAAGCCCGGCGATCCGCGGCGCTGGCCGCGCCAGTTCGCGCCCTACCATCTGCGCCTGGACTGGCTGATGTGGTTCGCCGCGCTGTCCCCGGCGTACACCAGCGCCTGGTTCGGCGCGCTGGTGGAGCGGCTGCTGGAGAACGACCGCGACACGCTGCGGCTGCTGCGCCGCTCCCCCTTCCCGCCCGGCGAACCGCCGCGTTTCGTCCGCGCCCGGCTGTTCCGCTACCGCTACACGACCTGGCGGGAACTGCGCGCCACCGGCGCCTGCTGGCAGCGCACGTACGTGCGCGAATTCCTGCCCCCGACCCGGCTGACGGAGCCGGTCCGGCGCTCGTGAACGCGGACCGGCGACCGGCAGCCGGGCCGGCCGCCCGCCGGGCACGGACGGCGGGCCGCGTCAGGCCCGGCGCAGCCGCAGGGTCGCCAGCTCGAACGGTCGCAGCCGTACGGTGATCCGCTCGCCGTCCCGTTCCGGGGCAGGGGTGTCGGACAGCGGGCGTTCCAGCAGGTCCGTGACCGTGACGCCGGCGACCGCGAATCCCGGCGTCAGGGTCGCGCGGGCCCGGCCGCCATGGGCCTCGTGGAAGCGGACCACCACGTCACCGCTGCCGTCGTCGGCCAGCTTCACCGCCGTGACGACGACCGCGTCCTCGTCCACCGTCACCAGCGGGGCGACCTCACCGGCGCCGGTGACATGCCGCTCCGGCAGGTTGATCCGCCAGCCCTCCCGCACCGCGTCCCCGATGTCCGCGCCCGGCACCAGGGCGTGCCGGAAGCGGTGGACGCCCTGGTCGGTCTCGGGGTCGGGGAAGCGCGGGGCGCGCAGCAGGGAGACGCGGACCGTGGTCGTCGTACCGCGGTCGCCGCCGCTGCGGACGGTGCGGGTCACGTCGTGGCCGTACGTCGAGTCGCTGACGAGGGCGACGCCCCAGCCGGGCTCGGCCACGTGCACGAAGCGGTGGTTGCACGCCTCGAACTTGGCCGCCTCCCAGGAGGTGTTGGTGTGCGTGGGCCGGTGGAAGTGCCCGAACTGGGTCTCCGAGGCGTACCGTTCGGCGTGCACGTCGAGCGGGAAGGCGAGCTTGAGGAACTTCTCCGTCTCGTGCCAGTCGACCTCCGTGTCCACCACCAGCCGCCGCTCCCCCGGCGGCAGGGAGAGCACCTGGATGACGCGGGACGCGCCGAAGGACCGGACCACGCGCACCGACGCGCCGTCCTCGCCGGCCGTGACCGACTCGGCGTCCGTGAGGTCGGTGACCGTGTTGCGGTAGAACTCGTCCACGTCCCACGCGTCCCACATGTTCGGCAGGTCGGCGTGGAGCTGGAGGAGGTTGGCGGCGCGGCCCGGCGCGACGGTCTCGCGGTCGGCCCCGATGTCGTACGCGGACACCACGAGGCCCCGCCCGTCGATCTCGACCCGCAGCAGGCCGTTGTCCAGCACGTGTCCGCCGCCCGCGCGGGGCGTGAGCCGGGTGCCGCCGCCCGCGTCCGCCGGGGTGGCGGCGCCGCCCGCGGGGACGCCGGAGCGCGGGTGCGGGGCCGCGTTGAAGGCGAGCGGGGTCGTGCCCTCGCCGGCCAGGGCACGCTGGGCGGCCTCGACGATCCCGTCCAGCTCCGCCGCGATCCGCTCGTAGGTCGCGCGCGCCTCGCGGTGCACCCAGGCGATCGACGACCCCGGCAGGATGTCGTGGAACTGATGCAGCAGCACCGTCTTCCAGACGCGGTCCAACTGCTCGTAGGGGTAGGCGAATCCGGTGCGGACGGCGGCCGTCGCCGCCCACAGCTCCGCCTCGCGCAGCAGGTGCTCGCTGCGCCGGTTGCCCTGCTTGGTCTTCGCCTGGCTGGTGAGGGTGGCCCGGTGCAGTTCGAGATAGAGCTCGCCGACCCAGACGGGCGGCTCCGGGTACTCGGCCTCGGCCCGGTCGAAGAAGGCCCGCGGGGTCTCCCACACCACCCTCGCCGAGCCTTCGAGGTCGCGCAGCCGGGCCGCCTTGGCGACCATCTCGCGGGTGGTGCCGCCGCCTCCGTCGCCCCAGCCGGTGGGGGCCAGGGAGTGCCGGGCCACGCCCTTGTCCCTGAAGTTGCGGGTGGCGTGCGCGATCTCGCCGCCGTGCATGGCGCAGTTGTAGGTGTCGACCGGCGGGAAGTGGGTGAAGATCCGGGAGCCGTCGATGCCCTCCCACAGGAAGGTGTGGTGCGGGAACCTGTTCGTCCGCGACCAGCTGATCTTCTGGGTGAGCAGCCGGGTCGAGCCCGCCGCCCGGATGATCTGGGGCAGGCCCGCGGCGAAGCCGAAGGTGTCGGGCAGCCAGGCCTCGTCGTTCTCGACGCCGAACTCGTCCAGGAAGAAGCGCTTGCCGTGCACGAACTGCCGGGCCATGGCCTCCGAGCCGGGCATGTTGGTGTCGGACTCCACCCACATGCCGCCGGCCGGCACGAAGCGTCCGTCCGCCACCGCCCTCTTCACCCGCGCCCAGACCTCGGGCCGGTGCTCCTTGACCCACGCCCACTGCTGCGCCTGGGACATGGCGAAGACGAAGCCGGGCTCGTCCTCCAGCAGCGCGGTCATACTTGCCGTCGTCCGGGCCACCTTGCGCACGGTCTCGCGCAGCGGCCACAGCCACGCCGAGTCGATGTGCGCGTGCCCGACGGCGCTGATGCGGTGCGCCGAGGGGGCGGCGGGCGCGGCGAGCACCCCGGTGAGCAGGGAACGGGCCCGCGCCGCCGTGGAGTTGACGTCCTGGAGGTCGACCGCGTCGAGCGCCCTGTCCACCGCGCGCAGGATCTCCCAGCGCCGCGGCGACTCCACCGGCAGTTCGGCCATCAGCTCGCCGAGCACCTCCAGGTCGAGCACCAACTCCCACACCGTCTCGTCGAGGACGGCGAGGTCCATGCGGGCGAGGGTGTACTGCGGCTCGCTGCCGGCGGTCTCCTTGTCGCCGAGCGGGGTGGGCCGGAAGGGGTGGCGGCCGAAGACGACCGGGTTGGAGGCGGCCTCGACGTGCAGCCGCACCTCCTCTCCGCCCGCCACGGGGGCGCCGACGCGCACCCACTGGTTGCGCGGGTTGAGGCCCTTCACCGGGGTGCCGTCGGACCGGTAGACCAGGCCCTCGCACTGGAAGCCGGGCATGTTCTCGTCAAAGCCGAGGTCGAGGAGGGCCTCGACGGTCCGCCCGGCCCACGCCTCGGGCACGGTGCCGGTGACCCGGAACCAGCTGGTGCCCCACGGAGCACCCCACCGGGCGCCCACCTCGATCGGCTCCGGCTCGGCGGCCAGTCCCTCCGCGACCGGCACGGGCTCGCCGGGTGCGTGCCACACCGCCACGTCCAGGGGGACGCACTCCGGGTACACGGCGGGGCGGATGCGCTCGTCGAGGACACGCCGGAGACGGGCCTCGACCAGGCTGCGGTCGTCATGCATGGGGGATGCTCCGTAGGTCGTACGTCGGCGGGTGACTACCAGGGTGGACGACGGTCACGGGGGCGGACGAGGTATACAGCTCCCCCACCGCGCCCGGTTCCAACCGCGCCGCCCGACCGCCCGGTGCGGGCGCCGGACCCGCGGAGAACCATGCGGACTCCTTCACGGACGGCGGCGCGGCGGACCTCTCGACGTGAGGCCCGAGTGCGGGCACAGTTCTCCCTACGTACTCGCGAGTACGACCATGCCCGTCCCCCCCTTTTTTCTTTCCGAGGAGCGCCCGTGACCAGCTGGGCCGGCCGGAGTGCCGCCGAGATCGCCGCCGCCGTACGCGAGAAGCGGGCCACGCCCCGCGAGGTCGTGGCCGAGCACCTCGCCCGGATCGAGCGGCTCGACGGCCGTGTCGGCGCGTTCCGGACCGTCCGCGCCGAGGCCGCGCTCGCCGAGGCCGACGAGGTGGCCGCCCGGCCGGACCTGGCCGAACTGCCCCTCGCGGGCGTGCCGGTGGCCGTCAAGGACAACCTGGCGGTGCGCGGCGAGTCGACCCGGGTCGGCACCGCGGCGACCCCGGACACACCCGCCGACGAGGACCACGTGACCGTGGCCCGGCTGCGGGCGGCGGGCGCCGTGGTGGTCGGCCTGACGAACGTGCCCGAACTGTGCGTCTTCGGCACCACGGAGGGCGTGTACGGCACCGCCCGCAATCCGTGGGACACCTCGCGCACGGCGGGCGGCTCGTCGGGCGGCAGCGCGGCCGCGGTCGCCGCCGGGATGGTGCCGATCGCGCTCGGCAACGACGGCATGGGCTCGCTGCGCATCCCGGCCGCCAACTGCGGACTGGTCACCGTCAAGCCGGGCCACGGGGTGGTGCCGGCGGGCATCAGCGACGGCGACTGGTTCGGCATGTCGGAGAACGGGCCGCTGGCCACGACGGTCGAGGACGTCCGCCTGATGCTGTCGGTGCTCGCGGACACCGAGGTCGCGCGCGCGGAGGAGCCCGGGCTTCGGACCATAGCCGTCTCGGTGCGCAGCCCGCTCGCCGGGACCGCAATCAGCAAGCCGTACGTCACCGCCGCGCGGGAGGCGGCCGGGCTGTTGGCCGGGGCGGGGCACCGGGTCCGGCGGGCCGATCCGCCGTATCCGCTGTCGCTCGGGGTCACCGCCCTGCGGCACTGGACGGCGGGCACGGCCGTGGACGCGGCGGGCCTGGACCCGCGCCAGCTGGCGCGGCGTACCCGGGCCCACGCCGCCGTCGGACGGCGCTTCGTGAACGGGGTGCGAGCGGGCGAGGCGCGGGAGCAACTGCGCCGGCGGATGGAGCCGTTCTTCACCGAGCACGACGTGCTGCTCACTCCGGCGCTGGCCCGCCGCTCACCGCAGGCCGGGCCCTGGCACGAACGTGGCTGGCTGCGCAATGTGCTGGCCAACACCACCTATTCGCCCATGACGCCCCCGTGGAACCTGACCGGCTGGCCCGCGATGGCGGTGCCGTTCGGCACGCTGCCCTCCGGCGCGCCCTGCGCGGTGCAACTGGTGGGCCGCCCGGGCTCGGAGGCGGCGCTGCTCGACCTGGCGGAGCAACTGGAGCGGCTGCGCCCGTGGCAGCGGACGGCCGGGCTGGAGTAGCGGCCCGCCACGTTCGGGAGGTCACAGGGCCCGGTACATGATGTGCAGTCCCACCCGTCCGTGCCGGGGGTGTTCAAACGCCTCCGGCACGGTGCCGAGGACGCGGAAGCCGAGGGAGGTCCACAGCGCGACGGCCGGGTTGGTCTCGACGACGGCGTTGAAGACCATCCCGCGGTAGCCGTCGGCCCGGGCGGCTTCCAGGACGTGCTCGGCGAGGGCGCGGCCGATGCCCCGGCCGGCGTGGTCGGGGTCGACCATGAAGCCCGCGTTGGCGATGCGGGCTGCGGGGCCGCCGTAGTTGGGGGTGACATAGGCGGAGCCCACGACGGCGCCGGTCTCGTCCTCGGCGACGTACACGCTCTTGGCGGGGTTCATCCACAGCGCCCGGGCGTCCTCCTCGGAGGTGTCCGGGTCCCAGGCGTAGGTCTCGGCGGCGGCGACGATCCGGTGCCAGAAGGGCCAGATCCGCGGCCAGTCCTCGGCCACGGCTTGTCTGATCAGCATGGGCGTGAGTCTGGCACGCCCATGCTGCCGGCGATCGCGACGGGTCCCGCGGGTCAGTCCACGCTGGGCAGGATGTGCGGCTCGGCGAGGTCGTCCTCGTACCCCGCGAGGCGGATCGGGGCGGACCTGGCCCACACGTCCAGGCTGCCGAGGTCTCCGGGCCGCCGGCCCGCGCGCTCCGTGCGTTCCGTGGGGCCCTGATCGCGATTCGTCTTCTCCGGTGTCACCGCGCACTCCTTCTGTGTCGGTCACCCTCGGGGCGTCGTGGCCAGTCTGCGGTCCGGCACCTGACGCCCGCTCGGATTTCGGTCGTAGGCTGGTCGGACGCGGTGGCGCCGGCACTGAAGGTCCGAGCCGGCCGTGGTGCAACGGCTTGCCCCGGGACGGACCGTGGGTGTGGATGGGACCCCTTGGTGCTGTCCGTCCACCTCAGGTTAACCAAATGAGCGGCCCCCTGCTCGATGGGGCTGCAAACAACGCGTAACTATCTGAAGTCCGCTGTGTTCATTGGGCCATGTACGAGCGGATTTGTCACATCATGTGCGACGCGTAATTCACCCGTCCGGGCTAAGCGAGCGAGGGGTGGGGGGCACCGGGCCGACGGGCCGCGAAAAGGGTGCCGTTGAGGCGGGGCGCGGGCGCCTACGGGCGCAACCGGCCCCGCCCCCTCACCACTTGCCCGGCGCGTAGTCCTTCAGGAAGACGCCGTACAGGTCCTCGCCCGCCTCGCCGCGCACGATCGGGTCGTAGACGCGGGCGGCGCCGTCCACCAGGTCGAGGGGGGCGTGGAAACCGGCCTCGGCCAGGCGCAGTTTGTCGTAGTGCGGACGCTCGTCGGTGATCCAGCCGGTGTCGACGGAGGTCATGAGGATGCCGTCGGTCTCGAACATCTCCTGGGCGCTGGTCCGCGTCACCATGTTCATGGCCGCCTTGGCGGCGTTGGTGTTCGGGTGCCCGGCGCCCTTGTAGCCGCGGCCGAAGACGCCCTCCATCGCGGAGACGTTGACGACGTACGAGCGTCCGCGGTCCGCCTTCCGGGCGGCGTCGGCCATGGCCGGGCGCAGCATGCTGATGAGGATGAACGGCGCCGTGTAGTTGCACAGCTGCGTCTCGAGCAGCTCCACCGGCGAGATCTGCTCGATGGTCTGCACCCAGGTGTTGCTCTCCACGACGTCGGGCACGAGGCCGCCCGCGTCGATGGCGGTGCCGTCCAGGTGCCGGGCGACGCTGGCGTTGCCCGCGACGAGCGCGAGGTCGGCGACCTTCTGCGCGTCCAGGCCGCCGGTGCCGAGGGGCAGCGCGGCGATGCCGTCGACCGCGCCGGAGTTGAAGGCGCCGATGACGTGGTGGGCGGGGAGTTCACCGGCGGGCAGCGGGGCGCTCTCGCCGTCGACCAGCGCCGCGTACGCGGAGGGCAGCCGGCGCACGGTCTGCGTCGCGTTGTTGATCAGGATGTCGAGCGGCCCCGCCTCGGCGACCCGCTCGGCCAGGGCCACGGCCTGCGCCGGGTCGCGCAGGTCGATGCCGACGACCTCGAGCCGGTGCATCCAGTCCGCCGAGTCGTCCATCGCCTTGAACCGGCGGATGGCGTCCTTGGGGAATCGCGTGGTGACCGTCGTGTGCGCGCCGTCGCGCAGCAACCGCAGCGCGATGTACATGCCGATCTTGGCGCGGCCGCCGGTGAGCAGGGCGCGCTTGCCGGTCAGGTCGGCGCGCGCGTCCCGCTTGGACCGGTTCGTCCGGGCACAGTCCGGACAGAGCTGGTGGTAGAAGTAGTCGACCTCGACGTACCGGGCCTTGCAGGTGTAGCAGGAGCGGGGGCGCTGGAGTATCCCCGCGATCCGCCCCTCCTCCGTCATCGACGACGGCAGGATGCCCTCGGTCTCGTCGTCGATGCGCTGGGCGGAGCCGGTCGCGGTGGCCTCGGTGACCTCCTTGTCGTGGGCGGTCTTGGCGGCCCGGCGCTCCTGGCGGCGGCGCTGCTTGACCGTCCGGTAGACGCCGGCCGTGGCCCGGCGCACCGCGACGGCGTCGGGGTGGTCGACCTCCAGCTGGTCGAGTTCCTCCAGCACACTGAGGCAGACGGCGAGGCGCTCGGGGTCGATGCCGGGGCCGTGGACCATCTCCTCGGTGGCCTTCGGGCCGTCCTGTGTCACCGTCATCGCGCTGCCGTTCCCTGGGTCACCCGCGCGGCGCTCCGACTCGCGCCCGCTTTCGAACGCGGAATTTTACTTCAGCGCCGGGCCGCATCGCCAAACGCGTGATGATCACCGTCCGCAGACCGTGATCAGGGCCTCCACCTCCTCGGACACGGCGGCGGCGAGCCGGCCCAGGTCCGGCACGGCCTTGGCGTCGGCGACGAGCCCGTAGTGGACGCTGCCGCGGTAGGTGGAGATCGCGATCGCCAGTGACTGCCCGCGGGCCAGCGGCGCGAACGGGAAGACGGCGGTGAGCGGATGGCCGCCGAGCTTCAGGCCGAGGCTCGGCAGCGGCACGCTGGTGACCAGGATGTCGAACCAGAGCCGGGCCGCCTGGCCGACCAGCGGACCGCCGAGCCGGTGGCCGAGCGCGGGCACGTGGTCGGCGAGCAGCGCGACCGCGCCCGCGCCCCGGTTGGGGCCGGCGTCCTTGTTGCGGTCCATGGCGGTGCGGACGGCGCCGAGCCGGCGCAGCGGGTCCGGGTCGCCGACGGGAAGCTCTATCAAGTAACCGGAGAGCCGGTTGCCCTGCGGGTGCGCGGTACGGGGCCGGCGCCGGGAGACCGGGATCAGCGCGCGGGGCGCGACGCCCTCGCTGCCGTCGCCGCGCTCGTCCAGCCAGCGGCGCAGGGCGCCCGCGACGACGGCGATGAGGACGTCGTTGACGGTGCCGCCGACGGCCTTGCGCACCAGGTGCACGTCGTCGATGTCGACGACCACTCCGGCGGTGCGCCGGGTGCCGGTGGGCTCGGCGGTGAGCGCCGGTGTGGAGCGGGTGGCGAGGGTGGAGCGGGCGACCGCGGCGCCGATGTCGAGGGCCCGGCCCACGTCGGACAGCGCGCCGCGCAGCAGTCCGGGCAGCTTGCGCACGTCGGGCAGCAGACCGCGCGGCGGCTCGGCGGGGCGGGGCCGGGGCGCGGGCATGTCCATCGGGTCCATGATCGCTGCGGCGAGCGTGAGTGCGCGCAGCCCGTCGGCGAGGGCGTGGTGGAACTTGAACAGCACGGCGAAGGAGACACCGTCCTCCCCCGGCAGCACATGGGTCTCCCACGGCGGCCGGTTGCGCTGGAGCGGCCGCTGCATGAGCCGGCCGGCCACCGCCTGGAAGTCCGCGGCCGGGGCGTGCAGCCGGACGTGGTGCAGCGGGTCGAAGCCGGGGTCGGGCTCGCGGGCCGCGCCGCCGAAGGCCAGGGGCCGCCCGAGGCCGGCCGCCAGCGGCCGCCCCGCGCCGAGCGGGCGCCACACGTCCCGGATGCGCATGCGCAGTCCGGGCACGGCGGCCGCGCGGGCGGCGAGCAGGTCGGCGGCGTGCGCGCCGGCGGTCGGCGAGTGGGCCGAGAACACCCCGAGCGCACCGAGGTGCATGGGATGGTCGGCGGACTCGATGTTCCAGAACGCCAGGTCGAGGGGCGCGAGCAGGTCAGAGGTCAAGGCTTTCCTCGCATCGGCGGTGGGTGAGTCTGCAGTCAACCGCCCTCAACCGATTACGGTCAAGTACGATCAAGCTACGCTCAGTTAACAGCAGATTAAGTCCCACCCGGGGAGAAAGTGGTGGGACGGACGGGGTGGAAGAGGCGTACGAGGTGTCACCCTCCCCGGTGACGGGTCACTTCAGCGCAGGTGGCGCGGCCTCCGGGCCGGTGCCCCACCGGGACGGCCGCGGCCCGACCGTGAAGTCGAGCGTCCCCAGCGTGCGCAGTTTTCCGGTGGTCAGATACGTCCGGTCGTACGTCACCCCGTTGGCGCGGACCGTCTGGATGTACCGGTCGCGGTCCGAGGTGCCCGGCGTCCTGATCGTCAGTGCGCCGCGCGGGTAGTAGCGGCGGTCCAGCCTCAGGTCGACGCGCTCGAAGACGGGGGTGGACAGGCCCCAGGTGTCGTAGCCGGGCTGCACCGGGAAGAGGCCGATGGACGACAGCACGTTCCAGGCGGACATGGTGCCGAGGTCGTCGTTGCCGGTGATGCCGGTGGGGGTGTCCGTGAAGAGGGTGAGCGCGGCGTGCACCACGTCGGTGGTCTTCCACGGCTGCCCGGTCGAGAGGTAGGTGTACGGGGCGATGAGGTCGGGCTCGTTCTGCAGGTTGTACTTGTCCGCGTTGTAGTACGCGTACGGCCCGTTGACCCACACGTCCCGCGCGGTGCCCACGGGGTCGCGCAGCACCCGGTCGTAGGCGAAGAACGCGTCCAGCCGTTCGTTGGCGGCCCGCGCGCCGCCGATCAGGTCGACCATGCCGGGCAGGTCCTGCGGCACCAGCCACTGGTACTGCCAGGACGTGCCCTCGTGGAAGCCCTCGCTCCTGGCCGGGTCCGCCGGGCCGGTGAACGCTCCCGAGGCGTCACGGGCGCGGAAGAAGCCCGTCGAGGGGTCGAAGATCCTGCGGTAGTTCTGGGCCCGGGCGGCGTAGCGCTCGGCGTCCTCCCGGTGGCCCAGGTCGCGTGCCATCCGGGCGAGCATCGCGTCGGAGAGGGCGTACTCCAGGGTCGCCGAGGCACCGAAGGCGTAGTCGGAGTGGCCGGCCTTGGTGGGCGAGTGACCCTTGACGTAGGGCGCGAAGCCCTTGGTGAGGTAGTCCGGGTTGGCGTCCCGGCCCACCGCGGGGGAATCGGCCGGCGGCACCCCGTCGGCGTTCTTCCTCAGCGCCGCGTACGCCCGGTCCTCGTAGCCCTTGAGCAGGCCCTGCTGGTAGGCGTTGGTGAGGAACGGGGTGACCGGGTCGCCGGTCATGATGTTCGTCTCGACCGTGCCGTAGCCCCACTTGGGCAGCCAGCCGCTCTCCTCCTCGATCCGGAGCACGGACAGCGCCATGTCCCGGGACTCGCGGGGCGCGAACAGGGCCAGCAACTGGGCCTGGGTGCGGTAGGTGTCCCACAGGGACCAGTTCTGGTAGTACGTGAAGCCGCGCGCGCGGTGGATCCTCCGGTCCCAGCCGGTGTAGCGGCCGTCGGCGTCGCTGCCGACGTTGGGCGCGAGGAACGCCCGGTAGAGCGACGAGTAGAACGTGCGGCGCAGCGTGGGGGTGCCGCCCTGCGCGCGCACGTCGTCGAGCCGGTCCTCCCAGGCCCGCCGGGCCGCGTCCCGTACTGCGTCGAAGGGCCGTCCGCCCTCGGCCCTGAGGTTGCCCGCCGCGCCCCGCGCGTCGACGTAGGACAGCGACGTGGTCGCCTCGACGGTACGGTCCTTGGTCGTGTCGAAGCGGACGTAGGCGCCGCCGCGCCCGGTGGACGAGCCCGCGGTCACGGTCGGGCCGTCCCAGGTGCCGTACGCCGTGAAGGGCCGGTCGAACCGGGTGACCGTGTAGACCGTGTAGGGCAGCGTGTCCATGCAGAAGCCGCGGCCGGTGACGGCGGTGCGCACGGTGCGGTCGTCGAGGATCTCCACCTCGGAGGAGACGCCCTTGTGCAGCGCCTGCGCCGCGTCGAGCAGCACATTGGCCTTGTCGGTGGCGGGGAACGTGTACCGCTGCACGCCGGTGCGCGCGGTCGCGGTCAGTTCGGCCTCGATGCCGGAGTCCAGGGCGACCTGGTAGTAGCCGGGGCTCGCCGCCTCGTGCTCGTGGCGGAAGCCCGCCGCGTACTTCGCGTCGTCGGTCCGCGTCACCTCGCCCGTGGTCGGCAGCACCGGCAGGTCGCCGCCGAGGCGGCAGCCGACGCCGGAGAGATGGACCAGGGAGAAGCCGCGGATGTGGTCCTGGCCGTGGTCGTAGCCGGTGCTGTGCCCGGTGTCCGGCGAGAACTGCACCATGCCGAAGGGCACCGCCGCGCCGGGAAAGGTGTTGCCCTCGTTCGCGGTCCCGATGAACGGGTCGACCAGGTCGGTGAGCCGGCCGTCACGGGGCGCGGCGGCCCGTGCCGCTCCGGGAGCGGCGGACAGCGCGGACGCTGCCACCGTGCCGGCCACGCACAGGCGCAGGCGCCGGGTCCATCTCATGCAGGAGACCTCCGCGGGGAGACATCGATTCCTGCATGATCACGTCTGACGGGCGGTCAGCCGGGCATCCGGCGAGTGTCGCGTGCGACGCGTCGCGGATCGGCGCCTCGACGCGGCGCGGACGGGCCTCTCCGTCGAACACACACCCATCGGAGGCACGGCGATCGAACGCTTGGCTGTGGGGCCCACGGCAGTGGGGCGCGGGGTGGTGCGGGCGGTGCGGGTGGGTCGGGGCGGGGGGCTACGGCACCCGCTGCCCCTTCCCCAGCGCGATCACACCGCCCTTGGAGACGGTGTAGAGCTCCGCGTCGCGCTCCGGATTGACGCCGATGGTCGCGCCCGGCGGCACCTCGACGTTCTTGTCCAGGACGGCGCCCCGCACGATGGCGCCGCGGCCTATGTGGACGTTGTCGTGCAGCACCGAGCCCTGGACGACCGCGCCCGGGTCCACCACGACCCCCGGGGAGAGCACGGACCGGGTGACCTGCCCGCGGATCAGGCAGCCGGCGCTGATGATCGACTCGCTGGCGATGCCGCCGGCGTTGAAGCGGGCCGGTGAGAGCTGGTACGAGTGCGTGTAGACGGGCCAGCTGCGGTTGTAGAGGTTGAAGGCCGGGCGCTCCGCGATCAGGTCCATGTGGGCGTCGTAGTACGCGTCGAGGGTGCCCACGTCGCGCCAGTAGCCCTGGTCGCGGGTGGTCTCCCCCGGCACGTGGTTGGCGCTGAAGTCGTACAGCTGCGCCTCGCCCCGGTCGGTGAGCTGGGGCAGGATCGAGCCGCCCATGTCGTGCACCGAGTTCGCGTCCTCGGCGTCCCGGTACAGCGCTTCGATCAGCGCCTTGGTGGTGAAGATGTAGTTGCCCATGGAGGCGAAGACGCACCCGGGGTCGTCGGGCAGGCCCGGCGGATCGGCGGGCTTCTCCAGGAAGCGCTCCACGGTCTGGCCGTCGGAGCCCGGGGTGATCACCCCGAACGAGGAGGACTCCGCGCGCGGCACCCGGATCCCGGCCACGGTGACGCCCGCGCCGCCCTCGATGTGCTGGCGGAGCATCTGCCGCGGGTCCATGCGGTAGACGTGGTCGGCGCCGAAGACCGCCACGTAGTCGGGCTGCTCGTCGTGGACCAGGTTGAGCGACTGGAGGATCGCGTCGGCGCTGCCCAGGTACCAGCGGGGTCCCAGCCGCTGCTGTGCCGGCACCGGGGTGACGTAGTTGCCGAGCAGGCTGGACATCCGCCAGGTGGTGGTGACGTGCCGGTCCAGGGAGTGCGACTTGTACTGCGTCAGCACGCAGATCCGCAGGATGTCGCCGTTGACGAGGTTGGAGAGCACGAAGTCCACGAGCCGGTAGGTGCCGCCGAAGGTGACCGCCGGTTTGGCGCGGTCGGCGGTCAGGGGCATCAGGCGCTTGCCCTCCCCGCCCGCCAGGACGATTCCGAGGACCGAAGGTCCACCACGACGCATGGCCGCTCCCCTCACCCGGTTGCACCACTCCTGCCCCTGAGCAGGGAGCACTAAGCCTGTTTGAGGATCTCCTCGTACAGCCGCGCCGTGCGCCGGGCGACCGCGTCCCAGCCGAACTCCTCCACCGCACGCTCCCGGCCGGCCTCGCCCATCCGCCGCGCACTCTCCGGGTCGCCCAGCACCCGGTCCAGGGCGCGGGCCAGGCCCGCCTCGAACTCCTCCTCGTCGTCGTCCACGGCGACGAGTACCCCGGTGCGGTCGTCCTCGACCACCTCCGGAATGCCGCCGACCCGCGAGGCCACCACGGGGGTTCCGCAGGCCATCGCCTCCAGGTTCACGATGCCGAGCGGCTCGTACACCGAGGGGCAGACGAAGACGGCCGCGTGGGTGAGGAGCTGGATCACGTCCGGGCGGGGCAGCATCTGCGGGATCCAGAACACGCCTTCGCGGATCCGGCTCAGCTCCTGGTACAGCTGCCGGAACTCGCGTTCGATCTCCGGGGTGTCGGGCGCGCCCGCGCACAGCACGACCTGGGCTGCCGGGTCGATGCCCCGGACCGCGCGCAGCAGGTGCGGCACGCCCTTCTGCCGGGTGATGCGGCCGACGAACAGCACATACGGGCGGTGCGGGTCGAGGCCGACGCGGGACAGCGCCTCGGTGCCGGGGGCGGGCCGGTACAGGGTGGTGTCGATGCCGTTGTGGACGACGTGCACCCGGGCCGGGTCCAGCGCCGGGTAGCAGCCGAGGACGTCCTCGCGCATCGCGCCGGACACCGCGATCACCGCGTCGGCGGACTCGATCGCGGTGCGCTCGGCCCAGCTGGACAGGGCGTACCCGCCGCCGAGCTGCTCGGCCTTCCAGGGGCGCAGCGGCTCCAGCGAGTGGGCGGTCAGCACGTGCGGGACGCCGTACAGGAGCTTGGCGAAGTGGCCGGCGAGGTTGGCGTACCAGGTGTGGGAGTGGACCAGTTCGCGGCCCTCCGCGGCGGCGGCCATGGCGAGATCGACGGAGAAGGTGCGCAGGGCGTCGTTGGCGCCGTCCAGGGCGCGCCAGGAGCGGTGCCGCACCACGCCGTCCGCGCGGCCCTCGCCCCAGCAGTGCACCTCCAGGTCGACGAGCCGCCGCAACTCCCGCGCCAGGAACTCGACATGGACGCCCGCACCGCCGTACACATCCGGCGGGTACTCCCGGGTCAGCAGTCCCACTCGCACCCGCAACCCCCTGATCTCAGCGGCCGGTCGCTTTCATGGTCACCCAGATGCGGCGCGTGGGGAAGAGCGCGGGGCTCGTGTGAAACAACAGTCACCGCACACACCGCCGCCCGGCACACGGTAGTAGAGGCAGCAGCTGCGCCGCCGGAAGACGGCGGAGGCGGCGGTGCGGGGGCCTTTGCCGGGGCGGGGGGCGGTGCCGGCGTCGGTACCGGTGCCGGTGTCGGTGTTGGCGCCGGCGCCGGTGAGGGGGGTGAGTGTGCCGGTGCCGGCGAGGAGGGGGTGCGCGAGGAGGCGCGCGGCCAGGTCCCAGGATCGCCGGGCCGTCTCCGGACGGCCGTGGGCGTGCGCCCACCGGCCCAGTTGGCGGACCGTGCCGACCAGCGCGGACGCCGCGTTGCCCCACAGCAGTCCCGGAGCGATCCGGTGGCGGGCGCGCAGGGCCGCCGCGAGGGGCGCCAGATGGCCGTGCAGGACGGCCTCCGCGAGGGTCGCGGCGTCCGCGGGCCGCGGGCGCACCTCGGTGAGCCACAGGTCGTCGGGGGCGCCGGCCCGCGGGTCCCAGCGCAGCAGGCGCGGACCGAGGTCCGGGACCCGCCCGTACACGGCGGCGGAGCCGAGCGCCACCGACCACAGCCGGGCCGCGAGCGCCTGCTGCGCCACGGAGGCGGCGACGCGTGCCTCGGGGGCGCGGATGCCGTCGGCCACCTTGCGCACCCGCAGCGTCAGCGGATCGTCCCCGCGGCCGTCCGTCGCCGGGCGTTCGTAGGCGTGCGCCAGCGTGGGCAGGTCCCCGCGGGGCGCGCCGCCGCCCGTGCGCAGGAGGAAGAAGCCGCCGAGCGGGCGCAGCGCGGCGAGTTCGGGGTCGAGGTCCACGAAGAGCAGTAGTACCAGCAGTGCTTTCCCGCGCCCCCTAGGGGCTGTCCGGCGGATCAAGTCGCAGAGAGGCAACGGCGCCTCATCAGCGCAGGTGAGCGGGGTCGGGTGCGTGCACCTGCAAGGCGGAGGAGGGAGTCGACGCGATGGGGGTCCCCCCTGCTCGAGCGAAGCCGAGAGCTTGGGGGAGTCGGCGACCGACGACAACGCCGCTGGGGGTACCCCCTGCTCGAAGAGCTTGGGGGAGGGCGTGCCGGACCCCGCGTCTGCGGCATGATCCGCCGGACAGGCCCTAAGGGTGTCGTCGGGGCTGCTCCGCCGTCCGTCGCCCACCCGGGGTAGGAGGGGGCCCCGGGCGTACTCCATCGGCAGTAGGACCCATTGCGTGCTCAGGGACGACGACGGGAAGTGATCGGCACGGCAGGGTGTTCCCCATGAACGCAGACCGTTCGTCGCGCCGGGGTCACCGCCCCCGCCTCACGCAGAGGAGCAGCTCATGAGCGCCCTCGCGTTGTCCGTGCTGCTGTCGCTCGTCTCCGCCTTCGCCTACGCGGGCGGAGCGATCGTGCAGGAGCAGGTCGCGGTGTCCTCCCCCGGCGAGCATTACGCGCCGCTGCGCCGGTGGGCCTGGTGGGCGGCGGTGGCACTGAACGGTCTCGGCGGGCTGCTGCACGTAGTGGCCCTGGCCTACGGTCCGCTCAGCCTCGTCCAGCCGCTCGGCGCCCTGACCATCGTGGTCGCGCTGCCGATGGCGGCGCTCTTCGTCGGACGCCGCGCCGGTGCCGCCGCCTGGCGGGGCGCGATCATGGCGACCGTGGGCCTCGCGGGCCTGCTGTCCCTGGTGGGCTCCTCGCAGGCGCAGTCGCTGGACACCGCGCAGCGCGCGGCCGTGGCCGTGGTCACCGGTGGCGTGGTGGTGGCCCTGATGGCCGCGGGCCGCGCGGCCCACCGGCATCCGGCGGTGCGCAGCGTGCTGCTCGCCACCGCCTCCGGCCTCGCCTTCGGCGTCTCCTCGGTGTTCACCAAGACGGTCGCGGTCGACTGGACCGACGGGGTCTCGGCGGCGGACCTGCCGTCCCTCGCCGTCATAGGCGTGCTGGCCACGGCCGGCATGCTGCTGTCGCAGGCGGCCTACCGGGGCGGCGGCCTCGCGGCGCCGCTGGCGACGCTGACGGTGGCGAACCCGGTGGTGGCGGCGGCGGTCGGCATCACCATGTTCGGCGAAACCTTCCGCTATGGGCCGACGGGCACGGCGCTCGCGCTCGGCTGCGGTGTGGTGGCCGCGGGCGGCCTGATCCTGCTGACGACCGAGCGCCTGGAGCACACGGCGCCTGCCGCGGGCCGGGTCCCGGTTTCCGAGCCGTACGAGTTCCCGGTCGTCGCGCCCACGCCCGCAGCGCCCGTGCCCGCCATACCCGTGCCCGCAGCGCCCGCGTCCGTGCCCGCCCCCGCCCCCACGCCCGCGAGGACGTCGGCGGCAGTCGCGGAGGTCCCCGGCCGTCGGCCCGAAGCAGCGGCGGCGGACCTCCTCGTCCAGGCTCCACCGGCGCTGCCGGACCCGGCCGTGCCGGCACAGACGGGTTCACTGATCGTGCTCGGCCCGTTCTACGCGGGCGTGTACGTCCCGGTACCGGACCCCGACCTGCATCGCGCGCGGGTCAGATCCTGACGCCGCGGGCCCGGAGATAGGCGACCGGGTCTATGTCCGAACCGAAGCCGGGCCCCGTCCGCATCTCGAAGTGCAGATGCGGACCCGTGACGTTGCCGGTGGCGCCCGAGCGGCCTATGCGCTGTCCGGCGCCGACGCCCTGCCCGGCCCGCACGGAGATCGCCGACAGGTGCCCGTACTGGCTGTAGCGCCCGTCGCCGTGCCGGATCACCACCTGGTAGCCGTACGACCCGCCCCAGCCGGCGCTCACCACGTGCCCCGCCTCCACCGCCTGCACCGACGTGCCGGTGGGAACCACGAAGTCGACCCCGGTGTGGTAGCCCTTCGACCAGTGGCTGCCGGCCGCGTGGTACGGCGTGCCGACGGCACCGGTCACCGGGGCGACGACGGTGTGCGAGGCGGAGCGGGAGGTGGCGTGCGAGGTCGAGCGCGAGGTGGAGTGCGGGGCGGACTGGGAGGACCTGCCCGACTCGTGCGTCGCCGGCTTCTCGTGCGTCTTGGGCGTCGTGTGGGTGTGGTGGGTCTTGGGCGTCCTGTGGGTCGAGGGTCCGGCGTCGGGGTGGTGGGGCGCGGACGCCGGGCGGAGGGCGAGCCGCTGGCCCGGCAGGATCAGGTCGGGGTCGTCGCCGACGACCGTACGGTTGGCCGCGTACAACTGCCGCCAGCCGCCCGCGACCTGACGCTCGTCCGCGATGCCGGAGAGGGAGTCGCCGCGGACCACCGTGTACATCTCGGCGGTGCCGGCCCGGGACTGGGGCGTGGTGTGCGGCTGCACGTCGCGCACGGAGGTCTTGGCGGCCCTGGCCGCACCGGCGGCCTTGGCGACCCCGGCGGACTCGGTGGCCTTGGCGGCTTTCGTGGTGCGGGTCGCCGTACCGTCCGGGTGGACCTCGGGGGCGCCGCCGCCCCGGGTCAGGCCTGCCCGTACGGAACACACCGGCCAGGCGCCGGGCCCCTGCCCGTCGAGCACCCGCTCCGCCACGGCGATCTGCTGGTCCCGGCTCGCCAGGTCCGCGCGCGGCGCGTAGCGGGTCCCGCCGTACGCCTCCCACGTGGACCGGGTGAACTGGAGCCCGCCGTAGTAGCCGTTGCCGGTGTTGATGCCCCAGTCGCCGCTCGACTCGCAGGCCGCGACCTTGTTCCAGACGGACGCGTCGGCCGCGTGGGCCGCTCCGGAGCCGATCAGCGGGATCGCCATGCCGACGCCGCCCGCCGTGACGGTGAGTGAGGCGCGGTTGATCCTGTTCGGCTGGTACCGGCGATGCCGGCCGCGTGCGGCCATGTCTCAAGCCCCCTCGACATGCGTCAGGAGGGGCAAAAGTAAACGCCGCCAACAGGCCATGACAAGACGGCTATCAGCCGCTTCGTCACCCCAAGTGGCCGGTACGAGGTCGCCATTGGCCGGATCGTCCGCCTCCGCACTGAGCCGCGGGGCACCCCCCGCGCGTATTCAAGCCCGCGGGGGCCGGATGTCCGGTCGCCGTACCGGCACGTCAGGATGGTCGCAGGGCCGGGAACAGCGATACTGACGGCCACGGTCGGCACCCCCGACGGCAGTACCCACGCGATCCATCGCATCTTTGAGGAGCAGGCGGTATGAGCACTACAGCCCAGATCGGCGTCACGGGCCTCGCGGTCATGGGCCGCAACCTCGCCCGCAACTTCGCCCGCAACGGCTACACGGTCGCGGTGCACAACCGCACGTCGTCGCGGACGCACGCCCTGGTGGAGGAGTTCGGGCACGAGGGCGACTTCGTCGCGGCGGAGACAGCCAAGGACTTCGTGGCGGCGCTGGAGCGGCCGCGCCGCCTGGTCATCATGGTCAAGGCGGGCGGTCCGACGGACGCGGTGATCGAGGAGTTCGCACCGCTGCTGGAGCCCGGCGACATGATCATCGACGGTGGCAACGCGCACTTCGCGGACACCCGCCGCCGGGAGAAGGCACTGCGCGAACAGGGCATCCACTTCGTCGGCATGGGCGTCTCCGGCGGCGAGGAGGGCGCGCTGCACGGGCCGAGCATCATGCCGGGCGGCCCGAAGGAATCGTACGACTCGCTGGGCCCGATGCTGGAGAAGATCTCCGCGAAGGCGGCGGACGGCGCGCCGTGCGTCACGCACGTGGGACCGGACGGCGCCGGCCACTTCGTGAAGATGGTGCACAACGGCATCGAGTACGCCGACATGCAGCTGATCGGCGAGGCGTACCAGTTGCTGCGCGATGTCGCCGGCTACGGGCCCGCGCAGATCGCCGAGATCTTCCGCACCTGGAACCGGGGCCGCCTCGACTCCTACCTGATCGAGATCACGGCCGAGGTGCTGTCGCACGTGGACGCGGCGACGGGCAAGCCGTTCGTGGACGTGGTGGTGGACCAGGCCGAGCAGAAGGGCACCGGCCGCTGGACCGTGCAGATCGCGCTGGACCTGGGCGTCCCGGTGTCCGGCATCGCGGAGGCGGTCTTCGCCCGCTCGCTCTCCGGCCACGCGGCGCTGCGCGAGGCGTCGCGCGGGCTGGCCGGACCGAAGGCGTCCGCGCTGAGCGAGTCGGAGGCCGGGGCCTTCGCCGACCGGGTGGAGCAGGCGCTGTACGCCTCGAAGATCGTGTCGTACACGCAGGGCTTCCACGAGATCGCCGCGGGCAGCGAGGAGTACGACTGGGACATCGACCTCGGCGCCGTGTCCGCGATCTGGCGCGGCGGCTGCATCATCCGCGCGGCCTTCCTGGACCGGATCCGGGCCGCCTACGACGCCCGGCCGGACCTGCCGAGCCTGCTGTCCGACGAGACGTTCGCGCGGGAGATCGCCGACGCCCAGGACGACTGGCGCGAGGTGCTGATCGCCGCGACCCGCCAGGGCGTGCCCACCCCCGGTTTCGCGGCCGCCCTCGCCTACTACGACGCCCTGCGCGCCGAGCGCCTGCCCGCCGCCCTCACCCAGGGCCAGCGCGACTTCTTCGGCGCCCACACCTACCGCCGCGTCGACCGCGACGGCTCCTTCCACACGCTGTGGGGCGGGGACCGCGCGGAGGTGACGGCCTAGCCGGCGAGCGGGCCCGCGGGCGGAGGCACCCCGCGCCGGGCCTCTCGCACCCGTGGTGAACGAGGAGACGGTGGGCGCCCGCCCGTGAGGGGGGTGCCCACCGTCTGCTTGTCCGGGTGCGCGGGAGTCCGGGCGGCCGGGGATTCGCGTGTCCGGGTGCGCGGGAGTCCGGGCGGCCGGGGATTCGCGTGTCCGGGCGACCGGGGATTCGCGTGTCCGGGCGGCCAGGGGCCCGCACATTCGTGCGTACGTCTGCTTGTTCGTGTCTCCCGGGGGGAGTGCGGCTGCCCGCCCGTGGGTCTCACGCCCGTGTCCTCAGGTGAGGGGCGGGCCCGGCTCCGGATTGGGCACCGGTTCCGGTCCCGGCGGGATCGGGGACGGGGAGGGCTCCGGCGGCGGGCCGGGGTGGGGGCCCGGGGGTGGCGTCGGTACGGGGCCCGGGGGCGGACCGGGAGGGGGTTCCGGCACCGGAGACGGCTCCGGGGGCGGGACCGGGTGCGGGGGCTCCGGCTCCGGGCCGGGTGCGGGCCCCGGAGTGGGCCCGGGCGGTACGGGGTCGGGGTACGGGTTCGTCATGTCGTCCTCCGGCAGTCGGTCGACGTCGGCTCTGGACTATCCCCCGCCTACCCGACACCCGCGCCACCAGTCACCCGGCGGCGCGACCGCCGGGACCCGGGTGGCCGCAACCGGCCCGCCCGCCGTGCGCCGCCCGCGCCGCCGCCGCGAGTCCCGGGCCGGGTGCGGCGAGGACCGGGACCGGCGTCGTCGCCGCCTGCCGTGCCGCGGCCATGGAGACCTGGGCGAGGACGATCACGTCGGCATCCGCCCCCGTGACGGCGTCCACCGCCGCGGTCACCTCACGGACGTACCCGTCGCCGTCGCCCGCCTCGAAGCGGGCCCAGGCGTCCTCGGCGAGACGGGTCCGGACCGTGACGGGACGCCCGGCGCGGCGGGCCTCCTCCTCGATCAGCGCGACGGTCGGAGCGAGGGTGCTCGCCAGCGTGGCGACGACCACGACCCGCGAGCCCGCCGCCACCGCCGCGGTCGCCATCGGACGGTCCACGCGGAGCACGGGAACACCCGCCCCGGCGCCGACCGCCTCCGCGACGCCGCCGAGGGTCGAGCAGGTGCACAGCACCGCCCGCGCCCCGTCGGCGACGGCGCGGCCGATCAGCTCGCGGACCTCGCCCGCCACCGCGTCGGGACCGTCCCGGCGGGCCCTCGCGAGCAGGTCCTCGTCGACGAGGTGCCGCAGTTCCAGAGCCGGATGGGTCTCGTCGCGCAGGGCGTCGAAGACGGGCACGTGCACCGGGGAGGTGTGCAGCAGGGCGAGCACCGTCAGCCGGCCGGTACGGCCTGGGGGCTGCGCTCCTGGTCGGAGCCCGGCACCGGCGCCGACGGGTCGGCACCCAGCTCCACGATCCGGTTGTCGCCGTCCACGTGCACGACCCGGGGCTTCAGCGCCCTCGCCTCGGCGTCCGTCACCTGGGCGTAGCTGATGAGGATCACCAGGTCACCGGGGTGCACGAGGTGGGCGGCGGCCCCGTTGATACCGATGACCCCGGACCCGCGCTCGCCCTCGATGACGTACGTCTCGAGCCGGGCCCCGTTGGTGATGTCGACGATGTGGACCAGCTCACCGGGCAGCAGATCGGCGGCGTCCAGCAGATCCGCGTCTATGGTCACGGATCCCACGTAGTGCAGGTCGGCCTGGGTGACGGTGGCGCGGTGGATCTTGGACTTGAACATGGTACGAAACACGAAGAAACTCCCGATTCGTCTGCTCCCTGCCTGCTTCTGCAGGTCAAGGGCGTCCTTCGGAGGCTACATCGTTTCGCATGTTCGGTCAGCTGTAGCCAAGTGTTTGAGGCCTCACGCTGACCCTTGCTGACGGAGCACGTCGGGGAGTGGGCGGAGGAACTGGCCGCTCCCGGAGGGGTTGGGGCATCTGCCCGGCTCCCGCCTGCGCCTGCTGCCGGCCGGCGAGCCCTTGCCGAGCGGCCTGGCCGCCCGCTGCCCGGCATCAGGCGGACGGTGCGCCGGTGCCGGCCGGGGGGCCTGGGTGAAACGGTGTCGGGGCGCGGTCGATCAGTCGCGGAGGCGTTTTTCGACGGCTTCCACGAGGGCGCCGATCACGCCGTCGGGTGAGGGGCTGTAGTGGGGGACGGCCCAGCGGGTGATCTTTGCGTCGATGACGGTGGGCCGGCCGGAGGCGAGGGCCGCGCGGAAGGCCTCCTCGAACTCGTCGAGCGTCTCCACGCGGTAGCCGTCGGCGCCGCACGCGCGCGCGTACGCCGCGAAGTCCGGGTTCTGGAACTCGACCAGGGCGCTCTCCCGGTAGGTGGCGAGCTGGAAGAGTTTGATCAGCTTGAACTCCTCGTCGTCGAAGATGACCCAGATGACGGGGATGTCGTTCTCGACGGCGGTCATCAGCTCGAATCCGGCCAGGGAGTAGCAGCCGTCGCCGCAGCCGACGACGACGGTCCGTTCCGGGTGCGCGACCTTCAGGCCGATGGCGCCGTTGACGTGCCCGGCCATCGGCCCGAAGGAGCCGGCCTTGCGGAAGTTCTGTCCCTCCTCCAGTTCGACGTAGTAGCCGAGCCAGGCCAGATGGGCGCCCGCGTCCGCGAGGAGGACGGCGTGCGGCGGCAGCATCCGGCCGATCGACTGCGCGAGCTGACCGGGGTGGATCTTCCCGGTGAGGTGGGTGATGTGCCGGGCCTCGTAGTCCCGGCCCTTGACATCGGCCGCCGGCACATCGCCGGACACCTTCTTCTCCAGCGCGTCGACGAGGGCCTCCACCGCCGGGCGGGCGTCGCTCAGCAACGCGTGGTCGGGCGGGTATGCCTTGTGGAACTCCGTCTCGGAGATGTTCACGTGGATGAGGAGCTTGTCCTTGAACAGGTCCTCGCGGTAGTTGAACGTCGCGTGCTGGTTGAGGGAGTTCCCGATGCACAGCACGATGTCGGCCTCGCGGAAGGCCTTCCAGGCACTGGAATGGCCGCTGTCCGCGAAGACGCCCACGGCGAGCGGATGTCCCTCGGACACGATGCCCTTGCCGTCCAGCGTGGTGAGCAAGGGGATCTGGAACCGCTCGATCAGTCGCTTGACCTGCGGTCCCGCCCCGCTGCGGATCGCGCCGAAGCCGGCAAGGGCCACGATCCGTTTCCGCCGGGCCAGGGCGTCGGCCAGCACCGACGCGATCTCGTCCACGCGCGCCGGGTCGGGCGGGACCGGGGCGACGTCGAGCCGGATCGGCCGGAAGTTCGTGACCTCGACACCATGGTGGGTGAGGTCCTCGGGGACGTGGATGTGCACGGGCCCGGGCCGACCCTCGAAGGCGATGTTGACCGCTTCCTCGAGGACGTCGCAGGTGTCGTCGGCGTCGGTGAGCAGGAAGGACTTCTTGGTGGTGGCCGCGAACATCGCCCGGGAGTCGGGCGTGCGGTTCAGGCCCGACGTTTCGTTGAGCGACCCCCATCCCTGCCACTCCCGTGACGCGTACCCGGAGACGGCGAGGACCGGGTAGGAGTCGGACATCGCCACCGCCAGCCCGGAGAACAGGTTGAACGCGCCGGGCCCGGCGGTCGCGAAGCAGAAGCCCAGCCGGTTGGTGTACATGGCGTAGCCGCAGGCCATGAAGGACGCTGCCTGCTCGTGCCGCGCGATGATCGGCCGGATCTGCCGGGAATGCTTCAGAGCCAGCATCAGACCGGCGGCGTTCTCTCCCGCGCCGCCGAACGCGGCCCGCACGCCGACGCCTTCCAGCCCCTTGACGATGGCCTCGTAGACTCTCATCGGTTTCTCCCTCATCGCGCGGCCCGTCCGCCCTGGCGGAGCCGGTCCTCCAGCGCCTCCCACATGCCGGGGACGACGCCTTCCGGTGATGTCTACTCCTTCCAGCGCGCGGCGTGGGCGCGGTGCGCGTCGGTCAGGCCGTTCCGGAAGAACCGCTCGTAGTACTCGGTTTCGACGTGGTGCGTCTGAAGCCAGATGCCGGGCACGTGGATGGCGTCGGTGTGGGCCGGGAAGCGCCCGTGGGTGGCGTGGATGTACACGCAGACGTCGCGTGCGCAGTCGATCACCCGCTGGTCGTACTCGCCCGCCTCCTCGAGGTAGCGGGGCGCGTACCCGTCCCTGTAGATGCGGCCGAAGACGTCCTTGTCCTCGTAGACGCCGCCCTTGCCGAACTTGCTCTGCACCACCGCGTCCACGGCGGCCTCCATCGAGGGGTAGTTGGGCGGGCAGGCGCCTTTGATGAGGTGTTCGCCGGCGGCCCGCAGCCCCACCGGGTGGGCGCGCAGGGTCGCGTACTTCGGCAGCGGCACCTGCCAGCGCAGGAGGTCGGCGGGCTTGAAGCGCGGGGTGACGAAGTCGAAGCCGAGCATGCGGCCGTAGGTGCGGGAGAACTTCGGGTCGCCCAGCATGATCTGGGGGTTGATCGACGCGTGGATCCAGGCGCCGAGTCCCATGGCGTCGGCGACCAGCATCATGTTCTGCAGCAGCAGGTCGGCTTCCACCTGGGTGCGCATCGGCCCCAGGGCGCCGAGCGGCAGCTTGAGGTCGGGGTTGAGGAAGCCGTTGCGCACCCACTTGCGCACCCCGGCCGGGCGGTAGAAGTTCCGGTCGTCGACGAAGGTGGGCCGGGCTCCGTCGGGCTGGGTCAGCAGGTACATCAGCGCGTTGACGTACTGGTGGGAGAGGTCGACGACCGGCAGGAAGACCGTCGTGCCCGCGAGGTTGGACAGGAAGCGGTTGGAGTCGAGGTAGGCGGGGAAGTCGCGCATGCCCTCGGCCACGTCCAGGCGGCGGTCCAGCACCTTCACCTTCGCCCGGCCGGCCCGTTCGAGCAGTGTGTCGGGGTCGAATCCCGCCCCGGGCGACGGGGGCAGCTTCCTCAGGTAGTACGTCCCGCTGTCGTTGATCATGAAGAAGTGGGTGCCCTGGGCGTTGTCGGGGCTGCCCGCCGTACGCCCCACCATGTTCAGGTTCGGCTTGGCCATGATGGGCTTGTGGTCGCGCGGGTCCTCGAAGGGCCGGTCGGGCATGCTGAGGCCGGAGCAGCCGGTGAGGGCGATGAGCACGGCCTCCTCCAGCTCGCCCAGGGGCTGCGGCCGGTGGGGCGAGTCATAGCTCATCGACCTGGCCGCGACGGACGCGCCCCTGCTGACCCGGTGGGTGCGCCGCCGGAAGACGCTCTCCCACAGGGGCCGGGCCAGGAGGTCTTCGAGGCCGGTGTGCGTGGCTCGCTGCTGTACCGACATGTCCTTCTCCCGGTCAGTCCGCGTCGCCGTGATTGCGCACGGGCTGGACGGCACGCCACGGCGCGAACGCGCTGGTCGTGCGCGGCAGGAGGCTCGCCAGCTCGGGGCAGTGCCGCTGGATGACGCTCGTCATGCCACTGCGGTCGATCCAGTCCATGCCCAGCGGGGTGTAGACCTCGGGCCTGAAGTCGACGGTGAGGAAGCGGTCGCTCTGCAGGCGGCGGCTGGCCATCAGGATGAAGACGCGGAAGGCGGTGTCGCTGAATCCGAAGCCGGTGGGCGGGTTCTCGGCGAAGAGCCCCACCACAGTGTCGATCTCGTCGACCGAGCGGTACACGTCCTTCAGCCGGGCGACCGTCTCCGGGTCGGAGGAGAGGTCCTCGAACCGCCGGATGCGCGGCTTGTGCAGGCCTGCCAGGAAGTCGTTGTAGCGCGGGACGCCACGGCGCCGGGTGCGCACCAGGTCGACGACCGACAGGTCGATCACCTCCCCGTCGCGCTCGAACGTCTGCAGGGAGCGGGGGAAGTTGTTCAGGGTGATCGCCCCGGGATGGGCGATGCCCAGGGAGTACAGCGTGTCCGCCAGACCGGTCTTGCGGATGAGCGGCTCCGTGGCGGCGCCCTGGACGTCGTTGAACGTCAGGGTGTCGAGGCGGTGGCCGAACCGGTGGTCGACGATCTCGTAGTCGTCCGGGATGAGCGGGTGCAGCCGGTAGACGGTGGTGAACTCCTCCGTGAGGGAGTACGGCGCACCGTGGTGGTCGGGCATGGTGCGGGGAATGCCGCCGAGGTCGTGCGCCTCGAACAGCCAGGTGCCCAGTTGGTCGAGCCAGGTCTTGGGCGGGCCCTGCCAGTTGGTCTTCAGGGCGATGTCGATCGCCTTGGTGGCGAGGATCGCCGGCGTCCACTCGACCGTGTGGATCTTGGCGATCAGCGCCGCCACGACGAGGCGTGCCGTGTGGTGGATGCGGTCCTCGTCCATGTGCGGATACTCGTCGCGCAGCGCCCGGCAGACGGCGTTGTGCTCACGGGCGAACAGGGTCGTCATCGCGCTGAGGCCGAGCCACCAGCTGTCGCGGAAGCCGGTGACCGGAAGGCCGTTGCCGAGCGGGAGGTGCCCCTCCTCCAGCCGCAGTTCGGCGCGGCCGTCGGGCTCGCGCAGGGACTTCGCGACCGAGGCGGTGCCGCCGTAGATCTCCGAGCCGTCCCACCAGTGCGAGACGGCACTGGCGAAGGTCGGCGGCTGTCCGCCGCCGGGCTGGTACAGGGCCTCGTTCTCGGCGAAGCGCATCACCTTCTCCGGTGGACCGCCGGGGGTGTTGTGCCAGGTCATGCCGGGAGGCAGGGGCACCTCGACCGACTTCTCGCCGACGGGGTGGCGCTTGTGGTCGACCCAGTCGTGCACCTGGAACTGGATCCACGCGGCAGCGAGGATGTTCAGGGACGTGGCGGGAATGAACCCGTCGCGGCGCAGCAGCTTTTCGCTGACGGTGACCGGGTTGGGCGTGTCGAACAGGTCCGGCCGGTGGACCGGCCGCATGTTGCGGCCGAAGGTGGCGCCGACGGCGCCCATCGCCGGTGCGGAGAGGTCGTTCCAGGAGCCGTCGTAGCTGCGCCGGGTCCGCAGGTCCTCGTCGACCTGGACCGGTGCGGGCCGGGCGGCGGGCGGGGCCTCGTGGGGTTCGGTGTCGATGAGGTTGTGACGGCGCAGCGTCTGCCGGAACGCCATGAGGTTGAGCAGTCCGGGCCCGGTGGGCAGCCGGTGCCACGGGACGACGCGGTTGACGGCGTGGAAGAAGGCTCGCAGCGGGTAGCCGAGCAGGGTGTTGCGCCGCGGTTCGACCGTGACGAAGCGCAGGCCCAGGCGGTGGGCGCTGCTCGCCTCGTACGCCGCCTTGCGTGCCCGGTTGAGGTTGCCCAGGGGGCGGAAGGCTCCGGTGGTGTTCCACGGGTTGAACGCCAGCTGGTCGATGCGTGAGCCGACGGCACGTGCCGCGGCGGTGTCCAGCTCCTGGCGCGGGATCGTCAGAGTGGCCACCGGCACGGCGGGCGCATCCTCTTCCCGCCACTCGACGGCGCCGTCCTCGATGGGCGTGCGCCTGCCGTCCACGTAGCGCTGTACGCACACGTCGAAGACGACGTCCGCCCGACGCAGCCGGAGCGCGAGTTCACGCCGCAGGTAGTCGGGGTCGGTGCGGGACGGATCCGGGGCCTCGGGGGCGCCGGCGGCGGGGCGCAGCTGATAGCGCACCGGTCCGGCCTCGCCCCACAGGATCGCGCCACGGCTCCAGTACGTCTCCAGTGCCAGGCTCCGCACCGGACGCCGGGCCCCGGCCGAAACGTTGCGTCGCATACGCGTCGCCGTGGACCAGCCGACGGACAGGGGCAGCTTCACGAAGAACGCGAACGCCTTGCGGAGCCGGGTGTCCGCGCCTGCCATGGCCTTCGCGAAGAGGACGAACTCGCGCGCGTTGCGGGCATGCGAGACCGGGAAGCTCGTCATCAGCAGATCGTGGATCTCGTCGGGACCGACTTCGACGCGCAGCGCCGCACCCCGCAGGTCGGGTGCGGCGTCGGGCTGGGGGACGCCGCCGGCGTTGGACAGCCGGACGGTGACCGGATACTCGGCTCCGGGCCTGGCGAAACCCGAGCTCAGTTCGGCGGGCAGGTCGTCGTGGAACCTCAGCCGGGCGTTCTCCACGCCGAGGACCGCCTTGGCGTGGAACGTCCGCTGGAGGGCGGCGGAGCCGCTGCGCTTCTTCGCCTTCAGCTGCACGCGCAGCAGGTCGGCCGCGAGCCGCTCGAAGATCAGACGCTCGGCCTCCGGGCTGCCGCCGACATACCGCTCGTACTGCTGGTTCTCACGCATGTCCGAAACACTCGCGGACACCGGAGGCGCTGTCGCGTGGAGCGGGGCATACGGGGGATGCCGAGCCGGTCGGCTGCCGGCGGTCGGGGAGATCGCGAGATCGGCCTCGAATCCGGGGTCCCGCGCGCCAGGCGTGAAGCCGAATCGGCCGGACCCCCTGTGGTCCGGGCCGTGGCCGGAACCCGGACGGGTCGAGACGAGGCGGGGCCGGCCAGGAGGACGGACTCATCCCCTGGCCGGCACGCCGAGTACTGCCCACACGGCGCGGGACACCTGCGCCGGGGTCGCCTCGGGTCGGGTCGCGGGCAGCAGCACGTGGCTCAGCGTCAGCCGCACCGCCGGGTCGGCCGCTTCGGCACGCTCCCTGGCCTCGGAGAGCACCCGCTCACGCATCCGCCTGCGCCAGGCCACTCGCGGTGGATCGGGTGGGCCTTCGGCAACCGGGGACCGTCGGTCACGAGACATGGATGAAGTGTGCCAGCACGAAACAAGAAGATGACTGACCGTCAGAATATTGACACTGCGCCTCCTTTGTTCCTGCTGCCGGCCACCCTCGCGGCGAGCGGCGCGCACACCGGCCCTGCCCGGCTGATCCCGGCGCTGGTGGTCAATGAATGGCCGCATCCCGACCGCACTCGCCGCCCTGGCACTCGCCGCTGTGGTCTTGACCGCGACTCGGACATCCGCTGAGGCTCTCGGTATCTCCTCGTCCGCGACGGGAACCGAACGTCGGCCGAGGACATCGCAGTGACGTCGGGTGGCACGAAGGAGTGGTGGTGATGATGGAGGACTGCGGGCGGGGTCGAGGGCCCTGGCCCTCGCTCGCGGCCGCCCTGGTTGCCCTCGCCTGTCTCCTGACCGCCTGCGGCGGCAGCGGCGGCGGCTCGGAGGCGGACTCGGCACCGCCGCGTCCTTCCGCGAGTCCACCCACCGCTACCCCGTCGGAAGGCGGCCCGAGTGCTTCGGGAGCCCCCGGCTCGCCCTCCGCAACAAGGCCGGCGACATCACCGTCATCGCCATCGACACCAACCCCGTCCCCTCACGGGACGGCCTCCACGTCCCCGGGATGCGTCGCGGGCTCCGCCACCGTCGTGCACGGCCCTGGCGACACCTCCGTCCATTCGCTGTGCGTGCGATCCGGTACGACGGTGACCGTGGCCCTGGAGCCAAGGGTCCAGGGCTCCTGGCCACAGCCGCGCAGCAGCAACCCGATGCTGGCTCTGGTGACCTCCTCCGCCACCGACCGCGAGGGCGTCACCCGGGTCGCGGTGCGTGCTGCGCGCATGGGAAGTGTGACCGTGACCTGGGGGCCCGAGAGCGCGCCGCTCTTCACGCTTCGGCTGAGTGTCGCGGCGTATCCGGTGCAGTGAACCCGAACGCCGGACGGCCGGTGCGCCCCAAGAAGCGGGATTCGCACCGGCCGTCGTCGTACGGCGGGCATAGGGGCGGTGATCAGTCCTTGCGGCCCTTGGGGCGCCGTACGTCGAAGGACCAGACGCCGCGTCCGTGCGTGGCGGCGTACAGCTTGCCGTCGGGGCCGAGGCGGAGCTGCATCACGGCCGTGGTGGGCAGGCCGTGGCCGAGGACCAGCCACTTGGTGGCCCCGGCGGGCCGGTAGAAGGTTGCCAGGTCGGTACCGAGGGCGAGGCTGCCGTTCGGGAGGAGCTTGACCGTGTCGGCGGGGACGTCGGGCAGGTTGGCGGAGATGTCCCTCCAGCTCGCGCCGCCGTCCTTGGACTCGAAGGCGTGGCCGAACCCGGCGCCCGGGCCCTCGGTGAACCGGCGGGAGAAGCCGTTGATCGCCACATAGACGTGCCGGGCGTTGGCCGGGTCGATCTCGAAGCCGGAGACGTAGCGGTTCGGGATGGTGCCGTCGACCGGGAGGTTCAGCTGGTGCCAGCCGGTGCCGTCGGCGTTGCCGACGGCGATGCCGCGGGTGAAGCCCTGGTTGTTGCAGGGGCCGCACCAGCCGACGTAGACCGTGCCGCCGGAGGACGCCACGGCCGTAGCCGTGTGGCCCTCTCCGAGGTCGTAGGCGTTGGTCCACTCCTTGCCGGAGCGGATCGCGAAGCCCTTGCTGTTCACCCACACGTGCCGGCCAGCGGCGACCCAGGTGCTGGTGTGCTTGGCGTCGGCGGTGACCGGCGCGATGAAGCGGGCGCCGGCGCCACCCTGGTCCTTGTCCGGCGGCGCGACCTCGTACTCGGTGGCCTTGGCCGGGTCCGTCGCCCAGGATCCGTCGTTGACACCGCAGTTCTGGGTGACCCACATGTCGAGGTAGACGTACTCGGCGGCGATGTTGCAGCCGTTGGCGGGGTCGGTGATGGTGTCGCCGCCGTCACCGCCGAAGTCGGAGCCCATGACCTTGTCGTGGCCGCGCAGGATCGACTGGCCGTTGTCCTGCAGGCCACCGGTCACCGAGACGCCGCCGTTGGTGAGGTCCTTACCGACGCCCACCGAGTAGTACTGGAGGGTGTCAAGGGTGCCGTCGCTCAGGGACTGCCAGTCCTTGGCATGTCCGCCGGAGTCGACCGCGCCGTTCAGCGGGCGCCGGTAGATACCGCCGTCGTTGCCGACGTACGCCCAGGTCTTGCCCTTGTAGCTGCCGATCGCGACCGCGTGCTGGTCGGAGTGCGTGGTGGGCGAGCAGTCGCCGGTCTGCTTGGCCGGGTCGATGCTCCAGCAGGGGAAGGTGAAGTTCCAGTACGGACCCGGGGCCGTCCAGGTCGAGCCGCCGTTCTTGGTCTCGAAGACCTCCTCCAGACCGAGGTAGACGTGGTCGGCGTCGGCCGGGTCGACCTGGAGGAACTGGTTGTACCAGGACTGGATGCCGGGCATGTAGCCCGCGCTCTGCAGGGCGGAGCCGGATGCCTTCAGCTTGGTGTAGGCCGCGATCAGCGTCCACGGCCCGAACGGCGAGCCGTTCTTCGAGACGTACACGCCCTTCAGCCCGCTGTCCGGATTGGTGGCCATCTGTGCCGGCGACTGGTCGATGGCGTACAGGCGTGAGCCGTCGGCCGCGGCGGCGAACGTCATGTTGCCGATGTCGTCGCTGCTGGTGGGCAGGTCCCCGAGCCCGCTGACCGGCTTCCAGCTGCCGTCGCCCTGCTGGCCGTACAGCCCGTTGTAGGTGTCGCCACCGCGCCAGCCGACCGCGAGAAGCACCTTGGAGGGGTCCTTCGGATCCACGGCGATGTCGTTGGCGATGTTCTTGTACGGCGCGCTCGGGTCGTCCGCCTTCGAACCACCCGGAAGGTAGTCCGGGTTGGGGGCGAACTCGTGCTTCCACGGCCCGGACAGGGTGGTCGTGGGGTGCGACCACACACCGGTGCCGGTCGCCGCCCACACCTTGGTGCCGGCGAAGCGCAGGGCGTGGATGACGGTGGACTCCAGTTCGGCGCCGCCGACGCGATCGCCGGGCTGGAACTGCCCGTGGCGCGGGTCCCTCAGCACATACACGCCCGTGCCCACGAAGGACGTCGCCCCGGTGTTGGACTCCCCCGTGGCGTACCAGAGCCGCTTCTGGCCGTCCAAGGCCAGAGTGCCTGTCGAAAGGGACGGCAGCTTGTCGGAGATCGGCTTCCAGTGTCCACCGCCGGTCGTGGAGCGGAACACACCGCCGTTGGCGCCTCCCGCGTACACATAGCCGTGGTCGTCGGCGGCGATACCGGTGATCCGGCCTGTGACGTCGCCCGCGCCGCCGCTGGAGTTGGAGTTCACATCGCGGTAGCGGGGGTCGTCGGAGTTGTACGCCCTCTTGGTGACGTGATCCCAGCTGCCGGTCGCGTGTTTCATCGACTGGAGCTGCTGCCAGGCCGCCCCGTAGGCGCCGGGCGCAACCACGCCGGGCGCGGTGCGGGCCTCGGTGAACTGGGCCGTGGCCTCGGCGGAGTTCTCCGCCTCGTCGGCTCCGTCGTCGCCCTCTGCGGCGAAGGCGGACATTCCATGGCCCGCGTGCACCGCCTTGACGTGCTGCCGGCCCACGGCGGCCTGGTGGCGCGCCTGCCAGGGGCGGGGTCTTGCGTCGTGCGACGCCGCGAACGACTGGGTGCTCACCAGTCCGAACGCGGCCACTACGACGGTGCAGGTCATGAACCGTCGTTGGTGCTTCGGGGGCAACATGCCCTCTCCTCCCTGCACCGGGCATATGGGGGTGTCCCGGCACAGAGGGGATCTTGGCGTGACCACAACAGTCACAGAAAGGGCTCACAGGAAAAATGGTGGGCTGTTTACCTTGCGCCTCAGTCGAAACCGAAGTCGCGGCCGCCACAACGCACTTCGAGCGGGCCCTCGATCACCTGACGAGCCGGTGCGGCCGCGCTTCCAGAGCTCCCGTCGCGTGCGGCGCGGTGACGACCACAGCAAAGGCGCCCTCGCCCCTGCCGGTGGGGAGCAACCCGCTGTAGGCGTCCGTGGAGTCCTGCGGCGCGTTGGCATTGGCCTCGACGAACAGCGGCCGGACGGCGGAGCGGCCGTCCGTGGCGAGGCCCTCGTGCGGTTCGTGGCTCGCGGTCGTCATCGGCTGTGGCCATGATGAGGGTGTGCGTCGCCCGACGCCGGGTCCGGCCGGCACATGACCGGACCGGAAGGAGAGGCATGCGACAGCAGAGATCGCTCATCTTGGCGGCGGGACTGTGCGCAACCGCCGCACTCGGCCTGGTGGCACCGCATCCCGCTTCGGCCGCTTCCGCCCACTGTTCCTACGCGTCACCGACGTATCACCCTACGCTCACGTATGGTGACACAGGTGAGGCGGTCAAGCAGGCGCAGTGCCTGAGCAACATCTGGGGTGGCCAACCGCCCCAGCTGGCCCTTGATGGCGTGTTCGACCCGGTCATGCTGAAGAAGGTCGAGTGGATCCAGGGCTGCCACGGCCTGCCGCGGAGCGGTGTCGTCGAGGGCCGCACCTGGCAGGTGCTCTATCACCCGGCGCTGGACTGCTACGACCCCTACCCGTCCTGACCCGACCCCGTCCATCGGTCATGGACAGGCACCAAGCCCGGCCTGGAAAGACCACGGGCATGGGCACGTTGCGGGCCGCTGGACGGGGCGCGCGAGTGGATGGCGCGCAGAGCGCCGGTGAAGCGGCCAGATCGCGGAACTGATCGGCTCAGCCGCCGCTCTTGCGCCTGAACGACCGCTGGCTCGCAGCCGGGCCGTGCGCCGCACGCACTTTCGACGCATCGGGGTTGGCGGCGGCATCGGCCGCGTCCGCCTGCGCACCGCGCTTGCGCGCCAGGGCTTCGCGGAACTTGCGCTTGAGGTCGTAGTTGCCGTCGCTGTCCGGCGCCAGAGGGGACGTCGCGGGGTCGGCCGGCTCCGAACCTTCCGTGGATACGGGCTCTGCGGTCATGGTGACCTCCTGCATTCGGGGGTGGGCAACCACAGCTTGTCATGCCGGGCGCGGTGCGGGGCGCCGGCGACGTCATCCCGCTCCGTTCGGCGGGTAATCCCTCTCGCGGCCAAGGACGTTCGCCTCGTGGGCGAGGCGGACAGGACGGCTTCGGGCCGGGCCGAGGGTTGTCGATCCCGTGGCCAGGACGCTCACTGCCGGGGGCGGCGCCTCTCAGCCGTTGCGACGCACGAGGGCGGCCTTGCGGGCCTCGGCGAGCTTGCGGGCCTCGCCGGCCTTTCGGGACTTGCCGCCGGCGCCGCGGGAGGTGTCCTTGCTGGTTCCGAGGCCGCGGAAGGGAGCGTTGGTGTTCTTGGGCCGGGGGGCGGCGGGCCCGCCGTCGAGCGGGACGCCGGAGGGAGCCTTGGCGCCGGTGATCCGGCTCAGCTCCGCCTCGCCCGAGCGCACCTTGGTGACGGTTGCCTCGATGCCGGCCCCGGCCATCATTCGGCTCGTCTCGCGGCGCTGGCCCGCCAGCACGAGCGTGACCACGCTGCCGGACTCACCGGCGCGGGCCGTGCGGCCCGCCCGGTGCACGTAGTCCTTGGGGTCGGTGGGCGGGTCGACGTTGACCACGAGATCGAGGTCGTCGACGTGCAGGCCACGGGCCGCGACATTGGTCGCCACCAGAACGGTGATGTGGCCGTTCTTGAACTGCGCCAGGGTCCGTGTGCGCTGCGGCTGGGACTTGCCGCTGTGCAGGGCCCCGGCGTGCACCCCGCTGGCCCGCAGATGCCGGGTGAGCTGGTCGACGGCGTGCTTGGTGTCGAGGAACAGCAGTACGCGGCCGTCGCGGGCGGCGATCTCCGTGGTGACGGCGTAGCGGTCAGGGCCGTGGACGACCAGAACGTGGTGCTCCATCGTCGTGACCGTGCCCGCGGGCGGGTCGACCGAGTGGACGACCGGGTCGTGCAGGTAGCGGCGGACCAGCTGATCGACGTCGCGATCCAGAGTGGCCGAGAACAGCATCCGCTGACCGTCGGGGTGTACCTGGTCGAGGACGTCGACAACCTGCGGCAGGAATCCCAGGTCGCACATCTGGTCGGCCTCGTCGAGCACGGTGACCCTGACCCGCCCCAGGCGGCAGGCCTTGCGCTCGATCAGGTCGTGCAGGCGTCCGGGGGTGGCGACGACCACCTCCGCTCCCTGGCGCAGCTCGGCGACCTGCCGGCCGATCGACATGCCGCCGACGACCGTGGCCATCCGCAGCCGCAGTGCCTCGGCGTACGGCGCCAGCGCCTGGGTGACCTGCTGGGCCAGCTCCCGGGTGGGCACCAGGATCAGGGCGAGGGGCTGCTTCGGTTCGGCGCGCCGCCCGGCCGTACGTGTCAGCAGCGGCAGGCCGAAGGCGAGCGTCTTGCCCGATCCGGTGCGCCCGCGTCCCAGGACGTCGCGCCCCTCCAGGGCATCGGGCAGTGTGGCGGCCTGGATCGGAAAGGGTTCGCGCACCCCGAGCCCGCTCAGTGTCCGCAGCACCTCCACCGGCAGTTCCAGACCGGCGAAGGAGACGGCCGGGGGCAGCGCCGGGGTCGTGGCCTCGGGCTGGGCGGAACCGCCGTGAGCGATGCCGGAGTCGTCGGGATGCTTCATGAACAGCCTTCCGCAGGGGAACGTACCGAGGAAGGCCCGGCAGGATCGAACAGCCCAAGCAGGGACCGAACAGGCAGAATCGCCCACCGCGACGACCACGCAAACGCATGACAGTAACACAAGGCACGACTTCGCGCCCGTGATACCGATCTTGACCGTCCCACACATGCGCCTGCGGTCCGGAGCTGTCGACGTGCCGACCCGGCCCCATCCAGCCGGCGGACTGTCGCGCCACGCATCAAGACCGGAGCCCGAGCCCGCCGTGACATCCCCGCGGGTCGACCGGAAACCGGCTCGCTCAGCCCGCCCGGCCCGGCAAAATCCGACTTTTTACCTCCCAGTCAAATACCCCGCCGGGTATTTGACCCCCTTCACGAAGCCGCCGTACTCTCTCCACAAGAAACCCCCCGGGGTATTTGAGGAGGCAACGAACGGGTCCCGGAACCCGCCTCCCCGGATACAGGGCCAGACGGAAAGGACTTCCAGCATGGTCGCCAGCCCCCCACCCGGTAACGAGACGATCGCCGGACGGCACCGCGTCGTCGTGATCGGCGGCGGAAGCGCCGGGATCAGCGTCTCGGCACGCCTGCGCCGCGCCGGCGTCACCGACATCACCCTCGTCGAACCGTCCGACTCGCACTGGTACCAGCCGCTGTGGACCCTGGTCGGCGGGGGTCAGGCCACCCTGCGCAGCACCCGCCGCGCCGAGGCCTCCGTCATTCCCGACGGGGTGCGCTGGATACGCCGGCACGCCGTGGCCGTCGACCCCGAGGCCCGTACCGTCCGGCTCTCCGGCGGCGACGAGCTCGCCTACGAGCACCTCGTGATGGCCCCCGGACTGCAACTGGACTGGGGAGCGGTGCCCGGGCTCGCCGAGGCGGTGGGACACGACCGGGTGAGCAGCAACTACGCACCCGAGTACGCCCCGCGCACCTGGGAGCTGATCAAGGGCATGGCCTCGGGCACCGCGATCTTCACGCACCCGGCCACGCCTCTCAAGTGCGGCGGCGCCCCGCAGAAGATCGCCTACCTGGCCGCCGACTACTGGCGCAGGCACAAGGTCCTCGACCGGATCCGGATCATTCTCGTCATCCCCGACGCCGCCCTGTTCAAGGTGCCCGAGTGGAACCGCACCCTGGAGCGGGTGGCCGACGGGTACGGCATCGAGGTGCGGCTGCGTTCCGAGATGACCGCCGTGGACGGCGAGCGCCGTGAGGTCGTTCTCACCGACCACGCGAACGGCACGCGGGAGACCGTCCCCTACGACATGCTGCACGCGGTGCCGCCGCAGAGCGCGCCCGACTGGGTGAAGGCGAGCCCCCTCGCCGATCCGGCCAGTCCCCCGGGATTCGTCGCCGCCGACAAGCACACGCTGCAGCACCCGCGGTACCCCGAGGTCTTCGCGCTGGGGGACGTGGCGAACCTGCCCACCTCCAAGACCGGCGCGGCCGTGCGCAAGCAGGCACCGGTCGTGGCCGGCAACCTGCTCGACGTGATGAACGGCCGGACGCCGACGCGCCGGTACGACGGCTACACCTCCTGTCCGCTGGTGACCGCCCGGGACCGGATGCTGCTCGCCGAGTTCGACTACGACCTCAAGCCCGCGCCCAGCTTCCCCCTGATCGACACCTTCAAGGCACGCCGCGACATGTGGGTGTTCAAGCGGTACGTGCTGCCGCCGGTGTACTGGCACGGCATGCTCACCGGCCGCCTCTGACCGGCCGCCCGGGCTTCCCCCGACCCGGGCCGGCCCTCCGCCCACCCGCGTGGACGGGATCCCGCGACGCGACACACCAGCCACACCAGCCCTTCCTGCCCGACTGGAGGCCCACCCCATGTTCTTCGCCCAGTACTACCTGGACTGCCTCTCCCAGGCGTCCTACATGATCGCCGACGAGACCACGGGAAGGGCCGTCGTCGTCGACCCCCGCCGCGACATCTCCGAGTACCTCGCCGACGCCGACGCCCACGGTTTCACCATCCAGGGCGTCATCAACACCCACTTCCACGCCGACTTCCTGGCCGGCCACCTGGAGATGGCGAACCGTACCGGCGCCTGGATCGGCTACGGGCGCCGCGCCGAGGCGGAGTACCCCATCCGGAAGCTGAGCGACGGCGAGCGGATCAGCCTGGGCGGGGTCACCCTGCAGATCCTCGAGACGCCCGGCCACACCCCCGAGTCGGTCAGCGTCCTCGTGTACGAGCACGCGGACGACGCCGTCCCCTACGGCGTGCTCACGGGCGACGCGCTGTTCATCGGCGACGTGGGACGCCCCGACCTGCTGGCCTCGCTCGGCGCGACCGCCGACGAACTCGGCCGGATGCTGTACGACAGCGTCCAGCACAAGCTGATGGCCCTGCCCGACGAGGTACGGGTCTTCCCCGCGCACGGCGCGGGATCGGCCTGCGGCAAGAACCTCTCCACCCAGCGGCAGTCCACCATCGGCGAGCAGCGCGCCACCAACTACGCCTGCCGGCCGATGAGCCAGGAGCAGTTCGTCGCTCTGGTGACCGCCGGACAGCCCTCCGCGCCCGCCTACTTCGCCTATGACGCGGTCCTCAACCGCAAGGAACACGGACTGTTCGACGCGGGCGTCGCCGTACGGCCCCTGTCGGCCGGGGAGTTCGGGCAGCGGCGGGCCGCCGACGCGATCGTCGTCGACGCCCGCGACCCGCAGGAGTTCGCCGCCGGGCACCTGTGCGGCTCGGTCAACGTGCCCGCCGACGGCCGCTTCGCCGAACAGGCCGGCATGGTCGTCGGCCCCGACGCGGAGGTCGTGGTCGTCGCGCCGCAGGACCGCGAGGAGGAGATCGTCACCCGGCTGGCCCGGATCGGCTTCGACAGGGTGGGGGGTTACCTGCGCGAGCCCGAGGGCGCCTTCCTCACCCTGGCCGACGACATGCTGCCGGCGAGCCGCCTGACCGTGGACGAACTGCGCCGGCTGCTGGAGAGCGACGAGCCCCCGCTGGTCCTGGACGTGCGCAACGCCGGCGAACGCGAAGCCGGCTTCATCGACGGCTCCCTGCACATCCCGCTGGCCGAACTTGCCCGCCGTATCGACGAGATCCCCGCCGGCCGGCCCCTGGTCGTGCACTGCGCGGGCGGCCACCGCTCCTCCATCGCCGCGAGCCTGCTCCGGCACAAGGGGCGGGCGGACGTCTCCGATCTGCTCGGCGGCTACGCCGCCTGGTCGGCCCGTCCCGCAGCCACCTGCGGCTGATCCGGCCGGCCTCGGTCGTGCGCAGCGTGCGCCCTGCGAGCTCAGGGAACAAATGCGCCACCGAGCCGCCGTATACCCCGTGGGTATACGAGACCGAGTCGGTGCTCCACCGCACGGCGACGGAACTGGGCGAGCAGCTGGGCGCGCAGGGAGCCACCAGCCTGACGGACCCGCTGGAGGGCCACGGTTTCGAGCCACGGGGCGAAGGTGACGCGATCCTTCTGGGCCCGGTCGCGCCCGCCGGCGGCCGAACACGGACGCCGATCGCCGTCCAGCCGACGAGCCGGACCGGTCTCCGCCTTCGGTCGTGCGGGCTCTGACGTGGCGCCGTGCGAACAGGCACTCGTCGCCGTTCCCGAGCGGCCCAGTCCGTCCGGTCGCTTCGTGGTCGGCCACCCAGAACGATAGAAAGGGTGATATGGGCGGAGTTTCAGATCGATCCGGGCATGATGTGCCTGATGCATCCATGAGGACTCATCGGCCCGGTCGGCCTCGTCAGAGGGAAGACGCAAGGCGGTCGGGCTCACTGCTGAGCGTGCACAGCCTCGCCGGCCAGGTCTTCCTGCTCCAGCTGGCGGTCGTGATGCTGCTCGTGGCCGCCGCCCTGGTGGCGCTCGTGGTGCAGGCTCGACGCGACATCATGGCGGACGCCCGCCACCGGACACTCACCGCGGCGCAGACGTTCGCGAACTCCCCGGGAATCGTGGCGGCGCTGAAGAGCGCGAACCCGACCGCGCAGCTCCAGCCGCACGCCGAGGCGGCCCGGAAGGAGGCAGGCGTCGACGCCATCATCGTGTACGGGCTGAACGGGATCACCCTCACCCACAGCGACCCGCGGCAGATCGGGAAGCGCGTCATCGGGCCTTACGCCGCGGCGGCGACCGGCAAGCCGTTCACGAGCACCTTCAAGGGCTCACTGGGACTCTCCGTGATCTCGGCGGTGCCGGTCAGGGGGCCCGACGGCTCGGTCATCGCCATCGTCTCCGTGCCCGTCACGGTCGAGACGGTGCAGCACAGGGTGAACCAGCAGCTGCCGGTCCTCCTCGGCAGCGCCGCCGCGGCCCTGGTGGTCGCCGCGGGCGGGTCGGGCCTGGTGAGCCGGCGGTTGCGGCGGCAGACCCATGGCCTGGGCCCGACGGAGATGACCCGGATGTACGAGCACCACGACGCGGTGCTGCACGCGGTGCGGGAGGGCGTGCTCATCGTCGGCGGTGACGGCCGGCTGCTG
Source organism: Streptomyces sp. NPDC096152 (assembly GCF_044763235.1). Classification (NCBI taxonomy): domain Bacteria; kingdom Bacillati; phylum Actinomycetota; class Actinomycetes; order Kitasatosporales; family Streptomycetaceae; genus Streptomyces; species Streptomyces sp. NPDC096152. The sequence goes on along the minus strand of NZ_JBIWFW010000002.1, from coordinate 148,493 downwards.
CTGGCCAACGACGAGGCCCGACGGCTCCTGGACCTGCCGGCGGACGCGGAAGGGCGACACATCACCGATCTCGGCCTGGAGGAGGGCCTCGGCGGGCTGCTGGCCTCCGACCGCCCCGCCACGGACGAGGTGCACCTGGCGGCCGACCGGCTGCTCGCGGTCAGCAAGCGGCTCACCGCACCGCACGGCCCGGTCGGCAGCGTGGTGACGCTCCGGGACACCACCGAGCTGCGGGCTCTCGCCGGCCGGGCGGAGGTGGCACGCGAACGGCTGCAGTCGCTCTACGACGCCGGGCTGCGGATCGGCACCACGCTCGATGTGAAGCGCACGGCCGAGGAACTGGCCGAGGTGGCGGTGACCCGGTTCGCCGACATCGTCACCGTCGACCTCCTGGACCCGGTCCTGCGCGGCGAAGAGTCCTCCGCCACGGCCGCCGGGATCACGGAGCTGCGCCGCACCGCCGTCTCCGGTCTCGACGTGGACCATCCCTTCCACCCCGTCCGCGACCTGATCCGGTTCGTCCCGGCCCACCCCGTCTCCACGGCGATGGCCGAGGGCCGACCGGTCATGGTCGGGGACCTGAGCGCCTCCCCCGTCTGGCAGACCCAGCAACCCGAACGTGCCCGGCGAATCCTCGACCAGGGCATCCACTCCCTGCTCGTGGTTCCCCTGCGAGCCCGCGGTGTGGTGCTGGGAGTGGTCGAGTTCTGGCGCGCGAATGGCTCCCCGCCGTTCGAGGACGAGGACGTGTCCTTCGCCGAGGAGCTGGCCGCCCGGGCAGCGGTCTGTGTCGACAACGCCCGCCGCTACACCCGCGAACACGCCATGGCCGTCACCCTGCAGCACAGCCTGCTCCCCCGCGCGCTGCCCGAGCAGTCCGCCCTCGACGTGGCCTACCGCTACCTGCCGGCCCAGGCCGGGGTGGGCGGGGACTGGTTCGACGTCATCCCGCTGTCCGGCACCCGAGTGGCACTGGTCGTGGGCGATGTCGTGGGCCACGGTCTGCACGCCGCGGCGACCATGGGCCGGCTGCGCACCGCCGTGCGCAACTTCGCCGGCCTCGACCTGCCCGTGGAGGAGCTCCTGGCCCGGCTGGACGAGCTGGTGGCGCAGATCGACGCCGAGGAGGTCGCCGCCGCGAAGGACGGGGAGGCGATGATCAGCGGGGCGACCTGCCAGTACGCCGTCTACGACCCCATCACCGGGCGGCTGGCCATCGCGACCGCCGGGCATCCGGGACCGGCGGTGGTCCGGCCCGACGGGACCGTGGACTTCCCTCAGCTGCCCGTCTCCCCGCCACTGGGACTCGGCGCCGGTCTACCGGTCGAGACCGCCGAGTTCACCGTGCCCGAGGATTCCCGGCTGGTGCTCTACACCGACGGACTGATCGAGGACCGCACCCGGGACCTGGACGTCGGCCTGGAGGCACTGCGCGATGCGCTGACAGGGCCGCCCGGCCGCACGCCGGAGGCCATCTGCGCGACGGTGATGGAGGCCATGCTGTCCGACCGTCCCAGGGACGACATCGCGCTGCTGGTGGCCCGCACGTGCCGGCTCGGACCCGAGGAGGTCGCCGAGTGGGACGTCCCCCGTGACCCGGCGGCGGTGGCCCCGGCGCGCACCGCCTGCGCCCGCCGGCTGACGGAGTGGGGGCTGGAGGAGGTCGCCTTCACCGCCGAAGTCATCCTCAGTGAGCTGATCACCAACGCCGTCCGCTACGGCGCCGAGCCCATCGCCGTCCGGCTGCTGCGCACGACACCGCGCGACCCCGCCGCGGGCACCCTGATCTTCGAGGTCTCCGACGGCAGCAGCACCTCGCCGCGGCTGCGCCGGGCGAAGGTCACCGACGAAGGCGGCCGCGGGCTCTTCATGGTCGCCCGCTTCGCCGAACGCTGGGGGACCCGTTACACGCCCACCGGCAAAGTCATCTGGGCCCAGCTGTCCCTGCACCACGCCGCCACTCCGGAGGCGGAAGACCTCGGCGACATCCTGCTGGGCCAATGGGACGACACGGGCATGTGAGATGGGCGTGCGCGGACGTACGGGAGCCGCGTTCAGCCGGGGAAAGACGCTGATCGCAGGCTTCCCGAGCGACATTCCGCCGTCGAGGCGGCCGGGTACCCTGGCCTCGATGACCACTTCGTCGGCGCGGTGGACCCGAGGAAACCGGGAGGCGCAGCGGAAGGCCCGCGTCTCCGGCCCCGGGGGTTCGGCCGGCAGCCGGTCGAGGTGCTCGTTCCCCCCACGCCCGGGAGCAGTCTTGACTACAGCGCGTGCCCGAACAGCGGCGGCCTTCGGCTGCTTCGCTCTCGTGGCACTGGGCCTGGGCGCCTGCGAGAACGCACCGCCCCCCGGACCCGCGAAGCCGTCGGTGGCCACGTCCGCCGAGGACATGGGCGGCATGCCCGCTCTGATCGCCGCGGCGAAGCGGGAGGGCGCGCTCAGAACGATCGCGCTGCCCGCCGACTGGGCCAACTACGGCGCCCTGATCAACGGCTTCGAGAAGAAGTACGGGATCAAGGTCACGGACGAGAATCCGCTCGGCCACAGCGAGGACGAGATCGACGCCCTGACGAAGAGGGGGACCCGGCCGACGGCACCCGACGTGATCGACGTCGGCGACACGTTCGCGCGGAAAGCCGCGGCGCGGAATCTGCTCGCGCCGTACAGGGTGGCCGATTACGACTCGATCCCCGGTAGTCAGAAGGATTCGAAGGCCCGCTGGTACAACAACTACGGGGGCTACATCTCCATCGGCTGCGACGCAAACCGGGTCAGGCCCTGTCCGGAGACCTTCACCGATCTGCTGAAGCCCGGTTACCAGGGCAAGGTCGCGCTCGAAGGCGACCCGCCCCGGTCGGCCACCGCCTTCGCCGGGGTCTACGCGGCCGCGCTGGCGAACAACGGGTCGTTCGGGAACATCCAGCCCGGTCTCGACTTCTTCGCCGAGCTCGCTGGGAACGGCAACTTCAACCCCCTCAATTCCAACTCGGCGACGGTCGCGGACGGCCGGACCCCCATCAGCATCAACTGGGACTACATCAACCTCCACTACGCCGACCAGCTCCGCGGCAAGGGCGTGAACTGGCAGGTCGCGATCCCCTTCGACGGCACCTTCGCCCAGTACTTCGCGCTGGCGATCAACAAGAACGCCCCGCACCCGGCGGTTGCCCGCCTCTGGCAGGAATACCTCTTCAGTCCGGAGGGCCAGAACCTCCGGCTGCGCGCCTATGCCCGCCCGGTGCTCATGGACGCCATGCGGCAGGACGGCACCCTCGACAAGGCCGCCGCCGCACGCCTGCCGTCGGTTGAGGGAACACCCCAGTTCCCGACGGACGCGCAACTGGAGAAGGCGAGGGAGACGGTCTCCCGGGGCTGGGCGAAGGCCGTCTCCGGCTAGCCGGGACGCTCGCCCCCGCCCGTCCGTCGCGCCCTGGCCACCGTCGTCCGTGCGGAACCGTGGCGGCGGGCGGCGGGCGGCCGCAGCCTGCTCCCCACGGCACCGGCGCCCTGTGAGCTGCCTCACCCAGCGCTACCGGCTCGGCACACGAAGTGCCTTGCCAGCGCCCTTCCCGCCCGTCCGCCGCCGCTCGGTGGCCGGATACGTCAGCAATCTGTCATTGCAGCCAGTGCGGCATCCGATACAGGCTGTGACCGTGTTGGAGCGACGTGTTGTTGTGGTGGTGTACGCGGGCGCGATGGCCCTGGACATCACCGGACCGATTGAAGTGTTCGATACCGCGAACCGGCTTCTGGGACCCTCGGGCACCCCCTACCGGACCGACTTCGTGTCCGCCGACGCACCACTGGTGCGCATGAGTTCGGGGGTGGTGGTGGAGGCCTCGCCCCTGGAGTCGGGGCAGGGCCCGATCGACACGCTCCTCGTGCCGGGCGGATGGAGTCTCGACAACGCGCTCCGGAACCAGGCGCTCGTGTCCTGGATCGGCCGGGCGGCGGCCCGGTCGCGCAGAGTCGCCTCCGTATGCGGCGGATCCTTCCTGCTGGCCGAGGCGGGCCTCCTCGACGGCAGACGCGCCACCACGCACTGGGCCTACAGCGAGGCGATGGCGTGCCGCTATCCGGATGTCACGGTGGACGCCGAGCCGATCTTCGTCTGGGACGGGCCCTTCGTGACCTCCGCGGGGGTCTCGACGGGCATCGACATGGCGCTGGCCCTGGTGGAGGCCGACCACGGAGCGGCGCTCGCGCTGGAGACGGCACGGTTTCTGGTGCTGTTCCTCAAGCGGCACGGAGGACAGTCGCAGTACAGCGCGGTCCTCGACGCCCAGTTGGCCGACCATCCGCCGATCCGGGCAGCACAGGAGTGGATCCAGGACCACCTGGACAGCCCACTGCCCGTGGCCGAGATCGCGCGGCAGGCCAACATGAGTCAGCGCAACTTCGCCCGGGTCTTCCGGCGCGAGGTGGGCATGACGCCCGGCCAGTACGTCGAGCGGACGCGTATCGCCCGCGCACGCGACCTGCTGGAAACCACGGACCTGACGATCGGCCAGATAGCCGGCCGCTGCGGATTCCCCGCCACCGAGACGTTCTTCCGCTCCTTCGGACGAACCCTCGGACTCACCCCCAGGGAATACCGGCACCGCTTTCAGGTCGTCTCGCCGTCCGGCCTCATCGACGGGCACCACGAGAGGGAGGGGAGCCCCGCATGACCACCAGGACCCCGGAAATACGCGCGGCGGAAACGGTACGCCTGGTCGACCATCTGACCGGGGAGCTCGCCCGGGCCGGCGTCACCCACGTGTTCGGCGTCGGCGGCGCGAACATCGAGGACCTGTACGACGCCGTGCACCGCGGCGGAGCCGTCCGCGGCGTCGTCGCCAAACACGAGTTCTCCGCCGTCACCATGGCCGACGGATACGCGCGCACCACCCGGCGCCTCGGCGTCGTCGCCGCCACCTCGGGCGGCGGGGCGATGAACCTCGTACCGGGTCTGGCGGAGGCCTACGCCTCCCGGGTTCCCGTGCTGGCCCTGGTGGGCCAGCCGCCGACCGGTCAGGAAGGGCACGGGGCGTTCCAGGACTCCAGCGGCAAGGCGGGCTCCTTCGACGCACGGGAGGTCTTCGCACCCGTCTCCCGGTTCTGCGCCCGGGTCGAGGACGCGGACTCGCTCACGGAGTTGCTGCCCCGGGCAGTCGCGGCGGCACAGACCGATCCACGCGGGCCGGCCGTGCTGTTGCTGCCCAAGGACGTGCAGCAGGCGCGGATCCAGGTGCCCGCCCGCGACGCGGTCCCGCCACCGGGCGGCCCCGCGAGGGCATCCGCGGCGCGGCTCGACACGGCCGCCGTCGCCGCCGCGTCGGACGCCCTTCGCGAGGCCGGTCGCGTCCTCGTCGTCGCCGGTGAGGACGTCGCCGCCGCCGACGCACGTGAGGACCTGGCCGAACTGGCCCGGCGCCTCGGGGCATGGGTGGCGGTCACCCCGGACGCCAAGGACGTCTTCGACAACCGTGATCCCCGGTTCGCGGGCGTGGCCGGGGTGATGGGCCACGCCAACGTCGAGGAGTGTCTGCGGCAAGCCGACCTGTGCCTGCTGGTCGGCACCCGACTGCCGCTCCTGGCACGCGGCGGTCTCGAGCGGGCCCTGGCCGCCACCGACGTCGTCTGCCTCGGCCCGGAACCACCGTTCGTGGCAGGCACCGCACTCGGTGGGAACCTGCGGGACGCACTGCGCGCGGTCACCGCCCGGCTGCCGTCCCGCCCACGTCCCTGCCCACCGCACTCCGGTCCCCTTCCCACACCCGCGCCGGGTCCGCTCGTCCGGGCCCGGGAGCGAACCGTCCCCCATGCCCAGGCGCTCGCCGCGGTGCAGGCGGCACTCCCCCAGGACGCACACGTCTTCGTGGACGCCGGCAACGCGGGGGCCAGCGCGATCCATCTCCTTCCTGCACCGCGCCACGGCCGCTTCGTGGTGGCGGCCGGCATGGGCGGCATGGGCTACACCTTCGGTGCCGGCATCGGTGCCGCGCTCGCCACCGGGCGACGCACCTACGTCCTCGCCGGCGACGGGTCCTTCTTCATGCACGGGATGGAAGTGCACACCGCCGTGGAGTACGACGCACCCGTGACGTTCGTGATCTTCAACAACAACGCCCATGCCATGTGCGCGTTGCGGGAGGAGTTCCTCCAGGGCGGGGTCCGCGACGACGACCTGTTCGCCCGGACCGACCTCGCCGCCGGAGTGGCGGCCGCCTTCCCGTCCCTGCGGGCCACGGAGGTCACGGACGCCGCGCGACTGCGCACGGCACTGCTGCGCGGCAACGCGGGCAGCGGCCCGGCGCTGGTCGCGGTGGCCTGTGACCCGCGGGAGATCCCCCCGTTCCTTCCCTTCCAGTCCTTCACCGAAGCCACCAAGAGCAAGAAGGGTTCAGATGAGCCAGAAGCCGTCCGCGTTGGCTGACATCCCCGGCCTGGTCCGGATCGAGAACACCGGCAGGGCGGAACTGACCGCCCGCTGCGTGGAGCTCACCCACGCGGTCTACCCCCACCACCAGGTCTACGGGCAGTACTGCACCATCCACGAATACGTCGACTGCCCCCCGGAGCAGGCCTACGACTACCTGCGCCAGGGACACCACCTGGAGGAGTGGACCTGCAGCCTGCGGGACTTCGCGCCCACCGGCACACCCGGGCTGTGGGCCGGTCGCGACCGGCTGGAGGACGACACCCGGATCTACTGCGAGGTGCTCGCGAACCCCGAGGCCATGACCGTGGACTACCACTGCTCCTGGGACCAGGGCGAGAAGCTGTGGATGATCTACCTGATGCGTGTCGTCCCGGCACGACTGGTACTCGACAAGCCGGGCTCGGTGATCACCTGGACCAACTGCCGGCACCCCTACTACGACGACAACCCGCACCCCGATCTGGCCCCCCGCCCGGACCGGCCCTGGGTGGGTGACTACTGGGACCTCTTCTACGCCGGGCACACCGTGGAGATGCGCAACCTCAAGACCATCCTGGAGCACCGCCACCGGAGCGGTATGCCGGTCGGTTCGGCTCCCGCGAGGACGGTGGCGCGGTGACCCCGGTCAGCCTCACCGACGTCGCGAGCTACCTGCCCGGCGAGCCGGTCCCCGCGGAGTTCTACACGGACTTCCCCGGAGCCGAGGACAAGCTCCGCGACCACCCCATGTTCAAGGTCCCGCCGTTACGGCACCACGTGGCCAGGGACGAGACCAACGCGGACATGGTGGAGCGCGCCGTACAGCCCCTGATCGAACGGCACGGCGCGGCGGAGATCCGGGGCGTGGACGTGCTGCTGGTGCACAGCCAGTTGCCGGACCTGCCGTTCGTGGGCGCCGGGACCGAGGTGGCGCGCCGGCTGGGCCTGAACCCGGAGTGGCTCGTCGACGTGGGCAACGCGGGCTGCGCCTCCTTTGTGTACATGATGAAGCTGGCCCGGCAGATCCTCACCACCACCGACGCGAAGACCGCGCTGATCTGCAACGCGCAGAGCGCCGCGGGGCAGTGGTTCACCCAGTCCGAGGTGCGCAGACTCGCCCAGGCGGCGATCCCGGGCGACGGGTGCGGCGTGGGGTACGTGACGACCTCGGCACAGTCGCCGGTCCTCGACGTGGAGACCCGGCACCTCGGCGAGTACGCCGGCGACATGACCGTGGCGGTCGACGACGGCCGCAAGTACTGGGAGCCGGGCGAGTCCCAGCTGCGGATCGGGTTCACCGACGCCAGTGTCGCCAAGGTCCTGGCACGCGGTAACCGCCTCGTCCCCGAGGTGGTCACGGAGCTGTGCCGGCGGCTCGGCGTGGCGAGTTCCGACATCGACGCCCTCGTCACCAACCAGCCCAACCGCACCTTCCTGCGGAACTGGCGGGAGGCGCTGCGCCTGCCTGCCGAACGGCACCTGAACACCTTCGACGAATGCGGGAATCTGTTCGGAGCGGCGATCCCGGTCACCCTGGACCGCGCGATCGGCTCCGGGAAGGTGGCGGACGGGGACCTGGTGGTGCTCGGGGGTTTCGCCCACGCGGGCGACTTCGCCGGTGCCGTCGCGGTTCGCTGGCACGGCGGACGGGACTGATCCATGGACACCCCCGTGCTGCACCGACTCGCCCTTAACGAGAGCCCGTATCCCCCGCTGCCCTCGGTACGCGAGGCGATGCGGCGGGCCGTGGCACAGGCCCACCGCTACCCCCAGTTCCACCCCGACGACCTCACCGAGCGGATCGCCGCCTGGTGCCGGGTGACCCCCGACCGCGTCGCGGTCGGCAGCGGATCGGTCGGCGTGGCCCTGCAGCTGCTCCAGGCGGTGGTCCGGCCCGGCGACACAGTGGCCTACGCCTGGCGCACCTTCGACGCGTACCCCCTCCTGGCCGCCATGGTCGGCGCTCGATCCGCCCCCGTACCCCTGTCGCCGGACGGGCACCAGGATCTGGGCGCCCTGCTCGCGGCGCTCGACCACCGCACCCGCGTCGTGGTGCTGTGCAATCCCCACAACCCCACGGGTAGCCTCGTCACCGCCGACGCGCTGTCGGCGTTCCTGCGTCAGGTCCCCCGGCACGTCACCGTGCTCCTCGACGAGGCGTACGTGGAGTTCGCCCGCGGCGTCGATCTGCCGGATTCACTCGCGCTCCTGGACGCCCACCCCAACCTGCTGGTCCTGCGCACCTTCTCCAAGGCCTACGGCCTCGCCGCCCTGCGGGTGGGCTACGGACTCGGCGCCTGCGACCTCGTGGCGCGGATCCGCCGGCAACAGCTGCCGTTCGGGATCAACGCGGTGGCGACAGCGGCGGTGAAGGCGTCGCTGCGGGCCGAGGGCGAGCTGCGCCGCCGCGTGGACACCGTCGTCGCCGAACGCGAACGGCTCCGGCGTGAGCTGGTGTCCCTCGGCTGGCGCGTACGCCCCGGCCACGCCAATTGCGTCTGGCTCGCCGCGCCCGATCCGATCGACGAGGGCGCCGCGGCACTCACCGAGGCCGGTGTCCAGACGCGCCACTACCCCGGCGAGGGTCTGCGGCTCACCGTCGGCGACCGGAAGGCCAACGACACCGTGCTGACCGCGCTGGGGGGACTGCGCGCACGGGGCTCGGACCGGGCGTTTGTGCTGCACCTGCGGCGGGCCGATCCTTGAGGAGGAAGCGAGAACGGACATGCGATGATCACACCATCGAATGGACTCGAGGCGACCGGGAACGGCGACCCCCTCCGGGTCACACGGGCCGCCACCGTCGTGCTGGACGGCCGGGGACGGGTCACCGGATGGAGTCCGGAGGCCGAAGAACTGCTCGGCTACGAGGCGCAGGAGGTCCTCGGGCAGTCGATCGACACCCTGTCGGCCCAGGCGGAGGGGGAGGACGGCGCCGCCGCGAGGTGGTGGCAGCAGCCGCAGCTCCCCGAGTGCCACCACTGCAGCACGCTCCGTCACCGTTCCGGTCGCCTGCTGCCGGTGGCGGCGGTCTGCCGCCGGCTGCCCGACACGGCCGCGGGCCCGGCCCTCCTGCTGCTCCTCGCGGACGCCGCGGAGTTCCGGGACTGGCAGATGCGGCAGGCCATGCTGTACGGCATCACCACCCAGTCCCCCGTGGGCCTGACGATCTACGGCCCCGACCTGCGTGTGGCGTGGGCGAACGCGGCGGCCCGGCTGGAACTGCCCGGGCCGTTCACCCAGTACCTGGGGCGCACCGAGGACGAGCTGTATCCGGGCAGCCAGGTGCTGTCCGCCCGGTACCCGTCCACGGTCACCCAGCTCATGAGCCGGGTCCTCGACTCCGGGCAGACCGTCGTGGGCCTCCAGTACCGCGGCCGCCCGCCGTCGGACCCCAGCCGTGACCACGTGTGGTCACTGTCCTACTACCGGCTCCAGGACCCGGAGGGCCGGCCCCTGGGAGTGTGCGAGGAGTCGGTGGACGTCACCGACCTCCACCACGCGCAGCGGCGGCTGGCTCTGCTCAACGAGGCGAGTGTGCTGATCGGCAGCACCCTCGACCTCGGCCGCACGGTGCAGGAGCTGGCCGAGGTCCTGGTGCCCCGGGTCGCCGACTTCACCGCAATCGACCTGCTCGGCGACGTGCTGTCCGGCCGGGAGCCCGACGCCCGCTCCGCCGGCCGGACGGACGCCATGCGCCGGGTCGTCCACCGCTCCGTCCGCGAGGACCTGCCCGAGGCCGTCGTGACGCCCGGCCAGACGGTCGTCTATCCGGAGGGGTCCCCGCAGTGGCAGTGCCTCGCGGACGGGCATCCCATCCTGAACGCCGTCATGGACCCGTCCAGCCCCTGGCTGCTTCAGGACGCCGTGCGCAGCGCACTCGCGCGCAAGCTGGGCATACATTCCCACCTGGTGGTTCCGCTGCGGGCCCGCGGAATCACCATGGGGGTGGCCACCCTCATGCGCTGGCGCACCCCGGAGTCCTTCGCCGCCGAGGATCTGCTGCTCGTAGAGGAACTCGCCGCCCGCGCCGCCGTGTGCATCGACAACGCACGCCGGTACACCCGCGAGCACCAGTCGGCGCTCACCCTGCAGCGCAGCCTTCTGCCGCACGAGCTGCCCACCGACGCGGCCGTGGAGGCCGCCTACCGCTATCTGCCCGCCGACACCGAGGCGGGAGTGGGCGGTGACTGGTTCGACGTGCTGCCCCTGGCCTGCGCCCGGGTAGGCCTGGTCGTCGGAGACGTCGTGGGGCACGGCATCCACGCCACGGCGACGATGGGACGGCTGCGCACCGCGGTGCACACGCTGGCCGACCTGGATCTGCCACCCGACGAGCTGCTCTCCCACCTCGACGACCTGGTCGGCCGGCTGGCACAGGAGGCGGAGGCGGCGCACCCCGGCGAAGTCGAGGGCGTGGTCGGTGCCAGCTGCCTGTACGGCATCTACGATCCCGTCACCTGCCGCGCCACCTTCGCTCGCGCGGGCCATCCCCCGCCCGCGCTCGCCCACCTGGAAAAGGTGGTGGAGTTCCCCGAGATTCCGGCGGGGCCGCCGCTGGGCATCGGCGGGCTGCCGTTCGAGTCGGCCGAGTTCGACGTTCCGGAGGGCTCCCTGCTGGCCCTCTACACCGACGGCCTGGTCACGGCCGCCGACGGCGACCCGGACACCGGCCTGGAACGGCTGACCTTCGCGCTCGCCCATCCCGACCGCCCCCTGGAGGAGATCTGCGACATCATGGAGCGGGCCCTGCTGCCGGACCGCCCCCCGGACGACGTCGCCTTCCTCGTCGCCCGCCCCCGCCCGCTGCCGAGCGAGGACGTCGTCTCCTGGGATCTGGCCTTCGAGCCGGCCGCGGTGGGACAGGCCCGCAAGCTGACCGACGCCCGCCTCGCGCAGTGGGAGATGGAGGATCTGACGTTCTCCGTCGAGCTGATCGTCAGCGAACTGGTCACCAACGCGATCCGGCACGCCCGCGGCCCCATCGGGCTCCGCCTGATCCGCACCCCGAACCGGCTGATCTGCGCGGTCTCCGACCACAGCAGCACCTCTCCCCACCTGCGCCGGGCCCAGGCCGTCGAGGAAGGCGGCCGGGGCCTGTTCCTCGTGGCCCAGTTCGCCCTGCGCTGGGGGACCCGCTACGTCGGAGACGGCAAGACCATCTGGGCGGAACTGCCCCGCCCCGGCCCGGAGACGGGCGGAGGACGGTCGGCCGTCGTACCCGGCCTGGACGCGTTCGCGGCGTCCATACCGTAGCGACGTTCCCGCGGGGCCGTGTCCGGCCCGGCGTCCCGGGCCGCCGCCCGGCACCCTTCATCTGGAGCCGACCCGCGCCGCACCGACCGGCGCCGAGGCCGCCCACGGTGCGGGCGGTGGTCAGGAGCCCACGCGTTCCCAGCCGCGGCGCGGGGGGCGGGCGCCGAGGCGGGTGTCCCGGCTGCGGTAGACGATGTACGGGCGGGTCAGGTAGCCGAGGGGCGCGGTGAGCATGTGCACGAGCCGGGTGAAGGGCCAGAAGGCGAAGAGGAGCAGGGCACTGAGGGCGTGCAACCGGAAGAGGAGCGGGGCGCCGGCCATCAGGGCCGGGTCGGGCGTGAAGGAGAAGAGGGAGCGGAACCAGGGCGAGATGGTCTCGCGGTAGTCGTAGCCCCCGCCGACGAGGTTCGCGGCCACGGTGGCGGACAGTCCGAGCGCGATGGTGACGCTCAGCGCGACGTACATGGCCTTGTCGTTGCGGGTGGTGGCGGAGAAGACCGGGCCGACGGTGCGGCGCCGGTAGACGAGGATCGCGAGGCCGCCCACGGTGGCGACCCCGGCGACGGTGCCGAGGAGGACCGCGGAGACGTGGTAGGCGTGCTCGCCGATGCCGAGAGCCTCGGTCCAGCTCTTCGGGACGAGCAGGCCCCCGATGTGTCCGAGGAGCACGATCAGGATGCCGAAGTGGAACATCGGGCTGCCGATGCGCAGCAGCCGCCTCTCGTACAGCTGGGAGGAGCGGGTGGTCCAGCCGAACTTGTCGTAGCGGTAGCGCCAGATGTGGCCGAGAACGAACACCGCGAGACTGACGTACGGCAGGACGACCCACAGCAGGATGCCGCCGGTGCCGGGCTCCGCCGCCAGGACCGGGGAGTGCGCGGGTGGGTTCATCGGGGGCCTCCCGCGGGGCCGGGCATGAACGAGGCGGGTGTGTAGGGGGCCAGGCCGACCTGTTCCTCGGGCGGCCCCTGGGCGGCGAGCCGGCCGATGGCCGCGTGTTCGTCGCCGCCGAGCGCGGGCAGGGTCGCGGAAACGGAGGTGAGCACGTGCGCCCAGGGCGAGCCGGTGTCGCGCAGGGCCAGGCGCAGCAGTTCCAGGCCCGCGCGGTGGTCGGTGAGCAGGCGCGCGCCGATGGCGGGTTCGGCGGCGGCGAACTCCAGGACGACGGCGAGGTGGTCGGGCAGTTCGTCCTCGCCCAGGCGCCAGCCGGCGGCGGCGTAGGTCTGCTTCAGCCGCAGCAGGGCGATCCCCCGTTTCCGGGTGTCGCCGTGGGCGTAGTAGGTGAGGTAGGGGCAGCAGCGCCGGCGGTGGTCGAAGGTGGCGACGTACTCGGCGGCGAGGTCGTGCGGCGGGGTGCGCTCGGCCTGTTCGGCGAAGCCGCGGAGGGGGCCGGCGACCGCCTCGGGCTGGGTGGCGGCGACGCGGCGGGCGAGGGTGAGGCGCTCGGGCAGCCGCTCGTCGGGGTAGGCCAGCAGCAGCGACTGGGCCTGCCAGGCGAGGGCTTCGCGGGCGCCGGCGGCGGGCGGCCTCATGTCGTGCCGTCCTTCCGGTCGTCGTCGGCGGGCGGGAAGAGACCGGGCGGGTGTCCCTTGCCGTCCCAGTTCAGGAGGTTGACGCGGTCGCCCTTGTCCTCGGGGGCGGCGGGGGTGTCGGAGGTCTGCCGGTCGCGCAGGGCCCGGTAGGTCTCCACCGCGATCGGGGCGGCGCCGCCGGAGGTCTCGCCGAACGGGCCGGAGCCCCCCATGCCGGGGCCGCCCTCGTAGTCGAGGCTGCACTCGGTGGCCAGTTCCTCCAGGCGGTGGGCCTGTTCGGCGTGGGCGGGCGGGATGACGTACCGCTCGTCGTACTTGGCGAGCGCCAGCAGCCGGTACATGTCGTACATCTCCTCCTCGCGCATGCCGACCCGCGCGGGGATGGCGGCGTCCGGTTCGCGGCCGAGGTTGATGTCGCGCATGTAGGAGCGCATGGCGGCCAGGCGGCGCAGTACCGCGTCGACCGGGGCCGGGTCGCCGGCGGTGAACAGCTGGGCGAGGTAGTCGACGGGGATGCGCAGGGCGTCGACGGCGGCGAAGAGGGTGCGGTGGTCCTCGGCGTCGTGGCCGGTGCCGCGGACGGCGTCGACGACCGGTGAGAGCGGCGGGATGTACCAGACCATGGGCAGGGTGCGGTACTCGGGGTGCAGCGGCAGGGCGACGCGGTAGGTGTTGATCAGGGCGTACACCGGGGAGCGCCGGGCCGCCTCGATCCAGTCGCGGGGGATGCCCGCGCGCTCCGCCTCCGCGGCGACCCGCGGGTCGGCCGGGTCGAGGAAGACCTCGCGCTGTGCCTCGTACAGGCCGGTGTCGTCCGGGGTGGAGGCGGCCGCCAGGACCCGGTCGGCGTCGTAGAGGACCAGGCCGATGTAGCGCAGCCGGCCGACGCAGGTCTCGGAGCAGACGGTGGGCAGGCCCACCTCGACGCGCGGGAAGCAGAAGGTGCACTTCTCCGCCTTGCCGGTGCGGTGGTTGAAGTAGACCTTCTTGTACGGGCATCCGGTCACGCACATCCGCCAGCCGCGGCAGCGGTCCTGGTCGACGAGGACGATGCCGTCCTCGGTGCGCTTGTAGATCGCGCCGGAGGGGCAGGAGGCGGCGCAGGACGGGTTGAGGCAGTGCTCGCAGATCCGCGGCAGGTAGAACATGAAGGTCTGCTCGAACTCGAATCTGATCTTCTGGGAGACCTCGTTCAGCAGGACGTCCTTCTCGCCGTGGTCGGCCGAACCACCGAGGTCGTCGTCCCAGTTGGCCGACCAGGTGATCTTCATGTCCTTGCCGGTGATCAAAGACTTGGGCCGGGCGACGGGGGTGTGCTCCTGCAGGGGGGCGTTGGTCAGGTTCTCGTAGTCGTACGTCCAGGGCTGGTAGTAGTCGTCGAGGCTCGGCAGCACGGGGTTGGAGAAGATCGTGACCAGTTTCTTGAACCGGCCGCCCGCCTTCAGGGTGAGCCGCCCGCGCTTGTTGAGCTCCCAGCCGCCGCGCCACCTGTCCTGGTCCTCGTAGCGGCGCGGGTAGCCCTGGCCGGGGCGGGTCTCGACGTTGTTGAACCAGACGTACTCGACTCCGGTGCGGTTGGTCCACGCCTGTTTGCAGGTGACCGAGCAGGTGTGGCAGCCGATGCACTTGTCGAGGTTCATCACCATCGCCATCTGGGCCATCACGCGCATGATCAGTACTCCACGTCCTGCGAGGATCGCCGGCGGACGACCGTGACCTCGTCGCGCTGGTTGCCGGTCGGTCCCAGGTAGTTGAAGGCGTACGACAGCTGGGCGTAGCCGCCGATCAGATGGCTCGGTTTGATCAGCAGGCGGGTCAGGGAGTTGTGGATGCCGCCGCGCCTGCCGGTGGTCTCGGTGCGCGGGACGTCGATCAGCCGGTCCTGGGCGTGGTGCATGTAGACGGTGCCCTCGGGCATCCGGTGCGAGACGACCGCTCGTGCGGCGACCACGCCGTTGCGGTTGACCGCCTCGATCCAGTCGTTGTCCCGTACGCCGATCTTCGCCGCGTCGGCGGTGGACATCCACAGGGTCGGCCCGCCCCGGGACAGCGAGAGCATGAACAGGTTGTCCTGGTACTCGGAGTGGATGGACCACTTGTTGTGCGGGGTCAGGTAGCGCAGGGTCACGCCGAGTTCGCCCCGCTCGCCGAGGTGTGGCTCGCCGAACAGGGCGTGCATGTCCAGTGGTGGCCGGTAGACGGGGAGTTGCTCGCCCAGCGCGGTGATCCAGTCGTGGTCGAGGTAGAAGTGCTGGCGTCCGGTGAGGGTGTGCCAGGGCTTGAGTCGTTCGACGTTGACGGTGAACGGCGAGTAGCGGCGTCCGCCGGTCTCCGAACCGGACCACTCGGGGCTGGTGATGACCGGGACGGGCGCTGCCTGGGTGTCGGCGAAGGTGATCCGCTTGCCCTCGTGCTCGGCGGCCAGGTCGGCCAGCGGCCGGCCGGTGCGGGCCTCCAGGGTGCGGAAGCCCTGGGTGGCGAGGTGGCCGTTGGTGGTGCCGGACAGGGCGAGGATGGCCTCGCAGGCCTGGGCGTCCCGGGCGATCGACGGGCGCCCGTCGGCCGCTCCCCCGCGCACGGTGCCGTTCTTGTGCCGCAGGTAGTCCAGTTCACGCTCCACGTGGAAGGTGACACCCTTGGTGGTCGCGCCGAGGCTGTCGAGCAGCGGGCCGAGCGCGGCCATCTTCTCCGCCACGGCGCCGTAGTCGCGCTCCACGGTGATCAGTTTCGGCATGGTCCGGCCGGGCACGGGGTCGCACTCGCCCGCCTTCCAGTCGCGGACCGTGCCGTGCGGGTTGGCCAGTTCGTCGGGGGTGTCGTGCAGCAGCGGCGCGGCCACCACGTCCCGGCGCGCCCCGAGGTGCGTGGCGGCCTGGCGGCTGAACTCGCGGGCCAGGGTGTGGAAGGCGTCCCAGTCGGTGCGGGTCTGCCAGGGCGGGGCGATGGCCGGGTTGAAGGCGTGCACGAACGGGTGCATGTCCGTGCTCGACAGGTCGTGCTTCTCGTACCAGGTCGCGGCCGGCAGGACCACGTCGGAGAACAGCGTGGTGCTGGTCATGCGGAAGTCGAGGGTCAGCAGCAGGTCGAGCTTGCCCTCCGGGGCCTGCTCCCGCCACACCACGTCCCGCGGGCGCGCCCCGGGCGGGGCCTCGGTGGCGCGCACCGAGGAGTCGGCGCCCAGCAGGTGCTTGAGGAAGTACTCGTTGCCCTTGGCCGAGGAGCCCAGCAGGTTGGCCCGCCACACGGTCAGGACGCGGGGGAAGTTCTCCGGCGCGTCCGGGTCCTCGCCCGCGAACCGCAGCCGCCCCGAGCGCAGTTCACCGACCACGTGCTCCGCGACGTCCCGTCCCGCCCGGTCGGCCTCGTCCGCCAGGTCCAGCGGGTTGCGGTCGAAGGTCGGGTACGACGGCATCCAGCCCATCCGCGCGGAGGCGGCGATCACGTCGGCCGTGGTCCGGTCCGCGAAGGGGCCGCCCGCGCCGGCCGCCGCGAGGGTGCCGGCGGAGAACGGGTCGTAGCGGAACTGGTCGCTGTGCAGGTACCAGTAGGCGGTCTGGATCATCTGCCGGGCCGGGCGGTGCCAGTCGGCTGCGGTGGCGATCGACTGGTAGCCGGTGATGGGGCGGACCTTCTCCTGCCCCACGTAGTGGGCCCAGCCGCCGCCGTTGACGCCCTGGCAGCCGGTCAGCGTGGTCAGGGTCAGGAAGGCGCGGTAGATGGTGTCCGAGTGGAACCAGTGGTTGGTGCCCGCGCCCATCACGATCATCGAACGGCCGCCGGAATCCTCGGCGTTGGCCGCGAACTCGCGGGCGATCCGGGCCGCGCGTCCGGCGTCCACGCCCGTGATCGCGGCCTGCCAGGCCGGGGTGTACGGTTCGCCCGCGTCGTCGTATCCGGCCGGCCACCGGCCCGGCAGGCCCGCGCGGGCCACGCCGTACTGGGCGAGGAGCAGGTCGTACACCGTGGTCACGGTACGGCCGGCGATCCGGCGCACCGGGACTCCGCGCAGCAGGCTCCCCGCGCTCCCGTCCGGGGCGTCGAACCGGGGCAGTTCGACGGCGACCGGGGCCTGTCCTCCGCCCTCGGCGGACAGCAGGGGGTCGAGGTCGCCGAGGTCCAGATTCCACTTCCCGGTGCCGGACTCGCCGTACCGGTCGCCGAGGGTGCCGCCCGGCACCACCGGCCGCCCGGTGGCCGCGTCCAGCAGCACCGTGCGGAACGCGGCGTGCTCGCTCGCGGCGTGCTCGCCGCCGAGGTCGGCCGCGGTCAGGAACTTGCCGGGCCGGTACGCGGGCGGCCGCCCGCCGGGGCCGCCGGCCCCGGCCGCCGCACCCGGACGGTCCTGGCCGCCTGTCTCCTCCGGTCCGTCCTGGCCGTCCGTGATCTCGTCGAGGACGACCAGGAACGGCAGGTCCGTGTACCGCTTGACGTAGTGGGTGAAGTACGGCGTGGGCCGGTCGACGAAGAACTCCTTGAGGACCACGTGCCCCATGGCCATCGCCAGGGCCCCGTCGGTGCCGGGCTGCGGGGCCAGCCACTCGTCGGCGAACTTCACGTTGTCCGCGTAGTCCGGGGAGACCGCCACGACCTTCTGGCCGCGGTAGCGCGCCTCGGCCATCCAGTGGGCGTCCGGGGTGCGGGTCACCGGCAGGTTCGACCCCCACATGATCAGGTAGCCGGCGTCCCACCAGTCCCCCGACTCGGGTACGTCCGTCTGGTCGCCGAACACCTGCGGGGAGGCCACCGGAAGGTCCGCGTACCAGTCGTAGAAGGACAGCATCACGCCGCCGAGCAGCGAGTAGAAGCGGGACCCGGCGGCGTGCGAGACCATCGACATCGCCGGGATCGGCGAGAACCCGGCCAGCCGGTCGGGGCCGTGCTCCTTGATGGTGTGGACGTGCGCGGCGGCGACCATCTCCACCGCCTCGGCCCAACTCGCCCTAACCAGGCCGCCCTTGCCGCGGGCCGTCTTGTAGCGGCGGGCGCGCTCGGGGTCGGAGACGATGTCGGCCCAGGCCGCGACCGGATCGCCGAGCCGGGCTCTGGCCTCCCGGTACATCGTCAGCAGCACACCGCGCACGTAGGGGTAGCGGACCCGGGTCGGCGAGTAGGTGTACCAGGAGAAGGCGGCCCCGCGGGGGCAGCCCCGCGGTTCGTACTCCGGCCGGTCCGGTCCCACCGACGGGTAGTCCGTCTGCTGCGCCTCCCAGGTGATGATGCCGTCCTTGACGAACACCTTCCACGAGCAGGAGCCCGTGCAGTTCACGCCGTGCGTGGAGCGCACCACCTTGTCGTGCGACCACCGGTCCCGGTAGAACTCGTCCGCCTGACGTCCGCCCACCTTGTGCAGGGTGCGCAGGTCCTCGGAGATCTCCGCCCGGGTGAAGAACCGGCGGCTGCGCACCAGGGCCTCCGTCAGTTCACCGTCCAGGGCCGCCCGCGACCGCTCCGGGCTCCTTCCCGTGCTCACCGCGGCACTCCGCTCCCGGGCACGCGACCCGTTCCGTCGTGATCGGTCCGGCCGGGTCCGACTGTACGACCATCGTCCCCCCGATGGTCAACAGCCACGCCCGGAACACGGCCGACGCGCGCGGACGGCCACGCGCACACCGGACCCCCGGGACCGGGGACCGGACCGCGGCGGCGGGCGGCCCGCCGCCCGGTGCGCCGGAGAAGGCCGCGTCGGTCAGGCGGCCGGCTCGGGGAGCGTGCCGCCCGCCGCCGCGCGTACGGCCTCGACCGCTTCCCACTCCTCGGGGCCGAGGGTGGCGAGCGCCGCCGGGAAGACGCCGTCCTGCTCCTTGAGGATGTGGTCGCGCAGCACGGCCATGGCCGCCATCAACCGGTCCGGCCACGAGGGATCCGCGGGCGTGACGCCGTCGGCGGCCTCCGCCAGCACCGCCTCGACAGCACGGTGCTCGGCCTCCAGGGCGGCGATCTGGTCGGGGAAGTCCCCGGCCAGGGCGGGGAACAGCCCGTGCTCCTCCACCCGGGTGTGCGGGCCGAGCACGGTCGCCACCCGGCGGGCGAGGTGCGCGGCCCGGGCCACGTCACCCTCCCGGTGGGCGGTACGGAGATGGCTGATCAGGCGGACGACCTCGTCGTGCTCGCGGGTCAGTTCGTCGATGGCCGCCAGTGACTGGCAGCCGCAGTACTCGCACATCGCGGGGCTCCGGAGGAATTCAGTGGGTCTGGGCGGGCGCCGTACGGCGGGTCACCGCGTGGCGCACGCCGGTGCCGGTGAAGGTCAGTGCCGCCGCCGCGACCACGCCGAGCAGCAGCAGGCCGACCGCGTACGAGCCGTAGGCGCCGTACAGGGAGCCCATCACCAGCGGCGGGACGAAGCCGCCCAGGCCGCCCGCTGCGCCGACGACTCCGGTGACCGAGCCGACCTGCGCGGGCGGGGCCAGCAGCGCCACCAGCGCGAAGGTCGCCCCGCTGGCCGCGCCCAGCGCGGCGGCCATGGACAGGAAGGCGATGGTGCCCACCGGTGCCAGGGCCGGGGTGAGCGACTGCACCAGCGCCGCGGCCAGCACCACGGACAGCGTGCCGGCCAGGATGCGCACGGGTCCGACGCGGTCCGACAGCCAGCCGCCGACCGGGCGCATGGCGACCGCGAGCAGGACGAAGCCGGCCATCCGGTTCGCCGCGTCGGCCTGGGTGAGGCCGTAGCCCGTCTTGAGGTAGGTGGGCAGGTAGACGGAGAAGGCCACGTAGCCGCCGAAGGCCACGGCGTACAGGGCGGACGCCTGCCAGGTGACGCCCAGCCGCAGGGCGGCGGCGAGGCGGTGGGTGAGGGGTTCGGTCGGGACCGTGCGCCCGGGGGCGTCCCGCAGCACCAGCGCGGCCAGCAGGGCGTAGGCCCCGAGGACCGCCGCGGTGATCAGGAAGGGGTTGGCCATGCCGTTCGCGTCCACCAGCTTCACCGTCGTCAGGGCGCTGATCGCGGTGCCGCCCATGCCCATGCCGAAGACGCCTATCGCCAGGCCCCGCCGCTCGGGCGGGAACCAGGCGCTGACGAAGGGCACACCGACGGCGAAGGCGGTGCCGCCGATGCCGAGGAAGAACCCGCCGGCCAGCAGCGCGGCGAGCGAGGAGTGGCCGGCCAGGCCGAGGTAGAGCACCGGCACGATGGTGGCCGCGGACACGATCGGGAACATCACCCGGCCGCCGAAGCGGTCGGTCAGCGCGCCCACCGGGATACGGCCGAGGGAGCCGACCACGACCGGCACGGCGACCAGCAGCGACTGTTCGAACGACGTCAGGTCCAGGGTGTCCCGGAACCGGGGGCCGAGCGGGCTCAGCAGCGCCCACGCCCAGAAGTTCACGGCGAAGCCGACCGTGGCCAGGGCCAGCATCAGCCACGCCCGGCCGGGCACCGGTGTCCTCGACGACACTCCGTCGCTCTGCGTTCTCGGCATGTGGACCATGCTGTCCGTTCCCTTCCTCGTACGGTGGTACGCGCCACCGCTGTCACACCGGCACCGCGGGTCTCGTGCCCGCGTCCCGGAACCCCACAGCCACTGTCCTTGCGCGAGGCCCCGCAACGGCATGGGCCAATCAGTCCTTGCCGCCGGGCAGACGGTCCCTGGGCGGGGTGCCGTCCGGGCCCGCTGCCGGGGACCGGGGCCGAAGTCCCGCCGGTTTTCGTGCGGTCAGGTGGCGGGCAGGGCGCCGGCCCGCGTAGGGCGCGAGTTCCTCACCGAGCCCGCCGTCCGGGAAGGTGATGCGCTGCGAGGCCGGTTCGCCGCGGATCTCCTTCCGGCCGCCGCGGCCGCGCAGCATCATCACCGGCCCGGCCACGGCCAGAGCCGTCCCGGCCGCCTTGAGCAGCGCCCGGGCCCGGCGGTGCGTACCGTCCATCAGGTCTTCCCTTCTTTCATCGCGCCGGTTGTGCAGGGGAGGTGACGTCACGTCAGTGGTGGTCGAGGCGCAGCCGCCAGGCTTCGGGCCCGCGTTCCAGGTACTCCACGGAGAACGCCCCGGGGCTGCGCTGCTCGATCTGGGCGAGCAGCGGCTTGGGGTCGTGCGGGGCGACCAGCACCATGGCGTGCCCCACCGGGACGGCGTCGAGCGCGCCGAACACGGTGGCGTGGCGCAGGGCGTGCGGCACGCCGCGCACGTCGAGCTCGGGTTCGGGCTCGGCCGTCTCCTCCGCGCCACCGCAGCCGCAGTCTCCGCCGCACGCGCCGGCCTCCTCGTCGTCGCGGTCCCGCGGGCCGTGTCCGTGGTCGGCCTCCGGACCCGGCGCGGGGATGGGTCCCGGCGCGGGGATGGGTCCCGGCGCGTGGATGGGTCCCGGCGCGGTGTGCGGTCCCGTCGCGAGCCGCTGGTGCATGTCCGAGAGCAGCGTCGCCAGGGAGACGTCCGGTGCCACGGCGAGCAGCGGCAGCACCAGCCCGTTCTCCTTGGCGAGGTGTTCGGCGAAGAGGACCTGCAGGGCCCGTGCGTCGGCCACCGCCCCCGAGGGCCGGGTCGAGGTGCGCAGCGCGTCGACGAGCTCGGTGAGACAGCGGTGTTCGGCGATCAGGAACTCGACGAGCAGGCGTGCCTCGGGCAGGGCGTGCGCGGCGGGGTAGAGCGCGGCCTCCTCGGCGGCCGCGTGCGGCAGGAGTGAGCGGTCGCAGAAGGCGACCAGGCCGGCGCGGATCCGTTCGGCGGCGCCCGGGTCCCGGTCCACGGCGGTGAGCAGCATCGTCACCCGTCCGGTCAGCTCCCCGGCCAGGCGGGCGTGATGCGCCTCGGCGGTCTGCAGGGCCGTGGCGTCCTCGGGGGTGGAGGCGAGGGTGAGCGCGCTCATGGCGGTGTCTCCAACGGGTCGCGGCCGGCATGGCCGGCCGGTGCGGGTGCGTGGGCTCGTCCGGAGCGGGGCGGGCGCGGTGCCGCGGGCGCCTGCACCGGACGGGCGGATGCCGCGTCCGGCCGCGGTGGGCGGCCGGACGCACGACCGAACCGGGTGACACGCGCCGTACGCGCCAGGGCCGCCGGAGCCGGTACCGGGGAGGGCCCGCCCCGGCGGTCATGACATGCGGTCGTACCGGACAGATGGGCATCTGCGGTTCGATCACTGTCAGCATGCACCGCCGGACCCGGCCGTCCACCCGTCCGACCGGTCCCGGTCCTCGGGACCATTGGGCCCGGTCGGGACCCCTGGGACAGGGCCGGGAGGGCCGTGCGCGGGGACCGCCGGGCCCAGGTGCGCGGGGCTTCCCGGGGCCTAGGTTCCTGGCCATGGAGAACGATCAGAACGGGCGGCGCCGCACGCCGCGCGGCGCTCAGGACTGGCCGCTCGCGGGGCGGCGGCTGCTGACGCGCGGTGAGGTGTCGGCCGACGGGCGCGCCGTGTTCGGCACCAACGACGGCGCGTGGGAGGGCTTCTACCGGGACCGCTGGGCGCACGACAAGGTCGTCCGCTCCACCCACGGCGTCAACTGCACCGGTTCCTGCTCGTGGATGGTGTACGTCAAGGACGGCATCATCACCTGGGAGCACCAGGCCACGGACTACCCCTCGATCGGCGCCGACTGCCCCGAGTACGAGCCGCGGGGCTGCCCGCGCGGAGCGTCGTTCTCCTGGTACACGTACTCCCCCAGCCGGGTCCGCTACCCGTATGTGCGCGGCGCGTTGCTGAAGTTGTGGCGGGAGGCGCGGCGGCGGCTGGGCGACCCGGTTGCGGCCTGGGCGGAGATCACCTCCGATCCGGCGAAGGCGCGGGCGTACAAGCGGGCGCGCGGCAAGGGCGGCCTGGTGCGCGCGGACTGGGACGAGGTGGCCGAGCTGGTGGCCGCCGCCCACGTCCACACCATCAAGGCCTACGGCCCCGACCGAGTGGCGGGCTTCTCGCCGATACCGGCGATGTCCATGGCGTCCTTCGCCGCCGGCTCCCGGTTCATGTCGCTGATCGGCGGCACGCTGCTGTCGTTCTACGACTGGTACGCCGACCTGCCGGTCGCCTCGCCGCAGGTGTTCGGCGACCAGACCGACGTGCCCGAGGCGGCGGACTGGTGGAACGCGGGCTATCTGGTCATGTGGGGTTCCAACATCCCCGTCACCCGCACCCCGGACGCCCACTTCCTCACCGAGACCCGCTACAACGGCACCAAGGTCGTCGCCGTCAGCCCCGACTACGCGGACAACGTCAAGTTCGCCGACGAGTGGCTGGCCCCGCATCCGGGCACGGACGGGGCGCTGGCGATGGCCATGGGGCACGTGATCCTGCGGGAGTTCCTGGTCGACCGCGAAGTGCCCTACTTCCGCGACTACCTGCGGACCTACACGGACGCACCGTTCCTGATAACCCTGCGCGAGAGTGCCCACGGGCTCGTCCCGGACGGGTTCCTGACCGCCGCCGACCTCGGCGGCGAGAACGCAGAGAACGCGGCGCGCCCGGAGAACGCGGCGAACACGGCGAGCGCCGAGAACGCCGAGTTCAAGACGGTGCTGCTGGACCGGGCCACCGGCGAGCCGGTGGTCCCGGGCGGCTCGCTCGGCTTCCGGTGGGGGGAAGCCGGGCAGGGCCGCTGGAACCTCGACCTGGGCGGCGTGGAACCCGAGTTGAGCCTGCTGGAGCGGGCCGACGAGACGGTCGAGGTCGCACTGCCCCGGTTCGACGAAGGGGCCACCGAGGGCGGCTCGGTGATGGTGCGCGGAGTGCCCGCCCTGCGGCTCGGCGGGCACCTCGTCACCACCGTCTTCGATCTCATGCTCGCCCAGTACGGCGTGGCCCGGCCCGGTCTGCCGGGCAGCTGGCCCGCCTCGTACGAGGACGCGAGCGAGCCGTACACGCCGGCCTGGCAGGAGACCATCACCTCCGTGCCGGCCGGGCAGGCGGCCCGGATCGCCCGGGAGTTCGCCCGCAACGCCGAGCGTACGAACGGCCGGTCGATGATCGCGATGGGGGCGGGCACCAACCACTGGTTCCACTCCGACACGATCTACCGGTCCTTCCTCGCGCTGACCACGATGACCGGCTGCCAGGGCGTCAACGGCGGCGGCTGGGCGCACTACGTGGGGCAGGAGAAGGTCCGTCCGCTGACCGGCTTCCAGCACCTGGCGTTCGCCTTCGACTGGCAGCGCCCCACCCGGCACATGGCGGGCACCTCCTACTGGTACCTGAACACCGACCAGTGGCGCTACGAGGCCTTCGGCCCCGAGGAGCTGGCCTCGCCGCTCGGCGCGGGCCGGTTCAAGGGCAAGGCGTTCGCGGACTGCCTGGCGCAGGCCGTGCGGCTGGGCTGGACGCCGGGCCACCCCGGCTTCAGCCGCAACCCGCTGGACCTGGCCGACGAGGCGGCGGCCCGGGGGCGCGGGGTCGCCGAGCACATCGTGGACGAGCTGAAGTCCGGGCGGCTCGGGTTCGCCGCCGAGGACCCGGACGACCCGGCCAACTTCCCCCGCGTCCTGACCGTGTGGCGGGCGAACCTGCTGGGCTCCTCCGGCAAGGGCAACGAGTACTTCCTGCGCCATCTGCTGGGCACGGACGCGGCGGTCCGCTCCCCGGAGACCCCGCCCGGGGAACGGCCCGAGGAGGTGGTGTGGCACGAGGAGGCCCCCGAGGGCAAGCTCGACCTGCTGGTCTCCATGGACTTCCGGATGACCTCCACCGGCCTGCTCTCCGACGTGGTCCTGCCGGCCGCGACCTGGTACGAGAAGGACGACCTGTCCAGCACGGACATGCACCCCTTCGTGCACGCCTTCACCCCGGCCATCGCCCCGCCGTGGCAGGCCCGCACCGACTACGACACCTTCCTGACCATCGCCGACCGGTTCAGCGAACTCGCGGCCGAGCACCTCGGCACCCGCACCGACGTACTGGCCGTGCCGCTGGCGCACGACACCCCGGACGAACTCGCCCAGCCGGGCGGGGTGGTACGGGACTGGAGGACCGGGGAGTGCGAGCCGGTTCCGGGCCGGACCATGCCCAAGCTGGTCGTGGTCGAGCGGGACTACGCGGCCGTGGCACAGAAGATCCGGGCGGTCGGACCTCTGCTGGACACCCTGGGGACGACCACCAAGGGCGTCACCGTCCACCCGGACCGGGAGATCGACGAGCTGCGCCGGCGCTGCGGCACCGTGCGCGACGGGCTCGCCGCCGGACGTCCCACCCTGGCCACCGCCACCGACATGTGCGAGGCGATCCTCGCGCTGTCCGGCACCACCAACGGCCGCCTGGCGACGGAGGGTTTCCGGGAGCTGGAGCGGCAGACCGGCAGCGAGGGCCTGGTGGAGCTGGCCTCCGAACGCGAGGCCGAGCGGATCACGTTCGCCGACACCCGTACCCAGCCCCGCGCCGTGCTGACCTCGTACGAGTGGTCGGGTTCGGAGGCCGGCGGGCGCCGCTACTCCCCCTTCGTGATCAACGTCGAGCACAAGAAGCCCTGGCACACCCTCACCGGGCGCCAGCACTTCTTCGTCCAGCACGACTGGATGGCCGAGCTCGGCGAACAACTCCCGGTCTACCGGCCGCCGTTGAACGCGATCCGGCACTACGGCGACGAGCACCTGCACGAGGACGGCCGGGCCGAGGTGACCGTGCGCTACCTGACCCCGCACTCCAAGTGGTCCATCCACTCCGAGTACCAGGACAACGCCTACATGCTCGCCCTGTCCCGCGGCGGCCCGGTGATCTGGATGTCCACCGCGGACGCCGAGAAGATCGGCGTGAAGGACAACGAGTGGATCGAGGCGTACAACCGCAACGGCGTCGTGGCCGCCCGTGCCGTGGTCACCCACCGGATGCCCGAGGGCACGGTGTACATGTACCACGCCAAGGACCGCACGGTGAACGTGCCGAAGACCGAGGTCAGCGGCAGGCGCGGCGGCATCCACAACTCGCTGACCCGGCTGCTGCTCAAACCGACCCATCTGGCTGGCGGCTACGCCCAGTTCACCTACGCCTTCAACTACTACGGCCCGACCGGCAACCAGCGTGACGAGGTCACCGTGATCCGCCGCCGCAGCCAGCAAGTGGAGTACTGAGATGCGCGTGATGGCACAGATCGCGATGGTGATGAACCTCGACAAGTGCATCGGGTGTCACACCTGTTCGGTCACCTGCAAGCAGACCTGGACCAACCGGACCGGCGTGGAGTACGCCTGGTTCAACAACGTCGAGACCAAGCCGGGCGTCGGCTATCCACGCCGCTACGAGGACCAGGACCAGTGGAAGGGCGGCTGGACGCTGGACCGCAGGGGCCGGCTGGTGCTGCGCTCCGGCGGCCGGGTCAGGCGGCTGCTGTCGCTGTTCTCCAACCCGGACCTGCCGGCCATCGAGGACTACTACGAGCCGGTGACGTACGACTACGACAACCTGGTCAGCGCCCCCGCGGGCCCGGACATGCCGGTCGCCCGCCCCCGCTCGGTCCTCACCGGCAGACCGACCTCCATCACCTGGGGCGCCAACTGGGAGGACGGCCTGGGCGGCGCGCCCGAGCACGCCGGCGGCGACCCGAACCTGAGCGGCGAGTGGGCCGAGAAGGTCAAGTTCGAGTTCGAGCAGACCTTCCTCTTCCATCTGCCCCGGCTGTGCGAGCACTGCCTGAACCCGGCCTGCGTGTCGGCCTGTCCGTCCGGGGCGATGTACAAGCGGGTCGAGGACGGCATCGTCCTGGTCGACCAGGACCGCTGCCGTGGCTGGCGGATGTGCGTGACGGCGTGCCCGTACAAGAAGGTGTACGTCAACCACGCCACCGGCAAGGCGGAGAAGTGCACGTTCTGCTTCCCGCGCATCGAGGCCGGGCAGCCCACGGTCTGCTCGGAGACGTGCGTGGGCCGGCTGCGCTACCTGGGACTGCTGCTGTACGACGCCGACAAGGTGGGCGAGGCGGCGGCGACCCCCGACGAGCGGGACCTGCTGGACGCCCAGCGCGAGGTCTTCCTCGACCCGCACGACCCCGAGGTGATCGCGGCGGCCCGGGAGTCCGGCATCCCCGAGGACTGGCTGGACGCCGCGCGCCGCTCCCCGGTGTACGCGCTGGTGTCGAAGTACAAGGTGGCGCTCCCGCTGCACCCGGAGTACCGCACGCTGCCGATGGTCTGGTACGTGCCGCCGCTCTCGCCCGTCCTGGACGCGGTGACCGTGGCGGGCGGCGACCAGGACGACCCCGACCACGTCTTCGCCGCCGTCACCCGGCTGCGCATACCGCTGGAGTACCTGGCGAGCCTGTTCACCGCCGGGGACACCGACGTGGTCGCCGGGGTGCTGATGAAGCTGACCGCGCTGCGCTCGTACATGCGCCGGAAGACCCTGGGGGAGGCCGACGACGGGGCCACGGTCCAGGCCGTCGGGCTGACCGCCCGGGAGGCGGAGGACCTGCACCGGCTGCTGGCGGTGGCCAAGTACAAGGACCGGTACGTCGTCCCGGCCGCCCACAAGGAGGACGCGGCCGCACTCACCGCCATGGAGAACCGCTGCCCGGTGGAGAGCTCCGGTGAGCCGGACGGGCGGAAGGTCATGCTCGGCATCCCCACCCTGCGCTGCCGTAACCCCGAAGCCCCCGCCGGAGGCCGCCCGTGAGCCCGCTGCCCTCCCCCAGTGCCGGCCGCCTGGGGGGACCCCCATCCGTCCCCGCCCTCGTGCGCACCCGGCTGCGGGCGGCCGTGCGCCGGCCGTCCTCGCTGACGCCCGAGGAGGTTCAGGACCGGGCCCTGCTGCTGCGGCTGCTGTCGCTGCTGCTGCAGTACCCCGACGCGGAGCTGACCGCCGCGCGGCCCACCGTGGCCGCCGCCGTCCAGGCGCTGCCCCCGTCCCCGGCCGCCGCCGAACTGGCCGCCTTCAGCGAGTGGTGCACCGCGCAGGAGCCGGATGCGCTGGAGCGGCACTACGTCGAGATGTTCGACCTGCGCCGCAAGAGCAGCCTCTACCTCACCTACTACCTGCACGGCGACACCCGCCGCCGCGGCATGGCCCTGCTCACCCTGGCCCGGCGCTACCGGGCCGCGGGCTGGGAGATCGGCGGCGGTGAACTGCCCGACCACCTGCCGGTCGTGCTGGAGTTCGCCGCGCTCGCCGGTCCGCGCGCGGGCGAGGCGCCGCTGCGGCAGCACCGGCGGGGCCTGGAGCTGATCCACCGGGCGCTGAACGACGCGGACTCCCCCTACCGACACGTGTCGGCGGCGCTGCTCACCCTGATGCCGCCGGCCACCGACGCCGACCTGCGGGCCGTGGCCGAGCTGGCCGCGCAGGGCCCGCCGGCCGAGGAGGTCGGCCTGGCCCCCTACGGGTGGGGCGAGTTCGCTCCGCCGGACACCTTCATGCCGCCCGAGCAGGCCCCGCCCGGCCCCACCCGCCCCGCGTCGCCTCCGGAGGGTTCCCGATGAGCACCGCAGTCTCCCCCCTGGCCGCCGCGACCACGAGCGCCGCCGACCTCGCGCTGTGGGTCGCCGTGCCTTACCTCTGCCTCGCCGTGTTCGCCGTCGGGCACGTCTGGCGCTACCGGCAGGACCAGTTCGGCTGGACCTCCCGCACCAGCCAGCTGCTGGAGCACCGCTGGCTGCGCTGGGGCAGCCCGCTGTTCCACCTGGGCGCCTTCATGGTGATCGCCGGGCACGTGGTGGGGCTGGCCGTGCCCGCCGCGTGGACCGCGGCCGCCGGGATCGGCGAGCACGCGTATCACACCACGGCCGTGTGGGCGGGCTCCGTGGCCGGTGCCGCCATGGTCACCGGGCTGGGAATGTTGTGCGCACGGCGGCTGCTGGCCCGCCGCATCCGGCTCGGTACCGACCGCAGCGACAAGGTGCTGTTCCCGCTGCTGTCCGCCACCGTCCTGCTCGGCATCACCGCCACCGCCGCCCACAACGTCTTCGGCCCCGGCTACGACTACCGTGCCACCGTCTCCGTCTGGTTCCGCGGCCTGTTCGCCCTCCAGCCGCAGCCGGAGGCGATCGCCGGTGCGCCCCTTCTGTTCCGCCTGCACGCCCTGACGGCCTGTCTGCTCTTCGCGGCCTGGCCGTTCACGCGGCTGGTGCACGTGTGGAGTGCCCCGGTCGGCTATCTCGTCCGGCCGTATCTGGTCTACCGCGGGCGGGCGGTCCCGGGGCGGACGCCGGGCCGCCGTCCTCCGGCTCGCCCCGCCCGTTCGTCCCGGCGCGCGGCATGATCCACCGGCAGGGGGTCGCCCCCGGCGCCACGCGGGCCGGGCGCGCCGACGGCGTGGCGGCGGGCCGCGGCACGGGCCTGGTGCTGCTGGCCACGGGGGTCGTCGGCTGGCTCGCCTCGTTCCGGCTCGCGGTGGACGACTGGCGGCTGCTCAAGGACCCGGCCTACCGTCCGCCCTGCGACATCAGCCCCGTGGTGAGCTGCGGCAGCGTCATGTCCAGCCGGCAGGGCAGCCTGTTCGGCTTCCCCAACATGCTGCTCGGGCTGGGCGCCTTCGCCGCGGTGGCCGCCCTGGGCGTGGCGGTGCTGGCCGGGGCGCGCCTGCACCGGCGGCTGTGGTGGGCGCTGGACGCCGGGGCGCTGGCGGGGGTGGTGTTCGTGCACTGGCTGCTCGGGCAGTCGCTGTACGAGCTGAACAAGCTCTGCCCCTACTGCGTCGTCGTCTGGGCCGTCACCATCGCCCTGTTCTGGGCCGTGACCCTGCACTGCCTGAACCACGGTGTCGTCCCGGTGCCGCGGGGCGCGCTCACCTTCGTCCGGGACACGCACTGGATGCTGCTCGGCGGCTGGTACGCGGTGCCGGCGCTGCTGGTCCTGACCCGCTTCTGGCCGTACTGGAGCGGTGGCCCGGGGTGATCGGCGCCGCCGGCGGTCCTTCCGCCGGGACCTTCGGCCCCAGCGCGCCGGCGGGGCCACGCACTACGGTCGCCTGAGGAGTGAGGAGGGACCCGCATGTCCGCCACCGTGATCCACGACCTGGCCGCCGAGCGGTCCCCGGCCGGGGACCGCACCCTCAGCCGCGTCCTGTACCGCGACGACCGGCTGCGCGTGGTCGGTTTCTCCTTCGCGGAGGGCCAGGAGCTGACCGAGCACACCTCCGCCCTGCCCGTGGTGATCCAGGTCGTGCGAGGGCGTCTCGCGCTCGACCTGGGCGGGGAGAGGACCGAGGCCGGGCCCGGGAGCTGGATCCGTCTGCCCGCGCGGCTGCCGCACTCCGTGCGCGCCGTCGAGCCCAGCGTCATGCTCCTGACCATGCTGCCCGTCCCGGAGCCCTCCGCGCCCGGCGACGCCGACCCCGACGCCGACACCGAAGCGCTCTAGGCCACCGCCTCCCCGGCCACGGCGACATCCGCATCCCCGGCCACGGCGACGCCCGCCGCCCCGTCCGGGTGCTGCTCGAACTGCGTGCGGTACAGCTCCGCGTACCGGCCGTCCGCCACCAGGAGTTCCTCGTGCGTGCCGCGTTCGACGATCCGGCCGGCCTCGACCACCAGGATCAGGTCCGCGGCGCGCACGGTGGACAGCCGGTGCGCGATCACCACCGCGGTGCGGTCGGCCAGCGCCTCGGCGAGGGCCTCCTGCACCGCCGCCTCCGAGGTGTTGTCCAGGTGCGCGGTCGCCTCGTCGAGGATCACCACCCGCTGCCGGGCGAGCAGCAGCCGGGCGATGGTCATCCGCTGCCGTTCACCGCCGGACAGCCGGTAGCCCCGCTCGCCGACGACGGTGTCGAGGCCGTCCGGCAGGGAGCGGACGAGGTCGTCGAGGCGGGAGCGGCACAGGGCGTCCCACAGTTCCTCGTCGGTCGCCGAGGGGCGGGCCAGCAGCAGGTTGGCGCGCACGGAGTCGTGGAAGAGGTGGCCGTCCTGGGTGACCATGCCGAGGGTCGCCCGCAGGGAGGCCGCGCTCAGGTCGCGCACGTCGACGCCGCCGATGCGCACGGCGCCCTCGTCGACGTCGTAGAGCCGGGGCAGCAGCTGCGCGATCGTCGACTTGCCGGCGCCGGAGGAGCCCACGAGGGCGACCGTCTGCCCGGGTTCGGCGCGGAAGGACAGGCCGTGCAGGACCTCGGCTCCACTGCGGCCGTCGAGGCTCGCCACCTCCTCCAGAGAGGCCAGGGAGACCTTGTCGGCGGACGGGTAGCCGAAGCGGACGTCGTCGAACTCGACCGCCACCGGGCCGTCCGGCACCGCGCGGGCGTCCGGCCGCTCCTCGATCAGCGGCTTCAGGTCGAGCACCTCGAAGACCCGCTCGAAGCTCACCAGGGCGCTCATCACCTCCACGCGCGCTCCGGCGAGCGAGGTCAGCGGCGCGTACAGCCGGGTCAGCAGCAGCGCCAGCGACACCACGGCGCCCGGCTCCAGGGTGCCGCGCAGCGCGAACCAGCCGCCGAGGCCGTAGACGAGGGCCAGCGCCAGGGAGGACACCAGGGTGAGCGCGGTGATGAACGCCGACTGGGCCGTGGCCGTGCGAATGCCGATGTCCCGTACCCGGCGGGCGCGGGCGGCGAACTCCGCCGACTCCTCCTCGGGGCGGCCGAAGAGCTTGACCAGGGTGGCGCCGGGAGCGGAGAAACGCTCGGTCATCCGGGTGCCCATCGCCGCGTTGAGGGTGGCCGCCTCCCGCTGCATCCGCGCCATACGGCTGCCCATCCGCCGGGCCGGCACCACGAACACCGGCAGCAGCACCAGCGCGAGCAGGGTGATCTGCCAGGACAGGGTGAGCATGACGGCGAGGGTGAGCAGCAGCGTGACCACGTTGCTCACCACCCCGGACAGGGTGTTGCTGAACGCGCGCTGGGCGCCGATGACGTCGTTGTTGAGACGGGAGACGAGCGCTCCCGTACGAGTGCGTGTGAAGAACGCGACCGGCATGCGCTGCACATGATCGAAGACTGCCGTCCGCAGATCGAGGATGAGCCCCTCCCCGAGCGTCGCCGACAGGCGTCTGCCGAGGATGCCGAGCGCGGCCTCCGCCACCGCGATCAGCGCGATGAGCAGCGCCAGGCGTACGACCGTGCCGCGGTCGCCCCCCGACACGATCGCGTCGACGACGCGGCCGGCGAGCACGGGGGTCGCCACGGCGAGCAGCGCGGTCACCACCCCGAGGAGGACGAAGTGGGCGATCCGGCGGCGGTGCGGGCGGGCGAACGCGCCGATGCGGCGCAGCGTCGCGCGGGCGAGGGGGCGGCGCTCCTGCTGGGCGGTCATGACGCTGTGCAGCTGCGTCCATGCGGTGGTTTCCATGCTCATGGGAGAGAACCTAGGACCTCAAGCATCGTTGAGGTCAACGTGTGTGCCGCGAAGGACCACCCGATGCCTCCACTCCCCCACCCGCTGTCCCCCGGTAAACCGCCGTCCGTGCCCCCGCCACCCGCCGTTGGCGCGGCCCGGAGAACCTATGCGGACGTGACAGCGCTCCAGCTCCCCGAACTCCCGCCGGGACGCGCGCCCCGGCGCCTCCCCGTCCGCCAGGTCCTGTGCCTGGTCCCGCTCCTGCTCGTGCTGCTGGTCGCGGCGCGGCACCGCTCCGTCCTCGCCGAGGGCTTCGGTCATCTGAGGAGCGCCGAGTGGCCGTGGCTGCTGGCCGCGGCCGGTGCCACCTGCCTGACCTGGGTCGCCGCCGCGTTCACCCGGCAGGGCGCCGTCGTCGAACGGCTGCCCAGACGGCGGCTGCTCGCCACCCAGTTCGCCGCGGGAGCCGCCAACCACCTGCTGCCCACCGGCCTCGGCGCGAGCGCGGTGAACCTGCGCTTCCTGGCGGTGTGCGGGGTGCCGCTCGCCCGCTCCTCCGCCGCGCTCGCCCTGTACCTGCTCGCGGAGACCATCGGCCGGCTGACCCTGCTGGCCGTGCTGTTCGCGGCCTTCCCGGACGCGCTGCGGCTCGGCTCGCTGCTGCCGACGGGCGCGAGGGGGCCGCTGCTGCTCACCGCGGGCGCGGTCCTGCTGGTCGCGTCCGGCGCGCTGGTCTGCGTACGGCGGCTGCGCGGGGCGGTGTCCGGGTTCCTGCGCACCGCGCTGGGCGAGGCCCGCTCGGTGCACGCCCGGCCGGCCCGCGCGCTGGCCCTGTGGGGCGGCTCCTTCGCCTTTCCGGCGCTGCAGGCGGCCGGACTGGCCCTGGTGGGGCGGGCGTTGGGCCTGCCGGTACCGCCCGCGCACATAGCGCTGGCGTACCTGGCGGCGACGGTGGCCGTCGCCCTGGTGCCCACGCCGGGCGGTCTCGGCTCGGTCGACGCCGCCCTGGTCGTGGCCCTGGTGGCCGCGGGCGGACCGGCCGCGCTCACCACGGCGGTCGTCCTGGCCTTCCGCCTCATCACCGTCTGGCTGCCACTGCTGCCGGGGGCCCTGACGCTCGGGGCACTGGTGCGACTGAAAGTCATTTGACCGGCTCGTCCGGCTCATCCGGCTCATCCGGCTCGTCCGGCTCGTCCGGCTCGTCCGGCTCGTCCGGCTCGTCCGGCATGGCGGGTTTCGCCCTCTGGTGGCCTTGTCCCGTTTCCCCACAATGGAGCGCAGAGGCATGGCAGTTCACGAGGGGGCCGGCATGGAACCGGACGGCACGGAACTGTCGGAGGCGATCGCGGCGGTGCGCGCGGGGCTCGTCGCCGCGCGGAGCACGGGCGCCGGCAGCGAGGTCAGGTTCGTCCCGGACGAGGTGGTGCTCGACTTCACGGTCGAGTTGCGGCGCAGCAAGAAGCGCGGGGGCGCGGTGAAGGCCTACGTGCTGTCGGCCGAGGCCGGGGGCGAGTCGGCGGGGACCGTCGCCCAGCACGTCACCATCCGGTTCCGGGTGACGGACGAGGCGGGGCGGGAACTGCCGGTGGCCGATCACCTGCCCCACGGCCGGCCGGGGCGGCCGGGCGGCGACTGAGC
This sequence comes from Streptomyces sp. NPDC096152, assembly GCF_044763235.1. Lineage (NCBI taxonomy): Bacteria > Bacillati > Actinomycetota > Actinomycetes > Kitasatosporales > Streptomycetaceae > Streptomyces > Streptomyces sp. NPDC096152. Next base: position 114,554 of record NZ_JBIWFW010000002.1, on the reverse strand, counting down.
GGACCCGCCGGGGGGTGAGGCCGCCGGGGTCGCGGCCCAGGGCGGATCGAGGCCGAGGGGGAACGTCATGGCGTTCGACGCGACCTGCGTCGTGGAGGTCTGGAACGACACCGGTGAGGGCGGGGGATCCTACGGATCGGGGTACGAGATCGCCACGGGGCTGGTGCTCACCGCGGGGCACATCCTGGCGGAGCGTGACGCAGGCGGTGGTCCGCCGTCGGTCGAGGTCCGGTACATGCGGGAGGGTGCCGACTGGACCGCGGCCCGCGTGGTCTGGTACGACGGCGACCTGGACGCCGCGCTGCTCGCCGTGGCGGCCGATCCCCCGCCGGGCGGCCCGGTCCGCTTCGGGGAACTCACCGGCGCGGATCCACAACACCCCGTCCGGTGCGGGGTCTTGGGCTTTCCTCAGGTGCAGGCGACGCCGCGCGGCCGGGACTCGATGGGCGTGGCCGGAACCGTCGACGCCTGCACCCTGAGGTTCAGTCGCCGCTACCAGATCAACCTGACGCCGTTGCAACGCCGCCGGGACTGGAGCGGAATGTCCGGCGCGGCCGTGTTCTGCGGACCGCTCCTCACCGCCGTCCTGCGCAGCGTCCCCGACGGGTTCCACGCCTCGCGGGTCAACGCCGTACCGGTCTGCCTGCTGCTGCGGGACGAGGGTTTCCAGGACGCGCTGCGAACGGCCGGCGGGACGGTGCCAGAGCTCGAATCGGTCGAGCTCGAACCGCTGGCGGAGGCCCCGCCGTGTCCCGCGCCGCGCTCTCTCACGGCGGCGAACGACAACGCGCCGTCGGTCTCCCACCTCCTTCACCCCCGCACCCGCACGGTGCCGTTCCGGGGACGCGAGGCGGCCCTCGAACGGCTCACCGGGTGGGCCACTTCGGACTGCGCCGTCGACGTCATGATGGTCACGGGCCCGATGGGCGCCGGCAAGACGCGGCTCGCCGTCGAGATCGGACGGCGCCTCGGCCACGGGTGGGTGACGGCGTTCCTGCGCACCGAACCCCCGGACGCCTCGCCGGCCCCCGCCCTGCACCCTCTCACCACCAGCGCCCGCCACCTCCTGCTGGTCGTCGACTACGCGGAGACGCGACCGGCCTGGCGAAAACTGCTCCTGGCGGAACTTGCGGGTTACCGGCGCCGTGTCCGGGTGAGGCTCCTCCTGCTGTGCCGGAACGGGGCGGTGTGGCGGGAGGAGGTGGTCGGTCAGTGCCGCAACAAGGGGCTCCTCTCGGACGACGGAAATGTGCTCGCCCTAGGGGAACTTGAGCCGGGCGGCACCGAGCCGGAGGGCCGTTTTCTGGGCGAAGCGGCGCGCGCCTTCGCGGAACGGCTGTACGGCGGCAGCCCGTTCTACGACCTGATCGCCCCGACCCTTGACGCGTTGCCCCCCACCGGCGACCGGGACCCGTTCTCCCTCGGCCTGACGGCGTGCGCGGCCGCGATCAGCGCGTTCGAGCGAAGTGACGAGCAGCGTGCGATCCGGCCGTACCAGGTGGTCCTGGACCGCGAGGCGCGCTACTGGATGCGTGGCGCGGAGGTGTTCGGGCTGCCGGTCACTCCCGAGACCCGCCGCCTCGTCCGGTCGCTCGTCGTCACGCAGGCGCTGGTCGGCGGGCGGGACGTCCGGGAGGCCGCGGCCGCGGTCGCGGCGGGACGGCAGGCGCACTACCGGCACTGGGGAACGGACCAGGCGGACCCCGAGCGGCTGAGCCTGCTGCACCATCTGCTGAAGAGCCTGTACCCCTCCCACGACGCCGAGTGGGGCCGCCTCGGCCCGCACGCCCTGTCCGCCCATCTGATCGGAACGGCCGAGCTTCAGGACCGGGGCCTGACCCGCTCGGTCCTCACCGCCCCGGAGCTGAACCTCCATCAGCGCAGGCGCGGTCTGGAGACGCTGCTGCTGGGCGCCTCCCGCCGCCCCCATCTGGCCGATGTCGCAAGGGACTCGGTGGCGGACTCGCCTGTCGGCCTGGGTCTCGCCGCCGCCTTGGCGGCACCCGCGGCCGAAGACCCGGTCGCGTGGCTGGGCGGGGTCCGGGACGCGATTCGCGGGGCGGGGACGACCCTGTCGCCAGAGGAACGGGCCGACCGGTGGGAGGTGGCCGACCGCCTGGACGACCTGCTGGGGGACTGGCCGCCCCCGGACGAACCGGAGGCGCCGGACGCCTTTGTAAGCCCCGGCGATCCGGATGGCCCGGGTGGACCCGGCGACCCGGACGACCCGCTCCCGCCCGGCGGCAGGCCGCCCGGCCCACGGCCGGGCGGCACGCCGGGCACTGCTTGGCAAGTGGACGAGTTCGAGGACGACGCCTTCGACGGCCTCCACACCTCCGCGCCTCCCCGCACCACCCACTGGACCGGCCCCGACCCCGACCCCGAGCCCCACCTCGACCCGCACCCCACCAGGCCGAGGGAGGGCCCCGGATTCCCCGACCTGGGCGGCCTCTGAGCCCGCACGCGGGGCCCGCGCGGGGAATCACGGCGGGCACGGGGGTAGCGTGCTGCCCCCACCCGACGAAAGGGACTCCCCATGCCGGTGCGCATCGAGCGTCAGGGCCCTGTCACCACGGTCGTCCTCTCCCGGCCCGCCGCCCGCAATGCCGTGGACGGGCCGACCGCCGCCGAACTCGCCGACGCCTTCAGGGCGTTCGAGGCCGACGCCGAGGCCCGGGTGGCGGTGCTGTGGGGCGAGGGCGGCACGTTCTGCGCGGGGGCGGACCTGAAGGCGATCGGGACCGATCGGGGCAACCGGGTCGCGGAGGACGGGGACGGGCCGATGGGGCCGACGCGGATGCGGCTGTCGAAGCCGGTGATCGCGGCGGTGGCGGGGCACGCCGTGGCCGGGGGGCTGGAGCTGGCGCTCTGGTGCGATCTGCGGGTCGCGGAGGAGGACGCCGTGTTCGGCGTGTTCTGCCGCCGCTGGGGCGTGCCCCTGATCGACGGCGGCACGGTACGGCTGCCCCGGCTGATCGGCACGAGCCGCGCCCTGGACATGATCCTCACCGGACGTCCGGTCCCGGCCCGCGAGGCCTGCGAGATGGGGCTGGCCAACCGCGTCGTGCCCACCGGGCGGGCCCGCGCCGAGGCCGAGGAACTGGCCGCCGCGATCGCCCGGTTCCCTCAGGACTGCCTGCGCTCCGACCGCGCCTCGGTGCTGGAGCAGGAGGGCCGGGACGAGTCCGAGGCGCTGCTGGGCGAGCTGCGCCACGGCAGGGGCGTACTGGACCGGGGTCTGGAGGGGGCCGCGCGGTTCGCCGCGGGGGCGGGGCGGCACGGCTCGTTCACCGACGAGTGAGACCGCGCCGGGACACGCGCGTCAGCCTCGGCCGACCGTGATCCGCACCGGCCCGCCCCCGGGATCGACCCGCGGGCGACCGCTTCCGGCCGGGGCCGTGGCACCTGGGCTGTGTGGTGGTACGTCGCCCGCCGTTCGTACGGAACACCCACCGCGGCCGCCTACGGCAGCGACCGGGACCAGGCCGAACCGGCCGAGGGAATCGTCTGACCGGCCCTCACCCCGCGCCGGTCCCGGTACGAACTGCCGTGCCGGATACGGCAGGATGAACGATCGCGCCGGCCGTCGGCTCTCCTCGCGGGGGGTCCGGCGGCCACGCGTTCGCACATCCCGCAATCGAGCAGGTGACAACGTGACGCAATCTCACATCCGGCCGTCGGCGGCCCCGTGCGCCGCAGATCGTCCCACCGGAGGTGACCGGTGAACCGCACGCTGACCCTGGACGACCTGATCCTCTCCGGCATCGCCCTGGCCGCGGGCCTGGTGGCGGCGTTCCTGTCGCGCGCCGTGCTCCGCTGGCTGGGCAAGCACGCCAAGCGCACCCGGTGGAGCGGCGACGACGTCATCGTGGACGCGCTGCGCACGGTGGTGCCGTGGGCGGCGATCGCGGGCGGCGCGGCGTCCGCCGCCGCGGTGCTGCCGCTGACGCGGACGGTCCAGCACCACACCAACCAGATCCTCACCGTGCTGCTCATCTTCGTGGTGACGCTCTCCGCGGCCCGCGTGGTCGCCGGCCTGGTGCGGACGGTCACCGTGTCCCGCTCCGGCGTCGCCGGGTCGGCCACGATCTTCGTCAACATCACCCGGATCCTGGTCCTGGCGATCGGGTTCCTGGTGGTCCTGCAGACCCTGGGCATCTCCATCGCGCCGCTGCTCACCGCCCTGGGCGTGGGCGGTCTGGCGGTCGCGCTCGCCCTTCAGGACACCCTCGCGAACCTCTTCGCGGGCGTCCACATCCTCGCCTCCAAGACCGTGCAGCCCGGCGACTACATCCGGCTGAGCACGGGCGAGGAGGGCTACGTCGAGGACATCAACTGGCGCCAGACGACGGTCCGCCAGCTCTCCAACAACCTGGTGGTCATCCCCAACGGGCAGCTGGCGAAGACGAACATGACCAACTTCACCCGGCCCGAGCAGCAGCTGACGGTCCTGGTGCAGGTGGGGGTCGGCTACGAGAGCGACCTGGAGCAGGTGGAGCGGGTGACCACGGAGGTGGTCGCCCAGGTGATGACCGAGATCACCGGCGCCGTGCCCGAGCACGAGCCGGCCGTCCGGTTCCACACCTTCGGCGACTCCCGCATCGGCTTCACGGTCATCCTGGGCGTCGGCGAGTTCAGCGACCAGTACCGGATCAAGCACGAGTTCATCAAGCGCCTCCACCGGCGCTACCGCGAGGAGGGCATCCGCATCCCGGCGCCCACGCGGACGGTGGCGCTGCAGCAGGGAGCGGCCCAGGCCGTCATCCCGCAGCAGCGCAGCGGCGAGGACGCGACGACGGGGTCGACCGTCGTCGGCTGACGCGGCAGGCCCGGTGCGTCAGGTGCGCCCGGTGCGCCCGGTGCGCCCGGTGCGGTGCCGGCGGCCCCGGCCACCGCGCCGGGGCCGCCGGCCGCAGCGCCGCGCGGCTCGGACTGCGGCAGCGGCAGCGGCAGCGGCAGCGGCAGCGGCCGACGGTCTCCGCACGTCGAGGGGCCGGGACGTCCTGATGGCGGCCGTTCCCGCCGGTGTGCGGGGCGGCGCGGGTGATCCACCGGGCGTCCCGGGGCCGGTCCGGCGCGGACCCCTGTCGAGCCGGGGTCGGTCACGAGATATCTTGATGTCGAGCAATGTTGCAGACGTGGAGCGGAGCACCCGGTGACTGACTCGACCATCATCTACACACACACTGACGAGGCCCCGGCCCTGGCGACGTATTCCTTCCTGCCGGTGGTCCGGGCTTACGCCTCGCAGGCCGGTGTCGCCGTCGAGACCCGTGACATCTCGCTGGCCGGGCGCATCATCGCGCTGTTCCCGGAGTACCTGAACGAGGACCAGCGGATCCCCGACGCGCTGTCCGAGCTGGGCGAGCTCGCCAAGACGCCCGAGGCCAACATCATCAAGCTGCCGAACATCTCGGCCTCGATCCCGCAGCTGAAGGCCGCGATCGCCGAGCTGCAGGGCCAGGGCTACGCGCTGCCGGGCTACCCGGACGACCCGAAGAGCGACGAGGAGCGCGAGATCCGCGCCCGCTACGACAAGGTCAAGGGCTCCGCGGTGAACCCGGTCCTGCGTGAGGGCAACTCCGACCGCCGCGCCCCCGCGTCGGTCAAGAACTACGCCAAGACCCACCCGCACCGCATGGGCGCCTGGACCGCCGAGTCCAAGACCAATGTGGCGACCATGGGCCAGAACGACTTCCGCTCCACCGAGAAGTCCGCCGTCATCGCCGAGGACGGCGCCCTGCGCATCGAGCTGGTCGGCGACGACGGCTCCACCACCGTGCTGCGCGAGTCCGTGCCCGTCCGCGCGGGCGAGGTCGTCGACGCCTCCGTCATGCGCGTCGCCGCGCTGCGCGAGTTCCTCACCGAGCAGGTCGCCCGCGCCAAGCAGGAGGGCGTGCTCTTCTCCGTGCACCTGAAGGCCACGATGATGAAGGTCTCCGACCCGATCGTCTTCGGCCACGTGGTGCGCGCCTTCTTCCCGAAGACCTTCGCGCAGTACGGCGAGGCGCTCGCCAAGGCCGGCCTGACCCCGAACGACGGCCTGGGCGGCATCTACAAGGGCCTGGAGAACCTGCCCGAGGGCGCCGCGATCAAGGCCTCCTTCGACGCCGAGCTGGCCGAGGGCCCGGAGCTGGCCATGGTCGACTCCGACAAGGGCATCACCAACCTGCACGTCCCCTCCGACGTGATCGTCGACGCGTCCATGCCGGCCATGATCCGCACCTCCGGCCACATGTGGGGCCCGGACGGCCAGGAGCACGACACCCTCGCGGTGCTGCCGGACTCCAGCTACGCGGGCGTCTACCAGGCCGTGATCGACGACTGCCGCGCCCACGGCGCCTACGACCCGTCCACCATGGGCTCGGTCCCGAACGTCGGTCTCATGGCGCAGAAGGCCGAGGAGTACGGCAGCCACGACAAGACCTTCGAGATCCCGGTCACCGGCACGGTCCGCCTGGTCGACCAGGCCGGCGACGCCGTGATCGAGCAGACCGTCTCGGCCGGCGACATCTTCCGCGCCTGCCAGACCAAGGACGACCCGATCCGCGACTGGGTCAAGCTCGCCGTCACCCGCGCCCGCGCCACCGGCGACCCGGCGGTCTTCTGGCTGGACGAGACCCGCGCCCACGACGCCAACCTGATCGCCAAGGTCCACGCGTACCTGCCGGAGCACGACACCGAGGGCCTGGACATCCGCATCCTGTCCCCGGTGGAGGCCACCAAGCTGTCCGTGGAGCGCATCCGCCGCGGCGAGAACACCATCTCCGTCACCGGCAACGTGCTGCGCGACTACCTGACCGACCTGTTCCCGATCCTGGAGCTGGGCACCAGCGCCAAGATGCTGTCGGTCGTCCCGCTGATGGCGGGTGGCGGCCTGTTCGAGACGGGCGCCGGTGGCTCCGCGCCGAAGCACGTCCAGCAGCTGGTCAAGGAGAACTACCTGCGCTGGGACTCCCTGGGCGAGTTCTTCGCCCTGGTGCCGTCCTTCGAGCAGTACGCCGAGGCCACCGGCAACAGCCGCGCCAAGGTCCTCGCCGACACCCTCGACAAGGCCACGGCGTCCTTCCTCAACGAGGACAAGTCCCCGACCCGTCGCGTCGGCGGCATCGACAACCGCGGCAGCCACTTCTACCTGTCCCTGTACTGGGCGCAGGAGCTGGCCGCGCAGACCGACGACGCCGACCTGGCCAAGGCGTTCGCCCCGCTCGCCGAGACCCTCGCCGCCAACGAGCAGCGGATCGTCGACGAGCTGATCGCCGTCCAGGGCGAGCCGGCCGACATCGGCGGCTACTACCAGCCCGACCCGGCCAAGGCCGCCGCGGTCATGCGCCCCTCGGCCACCTGGAACGAGGCGCTGGCGTCCCTGAGCTGACGCACCCCGCCCACCGGGCCCGACGGCCCGACCGGCACGACTCCGCCCCGACCGGCACCCCGCCGGCCGGGGCGGAGTCGTTCGGTGTCGGCGGTGTGTCGCGGTGGGTACCGCTGGAAGCGGGGCGCGGGCCCCGTCCTTGTCAGTGGTGTGCGCCAAGATCAAGGCGCCATGGAACCGAGATCCCCGTGGAGACACGGGGAGCGACAGGAGCAACCCCGTGCCCGACGCCGTACCGTCCTTCGCCCTGCTGCCCGGTGCCGCCCAGTCGCCGGTGATCCTGCATGTGCCCCACTCGGCGCGGGAGATCCCCGCCGCGGTGCGCGCGGGAATCGCGCTGGACGACGGGGCGCTGGCGCGGGAGCTCGACCACATCACCGACGCGCACACCGCCGAACTCGCCGAAGCGGCCGCGGCCCTGTCCGCCGTGACCCCCTGGCGGTTCGTGAACCGGCTGTCGCGGCTGGTCGTCGACCCGGAGCGGTTCCCCGACGAGCGGGAGGAGATGCTCGCGGCCGGCATGGGCGCGGTGTACACACGGACCACGCACGGCGCCGTCCTGCGGCCTGACGACACCGACGCCGAGCCGCTGGTGGAGCGCTACTTCCGCCCGTACGCGCGGGCGATGACGCAGGCGGTGGCCGACCGGCTGGCCGCCACCGGGCGCGCCGTCGTCATCGACGTCCACTCCTACCCCACGGCCGCCCTGCCCTACGAGCTGCACGGTGCGGGTCCCCGGCCGCCGGTCTGCCTGGGCACCGACGCCTTCCACACCCCGCCCGGACTGGCGGAGCTGGCCCGCAAGGCCTTCGCGCGGTGCGGGGAGACGGGGCTGGACAGCCCGTTCGCCGGTACCTACGTCCCGCTGGACTTCCACGGCGGCGACGCCCGGGTCGGCGCGCTGATGGTGGAGATCCGGCGGGACATGTACATGACCGAGCCGGGCGGTCCGGCGGGTCCGGGGCTCTCCCGGCTCGCGGCGGCACTGGCCGAGCTGGTCGACGGCGTCTGAGGCCGACCTCCGGCTGGAGCACTCCGGCGCGACAACCGGGCCGGGCGAGGGGAGGGTGACTGTATGACGCAGGAGATCACTGCCCCGGCCGACCGGGCGGAACCGCCCCCCGTGAGGGACTGGCCCGCGCTCGATCTGGAGGGCACGGAGTTCGATCCGGTCCTCGCCGGCCTGATGCGCGAGGGCCCGATCACCCGCATCCGCCTGCCGCACGGCGAGGGCTGGGCATGGCTCGCCACCCGCTACGACGACGTCAAGCTGATCACGAACGACCCGCGCTTCAGCCGGGCCGAGGTCACCCGGCGTCAGGTGACCCGGCTCGCCCCGCACTTCGCGCCGCGTCCGGGCTCGCTCGCCTGGGCCGACCAGCCCGACCACAACCGGCTGCGCAAGCCGGTCTCCGCCGCCTTCACGGTCAGCGCGATGAAGCGGCTGCGGCCCCGGGCGCAGGAGATGCTCGACGGACTGGTCGACGGGGTCCTGCGGGACGGGCCGCCGGCCGATCTGGTCGAGCGGGTGCTCGAACCGTTCCCGCTGGCGGTGGTGAGCGAGTTGATGGGCGTTCCGGCCGCCGAGCGGGAGCGGGTGCACGCCTGGACCCGGCAGATCATCTCCATGAGCGGCGGAGCCGAGGCCGCCGACCACGCCAAGCAGGGCATGTACGCGTGGATCGCCGACACCATCGGCGCCCGCCGCGACAGCCGCGCCGAGGACGTCCTGTCGCTGCTCGGCGCCGCCGTCGGCCGGGGCGACATCAGCCTGGAGGAGGCCGTCGGGCTCGCGGGGCCGCTGCAGATCGGCGGGGAGGCCGTCACCCACAACTGCGGCCAGATGCTGTACCTGCTGCTGACCCGGCCGGAGCTGATGGCGCGGATGCGGGAGCGGCCCGAGGCCCGCGGACCGGTGCTGGACGAACTGCTGCGCCACATCCCGCACCGCAGCACCGTGGGCCTGGCCCGCGTGGCGCTGGAGGACGTGGAGCTGCACGGGGTCCGCATCGGCGCCGGCGACCCGGTCTACGTCTCCTACCTGGCCGCCAACCGCGACCCGGACGTCTTCCCGGACCCGGACCGCATCGACCCCGACCGCGACCCCAACCCGCATCTGTCCTTCGGCAACGGGCCGCACTACTGCACCGGCGCCGTGCTCGCCCGGCTGCAGACCGAACTGCTCGTCGACACCCTGCTCGACCGGCTGCCGGGGCTGCGGCTCGCCGTGCCCCCGGCCCAGGTCGCCTGGCGCCGGAGGACGATGATCCGCGGTCCGCGGACGCTGCCGGTCACCTGGTAGGGCGGCCGGGCGCGCACGGCGGCGCCGGACTCAGGCGTTCGCCGCGGCCGGGTCGGCCACGCCCGACGGCCGCTCCTCCGGCCCGGCGGCCGGCAGCAGCCGCGCCAGCGCCCACGGGCCGGGCCCGAACGCGGCGAGCAGCAGGAACATCCAGGCGTACAGGGCGGCCGGCTCCCCGTTGTTCTCGAGCGGCAGCAGGCCCACCTGCTGGTGCACGGCGAAGTAGGCGTACGCCATCGATCCCGAGCAGATCAGCGCGGCCGGCCGGGTGAACAGGCCGAGCGCCACCAGGGTCCCCCCGACCAGCTGGATGGCGGCCGCCCACCAGTCGGGCCAGACCCCGAACTGGACCGTCCCGCCGTGCGTGCCGAAGGCTCCGCCCAGCACTCCGAACAGCGACGCGGCGCCGTGACAGGCGAACAGGAAGCCGACGACCATACGGACCAGGGAGTGCACGGGCCCGGCGGCCTTCAGCGCGGCGGGTTCGACGAAGCGGTTCATGAGCTTCAGCCCTTCAACGGGGACGGGGAACAAGGGACTTGCGGGACGGGCGCGGTCAACGGCCGGAACACGACGGTGGAATCCGGCCGCCGGGATACGGCACCCGCCCCGGCCGACGCCGGACGCTACCCGCGGCGCCCCCACGCGCGGACGACCATCGGGCGAACAGCCGACGAAGCCTGGGATCAGGCCAGGTCAGAGCACTTCCCGACGGGTGTCACCCCCGCTCGCCGAGGCGGCGGAAACGCTGTGACCATGATCACCAACGGCCCGTCAGCACGCCTCTGACCTTGTCGAACGCGTGGTTCCCCCCGCGTTTACCAGCCGGTTGTTGTGAGCCGCGACGACCCCGAACCAAGCTGCAAAAGGACCTGCTCGGGTCCACCGCGTCTGGCCGGTTCCCGCTCCGACGGCATCGTCCGAGGAGGGCCGAGGCAGACCCCAGCTAGGGAGGGACCGGATGATCGGCCATCTGTGCCACACGGCGGAAAAGGACGACCCGACGCTCGTGCTGGACCGCAGGGCACTGCCCTGCGACGAGCGGGAACTCGCCACCGCGCTGCTCCTGGCCCGTGACTGGCTGGCGGCCGCACAGGGGATCGACATCACGACGATCGCGATGATCGAGCCGTCCACCGACCCGGAGTTCGATCTGGACCACCGGTTCGCCCGCCACCTGCCCGGCGCTTCGCCGCGTTTCGCGCTGCGCGGCAGCTGCGGGCACGCGATCCTCTGCTCGGTCGCCGTGGCACGGCGCCTGGCCTGGCTGCCGCGCCACACCGCCGATCGCCCCCTGCGGGTCAAGGTCCTCAACACCGGTGACCGCGTGGAGTGCGAGGTCGACGGGACCGGCCGCACGGCCACGTTCGCCGTGGAGTTCGCCTACCGGCCCCCGCGCCGGCTGCGGGACCTGCTGCCGACCGGGACGCCTCAGGAGGAGCTGGACGGTCTGACGGTGTCCGTGGTGTCGGCCGGCAATCCGCATGTGCTCGTCGACGCCGCCGACCTCGGACTGCACGACCAGGAAACCCTGTTCGCCGCCGACTCGGCCGTACGGCGGCGGCTCGCCGGTCTGCGCCGCGCTGCCGCCCGCCGGCTGGGGCTCCCGGAGGACGGCGCGTTCCCCGGGATCGCCGCGGTGGGCCAGTACCAGTACCGGCGCCTGGCGGTACTGCCCCTGCCGGCCCCCGGTGAGACGGATCCCCCGTCCGGCCCGGGCGAGTCCGCGCCCCTCGCGCCGGCCGACGCCATCACCGTGGCCGCCGCCGCGGTGATCGAGGGCACGGTCGCCCAGCGGCTGGCCACGCGGGGCTGGAGCCGGGCGGACGAGCTCGTCGTCGACACCCCGGGCGGCACCACGGTGGTGCGCCTCGCGGTGTCCGGCACCAGCGCGGACGAGACCCTCGACCGAGCGCGCGTGCGGCGCCGGACGATCCGGTACGGAGGGCCCGTCCTCCTGGAACCCCTGCGCGACCTGATGCTCACGCCCCAGGACGCCCGGCGGTCTCTTGCCCTGCGCTGACGTCCGCCACGCACACATCCGCGCGCACGGCCGCTGACCTACGGATTTCTCTCTGACACAAGGTCGAAAAGACGGCGGCACCACCCCCGACGGACAGGCGACCCACCCATGCCCTCTGCTCCGCGCGCTCCCCTGCCCGCGCCCGGACCGACACGCCCCTTCGACATCGCCCTCACCACCCTCGCCCCGGCGGTGTGGGGCAGCACGTACCTGGTGACCACGGAACTGCTGCCGCCCGGGCGGCCGTTGCTGGCCTCCACCGTGCGGGCACTGCCCGCCGGGCTGGTCCTGCTCGCCGTCGCCCGCGGACTGCCGCGCGGCGCCTGGTGGTGGCGTGCCGCGGTACTGGGGGCGCTGAACATCGGCGTCTTCTTCTACCTGCTGTTCGTGGCCGCCTACCACCTGCCGGGCGGGGTGGCGGCCCTGGTGGTCGCGGTCCAGCCGGCGATCGTGCTGCTGCTCGGCGCCGTACTGCTGAAGGAGCCGATCCGTCCGGCGCAGGTGGCCGCCTGCCTGCTCGGCGTGGCGGGCGTGGCGCTGCTCGCCCTCACGCCCAGGGCCGGGCTGGACCTCACCGGCCTCGCCGCCGGGGTCGCCGCGGCGGTCAGCATGGCGGCCGGCGTCGTGCTCACCAAACGCTGGGGACGGCCCGAGGGGGTGAGCCTGCTGACGTTCACCGGCTGGCAGCTCACCGCGGGCGGTCTGCTGCTCGCGCCGGTCACGCTGGCCGCCGAGGGGCTGCCCGCCCGCGTCACCGCCGCGAACATCTCGGGCTTCGCGTATCTGAGCCTGATCGGGGCGCTGCTCGCCTACGCGGTCTGGTTCCGGGGCATCGGGCGGCTGCCTGCCCTGGCGGTCTCGGTCCTGGGCTTCGCCAGTCCGCTCGCCGCCACCGTCCTCGGATACCTCGTCCTGGACCAGGGCCTGACGGCCCTCCAACTCGTCGGCGCCGCAGCGGTGGTCACCGCCGCGGCGCTCGCCCAGGCATCGCCCGGACCTCGCGCCGGGCTGCCGCCTGACGGCCCGTCACCGGCGCCGGGTCGGAACACCGAACCCGCAGTCAAGGGGAAACCGTGAACACTGCACAGCCCACCGCACGTCCCTCGGTACGCGTCCGGGACCTCCGCCCGGGCGGTTGCCTGCCCGACCTGCTGCGGGAGCAGGCCGCCCTGCGCCCCACCGCCACCGCCGTCATCAGCGGCGCCGAAAGCCTCACCTACCGCGAACTGGACGCCGCCGCGTCCCGGTTGGCCTCGCGCCTGCACGCGCTGGGCGTGACCCGCGACGCTCGCGTCGGTCTGTTCGCCGAACCGTCACTGGACCTCATGACCGGCGTGTGGGGCATCCTGTCCAGTGGCGCCGCCTATCTGCCGCTGTCCCCGGAGTACCCCGAGGAACGGCTGCGCTACATGATCGAGGACAGCGGAACCCGCGTCGTCCTCACCCAGGACCACCTCGCCGCCCGGCTCCGCGACCTCGTCCCGCGCGGCACCGTCGTCGTCACCCCGGCCGACGCCGCGCCGGGCACGGCCGCCGCGCCGCAGGCGCCCGCACCGGCCGACCTCGCCTACGTCATCTACACCTCCGGCAGCACCGGCAGGCCCAAGGGCGTGCTGATCGAACACCGCGGCGTCCTGTCCCAGATGCGGTGGATGCAGACGTGCGGGCACCTCACCCCGCACACCACCGTGCTGCAGAAGACGCCGATGAGCTTCGACGCGGCGCAATGGGAGATCCTCGCCCCCGCGGTCGGCGCCCGGGTGGTGATGGCCCCGCCCGGCAGCTACCGCGATCCGGAGGCGCTGCTCGCCGCCCTCGCCGAGCACGAGGTGACCACGCTCCAGTGCGTGCCCACGCTGCTGCAGGCCCTGCTCGACACGGAACGGCTCGGTTCGTGCACCACCCTGCGCCGGGTCTTCTCCGGTGGCGAGGCGCTCTCCCGGCAGCTGGCGCGCACCTTCCTCGACCAGGTCCCGTGGGCCTCGCTGGTGAACCTGTACGGCCCGACCGAGTGCACCATCAACGCCACCGCCCACCTGGTCGACCCGGACGCGCTCGGCGAGGGCGCCGGCTCGGTCCCCATCGGCGTGCCGGTCGACAACACCCAGTGCTACATCCTCGACGATGACCGGGCGCCGGTGGACATCGGGGAGACCGGTGAGCTGTACATCGGCGGCGTCCAGCTGGCCCGCGGCTACCTGGACCGGCCCGAGCAGACCGAGGAGCGGTTCGTCCCCTCGCCGTTCGTGCCGACCGAGCGGCTCTACCGGACCGGGGACCTGGCGTACTGGAACCCCGACGGCACGATCCAGTTCACCGGCCGCACCGACAACCAGATCAAGCTGCGCGGCTACCGCGTCGAGCTCGACGAGATCGCCCTGGCCGTCGAGGAGCACACCTGGGTGCGCCGCGCCGCCGCGATCACCGCGGACGACCCGCGCACCGGCTCCACCAACCTGCTGGCGTGCGTCGAGCTGAACGCGAAGGAGGCCGCTCTGATGGACCAGGGCGACGCCGGCGCGCACCACCAGTCGAAGGCCAGCAAGCTCCAGGTGAGGGCGCAGCTGTCGAACCCGGGCCTGCGGGAGGCGGCCGAACTCGCCGGCCGGCCCGTGGTGCCCCTGCCGGGCCGGCGGGAGACCACCAGGCAGCGACGGGAGACGTTCGCCCGCAAGACGTACCGCTTCTTCGACGGCGGCCCGGTGACGCGCGACGACCTCCTCGCCCTGCTCGCCCCGCGTCCGGCCCGCACGCTCTCCCGGAGCCTCGCCGATCTGAGCTTCGCCCAGCTCGGTGAACTGCTGCGCTGGTTCGGCCAGTTCCGCAGCGAGGAGCGGCTGCTGCCGAAGTACGCCTACGCCTCCCCCGGCGCCCTGTACGCCACGCAGCTGTACCTGGAGACGAGCGGTCTGGACGGCCTGCCGGACGGCGTGTACTACCACCATCCCGCCGACCACACCCTGGTACGGATCGCCGGCGCCCCGCCGAGCGCCGACGCGCGGCTGTCGGTGCACCTGGTCGGGAAGAGGCGGGCCATAGAGCCCGTCTACAGGAACAACATCCGGGAGGTGCTGGAGTTCGAGGCGGGCCACATGCTCGGCGTCTTCGAGGAGATGCTGCCCGAGTACGGCCTGACGATCCGCCCGGCCGCCCACCGCCCCGCCGTCAAGGACGCCCTGGACGTCGCGGCCGAGGACTACTACCTGGGCAGCTTCACCGTGGACCGCAACGACGGCCTCGCCCCGCACGACCCCACCGAGATCTACGTGCAGTCGCACCCGGACCGCGTCGCGGGGCTGCCCGCGGGACAGTACCGGTGGACCGGCCGCGACCTGGAGCGCGTGTCCGGCTCGCTCGTCCTGGGCAAGCACGTCATCGCCATCAACCAACAGGTGTACGAGCGGGCGAGCTTCGGCGTGACCGCCGTGAGCCGCGCGCCCGAGGAGTGGCTGGAGTACATCGCGATGGGCGCGAAACTGCACCACCTCCAGCGCAACGCCGTGAACCTCGGCCTCATGTCCTCCGGCTACAGCTCCAAGACCGGCCACCCGCTGCCCGCCGCACGGCGCGTGGACGACATCCTCGCCTCCTGCGCGATCCCCACCGGCCCGTCGTACTTCTTCCTCGGCGGCAAGGTGGGCGAGGAGCAGATCGCCGACGAGGGCATGAACGAGGACGCCGTGCACATGAAGGGCCCGGCCGAGATGATCCGCGACGACCTGGCCGAGCGGCTGCCCGACTACATGGTCCCCAACCGGGTCCTGGTGCTGGACCGGCTGCCGCTCACCGCCAACGGGAAGGTCGACGTGAAGGCCGTGGCCGCCCTGGACCAGGTGCGCTCCACCGACACCGGCAGGCCCTACGTCGCCCCCGCCACCGCGGCGGAGCGGTGGCTCGCCGACGCCTGGGCGAAGGCGCTGAAGTACGACGACGTGTCCGTGGAGGACGACTTCTTCGCCTCCGGCGGCAACTCGCTGATCGCGGTCGCGCTCGTCAACCGCGTCAACCGGGAGTTCGGCCTGCGCCTGCCGCTCCAGGTCGTCTTCGAGTGCCCGCGGCTCGCCGATCTCGCCGCCCGTATCGAGGACCACGGTGCCGCGCCCTCCTCGCGGCTGGTCCCGCTGCACGCCGAGGGCACCGGCCGCCCGGTGGTCTGCTGGCCGGGGCTCGGCGGCTACCCGATGAACCTGCGTCTGCTGGCCCGCGAGGCGGGCGCGGGCCGCCCGTTCCTCGGCGTCCAGGCGCACGGCATCAACAGCGGTGAGACGCCGTACCCGACGATCCGCGAGATGGCCGCGGCGGACGTGGCGGAGATCCTGCGCCTCCAGCCCGAGGGCCCCTACACCCTGTGGGGCTACTCCTTCGGTGCCCGCGTCGCCTTCGAGGCCGCCTGGCAGCTCGAGCGGTCCGGGCGCCGGGTGGACGACCTGCTGCTGATCTGCCCCGGCAACCCCGAGGTCGGGCCGGCGGACCGCGCGCGCTCCGGCCGCGAGGCGTCCTACCGCGACCCGGTGTACGTGGCGATCCTGTACTCGGTGTTCACCGGCACCGTCAGCGGCCCGGACGTGGACGCCTGTGTCGCGGCCGCACGGGACGAGGCCGGCTTCGTCGGCTTCGTCCAGGAGCGGGTGCCCGGACTCGACGAGCAGTTGATCCGCCGCATCATGCGCGTCGTCGCGGAGACCTACGAGTTCGAGTACACGTTCCGCGAACTCGCCGAACGGCGCCTGGACGCACCCGTGACCGTCCTCAAGGCCACCGGGGACGACTACTCGTTCATCGAGGCGCACTCCGGCTGGTCGGCCACCCCGCCGGCCGTCGTGCGGTTGACGGGCGACCACTACGGCGTGCTGAGGCCACACGGCATCGCGGAACTCGCCGCCGCGATCCACGACCGGCCGAGCGGCCGCGGGTGAGTGAGTGCCGGGAGGGGGACGCCGCCGATCGCCGTCGGCGGCGTCCCCCTCCCGTCAGGCCCGCAGCCACTCCGTGACCACCACGTCCCCGCCGGTCCGCAACCGCAGCGCGAACGGGCCGGCGGGCGGGGCGTCGCCCGTGAAGCGGCCCAGCTCGTCGGCCGTGAGCGGGACGCCGGCATGGGGCCCGCTCAGTACCTCGATGCGGGCCGGCCGGGGCGGCATCAGCTGCCCGAGCAGCCCGTCCTCGGTGACCTCGACGTCCACGGTCAGCTCACCGGCGCGGAAGGTCAGCATCCGCGGCACGTCCGTGGCGCCCCTGACCGGGAGGGCGTCGACCAGCGAGTCGAAGGTCAGCTCGGCGATGCGGGTGTCGAGGTCGTGCAACGCGTACGCCTCGACGGCCAGTTGGCGCAGCGCGGTGGGCACCGGGTCAAGGATGGCGGTGGCCGCCCGCAGTTCCTCCTCCAGGAGTCCGACGTCGAACTCCTCCTCGTCCGGGGCGTTCCCGTCGAGGACGCCGTCGTCGTCGCTCACAGTGCCCCCCGTGCGTCGAGTCGTGCGCGCAGGCGCCGCAGGCAGCGCTGGCGCAGGGGTCCGATGCTGCCCACGGCGATGCCCAGCGCCGCGGACACCTCCTGGTAGCTGGGCGGTGGCGAGGCCATCAGGACGCGCAGCAACTGCCTGCAGCGCTCGCCGAGTGCCTCGAACTCCTGCCACAGCCGGCGGACCCGCTCGCTCTGCGCGGCGGCCTCCTCGGAGTCGAGCAGCGACTGCTCCGGCGTACGGTCCTCGCTGACCCGGTCGAGCAGTTGCGGGTCGTCCGTCACCGTCAGCCGGCTCAGGCCGCGGATGGTCTTCAGGCACTCGTGCCGCGCGGTGCTCGCGAGCCAGGAGCCCGCCTTGTGCGGCTCCCGGATCCGCCCGAGGTGCTGGGCGAAGCGGAACCAGACGGTCTGGTACACCTCGTGCCCGTCGGCGTCGGAGAGCCGGTGCGCGCGCACGACGGACCACACCAGCGGGCTCAGCCCTTCCACCAGCGCTTTCCAGGCCGCCGCGTCACCGTCGACGGCGGACTGGACGAGCGCGCCGACATCTGCACGGTCCACGGCCCCACCCCTCGTGTACGGCACGACATCGTACGCCGTGGTGGGGACGGCTTCGGCCCTCATGCCGGCGGAGCGAGCCGCACGACGGGAACCGGGCGCCACGTGGGCGGGCGCAGCGCCGGTACGTGCGCCCCGCGCACCTCCGCGTACTCGGTGTTCGTCTCCAGAAGTCGGCGCCGTGCCGCGCGCGGGTCGCGCTCCTTGTGCGCCGTCATGTGCGCCGCGACCATGCCGGCGGCGACGGGCGTCGCGAAGGAGGTCCCGCTCCAGTGCGCGAACCCCTCGAACATCACCTGGTCCGCCTTGCCGGAGCCGGCCTCGCGTCCCTCGCTCAACACACCGGTGTGGCGCGGGTACTGGCAGGTGCAGGCGTAGGTGAAGCCGAACCGGCAGGCGTCGTAGGTGGAGTGCTGGTAGACGTACGGTACGGGCGCCTGGAAGCCGGTGAGGGCGCTGGTGAGCCGCTCACCGGGGGCGTAGACCTTGACCCAGGCCCCGTGGTTGCTGAAGCAGGCGCCGTGCTCGCCGTCGCCGCGCAGCGCGCCCACGGAGAGCACGGAGTCGGCGAAGTCGGGCAGGTCGGCGTAGGCGGCGGGCCAGAAGGGGGTGGCGCTGGCGTTGTTGCCGGCCGCCGCCACGAGCAGGGTGCCCTGGTCGCGCAGTTCCTCCATGAAGCTCTGCACGCCGAGCAGGCCGTCGGTGCGGCCGTTGGAAGTGCCGGCGGACAGGCTGATGAGGTCGGGCCAGCCGTGCTCGTCGACCGCCTCGAAGAGCTTGTGCCCGAACTCGGACTCCAGGACGGCGCCGGCGTCGTTGAGGGTGCCGCGCACCGTGATGTCCGTGCTCGGGGCGACGGCGGCGACCAGCCCGGCGATGAACGTGCCGTGCCCGACGTACTGCTGGAGGATCCCCTGGTCGTCGCACTCCCGCACCTGGCTGTCGCCCTGGACGTGGGCGAGCAGCGGCAGCGACCGGTAGTCGTGCATGAGGCCGGTGTCGATGACGAGGACGCCGACGGCGCCGTCCGGGTCGTAGGCGGTCCCGGCGGGCGCCGGATTGGTGCCCTGGGTGAGCGCGGCGGGCACGGGCTCGTCGCCGGGGCAGGCGTTGACCGCGACGGACACCACGTGGTTGCGGCTCACCAGCCGCCGTCCGGCGCGCCCTTCGTGGGTCCGCAGCGCCCGCAGCGCGTGCGCCACGGCCCGGTCGCCGCCGCGGTCGCCGTGGCCGGGGTCGCCGACCTGGATACGGGTGACGCCGGTGCGGTTGGTCTCCGGGCCCGCCCGGCGCACATGGTCGGCGGTCAGACCGGTCGCCTCGGTGAAGTGCGTCCGTACGGTGTCCTCGACCAGCCGTGCCTCCTCGCCGTCGCGGGCGAGGACGACCCCTTTCTCGTAGAAGAACTCCGCCGAGTCGTCCGGTCCCATCGCCAGCGGGACGCCGGGCATGGAGCGCTGGACCTGGTCGAACTGTTCGTGGAATCGCTGTGGTGCCATGGCGTGTCCTCCCGTTGTGGCCGCGGTCGTCAGTGTGATCCTCCCGGCCCGTACCTGATACAGAGCCCAACCCGTGGGAGCCGGTTCCGCGGGCCACTACCATCCTTGGGGTGAGAGCGGGAAACGACTCGGTTCTCGAACTGCTGCCGATGGTGTTCGCCGCCCCGGGCGAGGCGCTGGCGCGCGCTCAGGAGGTGCTCGGCGACGGTCCGCCGCCGTTGCACGCCTCGGTGGCGCACCAGGTGATCGGCATCTGGCAGCGGGACTTCGGCGATCTGCGCCTGGCGCTGCGTCATCTGCGGCGGGCCCGGGACCTGGCGGCCCGCGCGGAGTCGGCCGACCGGGAGGCCGATGTGCTGGCCACCCTCGGGGTCGCGTTGGTGCACGCGGGGCGCACCCGGCACGGCCTGGCGGCGTTCGAGCGCGGGGTCGCGCGCGGCACGGGCCACACCCGGGCCCGGGTGCTGTACCGGCGGGCGTACGTCTGGTGGGTGCTGGGCCGCCATCGTGAGGCGCTGGACGACGTACGCCGGGCGATTCCCGTGCTGCGGCAGGCGGACGACGTGATCTGGACGGCCCGGGCGCTCACCCTGCGGGCCACCGTGCACCTGGCGCTCGGGGCGGTGGAACGGGCCGACGCGGACTTCGCGGCGGCCGAGGCGCTGTGGGACACCACCGGCCAGGAGCACGACAAGGCGGACGCCGTGGAGAGCCGCGGCCTCGCGGCCTTCCGCCGCGGCGACATCCCGGCGGCGCTGCGGCTGCTGGACGAGGCCGAGGAGCGGTACGCCAAGCTCGGCACGCCGACGTTCATGCTCAGCATCCGCCGCTGCGAGGTGCTGATGGCCGCCGGGCTCGCCCCGGAGGCGCTGACCGAGGCGGACACCGCGATCGCGGCCCTCGACCGGATCGGGGGACAGTCCACCCGCAAGGCGGAGCTGTTGCTGGCCGCCGCCCGCGCGGCCCGCCTGGCGGACGACCCGCACACGGCGATCGCCCGCGCGGCGGTGGCCGTACGGCTGTTCGCGGGGCAGCGGCGCGCCTGGTGGGAGACGCACGCCCGGCTGGTGCTGATCGAGGCGCGGGTCGCCATCGGGCGGCGCTCGGGCCGCCTGGTCGCGGACGCGGCGGTGGTGGCCGGACGGCTTGCGTCCTTCGGTTCCCCGGCGGCCGCCGAGGCGTCGCTGCTGGCGGGCCGGATCGCGCTGGCGCTGAACTGGACGGCGGACGCCGAGCGGCATCTGGCGTCCGCCGCGCGCAGCCGGCACGCCGGGCCGCCGCTCGCGCGGATGACGGGCTGGGCGGCGCAGGCGCTGCGGGCCCGGGCGGCCGGCTCGGGCCGGGGAGTGCTGGAGGCCTGCCGGCGCGGGCTCGACGTGCTCGACGACCACCGGATGACCCTCGGCGCCTCGGAGTTGCGGGCCCGGGCCACCGCCCAGGGCGCCGAACTGGCCGCGCTGGCCCAGCAGGCCAGTCTGGCCTCCGGCGAGCCGCGGCGGCTGCTGGTGTGGAGCGAGCGCTGGCGGGCGACCGTGCTGTCGGCGCCGCCGACCCGGCCGCCCGCCGATCCGGCGCTGGTCAGCGCTCTGACCGCGTTCCGGGAGATCGCCGCCCGTGCGGAGGCGGCCCGCCGGGACGGGCATCCGGTCCCGGCCCTGGAGCGGGAGCGGCGGCGGCTGGAGCGGGAGATCCGGTCCCGGACGCTGCGCCTGCGCGGCGGGGCGCCCGGCGGCGGCGACCGCCTGGACCCCGGCGCGCTGCTGGAGCGGCTCGGCGACGGGCGACTGGTCGAACTCGCCGTGCTCGACGGGCGGGTGCACGTGCTGCTGTGCGGCGAGGGGCGGGTGCGGCGGTTCGAGGCCGGGCGGCTCGCGGACGCGGTGACGGAGGCCGAGCATGTGCAGGCCGGGCTGCGGCGCCTGGCCCACCCCGGGGGCGCGGCCCGGCTGCCGCTGGTCGAGGCGGCGGGCCGCCGCCTCGAGGAGCTGCTGCTGGGACCGGCCGCCCGGCACCTGGGCTGCGGCCCGGTGGTGGTCGTTCCGCCGGGGTCGCTGCACCGGGTGCCGTGGGCACTGCTGCCGTCGCTGCGGGAGCGGGTGCTGAGCGTGTCGCCGTCGGCGAGCAGCTGGCTGCGCGCCCGCGACACCGTGCCGCCGCCGGGCGGCCGTCAGGTGCTGGTGCGTGGTCCGGGCCTGGCGACCGGGGGCGCGGAGGTGCCGGAACTGGCCGGCCGGTACGGTACGCCGACGGTCCTGGAGGACGGGGAGGCGCACGCGGCGCGGGTGCTCCGCGAGCTCGACGGGGCCGCGCTCGCGCACATCGCGGCGCACGGCGCCTTCCGGGCGGACAGCCCTCTGTTCTCGTCGCTGACGATGGCCGACGGCCCGCTGATCGTGCACGACTTCGAACGCCTGGACCGCAGCCCGTACCGGATCATCCTGTCCTGCTGCGACACCGCACGCTTCGCCTCGGTCGGCGCCGACGAACTCCTGGGCCTGGTCACCGCGTTGCTGCCGCTGGGCACGGCCGGGGTGGTGGCGTGCAGCGCGCCCGTGAACGACGCGGCGGTGGTGCCGCTGATGCTCGCGCTGCACAAGGGGATCGGGGCCGGGCTGTCCCTCGCCGAGGCCCTGCGCGACGCCCGCTCCGCCCTGCCGGGCGACGCGGTGCACCAGGCCACGGGGTGGGCGTTCTCGGCGTTCGGGGCGGCCTGAGCCCGGGAGGCGCCGCGGCCGCCGAGGGCCGGGCCGACCGTGCTTCCGGAGTGGTCCGCGGGAACGGCCGAGGGTCCTGTCCCACATGTGGGACAGGACCCTCGCCTGCGACGTCCGCCTCCGCCCTCGGGGCGGGGCTCCCGTCGGGACGACAGGATTTGAACCTGCGACCCCTTGACCCCCAGTCAAGTGCGCTACCAAGCTGCGCCACGTCCCGGTGCGCTCGTGCGGTGCTCCGCGTGAACGTCCAGGTGAACCCTATCGTACGGGGGCGGGTGCCCCCGCTCGCCCGGTGCGGCGCGTCCCGGCGGGGGCTCACCGGTCCGCCTTCCCGCCGGTCGCCGGTCGGCGGTCGGCGGATGCGTGCCGGAGGGCCCGCCGCCGGTCGTTCCCCTCCAACGGCCGACGGCGGGCGAAGGAGTGCCGGACGGAGGGGGCCGGCCGCGGCGGGACGACCCCAACCCGGCGGCGTGCTCCCTCGGTTCACCCGACACCCGTGGCGCCTCGGGTACCCCGTTCTCACCGCGTCGCACCGCCACCACGGCATCGTGTTCCCCGCGTCGCGGGGGCGGTGGCGGTCAGCCGGTGGTGAGCAGTTCCTGTCGCGCACCGCCCTGCGCGGGCCGCTTCGCCGAGCGCAGGGCGGCGACGCCGATGAGGACCTGCCACCTGTGCGCGCTCCGCCCGCGCGTCAGCCGGCGGGCGATCGCGGCGGCATGTTGTACGGCGTCACCACCTGGATCGCGGACGGCAGCGTCGGCCCGGCGGGCGGCAGGGCGCCGTGGGCGCGCATCACGAGACGGCAGGCCTCGCGCATGTCCTGGCGCAGGTCGTGGTGGAGGACGGCGGACAGGCGGTGCTCGCGCAGCAGGCGCGTGTTGTCGTGGTCGAGGTCGTGCGCGACGAACACCGCGCAGGTACGGCCGAGGTCGTCGAAGGCCCGCAGGGTGGCGATGTTGCCGCCGCCGATCGAGTAGACCGCGCGGATCTCCGGGTCCCGTTCCAGGGCGGCCCGCACGAGGTCGTACTGCGTGGCGTCCAGGCCCTGCCCCTCGGCGATCTCCACCAGTGCGCGCCGCGGATGGCGGGCGCGCATGGCGCCCCGGAACCCCATCTCGCGCTCCTCCTCGTTGCGGAAGAAGCCGCTGCTGAGGCTGGTGAGGATGTTGCCGGGCCGGTCGCCGAGCCACTGGCCCATCAGATACGCGGCCGTCGCGCCCGCCGCCCGGTTGTCGCTGCCGACGTAGGCGAGCCGGGCGCTCGCGGGCAGGTCGGTGACCAGGGTGACCACCGGGATCCCGGCCGCGACCAGCCGGCCGACGGCGGCGGTGACCTCCGGGACGTCCGGCGCCTTGAGGATCACGCCCTGCGAGCCGCGCCGGGCGATCCGGTCCAGGGTGCCGACCTGCTCCCGCACCGGACCGGTCTCCCGGAAGTGGAACCGGGAGCGCACCACGGCCGGGTGCAGGGAGGGCAGTTCGGCCTCCAGGGCGGCCCGTACGGCGGTGGTGAAGCGCTCCGGCGCCTGCATCACGATGTCGACCATGAACGTGCGGCCGACGAGCCGGACCTGGGTGCGCTGCCGGTCCAGGTCGGCGATGGCCCGGCGCACCTCCCGCGCGGTGTTCTCCCGCACTCCGCCCCGGCCGTTGAGCACACGGTCGACGGTGGCCTCGCTCAGACCGGCCTGACGCGCGATCTCGCGGATCGGGAACGGGTGGCCCATGGCAGGCTCCTTGAGGGTTGCCTTGAGGGGTTTTTGACGGCCGTGTACTGGTTGTTCGAGGGGTTTGTACGGACAAGAATGACAGGGCCGCGTCCACCCCGTGCCCGGTTCCGGGAGCACGTCCACCGCGACCGGGCCGCCGTGACCGAAGGGACGACGATGTCCCGGCTCCCGCGTCTCCCCCGCCCGCGCACCAAGCCGCACCGCACCGCACCGCACCAAGGAGCTGGACCTGATGCGCATCGGAATCCTCGGCCTCGGCCGTATCGGCGCCTTCCACGCCGAGACCCTCTCCGGACTCGACGCGGTCGAGTCGCTCGTCGTCGCCGACCCGCTGGCGGGCGCCGCCAAGGCGGCCGCCGGGCGGTTCGGGGCCGAGGCCGCCGACTCGCCCGAGGCCGTGCTGGCCGCCGGGGTGGACGGCATCGTCGTGGCGGCCGCCACGGACGCCCACCCCGCCCTGATCGTCGCCGCCGTCGAGGCCGGCGTGCCCGTCTTCTGCGAGAAGCCCGTGGCCCGCACCATGCGGGAGGGCGTTCAGGTGCTGAAGGCCGTCGAGGGCCGCGGTGTACCGGTCCAGATCGGATTCAACCGCCGCTTCGACGCCGGTTTCGCCGCCGCCCGCGCGGCCGTGCGGCGCGGCGAACTGGGCGCGCTGCACACCGTACGGTCGACCACCCTGGACCCGGCGCCGCCGCCCGCCGGGTACATCGCCTCCTCCGGCGGCATCTTCCGCGACTGCTCGGTGCACGACTTCGACGTCATCCGCTGGGTGACCGGCCGCGAGGTGACCGAGGTGTACGCCGTCGGCGGCAACCGGGGCGCCGGATACATCCGGGACGCGGGCGACGCCGACACCACCGGCGCGGTCCTGACCCTCGACGACGGCACGATCGCCGTGGTCTCCAACAGCCGCCACAACGGCCGCGGTTACGACGTCCGGATGGAACTGCACGGCTTCGACGACTCGATCGCGGTCGGCCTCGACGACAAGCTGCCGCTGCGCTCCGCCGAACCGGGGGTCGCCTTCCCGGCCGGCACTCCGCACGACTTCTTCATGGACCGCTTCGCCGAGGCCTACCGCGCCGAACTCACCGCCTTCACCGAGGTCGTGGCCGGGCGTCTGCCCTCGCCGTGCACGGTCGCGGACGCACTGGAGGCCGGCTGGATCGCGGAGGCGTGCACGCGGTCGCTGCACGAGCACCGCCCGGTGCGCGTCGAGGAGGTACGCGCCGGCTGACCCCGGACGCACGCACGCGGCCGCGGGCTCACCTCGCGGCGGGCTGCGCCGGCAGGTTGAAGACGTGCCCCGGGGCGACGATCTTCGTGATCGCCTCGCCGAAGAGGGTGCTCGGCTCGTTGCCCCGGTAGTCGATGTCGGTGTTCAGCAGGACCACGAGGGTCGCCCGCGCGGAGGGCAGGTAGACGGTCAGCGACTCATAGCCCGGCAGGGAGCCGTTGTGGCCGATCCAGCCCTGGACGTCGAAGATGCCGAGGCCGTAGCCGGCACCGGGGATCGGGGTGGGCGGCGTGGTGAGCCGCTGCCTCTGCGTGGCGGGGCTGATGAGCGTACGGCCGTCGGGCAGCACACCGGTGGCCACCGTGCGCGCCCAGATGCGCATGTCGTCGAGGTTCGAGATCATCGCGCCGGCCGCCCAGCCCCAGGAGGGGTTCCAGTCGGCCGTGTCGGCGATCTTCCCGTCGGCGGTCTGGTCGGTGTAGCCCTGCGCGTGCGGCCGCGGGAACTCCGCGCCGGCCGGGAAGAGGGTGTGGTCCAGGCCCGCCGGGTCGAGGACGTGGGCGCGGATGAAGTCCGCCAGCGGCAGACCGCCTGCCTGCTCGACGACCAGGCCGAGCAGGATGAGGTTGGTGTTGCTGTAGTCGAACTTCTGCCCGGGCGGGAAGAGCACGGGGTGCTTGAAGGAGTAGGCGAGCAGTTCCTGCGGGGTGAACGGCCGCTGCGGGTCGGAGGTGAGGGCCTTGAAGAAGCCCTCGTCGTTGGAGTAGTTGTAGAGCCCGCTGCGCATCCCGGCCAGTTGGCGCAGGGTGATGGTGTCGCCGTTCGGCACGCCGTGGACGTACTTGCCGATCGGGTCGTCCAGGCCGACCTTGCCCCGGTCTACCAGCTCCAGCAGGGCCGTGACGGTGAACGTCTTGGTCTCGCTGCCGATCCGCATGTACAGGTCCGGTGTCATCGGCCGGCCGGTGCTCTTGTCGGCGACGCCGAACGACTTCACGTACTGCCCCTGGCCCGGTGTCCAGAGCCCCACGGTGACGCCGGGCACGTTCGCCTGCCGCATGACCTGCCGCACGGCCTGGTCGATCTGGCGGGCCACGCCGGGGGTGAGGGTGCGTAAGCCGGTGCCGGTGGGGGTCGGTCCCGGTGGGGTGGGGGCGGTGACGGGGCCGTGGACGGGCGCGGGGGCCGCGGTGGCGGGTCCGCCGGTGAACGGCAGGACGAGCGTCCCCGCGACGGCCGCGGCCGTGGTCGCCCTGCGCAGTCGTGTGCACGCGTGCCTCATGGACGAACTCCCAGCACATGCGGACGCTACCCGCTCCCGTCGTGGACGGGGGCGGGACGGACGACGGGCGTCCGTCCGCGGCGGACGCCCCTCTGGACCGGCCATGACACGGGCGCGCATCTGCTGTCACACAGACCTCACGACCCGACTCGTTCAGCATAGGAGCGCCCCCGCCCCACCGCCTGCCGACGCCCGTCGGCGCATTCAGCACCGGTCAGCGGTGTCGGCGCCGGTCAGCGGTGTCCGCGCCCGTGCGCGCGCCCGCCGAGGGACATGCGGCGGCTACGCGCCCCGCCAGACGTTCGCGAAGGCCGCGTCCTCGATGGCCCGGCGCTGGCGCACCGCCTCCAGCTCCATCAGCGCGTCGTGGACGGCGGCGAGCACGGTGAGGACCGTGTCGTCGGACACCTCCGCCCCGGCCGTGCGGTCCGGCTCCTCTCGGATGCCCACCGCCGCCGCGAGGGCGCCGAGCACCGGCTCCTCCGCGGCCCAGCGAGCCGCCGCCCGCCGCCGCTCGTCGGTGTCGGCGAGCACCGCGCGCACCCCGCCGAAGGGCATCCAGCGGCTGCGCTGCCAGCTCAGCAGGCCTTCCCGCTCCAGCGCCGTCAGGTACGCCGTCGACAGCTCGCGGCCCCGTCGCCAGAGCCAGTCCTCGAGCCTCTCGTACGGCGCCTCGCGCACCAGCGAGGCGGCGGCCTCGTCCAGCATCGGGTCGCCCAGGCGCGGCCTCAGCCGCGGCACGACGCGTTCGCCGTCCAGCGCGAGCACCTCGGCCCGCACGAGGTCGACGGCCTCGGCTCCGGCGAGCGCGAGCGAGAGTTCGCCCTGCCGCACGGGCCGCTTCTCGCCGGCGTCCAGGACGACGATCATCAGGTCCCGCGGTGTGCTCATGAGGGCTCCCCGTGGTAGTGGCGCCGGAACGGACCCGCCGCGTCCGGCACCGGGGAAGCGGTGCGGGCCGGGACGGAAGCGCTCCCTGATCCTCATCGTACGACCGCCGCCGTACGGGGCCGGTGAGGCCGTTCACGGGCGGTGCGGCGGCGCTGCCCGGCTCCGTGCGGATTGCTTCCGCACGCCGAACGTCGGGTAGCCAACGGACAGTCACTGAAGAGGAGTTGATGTGCTGCGTTTACATCTGACCCCGGCCGACATGGTGCGGGTCCGGGTCGTCGTACTGGGCCCGCTGGCCGAATGCCAGATGAGCCTGGCGGCGCTCCAGGAGCGCGGGGCCGGTGCCCCGCTGGGCGGCTGGCGGGCCGACAGCCTGCGCCGGCTGTCGGCCGACGCGCGCGCGTTCGCCCGGGCCGCGGCCACTCCCTGGGGGCATCTGGACCTCTACACCCTGGTGGGCCCGGTCGGCGACGTGGCCGAGGGAGTGGACCGGCTGCTCACCCACGGGGCGGGGCTGCGTGCGGAACTCTCCTTCTACCCGCCCAAGTTCTCCAAGCAGTTCCCGCCCTGGCTGCTGGACGGGTTCGACGGCCGCCGGGACGCCTCGCGCCGCCTGGCGGACGCTGTGACGGCGGCCTACGAGAGCACGGTGGCCCCCTACTGGAGCCGGATCCAGGCCCTGCTCACCACCGAGCAGTCGGCCGCAGGCCAGCTGCTGACCCGGCACGGCGTGCACGGGCTGCTGGAGTCCCTGCGCCCCTGGGCCCGCTGGGAGCCGCCCGTCCTGGAGATCGCGTACCGCACCTGGTCCGGGCGCGAGACGTACCACCTGAGCGGAGACGGCATCGCCCTGGCGCCGTCCTTCTTCTGCCGCCGCCCCCAGGTGTACCTGCCCGCCGAGGGCGGCGAGATCCTCGTCGTGCATCCGGTGGCCCGCGAGCCGCTCGTCACCGCGCAGGTTCTGCGACAGGCCGGTGAGGGACCGGGCAAGGCCCTCGCGGCTCTGCTCGGGCGCACGCGGGCCGCAGTGCTGGAGGTCGTGCAGGAGGGAGCGACCACGGGCGAGATCGCCGGGCGGCTGGGGGTGGCGCCGGCGACCGCCAGCGAGCACACCGGCGCGCTGCGGGCGGCGGGGCTGCTCACCTCCCATCGCGAGGGCCAGCGGGTTCGGCACAGCCTCACACCGCTGGGCCTGGGCCTGCTACAGGGCGCCGGCTGACGCCCTTTCGGCCCCGCCGCGGAAGCCGCGTGCCGTCCCTCGGCCGCCGCACCTTTTCGGCGCGGACCGAAAAGGTGGTCCGCCGCGCCGGCCCCCTGCCATCGTCGTTCGCGCCGGGCACCACGGACGGGGCGTGTGTGATGAGGGGGAAACGTGCGGTCCCACGAACACTTGCAGGGCACAGGAGCGCGCTGGAGGACGACGGCCGCCGCGGCGGCGGCCGTCCTCACCTTCACCGGCGCCGTCGGCTGCGCGGCCGACGGCGACGGCGGCGGGCACGTGCGGGCCGCCCGGGGGCAGCAGGGGCCGGTACGCGAACCGACCGCGTCGGAGGAGGCCCTCCTCGACCGGGCCGAGAAGGTGCTCATCAAGACCTGCATGGCGAAGGCCGGCTTCCGCTTCTGGGTCGCGGGAGTGCCGGACCCCGAGGAGCGCGAGGGCCAGGGGTACGTCATCGACGACGTGGCGTGGGCGAGGAAGCACGGCCTCGGGGGGCAGTTCGAGCGGGACGCCGCGAAGGCGCGGCGCGACGGCCCGAACGCGACCTATGTGCGGACCCTGTCGGTGAAGCGGCGAACCGACTACAACAAGGCGCTCGCCGGCAGCCCGGCGCAGGGGACGCTGTCCGTCCGTCTGCCCGGGGGCGGCACGGTGGGCACCCCGCGCCACAGTTGCCGGACCGCGGCGGAGGACGAGCTCTACGGGGACTTCCCGAGGTGGTTCCGGGTCTCCACGATCGCCGCGAACCTGACCCCGCTGTACGTGCCGGACCTGCTCGCGGACCGGCGTTTCGGGAAGGCGGTCCGGGCCTGGTCGGCCTGTATGCGCGGCCGGGGACTGCGCTACACGGACCCGGCCGGGATCCGCAGGGAGCTGCCCGCACTCACCGGGGGGCTGAGCGACGCACGGGCCCACGCCGTGGAGGTGCCGCTGGCGGTCGCGGAGGCGACGTGTGCCCGCGCCAGCTCCCTCGCGGACACGGCCCGCAGACTGGAGAGCGAGTACCGCGCCAGGCGGACGGCCCGGTACGACGCGGACGTGACGGCCTGCCGCCGGATGCAACTGGCCGCGCTGGCACGCGCGAGGCGGATCACCGGGGCGACGGCCTGACGGCTCCGACCGGCGGGGCACAGGCCCACCGCCCCGTCCTGCTCCGTTCCCGCTCCTCGTCCCCGCTCCTCGTCCCCGCTCCTCGTCAGCCGCTCCCCTTTCCCGTTTCCCGTTTCCCATGACTTCCGTGGCCGCGGAGCCGCGGAACATCCCATCAGCACTGCCTGAATCAGGAGGACACGTGCGTAAATGGTTGGCCGCACCGGCGGCATTCGGCATCGCGCTCCTGGGGGTACTCCTCCCCACCGGCACCGCGCAGGCCTCGACGGCCTGCGACAATGCCTGGCACAACATGCCGGCCGGATCCATGAGGGCCTACGAGAACGTCAGTTGTGGTGGGACCATGCTCGGCCAGACGGCGGGTGACGACTCCGACTGGGGCAACAGCCTGGGAGCCTTCCAGGGCAGCGACACCAACAGGGCGAGCTCCGTCCTCAACGCGGGCACGTACGACACGTCGTACACCGCCGTCGAGTTCCTGAACGGGACCGGCACGGACTGGGGCGGCGGCTACACCTGCCTCAAGCGGAGCGAGTACTACGCCGACAACCTGACCGACGACTACTTCACCAGCGGCTACAACGTGAACGACGCCATCAGCTCGCACCGTTGGCTCCCGCCGAGCTCGTGCTCCACGTTCCTGACGTGAGCTGAGCCGGCCGCCGCCACGACGCGTCCCGGGCCCGCCCGTACCGGCGGGCCCGGGACGCCTGTGCGCGGGCGGCCGGTCAGGCGCCGCAGGAGCGCAGGAACCTGCGGGTGCGTACGGCGATGGGCAGCGGCCTGTCCGGCTCGCACGGGTACATGTCCTGCTCGACGATGGCGAACAGCTCCACTCCGAGCTTCTGCGCGGCGGCCAGGACGGGTTCCAACTCCGGTACACCCGAAGGGGGTTCGCACATCACCCCGCGCTGGACCGCCGGCCCGAACGGCACTCCGTTCGCCACCACGTCGGCGAGGATCCCCGGGTCGACCTGCTTGAGGTGCAGATAGCCGATGCGTTCGCCGTAGGTCTCGATCAGCTTGACGCTGTCGCCGCCGCAGTAGGAGTAGTGCCCGGTGTCCAGGCAGAGGCCGACCAGGTCGGCGTCGGTGGAGTCCAGGAAGCGCTCGACGTGCGCCTCGGTGTCGATGTGGGTGTCGGCGTGCGGGTGGACGACGATGTCGAGGCCGTAGGTCTCCTTGACCTCGCGGCCGAGCCGTTCCATGCCGGTGGTCAGGTGCGCCCACTGCTCGGCCGTCAGCTCCGGCGGCTCCAGGATCTCGGCGGTCTTGTCGTCGCGCCAGAAGGACGGGATGACGACGAGGTGCCTCGCGCCCATGGCCTGGGTGAGGGCGGCGACCTGGCCGACGTGCTCCCAGGTGGACTCCCAGACGGCCGGACCGCGGTGCAGGCCGGTGAAGACGGTGCCCGCCGAGACCTTCAGGTTCCGCCGGCGCACCTCGTCGGTCAGGCGGACCGGGTCGGTCGGCAGATAGCCGTACGGGCCGAGCTCGATCCAGGAGTAGCCGGCCTCGGCGACCTCGTCGAGGAAGCGTTCCCAGGGCACCTGGCGGGGGTCGTCGGGGAACCAGACGCCCCAGGAGTCGGGGGCCGAGCCGACCCGGATGCGGTCCAGCGCGGGGGTCATGTCAGGTCTTCCCTTCGCCAGTGGCCGGTGCGGGTGCGGTGAGGTCCCGCTCCTCGGGGAGCCCGTCGACGTCGACGCCCCGGACCTGGGCCAGTTCGTGCTTGAGCGCGGCGAGTTCGGCGCCGCCGGCCATGTGGTTGGTCAGCTCCTCCAGGCCGATCTCGCTGCGGTCGGCGCTGAGTTCGAGGGTGCCCAGGCGCAGCACGCTGAAGTGGTCGCCGACCATGTAGGCGTGGTGCGGGTTGTGGGTGATGAAGACGACGCCGAGGCCGCGGTCGCGGGCGGCGGCGATGTACTTCAGCACCACCCCGGACTGCTTGACGCCGAGGGCGGCGGTCGGCTCGTCGAGGATGAGGACGCGGGCGCCGAAGTGGACGGCGCGGGCGATGGCCACGCACTGGCGCTGGCCGCCGGAGAGGGTGCCGATCGGCTGCTCCAGGTCGTTCAGGACGATGCCCATGTTGCGCAGTTCCTCGTCCGCGGTCCGCTTCATCCGGGCGATGTCCAGGCGGCGGATCGGCCAGGGGCCCTGGGTCAGCTCAGAGCCGAGGAAGAAGTTGCGCCACACCGGCATGAGCGGCACGGTCGCCAGGTCCTGGTAGACGGCGGCGATACCGCGGTCGAGGGCCTCGCGCGGGGTGGAGAAGCGCACCGGCTCGCCGTCCACGAGGAACTCGCCCTCGCTGTGCTGGTGCAGCCCGGAGATGATCTTGATGAGGGTGGACTTGCCGGCGCCGTTGTCGCCGAGCACGCAGGTCACCCTGCCGGGACGGACGGCCAGGTCGACGCCGTGCAGGGCGCGGATGTTGCCGTAGGACTTGCCGGCGCCGCGCAGCTCGACGACGGGCCGCTCCTGGTCGGACGCGGTGCCGGCGAGGCCCGTGCCGTGGGTTGCCGCTTCGTGGCTGGTCATGTCGGTCACCTCCGGGTCGCCGTGCGCTGGACCCACAGATTGATGAGGACGGCGCCGAGCAGCATCACGCCTAGGAACGCCTTGAACCAGTCGGGGTTCCAGCCCGCGTAGACGATGCCCTGGTTCACCATGCCGAACATGAAGGCGCCGAAGACCGGCCCGATCGCGGAGCCGGAACCGCCGGTGAGCAGACAGCCGCCGATCACCGCCGCTGCGATGTAGATGAGCTCCTGGCCGACGCCCTCGCCGGACTGCACGGTGTTGAACGAGAAGAGCTGGTGCATGCCGACGAACCAGGCGCCGAAGCCGACCAGCATGAACAGCGAGATCTTGGTGAAGGTCACCGGGACGCCGACCGCGCGGGCACTGTCCTTGTTGCCGCCGACCGCGAAGACCCAGTTCCCGTACTTGGTGCGCAGCAGGACCCAGGTGGCCAGCGCGGCGAAGACCAGCCACCACACCACGGTGATCTTCACCTGCACCCCGCCGACGTCGAACGACGACGCGAAGAGCGCCCTGGCCTGGTCGAAGCCGTCCATGGTGCTGATGTCGTCGGTGGCGACGTTGCCGGTGATCGTCTTGGTGACCGCGAGGTTCACACCTTGCAGGATGAGGAAGGTGCCGAGGGTGACGAGGAAGCTCGGCAGCCCGGTCCTCACGAGCATCCAGCCGTTGAGCGCGCCGACGCCGAGCGACACCGCCAGGGCGACGACCACACCCGTCCAGACGTTCAGGGTGAGCTGGTAGCTGAGCATGCTCGCGGTGAGCGCCGAGGTGATCACGGCGACACCGGCCGAGAGGTCGAACTCGCCGCCGATCATCAGCAGGGCGACCGGCAGCGCCATGATCCCGATGGTGGACGACTGGTAGAGGATCGTCGCCATCGAGCTGCCCTGGCGGACCGAGGGCGCCGCGGCCAGGAAGAAGACGAACACCGCGACGGCGCCGAGGAAGACGCCGACCTCGGGCCGGGCGAGCAGCCGGAGCGCCAGGGGGCGCCGGGCGGTGCGGCCGTCGGCCTGCTCGGCGCCGGGAGCCGGCGGTGTGCCCACCGCCGGCTCGGCCTGCTGGGTCATACGGATCACCGGGTGCCCTTCGCGGCGAACCGGGCGACCTTGTCGACGTTGGACTTGTCCACGAAGGCCGGGCCGGTGAGCACCGGCTGCACACCGCCGCCGCTGTAGTTGCCGTTGTTCTTGTAGAGCCACAAGGAGTCGACCGCCAGGTAGCCCTGGAGGTAGGGCTGCTGGTCGACGGCGAACTGGATGTCGCCCTTCTGGATGGCCTTCGTCAGCTGCGGGTTGAGGTCGAAGGTGGCGATCTTCGCCTTGCCGCCCGCCTCGGCCACCGACTGCACCGCGGTCAGCGCGAAGGGTGCGCCAAGGGTGACGACGTAGTCGATGCCGCTGTCCTGCTTCAGCTTGGCCGTGATCGTGGACTGCACGGACGGCATGTCGGTGCCGTTGACGTAGAGGGTCTGGACGGTGCCCTTGAACGTCTTCTTGACGCCGTCGCAGCGCTGGTTCAGGCCGATGTTGCCCTGCTCCTGGATCACGCAGACGGCCCTCTTCGCGCCCACCTCGTTCAGCCTGGTGCCGAACGCCTCGCCCGCCACGGACTCGTCCTGCCCGAAGAACTCCGTCAGGCCGAGCTTCTTCCAGTCGCTGACGCCTGAGTTGAGGCCGACCACCGGTATCCCGGCGCTGGTGGCCTTGCCGATGACGCCCTTCATCGCGTCCGGCTTGGCCAGGGTGACCGCGATGCCGTCGACCTTCTGGTCGATGGCGTTCTGCACCATGTTGGCCTGGATGCCGGCGCTGGGGTCGGCGGAGTAGACGAGCTTGACGTTGTCCTTGGCGGCGGCGGCCTCGGCGCCCTTGCGCACGATGTCCCAGAAGGTGTCGCCGGGCGCCTGGTGGGTGACCAGCGCGACCGTCATCCGGGGCGTGGTGGCCTTGCCCGCGGAGGCGGCGCCCCCGCCCTCCTCGGCCTTCTTGCCCCCGGAGCCGCTGGAGCAGCCGGCGAGGGTCAGGGCCGCCGCCGCGGCGACGGCCGCGGCGGGAAGGAGTCGGCGGGAGCGAGAAGAGCGGTCCATCTTTCCTGCACCTCACTGTGCGACGGGGGAAGGCAAGAGATCGGGAGGATCCGGGGCCCGGATCCGTCCGGACCCGGGTCGTGCGGCGTGAAGACGGTGGTGCGCTGGGACGGGATCCAATCCCCTGCCGCGTCCGCTGTCAATACTTTGTCAAGACATTATTTCACGCACAGGTCCGAATGTAAGTACAAACTATTGACACTGCGGCCCCGGGGACCTACATCTGGGAGTCGGCGGACCCTCGGGATCCGCGACTCCACCGTCGCAGCGGGCCCTGGGATCCGCACCCCCGGAACAGTTCGAGGAGCGTCGCGCATGGCCGGTTCACCCGATACCTTCGACCTGATCACGATGGGCCGCATCGGAGTCGATCTCTACCCGCT
Source organism: Streptomyces sp. NPDC096152 (assembly GCF_044763235.1). Classification (NCBI taxonomy): domain Bacteria; kingdom Bacillati; phylum Actinomycetota; class Actinomycetes; order Kitasatosporales; family Streptomycetaceae; genus Streptomyces; species Streptomyces sp. NPDC096152. The sequence continues at coordinate 80,129 of NZ_JBIWFW010000002.1, read as the reverse complement.
CCAGACGGGCGTACCCCTGGCACGGGTGGAGACCTTCGGCAAGTTCCTCGGCGGTTCGGCCGCCAACGTCGCCGTCGCCGCGGGCCGGCTCGGCCGCTCCACCGCCCTGATCACCCGCACGGGCGACGACCCCTTCGGCGCCTTCCTGCACGAGGCGCTGCGGGAGTTCGGGGTCGACGACCGCTGGGTCACGCCGGTCGGCGACCTTCCCACCCCCGTCACGTTCTGCGAGATCTTCCCGCCGGACGACTTCCCGCTGTACTTCTACCGCCGGCCCAAGGCCCCCGACCTGGAGATCCACCCCGGGGAGCTGGACCTGTCCGCCGTCCGCGCGGCCCGTGTCTTCTGGATCACCGGCACCGGACTGAGCGAGGAGCCGAGCCGCTCCGCCACGCTCGCCGCGCTCCGGGCCCGCGACCGGGCGGGTGCCACCGTCTTCGACCTCGACTGGCGGCCGATGTTCTGGACCGACCCCGGCCAGGCCCGCCCGCACTACGCCGAGGCGCTGCGGCACGCCACGGTGGCGGTCGGCAACCTCGACGAGTGCGAGATCGCCACCGGCCTGCGCGAGCCCTGGGCCTGCGCCGAGGCGCTGCTCGCGGCCGGGGTGGAGCTGGCCGTCGTCAAGCAGGGCCCGAAGGGGGTCCTGGCGGTGCACCGCGACGGCACCCGGGCCGAGGTGCCGCCGGTGCCCGTGGAGGTCGTCAACGGGCTCGGCGCCGGAGACGCCTTCGGCGGCGCGCTCTGCCACGGACTGCTGTCCGGCTGGGACCTGACGGCGGTCCTGCGCTACGCCAACGCGGCCGGCGCCATCGTGGCCTCCCGCCTCGCCTGCTCCTCCGCGATGCCCACCGGGGCGGAGGTCGACGACCTCCTCGCGCGAGCCACTGCCTGAACGGAGCTTCGCCTTGACCCTCAGCATCCCCGATCTGACGACGGTCAGAGCCCGGCATCCCGAGGCCGTCGCCGAGGCGGCGGCACGCCGGGTGCGCCGCCCGCTGATCGGCGCCGGCGGCCGGCTGATGATCGTGGCCGCCGACCATCCCGCGCGCGGCGCGCTCGGCGTCGGCAGCCGGGGACTCGCCATGGCCAACCGCGCCGACCTGCTGCGGCGCCTGTGCGTGGCGCTGTCGCGGCCCGGCGTCGACGGGGTGCTCGCCACCGCGGACATCCTGGAGGACCTGCTGCTGCTCGGCGCGCTGGACGGCAAGGTCGTCATGGGCTCCATGAACCGCGGGGGTCTGGCAGGCTCGTCCTTCGAGATGGACGACCGCTTCACCGGCCACCGCGCCCGCGACCTCGCCCGGCTCCGCTTCGACGCGGGCAAGCTGCTGCTGCGCATCGACTACGACGACCCCGGCTCGCTCGCCACGCTGGAGTCCGGCGCCCGCGCCATAGACGAGATGGCCGAGCTGCACCTGCCGGTCTTCGTCGAGCCCTTCCTCTCCCGCCGTACGGGCGGTGGGGTACGCAACGACCTGTCGGCCGAGGCCGTCACCCGCTCCATCGCCATCGCCTCGGGCCTGGGCGGCACCTCCGCCTACACCTGGCTGAAGCTGCCCGTCACCGAGGACGCGGACGACATGGCCGAGGTACTGGCGACCTCCACGCTGCCCGCCGTGCTGCTCGGCGGGGAGGTCGGCGACGACCAGGAGGCCGCCTACGAGCGGTGGCGCAAGGCCCTCAGACTCCCCACCGTCCAGGGCATGGTCGTGGGCCGCTCGCTGCTGTACCCCGCCGAGGGCAGTGTGGAGCAGGCGGTCGACACGGCCGTGGGCCTGTTGTGACGGGCCCGACGTGACAAGGAGGCATTCCCGATGACCGGCACCAGCCCCTACCACCTGCCCGCGGGCCGGGCCCGGACCGGCCCCTACGCCGTGGACGTCGGCCCCGAGTCGGCCGGCTGGGGCCACTCCGCCCTGCGCGTGCTGGAGCTGCCGCCGGGCGGCTCGCACACCTTCGGCACCGGCGACGGCGAGTGGATCGTGCTGCCGCTGAACGGGGGCTGCACGGTGGCCGCTTCCGACGAGTTCGGCCACGACACCTTCGAACTCACCGGCCGCGCGAACGTGTTCGACGCCGTCAGCGACTTCGCCTACGTGCCGCGCGACGCCCGTACGACCGTCTCGTCCGCCGGCGGCGGGCGGTTCGCGCTCGCCGGCGCGCGCTGTGCCCGCCGTCTGCCCGCCCGCTACGGGCCCGCCTCGGGCGTCCCGGTGGAGCTGCGCGGCACGGGCGAGTGCAGCCGCCAGGTGAACAACTTCGGCGCGGCCGGGGTGTTCGAGTGCGACAAGCTGATCGCGGTCGAGGTGATCACGCCGGGCGGCAACTGGTCGTCCTTCCCGCCCCACAAGCACGACGAGCACCGCCCCGGCGAGGAGTCCGTCCTGGAGGAGATCTACTACTTCGAGTTCGCCGCCCACGAGGGCACACCCGGCCTCGGCTACCAGCGGGTCTCCCCCTCCGGGCGGGGCCGGGGCACCGACGTGCTGGCCGAGGTGCGCGACGGCGACGTGGTGCTGATCCCGGACGGCTGGCACGGGCCGTCGATGGCGGTGCCCGGCCACCACATGTACTACCTCAACGTCATGGCGGGTCCGGAGGCCGAGCGCGCCTGGCTGATCCGCGACCACCCCGACCACGCGTGGATCCGCGACACCTGGCCCGGCCGTCCGGTCGACCCCCGCCTGCCGCTCTACGACGCGCCCGTCGTGTCCCCGCCGTCCTCCGCGCCCGGCGCCTCCCCTTCCGCTCCGTCGTCCCAGTGAGGTAACCGATGTCCCCGATGAGCCGGCCGCCCCGGCCGAGCCGCGCGACGCACCGCCTGACCGTCGCCCAGGCACTGGTCCGCTTCCTCGCCGCCCAGTACACCGAACGGGACGGTGTGCGGCACCGGTTGATCGCCGGCACCTGGGGCATCTTCGGCCACGGCAACGTGGCGGGTGTCGGCCAGGCGCTGCTGGAGGCCGGCGAGGAGGTGATGCCGTACCACCAGGGCCGCAACGAGCAGGCGATGGTGCACGCGGCGGTCGGGTACGCCCGTCAGCGGGGCCGCCTGTCCACGCAGGCCGTCACCACCTCCATCGGACCCGGCGCCACCAACCTCGTCACCGGGGCCGCGCTCGCGACGATCAACCGGCTGCCGGTGCTGCTGCTGCCCGGGGACTACTTCGCCACCCGCGCCGCCGACCCGCTGCTCCAGCAGCTGGAGCACCCGGTGGCGGCGGACGTTTCGGTCAACGACGCGCTGCGCCCGGTCTCGCGCTGGTTCGACCGCGTCACCCGCCCCGAGGCGCTGATCCCCTCCGTGCTGGCCGCGGTACGGGTCCTCACCGACCCCGCCGAGACCGGCGCGGTCACCCTCGCGCTGCCGCAGGACGTGCAGGCCGAGGCGTACGACTGGCCGGTGGAGTTCTTCGCCGAGCGTGTGTGGCGGATCCGGCGCCCCGCCCCCGACCCGGTCGAGCTCGCCGAGGCGGCCCGCGCGATCCGGGCCGCGTCCCGGCCGCTGATCGTCGCGGGCGGCGGTGTCCACCACAGCGAGGCCGAGGACGCGCTGAAGGCCCTGGTGGACGCCACCGGCGTGCCGGTCGCCTCCACCCAGGCGGGCAAGGGATCGCTGCGCCACGACCACCCCGCCGACCTCGGCGGCATCGGCCACACCGGGACGGCGGTCGCCGACGCGGTCGCCCGCGGCGCGGACCTGGTCATCGGCGTCGGAACCCGCTACACGGACTTCACCACGGCCTCCGGCACGCTCTTCGGACGGCCGGACGTCCGCTTCGTCAACCTCAACATCGCCCCGTCCGACGCGTACAAGATGGCTGCCGCGACCCTCGTGTGCGACGCGCGGGCCGGCCTGGAGGCGCTGGCCGGGCAGCTCGCCGGGCACCGCGTCGACGCCGCCTACGAGGCGGAGTACCGGGCGGGCAGGGAGAGCTGGGAGCGGGTGGTCGAGGCCGCCTTCCGCGCCGGAGACGACAGTGCCGTACCGACCCAGACGCAGGTCCTCGGCGCGCTGGACGCGGTCGTCGGCGACGAGGACGTGGTGATCAACGCGGCCGGCTCGCTCCCCGGCGACCTGCACAAGCTGTGGCGGGCCCGCTCGCCGCGCCAGTACCACGTGGAGTACGGCTACTCCTGCATGGGCTACGAGATCCCGGCCGGCATCGGCGTCCAGCAGGCGGCGCCGGAGGCGGTGGTGTGGTCACTGGTCGGCGACGGCACCTATCTGATGATGCCGACCGAGATCGTCACGGCCGTCCAGGAGCGGCTGCCCGTCAACCTGGTCCTGGTGCAGAACCACGGGTACGCCTCCATCGGCGGCCTGTCGGAGTCGGTGGGCGGCGAGCGCTTCGGCACCGCCTACCGGCACCGGGCCGCCGACGGCACCTTCACCGGCGCCCCGCTCCCGGTCGACCTGGCCGCGAACGCCGCCAGCCTCGGCATGGACGTCCTGCGCGCCAAGACGGTGGGGGAACTGCGCGAGGCCCTCGCCGCGGCCCGCGCCTGCGACCGCCCGACCTGCGTGTACGTGGAGACCGACCCGGCGCCGACCGCTCCCCCGGCCGAGGCCTGGTGGGACGTTCCGGTGGCCGAGGTGGCCGCCCGCGAGGCCGCCGTCGCGGCCCGCGCGCGCTACGACCGCGAGGTCGCCGCACGCCGCCGTCCCCTGTGAACCGTTACCGTACGTTTCCGGCCACGGACCGTGACCCCCGGCAAAGACCTTGTGGGGCCGCGGAGAACACCGCGTGAACGTCCGCAGAAGCATCAACCGGATGGTAATCATCCGGTTCGCGCGGCGACTATCAAGGAGTGCGTGAGTATCTCCCGCAGGAAACTGATCGTCGGGGCCGCGAGCGCGGCCGCGGCCATGACCGCCCCTCTCGCCACGGAGGGACTGGCCGAAGCAGGTCAGACCCCGCTCTCCACCTCGGGGACGTCCTCGCTTCCGGCGCCCAAGGACTCGGGGATCGACCACATCGTCGTGGTGATGATGGAGAACCGTTCCTTCGACCACTACCTGGGCTGGCTCCCGGGCGCCGACGGCAGGCAGTCCGGGCTGAAGTACACCGACCGCGACGGCGTCGCCCACGCCACCCACCACCTGGACACCGCCCAGGGCTGCCAGTACAACGACCCGGACCACAGCTACGAGGGCGGGCGGATCGAGTACAACGACGGCCGCTGCGACGGCTGGCTGCGGGCCGGCACCAACGACGAGTTCTCCATCGGCTACTACCAGCCCGAGGACCTCGACTTCTACGGCAGGGCCGCCCCCGCCTGGACGGTCTGCGACCGCTACTTCTCGGCGATCATGGCCGAGACGTACCCCAACCGCTTCTACCAGCACGCCGCGCAGACCGACCGCATCCACAACTCCACGGACACCTCCACGCTGCCCACCATCTGGGACCGTCTCGCCGACGCGGGCCTGAAGGGCAAGTACTACTACCACGACGTGCCGTTCACCGCGCTGTGGGGCACCAAGCTCCTCGGGATCTCGAACCCGTACGCGGACTTCCTCACCGACTGCGCCGCCGGCACCCTGCCCCAGGTCTCCTTCGTCGACCCCAAGTTCCTCGACGAGGGCAGCGGCACCTCCGCCGACGACCACCCGCACGGCGACATCCGCGCGGGGCAGTACTTCCTCAACGAGGTCTACCACGCCGTCACCAAGAGCCCCGCCTGGTCGCGGACCCTGCTGGTGATCAACTACGACGAGTGGGGCGGCTTCTTCGACCACGTGGCGCCCTCCACCGCCCCCGACGCCCACCCCGACTGGGGCCTGCGCGGCTTCCGCACGCCCTGCCTGGTGGTCTCCCCGCGCGCCAGGCGCGGGTACGTCGCGCACGGCGTCTACGACCACACCTCGGTCCTGAAGGCCATGGAGTGGCGCTGGAACCTGCCCTCCCTCACGCCTCGCGACGCCGCGGCGAACAACATCGCCGAGGTGCTCGACTTCACCAGCCCGCCCAGCCTCGACGCCCCGCAGTGGTCGGTGCCCCCCGTCGTCGGCCAGCCCTGCGCGCCGGCCGTGGCACCCGACTACGAGGAGTGGCGCAAGCTGCGCGACAAGGCCCAGTCCCTCGGATGGAAGCTCCCCTCATGAAGCACCGCCTCAGCCGCGGCACCCGCCGCCTCATGATCCTGGTCGCCGCGTTCACCGCCCTCCTCGCGGCCGGCGGCGGCACGCTGGCGGCGATGCAGGCCGAGGCCGCGCCCGCAGCGAACCCCGGTCACGTCTTCGTGATCAACCTGGAGAACAAGGGGTACGACGAGACCTGGGGCCCCGACTCCAAGGCGCCGTACCTCAGCAAGACCCTGCGCTCCCAGGGCGTGCTGCTGTCGCAGTACTACGGCATCGGCCACAACAGCCTGACCAACTACGTCGCCCAGATATCCGGGCAGGGCCCCAATCCGGACACCCAGGCCGACTGCCAGACCTTCGCGCCGTTCGTCCAGACCGGCACCGCCGACCCGGGCCAGGCCGTGGGCCGGGGCTGCGTCTACCCCTCCGGCGTGAAGACGCTGGCCGACCAGATGGACTCCTCCGGGCACAGCTGGAAGGGCTACATGGAGGACATGGGCACCCCGTGCCGCCACCCCGCGGTCGGCGCGGTGGACGACACGCAGAAGGCCGAGGTGGGCGACCAGTACGCCACCCGCCACAACCCGTTCATGTACTTCCACTCGGTCATCGACCAGCAGGACGGCTGCGCCCGGCACGTCGTCGACCAGTCCCAGCTCGGCACGGACCTGCAGACCACCGCCACGACGCCCGACCTGAGCTACATCACGCCCGACTTGTGCGACGACGGCCACGACTCCCCCTGCGTGGACGGCCGTCCGGGCGGGCTGGCATCCGCCGACGAGTGGCTGAAGAAGTGGGTCCCGGCCATCACCTCGTCCCCGGCCTTCAAGAAGGACGGCATGCTGGTGATCACCTTCGACGAGTCGGACGGCCCCGACAAGGACTCCAGCGCCTGCTGCGGCGAGGGCCCGTCGCCCAACTCCCCGCTGCCCGGCATCACCGGCCTCGGCGGCGGCCGTACGGGCGCGCTGGTGCTCTCCCCCTTCACCAAGGGCGGCACCTGGAGCAGCACGCCGTACAACCACTACTCGCTGCTCGCCAGCATCGAGGACCGGTTCAACCTCCCGTACCTGGGATACGCCGGGCAGAAGGGCCTCAGCCGGTTCGGCACGGACGTGTTCAACGCCGCGAACTGACGGCACGCCCGGGCGGTCCCCCACCGGCCCGGGAACAAGCGAAACGCGCGGTGCGCTGCGGCCGGTGACGGCCCGTCAGCGCACCGCGCGCTGTTCAGGACTTGTTCCAGGTCAGGCTGACGTGCAGCACCGGAAGCCGGGACGGTCTCGTGTGCGTGTGGCGGGCCGACACCGGTCAGCCGCTGCTCCAGATCGAGCACAGGCGCGCGGTGAACGCCGTGGCCTTCTACCCGGACGGCCGGTTCCTCGCGAGCGCGGGTGAGGACAAGGTCGTCCGCAGCACCCGGCTCCCCGAGGCCGGATGAGGTGACGGCGCGCGAGAAGCGCGAGAACCGGAGGACCGCCGCGTCCGGCAGGCCTGTTCACTCGCGGGAGGCGGGGTCGGCGTAGCGCAGCAGCACGCCCACGCCCTCGCTCAGCCCCAGCTCCCGCTCGGACACCAGGACCAGTTCGGCCCTCGTGCCGACGAGGGCACGGACCAGCGCCGCGTCGGCCCGTTCCTCGCGGGCCTCCCTTATGCCGTAGGAGCGCAGTTCCTGTTCCGTGAGGGCCACTTGGCCGGGTTCAGGACCGGCCCACAGGCGGAACGGCGACTCCGGGTGGTCGCTGAGGAAAAGGGCCTTGACCCGGCCGCGTTGCAGCGCGGACACGGCCGCGGCGAGGCCTTCCGCGGACGCTCCGCCTCGGGCCCGCTCCGCGAGGAAGGCATCCAGGAGCGCCCGGTCGTGAGCGGCCATGCGGCCTTCGAAGAGGCCCTCCAGGTGCCGCTCCAGCAGGGCCCGCCCCGGCTGGGACTCACCGGCGGCCTCGACGGTGGTGACCTGCCCGCGCAGGCCGGCCGGAAGCCGGTTGACGAGGATGCCGCGGGCCCAGAGGTCTCCGGCGACGACCACCGTCTCCACGTCGATGCGCCGGGCGTGGCCTTCCAGCTCCCGGCCGACCTCTCCGGCGGCGCGCGTCCAGTCGGCCACCGGGATCTCCTCGTCCAGGCGGAGGCCCGGCGTGACCTTGGTCAGCGGCCACGTGCCCGCTTCGGCCTCGATGCGCAGGGTGCCGGTGGCGTCCGTGGAGTGGCGGCCGCCGTAGTGCACGTGAACCGCGAGGTACGGGATTCCGGGCGCGTGCTGGACGATCAGCGGCATGGTGTCCGGCAGGGTTCCGAAATGCGCCGTGCTCCGGTCGGGCGGGAGGGGCAGCTCGTCCAGCAGGGCCAGGCGTCCGTGCGCGGTGAACACGGCCTGACCGTGGGTACCGGGGACGTCCGCGTCGCTGCCCACCGCGCCCGCCACCGCGGTGAGGGAATCCCGGTCCGCCCCCTCGGACAGCAGATCGTCCCGAAGACGCCGCCAGCGCAGTCGTACGGCGGATTCGGGGTCCTCGACGGCGGCGTCGCGCGAGGTGTCCAGATAGACGGACGCGAAGGGACCGGGCTCCTTGTACAGAGGTTCGAGGAAGGACAGTCTCATGGTCACTCCCGAGTGCGCTGTCGGCGCCACGAGCCGCACGCCCGGGACGCCGCCGTATCGAGACACGTTCGGTCGCGTGCCGCGTCTCGTCCAACTCCAGGATGCGCCCGGGCAGCCTGTTCCGGCCTCCCGAAACCGTGGACGGCCAGGACGCGGAAGGCGGCCGCGCAGACGCAGACGATGCCCAGCTCCGCGCCGAGGGGCAGCCGGTACCGGGCTCCGACCGGACGGACCCCATTAGGGCCGTTCGACCCCTGACCCACGGGAATTGCCGGGGCGAGGCTGGTGGACGGGGGTCCGTGCCGATCGAAGGGCGTGGGACTGGTGATCACACGAGTGCGGATGCCGCACCGGCACCTGACGCCGCCCGCCAAGTCCGGGCCGTCACGCGAACCGCCGACCCCGCCGTCCCGGCAACCACAGCCGGCCGGCGGACGGTGGATGTTGTGGTGGATCCTGATGACGGTCGCCGTCTTCCTGCTGCTCTCCCGCGCGCCGACCGGGCCGCACGCGACCGCGCTGTCCTACAGCGACTTCGTCGGCAAGGTCGGCACCAGCCAGGTGCGGACGGTCGAGATCAACGACAAGGGCGCCGTCAGCGGCACCCTGAGGAACGGCACCCGGTTCACCACCCAGATCCCCACCGCGCTGGGCACCGGGGCCCAGCTCCAGCAGCAGCTGACCTCGCACCACGTACGGATCAGCGCCCGCCAGAGCAGCAGCGGCTCGGCATGGCCGTCCATACTCGTCACGTTCCTGCCGTTCCTGCTTCTGATCGGCTTCTTCCTCTGGATGGGACGCCGGGCCGCAGGGTCGATGGCCGGCGGGCTGAGCGCCATCGGACGCTCCCGCGCGAAGATCATCGAGGCGGAGCGGCCCACCACGGGCTTCGACGACATCGCCGGGTACGACGGGGTCAAGCAGGAGATCAGCGAGGTCGTCGACTTCCTGCGCCACCCCGCCCGCTACACCGCCGCCGGTGCCAAAGGCCCCCGCGGCGTGATCATGGTGGGGCCGCCCGGTACCGGCAAGACCCTCTTCGCGCGGGCGGTCGCCGGCGAGGCGGACGTGCCGTTCCTGTCGGTGACCGGGTCCGCGTTCGTGGAGATGTTCGTCGGGGTCGGCGCCTCCCGGGTGCGCGACCTGTTCGGCGAAGCCCGCAAACGCGCCCCGTCGATCATCTTCATCGACGAGATCGACGCGCTCGGCTCGCGGCGCGCCGGCGGGGCCCGGCTGGGCGGCAACGACGAGCGGGAGCAGACCCTCAACCAGCTGCTCTCCGAAATGGACGGCTTCGACCAGTCCAGCGGCATCGTCGTCCTCGCCGCCACCAACCGGCCCGACGCCCTCGATCCGGCCCTGCTGCGCCCCGGGCGGTTCGACCGCCAGGTCACCGTGCCGCTGCCCAACCAGGCCGAACGGGCCGCGATCCTCGCCGTGCACACCCGTGACAAGATCTTGGCTCCGAAGGTCGACCTGGACGCCGTGGCACGTGCCACGCCCGGATTCTCCGGAGCGGATCTCGCCAACCTGGTCAACGAGGGCGCCATCAACGCCGTACGCGGAGACCGCACCCGGATCGAACCGCACGACCTGGACGCCGCCCGCGATCGTGTGCTGCTGGGCCGCCGGGAGTCCTCCAACGCGCTGCTTCCCGAGGAGCGCCGCTCGGTGGCCGTCCACGAATCCGGCCACGCCCTGGTCGCGGCGCTGTGCGAGCACGCCGACCCGGTGGCGAAGGTCACCATCCTGCCGGCCGGTCTCACCCTCGGCGTCACCGAGCAACTCCCCGAAGCGGAACGCCATTTGTACAGTGAGAGTTACCTGACCGATCTTCTGGCGGTGCGCCTGGGCGGGCGCGCGGCCGAACTGGTGGTCTTCGGCGAGGGGTCGACGGGAGCCGCCAACGACCTGGCCGGAGCCACCCAGATCGCCACTCGTATGGTCCGCGAGTTCGGCCTGTCCTCCGAACTGGGACCCATCGGCTACGCCTCCGCCCCTGCACGCTTCCTCGGTGAGACCGCCGAGGAGGCGGGCCGGCCACCGTACTCGGAGCAGACCCAGCGCATCGTCGACGAGGAGGTCGCCCGCCTGCTGCGCCGGGCCGAACAGCGCGCGATCACGCTGCTCCGCGGCCACCGGACCGCGCTGGAGCACCTGGCCGAACGGCTGGTCGCCCAGGAGACCGTCGACGGCTCCGTCGTGCTCGAAGTCCTGCGCCAGGAGAACGGCCGGGCGGCGGAGGAGGAGGTGCCGATGATTGCCGACGCTGTCAACACGTCATCGCCTTCGAGGGGTTCCCAGAAATGACCAAGAGGTCGTCCCGGATGGCTCCGACACGACCTCTGACCTGTGACTTCACAAGTCGGGACGACAGGATTTGAACCTGCGACCCCTTGACCCCCAGTCAAGTGCGCTACCAAGCTGCGCCACGTCCCGCTGCGCTCACGCGGAGTGACCCACGTGATCGCGCGAATGTCACCATACCGCACGCCGGGGGCTGTACCGAAGGGGCGCTGAGACGGGGCGGGGCGACGGGACGGGGCGACGGGGCACAATCGGCGTATGGGCAGCACATCCTCATCCTCCGGACGGCCGGCCGGCGCGCGCGACCGGGACACCGAGGGCAGGGCGCGCAACGCGCGGCCCCGGGACGGGCTCGGGCGGCCGCTGCCGTACGGCGCCGACGGCGTGCCACGGCAGCCCGAGGGCGTGCCGCGCACCCCGCGGCAGACCGTCGCCGAGGCCCAGGCGCTGCTGGACGAGGGGAAGCCCTTCCACGCGCACGAGGTCTTCGAGGACGCCTGGAAGTCGGGGCCGCGGGCGGAGCGCGGTCTGTGGCGCGGGCTGGCGCAGCTCGCGGTGGGGCTCACCCACGCGGCCCGCGGCAACGCCACCGGTGGGGCCCGGCTGCTGCGGCGCGGGGCGGACGCGGTGGGCGAGTGGTCGGCGGCCACCGGGCGGCCGGACCCCTACGGCATGGATCTGACCGGGCTGGAGGCCTGGGCGCGGGAGCTCGCGGCGGACGTGGAGGGGGCGGAGGACGGGGAGCGAGGGGCGGACGTGGAGCGGGCGGCCGGGCCCGTCGTGGACGCGGCGCGGCGGGCGCCCCGGCTCCGCGGGGCGGGGTAGAACGGCCGGTCCCGGACCGGGTGGAACCGGTGTCCGCGCCGCGAGTGCCGTACGGCAGACTCGGGGCGTGCGAAAGATTCATGTGATCGGTATCGGCGCGGGCGACCCCGAGCAGCTCACCCTGCAGGCGGTCAGGGCGCTGCGCGGCACGGACGTGTTCTTCGTCCTCGACAAGGGCGAGACGAAGTCGGACCTCGTGCGGCTGCGCCGGGACATCCTCGACGCGCACCTGCCGGAGGGGGCGTACCGGCTGGTCGAGGCGCGCGACCCGGAGCGGGACCGGAGCGCGGGCGGCGCCGCCTACTCCCCCGCCGTCGGGGACTGGCGCAGCGCCCGCGCCGACATCTACGAGCGGCTGATCACCGAGGAGCTCGGCGAGCAGGACAGCGGCGCGTTCCTGGTGTGGGGCGATCCGTCGCTCTACGACAGCACGCTCGGCATCCTGGAGGAGGTGCTGGAGCGGGGCAGGGTGGAATTCGCCTACGACGTCGTGCCCGGCATCAGCAGCGTCTCCTCGCTGGTGGCCCGGCACCGCACCGGGCTCAACCGGGTCGCCCGCCCCGTGCAGATCACCACCGGGCGGCGGCTGGCCGAGGGCTTCCCGGAGGGGGTGGACGACGTGGTGGTGATGCTGGACGCGCACCAGACCTTCCGGCAGTACGCCGACCAGGACATCGACATCTACTGGGGCGCCTACCTGGGCACCCCGGACGAGCTCCTCGACTCCGGCCCGATCGCCGAGGCCGCGCCGCGCATCGAGCGGCTGCGGGCCGAGGCGCGCGAGCGCAAGGGCTGGATCATGGACACCTACCTGCTGCGCCGCAATCCGCGGCAGGGATAGCCCCTCACGGCGTGCGGAGGCCCAGCCGGTCCAGCGCGGCCGCCACGTCCGGCACCGCGCCCACCCCCTCCGGCAGCGGTGGCCGCCGTACGACGACGACCGGCAGCCCCAGCTCCCGAGCCGCCGTCAGTTTCGCGGCCGTCGCCGCTCCCCCGCTGTCCTTGGTCACCAGTACGTCGATGCGGTGGGTGCGCAGCAGTTCCGTCTCGCCGGGCACGGTGAACGGCCCCCGGGCCGACAGCACCCGCACGTCGGGCGGCAGGGGCGGCCCGGGCGGCTCCACGGACCGTACGACGAAGTGCAGGCCGGTGAGCCCGGCGAAGGCGGCGAGACCCATCCGGCCCGTGGTCAGGAACACCCGGCGTCCGAGGCGCGGCAGCAGCCCGGCCGCGGCGTCGAGCGAGGCGACCGGATGCCAGCGGTCGCCCGGGGCCGGCCGCCAGCCGGGGCGGCGCAGGACCACCAGGGGCACGCCGGTCGCGGTCGCGGCCCGGGCCGCGTTCCGCGTGATCGACTCTGCGAAGGGGTGCGTGGCGTCGACGACGGCGTCCACCCGGTGCGCGCGCAGCCACGCGGCCAGGCCCTCGGCCCCGCCGAAACCGCCGACGCGCACCTCCCCCGCCAGTGCGCCCGGCCGCGACACGCGGCCCGCCAGCGAGGTGGTCACCCGCGTGCCGGAGCGCGCCGCGAGCGCGGCGGCCAGTTCGCGGGCCTCGGTGGTGCCGCCGAGGACCAGCACGTGCGGGGACATGGCGTCGAGCGTACGGGGCGGCCCGCGCCGCCCCGAAAGCCCGGTGCCCGCACGCGGGGCCGCCGTCAGGCGGGGGCCGCGCGGTCCCGGTCCAGCCGTCCGACGCGGGCCACGTTCCGGCGGTCCTCGGCGTCCTCGCTCGGCGCGGCGGCGAACCAGGCGTCGAGGATCTCGCCGAGCAGCGGCTCGGACGTCAGGCGCAGGCTGAGCGCCAGGACGTTCGCGTCGTTCCAGCGGCGCGCGCCGTCCGCGGTGTACGCGTCGGCGCACAGGGCGGCCCGTACCCCCGGCACCTTGTTCGCGGCGATGGAGGCGCCCGTGCCGGTCCAGCAGCACACGACGGCCTGGTCGCTCGTTCCGTCGGCGACGTCACGGGCGGCGGCCGCGGAGCACGACGCCCACTGCGGGTCGTCCCCGCGGCGCAGCGCGCCGTGCGTGACCACCTCGTGCCCGCGCTCGCGCAGCCGGTCGACCAGGGCGCGGGCCACGGGTTCGTCCATGTCCGAGGAGACGGAGATCCGCATGGTGGGGAGCGTACCCAGCGGGGGCCGGGCGTCCAAGGCGGTCCGGGCGCCGGGCGGGTCCGCTCGCCGGCATCCCGGCCAGGGCCTTTCGTGCGGGTGGGGCGGGCTCCGGGTGACGGCGCCCGCCGAGCCGCCCCCGCACCCGGGGAGATTCGGAAGAGGGGCCTAGAACCAGGCCATGCCCACCAGCAGGGCCGAGACGAACAGGACGGCGCCGCCCATGAGGGCGGCCGCGCGGGGGTGGCGGCGCAGCGACGTCCGCAGGCCCGGCCGCCGCGTCGGCACCCGGTGCACGGTGGTGTTCCAGCCGCCGTCACCGGCCGGATCGGTACGGCCCGCGGCCCGGGCGGCCGGGTCCGGGGCGCCGCCCCGGGCGCGATGCGCCGGTGCGGACGTGGCGGCGCGGGCACCCCGGGTCCGTACGGCCGTGGCGCGGGCGGCCGGGGCCGGTGCGGCCGCGGCGAGGGCGGCGTGGGGCGGGGCGTCCCGGTGGTGTGCGGGGCTCGCGCCCGGCAGTTCCGGCGGCAGCGGCTCCGGCGCGCCGCGCCAGGCACCGCTGCCGAACCAGTCCGCCGCCTGCCGTGCGGTGGGGCGTTCCTCCGGCCGCTTGGCGAGCATGCTCAGCAGGTACGCCTCGAAGGCGGGCGGCAGGGACGCGCCGCGCTGGTGCGGCGGCACGGGCGCGGAGTCGACGTGCTGGTAGAGCAGCGCGGTCGGGGCGGCCGCCTCGAACGGCGGTCTTCCCACGGCCAGTTGGTAGAGCACGCAGCCCAGCGAATACAGGTCCGAGGCCGAGGTGGCCGGGGTGCCGATGGCCCGCTCGGGCGCCAGGTACAGGCCGGTGCCGACGATCTGCCCGGTCGTGGTGAGCGCGGCCGAGTGGTCGTCCACGAAGCGCGCGATGCCGAAGTCCCCGATGCGGACGGTGCCGTCGCGGTCGCTCATCAGGTTGCCGGGCTTGATGTCGCGGTGCACGATGCCCTGCGCGTGGGCCGCGGCGAGTCCCTCCGCCGTGTGCTGGGCCACCTGGGCCAGCCGGTCCGGGGTGAGCGGACCGCCGGTGGTGAGTTCCCCGGCCAGGCTGTCGCCCTCGACCAGTTCCATGACCAGGAAGAAGCGGTCCTCCCAGGCGCCGAAGTCGAACACCCCCACGACGTTCGGGTGGTTCAGCCGTGCCGAGGTCTGCGCCTCCAGCCTGAACCGGGCCGCCGCCGAGGCGTCCGCCCCGTCGTTCAGCAGCAGTTTGACCGCGACCGGCCGGCCGAGCACCTCGTCGAGGGCCCGCCAGACCTCGCCCATGCCGCCCCGACCGATGACCGCGTGCAACCGGTAACGACCCGCCACCAGCACCCGTAGACCGTCCTCAATCCCCGAATTCCCACCCACGACAACCCTGAAGTCCCACCCACGACGTCCGCCGCCCGCGGCCTGCCGGCCATGGCCGGGCGGCGCGCACGGTTCGCGGCAACGAGCCCATCTTAACGATCACTTGACGCCGCGCGGACCACGCCGGACCGCGGGGCGGCTACGCCGGGCGGGCGGTCACCCGCTTGACGCCGACCAGGACACGGTAGCGCTCCCGCGCGGCGAAGTCCGCCGGGGTCCACACCGCCGGGCGGCCCGCCTCCGCGCACAGGTGCAGGACGCGGTCCTCGTCCGCCCAGACCCCGACATGGGCGCCGTAGGCGTCGTCCACGGCGTTGAACAGCAGCAGGTCCAGCGGCCGGGGGCGGGGCACGCGGACCGTGTCCCGGGTGTCGGCCCACAGCTCGCTCGACCGGAGCGGGGGCGGGGCCAGGCCGAAGTGCCGCAGCACCGCGTAGGCGTAGAGCTGGCAGTTCGCCCCGGCCGCCGGATCCGGCCGGGCGGCGACGGCGGGCGAGCCGGGGAAGCGGGACGCCGCGTAGGGGACGGTCCGGAGGGCCGCCGGAAGGCGTTCGAGGAGTCGTTCGAACATGACCTACCCAGAGGAGTGAAAAGATGATGAATGGCCTCTTGTGCCGATATGCGCAGCCGATTATGTGTGTAATGGTCGTCCTGCCCGCTGATCCGCTCGGACAAGGAGGACGACGGTGGTCATTCTGTCGTGGCTGCTCATTCCGCTGGTCGCGGCCGCCGGGGCGAGCGTGTGGGGCTGGATCGCGGGACGGCCGCGCCGCATCGCGCTGTGGGCGGACCTGGACCGCTTCGAGCGGATGCGGGAGGCGTTCTCCCGGCCCGTGCACCTTCCCTGAGACCGCGGACGGCCGGGGCCCCTCATGGCATACGCACGCTCGGTCCTGATCGACATCGACGGGGTGCTCACCGTCTCCTGGCGTCCGCTGCCCGGCGCGGTGGAGGCGTTGCGGGCGGTCCGGGACGCCGGGCTCGGCGTCGTCCTGCTCACCAACACGACGTCCCGCACCCGCGCCTCGATCGCCGGGACCCTCGCCGCGGCGGGCTTCCCCGTGACCGCCGGCGACATCCTCACCGCCCCCGCGGCCACCGCCGCCCATCTCGCCGCGCGCCTGCCCGGGGCGCGCTGCTCGCTGCTCAACAGCGGGGACATCGCGGAGGACCTGGCCGGTGTCACCGTCCTCGACGCCGCCGACACCGCCACCGTGCCGGACGCCGTCGTCGTCGGCGGTGCCGGTCCCGAGTTCGACTACGCGGCGCTGAACCGGGCCTTCGGGCACCTGCGGCGGGGAGCACGGCTGGTCGCCATGCACCGGAACCTGTACTGGCGCACCGACCGGGGACTCCAACTCGACTCGGGGGCCTTCCTCCTGGGGCTGGAGGCGGCCACCCGCACCGAGGCGGAGGTCACCGGGAAACCCGCGCGAGCGTTCTTCGAGGCGGCGCTGGCGCAGCTGGGGGCGCGGGCGGAGGAGACGGTGATGGTCGGGGACGACGTCGAGTCGGACGTCCTCGCGGCGCAGCGGGCCGGGGTGACGGGGGTGCTGGTCAGGACGGGCAAGTACCTGCCGGAGGCCCTCCGGGACGCCGGCGGGCGCCCCGACCACGTCGTCGGCTCCTTCGCGGACGTGCCCGCGCTGCTGGGGCTGGGGCGGTAGCCGCGCGGGAGAGCCCGGCCGCACGGCCCGGGGACTTGGGCTGTGGGCTGTGGGCTGTGGGCTAGCGCAGCAGGAGCTGGACGCCGCCCACGACCGTCGCCGCGATCACGAGCCGCTCGAACAGGCGCTGGTTGATCCGGTGCACCGCCCAGGTGCCGAGCAGCGCGCCGGGCACGACGAACACCGCGAGCGCCGCGTCGAGGAGCAGCGAGCGGCCGTCGATCAGGCCGAGGCCCGCGCTGAACGGCACCTTGGAGACGTTGACGACGAGGAAGAAGTACGCCGACGTGCCGAGGAAGCCGTATTTGCGGAAGCCCGCGGAGAGCAGATACATCGACATCACCGGGCCGCCCGCGTTGGCGACCATCGTGGTGAAGCCGCCGAGGACGCCGTAGGAGCGGGCCTTGAGGCGGCCGGACCGGCCGGTGACCGCGTCCGGTTCCCGCTCGCGGCCGGCCACGCGGCGCCGCCACACCGTCACCGCCGCCATCAGCAGCAGGATGGCGCCGATCGACGTCCGTACGACGCCGTCGTCGGCCCACACCAGGAACAGCGTGCCGCCGACCACTCCCACGGCGACCGCCGGGAACAGCCGCCACAGCGTGGGCCAGTGGGCGTGCCGCCGGTAGGTGAGGACCGCCAGCACGTCCCCGGCGATCAGGACCGGCAGCAGGACGCCCGTGGAGGCGCGGGCGGGCAGCACGGCCGCGAAGACGGCGAGGCTCACCGTGTTCGCCCCGCTGACCGCGGTCTTGGAGAAGCCGACGAGCAGGGCCGCGCAGGCGAGCGCCGCGAACCCCCACCCGGATATGTGCCAGAGCGTCATCGTGTTCATGCGGACACCGATGCTATGCGCACGTATCCCGGTCCGGGCGAGCCGTCTCGCCGTACGGTTCCCGCGCCGGCCGCGTGCCCGGCGCGGGCGGGCCCGACCGCGCCCACTTCCTCGCCGTGCCGGGCCGCACGGCGAGCCCCGCCGACGTCCCTAGGCCCGCTCGACCAGCAGCGCGCTGCCCTGGCCCACGCCCACGCACATCGTGGCCAGGCCGCGGGTCGCGCCCGTGCGGCGCATCCGGTGCAGCAGGGTGGTGAGGAGGCGGGCGCCCGAGCAGCCGAGCGGATGGCCGAGGGCGATGGCGCCGCCGCTGGGGTTGACCAGGTCCGGGTCGATGCCCAGCTGGTCCACGCAGGCGAGCGCCTGGGCCGCGAACGCCTCGTTGAACTCGGCCTCCTGGAGGTCGTCGACGCGCCAGCCGGCGCGGGCGAGCGCCTTGCGGGTGGCGGGAACCGGCCCGATGCCCATCACGTCGGGGTGGACGCCCGCCGAGGCGCCGGCGACATACCGGCCCAGGGACTCCAGACCCAGGTCGTTCAGGGCCTCCTCGCTCACCAGGAGGAGTCCGGCCGCGCCGTCGTTCATGGGCGAGGCGTTGCCCGCCGTGACCGTGCCGTCCGCGCGGAACACCGGCTTGAGCCGGGCGAGCCGGTCGTAGGAGGTGTCCTCGCGGATGCACTCGTCGGTGCCGACGAGCGTGCCGTCGGGGCGCTCGACGGGCAGGAGTTCGTCGTCGAAGTGGCCCAGCTTGCGTGCCTCGGCGGCCCGTTGGTGGCTGCGCAGCGCGAACTCGTCCTGGCGCTCCCGCGGGATGCCGTAGCGCTCGGCGACCTCCTCCGCCGTCTCGCCCATGGACAGCAGTCCGTGCAGGTCCTTCATCGCCGGGTTCACCAGGCGCCAGCCGAGGCGGGTGTCGACGGTCTCGATGCGGTGCGGCAGGGCCTCGTCGGGTCGGGGCAGCACGAAGGGCGCGCGGCTCATCGACTCCGAGCCCCCCGCGACCACGACGTCGGCCTCGCCGGCGGCGACGGTACGGGCCGCGGTGGTGACGGCCTCCAGACCCGAGGCGCACAGCCGGTTGACCGTGGCGCCCGGCACGGACTCGGGGAGCCCGGCGAGCAGCGCGGCCATCCGGGCGACATTGCGGTTGTCCTCGCCCGCCTGGTTGGCGGCGCCCCAGTACACGTCGTCGATGCGGGCCGGGTCGAGCGCGGGAACGCCGTCGGCCAGGGCACGGATCACGGACGCGGCGAGGTCGTCGGGGCGCACGGAGGACAGGGCTCCGCGCAACTTGCCGATCGGGGTGCGGCGGGCGGCCGCGAAGTGGACGGGGCGCACGGCTGGACTCCTTGGACGACCCAATTAATTAGCACTGCTAGTTTTGGACTATAGACCGCGCGCCGGACCCCTGGGAAGATCCCCCGGAGCCGCGTTCACCTGTCCGACCCACCCGTCCGGCCCACCCGTCCGGCCCGCACGTCCGACCCACCCGTCCGACACACGCGTCCGACCCACGCTTCTGGAGGCGACATGGCCGACACCCGCGAGCACGTCCTCACCGGTACGCGGGGCAGGCTCACCGTACGCGAGTGGCCGCACCGGCGTCCCCGGTACGTCGCCCTGCTGGTGCACGGGTACGGCGAGCACGCGGGGCGCTACGCCGAAGTGGCCGGGGCGCTGGTGGAACACGGCGCCGCGGTGTTCGCCCCCGACCACCAGGGGCACGGGACGTCGGCGGGCGAGCGGGTGCTGATCGAGGACTTCGAGGACGTGGTGACCGACGTAAGGGCGGTCGCGGAGTGGGCCCGCGCCGCGCATCCGGGCCTGCCGCTTGTGGTGATCGGCCACTCCATGGGCGGGCTGATCGCGGCCCGCTTCGCCCAGCGGTACGGCACCGGGCTCGCCGCGCTCGTGCTGTCGGGCCCCGTCATCGGCGCATGGGAGCTGCCGGAGCGGCTGCTCGCCCTGGACGAGATCCCCGACACGCCGGTCAGCCCGGCCGCGCTCTCCCGCGACCCGGCCGTCGGCGCGGCCTACGCGGCCGATCCGCTGGTCTGGCACGGCCCGATGAAGCGGCCGACGGTGGAGGCCTTCGCCCGGACCCTAGAGACCGTCGCCAAGGGCGGGGACGTCGGCGCCCTGCCCGTGCTGTGGCTGCACGGGACGGAGGACCGGCTGGTCCCGCTCGCCGGCAGCCGTGCCGGCGTGGAGCGGCTCAGCGGCGGACACCTGACCGAGCGGACCTATCCGGGCGCCCGGCACGAGGTGTTCCAGGAGACGAACCGGGCCGAGGTACTCGCGGACCTGAGGGCCTTCCTGGACGGGGTGCTCGGGAGCTGAGCAGTAGGGCACGCGTGTGGTGTTTGCCCCGTTTCGCCAGGGGCACCCGCCGCCCCAAGGAGTGGTCGCGCCGTGCTGCCCGCCGGTGGGACGGGGCCCGCTAGGAGGAGTGCGGCGCACCGTTCCGTACCGCCCGACACCACTCCTCAAGGAGCACCACGCCATGACCGTCGTGAAGAGCACGATCCCCGAAGCGGCCCTTCAGGTCACCGGGGACGCGCTGCAGAGCACCCTCGTGGATCTTCTCGGCCTGTCCCTCATCGGGAAGCAGGCGCACTGGAACATCGTGGGACCGCGGTTCCGCTCCATCCATCTGCAACTGGACGAAGTGGTGGCGGCGGCCCGCGACTTCGCCGACACGGTCGCGGAGCGCGCCTCGGCGCTCGGACTGCCGCCCGACGGCCGGCCGGAGACGATCGCCTCGGCCTTCACGCTGCCCAGCCCCAAGGACGGCTGGGTGCGCGACACGGAGGTCGTGGAGGTGATGGTCGAGTCGCTGGAGGCGGCGGTCCGCCGGCTGCGCGAACGCGTCGAGGCGACCGAGAAGGCCGACCCGGTCACCCAGGACCTGCTCATCGGCATCACCGCGGAGCTGGAGAAGCAGCGGTGGATGTTCGCCGCCGAGAACGTGACCCAGGAGGTCTGACCCGCGCCCGCTCTCCCTCGTGAGCGAAGCGAGCGGACGGCCGGACGGACCGACGGACGTGCGAACGAGCGGAGAGGGTGACCCGATGACGGAGCACGACGCCCGGGTCCTGCGGGAGCTGGTGCGGGCGCACGGCAGGACGTTCGCCGAGGAGGCCGGCATCCCGCTCAAGGACGCCCCGCAACCGCTGTACCGGCTGCTGGTGCTCGCCGTCCTGCTCAGCGCCCGCGTCCGCGGCTCGGTCGCCATCGCCACCGCCCGGGCCCTGTACGACGCCGGACTGCGGGACCCGCGCTCCATGGCCGGGTCCGGCCGGCAGGACCGGGTGGACGCGCTGGGCCGCGGCGGCTACCGGCGCTACGACGAGCGCACGGCCACCCTGCTGGGCGAGGGCGCCGAGCTGATCGACGAGCGGTGGGGCGGCGATCTGCGCCGCCTGCGCGGGGAGGCCGACGGCGACCTCACGAAGCTGCGCGGCCTGCTGCGGGAGGTGCCGGGCATCGGCCCGGTCGGCGCGGACATCTTCCTGCGCGAGGTGCAGCGCGTCTGGCCGGAGACGGCGCCCTATCTGGACGCCAAGGCGCTGTCCGGGGCGGAGCGGCTCGGCCTGCCGACGGATCCCGGCCGGCTCGCCGAGACGGCCGGCGGCACCGATCCGGCCGTGCTGGCGGCCGCGCTGGTGCGCGCGGCGCTCGACCGGAAGGTGGCCGAGGAGTGCCTCGGCCACGCCGCGTGATCGTGCCTCCCGGCCGTCCCGCCCGGCCGCTTCGGCCGACCGGGCCGTGCCACCTCCGCGCGTGACCGAGCCGCGTGCCCCGGCCCGTCAGCCGACCGGGCCGTGCCGCCCCTGCGCGTCACCCTGCCGCGTGCCCCTGCCCGTCAGTGGTCCGCCGCCGGCAGGTGCAGGAGGCGGGCGATGGTGCGCAGGACCCCGTTGTCGTTGTTGGACGGGGCCAGATGGCGGGCCCTGCGGACGACCCGCGGGTGCGCGTTGGCCATGGCGAAGGACCAGTCCGCGGCGTCCAGCATCTCCAGGTCGTTGAGGTAGTCGCCGAACACCATCGTCTGCGCGGGCGTGATGCCGAGTTCCCGCTGGAGCCCGCGCAGGGCGGTGCCCTTGTTGGCGGTGCGGTTCATGACGTCGACCCAGTGCTCGCCGGAGACCACGACCTGGTGGGTGGCGGCGAACTGCTCCAGGGCCGGTGCGGTGGTCCGCTCGGCCGGGCCGAAGTCGAAGAGGGCCACCTTGATGACGTCGTCCTCGACGGCGGCCGCGTCCTCGACGATCCGGTGGCGGACGTAGTACTTGCGCACCTCCGCCAGGAACGCCCCGTCGGTCCGCTCGACGTAGGCCGACCGCTTGCCGCAGACGACGGCGCCCACGTCGACGCCCCCGGCCGCGAGCTGCCGTACGGCGTGGACGATGCGGCCCGCGACGGCCGGCTCCAGGGGGTCCGAGCTGAGTTCCACGCCGTCGCGGACGACGTAGGTGCCGTTCTCGGCGATGAACACCATGCCCCGGCCCTCGTCCCCGAACTGTTCGGCCAGGGTGGCGTACTGCCGTCCGCTCGCCGGGCTGAAGAGCACGCCGCGGCGGCGCAGTTCGGCCAGGGTGGGCCACAGGCCCGCGGGTATCCGCTTGGCGTCGTCGAGCAGCGTGCCGTCCATGTCGGTGACGATCAGCCGGATGTCGGCGGGCCCGGCGGCGGGTCCGGGGATGGTGAGCAGGGGCGAGGGGGTGCTGGGCATGGTCCGGTTCTCCGGGGCGGGCGCGGGGGACGCGCCGGGGTGGTGCGCCGGCGCCATTGCCGTACGCGGGGAGGGTGTCGCTGCTGTGGCCGGGGCCGTCCCGTGAATTGCCGCGGGCGCCTGCGCGCGGGGAGCGCTCGGGGCGGGTGGGCCGGCCGGGTGCCTCAGCCGGTGCCGGCGCGGGTGCGCAGGTCGGCGCGGGCGCGGCGGAGGGCGACGGCCAGGGCGCCGCGCAGCGGTGCGCCGTCGCCGAGGGCGCCGGGTTCGACCGGTGGGGGCAGCGGGGCGAGCGCGCGCACCGTCTCGCGGACCGGGTGCAGCAGCGCGGGGTGGCTGCCGACGGGTCCGCCGAGGAGGACGAGTTCGGGGTCGACGACCGCGCAGACGGTCGCGATCGCCTCGCCGATGGTGCGTCCCTCCTCCGCCACGACGGCCCCCGCCTCGGCGTCGCCGTCCTCGGCGCGCCGCAGGATCTCGCGGGCCGCGGCCACGGGGTCCGCCCCGTCGGCCTGCGGCAGCTGCCCCGTCCGGAATCCCGCCTCGGCCACGGCGCGGGCGAGGCCGTGCGGGGTACCGGAGGGCTGGGAGCTGACGCTGAGGTAGCCGATCTCGCCGGCCACACCGCGCGCCCCCTGGACGAGCCGGTCCCCGACGACCAGGCCCATGCCGAGGCCGGCGCCGATGTAGACGTAGGCGAAGCTTTCGGCGTCGCGGCCCGCGCCGTGCCAGCGTTCGGCCACCGCGGCGAGGTTGACGTCGTTCTCCACCAGCAGCGGGGCGTCGGTCAGGCCGGCGAGGGCGTCCTGCGGCTGGAAGACGCCGCCCGGGTACGGGGTGTTCCGGAGCGGGATCACTGCGGACGTCCGCGGGTCGACCGGGTTGGCGACCGAGATCCCGACGGCCAGCGGCCGGCCGTGGTCGACGCCGCCCTGCTCGATCGCGCCGGCCACGAGCGTGCGCAGCTGCCGGGCGGTGTGCTCGGGGTTGCGCGGCCGCAGCGGCTGGTGCGTGCTCTGCAGGAACGGGCGGCCGAACAGGTCGGCGGCGCACAGCCGGATCTCGCTGGGGTGCAGGTCGACGGCGACGACGAATCCGGCGTCGGCGGCCACCCGGTAGTAGGTGCCCACCCGGCCCTGCCGGCCGCGCTGCTCGCCGGCCGGCCGGAGCAGCCGCAGCTCCTCCAGCCGCCGTACCGACTCCGAGACGGTGGTCTTGGAGATGCCGGTGCGGTGCGCGATCTCCGCGCGGGTGACCGGCGCCTGCTCGAACACGGTGTCCAGCACGATCTGGTCGGTGAGCTCCCGTACCAGAGCCATGCTCGGCAGGGCCGCTCCCGCGAGCTCCCGGCGGATCTCCATCGCACCTCTCGTCCTCGGGCCGCTGGTCGCCGCCCGGCGACCGCCGCCAGCCTACCGACCCGGGGACGGTAAGGGCTCCTTCCTGACTAGGACCTGTCCTGGGCCTCCGCGAGGCCCAGCCCGCGGCGGCCGGTCGCGTTCAGCCGGTCCGCGGTGAAGCGGCCGGTCCAGGCGCGCTCGTAGTGCTCCTCGGGGAAGTCGCTCGGGCTGGACCCGGTCAGGAACGCCTCGCGGACCTGTGCCGCGTACGCCTCGTTGCGCGGGCACCAGGGCGCGGCGGGGATGTACATGACGTTGCCCCAGCCCTTCTGGTCCGTGACCGGCGCGACGCTGTGGATCATGTCGCAGTGCCACCAGACGGAGTCGCCCGCCCGTACGTCGGGGATGCCGGTCAGGGCCTCCATCAGCAGGGGGTGCCACTTCTCGCTCGCCGGGAAGACCCGGTTGACGGTGACCGAGCACATGTCGTCCTCGGGCACATCGGGCAGGAGCGGGCGCAGCAGCAGGTACGCCATGGCCTCGGGGACGGGCACGGTGTGCAGCACACCCTGGTCGTGGTCCATGTCGGACAGGGCGGTCCAGCCCTGGAAGGTGCGGAACGCCGAGCACATGGTGCTGCCCGGGTACTGCGGGCCGGCCGTGCGGTGGGCGGCGTCCCAGGGGTCGTACCGCTCGGCGCTGCCGTCGAAGAGGTGCCGGAACGCCCGCTGGTAGGCGCGGGTCATCCACAGGTCCAGCGTCCCGGGGTCGCAGTGCGTGCCGAGGCCGCCGGAGTCGGTGCCCGGCGGGCGGCGGCGGATCCGGTCGGGGTACAGCGCGTCCCGGTCGGGGTCGAACCACCGCACGCCGTCCGAGGTGTGCTTCCAGAAGGAGTTCAGGAAGGACTGCACCCGGGCCATGCGGTCGCTCTGCCGGGCCTCCATCTGCGCCTCGGACCAGTAGACGGGGTAGATCTCCGGCCTGGAGCCGACGCTGCCGAAGAAGTCGTCGCCGGGGCCGGTGTAGGTCTCGAAGAACCTGTTCCGCTCCACGTAGTCGACGATGCCGGCGTCCCAGGCCAGGGCCTGCTCGCGGGGGAAGTGGCCGCGCACCACCAGGCAGCCGCGCCGCCGCACCGCGGCCAGCCGGTCCGCGGGGACGGTGCCGTTCTCGATGTCGGCGTAGTCGACGGCCGGCCAGACGCTCTCGCCGCGCTCCTTCTCCGCCCGGATCTCGGCGACGCGGGCGGCGACGCGGCGCTCGACGACGGCGAAGACCTCCTCCACGGTCCGGCCGGACGCCTCGATGCGGGCGCGCAGGGCGGCCTTGACCTCCCGGATCGCGGCGGGCAGGTCCTCCGGGACGGTCTCCCAGTGGGGCAGGGGCAGCGCGTCCCGCTGCCGGTCGGTGCCGGCGGTCATCGTCGACCTCCTTTGGTCAGGGCTCCTTACTAGACTTCGAGCGAAGCACGGCCCACGCGGTTTGGGCAAGAGTCCTGACCAAAAAGGGGCCGACCATCCGCTTCTCCCGGGTCCCTCGATTCCCGGGACAGCGTGATCACCGGGCGGCACAATGGCGGCGACGGCCGCATGGGGCGGGACGGAGCACGAGGAAACCGGAGCGCAGACGTGAGCGAGACCCACCGCACCTCGGGCGGATCGCCGAGGCTGAACACCGGGGTGGCGCACAACGCGCGCGTCTGGAACTACTGGCTCGGCGGCAAGGACAACTACGAGGTCGACCAGCGGGTCGGCGAGCACATCGCCGGGATGTTCCCGGTGATCCGCGACGTGGCCCGCGCGGACCGCGACTTCCTCGGCCGGGCGGTCCGCCATCTGACCGCCGAGCGCGGAGTCCGGCAGTTCCTGGACATCGGCACCGGTCTGCCGACGGTGGACAACACCCACGAGATAGCCCAGCGGATCGCGCCCGACGCCCGCATCGTCTACGTCGACAACGACCCGATCGTCCTGGTGCACGCACGCTCCCTGCTCACCAGCACGTCCGAGGGCGTCACCGACTACATCGACGCGGACGTGCACGACCCGGACACCATCGTCGAGCGCGCCGCCGCGACCCTCGACTTCGGCCGGCCGGTCGCGGTGATGATGCTGGGCATCCTCAACTTCGTCCTGGACACCGACGAGGCGCACGAGACGGTCCGCCGCGTCATGGCCGCGGTGCCCTCGGGCAGCTTCCTGGTGCTGACCCACCCCACCTACGACGCCGACCTCGGCGGCGAGGGCAACATCCCGGCCATGGAGTTCTGGAACGCGAACGCCACGCCGCCGATCACCGCCCGCGGCCGTGCCGAGATCGCCGCCTTCCTCGAGGGGCTGGACCTGGTCGAACCGGGCCTGGTGCCGTGCTCGCGGTGGCGCGCCGACTCCGGCTCCGGCGCCCCGGCCGTGGTACCGCAGTTCGGCGCGGTGGCCGTGAAACCCTGACGCGGGCGGCCCGGCGCCGCCGGACCGTCACCGCGCGCCGAGGAGGGCGTATGACCACCCTTGCCGACCCCGTCCCCGGTGGGCGTCCCGGTGACCTCGAACGGGCCACCGCGCTCGGCGGCGAGCTGGCCGGCCGGGGTGTGCACGGCGTCGTCCTGGCCTACGTCGACACCGCCGGCGTGGCCCGCGTCAAGACCGTGCCGACCGCGAAGCTGCCCTCGGCCGCGGCCTGGGGCGTCGGCATGTCGCCGGTGTTCGACACCTTCCTCGCCGACGACTCCATCGTCGCCACCGACGTCCTCGGCTCCCCGGACGGGGATCTGCGGCTCTACCCGGACCTCGACCACCTGGTCGTCCTGTCCGGGCAGCCCGGCTGGGCCTGGGCCCCGGTGGACCGGATCACCCAGGAGGGCACACGCCATCCCGGGTGCGGCCGCACCGCGCTGCGCCGCATCGTCGCGGACGCCGAGCAGCGCCACGGCATCACCTTCCGGGCCGGTATCGAGATCGAGTGGGCCTTCGGCCAGGGCGGCGCCCCCGACGGGGAGTTCGTGCCGGCGGTGGCCGGACCTGCGTACGGCGCCACCCGGCAGGTGGAGCTGAGCGACTGCGCCGCCGATCTGCTGGCGGCGCTGGCCGCGCAGGGCGTGGACGTCGACCAGCTCCATCCCGAGTACGCCGCCGGGCAGTTCGAGGTCTCGGTCGGCGCGCTCGACCCCGTGGCGGCGGCCGACCGGAGCGTGCTGGTGCGGCAGACGGTCCGCGCCGTGGCCCGGCGCCACGGGCTGAAGGTCTCCTTCTCCCCCGCCGTCACCGCGCGGGGCGTCGGCAACGGCGGCCACATCCACCTCTCCGCCTGGCGCGACGGCGTCAACCTGCACTCCGGCGGAGAGGGCCGGTACGGCATGACGGCCGCGGCCGAGTCCTTCGTGGCCGGCCTGCTCGCCCGGCTCCCGGCGCTGACCGCGGTGACCGCGCCGAGCCCGGCCAGCTATCTGCGGCTCCGGCCCTCCCAGTGGGCGGGGGTGTTCACCGCGTGGGGCCGGGAGACCCGGGAGGCCGCCGTCCGCGTGGTCACCGGCACCCAGGGCGTGCGCGACCAGGCCGCGAACCTGGAGGTCAAGCCGGTCGACCTCGCCGCCAACCCGTACCTCGCGCTCGGCTGCCTGATCGCGGCCGGCCTGGACGGGCTGACCTCGTCCGCGTCCCTGCCCGAGGAGATCACCGGGGACCCGGCCCGGCTCGACGCGGCCGAGGCCGCGGCCCGCGGGGTACGGCGCCTGCCCTCCTCACTGGCGGGGGCGGTCACCGCCTTCCGCGCGGACGCGCTGCTGCGCTCCGCCCTCGGGCCCGTCCTCGCCGACGCGGTGATCGCGGTGCGCGAGGGGGAGATCGCGGCCGTGGACGGGCTGGACGACGAGCAGGTCGCGGCGGCGTACCGCTGGGCCTACTGATGGACGGGACGTGGGCCGGGACGGGACCCGTGCCCCGGAGCCGGACGTGCCGATGGCGGTGACCGCGGGTAGCGCCGGACCGGTGCACGAGGCGCTCGCCGCGCTGCCGCTCGTGGACCATCACTGCCACCCGGTGGTCTCCACGGACCTGGACCGGCCGGGCTTCGAGGCGCTGATCAGCGAGGGCGGGGCGTGGCCGGGCAGCGGCATCTCGACCTTCGACAGCCCGGCCGGCGTGGCCGTACGGCGCCACTGCGCCCCGGTGCTCGGCCTGCCCCGGCACGCACCGGCCGACGTCTACCTGGCCCGGCGCACGGAGTTGGGGGCGCCCGAGGTGAACCGGCGCCTGCTCGCCGCCGCGTGGGCGGACGTGTTCTGCGTCGACACCGGATTCGTGCCCGACCACGCCACCACCCCGGCGGAGTTGGCCGCGGCCGCGGGCGGGCAGGCGAGGGCCTACGAGGTCGTACGGCTGGAGAACGTGGCGGAGGCCGTGGCGGCGCGAGGGGTCGAACCCGGCGAGTACGGCGCGGTGTTCCGGGCGGCGGCGCAGGAGGCCGTACGGCGGCCGGGCGTGCTGGCGGTGAAGTCGGTGGCCGCCTACCGCACCGGCTTCGACCTGGACCCGGCCCGACCCTCGGAGGCCGAGGTCGCGCGGGCGGCGGCGCGCTGGACGGCGGGCGGCGGCCGGCGCCTGGACGACCCGGTCCTCGTGCGGCACCTGCTGTGGACGGCCGTGGACCTCGGCCTGCCGCTCCAACTGCACGCCGGATTCGGCGACAACGACCTGCGGCTGCACCGCGCGGACCCCGCCCTGCTCACCGACTGGCTGCACCGGACGGCCGGCACGATCCCGGTGCTGCTGCTGCACTGCTGGCCCTACCAGCGCCAGGCCGCCTATCTCGCGGCGGTCTTCGCGCGGGTGTACCTGGACGTCGGCCTGACGCTGCACCACGTGGGCCCCGGCCGGGCGCGGGCGATCCTGGCGGAGGCCCTGGAGATCACACCGTTCCGCAAACTGCTGTACAGCTCCGACGCCTACGGTGTGGCCGAGTTCCACCACCTCGGCGCGGTGGCCTTCCGGTCCGGACTGGCCGGTCTGCTGCAAGACCGGGTGGACACCGACGAGTTGAGTCTTGCGGACGCGCTGCGGATCGCCCGGTGGGCGGGACGGCACAACGCCCAGCGTGTCTACGGACTGACCGACGACGACCGGGAGGCCTGACCGGCAGGGGCCGGTAGCAGCCGCCCGGTGCGGCACGCCCCAACCAGGAACGCCTGAAAGTATGATCAAGCAATGTCTGACATGACCGAAACCACGCCGGGTTGGCTGACCACCGACGAACTGGAGTCGGCCCGCGCCCGCATGCCGATCCTGTACGTCGAGGCGGTGCCCGTGCGCGTCGACGACAGCGGCGAAGTGACCAGCATCGGCCTGCTCCTGCGCATCGGGCCGGACGGCACGGTCAGCCGGACCCTGGTCTCCGGCCGGGTGCTGCACCACGAGCGGGTGCGGGACGCCCTGGTGCGCCATCTGGAGAAGGACCTCGGTCCGGTGGCGCTGCCCCGGGTACCCGCCTCCCTGCAGCCCTTCACCGTCGCGGAGTACTTCCCGACGGCGGGCGTGACGCCGTACCACGACCCCCGGCAGCACGCCGTGTCGCTGGCCTACATCGTCCCGGTGACCGGTGACTGCCGTCCCCGGCAGGACGCCCTGGACCTCGTGTGGTTCAGCCCGCAGGAGGCCGCGTCGGCGGCGGTGCAGAGCGAGATGCCGGGCGGGCACGGCGTCCTCCTGAAGCAGGCGCTCGCCCACGTCGGACACGTGTCCTGAACGGCGCCCGGCGCCCCGCCCGCGGGCGCCGGAGCACGTAGCGGACCCCGTCGTCCTCGTCCGGCGCGGAGCGCGGCGACGAGCGGCCCTCGTGCCCGGCCGTCGGCCGCCGCTCCGCCGAAGGCGTTGTCAGTGGTCCTTGCTACAACTTGCGGCAGTGGAGACCGCGATCGGCGAGGAGCGTCGGAGACATGAGCACAGCGAACCACCTGCGGGAGTTGTACGGACTGCCCGTCTTCGACTTCCCCGGCCCTGAGGAGAAGGGCGTCGCCGGCCTGCCCGCCGCCGACGCGGTCGCATGGCGCATCTCCGCCGACACCTACGACAGCGAGGAGACCTGGCCGGAGGCCTTCGCCCGATTCACCGCGGCTGTCGACCTCACCCGCGTGTACGCGCTCATCGTCGGCCCCTGGGAGGGGGCCTACGAGACCGGCCCGAAGCCGGTGATCGACGCGCTCCTCGGCGTCCAGGCCCGGCTCACCTCGCTGCGCGCCCTGTTCCTCGGCGACATGGTGTCGGAGGAGTGCGAGATCTCCTGGATCAACCAGGGCGACGTCGGTCCGCTGCTGAGCGGCTTCCCCGAGCTGGAGGACTTCGGCGTCCGCGGCGGCAGCGGCCTGGTCTTCCCCGCGGTCACGCACCGACGGCTGCTCTCGCTCACCGTGCAGACCGGCGGCCTGCCGGCCGCGGCGGTGCGCGGCATAGCCGCCTGCGACCTGCCGGCCCTGACCCGCCTCGACCTGTGGCTGGGAACTTCCGAGTACGGCGGCGACTGCGAGCTCTCCGACGTCGCACCCATCCTGGAAGGATCCCGCCTGCCGAAGCTGCGGTACCTGGGCCTGCGCAACAGCGACATCCAGGACGAGATCGCCGCCGCCATGGCCGCCGCCCCCGTCGTCGCCCGGCTCAGGACCCTCGACCTGTCCATGGGCGTCCTCACCGACGAGGGCGCGACCGCGCTGCTCGACGGCCAGCCGCTCACCCACCTGACCACCCTCGACCTGCACCACAATTACCTCAGCGACGCGCTGCGGGAGCGCTTCCGGAAGTCCCTCGGGGACGCCGGCGTGACCCTCGACCTGGAGCGGGGGTATGCCGAGGAGGACGAGGACGACGGCCGCGTCTGGCGCTATGTGGCCGTCGGCGAGTAGCGGACGTCCGGTCATGAGGGAGGAAGCGGCCCCGCGGCTCGTCGTCGTCGGGAACCCGGAGAACCGCCGCGTCGGCCTGTTCGACCGGGCGGTGCGCGAGGCGGGGCTGCCCGCGCCGCGTGTCGTGCCCTGGGCGGCCGTGCTGCGGGACGGCGGCGCGTCCTTCGCGGCCGACGAGGTCGTACGGCTGGAGTCGCCCGGGGAGGACGAGGAGGTGGACCGCGCCCTGCGGGGTCTGGCCGACCCGACCCGGGTGGAGGGCGGCGCCCGCTGGTACGCGCGGTTCACCGCGGCCGTCCGGACGCTGACCGGCGGGGTGCGGCTCGACGATCCCGGCGAACTGGCCGTCCTCTTCGACAAACGGCTCTGCCACCGCACGCTCGACGAGGCCGGGGTGCCGGTGCCGCGTTCGCCGACGTCCGGCGGCGGCACCCCGGTGCGCGGCTGGGACGACCTACGGGCCCTGATGCGGGCGCACGGGATGCCGCGGGTGTTCGTCAAGCCCGCCCACGGGTCGTCGGCGTCCGGTGTGCTCGCCGTCGAGTCGGCGGGCCGCGGCCGGATCCGGGCGACCACCTCCGTGGAGGCGGCCGCGGACGGGCGGCTGCACAACTCCCTGCGGGTGCGCCGCGTCACCGGCGAGCGCGAGATCGCCGCCCTCGTCGACGCGCTGGCCCCGGACGGACTGCACGTCGAGCGGTGGTGGCCCAAGGCCTCCGTGGGCGACGGCCGTGCGGCCGACCTGCGGGTCGTCGTGGTGGCCGGCCGGGCCACGCACGCCGTGGTGCGCACCAGCCACTCCCCCATGACCAATCTCCACCTCGGCGGCCGGCGCGGCGATCTCGCCGCCGTCGTCGAGGCGGCGGGTCCACGCTGGGCCGAGGCCCTGCGGGTCTGCGAACGCGCGGCGGCCTGCTTCCCCGGCACGCTGTGCGTCGGCGTCGACCTGCTCCCGGCCGTCGGCTGGGGCCGGTTCGCCGTCGCGGAGGTCAACGCCTTCGGCGACCTGCTGCCCGGCCTCACCGGCCTGCCCGGCAGCGGCGCCGAGGGCCTGGACACCTACGCCGCCCAGGTCGCCGCCCTCCGGGCCCCCCGGTGGCACCGCCGAAAGCACCACTGAGCCAGAACAGCGCGAGAACTGCGCAAGAGACAGCGCGGGAAACAGCGCGAGAACCGAACGAGGACCACCATGCGACCCCCCGAGGCCGGACCGCTTCCCGACATGAACGAGGTCGTCGGCCGCGACGACCTGCTCCTGGTCACCCTGGACACCCTGCGCCACGACGTGGCCGCCGAACTGGCCGCCGCCGGACGCATCCCGAACCTCGCCCGGCACCTGCCCGGCGGTGCCTGGGAGAAGCGCCACGCGCCCGGCAGCTTCACCTACGCCTCCCACCAGGCCATGTTCGCCGGGTTCCTGCCGACCCCGGCCGCTCCCGGGCCGCATCCCCGGCTGTTCGCGGCGCGCTTCGCCGGCAGCGAGACGACCGCCGGGCGCACCTACGTCTTCGACACGTCCGACCTCGTCTCCGGCCTCGCGGCGGCCGGGTACCGCACGGTGTGCATCGGCGGCGTCGGATTCTTCAACAAGCAGGGGGCGCTGGGCGACGTCCTGCCGGGGATGTTCCAGGAGAGCCACTGGGAGCCCGAGTTCGGCGTGCCCTCCCCCACGTCCTTCGAGGCGCAGGTGGAGCGGGCCGAACAGGTCGTCGCCGGGCTTCCGGCGGACCGGCGGCTGTTCCTCTTCCTCAACGTGTCCGCGCTGCACCAGCCCAACTGGTTCCACCTGCCCGGCGCCACCCGCGAGGACGGCGACACCCTCGCCAGCCACGCCGCCGCCCTGGAGTACGTCGACCGGCACATCGGCCGGCTCTTCGCCGCCATGAGCTCGCGCCGCCGCTGCTTCGCCGTCGTCTGCTCCGACCACGGGACCGCCTACGGCGAGGACGGCTACACCGGCCACCGCCTTGGCCACGAGGCCGTGTGGACCGTGCCGTACGCCCACTTCTTCCTGGAGCCCGCCGCATGAACCACACCGACGGCACCGCCGTGAGCCCCCGTCAGAGCCGGATGGGCGCGCGCCCGGACCAGAGCGACGTGAGCGCGCGCCCGTACCAGAGCTATGTGTACGCCTATCCGCACAAGACGGCCTACCGGCCGCTGCCCGGCCGGCCCGCCCTGCGCGAGCTGTGGCGGGGCGAACGCAAGGACGCGCTCTCGCTCTACCTGCACATACCGTTCTGCGAGGTCCGCTGCGGCTTCTGCAACCTGTTCACCCGGATCGGCGCGCCCGACGGGCTCACGGGCCGCTATCTCGACGCCCTGGACCGCCAGGCGACCGCCGTCCGCGACGCGCTCGACGAGGGGGAGCCCGGCGCCGCCGGCACGCGCTTGGCGCGGTTCGCGAACGCGGCGTTCGGCGGCGGCACCCCCACCTTCCTCACCGCCGGCGAGCTGTCCCGGCTGTGCGACATCGCCGAGAAGCGCATGGGCGCCGACCTGAGGACGATCCCGCTCTCCGTGGAGGCGTCCCCCGCCACCGCCACCGCCGACCGGCTCGCCGTCCTGGCCGAGCGCGGCACGACCCGGCTCAGCATCGGTGTGCAGAGCTTCGTCGACGAGGAGGCCAGGGCCGCGGTACGGCCGCAGCGCCGGGCCGACGTCGAGGCCGCCCTCGGCCGCATCCGCGACGCCGCGATCCCCGTGCTCAACATCGACCTCATCTACGGCATCGACGGCCAGACGCCCGCCACCTGGCGGACCTCCCTGGACGCCGCGCTCGCCTGGCGGCCCGAGGAGCTCTACCTCTACCCGCTGTACGTGCGTCCCCTGACGGGCCTCGCCCGGCGCACCGCGCACACCGACCGCGCGTGGGACGAGCAGCGGCTGGCCCTGTACCGGCAGGGCCGCGACCACCTGCTCGCGCACGGGTACGAACAGGTGTCGATGCGGATGTTCCGCCGGGCCGGCGCGCCCGCGCAGGGCCCGGACGACCACGCCTGCCAGACCGACGGGATGATCGGCCTGGGCTGCGGCGCCCGCTCCTACACCTCCGCGCTGCACTACTCCTTCGACTACGCGGTCGGCATGGGCGAGATCCGCGCGATCGTCGACGACTACACGGCCACCGGTGACTTCGGCCGAGCCGTCCACGGCCGCAGCGTCGACGGGGACGAGGCGCGCCGCCGCCACCTCCTGCAGTCGGTGCTCCAGGCGCGGGGCATGCCGGTCGCCGGCTACCGCGACCGGTTCGGCACCGGCCCGTGGGACGACTTCCCCGGTGAGCTGGCCGCCTTCGCCGCGCGCGGCTGGCTGGAGGGCGACGGCACCGGTGACCTGCTGCGCCTCACCCCGGAGGGGCTCGCCCACTCCGACGCGCTGGGCCCCGCGCTGTTCTCCCCCGCCGTGCGGGCCGCCATGGCCGCCTACGCGCCGAAGTAGCCCGCCATGGACCTGACGATCCTGTACCGGGGCCCGCTCGCCTCCTGCGACTACGACTGTCCCTACTGCCCGTTCGCCAAGCGGCGGGACGGCTCCGCGCGGTTGCGCGCCGACCGCGCCGCGCTCGAACGCTTCACCGACTGGGCCGGGAAGCAGACCGCCGACCGGCTCTCGGTGCTGTTCACCCCCTGGGGCGAGGGGCTCGTCCGCTCCTGGTACCGGCGGGCCCTGGTCGAGCTGTCGCACCTGCCGCACGTCGAGCGGGTGGCCATCCAGACGAACCTCAGCTGCCGCACCGACTGGCTGGCGGACGCCGACCCCAGCACCGTCGCGCTGTGGTGCACGTACCACCCGGGCGAGACGCCGTACGAGCGGTTCCTGGCCAAGACGCGGGATCTCGCCGGCCGGGGCATCCGCTTCAGCGTCGGCGTCGTCGGGCTGCCCGGGCACCTGGAGCACGCCCGCCGGCTGCGCGCCGCGCTGCCCGCCGAGGTCTATCTGTGGGTCAATGCCGCCGAAGGCCACCTCTACACCGACGACGAGGCGGACACCTGGACCGCGCTCGACCCGCTGTTCCCGTACAGCCGCCGTCCGCACCGCTCGGCCGGGTTGCCCTGCCGCACCGGCGAGACCGTGGTCTCCGTGGACGGCGACGGCACGGTCCGCCGCTGCCATTTCGTCCGCGCCGAGCTCGGCAACCTCTACGACGGCTCCTACCGCGCGGCGCTCGCGCCACGGCCCTGCCCGCTGACGGCGTGCGACTGCCACATCGGCTACGTCCACCTGGAGACCCTGCCGCTGTACGACGTCTTCGCGGGCGGCGTCCTGGAGCGCGTCCCCGCGGGGTTCCCGGGGACCCTGCCGGGCGCGACCGGCGCGGGCTCGCCGGGCAGGTCCTTGCCGGGCACGGCCGGCACGGTGGGCACGGCCGGCGCCCCCTGACGGCGCGGGCCCCGCGGGGCCCGGACACGGCGAAGGCCGCACCGGTGTGTTCCGGTGCGGCCTCCGACCTGCTGCTTCACAAGTCGGGACGACAGGATTTGAACCTGCGACCCCTTGACCCCCAGTCAAGTGCGCTACCAAGCTGCGCCACGTCCCGTTGCCCGTCTGACCTGGACTTTCCTCCGGCCGAACGTGCAGGAAAACAATACCGCACTCGGGTCGGTGGTCGCGCACCCCTTTCCGGGCGGGGCGCGCGCTTGACCTCAACCTTGGTCGAGGTTGCACGCTCGTCGCATGACGATCACCGACGACCTCGGGCGCGCCCACGGGTACGCCGACCTGCCCCGGCTGATGGGGCTGATGACCGGCGACGAGAAGCACGGACCGGCCGCCACGTCCACGCTGGACGTGCTCTGGGTGCTCTACGACCGGGTGCTGGACGTCGCCCCGGACCGCCTGGACGACCCGGAACGGGACCGGTTCCTGCTGTCGAAGGGGCACGGGCCGATGGCGTACTACGCCGTCCTCGCCGCCAAGGGCTTCGTGCCCGTGGACTGGCTGCCGGACTTCGGCGCGTACGACTCCCGGCTCGGACACCATCCGGACCGCCTGCTGGTGCCGGGCGCGGAGATCGGCAGCGGGTCGCTGGGGCACGGGCTGCCGATCGCCGTCGGCACCGCGCTGGGGCTGCGCGCCCAGGGGCTGGGCGGGCCGCGGGTGTGGGTGCTGATCGGGGACGCCGAGCTGGACGAGGGCAGCAACCACGAGGCCATCGCCTTCGCCGGTCCCGCGGGGCTGGAGCGGTTGCACACCGTCGTCGTGGACAACGCCTCCGCCAGCCATGCCCGCCCCGGCGGGATCGCCGCCCGCTTCGAGGCGGCGGGCTGGTCGGCGCTGACCGTCGACGGCCGGGACCACGAGGCGCTGCACACCGCGTTCACGGCGCCGCATCCGGGCCGCCCGCACGTGGTCGTGGCCCGGGTCGAGCCGAAGTCCGTCTGACGCCCCGGCCACGGCCCCGCTCGCCCGCCGGGACCCCGCTTCCCGGCCGTTCTCCCCCGGCTGCCCCGCTCGCTTCCACCGACCCGCAAGAAGGGCTTCCCTCCATGGACACCATGCGCGACCGTCTCGCCCCCGTCGTCTCCCGCCTGCTCGACGAGGATCCGCGGGTCGCGGTCGTCCTCGCCGAGATCGGCAAGGACGGCTTCGCCGCCGCCCGGCGCCGGCATCCCGGCCGGGTGATCAACGTCGGCATCCGCGAGCAGCTCCTGATCGGCGCCGCCGCGGGGCTGGCCCTGACCGGGATGCGGCCGGTGGTGCACACCTTCGCCGGCTTCCTCGTCGAGCGGCCCTTCGAACAGGTCAAGCTGGACCTGGGGCACCAGGGGGCCGGCGCGGTGCTGGTGAGCGCGGCGGCCTCGTTCGACTGGCCCGCGGGCGGCTTCACGCACATGGCACCCGGCGACGTGGCGCTGCTCGACACCCTGGACGGCTGGACGGTGCACGTGCCGGGGCACCCGGACGAGGCGGAGAGGCTGCTGCGGCACGCGGTCGCGGCGGGGGACGACAAGGTGTACGTGCGGCTGTCGGCGCAGTCGAACGCCGAGGGCCGCCCGGTCGACGGTGAGCGCCTCCGCACCGTCCGCGAGGGCGGTGGCGGGGTGGTCGTCGCCGTGGGGCCGATGCTCGACGAGGTGCTCGCCGCGACGCGGGACCTGGACGTCACCGTCCTGTACACGACGACCGTACGGCCCTTCGACGCGGCGGCGCTGCGCCGGGCCACGGAGACGGCCGGGACGGACGTCGTCCTTGTCGAGCCGTATCTGGCGGGGACCTCGACGGCGGCGGCGAACGACGCCCTGCGCGACCTCCCGCACCGGGTGCTGGGCCTCGGCGTGGGCCGCCGCGAGCTGCGGCGCTACGGGCGCGTCGAGGAGCACGTCGCCGCGCACGGACTCGACGCGCGAGCCCTGCGGGAGAGCATCTCGGCCTTCGTCGGGGAGAGGGCCGGGCGGCCCCCGGTGGGAGCCTGACCGGCGGTGGCCGTCCCGGTGGCAGCCCGGTGGCCGTCCCGGTGGCCGCCTCTCACCGCTTCGTGGGCAGCCCCAGCTCGGGGTACGCCTCCAGGAGCCGGGGCGGGGCGGCCTGGCGCCAGGAGTCGGCGAGGATGTCGCGCAGCTCGTCCTCGTCCTCCAGCGCGGCGAGACGGGCCCGGACCCAGGCGAACTGCGCCTCGTGCCCGGCGACCCAGAACTTCCCGGGCTCGGCCCGGACCAGTTCGTCGCGCTCCTCCTTGGGGCAGCGCACGGCGAGGGAGGTCTCCGCCTCCGGCAGGGTGGCGAACATCTTGCCCGCCACCCGGAAGGTGGGCATGTTCCAGGCGAGCTTCTCCGTCGTGTCCGGCAGGGACAGGGCGATACGGCGTACGTCTTCGGCGTCGGGCATGACACGCACGCTAGCCCCTGCCACTGACATCGCCGTCAGGTGTGCGCGACATCGCCCAGGGCCGCCAGTACCGGGCGGATCAGGGGATGTTCCTCGGCTCCCCGGCGGACGGCGGCGAAGACCCGGCGCGTGGGTGCGTCGCCGTCGACGGGGCGGACGACCACGCCGGTGAGATCCATGCCGCGCAGCGCGGAACGGGGGACGAGGGCCACACCCGCGTCGGCCGAGGCGAGGGCCACGACCGCGCGGAAGTCGTCCGAGGAATGCTCCATGCGGGGCTGGAAACCGGCGTTCTCGCAGGCCAGGACCACCACGTCATGACATGGGTTGCCCGGGTAGGGTCCGATCCAGGAGTCCTTGGCCAGCCCGGCGAGCGGGACCTCGGCGGCGGCGGCCAGCGGGTGGGCGACCGGGACGACCGCGTCGAAGGGCTCGGCGTAGAGCGGGACGTGGGTCAGGCGGGGGTCGTCGGCGGGCGGCGCTCCCCTGTACTCGACCGCCACGGCCACGTCGACCTGCCGGTCCAGCACCATCGGCAGGCTCTCGTCGCCCTCGGCGTCCTGCACACGGATGCGTATGCCGGGCGACGTGCCGGCCAGGCGCGCCACCGCCGGGGCGACGACGAGGGCGATGCCGGTGGCGAAGGCAGCGACGGTGACCGTGCCGGCCGCGCCCGAGCGGTACGCCGCGAGCTCGGCCTCCGCCCGCTCCAGCTGGGCGAGGACCGCGTTGGTGTGGCTGAGCAGGATCTCGCCGGCTGGGGTCAGCCGTACGCCCTTGGCGCCGCGCTCCACGAGCCGGTGGCCGGTCTCCTGCTCCAGCGCCGTGAGCTGCTGCGACACCGCGGAGGGGGTGAGATACAGCGCGGCGGCAGCCGCGGTGACCGTACGGTGGTCGGCCACCGCCCGGAGGATGTGCAGCCGCCGTGCCTCGATCATGCCCCCGATTATCGCAAGCCCGGCGGGCGGCCCGGCCCCTGGCCGTAACCGGGTCGCCCCGGGAGCCGGCCGCCCCCGCCGTCAGCCCTCCAGTTCGGCCCGGGCCGCGACGAACGCGTCGACGGCGCGGTCGACGTCGGCCGTCGAGTGGGCGGCGGACAGCTGGACGCGGATACGGGCCTGGCCCTGCGGCACCACCGGGTAGGAGAAGCCGATGACGTACACGCCGCGCTCCAGCAGCAGCTCGGCCATCCGGCCGGCCCGGGCCGCGTCGCCGATCATCACGGGCGCGATGGCGTGGTCGCCGGGGAGGATGTCGAAGCCCTCCTCGGTCATGCGGCGGCGGAACAGCGCGGTGTTCTCGGCCAGCCGGACGCGCAGGTCGTCCGCGGACTCCAGCAGGTCCAGCACCTTCAGGGAGGCGGCCGCGATCACCGGGGCGAGCGTGTTGGAGAACAGGTACGGCCGGGAGCGCTGGCGCAGCAGGGCGACGATCTCGGCGCGGGCGGCGACATAGCCGCCGGAGGCTCCGCCGAGCGCCTTGCCGAGGGTGCCGGTGATGATGTCGACGCGGTCCATGACCCCGTGCAGTTCGGGCGTGCCGCGGCCGCCGGGTCCGACGAAGCCGACGGCGTGCGAGTCGTCGACCATGACCATCGCGTCGTAGCGGTCGGCGAGGTCGCAGATCTCCCGCAGCGGCGCCACGTAGCCGTCCATCGAGAAGACGCCGTCGGTGACGATCAGCTTGCGCCGGGCGCCGCCCTCGGTGGCCTCCTTCAGCTGCCGCTCCAGGTCCGCCATGTCGCGGTTGGCGTAGCGGAAGCGGCGGGCCTTGGACAGGCGGATGCCGTCGATGATCGAGGCGTGGTTGAGGGCGTCGGAGATCACCGCGTCCTCCGCGCCGAGCAGTGTCTCGAAGACACCGCCGTTGGCGTCGAAGCAGGAGGAGTACAGGATCGTGTCCTCCTGCCCGAGGAACGCCGACAGCCGCGCCTCGAGCTCCTTGTGCACCTCCTGGGTGCCGCAGATGAAGCGCACCGACGCCATGCCGTAGCCCCAGCGGTCCAGGGCCGCGTGGGCGGCGGCGACGACCTCGGGGTGGTCGGCGAGGCCGAGGTAGTTGTTGGCGCAGAAGTTGAGCACCTCGCCGGGGCGGCCGCCGGCGCTGACACCGACGGTCGCGGACTGCGGGGTGCCGATGACACGCTCGGGCTTGTGGAGGCCGGCGGCACGGATCTCGTCGAGGGTGGCGCGCAGGTCGTCGCGCACGGAGTCGAACATCGTAAAGCTCCTAAGAAGCAGATGACTTACGCGGTCCAGTCGAGGATGACCTTGCCGCCGCGGCCGCTCGCCGCGTCGGCGAACGCCGCCTCGAAGTCGCGGTAGTCGTACCGGCCGGTGATGACGGGGGCGAGGTCCAGGCCGCCTTCCAGCAGCACCGACATCGCGTACCAGGTCTCGAACATCTCCCGGCCGTAGATGCCCTTGATGGTGATCATGGAGGTGACGATCCGCGCCCAGTCGACCGGGAACTCCTGGGAGGGCAGGCCGAGCATCGCGATCCGGCCGCCGTGCGTCATGTTGGCGATCATGTCCCGCATCGCCTCCGGGCGGCCGGACATCTCCAGGCCGATGTCGAAGCCCTCGCGCAGGCCGAGCGCGCGCTGCCCGTCGGCGATGGTGGCCTCGGAGACGTCGAGCGCGAGGCTCACGCCGATCTTCCGGGCCAGTTCGAGCCGCTCCTCGCTCACGTCGGTGATGACGACGTTCCGCGCGCCGGCGTGCCGGACGACGGCCGCCGCCATCAGACCGATCGGGCCCGCCCCGGTGATCAGGACGTCCTCGCCGACCAGCGGGAAGGACAGCGCGGTGTGCACGGCGTTGCCGAACGGGTCGAAGATCGCGGCGACGTCGAGGTCGACGGGGACCCGGTGCACCCAGACGTTGGCAGCGGGCAGGGCGACGTACTCGGCGAAGGCACCGTCCCGGCCGACCCCGAGGCCGACCGTGGCCCGGCACAGGTGGCGGCGGCCGGCCTGGCAGTTGCGGCACTTGCCGCACACCAGGTGGCCCTCGCCGCTGACCCGGTCGCCGGGCTTGATGTCGCTGACGTCGCGGCCGGTCTCGACGACCTCGCCGACGAACTCGTGCCCGACGGTGAGCGGGGTGCGGATCGCCTGCTGCGCCCACCCGTCCCAGGCCCGGATGTGCAGGTCGGTGCCGCAGATGCCGGTCCGCAGGACCTTGATCAGTACGTCGCCGGGTCCCACGGCGGGCTCGGGGACGTCCGCGAGCCACAGTCCGGGCTCCGCCTTCTCCTTGACCAGCGCCTTCAACGCTACGGCTCCTGTGGTTCGACCCCGGGGCCGGGCATGACGAAGCGGCCCGCGCCCGGGGAGAGGGGTGGAATCGCGTAGCAATCTGCCCTACGGCGGCGCGCTGGTCCATCGAGGATTTC
Organism: Streptomyces sp. NPDC096152; assembly: GCF_044763235.1. Classification (NCBI taxonomy): domain Bacteria; kingdom Bacillati; phylum Actinomycetota; class Actinomycetes; order Kitasatosporales; family Streptomycetaceae; genus Streptomyces; species Streptomyces sp. NPDC096152. The sequence continues at coordinate 39,115 of NZ_JBIWFW010000002.1, read as the reverse complement.
TTAAGCGCGGCCACAGCTTTCCTACACACCCGGGTCAGTCCCCGGACCACGTCCCCAGGTTGCGCCCCCGGGCCAGGCGCGGGTTCAGATCAGGAGGCCCCCGGGCTCGCGCCCCTCCAGCAGCGGGACGAGTTCGGCGGCCGCCGACTTGATGGTGTCCAGCCCCTCCCGGCCCCAGGGCCGCGGCTCGACGTCGACGACGCAGACCGTGCCCAGCACCGTCCGCGTGCTGTCGATGAGCGGGGCGCCGAGGTAGGAGCGGATGCCGAACTCGTCGACGACCGGATTGCCCGCGAAGCGCGGGTAGTCGCACACGTCCTCCAGCACCAGCGCCTTGCGCCGCGCCACCACGTGGGGGCAGAAGCCGTGGTCGCGGGCCAGATAGCGGCCCACCTCCGGCCGGGTGCCGTCGGTGTCGACGGTCAGCACGTCCCGTTCGGGGCGGTGCAGTCCGGCGAAGAACTGCCGGTTCCCGTCGAGGAAGTTGACCATCGCGTACGGCGCCCCGGTGCGCCGGGCGAGACGGTCCGCGAAGGCGTCGAGGGCCGGCTCGGAGCGCTCCCCCAGGCCGAGCCCGCGCAGCCGCGCGGTGCGGGCGGGGGCGTCCCGGTCCTCGGGGGTGAGCAGCAGGCGACCGGCCGGGCGGGGCGGGTCGTAGCTCATGGCCGGGTTCCGACGCTGTGCGCGTATGTCATGTTCGGGCTCCGTGGCGGGGGGCGGGGTCACCGGTGGGCGCCGTGGCTCGGCGCGGGGGCGGGTGCGTGGGCGAGGAGATGGCGGACCAGGGCGAGCAGCGTCTGGACGCTGGAGCTGGAGATACGGGCGTCGCAGGGGACGACGGGCACCCGCGCGTCGAGGTCCAGCGCGGCCCGTACCTCCTCGGGGTCGTAGCGGTAGGAGCCGTCGAACTCGTTGACGGCGACGATGAAGGTGAGGCCGCGCTGCTCGAAGAAGTCGACGGCCGCGAAGCACTCCTCCAGGCGGCGGGTGTCGGCCAGGATCACCGCGCCGAGCGCGCCCTCGGACAGCTCGTCCCACATGAACCAGAACCGCTCCTGTCCGGGCGTGCCGAACAGGTAGAGCACGTGGTGCGCGTCGAGGGTGATGCGGCCGAAGTCCATCGCCACGGTCGTCTCGACCTTGTTCTCGATGCCGTCGAGGTTGTCCGTGGCCGCGCCGACCGTGGTGAGCAGCTCCTCCGTGCTGAGCGGCGCGATCTCGCTCACCGCGCCCACGAAGGTCGTCTTTCCGACGCCGAACCCGCCCGCCACCAGGATCTTCAGCGCGGTGGGGAAGGGGTCGGGGCCGCCGTCGTAGTCAGAGCTGTCGTCGTAGTCCATCGAGCACTGCCTCCAGAAGGGCCCGGTCAGTGGGTTGGTGGTGGAACGCGGGGGTCTTGGTGGTCAGCGCCCCCCAGTCGACGAGGTCGGACAGCAGCACCTTGGTCACCGCCACCGGCAGCCGCAGGTGGGCGGCGACCTCGGCGACCGGGGCGGGGGCGCGGCACCGGTCGAGCGCCTGGGAGTGCTCGGGGCCCAGGTAGCCGAGCGGGGTGACTCCGGTGGCCATCACCTGCGACATCAGGTCGAGTGCGATGCTCGGCCGGGTGCGGCCGTTGCTGACCGTGAACGGGCGCACCAGCCGTCCGGCCGCGTCGTCGAGCCAGGGCCCGTCGCCGGCCGTCGCCGCGCTCAAGGCCTCAGCGCCGGGGGTTCGACGGTGTGCTGGCGGGGCGCGGTCACGAGGTAGGGCCGGACGCTCTTGACCAGCATCGCCATCTCGTAGCCCAGGACCGCCGCGTCGGCCTCGCGGCCGGCGAGCACGGCCAGGCAGGTGCCGGACCCCGCGGTGGTGACGAACAGCAGGGTCGAGTCGAGTTCGACGACGACCTGCCGCACCTCGCCGCCGTCGCCGAAGCGGGCACCGGCGCTGCGGCCGAGCGAGTACAGGCCGGAGGCCAGGGCGGCCATGTGGTCGGCGCTGTCGGGATCGAGGCCGTGGACGGACTTCACCAGCCCGTCGCAGGACAGCAGGACGGCGCTGCTGGTGTGCGGTACGCGCTGCACGAGGCCGCTCATCAGCCAGTCGAGATCGGAAACATGGCCGGTCGGCGCATCGCTCGCCATGGTGGATCGACTCCTTGGGGTACGAAGGTCTGCGGGAGCACTCGGGACGGTGGGCGGGCCGGTCATCCCGTCGGCGTGCTCCCGTCGTGCCGGGCGGTGGGGTGGTGTCCGGGCGCGGCCGGTCCGTCCTGCGCGCCGAACGTCTCGGCGGGGGCGGGTGCGTCCGGTGCCTCGGCCACCGGGGGCGCGTCCGGGGGCGGTACGTCCCGAAGGTGGGGGGCGGCCGGGGCTTCGGTGGCGTACGGGGTGTCCGGCTCGGGGCGGGCCGGTTCCCGGCGCTCCTGGGCCTCGGCCAGATCGATGCCGCGCTGGAAGGCGGCCATCAGGCCCGGGTCGTGGCCGGCGCTCTCGGTGTCCTGCCGTGGCAGCGGGCCGCCGCGCAACTGGGGCACGATGTGCTGCTGGGCGCGGCGCCGGGGCAGTTGGGGCTTTCCCATGGTGCCGCGTACGGCGTCGGCGCGCGGAGTGGACGGCATGGCCACGTTCGCCGCGACGACGGGCCGGTCCTCGGGTCTGACGCCGGGCGCGGCGTCCGCCGGGGTCGGCCGCTCCCTGCGGGCTCCGCGCCGGGGCAGCGGCGCCGGTCCGCCGCCGTGCGCGGGCGCGCCGGGGCGTACGTCACCCGTGGCGCCGGCCGTGGCGTCCGCGGACACGGACGGCGGGTCCCCGGCGGCGTTCCGGGCCGGGCCCGGGTCGCCGCGCAGGTCCGTGCCAGTCCCGGCCGGGACGGGGCGTACCCCGTCGTGCGGGTCCGGGGCGGGGGCGCGGACGTGGGCGTCGTCCGGGGGCGGGGTGGCTGCCGGCGGCGTGGGCGCGCGGTGGGGCGTGCCGGGGCGGCCGGCCGGCGGGCCCGGGGCGTATGGTGCCGGGATCGCGGGCCGCCGCCCGTTCACCGGCGTGTGCGGTTCCGGAAGCGACTGCGGGTGGGGCTGCGGGAGCGGCTGCGGCTGGAACCGGGGCAGTGCTCCGGGGAGGGGCGCTGCCGTGCCCAGCAGTGCCTGCGGCACCACGAGGACCGCCTGCACACCGCCGTAGATGTTGCTGTGCAGGCGGACGGAGATGCCGTGCCGCTTGGCGAGCTGGGACACCACGAACAGCCCGATGCGGCCGTCGGCGAGCAGGCCGGCCACGTTGACCTGGTCGGGGTCGGCGAGCAGCGCGTTCATCCGGGCGTGCTCGGCGACCGGCATCCCGAGACCGCGGTCCTCGACCTCCACGGCGAGTCCGGAGGTGACGAGGCCGGCGCGCAGCAGGACCTGGGTCTGCGGGGCGGAGAACACGGTGGCGTTCTCGACGAGTTCGGCGAGCAGGTGGATGACGTCGGCCACGGCGTGGCCGCGCAGCTCGCCGTCGACGGGCGGGACGAGCTTGACCCGCGAGTACTGCTCGACCTCGGCGATGGCGGAACGCAGCACCTCGGTCATCGAGACCGGGTTGCTCCACTGCCGGCGGGAGACGGCGCCGCCGAGCACGGCGAGGTTCTCGGCGTGCCGGCGGATGCGGGTGGCGAGGTGGTCCACGTGGAAGAGCCCCTTGAGCAGGTCGGGGTCCTCGATCTCGTTCTCCAGCTCGTCGAGGATGGAGATCTCGCGGTGCACCAGGGACTGCAGGCGCCGGGCGAGGTTGACGAAGACCTCCAGCTTCTGTTCGCTGCCCGACTGGCTGGAGAGCTGGGCGGCCTGGACGACGGCGGTGACGGCGCCGTCGTGGGCGCGGGCCAGGTCGGCGGCGAGCAGTTCGAAGTCGTCGGCGCCTTCGGGGGGCCCGCCGCGTGCCCTGCGCTGCGCCGGGGCCTCGCCGTTGCGCAGCGTTTCCAGGAGGGTCCGCAGGTCGGACTCGCGGTGCGCGGTGCCGCCGCGCAGGGCGGCGATCCGGTCGTGGACGGAGCGTGCGGCGCGGCCGGCGGCGACGGCGGCGATCCCGATGCCCGCGAGCGTCACCGAGAGCGCCCCGGCGAGGACGACCCACAGGGTGAGGCCGGGACGTGCCCCGGTGGAGCGCACCGTGAACAGCACGGCGGCGCAGGCGGCGAGGGCGACCGCGGTCGGCGGGAGCACCGCCAGCCGCATCAGCTGGGGTCGTAGGGCGGTGTCGGGCGGCGAGGGGACGGTGCGGGTCACCGGCCGCCCGTGCCGCCCGCCCTCGCGGCGGTCTGCGCGTGCGACCGGTGCACGGAGGTGAGACATCTGTTCCTCGTACTGGTCCGTCTGGTCCGTCGGGCCCGTGATGCGCGCGCCTGGTGCGCGAGCGGGCATGCGCCTTCGCTGTGCCGGCCGGAGGAGCGGGAAGAAGCGGCCCCGCCTCGCCCGACCGCAACTCACAGTAGTCACCAACGCAACTTGCGCGGTGGGCAGTTGACGAAATCACCCAGGACGCTTCCCGCTCTGGTATGAGGGTTCGCACGACAGAGCGAGGCGCGGCGCATCCACGCGATGCATGAACGAAAGAGAACGATCGCACCTGTTCAGGGTCGGTCCAGAACGAAAGCCGGGGGCCGGGGAGGCGTGTGCTCCCCGGCCCCCGGCCGGCCGTCCGTTTCCCTCCCGGGTCAGCCCGCGGGGGCGGCTCCGGGCTCACAGTCGCCCCCGTCGGCACTCCCCTGAACATCACTCAAGGTGACCGTGCTCATGGTCGCCGCCTCCGCCATGACGGCGTCCGCGGCCGCCTCCGCCGCCGCCGGGGCCGTCTTGAAGCCGGCGCCCGACCAGCCCGCCGCCACCACGGTGTGCGGAAGGCCGGGCAAGGGCCCCAGGACCGGGGCCGGAGCGACGTACAGATCGCGGCCCCGCACGCTCGTGAGCGCCCTGGCCCCGGTGAGGAACGGCAGCCGTGCGCCCGCCCGGTCCCGGATGTGGTCGATCCGGTCCGGCGTCAGGGCGGTGCCGTCGGCGGCCCGCACGTCCCACTCCTCGACCGGGACCCCGGCCAGGACGCCGTCCAGGCCGTCCGGCCGGGCCCACATCCCGGTCGTGAGATCGACCAGCGTGGGCAGGGGGTCGCCCGTCCCGCCGGCCGGCCGTTCGAAGATCGCGTACTGGATCCGTTTGGCGCGGGCGGTGTGCCCGGCCGGCCAGTGCGGGCCGAGCAGTGCGGGCGTGCCGCAGCCCGCCGCCACCACCGCCCCTCCCGCGCGCAGCGATTCGTCCATGACGACTCCGGCACCGGCGCGGGCCCGGAGGGTGCGCACGTCGTGGCCGGGCACGAGGTGCGCCCCGGCGCGGCGGGCCCGGTCGGTCAGCGCGGCCAGGGCCACGGCGGCCACCGCGTACCCGCCGCCCCGCTCCCACACCGCGCCCTCCACGCCGTCGCCCGCGATCAGCGGCCAGCGGCGGGTCACCTCGTCGAAACCGAGGACCTCGGCGGCGAGGCCCGCGGCGGCCAGGTCGGCGACCCCCTCCTCCGCGGCGGCCCTGCCCCCGGGCCCGAAGAGCACCAGCGCGCCGGTCCGGCGGAAGCCGTGGGCGGCCGCCCGCTCCGCCCGGCCCCACAGCAGCTGGTAGGACCGGATCGCCCGGGCCCGCTCGGCGGCGTCCGCCTCCCAGGCCCGGACCAGTGCCCCGGACACCGTGCTGGCGGCGTCCGCCGTGCCGTTCAGCAGCACCACCGACCGTCCCCGCTCGGCGAGTTCGGCGGCCGTCGCGCTGCCGACCACGCCCGCGCCGACGACCGCCACGTCGAACGGGCCCCGGGGCGCGGCGGCCGGCGCGGCGACCGGCAGCACCTCCCACCCCGCGCCGCGCGAGCCGCCCACCACCTCGCCCCGCGCGTCGAGTTCGTGGGCCAGCTCGCCGCGTACGGTCTCCACCAGCCGTGCGCCGCGGCGCGCCGGGTGCTTGGTGAGGGCCGCCGCGAGCGCCGCGAAGGCCGCCACGACGCGTGCCGCGGGTCCCCCGGCCAGCCGCGCGACCCGTACGCCCTCGGCGGCGGGCCCCGCCAGCTCGGCGAACTCGGGCACGTCGCAGTCGTCCGTCGCCACGATCCACCGCTCCGGTCGCGGGTGCGTCCGGTCGCGCAGCAGCGCGGCCGCCCCATGGTGGACGCCGCACAGCGCGACCGCGGCGCCCGCGGTGGCGGGCCACCGGGAGTGGACGTCCACCGAGAGGCCGGGGGCGGCGGCCTCCCGGAGGAGTCCGGCGAGCCGCAGCCCGTACCCGGTGCCGTCGTGCACCACGTCGAGGTGCGGGTGCCCCTCGGCGCGGCAGGCCGCCACCACGGCCGCGGCCTGCCCGGCGTCGTCGGGGCACAGCCGCAGCGCCAGGCCGCCGGCCCCGTCGAGCAGGCCGGGGGCGGTGGCGAGCGGCAGCAGCACCGGCAGCCGGTGCTCCCGGTAGACCGGCAGGGCGGCCGCGGCGCCGAGGCTGTTGAAGTGGCCGACGACCGCGGCGAAGCCGCCGTCGGCGACGACCTCGCGCGCCCTGGTCCCGCCCCGCTCCGCCTCGCCCCGGTCGTCGAGGAGCACCCACTCCACCGGGGCCCGGCGCACCGCGCCGAGCGCGCCGCTCAGCAGCTCGCCCCAGGCGGCGCGCGGCCCGCTGAACGGCCCGACCACGGCCACCCGGGGCCGTGCGTCCACCTCTCGTCGTCCCATGGGGCGTCAGCTCCCGAAGAGCGGGCCGTCCGGCAGCGTCAGCACGGTGCCCGCGGGCGGCGGGGTCAGCGCCGTCGCGTCCACCCGCCGTGCCGGGTCCCAGCCCAGGGCCTCGCTCAGCCGGGCGGCGCCCGCGGGGACGACCGGGGCCGCCCAGGCGGCCAGCGCCGAGGCGACGGCGAGTTCACCGGCGAGTGCCGCCCGGTAGGCGTCGCGGCCGGCGGGGCGTTGCCGCTCGTGGCGGTGGACGTGCCCGAAGTCCGCCGCGCAGCGCACGGTCTCGTCGAGGAGATCGACCGCGCGGCGGGTGTCGAAGCCCTCGACGGAGTACGCCTCGCGCAGCTCCCCGCACAGCCGGGTGAGCCGGCCCTCGAGCAACTCCCAGCCGGGCCCGTCCGGTCGCCGGTCCGGGACGACGCCGCCGGTCTCCGCGTGGACGGCCTCGACGAGGCGGTTCAGCCAGCCGTTCCAGAGGGTGTCCAGGTGTTCGCGGGCCCGGGCGAGGTCGCCGTCGCTGAAACTGGTCTGCCGGCCGTGGGGCCGGTCGCGCAGCACCTGCAGGCGCAGGGCGTCGGCACCGCCCTCCTTCAGCGCGGCGAGCGCCCACACCGCGTGGCGGCGGCTGGTGGAGAACTTCTTGCCCTCCAGCCGGTAGAACTCGTTGACGACGAACGCGCCGGCCAGGGGCAGCTCCGGGTCCCAGGCCAGGTAGAGCGCCGGGAAGAGGACGGCGTGGAAGTAGCCGTTGTCGAAGCCGAAGAACTGGACCGGACCGACCGCGGGCCGGGCGGATTCGGGGTCGTACTGCAGGAGGTAGCCCGGCGCCATCTCGCACCAGACGAAGATCCGCTGGTCCTCGAAGCCGGGCACGGGTACCGGGACGCCCCAGTCGGAGGGATGGCTGACCGCGATCTCCGGCATGCCGTCGCCGAGCATCCGCTCGCACAGCGCGCGCAGGTGCGGCGGCATGGGCGTGTCGCGCCAGAAGCGGGCCAGGCGGTCGGCGAAGGGCGCCAGCGGCAGGTAGAGGCGGGTCTGCGGGCGCAGTTCGGCCGCCGCGCCGCACACGACGCAGTGCGGGTCGGTGAGGTCGCCGCAGTCGTTGGGGCGGCCGCACGGCTCGCAGGCGTTGCCGTTGGAGCCGGCGCCGCAGTGCGGGCAGCCGCCGGTGACGTAGGCCTCGTAGAGCCAGCGGTCGCAGGGCACGCAGTACGGGAGCGGCCGGGTGCGGGGCACCAGGACACCGTTGTCGTGGAGCTTCTGGAAGAACGCCTGGACGACCTCGGTGTAGCCGGGGTCGCGGCGCGGTGCGACCACCCGGTCGAAGGCGGCCCCGGCGAGGTCCCAGCCGCGGGTGATGCGTTCGCCGTTGAGGTCCGCGACCTCCTCGCCGGTGAGTCCGTCGAGCAGGCCGCGGGTGGCGACGTAGCTCTGGTGGTCGTCGAGGCCGGTGGTCATCAGGACGGGTCCGCCCTCGGCGAGGGTGAAGCGGCGCAGGACGTCGGCGGCGACGTAGGGGCCCGCGAGGTGGCCGACGTGCAGTTCGCCGTTGGGTGTCGGCGGGGTCGCGGTGATCCAGGTCGGGGTGGGCACGCTCACTTCTCGCCCCCGGTCCCCGGTTCGTGCAGCGGCCAGTACATGGAGACCCAACTCAGGTTCGATTCTCCGGAGTTGTGTACGACGTGGGTCTGGTTGCGCGGAATGACCAGCACCGTGCCGGCGTCGATGGCGGCGCTCTCGTCGCCGACGCCGACCGTGCCCCGGCCGCCCAGGGTGATCATCACCTCGTCCTGGTCGTGGCAGTCGGGGGCGGACCGGGCCCCGGCGGGCAGGAAGCAGGCCATCGCGCCGAAGGGCGGTTCCTCGCCCTGGCCGGCCCACGGCACCAGGCGCTGGCAGGCCATGCCGAACTCCTGGGCCGCGTTCTCTTCGTGGATGCGGAACGTCCTGATCATGTGCCTCTCGTTCTCTGAGCACGCGCGGATGGGGCGTTCGTCGTGCGTCTTCCGTCGTTCAGCAGGCTTTCGCGGCCGCGGTGTCCTGGCGTACGGCGGCCGGGCCCGGGTCCCGTCCGGCGCGGTCCAGAACGGAGTCGAGGATCTCCCCGGCGCGTACGGCGGCGTTGGACAGCAGGGAGGAGGTGATGCCGTGCGAGTGCTCGGTGCCTCCGCACAGGTACACGCCCGCCCGGACCTCGGGCGCGGTGGCGACCCGGTACTCGCGTTCGACGAGGAGCCTGCCCTCGGAGTCCCGGAGCAGCGGGTCGCCGGCCGGGCCGAGCAGGGCCAGCGGGTCGGGGGGCCGGTAGCCGGTGGCGCACACCAGCAGATCCGCCTCCAGGTCGGTGGTGCCGCCGGTGGACAGGTGATGGACCGTCATCTTGACCGCGTCGCCGGCCTCCTGGACGTCGCGCAGCACCGAGACGTTGTGCAGGCGCAGCCGTTCGACGCCGGCGATCCGGTCCTCGTAGACGCGGCGGTACATCTCCTCGATGAGGTCGACGTCCACCACGGAGTAGTTGGTGTTGGCGTGGTAGCCGAAGAGCGCGTCCTTCACCTCCGGGGGCGCGCCGTGGAAGTCGTCGACGGCCGAGGGGTCGAAGATCCGGTTGGCGAAGGGGCTGTCGTCGGCCTGGCTGTAGCCGAACCGGGAGAAGACGGCGTGGACCTCGGCGGCCGGGTAGGTGCGGTGCAGATGGTCGGCGACCTCGGCGGCGCTCTGCCCCGCGCCCAGGACGACGAAGCGGCGCGGCGTGCGCGCGGAGGCGTCCAGCCGCGCGAGGTCCGCGAGTGTGGTCGAGCTGTGCCGCACATGGGCGGAGACCTCGAGGCCGTGCGGCATCCTGGGCACCAGGCCCGGGGCGAGGACCAGGTTGCGGGCCTTCTTGACCACCAGTTCGCCCGTGCTCTCGTCGCGGGCGATGACCTCGAAGTGGGTGACGGCGCCGTCCTCGGCGACCGTTCTGGCGGAGACCATCTCGTGGCCGTAGCGGACCAGGTGGTCCACCTGCCCGGCGCACCAGGAGAGGTAGTCGTGGAACTCCACCCGGGACGGGTAGAGGATCTTGTGGTTGATGAAGTCCACGAGCCGGCCCCGGGCGTGCAGGTAGGGCACGAAGCCGAACCGGCTGACCGGATTGCGCAGCGTCGCCAGGTCCTTGAGGAATGCCACCTGCATGGTGGCGCCCTCGATCAGCATGCTGCCGTGCCAGTCGAAGGCGGGTTTGCGTTCGAGGAACTCGGCGGTCAGGGGCGGCGCCCCGCCCCCCGTCTCGTTGTGTTCGGTGACCGCGATCGCCAGTGCCAGGTTGGCCGGGCCGAATCCCACGCCCAGTACGTCGACGACCGGGGTGTCCGTCCACGACGAATCCATGTGTTTCCCTTTCAGTCTTGTGCCGGACGTCCCACCGGTACGGAGCCCTCCGCGTCGGCCGCCGGCCGGCCCCGGTCGCGCGCGACCAGGATGGTGCGGTACTTCAGGACGATCACCGCTCCGAAGACCGCGTAGAGCGCCGCGATGCCCCAGCGCGAGACGACGGCCCCGAGCGTCATGCACAGCGAGGCGATGAGCAGAGCGAGGCGGACGTTGAGGTTGAAGACGGCCATGTACTTGGTCCGTGAGCGCTCGGGGACCAGGTCGGCCAGCATGGTCTGCTGCACGGGCACGTTGAGCAGTTCGCCGACGGTGAGGACGAGCATGGCGGCGAGCAGCACCCAGCCGTTGCCGGACACGGCCATCACCATGTAGCCGCCGGTGAACAGGATCACGCCGGCGTACAGCCGCGGGCGGTCGCGCACCCGGCGCAGCAGGCGGTGGACGACCAGCGCGAGCAGCACCACCAGGATGGTGTTCTCGGCGCGCAGGATGCCGAGGATCTCGACCCCGTCGACGGTGGCGTCCCAGGAACCGAGTCCGAACAGCCGTTGCTGCCCGAAGGTCTCGCTGACCCGCACGTTGATGTAGTAGTTGATCTGCACCTCGATGGCCATGCGCAGGGTGGCCGCGATCAGCAGCGCCGAGAACAGCCGGTCGGCGAGGACCGCGCGGTAGCCGGAGGTGAAACTGCGGATGTAGGCGCGCGCCGACTCGGACTTCTCCGCCGCCGTCCCCTCCGGTGCCGTCTCGCTGATCTTCACGAGGGTCACCAGGAACACCACGAGCGAACCGGCGGCGACCGCGGCGAGGAGCTGGGGGAAGTAACCCCGGTACAGGAAGCCGCCGATGAGGACGCCGCAGGCGAGGGCGAGGTTGATCGACCAGTAGTTGATCGTGTAGACGAACTGCCGCGACTCGGGGGTGCTGACGTCCACGATCATCGCGTCGTTCGCCGGTACGGCGAGGTTGGAGGCGAGACTCGCGGCGAGGAAGCCCGCGTAGACGACGCCGGAGTTCTCCCACCAGGGCGTCGCGGCGGCCGCCATCGTCAGATACGCGGCGACGACGCCCGCCTCGCCCGCCAGCAGCAGCGGGCGGCGGCCGTGGATGTCGGCCAGGTAGCCGCCCAGCAGCGATCCCGACACCTCGCACACCGCGATGACCAGGACCATCGCACCGGCGACCGCGACGCCGAAACGCTCGGCCAGGAACACGGTCATCAGGGGCATGACCATGACGTGCAGAAAGCGCTGCACGGATCCCACGACGATGCGGACGCGGAGGTTGGGGTGCAGGGACCGGAACTTCATGTCAGGCACGCACTCCGGTGTAGATGTCGTAGTACTCGCCCCGTACGGGCGTCTTGCGCACGTCGGTCAGCCCGCAGCCCTCGAGGATGTCGACGAGCTGGTCGTGCCGCAGATAGCGGGAGCGGCGCTGGAAGGTCCGTTCCGTGCCGTCCACGGTCAGGCTGCTCCACCAGGTGCGGATGCCGCTGGACCGGTCGATCGAGATGGTCTCGGCGATGTCCACGGTGTGCCGGCCGATGCGCAGGGTGGGGTGGACCACCGACTGCTCCTCCCGGCGCTCCAGGTCCTCCGCGCGGGTGATGTCGACGTAGAAGCGGCCGCCGGGGCGCACACAGGCCACCCACTGCCCGATGGCCTCGGCCATGGCGGACTGGTCGGCCAGCCCCTCCTCGTCCCAGGCTCCGGCGTAGATGTAGTTGCCGCCGCCGCGGTTCATCACCACGTCGAACTGCCCGGCGTAGCGGCGCGGGAGGTCCTCCCACAGCACCAGCTCGGGGCGGACGCCGAGACCCTCGACGCCGGCGTTGCGGCGGAAGTGGGCCAGCATCAGCTCGCTGCCGTCGGTGCAGGTCACGTCGTAGCCGCGGCGGATCAGCTCCAGGGCGGGAAATCCGCTTCCGCAGGCGCAGTCGAGAATGCTGAGTCCCTCCGCGGGACCCAGCCACCTGGCTATTCCGTCGGCGGTCTCCTCACGGTCGAACTCGAACAGCATGCACAGTTCCCACAACGTTCCGATATCCGGGTCACCGGCGTCCAGCGCGGCTTCCACGCGCGCATCGGAAAACGTCACGACGTTACCGTTCTTCAGGGCAGATGCTTTTCCCACGCCCCATCCCTCCGGGCCTTCTTGTGAAAATTTGACTACGACCTTTGCAGCATGTCGAGCACACTGTCAAGCGGTTCCTGACAACACCTCAGCTGCCGTTCCGGATCCATAGGGCGCCGTTATGAGCTGATCAGGAGATGGAATTGGACGGCCCCTTCGACTTTGTGCGCTACTGGTCAAGTGCACTCCCGAATGCGAGCCGTGCACATTTCTCCGTACCGGAAATTCGCAAGCGCTCCGGAGGCAGCCCAGATGGTCGAAGAGCACCCCCGTGGGTTTCGTAAGCGGCGATACCTCATGTGTCCACCGGCCCATTTCGACGTCACCTACTCGATCAATCCGTGGATGGATCTGAGCAAGCCGGTGGACCAGGGACTGGCCCTGGCGCAGTGGGAGGACCTGCGCGACCTGTACGTCGCGCTGGGACACACGGTCGAGCTGATCGACCCGCTGCCCGGGCTGCCGGACATGGTCTTCGCCGCCAACGGGGCCACCGTCGTGGACGGCCGGGTGCTGGCCGCCCGCTTCCGCAACGAGGAGCGCGCCGCCGAGGGGCCCGCCTACGCCGAGTGGTTCCGCGCCAACGGCTTCCCCGAGGTGCACGAGTCCGGCCATGTGAACGAGGGCGAGGGCGACTACCTCGTCACCGGCCGCTGGGTGCTGGCCGGCTGCGGCTTCCGCTCGGACCCGGCCGGTCACCGGGCGGCCCAGGAGTTCTTCGGGCGCCCCGTCGTCAGCCTCACGCTGACCGATCCGCGCTACTACCACCTCGACACCGCCCTCGCGGTGCTCGACGACGACCGGATCATGTACAACCCCTCCGCGTTCTCCCCCGGCAGCCGCGCGGTGCTGCGCGAGCTGTTCCCCGACGCGCTGCTCGCCTCCGGCGCCGACGCCGCCGTCTTCGGCCTCAACGCGGTCAGCGACGGGCACCACGTGGTGCTGGCGCAGGCCGCGACCGGGCTGACCGAACAGCTGCGTGCGCACGGCTTCCACCCCATCGGCGTCGACATGTCCGAGCTGATGAAGGCCGGCGGCGGCGTCAAGTGCTGCACGCTGGAACTGCGGCCCCCGCTCACCGCCGGGCGACCGACGGCCGCGGTCCCCGGGTAGCCGGACTGCGCGGGGGCCGGGACCCCGGCTGTCCCTCCGACGGCCGGCCGTGTCTGCTCCGGCCCGATACGACGGTGCCCGCCGGGGACGCGGGCGGCACGGCCGGTGCGACGGCGCCGCGCACGAAGGACACGAAGGTGTGCAGGGCCGCATTGGCGTTGTCCTTCCGCCAGGCCAGCGCCATCGGCACGGCGACCGGCACGGTGAACGGCCGGAACACCACGCCCGGCACGGCGAGCAGCGCCGCGGTCGGCTCGGTGACCAGCGTGATGCCCGCGCCCTGGGCGACGGCCGCGAGCATGTGGGGCTCGTCGGGTTCGACGCGGCCGATCTCCGGCTCGGCGCCGGGTCCGTACACCGCGGCGAGGATGGACTCCCACAGGCCGCTGCGTTCACGCGGGAAGAACACCAGCCGCTCGCCGGCCAGGTCCGCCGGTGACACGCCGGCCCGGTCCGCGACCGGGTGGCCGGCCGGCACCGCGACGACCACCCGGTCGTAGGCGATGACGGAGCACTGGAGGTCGTCCCCGGCGATCGGCGGCCGCACGAAGCCGACGTCGATCGCGCGCATCCGGATCCGCTCGGCGTTGGAGTGGGTGTGGCCGGTGGAGGTCTCGACGGTGATGTGGGGGTACTCCTCCTGGAAGCGGCGGGTGAGATCGGAGGCCAGCCCGATCCCGCCGGAGCGGGAGTAGGACAGGGCGAGCGTCCCGTTGTGCCGGCCTGCCAGCACACTCGCGAACCTGTCGAACTCCTCTGCGTGGGACAGGAGCTGGCGGGCCTTCGGCTCGAGGACCCGGCCCGCGGCGGTCAGGGCGACGCCCTGCCGGTCGCGTTCGAACAGCGGCATCCCGAGCCGGCGCTCCAGCGCCTTGATGCCCTGGGACAGGCCCGGCTGCGTCATGTGCAGCCGCACCGCAGCCCGGCCGAAGCTCAACTCGTCGGCCACCGCGAGGAAGTAGCGCAGGCCGCGCAGCTCGCCGGCGGCGATGCCCTCGCCCTCGGGGACGTCCCGGCCGTTCACCGCACACGCTCCAGCAGCCCGCGGGTCCGCAGCACGTACCGCTCCAGCGGCGCGAAGACGAGGAGTTCGGCACCGATGCCGACGCTCAGGATCAGCAGGATCGCCGCGAGGACCAGCGGCATGTCCTGCGCCACCCGCCCGTTCTCCAGCATCTGCCCCAGCCCGTACCCCATCTCCGGTGATCCGGCGATGAGTTCGGCGGCCATCAGGGACCGCCAGGAGAACGCCCAGCCCTGCTTCAGCCCGGCGAGGTACCCGGGCAGCGCCGCGGGCAGCAGGATGTGCCGCACTCCGTGCAGGCCCTGGGCGCCCAGCGTCCGCCCGGCGCGCACGAACAGCGGCGGCACCTGGTCCATGCCCGCCACCAGGCCGTTGGCCACGGACGGTACGGCACCGAGCAGCACGACCGCGTAGATGGCAGTGTCCGTCAGGCCGAACCAGATGACCGAGGCCGGGACCCAGGCCACCGAGGGCAGGGACTGCAGCCCCGACAGGATCGGCCCGATCGCGGTGCGGACGGGACGCACCCGTCCGACGAGCAGCCCGAGCGGTGTGCCGACGGCGATGGCGACCAGGAAGCCGAGGGCACCCCGCGAGACGCTCGTCCAGACCACGCCCAGGGTCGTGCCCAGGTACCACTGCTCGACCAGGGCGTCCCACACGGCGCGCGGCCCGGGCAGGACGTAGGCGGGCTTGACACCGGAGAGGTAGACCAGTTGCCAGACGGTCAGGATCAGCGCGCAGGCGGCCACGGGCGGCAGCAGGCGGGAGCGCAGCATCCTGCCCAGCCGGGCGCCGCCGCCGGCCGGCGCGCTCTGCAGGGCGTCCAGCCCGGTGCTCAGGCCGGCGAGGTCGGAGCCGTCCCGGGAGCCGCCCGGCAGGACACCGCGGCCGCCGGCCGGCCGCGGGGACCGTGTCGTGTCAGTGTGTGCCATGGCGGCTGATCTCCGTGCGTAACTCTTCGGTGATTTCCTTCGACATCTCCGCCACTGCCTCGTCCTCCAGACGCCTGGGATACGGCAGGCCGATGCGCCACTGGCGGGCGACACGGCCGGGCCGGGAGGTCAGCAGCACCACCCGTCCGCCGAGCCGCACCGCCTCCCGGACGTTGTGCGTCACGAAGAGCACCGACAGGCGGCGGGCCTCGGACGCGGCGGGCCGGTTCCACTCGTGCCAGACCCGGATCAGTTCCTCGTGCAGCAGGTCGCGGGTGATCGCGTCGAGCGCCGCGAACGGCTCGTCCATCAGCAGGACCTCCGACGCCTGGGCCAGCGCCCGGGCGAGGGCGACGCGCTGGCGCATCCCGCCGGACAGCTCGTGCACCCGCTTGCGGTACGCGCCGCCCAGCCGCACCAGCTCCAGCAGGCGCTCGGCCTCGGGGCGGCGCTCGCGCCGGGGAACTCCCCGGAGTCTGAGCGCCAGTTCGATGTTCTTCCCGGCGGTCAGCCACGGGAACAGCGCGTGCTCCTGGAACATCAGCGCGGGGCGCGGGCCCACCGCCGAGATCGTCCCGGCGCTGGGTGCCTCGATGCCCGCGGCCAGCCCGAGCAGGGTGGACTTGCCGCACCCGGAGGCGCCGAGCAGACACACGAACTCGCCGGGGGCGACGTCCAGGCTGATGTCGTCGAGGACGAGCTGCCGCCCGCCGGGGTGGCCGAAGGACTTGGAGACCGACCGCAGTGCGAGCGCGGGCGGCTCGCCGGCGGCTCCCGCCGGCCCGGCCCGCGGCGGCGTGGGCGCCTCGGCCGTCACGACCGGTTCGCCCGTGCGGAGGCCGTCCGCGATCTGTTCGCCCGCGCGGAGACCCTCCGCGACCTGCTCGCCCGCGCGGAGACCGTCGCACACCGGCCGGTTCACCGCACTCCCCCGCAGCCGTCCGCGAACGCGGCGCCCGCCATGCCGGCGGTGAGGGTGGCCCCGTCCGCCGGGTCGATCAGCAGAAACGATCCGGTGCGGCGTGAGTCCGCGTATCCGTCCATGGCCAGCGGCTCGGACGTGTGCAGCACGACCGTCCCGATGTCGTTCGCCCGCAGGGACTGCGGCCGGGACCGGCGCGTCAGGCCGTGCGCCGTGTCGATGCGGTACGGCAGCTCCTTGACGCTCGCCCGGACCGTGCGCGTGGTGTGCTTGAGCAGCACGTGCGCGCCCACCGTCAGCGGCCGTTCGTGCAGATGGCACACGGTGGCCTCGACGCGGCGGGTGAGACCGGGGGCCGCGCCGGTCGGCACGATGAGGTCGCCGCGCGCGACGTCCAGGTCGTCGGCGAGCAGGACGGTCACCGACTCGGGCGCCGACGCGCTCGGGACGCGGACGCCCAGGGCGTCGATCGCCGCGACGGTGGTCACCCGGCCCGAGGGCAGCACGGTGACGGACTCGCCGACGTGCAGCGTCCCGGCGGCGATCTGGCCCGCGTAGCCGCGGTAGTCGGGGTGGCCGGCGGTCTGCGGCCGGATCACGTACTGCACCGGGAAACGGGCCTGGCGCCCGCCCGGGTCGGCGCCGGCCGGGACGGTCTCCAGGTGCTCCAGGACGGTGGGGCCGCCGTACCAGTCCATGTTCGCGGACGGCTCGACGACGTTGTCACCGGCCAGCGCGGAGATGGGGATCGCGGTGATCTCCCCGGCGCCCAGCTCGGCGGCGTACCGGGTGAACTCGACCGCGATCCGGGCGAAGACGGACTCCTCGTGGCCGACGAGGTCCATCTTGTTCACCGCGAGCACTACGTGCGGGACGCGCAGCAGCGCGGCGATGGCCGCGTGGCGCCGGGTCTGCTCGACCATCCCCTTGCGGGCGTCGACCAGGATGACGGTCAGCTCGGCGGTGGAGGTGCCGGTGACCATGTTCCGGGTGTACTGCTCGTGGCCCGGCGAGTCGGCCAGGATGAACCGGCGCCGGGGGGTGGCGAAGTAGCGGTGGGCCACGTCGATGGTGATGCCCTGCTCGCGCTCGGCGCGCAGGCCGTCGGTGAGCAGCGCGAGGTCCGGGGCGTCCCGGCCGCGGCTGCGGGAGGCGTGCTCGACCGCCTGCATCTGGTCGGCGAGCACGCTCTTGGAGTCGTACAGGAGCCGTCCGACCAGGGTGGACTTGCCGTCGTCGACGGAGCCCGCGGTGGCGAAGCGCAGCAGGGTGGTGGCCGCCGGGCGGGCGGCGGTCTGCTCGGTGGTCGTGCCCATCGCTAGAAGTACCCTTCGCGCTTGCGGTCTTCCATCGCCGCTTCGGAGAGCTTGTCGTCGGCGCGTGTGGCGCCCCGTTCGGTGAGCCGGGTGGCGGCGATCTCCGCGATCACCTGCTCGACGGTCGCGGCGTCGGAGTCCACCGCGCCGGTGCAGGACATGTCGCCGACGGTCCGGTAGCGGACCAGGCGCTTCTCCACCGCCTCGGCCGCGGTGGGCCCGCCCCATCCGCCGGCCGTCAGCCACATCCCCGAGCGGAGGAACACCTCGCGCTCGTGGGCGAAGTAGATGTCCGGCAGCTCGATCCGCTCGCGCTGGACGTACTGCCACACGTCGAGCTCGGTCCAGTTGGACAGCGGGAAGACCCGCACGTGCTCGCCCGGGGCGTGCCGGCCGTTGTAGAGCTGCCACAGCTCGGGACGCTGGCGGCGCGGGTCCCACTGGGAGAACTCGTCGCGCAGCGAGAACACCCGCTCCTTGGCGCGTGCCTTCTCCTCGTCGCGGCGGCCGCCGCCGAACACCGCGTCGAAGCGGTGCTTCCGGATGGCGTCGGTCAGCGGCAGGGTCTGCAGCGGGTTGCGGGTGCCGTCCGGGCGTTCCCGCAGGACGCCGCGGTCGATGTAGTCCTGCACACCGGCCACGAGCAGGCGCAGTCCGTGCACGGCCACCGTACGGTCCCGGTAGGCGAGCACCTCCGGGAAGTTGTGCCCGGTGTCCACGTGCAGCAGCGGGAACGGCACGGGCGCCGGGGCGAACGCCTTCAGCGCCAGGTGCACCATGACGACGGAGTCCTTGCCGCCGGAGAACAGCAGCACCGGGTTCTCGAACTCGCCCGCCACCTCCCGCAGGATGTGCACCGCCTCCGACTCCAGCGAGTCCAGGTGCCCGAAGACCCGCGAGGCCCGCGCGGGCGAGTCCGGTGCGGTCGCCCGCGTCATGACAACCCCCTCACGATCAGCAACGCATGGAGCATCACGGCGGACTCCTGCACGGTCTGGTTCTGGGTCTCGATCCGCAGATCCGGGGAGTCGGGCGCCTCGTAGGGGTCGTCCACCCCGGTCAGGCCGGTCAGTTCGCCGGCGGCCTGCCGGGCGTAGAGCCCCTTGACGTCCCGCCGCGCGCACACCTCGACGGGCGTGGCGACGTGGACCTCCAGGTACGGGGTGCCGCTCTGCTCGTGGCGCTTGCGCACCGCGTCGCGGCTGTCCCGGTAGGGGGCGATCACCGGGACCAGGGCGATGATCCGGTTCCGGGCGAGGATCTCGGCGACCAGCCCGATGCGCTGGACGTTCGTGTCGCGGTCCGCGCGGCTGAAGCCGAGGCCGGCCGAGAGGAACGAGCGGATCACGTCGCCGTCGAGCACCTCCACGCGGTGCCCGTCGCCGCGCAGCCGTGCGGCGAGCGCGGTGGCGATGGTGGTCTTGCCGGAGCTGGGCAGCCCGGTCAGCCAGACGGTGCAGCCCTGTCGCACGGCGGCCGTCATACGGTCCCACCCGCCTCGGTGGCGGGCGGGGCGGGGCAGACCCGTGCGAGCGCCGCCCGCAGCGGCCCGGCCAGTTCCGGTGCGCAGACGACCAGGTCGGGCAGGGCGGGGTCGGGTCTGTTGTAGCGGAGCGGGCTGCCGTCGAGCCGGGTGACCACGCATCCGTGGTGGGCGGCGACCGCGGCGGGCGCGGCCGAGTCCCACTCGTACTGGCCGCCCGCGTGCACGTACAGGTCCGCCTCGCCGAGCACGACGGAGGCCGTCTTGGCCCCGGCCGAGCCCTGCGGTACGACGTCGGCGCCCAGCTCCTCGGCCAGCCGCGCGACGAAGGCGGGCGGCCGGCTGCGGCTGACCAGCATCCGGGGACGCGGCCGGAGCGGCGCGCGGGCGGCCACGGGGTCGGCGGTGCTCAGCACGGTGGCGCGGGCGGGCAGCGCGACGGCGCCCGCGGTCAGCCCGCCCGCCTCCCACAGGGCCACGTGCACGGCCCAGTCCTCGCGTGGGGGCTCGGCGAACTCCCGGGTGCCGTCGAGCGGATCGACGATCCAGACCCGGCGCGCCGTCAGCCGGGTGCGGTCGTCGGCCGCCTCCTCGGAGAGGACCGAGTCGAGGGGCCGGTGCCGCGCGAGCAGGCCGGCGAGGACGGCCTGGGCGCCGCGGTCGCCGGCGGCTCTCAGCTCGCGCGGGTCGGTGCCGGGTGCCGCCGCTGCTCTGATCTCCAGGAGCCGCGCTCCCGCGGCGGCGGCGCAGGCGCGGGCGAAGGCGTGGTCGTCGGGTGTGTCGGGCACGTCGAAGGCGTCGGCCGTGACGCGCGACGCGGGTGCGTCAGAGGTATTCATGTGTTCTCCCCGTGCTGGTGGAGCCCGGCCCCGCGGGGCCCTGAGCTGCCGGGCCCCGCGGAGCCGGACCCGGAGCTGCCGGGCCCTGCGGTCCGAGGACCCGTTGGAGGAAGGTCCGTGTGCGTTCGTGGCGGGGGGCGTCGATGACCTGCGCCGGCAGGCCCTCCTCGACGATCACCCCGCCGTCCATGAAGACGACCCGGTCGGCCACGTCCCGGGCGAAGGCCATCTCGTGCGTGACGATCAGCATGGTCATGCCGTCCCGGGCGAGGTCACGGATGACCGTGAGGACCTCGCCGACCAGTTCGGGGTCCAGGGCGGAGGTCGGCTCGTCGAAGAGCATCAGGCCCGGGTTCATCGCCAGCGCGCGGGCGATCGCCACGCGCTGCTGCTGCCCGCCCGAGAGCTGTGCCGGGTAGGCGTCCGCCTTGTCCTCGACGCCCACCCGGGCCAGGCATTCGCGGCCGGCCCGTTCCGCCTCGGCGCGGTCCCGGCGCAGGACGCGCCGCTGGGCGATGGTCACGTTGCCCAGCACCGTCAGGTGGGGGAACAGATGGAACATCTGGAAGACCATGCCCATGCGCCGCCGGGCCGCGTCCAGGTCGGTGTCGGGGTGGTTGAGCCTGACGCCGTCGACCAGGACGGCGCCCGAGGTGGGCTCCTCCAGCAGGTTCACGCAGCGCAGCAGCGTGGACTTGCCCGAGCCCGAGGGCCCGATGACGCAGACGACCTCGCCGTGCGCCACGCTCAGGTCGACTCCCTTGATGACGTCGAGCCGCCCGTACGACTTGTGCAGTCCCGCCATCTCGACGGCGGGTCGAGCCGTGGCCATGCGTCAGCCCCTTTCGGCGCGGCGGCTCTCCAGCCGGCGCACCAGGATCCCGAGCGGGACGGTGATCAGGAGGTAGCCGAGGCCGGCCACCACGAGCGGGGTGGAGTCGGCCTGGTCGGCGGCCACGTCGGAGCCGAACTTGGCGAGTTCGGTGGTGGCCGCCGTGACTCCGAGGACGAAGGCGAGCGAGGAGTCCTTGAAGAGCAGGACGAGCTCGTTGGTCAGCGGTGGCACGACGATGCGCAGCGCCTGCGGGACCACGATGGAGAACATGGCCCGGCTGTGCGACATGCCGAGGCAGCGGGCGCTCTCCATCTGCCCCTTGGGCACCGCCTGGATGCCGGCCCGGAAGGTCTCGGCCATGTACGCCGCCGAGACCAGGCCGAGGGCCAGCGCCACCTGCCCGTAGATGTCGCCGGGCAGGGCGAAGCCGGGAAAGGCGACCGGGATCCCGAAGCCGATGATCAGGAAGATCACCAGTGCGGGGAGTCCCCGGAAGACCTCGATGTAGATCAGGGCGGTCCAGCGGTGCAGCGGTACGGAGGACAGCCGCATCAGCGCCAGGACGAGCCCGAGCAGGAAGCCGAGGACGTAGCCGGAGAGGGTGTACACGACGGTGTTGCGCAGGGCCACCGTGAGCAGGCCGGGGAAGGTCTCCCGGGCGACGCCGAGGTCGAGGAAGTTCTCCCGCACGGCGGTCCAGTCGACCTGGAGCGCCACCGCGACGACGACCAGGGCGAACACCGCGTACTGCGCGGCCAGGCCGATGCGTCTGCGGCGGCGCGGGCCGATCCGGGAAGGGGGCGGGGGTAAGGGAAGGGGGTCGAGGTTCGGCGGAGCTGCGGACGTCTTTGCCATGACTCTCTCAGGAGGTCGTGCTCTGTTCGGGCGGGACACCGAGCCACTGCTGGTGGAGCCGGGCGTAGCTGCCGTCCTTCTTCGCTGCCGCGATCACCTCGTTGATCACTCCGAGCAGGTGCTCGCTGCCCTTCTTCTTCGCCACGAAGCCGTAGTGCGCTCCGGTGGCGATGGACTGTCCGGCGGTGAACCTCCCCGCCAGTTCCGGCTTCCTGAGCCAGCTGGTGACCACGGGGAGGTCCTGCACGATGACGTCCACGCTCCCCGAACGCAGGGCGGTGAGCTGTTTGCCGGAGTCCTTGTACTCCTGCGGCTCGATGCCCGCGTCCACCGCGGCCTTCATGCTCGTGGTGCCGGTGAGCACCCCGACGCGCAGCTTGCCCTTCCTGGCCTGCTCGAGGGTGGCCACCGGCTTGCCCCTGGGACTCATCAGGGTGAGTGCCTCGTCGAAGTACGGGTTCGAGAAGGCGACGTTCCTCCTGCGTTCCTCGGTGATGGTGATGCCGGCCGCCGCGACGTCGCACTTGCCTGAGTTGAGTGCCGCTCCGCTGCGGATCGGGTCGAAGTCGATGTCGACGATCTCCTGCCGTACGCCCAGTCGCGCGGCCACCTTGTCCATGAGCGCGATGTCGAAGCCGACGACCTTGCCGTTCCGCGTGAACGAGAACGGTTCGTACGGCACGTTGGTGCACACCACGATCTTCCCGGACCTCACCAGGGTCACGTTCTTGACCCGCGGGGAGGTGGCCTTCTGGGAGGACGCTCCCCCGCAGGACGCGGTGAGGAGGGCGACCCCGAGGGCCGCGCCGCCGACGGCGAGGCGCCGCCGGCGGGGGCGCGACGCCGTCACGGGGCCTCCTGCCCGTGCGTCCCGGCCGGTTCGGCCACCTCCACGTCGAGCATCTCCGCCAGGGAGCGGGCCACTTCGTGGACGACGGCCGGGTCCTGGCCGGGCTCCCAGGGGTGCCACACGGACAGCAGTCCGGTGAAGTCGAAGCCGTTCTCCCCGGAGACGACGTCCGTACCGGGCTTGGCCACGGGGAAGTAGGTGCGGAAGTACGGCGAGTGCATGGCCTCGCCGACGCTGTTGCGCACCACGCGCCCGTTGCGGTAGATGACCTTGGCGCTCACGGTCATCCGGGGCGGCTGCTTGGCGTTCTCCTGCGCCAGGATGTCCGCGGCGCTCTCGCCGCAGGCCGCGCGCAGGAACATCCGCACGATGTCGATGGCGTACACGTCCTTGATGTGCCGGTAGACATGGCCGCCGGAGACGCGGATCGAGAACTCGACCACGCGGTAACGGCCTTGGGCGTCCTGCCGCAGCTCGGCGTTGAACAGGCCGTGCTTCACCCCCAGCCGCCGGGTGATGTCGGCGGCGATGCCGGCGACCTCGGCCTCGTGCTCCGGGGTGCGGAACGGCAGCGTGTACAGGTCCTCCTCGAAGTGCGGCCCGGTGGAGTGCTTCTTGTTGTGCACCCCGCCGAGGACGAACCGCCCGTCGAGCACGACGCCGTCGAGGGTGACCTCCTCGCCGGGCAGGTAGTCCTCCAGGACCGCCCAGGACTCGGGGGCGCCGGAGAAGTAGAAGTTGCGGCCGCTCTCGATGTAGCTCTGGACGACCTTCAGAGAGGCCCTCAACCGGTCGGGGTCGTGGACGAGTTCGACGCAGTCGCTGGCGGCGGCCCGGGTGGGCTTCACCATGACCGGCAGACCGTGAGCGGTGGCCGCCTCGACGGCCGACTCGATGTCGGTGACCGGGTGGAACCAGACCGAGGGGATGTCGTGCTCGGCCAGGAACATCCGCTGGCGCAGCTTGTCCCGGCAGACGCGGGCGGACTCGGGGATCGCCCAGTCGAGGCCGAGTTCGGCGTTGGCCTCCTCGACGATCTCGATGTCCGGCTCGATGAAGGTGACGACGGCGGACGCGTCACGGTCCCGGGCGATCTCGACGGCGGCCCGCACGAACGCCCGCTGGTCGGCGTCGTGCGGGAGCCGGCGCACCGACGCGAAGCGGGGGTCGTTCGCCCAGGGTTCGGTGTCGACGGTCAGGAGGTGGGTCCGGATGTCCAGGTCGAGCATGGTCTGCACATGGTCCGGCGACGTGCTCAGCCCACGCCTCATCACGAGCACGAGGGTGCGCCGCGCAGGACTGTTGGCCTTGGTCATGCGGGTTCGGAACTCCTTGGTTCGGCGTGCGGGGAAAGAGAGTCCGCCGGGGGGCGGCCTGCCCGGCCGGCGGTCAGGCCGAGTAGCCGTACAGCTCCAGGGACTTGGCCAGGCGCTCGTGCGCCAGTCGCTCGACCCGCGGGGTGAAGGCCTCCCGCCAGCTGCCGATCTGGCCCTTGAAGAAGGAGAACGAGTCCCTGCGGAAGATGCCGTCGGCGGTCTTCTCGGGGTCCGCGTCGGCGCCGACGAACTCGATCACGCGGCGTACGACGTCGAGCTGGGCCTCGGCCGAGCCACCGCCCTGCGGGCCCACCATCTCCTCGAAGGAGAGGCTGCAGACGTTGGGGTGGTTCAGCAGCCAGAGCATCCGCTCGTGGTCGCCGCTGCCGGGGAAGGCGGGGTCCGACAGGGCGTACAGAAGGCGTTCCTCCAGGGAACCCTTGGACTTCAGAATACTGTGGAAAACCTGGAACTCACTGAAGTTGCCGAATCCCTGGACGGTCTTTCCGAGCAGGAAGTTGACCATGGAGAGGACCATGTCGCGAGGGTCGCGGTACATGAAGAGAATACGCGGCTCGCCGGTCTGCGCCCATTCCTCGACGAACTTGCCGTCGAGCTTCTTGATGTCCAGTTCCGGAATGATCCAGCAGGTGTTCTCCGGAGTGGCGGAGAAGGGCGTGCCGGCCGTGCGCCGGAAGGCCTGCTCGACGAGTTCGGTCTGGGTGAGCCGCGCACCGTAGCGGTTGACCAGAGGCATCCCCAGACGCTGCTGCCAGGCCCAGCCGAGGGCCTCCCACGCCTGGTCGGAGCCGACCCGGAAAGCCTCTTCGCCCTGCTCCCCGAGCGCGTCGGCGGCCTGGTCGCCGTGGACCATGCGCACGATCCGATCGCGCGTCCCCTCGTCCAGAACGGGCTGTATTTCCTGCGGGATCCTCGACTGGCCGTAGATTCTGTAGCCGAGAGCCAGCATCAGTTCCTGCACGAGATGGGTGCCGGATTTCATCAGCGAGACTACGACGACGCGTTCCGCTCGTAAACCGCTGACGTCCGGAACCTTTTGCTGCACAGTCATCCCCTTACTTTCCCGTTGATGCCTTGTGAGTATCGACGGACAGCTCTGACTCGAATTTTGATCGAATCATTGCAAGCGTATGACAACAATGTCAATCAAGGTATCTCCAGCCCCAGGCGTTCGGGGTGCCTTTCGGCCATGAACGTTCCATGTACAACATCTCCACGATCCGTGTGGGTTCCGATAAGCACGACTTATGAGGGAAACGGGGCGAACGGAGCATCGGCCCGGCCTTCCCCGCCCGGACGCCCCGGTCGGCCCACGTCGCTCATAACCATTTCTTTCGTCCGGCCGCCGACCGAGCGGGGAGGAAAAGATTCCGTTTTGTGGCGTGCCGTGCGCGGCGGCTTCCCACCGTCGTCCGATTGGCCGAGACCTCTCCGTGGGGGTGCGCGGACCCGGCGAGCGTAAGATCGACAGACCCCGTCACCGCGCGCCGCCGCACGTCCGAACAGGAACGCCGCATGATGCACCTCACCGTCCTCGGCGGCTGCGGAGCCTGGCCGGTCCCGGGCCAGCCGTGCAGCGGATACCTGGTGGAGAGCGAGGGTTTCCGGCTCCTCGTGGACCCCGGTTACGCGACCTTCCCGGCCCTGCAGGAGTACGCGACAGCGGAGCAGATCGACGCCGTCCTGGTCACGCACGGGCATCCGGACCACTGCGCCGACCTCAACCCGCTGCTGCGTGCCCGCGCCCTCACCGACGAGCCGCCGGCCCCGCTGCCCGTGCACTCGCTGCCGGGCGCCCTCGACGCCGTACTCGCCCTGGACCGGCCCGGAATGCTGCGGGACGCCTTCACGCTGCGGGAGTTCCGGGGCGGCGACCGCTTCGAGATCGGCCCCTTCCGCGTCGACACCCGGTTGCTGCCGCACTTCGTCCCCAACGCGGGCCTGCGGCTGACCGCGAGCGGCACGTCCCTCGCCTACACCGGCGACACCGGTCCCAGCCCCGAGTTGACCGCCCTGGCCCGCGAGGCCGATCTGCTGCTGTCCGAGGCCACCTACGTCGACCAGGTACCGCGTGCCGACGCCGAGTTCCTCTTGAGCGCGCGATCGGCGGGTGAGTACGCTGAGGCGGCCGGGGCAGCGCGACTGCTGCTCACCCATCTGTGGCCGGGCACCGATCCCTCGGCTGCCCTCGGCGCGGCCGCACGGGCCTTCACCGGGCCGATCGACGTGGCGCGCCGCGGCCTCGTGGCCCAGAGCCCCGCGGCCATCTCCCCTCCTTCTTCCGACGGTCTCCACGACTGACCCCGAGGACCCCGGTATGCGACCTGCCCCGTTACCGTTACCGCACCTGACCCGGCTCGTGGCCGCCGCGGCGCTCGCCGTCGCGCTGAGCCTGCTGACGGGATGCGGATACGGAAAGAACCGGCCCCAGTCGGCGGCCGCCGCCGGTCCCCCCGCCCACGGCCCCGCCCTCTCCGTCAAAACCGTGCGTATCGGCTACTTCGCCAACCTCACCCACGCCACCGCGCTCGTCGGACTCGAACGCGGCTTCTTCGCCCGCGAGTTGAAGGGCAC
Source organism: Streptomyces sp. NPDC096152 (assembly GCF_044763235.1). Classification (NCBI taxonomy): domain Bacteria; kingdom Bacillati; phylum Actinomycetota; class Actinomycetes; order Kitasatosporales; family Streptomycetaceae; genus Streptomyces; species Streptomyces sp. NPDC096152. The sequence continues at coordinate 12,807 of NZ_JBIWFW010000002.1, read as the reverse complement.
GGCGATCTCGCCCCGGGTCTTCAACGCGGGCCCCGCCGCCATCGAGGCCCTCGGCGCCCGGTCCGTGGACATCGCGTGGACCGGCCCGTCGCCCGCCGTCAACGGATATCTGAGGTCGGGCGGTGACGCGCTGCGGATCGTGGCGGGCTCCGCGTCCGGCGGCGTACGGCTGGTGGTGAACCCCGACCGCATCCACTCCCTGGCCGAGGTGAAGGGCAAGCGGATCGCCACCCCGCAGCTCGGCAACACGCAGGACGTGGCCTTCCTGCACTGGGCGGCGGGTCGCGGCTGGAAGATCGACCCGGCGACCGGCCGGGGCGACGTCTCGGTCGTCCGCAGCGACAACAGGGTGACGGTGGACGCCTACCGCTCCGGCTCGGTCGACGGCGCCTGGGTTCCCGAACCGACCGCGTCCCTCCTGGTCGCACAGGGGGCGCGGGTGCTGCTGGACGAGGCCGACCTCTGGCCGGGGCACCGGTTCGTCACGACGAACGTCATCGTCTCGCGCACGTTCCTGGCCGAACACCCGGACGTGGTGGACGCGGTGGTGCGGGGCACCGTCGCCACCAACACCTGGATCTCCGCCCATCCGGACCAGGCCGAGGCGGCGGCCAACGCCCGGCTGAAGCGGCTGACGGGCAGGGCCCTTCCGGCGCGTGTGCTCGACCAGGCCTGGCAGGGGATCACGTTCACCGACGACCCGCTGGCCGCCACCCTGCGGGCCCAGGCCCGGCACGCGGTACGGGTGGGCCTGCTCAAGTCGGCGGACCTGGACGGCATCTACGATCTCGGGCCGCTCAACCGGGCGCTGCGAGCGGCGGGGCTGCCCCGGGTCACGGAAGGGTTTCCGTGAGCGGGATCGTGCCCGGCCGGCGGTGACCGGGGCTCTCCGACCCTCCCGACAGCGATCGGGGTCTGCCCGCGGTCACGGCGGATCCCCGGCGGGCGGATCCAGGGGGCCCGGTGGTTCGGGTCCCCCGGATCCGCCCCGGCCGCCGGGCGGGTCGCGGAGCGGTTATTTCGGGGCGACGAGCATGCGTTCGGTGCCGAAGGTGGCGCCGGTGTGCGTGTACATGGTGGTCTCGCCGTCGGACCAGCGGACGACCAGGTCGTCCGGCCAGCCGTTGGAGTCGTAGCCGCCCGCCGTCATCACCGAGTCGTGGGACCAGATGCTGCCGGCCGGAGCCATCCGCACCTCCTTGCCGACGCCGTCGGGGCCGGTCTCCTGGAACTGGGAGACCCTTCCGTCGGACCAGCGCACCAGGATGTCCCAGTTGCTGCCCCCGGTGAAGTCGCCCGCGGTCACCAGGGTGGCGTCCTTCCAGGCGCTCTTCGGCTTCATGGTTCGCCGCTCCGGCCGGGTTCGCGGCTACGCGGAGGGCTCGGCCTTCCGCGAGCGGCGGCGCCGCGCGGCGAACACTCCGCCGGAGGCGAGGGCCAGACCCGCGGCCGCGACGCCACCGGCGACCGCCCAGGAGGGCGCGCCGTCCGTGACGGGCCGGCCGGCCACCGTGACGTGCTGTTCTGTGGTCTGCTGCCCGTGGTGGCTGACCACGGTCACGGTGTAGCGGCCGTCGGGTACGTCGCCGCGCAGCCGCGCGTGACCCGCGTAGACAGTGCCGCCGTCGTCGCACTTGCAGCCGGGGTCGTCCGGGCTGTCCGTCTTGATGGTGAACGGGTCCTTGAAGATGGGCGACGTGACGGTCAGGTATTTCTCCCCCGGCGCGGCCCGCAGGTCGGTGAGGACCACTCGGACGTCACTGCCCGGCCGCGGGGAGGCGGGTTCGTCGCCGCCGGGGAACGCGTCCCTGGGCCCGAGGACGAACCGGTCGATCTGCGCGGAGCCCTCGGCCGCGACCTTGAGCCGGGCCGTCGCGACGGTCCGGCCGTGTCTCGTCGCGACGACCGGATAGGTGCCCGGTCGCAGACCCGAGCGGATGCGGTGTTGTGTTCCCGCCTCGTCCACCTGGACCGACTGCGTCGCTCCCTTCCGCACGGGAGCCAGGGTGACCGGCTCCCGCAGGGCCGGGGAGGTGACCTCGACCTTGTCCCATCCCGGTGGCATTCCCTCGATGCTGAACCAGAGAGCGTCGCCCGCCTCCGGGGTATTGCCCTGAGGCACGTGGTACTCCAGGCGGACCGCCGCGGACGGGCTGCCGCCCGGAGCCGGGCCGGTGCCCTCGGCCGATGCCACTGCCGCCCCTCCCAGCAGGGTCGCCATGGCGATACCGGCCACGCCCACGGCCCTCACCGCACTGCGGAACAACGATTCCCCCTCGGCCGGAGATGGCCGGGCCGGTGCCGGCCGCGTCCATCGGTCGACCAGGAAGAGGGTGTGAACGGGCAGTTGGTTGCCGACGACCGGGGCTCGATGCCGGCGGCGTACCGGATCCGGTCGGTCAGTCCTCGCCCACGAGGTCGAGGTCGCCGGGAGACGCCGTCGGAGTGGCCTTCGCAACGGGCCACTCGCGGTCCAGCGGCAGGGACACGTCCCTCCACCAGGGGCGCGCGGGAAGGTCTCCGGCCGGCTCGAAGGGCTCGCCCGGCCGGGGCAGCGCCACCGGGTGTCCCGCCTGCGCTGCCGCGTCCTTCGTCCACTCCCCCGGCTCGGCCCAGGCGTGCGGGGCGAGGTTGAACGTGCCCCAGTGGATCGGCAGCATCGGGCCGCCCGACGGACCGCCCTGGAGGTCGAGATGGGCGCGCGAGCCCTCCTCGGGTGTCATGTGGATGTCGGGCCAGAACTCGGAGTACGCGCCGATCTGGATCATCGTGGCGTCGAACGGGCCGTGCTCGGCGCCGATGTCCCGGAAGCCGTCGAAGTAGCCGGTGTCGCCGCTGTGGTAGATCCGGTGCTCGTCGCCCGCGACCACCCAGGAGGCCCACAGCGTGTGCTGTGTGTTGCGCAGCCGGCGGCCGCAGAAGTGGCGGGCCGGCGTCGCCGTCAGCGTGATTCCGCCGACCTCGGTGGCCTCGTGCCAGTCCAGCTCGCGCAGACGGTCGGCGGACACGCCCCAGTGCTCGAGGTGGGCCCCGACGCCGAGCGGCACGGCGAAGACGGTGTCCGTGCCGGCCAGTTCCTTGATCGTGGGCATGTCCAGGTGGTCGTAGTGGTCGTGCGAGATGACGACCACGTCGACCGGGCCGAGCGCGGCGAGCGGCAGCGGTGCCGGGTGCAGCCGGCGGGGCCCGAGGAACGGGAGCGGGGAGCAGCGCTCGCCCCACACCGGGTCGAACAGCACTCGCCGCCCGTCGATCTCCGCCAGCACGCTGGAGTGCCCCATCCAGGTCAGCCGCAGGCCGGTGGCCGGGGGCCGGGACAGGTCGGCGAGCGTGGTGGCATGCACCGGCACGGTGCCGGAGGGGGCCCGGCGGGGGCGGGCGTCCTTGTCGAAGTAGACCTTGGCGAAGGCCGGCATCGAGCCGGAGGGCCGGGTCCGCGCGACGCCCCCGGGGTTCTGGAAGACGCCGTCCTTGAAGTGGGGCGACCGGCGGATGCGCGCCATGCGCTCCCCGCCGGGGTCCGCGCCGAAGGCCGCGGGCTGCAGCGCGCGGAGCCCGGCGCTCAGGGAACGGAAGCCGGCCACGGTACCTCCAGGTGGAGTCGGTCAGATTTTCCATTATGGAGGGCCGCCGCGCGGTGCCCTCCGGCACCCTCCCGTCCGCCGCGCCCGCGGGAGGGTACGGCGGCGCGGGAGGGCCCGCGGGCCGTGCCGCCGTGCGCGCCAATCGGGCGGGATGCGGGGGGAGTTAGGGTGACCGCGTGGCGAGAGTGCGGTTGAGCGTGGCGGAGCGGCGCGAGGAGCTGCTGCGGGCCGCCATCGGGCAGATCGAGGAGCGGGGCGTGGCGGCGGTGCGGATCGCCGACGTGGCCTCGGTGCTCGGGGTGAGCAACGCGCTGGTGCTCTATCACTTCTCGACGAAGGAGAAGCTGGTCGCGGCCGCCTTCGCCCATGCCGCCGAGGACGATCTGGCGCAGCTGCGCAAGCTGCTGGGCCGGCGGACGACGGCGCTGCGCCGGCTGCGGGCCGCCGTCCGCTGGTACGCCCCGACCGGGCAGGCCAAGGGCTGGCGGCTGTGGATCGAGGGGTGGGCGGCCGCACTGCGCGAACCCGCCCTGCGGGAGGTCGCCCAGGGCCTCGACCGGCGGTGGAAGGCGGCGATCGCCGAGGTCGTCGCGGAGGGTGTGGCGGCGGGCGAGTTCCAGTGCCCGGACCCCGGAGCCTCGGCGCTGCGTCTGACGGCCCTGCTCGACGGGCTCGCCGTGCAGCTGACGGCGTACGGCGGCGGGGTCTCCCGCGCGCGGGCCCAGGTGTGGGTCGACGAGGCACTGGCTCGGGAACTGGGCCTGGATCGGGAGGCGTTGACGACCGCCGGACGGTGAAGTCGGCGCCGTACACGGGCCCCGGCGCGGGCCGGGGCGAGCGTCGGCCGGTACGGCGAGGGGCACGGCCCCGCGGCGGGATGCCGTGCCCCTGTGCTCCGGCGTGCCCCCTGGTGCGAGGCGGACTCCGGCCGCCCTCACGCCACCGTCGTGATCCGGCTCCTGATGTCGGCCGGTGACAGCGTGCCCTTGGCCGTCACATGGTCCCCGGAGGACTGGCCGCGCAGGCGGCGGCCGATCCACGGCACCAGGAACTCCCGGGCCCACTGGACGTCGTCGCGCCGGATGCCGAGGGCGCCGCGCGGCGGCAGCGGCGGCCAGGGCTGCTCGGGGTCGGCCGGCACGTCGAGGCCGAGGACCTGGCCGGCCCGCAGCGCCACCCGGGTGTGCCCCTCGGGCGACAGGTGCAGTCGGTCGTGGTCCCAGGCCCGGCGGTCCTGGACGGCCTTGAGGGACCACAGGTCGAGCACCGGGCAGCCGTAGCGGTCGGCGATGGCCCGCACGTGCCCGTTGTAGGTGGCGATCTTGCCGCGCAGGTGCTTGAGCACCGGCACGCCCCGGGTGTCGAAGCCGGTGGTGACCATCACGGTGCCGGCCGCGGCGGCGAGCCGGGCGAGGGCCTTCTCGAACCGCTCCGCCACGTCGTCCGGGTCCGTGCCGGGACGGATGATGTCGTTGCCGCCCGCGCAGAACGACACCAGGTCAGGGGCGAGTTCCACGGCCCGCGGGAGCTGGTCCGCCACGATCTGGTCGAGCAGCTTGCCGCGCACGGCGAGATTCGCGTACCGGAAGTCGCCCTCGGGACGTCGGTCCGCGAGCAGGACCGCGAACCGGTCGGCCCAGCCCACGAACGCCCCGTCGGGGCCGGGGTCGCCGACGCCCTCGGTGAAGCTGTCCCCCACCGCCACGTACGACCCGATCACTGCTCTGCTGTCACTCTTCGAATCGTCTGCCACATCGGCCCATGATTCACCGTGGAATGTGACCTACGCGACCGTAGGCAAGGGTTGACGGACGGTGAGATAAGCCACTGGGCGAATGTGGCCGACCAGGAATAGAACACACCGAAGGCCGGACCCGGGGGGTGTGGGTCCGGCCTTCGGTGGCGTGTCAGGCAGGTGGTGGCGGTGACGCGTGCGTCAGGCGACGGGGGCGCCGTGCGCGCGCAGGTAGGCGACCGGGTCCACGTCGGAGCCGTAGTTCGGCGTCGTGCGGATCTCGAAGTGGAGGTGCGGGCCGGTCACGTTGCCGGTGGCACCGGACAGGCCGAGCCGCTGCCCCGTGGTCACGGCCTGGCCGGCCGAGACGGAGAGCGCGGACAGGTGGGCGTACTGGGCGTAGTGGCCGTCCTGGAGCCGGAGGACGACCTGGTTGCCGTAGGCGCCGCCCCAGCCCGCGGAGACGACCGTGCCCGCGCCGACGGCCTTGACCGGTGTGCCGGTGGGGACCACGAAGTCGACGCCGGTGTGGTAGCCGCTGGACCAGTGGCTGCCGGCCACGTGGTAGCCGGTGCCGATGGCGGCGCTGGTCACCGGCAGGGTGAAGCCGGTGGCGGCGGTCCGCTCGGCGCGGGCGACCGCGGTCTTCACCTGGGCGGCGGAGACAGTCTTCGCCTTGGCGGCGGAGGAGGCGGCGGTCGCGGGCTTCGGGGACGCGGGCGCCCGGGTGACGCCGGCGGCCGCGTGACCGAGCGTCAGCTTCAGGCCCGGGTGGATCAGCGAGGGGTCGTCGCCGACGACCCGGCGGTTGTCCTGGTACAGCTGCTTCCAGCCGCCGCGGACGTGCTGCTTCTCGGCGATGCCCGACAGGCTGTCGCCGGCGCGGACGGTGTAGGTCCGGGCGCCGGCGCCCTTGGCCGCGGGCGCCTTGGCGGCCGCCGGGGCGCTGCGGACGGTCTGCTCGGTGACGGACTGCGCGGGGGCCGCGTGGGCTCCCGCGGCGCCTATGAGGGGCAGTGCGAGCACGGCGCCACCGGTTCCGGCGGCGGCGAGGATGCGGGTCAGGCGCTGGGGCTTCGGACGGCGGTGCTTACCCTTCGCGGGCATGGCGGATTCCTCTCCGGCGCCTGCGAGGTGAGCTGTCGGGTTCGGGCTGGAGATGCCCGGCCGCGCGGGACGCGGCTTCACCCCTAGCCGTTCCGGAGACCGGAACAGGCGGTTGTACCTGTGGGTCCCCCGCTCCTGCCGTGCACGGGTGGGTGTGCGGGCCCCGGACGGCGGCAGGATGAGGCGTCCGTCCGGATCGGGGTGGAACGTAAGCGAGCGGGACGTGTTCGGACAAGCAGCCGGTTCCGCTCAGAGGAGCTCATCATGATCCAATTCGGGCAAAACCGGTGACGCTCCGTGCATTCGATCAGCGCCCTCCTCGCCAACCCGCCGAGAAGGCACCGCGATTACGTGGACATGGCGGGCCACCGTGGGTCACGAATATGACGCTCCTCACGTCGCCGCCCGCCAGTAGCCCCCAGGGGCTGACGAGTTGGGGCTCAATACCCCAAGACGGCTAAATTGCCTATATAGGGCAAAAGGGGGGCGGTCGGTCGCCTGGGCGATCGCCGCGGAGCGGGGCCGCCGCCGACCGGGGAGCTTCCTCGCCCGTGGCCAGACCGTTGCCCTGGGAACCCATGTCGTATCGTCGGAAGGCGCGCCCGCCGACGAGCCGTGACGGCGGGCGCGGGCCCCGCCCTTCGGGCCGGGCCGACCGAGTGGGAGGAGCCCCCGTGACGCAGCAGGTCCCGTCGACCGAACCGGAGCTGGCCGGAGTGCGCAACTTCCGCGACGTGGGCGGGCTGCCGACCGCGGACGGACGGCGGGTGCGGCACGGAGTGCTGTTCCGCAGCGGCCACCTCGCGCACGCGACGGACCGGGACGCGGACTTTCTGTCCTCCCTCGGCCTGCACACGATCTTCGACTTCCGCAACGCGGCCGACAAGAAGCTCGAGGGCCCGGACGTCGAGCTGCCCGGCGTGCGCAACGTCAACCTGCCGCTGAGCGACCCGGCCGACGGCGCCGAGTTCTGGCGGATGGTCCGCGACGGCGACCTCGACCAGCTGCGCACCATCCTGGCGGACGGCAAGGCGGCGAACCGGATGATTGCCTCCTACCGCATGATCATCACCGAGCGCACCGCCGAGCACTCCCACGTGCTGCACGCCCTCGCGCAGGACAGCGTCCCCGCCCTGATGCACTGCGCGGCGGGCAAGGACCGCGCGGGCCTGTCGATCGCCGTGACGCTGCTCGCGGTGGGCGTGGACGAGGACGCGATCCGGGCGGACTACCTGGAGTCGAACGCCAAGCACCGTCGCTACAAGGTGCACCGCAGCAGCAGCGCGGCCTCGGCCTACTCCCCCGAGGTCATGGAGCTGCTCGGCCCGCTCTTCGACGCCCGGGCCGAGTACCTGGCCGCGGCCCTGGAGACCATCGAGGAGACCTGGGGAGGCGTCGACGCCTACCTGGAGCGGGGGCTGAAGCTCACCCCGCAGACCCGGGAACGGCTGCGGGAGCGACTGCTCGACTGAGGGACGGCGCCGCGGGTCCACGGCCGGTGCGGGAACGCCGGGCCGGCCGCGGCCCGCTCCGGCTTCCCCACTCCGCGCTTGCCTCCTTCGCGATCCCTACTTGGCGCCCACCTCGAACAGCAGCCAGACGAACGCGGCGAAGACGTGCCCGACGGCGATGTAGATGATCAGCCGGATCCACAGGGCTCGCGGGAACTTCTCTTCCATGTCGGTCATGACTTGTCTCCGGTGTGGGGGCCCAGGCACAGCGCGGCCGTGGGGCTCTGCAGCAGGGTGTGGACGAAGAGCAGATCGACCCCGTCGTGGTCCTCGGCGGCCATCCGGTGCGGGGTCAGCGAGTCGAAGTGGGCGCTGTCGCCCGGTGCGAGCAGGTGCGCGGTGTCCCCGAGGCGCAGGCGCAGGCGCCCCTTGAGGACGTACAGCCACTCTTCGCCCGGGTGCACCCGCACGATGTCGCCCTGGGAGCCGTGGGGCACGTGGACCCGCAGGGCCTGCATCCCGCGGCCGGGCGCGCCGGCCTGCCAGTACGTCCAGCCGCCCGCCCGTGTCGGTTCCATGTCCGGAGCGCGCACCACGGCGTCCCGGGCGGCGACGCTCTCGCCGAGCAGCTCGGAGACCGTCGTACCGTAGACACGGGCGAGCGCGAGCAGCAGAGGCAGGGAGGGCTGGCGCTGTCCGGTCTCCAGGCGGGAGAGGTGGGCGGGCGACAGCCCGGCCGCACGGGCCGCGGCCTCCAGGGTGAGGGAGCTGCGGCGGCGCAGCGCACGCAGCTGCGGGGCGACGGCGGGAAGGTCCTCGACCGGTCCCGCCGAGGGCTCGGACTCGGGAGCGCTCATGCCTCCATTCAGCCCCGGTCTTGCCCCTGAGGCAAATTTATTGCCTCAGAGGCAAAAGCCCGGCCCCTGGCCTACCGGTGGGCGACGGCCTGCTTCACCAGTGTCTTCCCGAAGTCCCACATCAGTCCGCCGTCGTGCGCGTCGTCCATCACGGCGGTGAAGGCGTCCACGAAGCGGTCCACCTCCCGCTCACCGATGATCAGCGGCGGGATCAGCTTGATCACCTCCAGACGGTCGCCGGAGACCTGGGTGAGGATCCGGTGCCGCTGGAGCAGCGGGACGACCACCATCTGCGCGAACAGGCCCTTGCGGGCGGCCTGGAGCACGGTCCAGCGGCCGCGCAGCTTCAGCGAACGGGGCCGGCCGAACTCGATGCCGATCATCAGGCCCCGGCCACGCACGTCGGCGAGCAGTTCGTACCGTTCGGTCAGGGCCGCGAGCCGCGACTTCAGCAGCTCGCCGGTGGCCCGGGCGCCCGCGACGATCTGCTCGTTCTCCATGACGGACAGCACGGCGAGTCCGGCCGCCATGGCCTGGGCGTTGGACCCGAAGCTGGCCGAGTGGACCAGCACCCGGTCCATGGACGAGTAGACCTTCTTGAAGATCCAGTCCCGGCCGAGCGTGGCGCCGACCGGCACATAGCCGCCGGACAGCGCCTTCGCCACACACACCAGGTCCGGCTCCACGCCGTCCTCGTGCTGGTAGGCGTAGAAGTCGCCGGTGCGGCCGAGTCCCGTCTGCACCTCGTCCGCGATGAACAGCGCCTTGTGCCGGTGCAGCAGCTCCTGGGCGGCGCGCAGATAGCCGGGCGGGGCCTCGTGCACGCCCTTGCCCTGGATCGGCTCGACGATCAGGGCGGCGACGTCGCCCTTCTCCAGCTCCCTCGCCAGGGCGTCGAGATCGCCGAGTGGTACGGCCGTGTCGGGCAGGAGCGGGGCGAAGCCGTCGCGGAAGCCGTCCTCGCCGTTCACGGACAGGGAGCCCACGGTCAGGCCGTGGAAGGCGTGCTCGCAGTACAGGACGCGCGGCCTGCCGGTGGCGCGGCGCGCGAACTTCAGTGCCGTCTCCACCGCCTCCGTCCCGCTGTTGCCGAAGAACACCCGGTCCAGGTGCGGACTGTGGGCGAGCAGGCGCTCCGCCAGCAGTCCGGGCAGCGGCGGGCAGTCGAAGCGGGTGAGGTCGGCGAGCTGCGCGTCGAGCACGTCGTGCAGCGCCTTGCGGACGACGGGGTGGTGGCGGCCCAGGCCCATCACGCCGAACCCGGCGAGCATGTCGAGGTAGTCGTCGCCGTCCGCGTCCCAGAAGTAGGCGCCCTCGGCACGCTCGTAGACCTTGTCGAAGCCGATGGTGTGCAGCATGCGCGGCAGTTGGTGGTTCAGGTGCCGGGCGTGCAGCTCGTAGCGTTCGGCTCCGCGCTCGGACAGGAGGCTGCCGAGGTCGAACTCCTTGCTCATTCAGCTCTCTCCTTGACTGGCCCGGGGCCCCCGGCGGTGTCCCGCGCCGGGGGCCCCGGCCTGCTCCTTGGTGGCCAGGCTCGCGCTGATCCGTCCGGCGATCTCCACGGGCGTGAGGCCGATGTCGGCCAGCACCTCGCCGCGCTTGGCGTGCGCGAGGAACTGCTCCGGGATGCCGAACCGCCTCACCGGTACGTCCACTTCGGCGTCGCCGAGGGCCAGGGAGACCGCGGAGCCGACGCCGGCCGCGCGGCTGTTGTCCTCGACGACGGCGACCAGGCGGTGGCCGGCGGCGAGACCGGGAAGCGCCGGGTCGACGGGCTTGACCCAGCGGGGGTCGACGACGGTGCACGCGATGCCGCGGGCGGCGAGCAGCTCGGCGGCCTTCAGGCAGACCGGCGCCATCACGCCGACGGCGACGAGCAGGACGTCCGGGTCGTCGTCCGCGTGCAGCACGTCCATGCCGCCCACCTGGCCGACCGCCGGGACGGCCGGGCCCACCGACTCCTTCGGGAAGCGGAGCAGGGTCGGCGCGTCGTCCACGGCGACGGCCTCGCGGAGCTGGGCCCGCAGCTGGTCGGCGTCGCGCGGGGCGGCGATCCTCAGGCCTGGCACCACCTGGAGGACGGACATGTCCCACATACCGTTGTGGGAGGGCCCGTCGACGCCGGTGACACCGGCCCGGTCCAGCACGAAGGTGACCCCGCAGCGGTGCAGCGCCACGTCCATCAGCAGCTGGTCGAAGGCGCGGTTGAGGAAGGTGGCGTAGACGGCGACGACCGGGTGCAGGCCTCCGGTGGCCAGGCCCGCCGCGGAGACGGCCGCGTGCTGCTCGGCGATGCCGACGTCCCACACCCGGCCGGGGAAGCGCTCGGCGAACCTGCCGAGGCCCACCGGGTGCAGCATCGCGGCCGTGATCGCCACCACGTCCTCCCGCTCCTCGCCGATCCGGACGATCTCGTCGCCGAACACGGACGTCCAGGAGGGACCGCCGGCCGGAGTCAGCGGCTCGCAGGTCCGCGGGTCCATCACGCCGACGGTGTGGAAGCGGTCCTCCTCGTGGGCGAGGGCGGGTTCACAGCCGCGGCCCTTGACCGTGAGGCAGTGCACCAGGACCGGGCCGTGGAAGCGTTTGGCCCGGCGCAGCGCCGACTCGACCGCCTTGACGTCGTGCCCGTCGATCGGGCCGAGGTACTTCAGCCCCAGGTCCTCGAACATGCCCTGCGGGGCGAAGGCGTCCTTGAAGCCCTTCTTGGCGCCGTGCAGGGACTCGTAGACGGTGCTGCCGACGACCGGCGTGCGCAGCAGGACGTCCTTGCCCCAGGCCAGGACCTTCTCATAGCCGTCGGTGGTGCGCAGAGTGGCCAGGTGGTTGGCGAGGCCCCCTATGGTCGGGGAGTACGACCTCTCGTTGTCGTTGACGACGATGATGAGCGGCCGGTCCTTGGCGGCCGCGATGTTGTTGAGCGCCTCCCAGGCCATGCCGCCGGTCAGCGCGCCGTCGCCGACGACCGCCACGACATGGCCCTTCTCGCCCAGGACCTGGCGTGCCTTGGCGAGCCCGTCGGCCCAGCCGAGCGCGGTGGAGGCGTGGCTGTTCTCGATGACGTCGTGCTCGGACTCCTCGCGCGAGGGGTAGCCGGACAGGCCTCCCTTGCCGCGCAGCTTGGAGAAGTCCTGGCGCCCCGTCAGGAGCTTGTGCACATAGCTCTGGTGGCCGGTGTCCCACAGGATGCGGTCGGCCGGGGACTCGAAGACCCGGTGCAGCGCGAGGGTGAGTTCCACCACCCCCAGGTTGGGGCCGAGGTGGCCGCCGGTCCTGGCGACCGCGTGCACCAGGAATTCCCTTATCTCGTCGGACAGTTCGGCCAGTTCCGTCTCGGACAGCGCCTTCAGGTCGCGTGGTCCCCGGATGGTCTCCAGAATGGTCACGCTCGGCCCCCTCTCGGTCCGTGCCGTGCTTCAACTCACTGTCACGGTGGGTGTCCCCGTGACGGCGGGGGCGTCGGACGCGACGCCACCGTGCTCCATCCGCTCGGCCAGCTTCATGGCCTCCTCGATCAGGGTCTCCACGATCTTCGACTCCGGAACGGTCTTGATGACCTCGCCCTTGACGAAGATCTGCCCCTTGCCGTTGCCCGAGGCGACCCCCAGGTCGGCCTCACGCGCCTCACCCGGACCGTTGACCACACAGCCCATGACCGCCACCCGCAGCGGGACCTCCATCCCGGTCAGACCGGCGGTGACCTCCTCGGCCAGCTTGTACACATCCACCTGGGCACGCCCGCACGACGGGCAGGAGACGATCTCCAGACCGCGCTGCTTCAGGTTCAGCGACTCCAGGATCTGAAGGCCGACCTTGACCTCCTCCGCGGGCGGCGCGGACAGCGAGACCCGGATCGTGTCACCGATCCCCTGCGACAGCAGCGCACCGAACGCCACCGCCGACTTGATCGTGCCCTGGAACGCCGGACCGGCCTCCGTCACACCCAGGTGCAGCGGGTAGTCGCAACTCTCGGCGAGCTGCCGGTAGGCCTCGATCATCACCACCGGGTCGTTGTGCTTCACCGAGATCTTGATGTCGCGGAAGTCGTGCTCCTCGAACAGCGACGCCTCCCA